>NZ_JBBHKB010000013.1:0-379 GCF_037482965.1 Pedobacter anseongensis | reverse complement strand
ATTTATTGAATAGAAGAAGGACATTAACAGCTTTATTAACACTCGTCTCGGCCACGAAATAGCCCTTTCCTGGCACAGACATGATAAACCCTTTGTTTTTCAAGTGTCTATACCCTCTCTCTGCGGTGTCTCTAGAAATATCATAAATAAATGTTAACTCGTTCAAAGAAGGTAAACTTTCTTCCTTTTTTAAGTCTCCACTTTCGACAGCAGAAATAATGGCATTGCAAAGCTGCATATACTTTGGTGTTGCCGAACGTTCGTCTATTTTAATAAAATCAAAAAATTTATTGCGTTTCATTTTTAATTCTTAATTCCAATTTCTTTCATAATATTAACTAACGTCTTTTAAGATTATTAAAAGTATTGTCTGTCTGTT
>NZ_JBBHKB010000012.1:0-645 GCF_037482965.1 Pedobacter anseongensis | reverse complement strand
TGCGGATCGGAGTATTGACAGAAACCAGGTGATGAGGTTGGCAGACTGTACTTTTATCGACCGGTTTGAGAACCTGCTCATTACCGGAAGTACGGGGATTGGTAAAAGCTACCTTGCCTCGGCAATCGGATACCAGGCATGTAGGCTGGGCTACAGGGTATTATACGGTAGTACGCCAAAACTTTTTGCCAAACTGAAAATGGCCAAGGCCGATGGATCCTATATCAAAGAGATTGCAAAGATTGAAAAACAGCAGCTATTGATCCTAGATGATTTCGGCATACAGCCCTTCGATGCCCAGAGCAGGGCGGCGTTGATGGAGATCATCGAGGATCGGCATTCAAAGACCTCGCTTATCATTACCTCACAGCTGCCGGTAAGCAAATGGCATGAAGTGATTGGTGAAAAAACCATTGCCGACGCAATATTGGATAGGATTGTTCATGATGCCCACCGTATTGAACTCAAGGGAGAATCAATGCGGAAAAAAAGGGTGCCTGTGCAAGAAAACAGCTTCCAATAAAAAACAACTTTTAAATCACTACTTTTGTCAACGCTTCTATAGCATTTGCAACGTTCGTTCGCCAGCAAATTAGGTGGTCAGTTTGCCACGGAATCACATGGTCAGTTTCTCCGAAATATACA
>NZ_JBBHKB010000011.1:0-1439 GCF_037482965.1 Pedobacter anseongensis | reverse complement strand
TGCAATGCCCCCAAAAAGTTAGACACTTTATGGGGGCATTTTTATGAGTAGAAAAGTTAAGCATAGCTTAGAATTTAAATTGACTATCGTTAATCAGTTATTAAATGGATCTAGATCCCTAGTCACAATTTCCAGGGAAAATGGCCTTGAGCGTCGAATGGTTTTTCAATGGTTGCAATTCTATGAACGCTTTGGTGAAGCTGGCCTTAGGCCTCAGTCTACGGTCTATTCTTTAGAGAACAAACTTGAAGCTGTGCGTTACTTTACCAACAAAAAAGTATCTTTGAGAGCGGCGTGTCTCCAGTTTAATATCAGATCCACTAGTGTCCTATCCAACTGGTTGAGGATATACGGTTCTGGTGGGTCCGAGGGTCTGTCCGCGGAAACCAGAGGAAAAAAATGTCTCATGAAGCCAAGGATTTCGAAAAAGGCACCTGGAAAAACATTAACAGCGCATGAACAGGTTTTGGAAGAAAACAAGCGTTTACGTGCGGAGGTCGCGTTTTTAAAAAAGTTACGAGCCTTAATCCAGAAAGAGGAATCAAAGAAAAACAAAAAGCTCTGATTGTTCAAGGGTTAAGGATGAAGTTTGATCTGTCAATGCTTTTAGAGGCAAGCCATATGGCCCGAAGTTCATTTTATTACCATATGAAGCGTGATAAAGTGACTGATAAATACCAAGCGGTTAGGGCACGTATCCTTACGCTTTCCAAACAGCATAAGGGTAGATATGGCTATAGGCGGATGCTATTTCAACTAAAAAAGGAAGGGCATGTCATCAACCATAAAACGGTACTAAGGCTGACTGGCGAAATGGGCCTGAAAAGTGTCGTCAGGCTCAAGAAATACAGGTCCTACAGGGGCGAACAGGGCAAGATAGCACCCAATATAATAGAAAGGGACTTCAAGGCCGCTGGTCCTTTACAAAAGTGGGTAACAGATGTTACCGAGTTCAGCGTGTCGGGGAAGAAACTATACCTATCTCCAATTCTCGACCTGTTCAACGGGGAGATCATAAGTTATTCGCTTTCAGAACGGCCCAATTTCGAACAGATTACAGAGATGTTGAAAAAAGGGCTGGCAAAGGTACAGAAACACGGCAAGCTGATACTGCATTCAGATCAGGGCTGGCAATATCAAATGAGGGCATATAGAAATATGCTCAAGAATTATGGAATTGTTCAGAGCATGTCCCGTAAAGGCAATTGCCTAGATAATGCGATTATATAAAACTTCTTCGGCACAATCAAATCCGAACTGTTCTATCTGAAAAAATACAGGTCGGTCAATGAACTAAGGAAAGAAATAATCGAATACATAAAATACTACAACAATGACAGGATAAGACTGAATCTAAAAGGCATGAGCCCAATTGAATATCGGGTTCATGCCTTAAATAATTAATTACTAATTTCGTCTAACCTTTTGGGGGCAGTCTA
>NZ_JBBHKB010000010.1:0-1727 GCF_037482965.1 Pedobacter anseongensis | reverse complement strand
TGGAGATTTCGGTGAAACTGACCACCCCATTTCGGTTTAAACTGACCACCTATTCCGCTTGAAATTGACCACTTGATTTCGGAGGAAATTGACCAGCTGGAACGATGCCTAAATGCTATAGCGGCAAGCCTACTTTTGACGGATATATAATCCATCGAAATGGCCAATTCCACTATAAGCATGAGCAAGATAAGACAGATACTCAGAATGTATACCCAAGGGCGTAGCAAGCTTTCTATAGCTACCCATACCGGTGTTTCCCGTAATACGGTCAAAGTTTATTTAAGGGCCTTCAGTTCCAGCGGATGTAGTTTCGAGCAGATCGATGCGCTTAACGACAAGGAACTGGATGATTTCTTCGGCAAGAGCCGTGAGCACGCCCCCAATAACCGGTTAATGGCCCTTCAACGTTGTTTTCCCAGCATCGACCGTGAGCTAAAGCGGACCGGGGTCAGCCGTATGATGCTATGGGAGGCCTATATGAAGGAGTTTCCAGATGGCTTCCAGTATACCCAGTTCTGTTTCTACTACAACCAGTGGAAGAACAGGGTAAACCCCGTGATGCACCTGGACCATAAAGCGGGTGATAAGCACTTCATCGATTTTGCCGGCCAGAAACTTACCATCGTAGATAAAGATACCGGCGAGGTAACCGAGGTGGAAGTATTCGTTGCCATCCTGGCCGCCAGCCAGCTCACCTATGTTGAAGCGGTCATGAGCCAGCAGAAAGAGGACTTCATCTCGGCCTGCGAGAACACGCTCCATTATCTTGGCGGTGTTCCGGCAGCCATCGTACCGGATAACCTCAGGGCGGCCGTTACCAAGAGCAACCGCTACGAGCCTACCCTGAACGATACCTTTGCCGACTTCGCAGACCACTATGGAACAACGATCCTGCCGGCCAGGGCATACCGCCCAAGGGACAAGGCATTGGTGGAGGGAGCGGTAAAGATAGTCTATGGCCGCATCTATGCCCCATTGAACAAACAGGTATTCCATTCGCTGGCCGAACTTAATTCGGCCATACTGGAGGCGCTGGAATCCCATAACACCCAACTTTTGAAAGGTCGCAACTATAGCAGGAGGCTACAGTTCGAAGAGATCGAACGGGAGGCACTGAACCCTCTTCCGGTACTGCGCTATGCCTTCAAAAAGCAGCACTACGCCACTGTTATGAAGAACGGGCATGTAAACCTAGGGGTGGACAAACATTATTACAGCGTACCATTCCGCTTTATCGGTAAAAAGGTCAAGATCATGTACAGCAGCTCAAACGTGGAGGTATTCTATCATTACGAGCGGATTGCCATGCACAAGCGGATGAAAAGCCCCTACAACTATACCACCGACAGGGAGCATATGGCCACCACCCACAGGTTCGTTACCGATTGGACACCAGAGCGTTTCCTGGAATGGGCCACCAGTATCCATGACGACGTGAGGCTCTATATCCTAAAGGTACTGGAACGCAAGCAACACCCAGAGCAGGCCTACAGATCATGTGTGGGCATCCTTGGCTTTGCCAAGAAAGCGGGAAACGAACGTTTGACCAATGCCTGTAGAAGGGCCCTGGGCTTTGGTATCTACTCCTACAAGACCATACAGATGATATTGGAGAAGAATATGGACCAGTACCCCGAAAGCCTCTTTGCCGATGAACTGCCAATGCCCAGCCATGACAATATCCGTGGCGAAGACTATTACAAATAACCCTTAAAATAGATAAA
>NZ_JBBHKB010000009.1:0-2456 GCF_037482965.1 Pedobacter anseongensis | reverse complement strand
CACCTACAATAAAATCTTCCCCAAAGAGAAATTGTACCTTTCTTTAGATAAACCCTATTACAACGCTGGCGATACAATATGGTTTAAGACCATTTTGCTAAATGGCAACCTTACCGCTAATTTGCAGACAGATAGAATTCACATCGAACTTTTCAATGATAGCAGCAGACTGGTAGAAAATAGGGTAATTGCCTTAAATAACGGACTTGGTTACGGCGATTTCGCCTTAAAAAACAAGCTCCCTTCAGGCACGTATACCATAAGAGCCTATACCAATTGGCAACAGAATTTCGGCGACGATTATTTCTTCCAAAAAAGCATTTATATTGGCAATGTAGGCACCCAGACATGGCTTTTAGATTCTTATCAAAAGATTACCACAACAGGGACAAGCAAGACACTCGAACTTAAAACAAGAATTTCAAATATAAAGAATGAGGCGGCGGGACTTCGGGATGTTGAGGTGTACTTAATGAGTGGCAAGAAAAGAATCATGAAAGCAGACCTGCAGACTAGCCAGAATGGGATTATTGAAACGCAAATTCCACTGCCCGATAACAAATTAGCAGCAAACTCTAGTTTTTATATCGTCGATAAAAATGATAGAAAAAGAAATGCCGAGCTCCCAATACTTTTGCAGGACGAAGAGGAAGTAGACCTACAATTTATGCCCGAAGGTGGATATATGATAAATGGCATCTACGGAAAGGTCGCTTTCAAGGCCATAGGGGTCGATGGGAAAGGGAAAAAAATCACTGGAACGATCATAAATTCAAAAAATGAAAAGATCGCAGACTTATCGACCCTCCACAAAGGAATGGGAAGTTTTTATCTTCTTCCCCAAAAGGGCGATAATTATACCGCTGTTTATACGCTAGCTGGAAAAGAACAGCGTTTAAATTTACCTGCGGCAAAAGATGAAGGCACTAGCTTAAGGATCGATCACCTTTCTAAACCTGATTCGGTATTAATCTATGTAAAAGCCACCGAGGGGAAGACAAGGGATGAAAATTATGCGTTAATCGCTCAATCCGCTGGCGAACCCCTGATTACTACTCCTGTAAATCTTAAAAATGGATTCTTTAATCTAAAATTAGCCAAAAAAAGTTTTCCAGATGGTGTTATCCATTTTACCTTATTTTCGCCTACACAATTGCCGCTAAATGAACGACAAGTTTTTATCAATTACAAACAAAAGATAAACCTTAAAATCAGTTCAGATAAAAACAGCTATAGTCCTAGAGATAGTATTGCTATTGAACTTGCAGCCACTAATGAAACAGGATTACCAATAGCGGCCAGCTTTGCCATTTCAATCACCGATAACAGTCAGGTAAAGCAAGATGAAAATCAAGATCATATCGTAAGTTATTTTTTGTTACAGAGCGATATCAAAGGAAATATTGAAGATGGAAGTTGGTACTTTCAGAATACCGAGGCCGCCACACTTTTGGCGCTCGATCATCTTTTATTAACTCAAGGATGGATAGGCTACAAGTGGAACGAAATGTTAAAGCCATTAGAGCCACCCAAATTTAAGCCAGAGAAAGATAATTTAATTGAAGGAAAGGTAATGCGCTTATTCAATAAACCCGCTTCAACAATTAAATTAACCTTACTTGCGCTGGGTCGAAATCTTTTTGTCACCGACACGATCACCAATAACGAAGGCAAGTTTGTGTTTAAAGACCTACCGCTTTTAGATAGTGCAGCCTACAGTATTAAAATAAAGAACGCTAATGGAAACGAACCCGCAGCAAATATTTTTGTAGAAGAATTTATACCCTCAAAAATTAGCTTCACCGCAAAAAGAATTACACCTTGGTATGTTAATGCCGATAGCACGAAATTAAACTATTTCAAAACTACTGAAAACCAAAAAAGACCGATCGGTCTCGAACAATTAAAACTTGAAGGCGAACGACTTAAGGAGGTAGAAATTAAAGGCAATAAACGGCTGAACGACTTCATTGAAAAAACGGCTTGGGATGCGCATCCTTATGGACAGATTACCGAAGCAGAACTCAAAAAGACCCCTCGTAAAACATTATACGATCTGTTAAGAGAAAAATTTCCAGGGTTTACTATGACCAACCCATCGTCAGGTTTTTCTATTGGTATGAGGCCAATTGGGATTGTAATGATTGATAATATTAATACAAATGTTGTAGATGGTGTAGTTACCGATCCAGGTTATAATGTCACTGGTAAAGTTGCCCCTGCTATTGCCACAAATAGATTTATATTTAATACGTTAAGCGCCGAAGATATTAAAGATATTATGCTTTATGAAGGAGGTGGGTCAGAGCAAACCTATTTCTACCTCGACATCATTACGCGTAGTGGTAAAGGGCCGTGGATTAACACTTCGAGGGGCGTATACGTATTCAGACCACTTCCATTGTACGTGCCAAAAGAATTCTACAGCCCCAAATACAGCATTGATAAAAGCTCGC
>NZ_JBBHKB010000008.1:0-2504 GCF_037482965.1 Pedobacter anseongensis | reverse complement strand
AGCCTTCAACAATGCCTTCCCCAAAGAGAAATTGTACCTTTCTTTAGACAAACCCTACTACAATGTTGGGGATACGCTGTGGTTCAAAAGCTTCCTGCTAAATGGAGCGCTAAAACAAAACACACAAACAGACAAAATTTATGTCGAACTTTTTAACGACAGCAGTAAATTAGTGGAAAGTAAAGCAATCGCCCTAAATAATGGCTTGGGTTACGGCGATTTTGCATTAGATAAAAAATTAAATGCTGGCACCTATACTTTAAGAGCTTATACCAATTGGCAACAGAATTTCGGAAGCGATTACTTCTTCCAGAAAAGTATTTATGTAGGAAATGTGGGTGCGAAAACCTGGCTGGTAGACTCCTTTCAGAAATTGAGCAACGCAGCAAGCAACACTATCCTCGATCTAAAAATAAGACTAACTAATATTAACAATGAACCAGCCGCAATGCGAGATGTTGAAGTCTATCTCATGAATGACAATAAGAGGCTAATGAAGGCCGACCTTCAGACTAGTTTAGATGGAAAAATCGAAACTTCGATTCCGCTTTCTGATCAGATAAACGGAAATTATAGCTTCTACATCGTAGATAAAAAAGACCGTGCAAAAAAGGCAATTATTCCCATCCTTTTACAAGATGTGGATGAAATAGACTTGCAATTTATGCCAGAAGGCGGCTATCTGGTAAACGCCATATATAGCAAGGTTGCTTTCAAAGCAATCGGTCCAGATGGAATGGGACGATCTGTTAATGGAAAAATTGTGAACAGCAAAAATGAAAAAGTAGCAGAATTTAACGCCCAACACAAAGGAATGGGAAACTTTTTCCTCCTTGCACAAAAAGGCGAAAGCTATAGTGCTATATATACCATTAATGGAAAAGAAAAAAGAAAGGCATTGCCAATCGCAAAACCAGAAGGCACAACCTTAAGAATAGATCACCTTTCTAAGCCAGATTCACTTTTAATCTACATCAAAGCGAGCGAAACTAAAAGAGTAGACCAAAGTTATCAGCTAGTGGCTCAAAGTGCAGACCAACTAATCTTGTCTACTGCCATCAGCCTTAAAAATGGCTTCAGCACGCTGAAATTGGCCAAAAAGGACTTTACAGATGGGATTACCCATTTTACTTTGTTCGATCCTGATAACCTTCCTATAAATGAACGAAGTGTCTTCATTAATCACAAACAACACATAAAATTGAACGTAAGTACACCCCAAAGCAGCTACCAACTTAGAGATAGTATAGTTGTGGAGATTAATGCAACAAATGAAGAGGGACTTCCTTTAAGTGGTACATTCTCAGTTTCAGTTACCGACAACAATCAGGTAAAGCAAGAGCAGAATGAAGAAAATATCATCAGCCATTTTTTGCTGCAGAGCGATATTAAAGGAAATATTGAAGAAGCTGGTTGGTATTTTGCCGATCAAAAACCTGCAACATTACTAGAATTAGATAATCTATTACTTACCCAAGCCTGGATAGGCTACCAATGGAATAAAATTAACAAACCCCGAGAAATACCAAAGTTTAAAGCAGAGAAAGATAATCTTATAGAGGGCCGTGTGGAGGGACTATTGAACAAGCCTATGCCAAATATTGATATGAAATTACTTTCACTTGGTAAAAGTCTATTTTTTGCCGATACCTTAACCAATGCCGAAGGCAGGTTTGTTTTCAGAAACATTCCTTTGTTAGATAGTGCAGCCTATACCATAAAGATTAAAAATGCTAAAGGTAAAACTGCAGCTGGAACCATTTTCGTCGACGAATTTGCTCCATCAAAATTACCATTTAATGTTAAGCTGATTAAGCCTTGGTATGTAAATGCTGATAGCACATCCCTAAACTTCTTTCAAAATATTGAAAAACAAAAAAAACCAATCGACCCTGCTAGGATAACCTCTGAAGGTATTGCCCTAAAAGAAGTAGAAATTAAAAATTCGAAAAAATTAAATGATTATGTAGAGTTAACGGCATGGGATGCAAACCTCTTTAAAAGAATAACCGAAGAAGAACTTAAAAAAATTCCTAATAAAACGCTTTATGACCTTTTAAAGGAAAAAATTGAAGGCTTTACCATCGGCGATTTCTATTCGGATGGCTGTTTTGGAGAGGCTGCACGACCTAGAAAACACAGTTTTGTTAATTACCTGATTGGCAGTCAAATAATTAACATCATAACAATCGATAAAATAAATACAGTTATAGTTGCAGGATATCAGGAACAGTATCAGGAGAATGTGTCCAATATAAGTACAACTGCAATACAAGCTGATATTTTTTTAACAAATTCTTCCATTCTTAATATTTTAAGTGCATCAGATGTTAAAGACATTATCGTTTATAAAGGCTGTAACGGCTACTTTTTAGATATTACAACCCGAAGCGGAAAAGGGCCATGGGTTAGCTCTCCAAAAGGAAGTTATGTGTTTAGACCCATTCCAATATACCGATCAAAAGATTTCTATAGCC
Organism: Pedobacter anseongensis; assembly: GCF_037482965.1. Lineage (NCBI taxonomy): Bacteria > Pseudomonadati > Bacteroidota > Sphingobacteriia > Sphingobacteriales > Sphingobacteriaceae > Pedobacter > Pedobacter anseongensis. Next base: position 27 of record NZ_JBBHKB010000008.1, on the reverse strand, counting down.
CTAAATATACAGTTGATAAAAATTCAT
>NZ_JBBHKB010000007.1:0-2771 GCF_037482965.1 Pedobacter anseongensis | reverse complement strand
AGGCGTATTCCAATAGACCTCTCCTCAACTCGAGGCAAGAATTAAAGAAGAAAAATACATTATGAAAAAAATTTTCCTTAACACAATCCTGTTTATCTGCTTATCCTTTGTCCTAAACGCACAGCAAAACTTAGCAAAAACAATTGCTTCAAAATTAGATGCTCGTTCGAAATTGCTTCCAATAGAAAAACTCTATTTAAATTTCGACAAGCCTTATTATTTATCGGGCGACACCATTTGGTTTAAAACCTATTTATTGAATGCCAGTCTGCAAGCAAATGCCATTAGCAAAAAAGTTTATATCGAATTAGTAAATGATAGCAATCAGGTAAAAGAAAGAAAATCTCTACTAATTGTTAATGGCGTAGCCTGGGGCGATTTTGCCCTCAAAGATATACCACAGGGCAATTATATTATCAGAGCTTATACCAATCTACAGCAGAACTTTAAGGATGATTATTTTTTTATCAAGCAATTTAATATTGGCCAATCAAATGAAAGCAGCTGGCTTCTTAGTTCAACCCAACAGATTGAAAATAAAGGCTCTTCTAAAAATCTGAATTTCACGGCTAAACTAACATCATTAAAAAACACTCCCATTGGTTTTAAAGATGTATACGTAACATTAATGAATGGCAAAAAAAATTTGTTTAAAAATAGCTTACAAACCTCTGTTGATGGGGTCTTAAAAGCATCTTTTAAAATTGAAGACGAGGGTATGAATAACAATATGCAAGTTATTATTCAAGACAAACTGAACAAAACACAAAAGGTAATTATACCGATTACCCAACCATCGCCTGATAAAATCGATCTGCAATTTTTACCTGAAGGAGGAGATATGGTTAATGGCATTAATGGGAAGATAGCTTTTAAAGCAACTGGCGAAGATGGAAGGGGTGTAAATATTAAAGGTAAAATTTTTAATGGAAAAAATGAAGTGGTGGTAAACTTTGAAAGTCAGCACAATGGAATGGGTAGTTTCTATCTGTTGCCAGCTACTGGCGAAAATTATGTCGCAAAAGTGAGTATGCCAAACACTAGCATCCAATCTTTTAATTTACCAATTGTCAAAAAAGAAGGTACAGCGTTAAGGATAGATAATTATTCCAACCTAGACTCTATTTACGTGTACATAAGAGCAACAGAAAGTATAAGAACAGACAAATTGTATAGCCTAATAGCGCAGAATGAAAATAACACAGTATATGCAACTAACATTAGTCTTAAAAATGGTTTCTATAATACAAGGTTGGCAAAAAAATCATTCCCAGATGGGATAACGCATTTTACAGTATTCGATAGCGACTTCTTGCCCCTAAATGAAAGATTAATCATGACTGGTGCTTTAGAAAAGGTAAATATGTTAGTTTCATCAAGCAAAAATGAATTCGAACCCTTAGATAGTATTGCCATTCAGCTTAGGCTAACCGACCAAAACAATTTACCATTATCCAATGGTAGCTATTCAGTATCAGTAACTGATGATAATCAGATAAAACTAGAAGATTATCCGTCAACTATTTTTTCACATTATCTTCTAACAAGTAGCCTTAAAGGGAATATCGAGGAACCTGAATGGTATTTTAGAGATAAGAGTCCAGTTACCCAACTCGCTTTAGACCACTTGTTATTAACGCAAGGTTGGGTAGGTTATCATTGGGAATCGATGCTAATTGATTCACAGTTCCCAAAATTTAAACCCGAAACAAGCATAGCAATTAATGGGCGTTTAAATACGGTATTAAATAGTCCGCTTCCCAATAGAAAAGTAAATTTACTTTCATTAGGAAAGGTAGTCATCTTTCAAGACACCATAAGCAACAAAGAAGGCCTGTTCTCATTCAATGATTTACCCCCTTTAGATAGTGTGGCATATTTGATCAAAGCAAAAACTGCTAACAATAAATCTTCTGCTGCCATTATTACGGTCAACGAGTTTATCCCTACGCTTTTAAAGGCCCCTTTTAATCAGAAAATTAAGCCTTGGTATGTTAATTCAGACCCTATAACATTTAATTACGCAAAGACTGTCAAGCAAAGGGTTTTAGCATATACTAAAAAGTATAATCAGCTGAGAGAAGTTGTGATTCTAGGAAAAAAAACATTTACGCCAGCGGGGTCTATCGAAGAAATTCCATTAAAAAGACACATTACAGAAGCCGAATTAAAAAAAGTGCCCCGTCGAACTTTACTGGAGTTATTGAGAGAAAAAGTTCCTGGTTTTGGAGTGGTTCCAAGATTTTATATCGAATCGCCAATGTTTGGAGCCTTTGCCGATGTACTCATTGATGGGTTAAGCACCAAATTACTGGGCGAAAATGACTTTGATGCTTCAAATCGATTCCTTTTTAGCTTCATGAATGCGGAAGACATTAAGGATGTGAAAGCCTTCAGAGGCTCAGGTGCTGCATTCTTGTTAATTACAACTCGGAGTGGCGCTGGCCCTTTTATTAGAAGAACGCCTGGAGTATATGTATACCGGCCTATTCCTTTTGCCATTCCTAAAACTTTTTATAGTCCTAAATATGCCGTTAAGCCCACTGAATCAATTTCCGATACTAGGGCTACACTTTTTTGGGAACCAAACTTAATTCCAGATCAAGATGGTAAAATTTCATTTTCATTTTATGCTAGTGAAAAACCCACAACTTATACCGTTATTATTGAAGGCACCGATTTTAATGGAAAATTTGCTTATCAGAAAAGCACAATAACGATTAAAAATAAAACAGAATCGAAATGATTTTAATATCATGCGTCATTGCGAG
>NZ_JBBHKB010000006.1:0-96249 GCF_037482965.1 Pedobacter anseongensis | reverse complement strand
TTTAAGTACCTGCTTGAATAGTTTCTCAAAAAGTTCCATGCCATAAAGTTGCCTAGTCCTGCTCAAAGTGGAATGCCAAGGCAATTCCTCATCTAGGTCATAACCCAGAAAAAACATAATGTCCATTCTCATTCTCGATGTGCTGATGATCTTTCTGTCGCTGGAAAGGTTTTCAAGGTAGCCGACAAGCATCAGCTTCATGAATACAACGGGATCGATACTTTTCTGGCCTTCGCTGCCATAATATTTAGCAGTTGCCCTGTAAACAAAGTTGAGATCCAGTGTATCGTTTAAACGTCGATAGAAATTATCTGCGGGTATATGGTCTGAAAGTTGAAAGCTTATGAAAAGCCTTTCCTGATAGTTCTTCTTGCCTTGCATAAGCAAATATACAAATTAATAATCTGATTATCAATTATTTATGATATACATGTGATTATTTACAGGTAAAAAAGTTCAGTGCTTTTTAAGAATAAAAATCACTAATTTTAGTGCTGGTTATCATTGAACAAACTTATTATGATCAGATTTAAGAACACCATACCTGCCCTTCCAGTGGTCAGCATCAAAAAAGCAGTTGAATTCTATAAATCAAAAATGGGCTTCCATGCACGTCATCAGGAGGATAGTTTTGCCATATTGGTAAGGGGCGAAGTGGAGATCCATCTCTGGCAGGCGTGCGACAAGAGCTGGAAATATAGGAGCTTTGCACTTTTTTTAAGGCCGATATGGTCGGGAGCGGAAACGTTCCTGGCGGGAACGGCAAGTTGCAGGGTTGAAGTCGAGGGGATTGATGAACTCTACCTGGAATATAAAGCCCAGGGTGTACTCCATAGCGAAGATACGGTAGTAGAGGAACAATATTGGGGACATCGTGACCTGGCTACCCTAGACCTTCACGGCAACCTGATTACCTTTTACGAAATCGTTAGCTAGCCACAGCACGATGTTCCTTGCTGGATAGGAGGACATTTTACTGTTCCGTAGCTACAGAATACACAGCAGTCTCCCTTGAGCGGTTTCAATATAGTTTTACAATTTTCACACTCGTAGAAGAACTGGCACGAGGTGGTCGGCATCTCTTCTTTTTTTACAAAGTTGCATGCTGGGCAGGTGAGCGTAGATATGGATATGATTGCTGTTGTAGCCATGTTTTTGATCTTAGTTTATAATGTTATTCCTGTAACCTATCTGCCTGATTTTCTTGCTGATGCTGTCCGTTGAAATACTATCTGGATCATAGCTGACCTCGGTCATTGCCTTTTCGAAAGAGGTCATCGATCGGGATATTCCACTTATTCCTTTTAGTCCCCCATCAATGTGGCTGGTGCAGCCTGCACAGCTCATGCCCTGTATGGAAAGCCTTGCCGTAGCTAGTCTTTTTTGGGATTGCCCAACGGTTACAGCTGCAACTGGTTTTGCATACAGCAAATCTGAATAATAGGGAAAGGTGATCAACAGGCCAGATATCACGGTCACGATCAAAAGGAAACCTTTTGAGTTCATAAAGCCCTTTGCTTCTTCCTCACATCCGCATTCAGCCTTCTTTATTGCCTTTTTTTGCAGCATATTGTACCATGCTAACCCAAATAAGACTATGGTCAGTGCAATGATATACGGACGGTAGGGTTCGGCCCAACTGAAATAGGTTGCTGATGAGCCCCCTACACCTCCAATAATTGCGAACATGGGTAAAATGCAACAAAGTGAGGCCATTGCTGCCGCCACAAGTCCTGCTATCCAGCTATTTTTGATTTTGCCTTTCATAACTGTGCATTTGTTAACGAGTTTTCAAGCCTGATGAACAGGGGCTGGAGCAGTTCCAAGCACGCGACATTGATGGAATAGAAAATCGTCTGCCCCGATTTCCTCGGTCCGATCATTCCTCCGTCCCTCAATTTGCGAAGGTGCTGTGAGATTGCGGGAATGGTCATATCCAATATGTCACTCAGGTCGCAGGGGCATAGTTCGCCTTCCCTGTGCAAAAGGAAAAGCATCTTTAACCTTACCTCATTTCCGGTAAGGGCCAACGATCCGGATAAATCTGAGAACATAACGTTTCTCTCCTTGAGGACTTCCCTACAATTACTAATCTGCCCTTGGTCCGCGAAAATTCGTTTGCAACTTTCCATGTTTTAAATAAAATTCAAATATATGTATTTAAGCAATTACTTAAATAATGAATCTCAAATAAAATAAAAATGCGGCAACAGGATAGGTTGCCGCATTTGAAAATATTAAAAACGGAAGATTTATCTAACGTGAATTAAGAAATTGTAGTTGTGCAACAGCCACTTACACGCGTACCGGCAGCAGCATTGGCCTTATCATAAAACTTTTCCGCATCGGCCTCTATAGAAGAAACCAGTTCCTTGATCTTTTTGAAATTTTCCATTTTGAATTTGATTAGTTGAACAATAGTTTGATTTGAAAGATTAAAATTAGCAAAAGCAGCGAAATAAGCAAGTGCTAGACTGAAAGTCCCTCTTCCTGCTCCTTGCCTTTCTTCACGGTTCTTTCTTTCCCAACACCTACCTCTGCAATCTTCTCCTCTTTGGCAACGTTCTCGCGCTTGATCGACTTACCTTCCAGCGAATACATGTTCACCTGTTTGAACTCGGGTACGGCCACAACCAAAATAGTTTCCTTCTTCCCATTCACCTCCACCGTAGCCGGCGCCATATCACCGTTCTTCAGTGCTGCCTCGAACACCTCACGCGCCTTGGCATCCTTCAGCTCTACAAGGTCATACCTGTCAAGTACCGCAGAAAGGTCATACCCGTAGCCTTCGCTAAAGGTCTTCACATGGAAATTGCCACCTCGGTCACGAACATCAAAGTCGAGCTTTGCCCAGGCGGTATATTCGTTCTTCTGTACGTTGAGCATGTCCTCGCGGTACACCGAACGGCCGGAAAGCAGGTTCAGTGCCTGCGAGAGCGTAAACCCGTTTCCCTTTTCCAGATAGATTGTCTGTCCAGGCGCAGGGTTTTTCAGGGTCTTATAGAACTCCTTGTCCACGTCGATGATCTTTCCATCGGCCATTGTCGCCAGCTCCTTTGATGAACCAAGGTCAGCACCGGCATAGATCTGCGCTGCACCGCGGATGTCCTTGGAGGCTTCCAGCCTTGCATTGAATTCCTTTACCGCTAGGCTAGGCATCTCAAAGGTCTTTACGATCGCATCCTCTCCCTGGCGCTGTGAGGTCACAAAATACTTCTCTCCCGGGGCAAGCGGTGGCTGCACCTCTTTGACCACATCAAACTTGTTGAAGTAATAATACTCCGAACTCCTGGACTGGTTAAAGTGCAGCGCCAGCTCCACCCTTCCCTTGTCCGTTTGCAGCTCGTCATACAAAATAAACCTCGGCTCGTTCGCAGCCATTTTTGCTTCCATCTGGCCGATCAGGTTCTCACTGAACCCAAGTCTCACCATTTCCTCTTTCAGATTCTCCAAATTTTTAGCTTCCATAATCGCTTTTTTTAAATTGTCATTTTCATAGGCCTCCCTGGCCGTTAACTTCATATCATTGACATCGCGGATCATATCCACCGCCCTTTCCACCTTTACCGTATAGGGAAACTGGATAGGATGATAGAGCTGGTACTTTAACTCCGGATGCACGATATACATCGACTGTTCTACTTCCTTTCCGACCGGATAACCCTGGCAAAGGCCCGATAAGATCTTGCAGCGCTGCTCAAAGCCCTCCTCTGGAAATTCGTGGGTCCACAGCAGAAAATCGATGCACCTAGAGCCCATGGCGTTGACCGATAGTTCCCCATCTCCTACAAATGGCCCTGATCCGAGCTCAGCCCCGATGGTCCGCTTGAAATCCTCCTCAAGCGCTATCACTTCTGCCACATAGTGCTCTGCAATCAGCTCTGTTCCCAGCAGCTTTGGGACCAGGATGGCATACTCCGGGATGCGGAATGCGCCTTTAAATTCGGTCCGGTAAAGCTCCATACCGATGTGGAACCTGCCTATCCTTCGCTCAAGGGAAATATCGCCCCACCTTTCTCCCAGCTCTTCCAGATGCTGCTCGATGACCGGGATCCGCATGCCAATCCGCTCCAGGTCGGAATAAATGTCTCCGCCATCTAGCCCCATCTTACCATAATCTGCAACTACCACTACTTCCCCACCTTCCCTTTCTAGGCTCCTTTCCAGCTGGGTTCGGAACGGGCCCAGTTCCTCGATCCTTGCGAACTCGATATTTAGTGCAGTATCTCCTGCCTGGGCAATCGAACTTGCGGTCTCAAAATCAGATGCCGAATAATTGTCCAGCCCCTCTGGATAGACTACAAACCGGCTTCCGTATCCTGCCGCTGTTGAAAGTTCACTGGCCAGCTCCATCAGCTCATTCCTAGCAATCCAGATCGCCATTATTTTTCGGGCCTATTGTTCCTGAGCAGCACCTTCTCTCCAGCCTTCAGCTTCACCCTTACCACCCGCACTTTGCGGGAAAAAAGGGACTTTGCCGCATCAATCCCTGCACCTGCCACCTGTCCGCCAATTCCATCCAGACCATACACCGAAATCCCGCCCACTGCATCCACCGCACCGCCCGAGGCCACATCGCCGAACACTGCATCTTTTGCCTCTAGCCCCGGCATTCCGTCCATGCCGTACATCGTTAGCTCCACTGGAATGATCAGTTCCTTCAGCCGAATGCTTTTGATATCCAGCAACAGCCGCTGGTTGACAAGGCGACACAGCCCAAATACCTCGTGCCCTTTTGGAATGACCACATTCTTCAGCACCACTGAATCCAAAAGACGTAGCCGAATGGTTGATCCCTGCACCGCTTTTCCGCTTGAAGCGATTTCTGCAGGTACGGCCAGAAATTCTTTTTCTGCCCCATCGCCATAGATTTTTGCAACTACCTTCTGTTGGGCACGGCCAGGATTTTGGATATCCAGCAGTTTTTCCAGCATGGCATTCATCTGCTCCATCTCCGGATCGGCTCCCATGTCCTGTTTCATGGACTTCATCAGCATTTCCAGCCTATCGACATCTCCGGAGATGTTTCCATTAGAATTTTTTTGGGCTTGGCTTGAAGCAGAGCTCTTGGCACCGCCCATAGTCACAGATTCAGGTGGTGAATTGATCTCCTTGTTGAGCGCTGCCAGCTTTGTATTGATCTCGGCGGTCTTCGCGTCTTCCGCACCATTGAAGCCCATCTTCCCCGCAAGACCAGAGATGCCATTTGAACCTGAAGTATCCTTTTCACCCTTTGCATAAAAGCCCATCTTGTCGACTGGTTCCTCGGACTTAAAGTTCGCATCGGGAAGTGCCGTGTTTATTCCCTTGGATGACGCAACAGCATCTCCACTACCTCTACCTCCCCCGCCAGCATAGAATGCCAATGCCAGAAAAGGCATGACAAGCAGCGGCAATACCAAAAGGATTTTCCTCTTGTCCCTTGTTCTTGTTTCCATAAAATTTGAATTTTGATTGTTAAAAAATCGAGTTGATTAAATCTTAAATAGTGCGCTATACACCAGATAGCCACAATAAAAAGCAAAGCCTAGAAGCAGAGCCCCTAACAGAATCTTCACTTTAACAATTCCCATCTTTTGGGCCATGGCATTCAGCTTCGCTGCTGTGCTTCGTTGCACCGCCAATATTCTTTCTGCTATTTTTATTGCAGTTCTTTCCTGGGGCGGAGCCAAAGGCTTTGCCTCCTTTCTCCTGCCGAATAGATTTCTGATTCCCATCACTTAAGGCTTTACGACATCCTGGTTCAGTACCGTTTCCCACCTTTGGATCAGGAAGCCGTGGGGATTATTGTCCGAGCGGGAAACATTCCTCAGATACCCTTGCGTGACCAGTTTCCTAGAAACCGTCGAAGTGGACCTGACCAAAACCTGCGTCGCATAGCATTTGAAACTGAAGGGCTCCTGCGCCATATCTAAAAGGACAGAATCGACCGTAATGCTCTGCGAGACATTTGCCGATATCAGATTGGTAAAATAGCCCTGCTCCTTCAGGTTATCGTATGTCCTTTTTGCCGAACCATCGGCCAGGTACAAAGCCTTTCCGATATTGGATGCAATTACCTTTTCATCGGGGTCAAGCGTAAAGAACCAATAATGGAACATCTTCACATGGTCGCGGATCTCAACGGCCACATTGTCCTTTCTTTCCGCGGAAAACGCCTCTAAAGCCTTTCCATTGGCCAGGATGTAGACCTTTCCTGTAATCTCGCGCACCATCGCAAAACTTTTCCAGATCGCAAATCCAGACACCAGTACGCAGGCCACGATCAGAAAGAGCGAAAACCTTTTGATGTGCGAGAAGGCGGTATCTATATTTCTAAATTGTGTAAACATGATTGAAAATCATCTAATGAATAATCTGTTATTTGTTAGGGCGCTTTAATTTGGGGCTTTGGCAAAAGGCTCCGCTTTTAGCAAAGCCCAAAAAATTAGCTTATTTGCCACTTAGCCTGTCTCGCTGATGAGCTGAACCACCACTATTTCCATCTGGGAAATAATCACCCTACGAAGCGCCCGCATAGCCCTGCGACATTAACCTTGGTCCATTCCCCAGTGCATCCGCTGCCATGCCCATACCTGCTGAACCGGCATTTGCTACAGTTCTTGAAGAACTTGACACGATCATATTGGTCTTTTGAAGGATCGTATTCCCACCTCCCGCATGCACGATATAGTTTGCCACCGTTGGCACGCAGAAGTATGCTACGATCCCTATCACCATAAAAATGAGGTAAGCAACATCACTGGAAGAAAAGAAAGTTTCCCCTTCAGCCCCTATCTGGGAGATATCCAGTTTCAACATATTCTCCTGGATCTTCCCCAAGATGCTCCCAAGGATATTGGCAATCGGCAACCACATAAAAATGTTCACGTACCGGGCTATCCAGACCGTCAGGCTCTGCTGAAACCCATCGAACACCGCAAACCCGAATACCAGTGGACCCAGAATGGTCAATACGATCAGAATGAAAGTCCGAACCACATTGATGCACAGCGCCGCTGCCGCATAAAGCACTTCCAGCACCTCTGCCATCCACTGCTTGATCGAGTTTCTAAAATTATAGCCCTGCTTTTCCATAAAAAAGCTCATGTCATTGGATACCGACTCCAGCATGCCCTCGCCCGAACCGTCCGGGTCATCCGGGTGTGTATATTTGTACCAGTGCTCACGATCACCATTGCCGTCCTCTCCCACATACATCTGCCATTTTTTGGTCTTCTTCAGCGCCGCCTCCTTCTGCGCCAACAGCACCGCAATCGCCCTATTGCTATCCTTCACCATCGCACCCGTAGCCGAAACTGTCGGTTGCAGCACCCCGTTAAAGAGCGCCATCACTAGCGGGAACATCACGATCGCCATTCCCAGTGCAAACGGGCGTAACAGCGGATAAAAATCGATCGCCTCGGCCACGGCGATCTGCCGCCACACCCTGCTCCCGATATACCACAGCGCCCCAAAGCCCGCAATCCCACGCGACACGTCGATCAACCTTGAGCAGAGGGGGACCATATCCTGATAGACTTTTTCCAGTACCGGTTGCATGCCGTTCAGACTATCGCTAATTCCCTGGGCTTTGCTAAGGCTGGGCAATAGTACTGCCATCAGCATCGCCCCAACAGCCGCTAAATATTTACTTTTCATAACCTTAAAGTTTTTATTGTCCGTAATACATTTTCAGCTGCTCGATCTCCCTTTTCTCCTTTTGCTTCTGCTTGAAAAGCACCACTGCTCCCCTATTAAAATCCCGCAAAAACTCGAGCTTGTCCGAAGTATCCAAAAAGATCCGATCTATTGCCTTCAGCCTTTCCTCATCGCTCATGCGCAGTTTACTCGAAGTGATCACCATCGCCAAATCATCCAGGTTCTGCAATGAGGCATCAAACAGTGAGGAGTATACATTGCCCAGATAATCCAGTTCAAATGGATTAAAGACATCGGCACCCCGAAAGGCACGAAGCGCAGCCTTGTACTCTGAAACGATACTTTTCTGCGCCGAAATGATATCGGCCACCCTTCTGTATTTTTTCACCTCCGGAGAGACCACCATTAGCCCGTCCAGAAACACCTCGTGCAGCGAGAAATTGCCCGAAGCGATATCCTTCACTTTTTTGTACCCCTGCGAAACCACGGTGTACCCTTTTTTCATATCCGAAAGGATGTTCTTGAGCTGCGAGAGCTTCTCTACGTTCAGCATCAGGCTGGTTGCCTCATGGGACTGGGCACTAGCGCCCAGCCCAAAAAGCATCATCACCCAAACCACTAGACCGTATCTTCTAATTCTTTTCATAAAGCCTCCTCAATTCGTTAATGTCGTTCAATTCTCTTTTTTGGCTTTGCAAAAGGAGCTGTGCTTCCGTGCAGAACCATCTTGCAAAGCCAGCCTTTTCCTGCATGGAGGCATGGATCTTCTTCAGCCTGGAAAGCCTTTCCGAATCGTTCATCTCCAGATTGCCAGAGAGCACGATATCCATCAGTTCATCCAGGTCGGCATTACATTCTGTCATGACCTTTTCCTGTACAGCCCTGTAATAAAGTTGGTTTGGGGCTTGGGCCAAGGCTGAGCTTTTCAGCAAAGCCCTAAAACTGGAATTGATGTTTAATTGAAACTTGACGATTTCCTCTACCCTAAAATCCTTTCTTACCAATGAACTCACTTTTGATAAAGCGGAGATAAACGCTTCGTGCAGCTTGAACTCTCCAGAAGTAAAATCATTGATCGTTTCCAAACCTCCACTGACCAGTTTGTAACCCTTCCAGGCCTGATCGGCATAGAGCTTCAAGTAGGCGATCTGTTTAAGGAGGTATTTTTCCTGCGTTTTCTTTTGTCGAAAGATTTCGTTATAGGTCTGGGCTTTGCAGCAAGCGGAGCTTAAGGCCAAGCCCCAAATGGAAAGTAGTGCTATTAAACAAAACCTGACGATTGATTTAATTTTCGATTCCATACAGCTCCTTTAATTTTGCTACCTCGTCCAATGATTTTGCCCTTTGAATAGAAAGCAAACTATTCTCCCTGTTGAACCTTTTCAGGTCCTGCCAGTTCTTCTCCATCGCAGCCGCTGCAGCAACGATCAGTTCCAGCCTGGCCGCATCTGACATCTGCGTCTTGAACGATCCCATAATCGAAAGGATGCCGTCCACGTTCTTTACCGATTGTTCGAGTATCCCCGAATACACCTTTTCCATTGCGTTCAGCTCATCCACGGAAAAGTGTCCCGACTTCCCGAACAGGTTCCAGGCCCACCTGTACTCGTCCACGATCTTCACCTGGACCTCGGTCAGGTCACGCAATCTTTTGTAATACACGATTGCTGACTTTACCTTCCAAAGCTCCTCATAGTACTGTCCGTACAGTTCCTTCTGCTTTTGCGTCCAGTCTGCGATCTCACCAAGCTTCAATTTTGAAAGCTGGTTTTCCAAGACCTTCTGCGCATTCTGTAGCCAGATCGTTTCGTTCTGCAAACGCTGCACTTTCAAATCCATCGCCTTGATCACTTTTTTTACCCCTGCCTTGATCACTTCCAGAAACGCCACCTGCGCGTTTGCCCCGGTAGGAAGCGACACAAATATTGTCATCGCCGAGATCGGCAGTATCACCATAAACTTTTTCATGATATTCATATTTTGTTTTTTAGTTGCCATGAAGAGCGCTATGCGGTTTTCATAGTCCCCATCATTTTCATATTGTTAATTCCAGTTAATTAATTTTTTGATACACCCTTCTTCCTACTTTCAAAGTGCCGCTGTCCGCATAGAATGTGATGATCTTTCCCTTTTTCAGTTCGGTCAAAGTTTTTGAGGCTGTGCTGTAGGCGCAGCTCCATTGATCGGTTTCATGTTCCCTTGCCCCAACCTTTCCATTGCGTATGAGATTGTAGCCGGTGCTTCGAAGTATCTGGTAATTGTTCCCCTCAATGAGCTCGACTTTCAGTGTATCACTAGCAACACTGAACTCTCCACCCGCAGAGTTTACATAAGTTCCGGGCATAAATTCCCTGATTTTATCGCTTGTGCAACTCGCTAAAGCAAGACATGAGCATAGCCATAGCAATAATTTGATTGCTTTCATTTTATTCGTTTTTCGTTAAAAATTCTGTTGATTTTTTTTGGGCGGAACAAGGGCTTTGCTTTACAAAAGTATAGCCTAAGCCAAGCCTCAACTTACCCTAATGATTTTTGATATTAGCCCGGCTTTGCCCTGATCTCATTGGCCAGAGCCGCAACCCCCTTTTGCATCGAACCGTACTTCCTGGCATACTCCATCACTCTAACCTTTTCCCTTTCCTCGGTGGCGTAGCACAAATATTCCTCAAGAGAAACCTCCGTCCTGTACACCTTGCTCATCTGCCCACCGATAGAAATGAACACTTCCTTGTACTTCCTTTTTGGATCGTTGGATTTATTCAGCGAAAGCACCTGCGCCTTTTCCTTGTCGGTCAGTCCGAGCAGTTCCTGGATCTGATCGAACTTGTTCTGGTACTTGGATTGGTCGAGCAGAATCTTACAGTCTGAATTATTGATGATCGCCTGTTTGACAATGGGAGAGGAAATGATGTCCTCTACTTCCTGGGTCACTACGATCGCCTCACCGAAATGTTTCCGAACCGTCTTGAAAAGATATTTCAGCTGCTCGGCCATTCCTTCTTTTGCTATCGCCTTCCAAGCCTCCTCACACAGAAATACCTTACGCACTCCCTTCAGTTTCCTCATCTTGGAGATGAATACCTCCATGATGATCAGCGTCACCACCGGAAAAAGTATCGGATGGTCCTTGATGTTATCCAACTCGAATACGATAAAGGGCTGGGAGAGCAGATCAAGATTCGATCTCGCATTCAACAGATAATCAAACTCACCACCCCGATAAAAAGGCGATAGCACATAAAGAAAGTTCTGGCTATCGAAATCCTTTTCCTTTACTCCCCGCTTTTCCAGCTCCTCGCCAAATCCCGCCTGCAGAAATTCGTAGAATGAATTAAAGCATGGAAACACATCCTTCCTTCCATCCAGGAATTCGAAATATAGGCTTAGTGCGTTGCTCAAGGCCACGTACTCCGACCGCCTGAAACTTTCATCATCTTTCTTCCACAGTGCCAGAAGCAGCGTCTTGATGCTCTCTTTTTTCTCGGTATCCATCACATCGCCCTCTCCCAAATAAAATGGATTAAAGGCAATCGGGTTTTCCTCCGAGTAGGTAAAGTAATAGCCTCCCATCAGCTCGCAAAGCCCGGCATAGCTATGCCCCACATCTACGATTACCACGTGCGCCCCCTGCTCGGCGTAGCTCCGCATCAGGTGGTTGGTCAAAAACGACTTGCCCGAGCCCGAAGGTCCCAATATGAACTTGTTCCGGTTTGTTGCCATCCCCAAGGCAATCGGCTCATCCGAGATATCCACATGTACCGGTCTTCCGCTCAGCCTATCGCCTAGCCTCACACCAAATGGACTAATGCTAGACCTATAATTTGATTCTAAATTGAAGAAGCAGGTAGCCTGTTCCAGAAACGTATCGAAGGTATCGTTCATCGGAAAGTCCGCCTCGTTCCCCGGAAGTCCCGCAAACCACACCTGCGCCTGCCCGTCCGTCTCCTGTTTTGCTACCGCATCCATTTGTGCCATCGCCGAGGAAACCAAATTCCGCACCTCCTTCATCTCACCCACATCCTCACTCCAGCACAAAACGTTGAAATGTGACTTCACCGGAAGCCTGCCCGAGGCGATCGCCTCGTTCAGAAAATCGTTCACCGCATCCCGAGAGATCGCATTTTCCCTTGAATAACCGCTTAAGGACTGCAGCCTCAACTTTTTCGCCTCCAATCTTTTAAGCGTAGCCCCTGCATCGCCCAAAAAGACATACTGATTATAGATATGATTGCAGTTAAGCAGCTGCCCCAAAGGCGAGGCAAACCCGACCGAGAACTTGGTCCTATCGGTTGAATACTTATCGTAGTTGATTCTACTTCCTACCATCGAAGGCAGATCTTCCACATCCGAAAGCGTAAACAGTTGGCAATGCTTATCTCCAACCCGAATTTCGTCGCGCAGGTGTATATCACGTATGACCGGAGCTTCGCCTTCACCGAGCAAAAAACAATATTTCTCTAATACGCCTGGGAAGTTGGCAGAGCCTGCCAGCTCATCATCACCCAATCTATTCAGAGCCAAAAAACCAGAGTCCTCCAGCACACGTTTGAACTGCCCAACACTATCCAAGAACTCATCAACAAGAATCTTATTTGTGGCTATGCTCGGGGCGATGCTTTTTCTTAGCACATTGCTTAAAGCAGAGCTTGAGGGTTTCCTGCCCACAGGCTTTCTGGTCAGAAAGATATAACAGCTATGGCCAAGGTATTCCCTTTCGTTAAAGAACCTTTCTGATGACCTGGAAAGAAAACTGTCCCCTGCTCCCTCAAAGTCCGCACTAAAGCTGCCCTTGGTAAACCAGTCCTGTTTATGAAAAACGCAATTTGATGGTAACAATTTGATCGCCTTTACCCATGCCTGGTGATAGGTTTCGTATTCCCTGTCCGAAAGGGTAAAGATCTCGGGCAGCTGCACCCTGAAACCCACCGTTACATCGCCCTGACGCGAAAGAATACAGCTATACTCGATCTTATAAATCGGCAGGATCATCTTACTTTCCACCATGACGCCCTCCCTTCATACCTGTAAAAACCCTTCTTGAACTGAATTTGATGTGGCTGGGCAAACCTCGCTTCGCGAAGTGCTTTGCTAGTCCATGAACGCCAAACTTTTTCGATAGCCTAAAAGTTCCGCCAAACAGGCTCGCTCCCAAACTCAGGATCAGCGGAACCACCACATAGATCGGCGTGCCCAGAATATACAATGCTGCAAACAGCACGAGCAGGAATACCAGCCCGCCCGCCAAAACTCCGATGTAGACACCCTTCAGCCCCTTGAACTCAATTGGCCTTGAAACCCCTTTATTGATCTGATATACACTTGCCATCTCTTGCCTCCTTAATCATATCCCAAAAAACGATTTCAGTACCGTGGCCACTACGACTAAAAAAATGCATGAACCGAACCAGGCTGCAGCCACCTTATTGGTATCCGGCTCCCCCGCATTCCACTTGTTGAACACCTTCACCGCCCCGATGATACCCACTACTGCTCCGATGGCATACATCAGGTCGCAACCCGTATCAAAGTAGCCCTTCACCTTGTTCGTAGCTTCCTGTATCCCAGCATTGCCATCTTGTGCAAAGCCTTTCAGTCCAGCTCCAATTAACACAATGATAATCAGTACTGTTATAATGCCAGATGATAAAATCCTACAATAATTACCCTTTTCTTTCGGCTTGGCTCCTTGGCTTTGCTTTTTTACTTTCAAAATTTTCATAATCAAATTTTTAAATACCATCACTTGAACTAATACCAGAGGTTATCGATTTCGTCCGCCGTCAGGTGAAAAGACGCACGTTCGACGATGAAACCAGTCAGAGCACCTACCGATGGATGTCCTCCCAGCGGACCATACTCCTCCTTCAGTTTTCCCAGCAGCCTGAAGAAGTCCTTCTTGTCCCCTGCCCTTTTCTCCAGCTCGGAAAAGATCTCTTTTAGCTCCTGCACTACGTCCGCTATCAGCCCGACCTGGTCATATTTCCCATCAGCATCGGAAGTTGAAAAGCTCACCTGCGCCGAGCTCTTTACCTCCACTCCCTCTGGCAACCTCGAACTCCCCATCAGCGCAGCATCCACTTCACGTTCGATCCTTTCATCACTATTTGTTCCTTTGCCAGAAGGCTGAACTTTCAACGAACCACCACCATCACGGAGCGGAACACCATCACCCGCACCACTGCCCAAAAAAGCCATCACCTCAGCCCGGTAGAACACCAGACCTACAAAGACATACCAAACCAGATTGAGCACGACCATAGCGATCAGAAACTGCCCCCAAGAAAATTGCTGTAACATAAACCAGAAAATAAAACCCTCAGGCCCCATTGCCCTCAGAACGAGAGCAAAATTGTGAAGGAAAAAAAACTGGATTTGACAATCCCTAGCGGGACACCCACTGAACTGGTTTACCTGGACACAAACACTTAGTTTAGCCAAATGCTTTAGCAGGATCACGTGTACTTTATCCCAAAACTTGAATGAGATGTGTTAGTAAATAACCCAGTCAGGCACCTGTGAGCAGATAGAAAATTTACCCTTTTAACCTATATTTGATCTGTGAACAAAAAAGGCATGAAAGTTATAAAAAGGGAAGCTGGGGACAAGACCAAGGGATTTACACTCCAAAAACAACGTGCGATTGCATTGGCACTCGACGAGCTTGAAAAGGTGGACAGCCTATTTGTCAATGTTGCCATTGAATACAAGGGTGACGTTTACCTTCAGAACGGTAAAAACGGCTATGTTGAGGAGGAAAAGAACTACCAAAAGGATACCAAGTTCACCCTGAATTCAAACCAGATATTGAATACCCTAGTCTATTTCCTCCAGTTATGGCTGAACAGTGAAAAGAGCGCCAGTTCCAGGTTTGGCTTTTTTTCGACCAATCAAATTGGCTCTGAGATGGCAAGCGACCGTTCCAAGAAACTAGGGGTCACCTTTCCTGATTATTCGATCCTTGAAAAGATATCAACACATCAAGTGGAAAAGGACAAACAGGACCTTGCTATCGTATTGAGTTTTATATTGGATGAATATAGTCTCCAGTATGGACCTATAGACACTCCGCCCTTAGACGAAACACTGCTGATACAATTCTTACAGCAGATTACCTGGCATTTCGGTCAACCTGATGACAAGTTGTACGAGGGGATAATTTTGGAAAAAATCCAGACCAGTAAATTCTACCTGGATCAACAGAACAGGTTCGCCCCAAACTACATCTACGCCGAACTCATGCTGGCCTTGGAAAAAAAACAGGACCAAACCGACCTGCTCCAAAAGTTCCTGGGCAAGGCCGATATCGAACTTGCATTTGTTAAGGTAAGCCAGGGAAACCGAGCTCCCGAGGCAAGTAAATACCTGTTTTTTGATGTGGCAGAGTTTTCAAAGAGGGCAAAAATCCAGCTTGAAAGGTTGATCAGCTTGAAATATTATGCAAATGCAAACCATCAAAGATTGCCCAAAATGGCCGAAAGACAGGTAGCCAGGCACAATAGGGAAGTCAAGATAGAACTTACCAGTTTGGAGAAAACTAAGATACAACAGGTAAGGCAACTTGAGGTGGTGATAAAAGAAATTGGCGAACTGCTGGACAGCGATAAACCAACATTTTTGTTTGGTGACATCGGTAGTGGCAAAAGTACATTATTGGCACAGCATTTCGTAAAACAACTGGGTGATGAAAATATCTGCATATTCTTAACTGCTGGTTACCTCAAGGGAAAGATCAAAAGTGAGAGCAGCACCTTTAGCAAGGTAATCGAGGACTTCGTAAACAAGGAATTGGGCCTAACCGGCGGTTATTTTGAATTGGACGGACTATTGGAATCTGGAAAAGAAATAACACTCGTTGTTGACGGAGTGGATGAACTCTCGCGTTCTGAAATTGTGGACCTTACGGTTCATCTTACCGCGTTTTCTGAGCACCAGGCAAACACACGCATAGTGGCATCTGGCCGGCCTTTTGAGGTTCAAAAGCACATCCACTTCAACGATTGGAACTGCCTGACAACGATAGACCTTGGCGAAGAGGATATTTTCCAAATACTGGAAAACGAGGCCCTTGCCGAAGGACTTTCAGCCCATGATGCCTTAACGGATGCCAAAAGTAGGATGGAAATCTTGAAATCAAACCCGGAACTTTTCGGCAATACCACCACCCCATTGATTGCTACATTGATCAGGGAATTTCTGGTTACCGGACATAGTTCCTCTACCTTAGGGGATATCCTTTATGAGGTAATCTTGAAGAAACTGTCATGGAGCGAGGATGATAACAAAAAAGATTTTGTAAATTTTATCCAGTTTTACCCAAATAATTTTCAGCGATTGCCTTTTGTTTCGCAAGTCGCATGGTCAATTTATTCCTCCAAAAACAGCGCCATCACCGACGCTGGTCTGTTTGCAGCCATCGATAAGGTATGTACGATTTTACCTAGTGACCCTAGCCGCAACTTGATTATTGATGAGGCAATCAAATTCCTGACCACGACTTTCCTTCAAAAGTCTACCGGGGGCCTGACTTTCCAGTCCCATCAGTTGTTCCAGATGCTGGTTGGCCATTATTCCTACACCACCCTTTCCAGTGGAGAAACCATCGACCTGGGCAGCGACCCATATGACCATTGGAGAATTGTTTCCTTCGTGTCCACAGTCGCCAGAAAAATTGGGGAAAACACGTTGGTGACAGACTTCCTGAAAAAATTTCTTGGTGAGATTTTGATATCAGAAATTGCTACCCCAGTCGCCGCGCTTTTGCTGGCAGAATCAAAAGTGGATTCGCTCAACCAGCTATTTTTGGAAAAAGTGAAACTATTGGGCTTTTCACCCTTGAAGTTTTGGGGTCTTGATGACAAACAGGTCCCCAATGCCTATGGATATGTCTATGCTGCCCTTGGCAGGCCAGGATTTGAATGGCTTTACGAAAACTACCTTTCTCCTGCTCATCCCTCAAAATCTACCTCCGATGAACTTCCGGTAGCGATCCTATCCGCATTTTTGCTGCACAAGGGATTTGAGCTGGACGGGCAGGAAAAAAAGGAGCTCTTTGAAGTTGCCAAATACCATCTTGCTGCCATGACCTTCTCGTGCCAGAGCTTCGTTCCCGTGATCTCCTTAGCAGTGCCCGAGTATTTTGATGTGGAACAGCGGGCAATCCTGGTTGCACAGGGCCTAGCAAAACCCAATCTTGCGACCAGGGCGCAACACATTTTAAACAAAGAAATTACCGAAGGCAATCTTTTCCATGTTATACAGGGTCTGGAGATCGAGATTGGCAAAGATTATGGCAAGAGTGAAACCCTAAAGTACTGGTTTGCCATTTCGGATGAAAAACCACCGGTTTCGTTTATTGAAAGAGCTGTTCGCTTTGCTGCCGATGGGGATATCAAGTTATATGGCCTTCTTGAAGAAAGAATCGGAAAGGAACCACTCAAATCTTTTCTCATCTTTAGCGTACTCCAAATGAACAGGTTGTCCGACGCCTCGGCCATCCTGCTCTACCTTTACCATGGGGTCAAAGAATTTAAGCTTATCGTCCCACCGATCCTTGAAAAAACTTCCATCCTCGAATACAAGACCGAAGTGCGCCTGAAAATACTCGATTATTTTTTCGCAGAACCAACAGCGCAAGAAATCGATTATGTCATCAAAAACAGGCCGGTTCCAGAACATGACCATGGGATATCAGAACTTTACCTGCGCTATTTTCTCAAGTGCCTAGAGGTGTCTTCGACAATCTACCGGAACGAATTTCTGACAGTGGTCAGGTTTTTAGGGAAATATACCCTTTCCAGATATCCAGAGTTAAGGGAATCACTAAACAAGATCACATCAAGGCCAGAGTACCTGTCAGCGCTACGCTATGCTATGAACAACATTGACCTTCCGCTGAGGTACAATGCTGCTTGCCTGTTATTGATCTTTGATCCGCTAAACGAAACAAAGGGAATCGAAATCGTGATACGATCTACCTTTAGCCGAGACACCGACCATTACGAATGGTTCAGGTTCTGCACCAAGCTTAATTTTGGAAAAAAGGTGCTGGACCATGTGTATGGCCTGCTAGCTGAGCTTGTGGGTGTAACCAGAATATTTGCCCTAAAACTATTGTTCCATCGATTGGATCCAAGGATCGAGGGCAAACTATTGAGCGAACTGGTGTACGGGCTTCTCGGCGAAGCAAGTTATCTAGATTTCAGTCATTCACTTTCCGATGATGGGGTTGAAAATATTGCGCGACAGGAACGGTTCTCTGAACTGATGTATGCTGCACTGAAGGACGCTGATTTTAAGATACGCATGTCCGCCGCCTCAGTAATTGTAGACAGGTATTTGGATAAGATCAGTATCCAGGACCAGGCCAAGGCCTGGCTACTGTACATCGACTACAGCCCAGAATTTGGCCTGGACACCTTTATCAAAAAGCATATCGGGCTATTTGAAAATGACGATTTCGTAGCCGAGCTATATGCATATAAGAAAGATTACGAGCTAATTAGCGACAAGCCAAGCTTTTTACTGATCAAGATGTACGAGGCAATACATGATATTAGGAGCTGGCAGGAATTTTTGATCTCCTCCACAACCACCAGGATGATGTTCGATTCCCATCATGCCTATCTCCTGTATGCGATGCTTATCAAGCTATGCAATAAACAACCCAACATCAGAAATAAAATTGGCGCGGCATTCAAGGACATGATGGAACTTGAAACTTTCAACCAGCATGGGCGAAACGAGTACATGCCCATCTTTGCGCTGATGGGCCATGAATTTGGCGCGATTGAAACGAGCTCATTGGAGCATATCCTAACCAGTTTTTCGGCAGCATCAACCGAAACCACCTGTGCGCTTTTGTTCAGGCTGGGACATATACCCCAGGGTTTCTATCCCGATAGGCTGTATACCGGGCACATTAATATTTTTTCACAGGCAAAGGCACCAGAAAAATACCTCGAGCAAAGCGCAGTAGATAGGTTGTTAGTCAATGGCGATGCTATCCCTGTCTCGCTAGTTAAAGGTATAGCTGCAAGTTTATTGCTGGGATATTACGCTACTAGCGATCTTTTGGAACTGAAATCCAAGGGCGCGATCGCTGCTTACTTTGCCTTAGTGGTTAGTTCTTCAAGAAGGATAGAAATCGGCGACTTTGACTATGTGGGCCTGCTGGACATCGGAGGGCAAAGACACGATGATAGAAAACAGACCGAACATCACCAGAATGTCCTGCGCAACATTATGGACGTGCAGCTTGACGAGCCAAAAAAAAAGGAGGCTTTCATCAAGCGCCTGACCGCGCATTTGCATACCATCGAGAGCTACCTAACTTTTCAATTCTTCGATATTCTGTTTGAAACCACCGACCAGGTACATAGCAAGGAATTCCTTTTGTTTGTTGACGCGCTATGCGATAATCCTGACAGGCTGAACCTTTGGCAGCTAAATAACCTATCAGAACTTTTCATATCATTCCAGGGGGCTGAAAAACTGCTCGTCACCGCGTACCTGAAGCAAAAACTGAAGTCGATGCTGGCTATGGCCCCAAGCCGAAACAGAAAAGGTTTATCCATGCTGATCTGGATTGTCTCCCTTTTGATCTTAAGTGCAGAAAACCAACTGACAACGGAAACAAACGATGGGGTATTAATAGGTTTGAAGGCCATATTTCTTCAGGATGGCGCAAAATATGAAACCGAGGAAGGACAGCTGAGGTTCAAGGCCCGTGACATGCTCAACTATTCCGATGGACTATTAGAAAAAATCGACCCCAAGATTATGAGGTCGATAATTGCGTCCGGGAAGGAAAGCAATGTGCTTGAAATCAGGTCGCTTTGCCATATATTGATAATGATGTCTGCTGTTGATGATCCGAATAGATTGGATTAGTTTGTATGAATAAGCTGACCCATTCACTCCCGTTTGACCAGAGGTGATAGGTTGACATGAAAATACTGCTCGAACTAAGTTTAGGAGAGTAGAATAAACGAGTCAATGATATCGCGAACACGTTTGGCATAGCTTACTCGCTTTTCAAATTAGCTCCTAACTTTTTGCATATTTCTGTTTAAGATGGCTTCCTTGGTACTCAATTTCAGGAAACAATGTACTTTTCCCAATCCCATTAACTTCGAGTTGTGCCAGTATCTTCAATTTGTCCTTAGCGGGAATTTTAAAGTTTACTTCTGGGCGAGTCATATTAAGCACCCATTCCATCGGAACTGTTGCTGGAATAGTCTTGTTAGACCGAATCCCAAAAAGCATGAACAAACCTTGCTGTTTGATAATTCGTGCATTATCGAGCATGGCTTTTACTACAAACACACTTTCAAGATCTGCTGGATGTATAATTTCTTGGTAATAGGGCTTTTCTTCTTTTATTGAATGATGCAAAAACCCCATATGAGATTGATGGTTGAACTTGCGTATACTCATCTTTCCAAAATCGCATTCAAAACTAGACTTTTGCCGTGCGAGGTTACTCAATGCGCTTACAGAATCGCTATCATAATATTTGATAAAATTCATTGGAACCTGAAAGAACACTACTTCACCATCCTTGTCTGGATATTCGTTACATGCGAAATAAAGTGCTACCAAGGGGTTAGATGTGATGTCGAGTAGCCGGGTAGGTATTCCATAATGCTGCATTTTCACCAGCTTTTCGCAAGTAGACCTATGGTGCTGGAATTCGTAAGGGGTTCGAATTATGGCCTCTTTAAAAATTTTATCCTCACTTGCAATCAGACCATTTCTATATACTGAAGGCTCAAGCCTATAGGTATAGTCGGAATGGCCACGAAAGTAATTTTCCAGTCCTTCTGTTACCCCTACCTTTTCAATTTTTGTAATGAATTGAGCTAAATCCATGGCTGAAGCTAAGCTGCTTTTTTGGGCATGGACCTATAAATTTTGCCATCCAATTCACATCCGCCCTTTGCATGCTTAGGATGTGCAGGGTCAATAGTAGGGTCATTCTGGTTAGAATTGAACTTGGCCTTACCCCATTGTTTAAAGAAAAATGGTATATGCTTCCCTTCACACGAATCTCTTATTGCCGAAACCCATTCTTCTTTCAACGGCCTGGCCTTTTGACCCGATTCCCCTCCGACGATAACCCAATCGATGTTTGGGAAATCAACTGAATCAATAGGGCCAATAAGTGGCTCAATTGACAAAAACTTTGTTTGCGCAGGAGAATTTGAAAGTTCCTCTATACGAAATGTGTATTCTTCATTTTCTACAGAAGTTCCAAGCCAAATATTCTTCGACCAGTTCAATGAATCAGCTATCTCCAAAACCCTATCAGGTCTCTTGGTCAAAACCTGGTAAATATGCTGTGGGGTTTTGTTCATCACAGCGAAAACCGCCTGAATGAATTCGATTGGAACCTCTGGATGAAACAAATCACTCATCGAGTTTACGAAAACGATCCTGGATTTTTTCCAAGTAAAAGGAATGTTTAATGTATCAGGATGGGTCCTGACCTTAAATCCATCCTTGTATTTTTCCACTCCCATAGCTGTTAGCCTCTTGGTCATAGTTTCGGCATAACAGAATTTGCATCCAGGACTGATCTTTGTACATCCAGTAACCGGGTTCCAAGTCAATTCCGTCCATTCGATATTAGATTGAGCCATTTTTCGCCTTAAATTTAAACTTCAATATATTGGTTTTTTTCGAATAATTGGTGTAAGTGAGATAATAAGAATTTACTTTCTTCTGCAAAGCTAACTTATCGTCATAGATTTCCAAAAGTCCGATTACAACAAGGTTATCTAAGATAGATTTGGCATGCTTGGGTAAAAACTGGCTGACAAGAATATATTCATAAAGTTCAGTATTGGACATGTAGGGCGTACTAGCCAGTTTTTCTTTGATACACGTTTCCAATTTAGATTTTGTATTATACATATCGGCCTCCCCCAAGGCATCGTCAAATAATGAAGGAGCACTATATCTAACGTCGAATCCCTGCCCCAGTGTATCGTTTTTCCATTTCGCCTCCAAAAATTTCTCTAGCCCATATATATGAGGTCCAATAAAAAATAGGGCGTAATGGTTCGTCTTGTCACGTTTGATGTAATAGGCAGAGCTGTAAAATTCCCCGTTAAAACTGAGAGCTTTCCTGATCTCGTTGATATAATCATAGATATTTTTGATGCCTGATGTCATCACCTTGGAATCTTCAGGAAAGAATTCATAAAGAAAGCGCCTTAGTGGCTCAAAAGCGGGATCTTCAATATTTGTCTGAGCAGCATCGGAAAACCGATAGAGGTTCGATACCGGAAGGAATAAGATTACCTCCGTTTTCTTATTCTGTATCATCCCGTGCAAATTGTTTTTAGTTATATCGGAGTATCCATAAGGATCGACGAAAGCCAAACTTCTATGTTTATTGGAAAATTTACTCGTTTCGTGTTTAACGAGCTCAAACATCTTTGTAGCTGTAAGATTTAATGGAATAGTTGTAAACCTTTTATTCGAGAGTTCGTCCAACTTTTGCCCTACGAAATCGACTTTAGTAGCATCAAGGTCATTCACTGTGAGGGTAACCACTTTTTTATCACCATTGCGCTTTTCAACTTGATCCAAATTGGAATTTATGCAGTTTGCAGCAATGAGCGGACTTCCCTGTTTGCCATCAGTATAAATACCCGCACCACAAAATACATCATAAATATTGATGTGGCTTACGAAAGGGGTATTCATCAAAACTGGAAGATATTCGTTCAGGTAGGTCTTATAAAGATTGAGTTTTGCCTGACTATGAGGTAGGACAATATTTTTTACATTTTGCTTTGACATCTGGAGAGCTTTAGTTGTCCATGCATACTGCATGAAATTTAAAGATACTAATATTGGAGCCAAACAAATGAAAAAAAAACGTGGACGATTTGAATTTAAAGTCATTGATCTGTGCTAAAGATTACCATCTAGTGCTACAAACGGAAATAATACTGCCCAACAAATCCACTAAAACCACATTAGATAAGGGTATCCATTAGCATAATATGATTTGGGAGCCGGGCAGCCAGCGACTATGGAACACAAACTATAGCTACTAGAATAAGGATGGCAGTTATCAATAAAACGAAGAGCCGGTCAAAAGCTCAAAAACTAAATAAAAACCTATATGAAACTTCAGTATCAAAAATGCTGGTAGTTATGTTAATGAAGCCAATATATAGCTCATCAAGCAGTCTTTTCAATTGAAGATATGTATGTAAAGGGGATTAGGTCCTGAAAGAAAATCTTGCAACTAACTCCAAATTTTCACGAAGCATATCAGTTGTAACTGCCAATGTGATCTCCTCGGGAATTTGTTGCAAAATGCTTTTAATTTCGTTGATTTCCAAACCTTCAATGAATTGTGAAAATGTTATATGGTTTGCAGTTTTCAGCTGACCTATAAATCTACTCGCATGCAAGGGACATCCAATGACCACACTTAATAACACAAGGGTAGGCATATAATCCACTTTGGAATGTTTTAACGAACTGATGTATCCTTTATGTGCCCTTATGATCCGGTAGGTATTGATAAACCGTTTGATCGTTCTTGGTGTATGCCCAAAAATGAAGCCCATATCCTGAATGGATTTCACTTCATCTGCAGTGAGGGTTACACGCTCCTCTATTTCAATAACCAGCTCATCTTCGGTTCGAAAGTCATCAGCTAATTTCTCCTTTTCCGAAACTCTTAGAGAACCTTCTGTATCTTCTTGTTCTGACTTCTCAGATTTTTCGCCACCAGAAACCTGATCCGCTATTTTTGTAAGATCTGGCTCGGTAAGATAGGCAATCAACTTCCTCTTACCCTGATCTGTCATTGGCTTTAGAGCAAAAGGAACCTGGAAGATTTTTTCCATGAAATCATATGAAGTTATGGCCTTATCCACAGGAAATTCTTCTTCATTATTTTTCCTCTCAAAAAAATCAGTGAACTTGTTATCAACCGCTTTGTTCAGCCAAAACGAATCTACTCCGACTACAACAACAAAAAGCTCAAATGCCAGTAGTAGGTGAATTGCTTCGAGCGTCTTCATAACAACTTCCTCGCAACAACGGTCCAAATCATCGACATAAAGTACGATCCTGTCAATGGTGAAAACTTCCTTAAAATTCTCTGGCTTTACCTCAACCGCTTTCTGCTGATTGAAAAGATGGCTTAGCAAGGTAAAATCTTTTCGTATTTTGGAAACAACGCCTAGCTCGCTATGATAGCCATGCTCGCCACTTTTTTGTTCTAAAAAGGTCGTAATTTTCTTGCCGCGTCCTATTTCATCAATCTGGGTTTGTACCTTGTCCCGGTCCAACGTCTTGCTCTCTAATTTATGTTCAAAATCATCTCGCCTTGCTGCTAAAACCTCGATTTCCCCAGTCAGTTTGGAAATCTCCTCATCTTCATCGTATTGAATATGTTGCGCCTTTTCCTCTATCTTTTCCTTTAACTTTTTTAACCGTGAATAAAAATGTTCGACTTGTTTTATGTAAGGTCTAACCCACTCAAGACCTTTAAGGAACACGAGCCCAGTGGTTATAAATCCCAGCACTTTTGCGTATACGGGTGTAATGAAGTCCTGAAAAGGTGGGAAAAAGAACAATGTAACAGCTCCAGTTGCTAGGACAAACAATAGCCAAACGTGCCACCACTTACCTTCCTTTGTGATCAAAGAATACACTTCGGCAATCCTTTTGGTAAATCCGTCTAGCTCTGAAAGCCTCTCGCGGATTTCAGCAATGTTCTGTAGGCTCTGTTTGATGGGATCTATTTCACTAATCCTTTTAAGGTTATCCTCAATTTCTGGTTCGGTTAAGACAGCGCCCATGATGTCTTTAACATTTAGCTTCTCCAATCGATCCTTTTTTCGTTGTAAAATCGATTCTACTGTAGTTTTTCTTGTTTGGAGCTCTTGAGCCTGAAGGTTGATTTTTTCTATATCTCTACTGGTATCGATGATTTCAACCGAGGCCAGATCCAGTTTGGCATAGAGCTGCCGAACTGATTCCTGATCGAATTTCTCATTGCGGGCGTGATCATTCAGCTTCTCGAAAATATGAGTGACCAAGCTTGGCCATAAATTGGTATCTGAATAATGCCATGCATTGAACTTGACGTGAACGATGTTCTTCACAAATGAACTGCCTTCCCTTTTGCTGAGCTCGTCGATGCGCTCGGAAAGCTTTTCCATAAAAAAACTCTTGCCCGTTCCCCATTCACCAAAAAGTCCAATGGCAAGTGGTGGCGTCAGGTTTTTAAGTGCTATTACCGCCGCAAATGAATCTATATCGTCCTGAAAATCGAGCTGATCAGTTGTATGTTTAAAGTTTGAGTCATTGGAATAGCCAGCTTCTTTTTCATTTGACGCTACAAATCTTGCCCGTCCGGTATTAGAACCAAGAATCCCATCAAAAAGATCCTTTGAAATCGCAAAGATCCGCTCAGGTGCATTATGGCCAATCTTGTCCCTAAAACTGATCCTACTAGAAAACTGTTCGAGTTGGATGTTCGGCGTTACTGCATCAACAACTTCAAGCTCGATTCCTTCACCATGAAGAGGATCCTTTGAAAGCACCTTGCAGATCTTGAACACACAAACTACAGACATATAGCTATGAAAAGCAAACCCTATCAGCTGGTCACCTATCTTTAATCCTTTGAAAAGTTGATAATCTACGCGTTCCCTGTTCTGGAGGTCTAAAGAATGGAACCTAGCTTTATATCCTTTCTTGAGCTCGGGAATGATCCAATTCCCTGGGTTCAGTTTCAGAAGGTAATATCCTTGTTTGCCAACGAACAGGTGCCTAAATTTATCAATGTTGAGATAAGCCTTTTTTAATTCATCATTGGACAGCAAAGTCTTGTCACTATCCACTGCATCGAGAAAATCTCTCAATGCATCATAAGAGGTTTCTGGCAGTCCCATAACTGCTCCATGGGATATATCGTTTCTTAGTATTTGCTCAATCTTAGCCAGATCTATCCCAGCCTTTTCTTCTTTCAGGGAATTGGCGGTACTGATTCTTTTTCGGAACTGGGCAGCAACCTGTTCAGCTAAACTGTTAAGATCGCTGTTCCGTTTGAAGATCATGTGTGGTCTTGCGTGAAAGTACTTCGGCGCTCTCAGATCGCCCAGAAAAAAAGCCTCCACTCGCTTATTTCCACCCAGGGTAAGCTTTTCCGCTTCCTTGTACGCCTCTAAAAAGCCTTCAGAGTTGATGTTTTTCTCAGTAAATAAGAACAGGAATATGTCAACCATAGCACCACTGAATTGAACGAGTTCAAGAAGATGCTTATCGGTTATTTCCCCTGAAGGCTGGACGATAGCAAAATCATTCAACCGTTTGTCCAATAGATCGAATATCTTTTGGTCTTCCTGGTGAAAGGCAATAAATAGTTTATCTGGCATATTGAGAGTTGGTTACTTTAGCTTCATCAGATAAAACTAAATCAAAATCTTGAAATATTAACCAATATGGGTTATGAAATTTAAAGGAAAGCAATACATTAACCTGTACAGTTACACAATTCATAACTGGCCGCCCCCTTCGAGCCTTTCTGAATTGCAGCACGTGATGCACTTATGTCATAAAATACGTAGCATAATTTTTCATGATCTAATTTCAACGTATGGAGGTTCGCGAGGCTACTATCTCATCGACATGGGTATATATGCATCACCATCGTCAATCCTCTTATTTACAACTCTCGCCATTTCATCCAAGAACCTTGTTTTCGACATCGACTTCCTTCTTTTGATTTCCGTAAACCTCCTGAAATACCGAGAAAGGTTGATCTGGAAACACTGCTCGAAAACATCCATCAGGTCCGACAGATCCACTTCCCCGTCATTCACCTGTTTGCAGTCGAAGATCCCATAGACAAGTTCGATCAGATTACAGCTGTCTCCCGTCCAGCGAAGTTCCCTTCCTTTTTTGGAACGCACAACGCCAGTTCCCGCAAGCGACGGCACCTCCATTTCGGACAGCACCAGTTCGCGCAATTTCTCCAGCGCTATAAACTTGGAGAACAGGTAATCGCCCAAGGTGGAAAACGAAGGATCCAATGCGGGCAGGTCTGCCCCGATAATCCCCGGAATTTCTCTCCCCCTAACAAAATACAGCCCGTCCAGTTCGGTCGCCCCCATCCGGTAGTACTGGTAGAGAAAGGCATGCTGGTCGAAGAACCTGGAAATATAGTCCAGCTGCCTGCCATAAAAAGCATCCATCCCTTTACCCCTGCGTAGCGGCCTGGCCATTTCAAAGCTGTACCGTTCTGCGGCTAAGACTATAATCGAATAAAACCGTGGTTTAATTGATTTGAAAAACAAAATTTCTTCTGATTTCGAGGTGAAACTGTTTTTCGAGACCATTTCCTGCAACTTGGCTAGTGCAATTCTCACTGTGAACAGTTCCGATCGCATCCTTTCCAAGGGCTGCATCTCAACAAAATTTTCTAGTTCCCTTTCAAGCTTTAACAAAAGCTCATGATACTTTTTCTCCATGGCAATAAAATTTAGGTAAACAAATGGAGAGCGACTTGATACCTCAAAGTTCACCTATAATCGAAGATGCCAACGTGTGCTCAGCCACAATAAATGAGGACTCGGTAATGAAACGTGCGTGGGAAAATAATAGGAGCACCTTTTAGTTTGTGTGATTGTAATCACTATCCTATCAATCTTCTTGAGCTTAAAACTGGAAATGATTGGGATAATTAATCCAACTACTTAAATTCATCTGCAGGTTTATGCTACAAGTAAACCCGATTATGCTAGTAAAGCACATCGCATATTAAAACATAAGGCTGAGTCCAAACGTTGAAAGATAGTAACCGAAGAATTTCATCATGGCGAATGGCATTTAAGCCGTTCCAGTATGGAGAACATACAACCAGTAGTGGACCTTATGCAGGTCCTTGGCCAGATTACGCCACTTCCTGCTCCCTTCCAGCAGCGGATGCTTGAACAGGTGATCGAGGAACAGTTCCCGGCAAAACATACCCTTCTTGCTCCAGGCGATACCTGCAAACGCATCTACTTTGTCAAGCTTGGCTTTTTGCGAGCCTATCACCTTGACCCGAATGGCAATGAACACACCACATGGTTCATGGGCCAGAACGACATCGTAATATCCGTACATTCATTTTTTACGCAGCAGCCTGCCCATGAGTATGTGGAGATCTTACAGGACTCCATATTGCAATCGATTTCATGGCACCAGTTGCAATCCTATTACGCAGATTTTCCCCAGGGTAATCTTCTTGGCAGGATCGTTACCGAAAAATATTACATCCAGTCCGAGGAGCGTGCGCTGTTCCTCCGTATCCAATCGCCAGAGGAACGCTACCAGGCGCTGCTGAACCGTCACCCCGATATTTTCCTCCACACCACTACCCAGAACATTGCAAGCTATTTGAACATGCGCCGGGAAACATTGAGCAAACTGCGCAGCAGGCTTGCCAAAAACCATTGATCATCCACTTTAAACACATCAGCTTATGAAAAAGCCCCTAACCCTACTGGTCACCATTGCCCTTTTGTGGTCATGCCGAAAAGAACTTCCTGTACCAGAAACAACAAACCCAAAAACAGCACTTCAGTTTACCATCGCAGATGCGCAGCACTGGACGTCCCAAAATTCAGGGATGACTAAATTGAATGATCTTCAGCTTGACTGGAAACTAGCAAGGACTGTTCAAACATCAGATGGTGCCCGCGTATATCTGCCGCTAAAAGGCCAGCCCACCTTTGGTGGTGTTAAACAGGGCTATCGCCAGCTATCCATCGAAAAGGACCGGTCAACTGGAGAAGTCCAAGGGAAAATACTCGAAATCATACCCGATGCAACCTACTTTCAAGAAAAGCAAAAAGTAGATTCCAGAGATTTTACAGGCAGAATTTTTGCCTATGATCTTTCCTACCGGTTCAAAAGCGGTACACTTTACAGCCAAGGAAAAATTATCGGGGAATCCCGCCCTTCAACACAAGCAGAAAAAACTGCCTACCTGAATGGAACAACGAACCTGTTGCCTTTAGGGAATTTCGAACAAAATGCAGGCATGGGCGCGAGCGGCAAAATTGCCTTGGCCCGTGTCATCGAAACCTGTGTTTGGTACCAGACCAGTTACATGGATGCAGAGGGAGTGCTGACCATTTATGCCGAGAAAATCTGCGATTACTCATTTTATGACGATGGATCTGGCGGCGGCGGCGGTGGAACCTTTGACCCTGGAATCGGCTACGAGCCTCCCTATGGCGGTGGAGGCAGTGGAGGTGGCAATACCGGAAACCCAGGTCCTCCTGCCCCGTCGGAGCTTCCGATGGAAAACCAGAGTGCAGTCGATCCTAAGAAAATGATGGACTGTTTTGCAACCCTGCCAGATGGCTCTGCTGCTTTTCAGGTAAAGGTACTAGTGCTAGAGCCGCAACCGGGCACATCCTTCAATGTCGGACAGAATTCCTTTGGACATGTTGCCATCCAGCTCACCAAGGCATCCAACAACCAGATCATTACCCAGACCATCGGTTTTTATCCCACTGGCAGCGGCCTAGACAAACTGGTGAGCAAGTCGCGCATGATCGACAACGGCGGACTCGAATATACGATGAGCGCCACCTACTGGACAGATGCGGAAAGTTTCAAAAAACTCATTGAATATGTTGCCAGCCCACCTGCAAACTACCACTTCACAGACTTCAACTGTGCCGCTTTTGTATACAATGCGGGCAAGGCGGCAGGTCTTCCAATTCCAGATCCTACTACCCAGATTGGATTTGCTGGACCAGGGGGTGCAGGAGCTGCCATGACCCCTCAGGGCATGGCAGCTGCGCTGGACAAACAGAAGGTGACAAACCCTAAGTCAGATATTTCAAGGTCAGATGGCCGTGCACCTGCCAGTAAGGGACCATGCAATTAGTAAACAATTTTAAACGTTATATATTAGCACATGGAAAAGCGACAACGTCAAGCAAAAACACATAAAAATACCACTAGGACAGTAATCATCGCTGCCCTGTCGGTTATCATCCTGAGCAATACTCCCCCAGCGCAGTTTTTCCTATTGGAGAACTATCATTATCAAAATGCCGATGGCAGCTTTCAGTATTCCGAAGAGCCTGGCAAGGGAATGGACTTCAAGGCAGGACTAATCCAGTTTGACGGATGGAAAAGAAGCAACCCGCAAAACAATAACATTTTACTATACCGCACTTTCCATATCCGACCTTGGCAGTTCTGGGAATGGTGGCAGTATATAGCACACAATGAGAGGTATAGACTTCCAATATTAACACACCAGTAAAACATAATAACAAATGGTTGAAAGGGATAATAAAACACAACAAATGGTAATTATGCGAGATGAAATTATAAAAATTTAAAGCGTGGTCTGATTCCTCGAAGCGCCGCTTCACCTCAATCCGTGTATTGATACCGTTTTTATTTTGCATTTCGTCCAAATTAATTTGACATTGCGAAACTCTGTTCTCACTCACCCTTTATCTCTAAGGTTCAATGTTATTGATGATGAGCAAAAAAGATGGCAACAATTTAACAAATTTTGTTTTTGATATTTCATCAATGTCGGGTATCATGCCGTTGAAATAGCTATCGAAATCTTCTCGTTGCCTCGCCTTGGATTTTTGATAGGTATCTTGCAAATTATCAATGGTCGAATCCCAACCTCTCCTTACCAATACAGCACCAACAAGTACTGTATTCATGAATTTACTAAACTCCTTACAATCCTGCTTTAACCGTTTTTCAACCAGATCAAAACAGACTAGACTATCTAAAAATTTTGTTCTGTTAGAGAACAGAACCGTGTCAATGACTCCGAGCTTATTTATACTTATAGCAAATCCAAAAACATAGCCCTTATTCTTATATTGTATTGAACCATATCGCTCCATTCCCTGAGGATACTGCAATGCTCTTTCTATAGTATAATAAACTTTATGTTTCGTTTGTGCCTGTATCCGATTGCCAAAAGACAGTACTAAGACTAAAAGTACAGCGATTAATGATCTTTGATATCTATTTCTCATCCATTTTTTAACCTTCGAATTTTACCCTAAAAGATTCAATTTGATCCAAGCCTGCCAATCTCGCCGTTAAACTTTCTTAGTATTTCTTGGTAAATTAAAACTTGGTCATTGTTGACCCTAGTTATTGAAATTCCCCATTCCCTTCTTGGAATTGCAGGACTTGTGCTTTCGGCTCCAAATACCGGATTAAAAATTATTTTTGAAGAGAAATATTTTGATGAACTAAGGGAATCTAGCTTTGATGAGATAACGAAAGGAATGTCATTCATGTTTTTAGAATAATAACGATATACAGAATCTGGCGCTTCATTCTTCTTATCATTTATTTTACCTGGATGTTTTGCCAACGAGTAACGCTCAATTAATGTATCGGAACATCTTTCGGCGCTTTCAGGTGTACCTAGCTCCATTTCGAAATATGCTAAGTTTTCCTTATTCAGACCAATATGTTTCAACAAGGAATCTTTCTTGATAATTTTCGGGTGCCCTTCACGGAAATTAGCCAAATTGAACTTCAAACCAATGTTACTTGCATTTGAAAAGACGTGAACCATATAGGTGGTATCGATCCGTGAAAGCTTCTGATCGACTTCGCCAGATTTGTTGTCGACAGATAAATTAGAAAAATAACCGATCCTTTTGGAGATAATCATTGTAAAATGATCTATGTAAACAAATCTCAAAGTATTTCCAATGTTCATCATAGATTTGCTAGTGAAATCAAACTGCTGCACATTCAACAACACGTCAACAACTTTAACTTCCGAAACACCAGCGCGAGTTTGGGATTTGCTTTCAAAAACAAATCCCAGCAACATGCATATCATCAACCCGATTTTTACCATTAGTTGATTTTTTGAAAATATTCGTTCCATTGACCAACACTGTACACATCTGGCATATGGCTATCTAACCAAGACAGAGCCCCTTTTCCTTCCCAGTGCATGGTGTAGTCAACCTCCATTACTGCATTATGATCGCCATGATAGGGTGTGAACAACGGCTGTTGCACAGTAATTTTGACGCCCGGAATTTCACCAATTAATCGATGCCCGTCATGATGTATATCGGTAATTACCCTATTGCCATTGTTTACTTTAACAACAATGCGCTCTTTGCTCTGTGCATAAAAAGTTAGCGCGTTAAAAAACTTCCACTTTACAGGGGCCACTTTAAAGGTGTCAAGTCCAACTACCTCTTCGATTTCGCTATCTTTTCCATCATCAATACTCGAAGGTTCACCAAGGTCTAGAACTTCTTCCTCCGGAATCATTTGCTGCTTGCCTCCAACTCCTCCGGTGCCACCAACTGGCGCACAGGTAGAATACATATAAAATTCAGTTTGAAAAACAATCCCACCATGTTCATCATAGTAGGTCGTAGTCAAGTACCAGTCGATACATATTTCACTCTGATCTTCGACCATTAATTTAGCCTTATTAGATTTTTTCTCATGATTGACAGGCTCGGCGACGCTTTTAAACGTCTTTTCAAGATCAGAAAGGCTCACATCTTTCTCGAAGTAACTTTCCTCATCATTATGAGCAATATATGAACGATAGCTGTTTCCGTCTTTCGTAATAAACAACATAAATGAACCACCTATTTTCTGCTGTTCAGCATTTGTAATTTTCAATGGAACTCCTACGACCTCCTTACCGTCTGACAATTGAAATGTTTTGGCAGCATTCCAGTCCGGTAACTGTTCTATCTTAAAAATCCTATTGTCTGTTGATTGCATTACTGATTTTGAATTAGATACCGAATTCACATACCAGTCTCGCATAGTTTTTGCTGATTCATCAACGACTACGACACTTTTTTTACACGCAAACCCGATAATCAATAGTAGTGTTAAGGTCAAGCCGTACTTAAATAATTTCATTTCACATTAATTTAGGTTAAAAATTCCAACCAATTTATGTGCAAGTCAACGTTCATTAAAATAAAATCACAGACATATTTTTCAGAGCCACGAACTATCTGTTTACCTACCACCACTGATAACAATTGAGCGTGCTTTTATTTTATTGAGCACAGTTTCAAAGTAACTTTTACCAATCGGTATCACTTTATTATTTTCCATAAAAATTTCTGAGAAGTTGAGCGATTTAATTAAGTCAATATTAACGATGAAGGATCTGTGAACCCTCAGGAAATTTGGCGGCAGTTCACTTTCCACCACCGAAATACTCGTGTTAACTTTGTACTCATCATTAATGCACTTTATGTAAACAGAATGCGCCGTGGCTTCTATGTAAATTATTTCTAAAGCCTTCAGTTGGAATGCGGTGCCCCTATAGCCTGGATTGATAAGGATAGGTTGATCCATCTTCCTATCTGCCTTATTCACGATCAAGTCACTGGACTGATTTGCTAATGCAGAGACTTTAAACTTCGCTTTTTCGACTGCTTTTGCGAACATAACAAATGAAAATGGTTTTAACAGGAAGTGCACCGCATCTTTCTCAAATGCCTGCAAAGCAAACTCTGAGTGCCCGGTAACCAAGATCGTGGCAACATGCTGGGGCATAATGGTAATAAATTCAAGACCTGACATTTGCTCCATGTCAACATCAAGAAATAAAATGTCTGGGAATCCTGTTGCACTCATCACTTTGAAAGCCATTAAAGGATCTGTGTAACTTTCCTTGAATATTAATTCCGGTATTTTTTTTATTTGATCTTCAAGTCTGTCTATGCAAATCGGATCGTCATCTATCACGCAACAAGTATACATTCTAAAACATGTTTTGTCTTTATATTCAAATGTATACTTTATTAGTGAATTCAAAAATATAATTAAACAGCTGAAAGATATGTACTCAGTAGTGATAGCTAAATACCCTTTCCTTTTTGTGCCGCTCTGAAGGATGTTGGGTTTCGGCCTGTATGTTTTTTAAAATAATGCCGGAAATGCTGCTGTGAACAAAATCCAAGATCCATAGAGATTACCTTAAGGGCTAAATCGGTTGTGGCAAGCAGGAACTTAGCTTCTGACAAAAGCCTCTCGCGGATAACTTCGTCAAATATCTTCCCTTGGAACCACTCCCGGCAATAGTTATTGAGTTTCCGCGATGAAAGGTTTAAAAGGTCGGCGTAAAACGTGCTTTTGCGCTGGATCCGAAAATTATCTTCCAACAGGGCTAAAAAGTGACTGTTCAAATCAGAAGACCCATCCAATGGCTGTGCAACGGATAGGTTTTCGATGACTAAATCCCATAAAAAAAGTGAAAACACCAATTTTAGATGGTCAAAGGAAAGTCCGCGACCAATTTCTGTCCTTATTAGTTCAACCCTTTCCATTACCAACTGCCGGCGGCTTTGACCCAGCACAATGAGTATCAACACCTTAAAAAGACCAAGTTTCCTTGCAAAAGCATATTCGTTGAGAAAATGCTGCAAGTACATATTCTCAAATGTAACCACCCACCCTCTTCCAGCAAAATTAATATTTTCGATATTACCTTGATTCCAAAACAAAGTACTGCCTGTTTCGATCTCTACCCTTTCCCTTTTAATCCTTAGCGCACCTTGAGCATCAAGAAAAAGAATTATTTGGTGTGCCGCATTATCATTTGACAAATCCAGTATCTGCTGTAAATTGTTAAATTGATCAATACGTAACATAAGATATCGCCGCTGTTAATTGCATTGATATCGAAATTAAAGCGCCAAAGACTGTAAAAAAAGATTGTTCGACAAGAATACCGCGAGTAGTAGCTAAAAGTATGTGAATGGTAGTGGGCTTCCTAACCAAGCATTTGTTCGGGCATTTTCTTAACTGGCAAAGATGCTTTAGGTTGGATCTGCGTCACTAGTTCCTTGAATCTATCCGAACGATAACGACTAACAAGCCTTGAGACGCCCACCTCAATTCCCTCCTTCAGGATCACAAGCGCCTGCTGGTTTTTTACCTTTTCATATCCGGATACATAGTTTAAGGAAAACATAACAGCACGGCTGGTCTGATAGAACATTGCTGGGTCTAAAAGTTCTGCGAGCTCTTGCATTTTGTAATCGGTATTGAACCTGCGGCCGTCCTTGACCCAAACATAACCTGTGTTTTCTTCCCTTTCAAAACACACCACATCTTTTAAAGGTAATATCACAACCTTGTTTCCAAGCTTCACTTCCATGGCCCGTGGATACTTCGATCTTGCCTCCATCGTTCCAGAGAGATCGCGGACTTTCAACGTCAACTCGCTATTCACCCGACTGCTCCATGAATAGTTCTCAATAAAAAACCAGGCCACATAACTAACATTCAGTAACACTACCATCCAAGCTACAACTGGAAACTCGATCCTCATATAGCCACTACGAGTGAAATCATTATTGAAGGCAGCGAAGTAACCCATCACAAGACCAATGTCCAAAACAAGAACGATTAGCACCCCAAATAAAAACTGAAAGACAAGCCGTTTATGCCAAAACTTCATCCATGGTAAGCGCACATCAAAAATACGTGTAGCCTTGTGCACCAAGTAGATCAGCCCAATGCAGACAGGAATGCTGAACGCCATTGCAACATAGTAATTGAGCTGGTGAATGATGGTCCAGACCGGTTTACTCTGGCGAACGACCACGACCAAATGGGCAACAATGATAGAAACAATTGCGCGAACCGACCAATGAAAATATTTGGGCCTTAATTCTTCAAGGCCATAGTCTTCGGCAATCATTCAAACCTAATTATATTATTAAAAAAAAATCTCAAACAAACTTTAATTAAGATCGACTACCAGTCAACACCCGATAACGACCACTCACCACAAAACACACCATAAGGCCATAGAAACGCCATTTATGCCAAATATTTTTGCCGCCAGATGGTGAGAAAACCCCCCATCGTTAAACAAAAACATATGCAAAAATTTCCTTTCACATCAGAAGGCGCGGCCGAACTTTTCGACCAGATCTTCGCACTTCCCGATCCACAGCTACAGGTAGAGGCGCAGGCCATCGCTAGCGACTTTAAGTCCTGGGTAGCTAACCACTTTTACCTTTCGGAAAGCCAGACCGAATTTCTCAACCAGATCGATAGTAATTTTATAGCGATCGCAGCAGAAGAAACTTCCAACTTCGTATCGATGCGCAAAATGGTACATCTCATCAAACCGCTAACTGGCAATGTTTCCAATAGCAATAATGGCGAAGGAAGCGATGAAGGAAAGTTGCTTGATCTGGATAAAAAGAAAAAAGCCTCTTATACGGCAGATGGTGAATTCACTGAATCGGAAGAACTAGCTTTCACTATTTCCTACAATTGAGAAAGTAAGCCCGATGGACTCTTCGGGCTTATATTATCACCACACAACAACAAAACGCCTTGCTTACCTAATCTTTATCCTTCAAAAGGTGCGATATATCCTTTTTCATTACATTCTTAGACGCCTGCTTCATCACCACTTTCATAATTAAACTTATATCAACTTCGATAACGTCCGCCAACTTGAGCAAATCCTCAATCACGAATTTTTCCGGAGAGTTGCACTTGCTTACAAATCCATCGTAACCCATTCCAATTGCTGCTATCATTCCTGTCACATACATTCCAGTAAGGTCTTTCATACTATGAATAGTACCAGTCTCAAATCGTGCCTTCAGTGCTGCGATCGTACTTTTCAATCTTGCTGGATTAATTCTATTTGCCATATCTGTAACTAAAGCTGGCAAACAAAAAACGAACTACAATAACATACTACCGTTGTGGAAATAAATACTTTTGTTTTAAAAATTTTTATTCCTACTTTAGAAATAATTTAGAGATAATCAGTATAATAAACTTTTGTAGTGGGCATAGTCGCTACTGATATGGAATTAAAATGTTTATGGGTTATCCATAAAAGAATATAACTTTGCGATACTGGTTTGAAAAATAGTATTGCATACGAGCCTCGCCACTAAATCTGGTAAATTTTCCCGCGAGTGTAAGTAGAGCATCACCACCCTATAAATAATAGGGTCGGTGCTCGCTTATGTATAATGTGGGAACTTTCTGAAAGGAAAGTCTGGCTTACCAGAGCCATGTGACATTAAACTTTGCGGGTTACCGGCCCTATTATTTTTTGCCGTTAAGCCCATTGTGGCTCATATTGAAACGATATGAACGGTAATGGCAAACTATCAAAAATCTTCAGACCAGGAACTGATCTCTCTCTTGAGGGAATCCGATAGCCGTGCCTATACCGAAATCTATGATCGCTATTTTAAGCTCGTCTTTCTCCATGCGCTCAAAAAGACCTCAGATGTAGAAACAGCAAAAGACATTGTCCAAGAGCTATTCGTGAATTTATGGGAAAAAAGACAAACATTCTCCGCTACTAGCATAGCAGCCTACCTGATTACTGCAGCGAGGAACAAAGCACTAGACCATTTTTCCCACCGACAAGTAGTCGACAAATACGCTTCATCACTTGCCATCTATTCGGCAACTATCACCTATGCCCAGACCGACCATCTGGTCAGGGAAAAACAACTACACGCACACATCGAAAAAGAAGTCCAGTCCCTGCCAAAAAAAATGCAGCACATCTTCCGCCTTAGCAGGGAAGAACAGTTATCCAATATCGAAATCTCCAAACAGCTATCTACATCCGAATCAAATATATCCAAGCAACTTGCCAATGCCACAAAGATCCTAAAGACAAAGCTGAGCTCCTTTCTCACAAGCCTGATCATTTAATTCAAATTTTAATTCAACTTCCCGTGCCCCAAGCCGTCTACTACAAAACCAAGCAAGATGGACCAAAGGCAAGCAAAGCAACTGCTCAGAAAATACAGCGAAGGCAACTGCACCGATCAAGAGAAATCGCTCATCGAAGACTGGTACCTCCAGCTCGGTCAAGATTCAGCTGATATTTCAAAAAAGGAGCTCAGCAACATCAAGGACCAAATCCGCAGAGAGCTTACAGCAATCGATCAGCCAATAAAAAGAAGGTTGTGGCCATTGATCCTTTCCGCTAGCTCAGCCGCCGCAGTACTGGTCGTACTTTTTTTCCATTTACCAACGAATAACGATAAAGTAGTCAAAGCAGACCTTGCCCAAAACATATTGCCAGGCAAAAACAGGGCAACCCTTACCTTTGCAAGTGGCAAGAAAGTTGAACTTGATACCGCTGCCAATGGTATTAAACTTGCCGGCGGAAAAATCAGTTACCTGCAAACCGAACTGACTGCCACAAGTGCTGAGCAAGGTATGCAGCAGCTCGCCACTCCACGCGGAGGGCAGTACCAGATCATCCTTGGCGACGGAACCAGGGTGTGGCTCAACGCGGCAACTACCCTTAGCTACCCAACCACCTTTGCTAAGAACCAACGGCTCGTAAAATTGGACGGCGAAGCCTATTTTGAAGTGGCACACAATACAAAAAGCCCGTTTATCGTTGAAACAAGCAACCAGCTAGTGAAAGTGCTGGGCACCCATTTCAACGTCAATAGTTATAGGGATGAACCAACCACGGAAACCACCCTATCGCAGGGGTCAGTTCTTGTCTCGCCCAAGAACAGTTCAGCCACTAGATCTTCCTTGAAACTTTACCCTGGGGAACAGACAACCGTTTCAGGCACCTCAATCGGCAAACGCAATGCCGATCTGGCCATAGCCCTTGCCTGGAAAAACGGAACTATGGAGTTCAAGGATGCACCCTTACCTGTCATCCTGCGCCAAGTATCAAGATGGTATGGCATCGAAATCGACTATAGCAACGCTGACCTTTCCAGAAAGTTTAGCGGAAGCGTTTCCCGGAATGCAAAGCTCGCCTCGGTATTGAAGATCCTTGCCTTAAGCAAAGTTCCCTACAAGCTACAAGTGACTGAAACCGGTTCCTACAAATTGACCCTTGAGAATTGACAATTAGAAATTATAATAAACCGAAATATCCACTAAATGGAGCAGCCTATGAGATAAGTTAATAATTAGTTAATGGTTAATTCGATCCCAGCATAAAAAAGGCCGGTCGTGTTCGAAGCACTTCCGGCCAAAGCCTGGGTCGACCAGCTGCCCGCGGGCAGCTTCCGCAAAGATTAGATCAATAACCCAAACCACACAAAAGTATGATTTTTTTTAAATTAGCACGCCTTGGACCAAAGGCGCGCGCAAACTATTTTCATTCACCAATCTGCACCACCAAAAAGAGGATTGTTCCATGCCCATCAAAAAGATTCTATAAGCAAGCGGCGAGGTTTATTTTAATATTTATGTTCAGCATCTGCGCCTTGACCTCGAAAGCGCAAACAGTTTCGCTCAGCCTAAAAAACGCACCGGTAGAAACTGCATTCGCCGAAATCAAAAAACAGACCGGCTACGGCTTTTGGTATGAAAAAACAGCTTTACAAGGCTTGAAGCCGATCAATGTACAATTCACCAACACATTGCTAAAGACAGCTCTAGATTTGACCCTGAAAGATCAACCCTTGAGCTACGAAATAGTTGATCGAACGATCGTTGTTACCAGTAAATCTAAGGGCAAACCGCAATCGGATACAAAGGAAGAAAATAGGCAATACCAAATCAGCGGAAAAGTAACCGGCGAAGATGACCAGCCGCTGGCCGGGGCCACAGTGACAGAAACTGCACTTGATATTAACGTACAAACAGACCAGTACGGCAATTTTAGCTTTTACACCAGATCGATCAGAGGAGAAATTTCGGTCCGATACGTGGGCTATGAGCGACAAAAAGCCAATTACCAATCGGGCCAAGTGGTAAACGTGCGGCTGTCACCCCAGCAATCGATGCTGAAGGCTGTTGAAATCAATGCGGGCTACTACCAGACCAACCAAAGAAACCTTACAGGCAGCATTTCAAAAGTGACGTCTACCGAGCTAGAAAACCAACCTGTGACAAATCCCTTATCGGCATTGCAGGGAAGGACCGCGGGAATACAGATCGTACAGAGCAGTGGCACACCAGGGACTGCAACTTCGGTTATCATCAGGGGTCAAAACGGGATTGAAACCTCCACTTCTCCTTTATTCCTGGTCGATGGAATTCCATTTGGCGCCAGTACGCTGACAAACACGAATTCTGTCTCCTCTACAGTTTATGGAAATGCGGGCGCTAGTCCATTGAATTCCATCCCGACATCTGAAATAGAATCGATCGAAATACTGCGCGATGCCGATGCAACGGCAATCTACGGGTCACGTGGGGCAAACGGCGTTGTTCTGATCACTACAAAAAAGGGCAAGCAAGGAAGTACAAGGGTCAACTTTGCCCATTCCAGCGGGAATTCACACCTTTCGAGCAAGGTTAAAATGCTGCAAACGGAGGACTATTTGGCCTTGCGCAAAACCGCGATAGCCCTTGATGGCACGACGGTAAAAAATACTGATTATGACCTGAATGGAACCTGGGAGCCTAGTAGCAATACGAACTGGCAAAGAGCCTTGGTAGATAATTCGGCGCCTTTCCAGAACAGCAGCCTATCCATTTCTGGTGGCGGTCCCTTGAGTACTTTTCTTCTCAGCGGCAGCCGAAACAGCCAACAAAGCAGTATTGACAAGGCGAAAGGCTACAACAGGCTTGGAGTTCACCTATCTGCCAGCCAATCAACTGCCGACAAAAAACTCACCGCGAGTTTTTCAGGCACTTATAGCGCAGAAAAGACCGATTGGCTCAATACTGACCTATTCTCC
The DNA here is from genome assembly GCF_037482965.1 of Pedobacter anseongensis. Taxonomy (NCBI): domain Bacteria; kingdom Pseudomonadati; phylum Bacteroidota; class Sphingobacteriia; order Sphingobacteriales; family Sphingobacteriaceae; genus Pedobacter; species Pedobacter anseongensis. The sequence goes on along the minus strand of NZ_JBBHKB010000006.1, from coordinate 55,915 downwards.
CGGGCAATGAACCTGCAGCCAAATGCTCCAGCACTTAAAAACCCGGACGGTAGCCTGAACTGGGCGAATTCAACCTGGACCAATCCTTTGAGGTTTTTAGAGAACAGCTACGATTCGAACACTTCTACCCTGCTCGCCAGCTCCAATTTCAGCTACAGACCGATCAAGGATCTTTACATCAGGATCTCGCTAGGCTACACCTCGCAAAAACTCGATGACCGAAGCACCTTGCCCGTCAGCTATTATGATCCCGCCGAGGGACGGACACCAGCCACCTCAATCGCCGACTATAACAGTTCCGCCATCAGTGGATGGTCAGCTGAGCCGCAGGTCGCCTATAATAAAGCGACTAGTGTTGGCACCTTCTCGATCCTCGCCGGCACTACCTTCCAACGCCAGCAGCGCTCGGCGCTGCTCCTTCGAGGCACGGGTTATGCCAGCGATGCGCTTATAGAAAACCCGCGCGCGGCAACTACGCTTGCAGCGCGCGACAACGCCGAAAGCCGGTACAGCTATGCAGGTGTTTATGCAAGGCTTGGCTATTCTCTCAATGACAGGTACATGATCAACCTAACAGCGAGGCGGGATGCATCTTCTCGTTTTGGGCCTGGCCGCAATTTTGCCAATTTTGGTTCAATAGGCGCCGCATGGATATTTTCGGAACAAACCTTCGTTAAGCAGCACCTGCCTTTTCTATCCTTTGGTAAATTGCGCGCCAGCTATGGCACCACCGGATCTGACCAGATCGGCGACTATGAATTCCTTTCCACATATCAAAGCTCGCTTGGCTATAACGGTGGGCCAGGTCTTTCCCCCGTACGTCTGTTCAACCCCGATTTTGGATGGGAGACCAATAAAAAAGCCGAGATTGCCATGGACCTGGGCTTTTTCAAGGATAGGGTCCGTTTTGCAACCGGATATTACCGGAACCGCTCTTCCAACCAGCTTGTTGACTATCCGATTGCACTGACAACTGGGTTTTCTTCGGTGCGCTCAAATTTGGAGGCGCTAATCGAGAATACGGGTTGGGAATCCGAACTGTCTGCAACGGTCCTTAAAGGTAAGCGCAATATCCCGCAATGGACCATCGGATTTAATTTGACCATTCCGAGAAACAGGCTGCTCGCATTTCCCGGGCTGGAAAGTTCCAGCTACGCGTCAAAGTATGCAATCGGACGGCCGCTCTCTATTGGAAAGCTATACCATCTGCTGGGCGTTGACCCAAGTACAGGGCTTTATGTGTTCCAGGATTTCTCGGGGGATGGGCTGGTCACAGCGCTCGATCGGCAGCAGGTCATAGACAAGGTACAGGATTATTACGGTGGACTGGAAAACAGCTTTTCGTTCAGGGGAGTGGAAATATCCTTCCTTTTCCAGTTCGTGCACCAAAAGGCCAACAACCTCCACAATCTTTATGGCAATATGCCTGGCCGCAGTTTCAACCAGCCGTTAAGCTATCAAGGAAGATACTGGACCGCACCGGGGGATATTGCACAACTGCAGCGCCTCTCGACGGGTTCGCTTACCGCTGCCAATACAGCATTTAACAACTATCTGATAAGTGATGCAGGTGTTTCGGACGCTTCGTTCATCAGACTTAAGAACGTAGCGTTATCCTATGCTCCGAGCCGGGTCTTTGGCGGTAACCTGAAACTGTACCTCCAGGGGCAGAACCTTTGGACAATCACCAATTATCTTGGCATAGATCCAGAGAGCACAAACCTTTCCATGCCACCGCTGCGCACTGTCGTTATCGGGGCGTCTCTAACTATCGACGTTAAACAAAATCAGAAAAATCAATGAAAACAATATACTCAATAAAACTTCTTGCCATTACTTGCGTATGCGTACTGGCATCGTGCAAGAAATTTACCCAGACAGATCTTCCCTCGACACAGCTTGCCTCGTCTGCGGTATTCCAATCAGATGCAACCGCCCAGGCGGCACTCGGCTCACTGTATGTAAATTCATCCAACTTTACCGGTGGGAGCTTCTACTCGCCGAGCATCCTTGGTGCACAGTCCTCGGATGAGACCGACAACTGGTCTACAAGCCTAGCCGTACAGCAGGTAGCCGGTGCGCAACTGATACCTTCCAATAGCTATTCTACGACCCTTTGGGGTTCTTGTTATCAAACAATCTATTATGCAAATGCGATTTTAGAAGGTACAGAAGGAAACCCTTCACTTAGCGCCAAGACTGTTGCACAATTGCAGGGAGAAGCACTTTTCTTTCGTGCACTTGCCCATTTGACATTGACAGGCTTTTTCGGAAAGGTCCCCATTGTGCTTTCCACCGATTACAGCAAAAATAACCAGTTGGCCAGGTCCACCGTCGATCAGGTGCTGGCATCTGTCGTCAGTGACCTTGAGAAGGCTTCCCCACTATTGGAAGCTGATTATGCAGTTGCGGGTGGCGAACGGATCCGGGCGAACAGGTTTGCGGCAAAGCTGTTGCTGGCCAGAACGAGCCTGTATCAAGGCAATTGGGTTCAGGCTGAAAACTATGCAACTGATGTGGTCAATAGCAGCCAGTACGGTCTGGTCTTGCTCAATGAGGTATTTTTGAAAAATTCGAAGGAGACTGTCCTTGCACTGAAACCCTTTTCTGGCACGACGAATTCCGGAGAAGGGAATATTTTCGTGATTACGGCCAAACCGACCTACATCGCCCTTCGAAAGGGCTTTTATGACGGATTCGAATCTGGCGACCAGCGCAAAACGGCCTGGACTGCAAAATTGACCACCGGCGGGACAGACTATTACTACCCCGCCAAGTACAAGGTGAAAAATTCAGCAACTGTAACAGAATATTCTGTGATCCTGCGCCTAGCAGAGGCGTATCTGGTACGTTCTGAGGCCAGAATTCATCTGGACAAACTTCCGTTGGCCATAGCCGACCTGGATATGCTGCGTGCTAGGGCAGCCCTTCCCAGGTTTGCTGTCACCAATCCAGGCATAGGGAAAGATGCATTGCTCGAGGCGGTATTGATGGAAAGGCGTTCTGAACTATTTACCGAATGGGCACACAGATGGATCGACCTGAAACGATTTGCAAAAAATTCGGCTGTCCTTTCACCAATAAAGCCAGGCTATCAGCCAACGGCATCATTGTACCCCGTTCCGCAGTCGGAAATCAACATCAACAAGAACCTGGAGCAAAATCCAGGGTATTAATTTCCATAGGATGAGAAAACAAATATTCATTACCACATTGTTCCTATTCTTCTCCTGCGCGCTCCAAGCGCAGCAACCAGCGGGAACTGGAAATATCATGGAAGGGAACAAGGCGCCAGCACTCGTCCTTGATATCTATAAAAACGGAGTAGCAAACCCTAAAAGAACCAGTCTGGAAGCCTACATTGGAAAATGGCTCGTCATAGAATTTTGGGGGAAATATTGTGTAAGCTGCATCGAGGGGTTTCCACACCTTGAAGCGCTAAGAAAACATTTCGGCACCCAAGCGAACTTTTTACTCATCGGTGGCAACCATCCCAGATATGATCAAGGCATAAAAGAATTCTATGCGCGTTTCCGCAACGAATATGGCCTCGGATTCGATACCGCATTTGACACGTTGGCATTTAAAAGGTTCAAAATTTCTTCGACCCCGACCGCAGTAGTAATCTCTCCAATTGGTGGTGTTGCCCTCATCACCTCAGGGGCCAAACTGGACGAGAAAATACTGAACAGGTTGTTTTCGGGCATTCCAACAGATTATGGCACCGAGCGAAATAACCTTCCGTTGAACACCTTCACCGACACAGCGGACAATATGGATCACTACAGTACGATCGGTGGTTCAATAAACGGAGATAGGCCAATGCTCCAATTAGACCTGTCCAGAGGAGTGAAAGACGGAAAATTTGACACCTGGCCAATATCACTTGCTAGACTGTATATGCTTGCCAGTTTCGGAAAAGCAGTTTTCTTGCCGTCTGACACCTTGGCTGCTACAGTATGGCCAGCACCAGTGCTAGAAGTCACCGACAGCTCATATTTCTCTATTGATAAAGGACGGAAAAGTCCGTATCAATATCATTTACAGCTAAAAAGCCAAGGTGCGGATCTAAATGCAGTTCAAGCTGCGATTGCAGCTGACCTTAGGGAATGGTTTGGTTACAGAACAGAAATCTCGCTCCGGAAGATGCCCGTGCTAAAATTGGTGATTATAGATGAGGAAAAATTTGGCTTGCTAAAAAGTGTTTCCTCTGCCACTAGTCGAACCGGAGATGCAACTGGATACAGGTTTCGCAATTTAACATCAGCATCCTTTGCCCGTCTGCTAAGAAAATACCTTCCAAGCCATGTGATCATCGATTGCACGCAGGCAGATTACGGGATCGACCTTGATTTTAGTGCCAACATGACAAACGTGAGCTCAATCAGTAAAGCCCTACGGCCTTTTGGACTTGACCTGATCAAAACAACTGAAACGCTAAAGGTTCTTGTACTTACCGATCCTGTTATATCAAAACAAAAGAGGGAGCAGTGATCTGCTCCCTCTTTTTTAACGCGCTTCAATTAATCTCTTAATAGGTCGTGGCATCCGCTATCGCTAACGTCGGTTTTGTAACGATATGGAAGATCTCCCTGAGAGTTCTCGTCGATACACGGTACACTTTCCCCAGGAGTACACTCTGGCGCCGGGATTGGGGTCTGACAGGTGCTATCGTCTCCAGAGAAATAAATCGGTGTAAATTTGCTTGATGCAAAAGCTCCGCTAACTGCGAATACAACTGCAAGTACTGGCAAAATAAATTGCTTTTTCATGGTTTTGAATTTTATGGATGATTGCCTACTCTATCAAAGGTTTTCGGCTTCCCCTTTCTCCTGCGCAGGAAATATCTTAATTAACTTTTTCTGTAAAACTATTCCTCCAATAGCAAGGATCAGAAAGACACTGTTGAAAACCAGATGTTCAAACCAGCCCATCGTTGCTAGGATACCACCACAGCTACAAGGAACATGTGGGCTAAAATTTAATATGTAAACGATATATAGCGTAAAAATTGCCATGATCAGGGCCGCTGCATACAGTCCAAAAAGTCTTGACCTGCTTCTAAGCAATAAAAAGGAAATGACGATTTCACTAAAAGGTATCGCCCATCCGATCCAGTTGCGATAAGGACCTAGAAGTGGGGAATGTTCCAACTGTCGAAGAAAATATCCGTAATCGAAAAGTTTGTAAAATGCGGCATATAGGAATAAAATGACGTAAGCGTAACTGATCACATCACTTACTATCCTGGCCAGGTCAGGCCTCTTGTTTTTATTCAGGTAACTTTCCATAACGTTTGGTTGCACCATCAAATATTGGAAAGGAATGCAGCAAAAAATCCGACAAATGTCGGCAAAACGAGTACCATGAAATACATCTGTACCCAGGCAGTAATTTTCAAGATATTTCAGTGATAGCGGCGAAAGCCATCATTTTTGATTCCAAGAAAACTGGCGATATCCTTATGCTTAACCACATTGAAGATATTTTTATGTGCCTGATAGAATTTCAAGTATCGCTGCTTCGCATTTAATGTCGTTAGGCTTGCTGAATGGGAAACGCGCTGGTTTTCATAGCGTGACCTGATCTTTTCTATCAGTAATGGCACTTCGGAGAACTTTTCAACTAGGGAAATAAAGTCACGGTATGCAATCTCCAGGACAAGGCTGTCTTCCACAAGCTCGATCCTTGAAGCGGACGGTTCCCTTGCAAAGAAACCAGGGTAATAGAAGATAAAATCCGATGGGAACCAGAACCAGCTCACGCGCTCGGTTCCCTGCTCTTGGATAGCGGTAACTTCCTTTACCGTTCCAGCATGAAGAAACCACACCAACTGTTCCTTTCTTCCCACTTCGACAAGCACCCGCCCTTTTTTGAGTGAGCGGCAATTCACCAGTGGAGACAATGCGGTAGCAAAGCCTGTAGAAAGGGAGGCGTAGGAAGAAAGAGAAACCATCAGGTGCAGTAGTGCTTTCTGGTCGACCATATCGTTTGATCTTAGCATGTCCATTGAAATACAAGGGGCTTTTGAAGCCCCTTGCTGTAACCGAGAAACAATCTATCAACAGGCGAAACGGCTGGTCCATAAATCTGTTAATTCTCGAACCTAAATTTAATATGTTCAGATCATGACCAGGTAGCTCCAGCGTGTATTTCAGTGGCATAATTAAACTGGCCGAAGCCTTTGTTTGTTATCAATCCAATAATCCCTAGATTTATCTATGGAAATACCGGTGAACATTTACAGATACAGCACAAGGAATCGTTCATGTCCTGTGTATGCACTTCATTTATTTTTTGCACAACCGAAAAAAATCCATTAACTTGAAGGATGGCTTTTACACTCCCATCACAGCAGCAAACCATCACAAAATTTGTACGCAAGCACGCAGTGAAATCTATTTTGCTCTCAGCATTGTTGATTTGCCTATTGGTTTGCGTGCAGGACTACCTTCAGGCAAGCTTACTCCACCAGGGCTATTTTTTTTCCGAATCGCTTCTTTTCAAATCCTTTCTGTTGCCTACCATACCTATTTTCCTGTTGCTCTGGAAAAATAGGTCCAGGTTTGCTCATGCGCGGTGGACGTTAATTGCTATACCGCCTATCGCCTCCGCCATCCATCTTCTCGCTTATACGCTGATCATCTACCTAGTTTCGTCCGCAGCATTTGAGCACACCTACAGTTTTAGCAGCGTGTGGCAACGGTCGATCGCAGAAGATCTATTTAAATATATCTTGGTATACCTCATCGTTGCAATTGTAGTGTTCACTAACCGTGCATCTATGAAAGTTCCAATAGCCTCAAGGCTAATCATCCAGAATGGAAAAGAAAGCATCTCGGTATCATTCAGCGAAATACTATGGATCAGTACAGATCATCCCTATATTGCTATCCATACGAGAAATAGGCGGTATCTGTCGAACATTACCCTAAAAGGTATTGAAGCGAAACTCGACCCAGCTGAATTTATGCGTATCCATCGTGGTATCATCATCAGTTTGCAGCAAGTCGAAAGCTATCGTTCGAGGCTTAATGGAGATTACGATGTAAAGTTAAAATGCGGAGCAACAGTCAGGGCAAGCCGCCGTTATAGCAAACGGCTGCGCAATGAGCTCAGCCATTACTCCGTTTAGCCGAAAAAATCCTCCACCTAGCCTAGTCAGACAAATCAACTTGCCCCCAGCACCTATGTTTGCGGCATGAAACGATTTTCGGGATACATAATAATTTTATGCACATGCATAGCCAGCTGTTCAAACGGGCAACAGTCGACCAAACAGAATTACCAGCTCAAGGGTGCTCCGTGTGAGGGCTGTGAAGCCGTTTTTGAATACGGCAATAAAAAGCTCAAGCCGGTGGATACCTTACCCGATTTTTCATCAACTGGTCCGAGGCTCAAAGTTACAGGGCATATCTATATGCCCGATGGAAAAACCCCAGCTGCCGATGTTATCCTGTATATTTACCATACAGACCAAAAAGGCCTGTACCGCCATAAACCTGATGCGTCGGGCTGGGAAACAAGGCATGGCTCACTTCGAGGATGGATCAAAACCGATAAGTACGGGAACTACAGTTTTTACACTTTAAAACCGGGCACATATCCAACGCGCAGTGAGCCGGCCCATATTCATGGTACTCTGCTAGAACCCGGCGGAAGATATTATTACCTTGAAGAATGGCATTTTAAGCACGATCCATTGCTCTATAAGCTAGATCTTCAACCTAGATCCAACCACGGGGGCGAGGGTATCGTCGAACTCAAAAAAGCAGGTGACATTCTAGTCGCCGAACGTGATATCATACTTGGACTTAATGTAAATGATTATGAATAGATTAGTTTTAATCCTATCGGTAGCTTGGCTGGCAATCAGCAGCACCACAAAAATGGAAATCAATACCGCAACGTCATGGGTATTGTGGAAAGGAACAAAGATGCGCGGCAGCGGCTCCCATGAAGGCACATTGAACTTCAAATCTGGACACCTGCTTCTAAAGGACGGCAAAATAAGTGGCGGAGTGATCGAGATCGACATGAACAGCCTTGAGGTAACAGACATTCCGGTCCACGAAACCGTTCCCAGAAATGCCCTGACCACACATCTTAAAGAAGAATTCGAGACCAATAGATATCCACTGGCAAAATTTTCGGTGACCGGCTCAACCGACAAAAAGATCCGCGGCAACATGACCATCATGGATCGCACGTTGCCCATCAGCATTCCTTATAAAAAAACTGCAGATGGTTTTGTTGCCGATCTGGCCCTCAGCCGGGAGGCCTGGGGTATAGGTAAAAAGGCAAATTGGTTAGAGAAAAGGCTCGTCGATGACACCATACAGGTCCGCATTTTCCTAAAGTCTAAAAATTAACAATCAGAGTTGATCCTGGTTAATATAAATCTCGGTCGCAAATAAACCAAAAGTACGTTGTGGCCTAACCTTATTTTCCTGACCACACCACATTATTCCCAATTATTGCAAGCAAAATTAAGCAACATGAAATACCTATTTGCACTAATATCTGTCTTGACTGTCAACAACTGTCTCGCCCAGGATTTACCAAATATCAAATTGGCCGCTTCCTACTTTAAAGAAGCCGAGCTTGCAAGCAAGGGCCAAAAGCTATGGAAGGCAGAAATTTATGGCCCAACACTACTTGTGGAACCCAAGTCAAGGGTTGTCTATGCGAACGTGCAAGATGACCTGGGCATACTGAAACCCGCCGGAGGGATATTTTCTGGCATACTACCGAAGGAAGTAATGATAGCGAACACAGCCATCAACTGGGAAGGGAAAAAATGGTCGGTAATGCTGTTACCCCTGCCGCAGCAGCGGGACGAAAGAGTGAGCCTTATGATCCATGAATCGTTCCATAGGGTTCAGCAGGGCCTGGGTTTCTTCGACAAAAGCCCAACTGCAGACCACCTTGCCAACCTTCAGGGCCGGATATACTTTCTCTTGGAACTGCAAGCACTAAGGGCAGCACTTTTAAAGTCCGTACCCATGAGGGTGAAAGATCTTGAAAATGCCCTTGCGTTTCGGCAAAGGCGGGCAATTCTCTTCCCTGCGACGTTTGCGAATGAGAGCATCCTAGAGATAAGTGAAGGTCTTGCCGAATTTACCGGACTGATGCTGGGTAGAAACCCCAGGCACATCCGCCAGCACTTGCTCGACCAGATTGATAGTGCAAGCAACTTAAAATCACTAATCCGGTCGTCTGCCTACCTGACAGGCCCAGTATATGGGTATCTTCTCTATGGGAAAGATCCGCAGTGGACAAACCAGTTAAGCAGTACCACAACCTTTCCAGCCCTGATCAAAAAGACCTACCATTTTAAGCTGCCAATAAACATGTCAGCTAGCAAATTATTTATGGCCAAGGCACGATATAATGGGCAATCGATAGAACAGGCTGAGACTGAAAAGGATAGACAGCGATCGCTTATCGAAAAAACGTATATTAATATCTACACACAAAATCCGGTGCTTACCATCAAACTGGTCAAAATGGAAATACAGTTCAATCCCAACAATCTTTTTGATCTTGGCAACCTAGGTACGGTTTATCCAACAGCGCAAATAAAGGATTCCTGGGGAACTTTGACCGTTGCAAAAGGCAGCATGCTCATGAAAGACTGGCAGGTGGTCCACCTTCCAATGAACGGCACCGAACCGGCAACTACTGGAAATAAAATCAGCGGAGACGGTTGGCAGATGGATCTTAAGGAAGGATGGAAAATCCAAAAAATAGATTCCCTGCACTATCAGCTCACACAATAATGCCGTCTCATCATACCCAGAAAAAATGGATTTTAGCTGCATAAAAAATATCGTAAAGATCCGTTGCCACTGACTTCTCACTCCTAACATCTCAATTTTAAAATATGGCTCCAATCAAACTTAGTACCTGCTCGTTAATTCTACTTTTATTCTCGATCACCGCTCAAGGCCAGCGCTCTCATCCGACAGCACCCAAACCAGGGGTATATTCTTCGTCTATGATGACATCATGGTTGACGGTTACGCCGAAAATGTCAGCAAATCCGAGCAAGAGCAGATCTAGCCAGGTAGATTATGGTGTTGGATCGACCTCTTTTAAGGGTCTTTTCGGCGACCTTATCTTGAAGGATAACGGGACATATACTTTTACAAAGGATGCGCATGGGGGTACATGGAACTATAACGGGAAAACCAACGAGGTTTCATTTACTGGCTGGTTGGCCCCTTTCAAGACGCACTTTTTCCAGGACGCCAATTATATGATCATTTATACGGGAGACGTAAAGATGCCCGATGGAAATACACTGAACATACGTTACCTGAAGAGCAAAAAATAAAGTCTACTTCGCCTAATTCTCGCTGCTCCTCATAGTAAACTTTATTCGAAAAGGTCAAGTCAACCAATTTAAAATGAGGTAGTGCGCGGCATGATCGGTCCAAACGTCATAATATAAAAAGACATTTCCATCCAGTCACAAATTTGGTGGTCATGAGCAATTTTCCTAAATTTAAACATGGCAATCACCACCGCTGAACATTTCCAGATCGACCTCAAGGAAAAGACGCTCGAGGTCACCGAATCCAAGCTCGGCTCTCAGCGCATCTTTCATGTCAAGTTTCCAGACGGATTAAAGACGCTTGTACTCACCGTTGGCGAAAGCAAGGAAGGGGTCAAGTTCTGGACATCGGTTCCTCCAAATAGGGCTTCAGAGGCCAAGGAAATTGGCCCGTTAATTGCCCATTATTTTAGAGCTAAGAAAAAACAATAATGATATGTGCTATTACTACGGACAGAAGGTTACCAAGGCAGAGTTCATCAGGCTAAAGGAACTTGAAAAAGAAGTGATGAAATATGAATTCCTGAACAAGCAGGAAGTCCGCAACGGATTCGCCTATAAACAGGTTGCGGTACTGAAACCAAATGAGACCAGGGACAATTTTGACATCGTTGAAATGGAATGGGGAATGGTCATGCCCTACCTTAAAAACCGTGATGCTGTGGAAAAATTCCGTAACGGCTATAAGGACGAAAACGGCAAATGGGTCACCGGCTACACCACGCTCAACGCCAAGGCAGAAAACCTTTTCATCAGCGAGAGGGGCAAAAAATCCATGTTCGCCGATTCGGCCAAAGCAAGAAGATGCCTTTTCATCGTCTCTGGAATCTATGAATGGCAGCACATCCCAAAAAAGAACAAGAAAACTGGCCTTCCCTTAAAAGCAACGGAAAAATTCCCCTACCACATTACCGTTAAGGACGCGCCCTATTTCTATATCGCAGGCATCTGGCAGCCCTGGACGGACAAAGAAACCGGAGAGCATGTAGAAATGGCAACGCTGATCACCACAACTGCAAACCATTTGATGGAACAGGTCCACAATACCAAAAAGCGCATGCCGACCATCCTTAACGATGATCTTGCATGGGAATGGATGATGGGTGACCTTTCTGAAGAACGCATCATGGAAATCGCAGCTACCATGTACCCTTCGGAATACATGGATGCCTGCACGGTAGCCAAGGAATTTTTGGCTTCACTAGAACCGGCCACACCATTCACCTACGAAGACGTGCCAGCGCTTGAACTTTCAATTGCCAGTTAATGCCAAAGCACACCATCGGATTTGGCGGCAGCTGCCATTGGTGCACCGAGGCAATATTCCAATCGCTAATCGGCATAGCAAAGGTCGACCAGGGATGGATTCAATCCCAAGCACCTAACGACACTTATTCGGAAGCGGTATTTGTGACCTTTGATCCAAAAGTCATCAGCCTTGAAACACTCATCGAAGTGCATCTGTACACCCATAGCTGCACGTCAGAACATTCTATGCGGGGTAAATACCGGTCTGCTGTTTACTACGTAAATGCCGTACAGAAAAAACAAGCAATGGAGGCTTTCAAAAGCCTTCAAAAAGAATTTAACCGTCCAATTATCACCAAGATCATTCCCTTCAAAGCCTTTAAGCTTAATGATGAGCAGTACCTAGACTACTATAGGAAAAATCCAGAAAAGCCGTTCTGCCAGAACTTTATCAGCCCAAAGCTGAGAGCACTTCGAGCAAGTCATGCAGGGCAAATGAAATAAGTAAAGGTATTAATTTCCTGCTATCGACTTATATTTCAAGTACCTTTTCCATTTCGATGAGGCTGATGTCCGGCACTTTTGGATCGCCAAACCGACCTTCGATCTCTTCAAACGCAATAGCGCCTCCGGTAGGGAGATAGCCATGGCGCTCGTACCAGTCGATGAGTTCAATCCGGGTACTGATTACAGAAATGACAATCCGAGAGCAATTATTTTCAAGTGCAAATCTTTCTGATGCACTTAAAAGTGACTTGCCGATACCACCGCCCTGGGAAGTCGGCGACACTGCAAACATACCAAGATAAAGGTCTTGCGATTTTATTTCCAAACATACGGTACCCAAAATCTTACCTTCAGAATCAGAGCTTTTCAAGATCGTTACTATTGGACGCTGAAACATTTTCTCTAAGGCCTGTTCATCGATCCGGATGCCATCGAGGATTTCTGCCTCGGTCGTCCAACCGTTTTTGGATTCTTCGCCACGATAGGCGGAATTCACCAATCTGTTCAGCGCCTTGACTTCATTAGCGGTAGCTCGGGTTATTTTCATCTTTTTTATCGTAGCGCAAAAATAAACAATGTACCCAACCGAACAATAATCTTCCAAGCAAAATAAATCCCCAAAAATGTTTTATATTCAGTCAATCTAAAACCCTCCATGAAGTACCACTACCAGTTTGTCTCTCCCACCACCGTAAGAATAGAGCTCATCCCCGATGACCAGAAAGAAATCACCCTACTTGAATCGCTGCACTCAGCAGACATCAATGACCAAACCTTAAAAGTTCTGTTCCAAGAAGGTCTTGAGGCTTATGCCGCTGGCATGAACATCAAAAAGCTTAATTTCATGAAATATCCAAAAGTGGCGCTAGTAAGTTTCGAAAAAAACATGGTCAAGGATAGAATTTTGTTATAGAAATTAGCACCAACTAATTCAAAAAGAATTTTAAAATTACAATAGATCTCGCCGGTTATTTTTTACCGTCATCATAAGGCAGGTTGTACATCATCCCGCTTTTGGAAAGGGTCATCCTTCTTTTTTCAAAGATTTCCTCCATCACCAGCCACACATGGTCTACTAGATTAAAGTATTTCATTTCTGTTGATTCTGTTTTCTTTAGATACCCGGTAATTATGATTTCGCTGATTTCCTTTAGCTCCCCCCTGCGGTTCCAGATCAGCTTTTCATTGGGCCTGAAAGTTCTTGAGACAGGTCTATCAAAAATATCCTCGTTGTGCAATGCGTCCGAGAATGATCCAATACATTTGGAAAACTTGACTTCTCTTCCATCTGATGAGCTCAGGGAAACATAAGGCATGGCCATAATCTGCTTTTCCTCGGTAATCTTCTCAAAACCAAGATCTATCTCGGTAATAATTGGACGCGTGCAGGTAATGTTCATGCGAACGTCCAACATTCCGAAGTTGATGGCCTGACCCCGCTTTACTTCCGCATCGTCAGCTTCCCAAAGCTCGACTAGCCTTATTCCCACATGTTCAGCGTGGGTTTTTGTTCCTTTTGTATATACCTGGACCTGCAAACGATTATACCACTTTCGATGTCCGCATCGGCCATGATAGACTGCAGCTTCATGACAATATCCTTGTCCACTTTCTTCTTCAGAAACTTGCATTCGATGGCAGTCAAATGGGATCCATTTTCATCGGACTGCTCAGTGAGCACATCAACTTGGTGCTCAATGCCTGACTTTCCCATCACCTTGCAATTCTTGCCATACCCCTTGATCCTGACACCATCTTTATGACCAAGGTTTCCATATATGAACCTTGTGATATCTTCGTATTCCTTCCAGTCTAATTCTTTGTTTTCTTCACTAGTCATAATCGTTATACTAATTCATAAAGCTAAAATAATTTTTTCTGGTTGCCCATATCAACATCAGGCGTTCCGGAACGGAAGAGCCGAGATCAGAAAAAGCAAAGCCCTTATCTATGCCTGCCATATAAGCAAGAAGCAAGAACCGAAGGTTTTGCAGGCCACGATGTGCAGCAGCGGTATAAACAAATTGATAGGCAGCCATCATTTAGATTTGTCCTTATAAATGATATTCTGCCATTCTTCTGGAGATCGCGATACGAGCTTTTGATGATTAAGAAAAACGCCTTGAGCATAACTCTTGTCTTGCCAACATATCTCTATAATTTTTTTAATATTATCCTTCTTAATTTCAATTCCACGGGGTCGGTATATCATGCCTTTTTTTATACTTTGAGGCTTATCAAGCACAAGGTAAAATGTAAGACTATTAATGATTATTTTCATAAACTTTAGCATATCTCCTCGCACGGTAAAACTGAAACTGATGTAGTTGTAATGCTGTATTATATTACTTTCCGCATCAACATACATCCCCCAACCCTCAGGAAATGGTTTATCTTTGAACAAGATATCTGTATAGATTTCGAGAAGCTGGCAATTCACTTTGGTGTCGCCTGCAACGATTTGATTTGAAGATATAAATGTACAAGCTGTCTTTAACAGCCATTTTTCCAGATCTTCTCCACAGAAAATATTGAATTCATTATTGGGCATTTCAATCTGAAAACCTTTATCATACTCGTTAATTGTCCTGTGAAATTTTCCCATTTCGTTATCAAAAGGAGACAATAACGCATTATGGCGCTCGCATAGGACATTCGCGACAAAAGCTTTTTTAGCAACCTGTGTAATTTCGCCCTGTGGCCGCCACGCCAGGCCGCCAATATTTACGGCATTCGCATCACCAAGATTATTTAAGATGAATTCGGAAATATAATGTTCGCCAGAAATCTTCGAAGAACAATCATTGGTATGTTTAGCATAACATTTACTATGTGAGTAACCCGTTATACTATTTAAAGGTGCTAGAATACTTGGCTTTTTATTCCACAGCCCTCCTGACAAGCAGCAAAATTTTGCCTTTTTACCACTTTGGCATGGACAGGCTTGGTAGGGATCGAACATAATCGGAATAAATAATGAATTCGTTAAGCTAGGTATTCTCAATTAAAAAGAAAAGAACGAAAAAACTAAAACGACTGCGCCTGCTCCTCACCCTTCGCTTTCTTCGGTCTAGAATTCGTCCTTTTCCTGGTTTCTTTCACTTCAGCCTTCACCTCCTGTTTGGCACATTCGGTTTTTAACAGCTCAAAAATCTCCCGCTTGATCTGTTTATAATTTTCTTCCACCATTTCAGCGGTCACCTTTTTAACCATCGGAATATCTTTATAACCCTTTTCCTCAATAGCAATCGCCTCATGGTCATTCTGGATTTCAGCATGGAACATCTTCAGCTTGATTTTCTGCTCGGGATTATCCGCCACCACGCCCACAAATTCACCTGAAGACAAGGTTGCAATTTTGCTTGCTGGTATGGCATAGTCCATTTGCGTCGCACGAGTGATCGAGGTATCCGAAGAATTGATGCTCATCGAATCCTTTCTTTGTGAAATCTTGCCAAAATTCTCCGAGAGCTGTTTTGCCGTATCCCCTGTCACCTGCCCAGAGATCACGTTGCCCACGATCCCAGTGATCACGTCCGCCTGTTCCGAGCCATAGTCCTTGGTCAGCTGCGAGAAATCCTGAACCGCAAGGCAGGTTGAAACCTTATTGCTTCTTGCCGTAGCAATCAAGGAATCCATATTATTGAAATAGATTGTCGGAAACTCATCGAACACCAAAGAGGATTTCAGTTTTTCCTTCTGGTTTACCAGCTTGATCATCCTAGAAATGTAGAGCGAAAGCACCGCCCCATATACCTGCAATTTCTGCGGATTATTCCCCACGCAGACAATCTTTGGCTCCAAAGGATTATTCACATCCAATGTAAAATCGTTCCCGCTCAACACATAATATAACTGTGGCGAAGATAATCTTGCCAGTCCGATCTTGGCTGATGCGATCTGCCCCTCAAGCTGAGCCATCGCATTATTCAGGTACGCCGAAACAAAGGGATTGATCAAAACCTTAATCTCTTCTTGGGTCTTTAGCACTGCAAAAAGCGGATCATAGTCCGACTGCATCAGCTCGATCACATGCGGCAAAGTACAATACCTGCCATCTTCGTACTTTCTCAAATACCAGATACAGGCCGTTAAAAAATTGATCGGGGATTCCACAAAGAAGTCCCCCTGCTTTTTGATCCAGTCGCGGTTCAGCCCCAACATAATAGTTCTGGATGCCTCGGTCGCATCGGTAATGTCCTCCATTGCCTGCGGATCCAAAGGGTTGCACCTGTGCGTGCGGTTCAGGTCATCAAAATTGATCACAAAGAACTTCGGTTTTATCTTATAATTTCCAGCATATTTAAGCAGTTTGTTAAAAGCAATTTTGGAAAGGTCATCGAACTTGAAATCATAGATGAACATCGAAAAGCCCTTGCGGATATGCTGGTCGATAATATGGCGGATAACAAAATAACTCTTACCCGCACCCGGTGTTCCTGCCACAAGCAATCCACGAAAAGGGTTGATGATATTGATCCAGCTGTCACGGAGCAGTTTGCCCAACCGATATTTTGCGGGTAGGTTAATGGAAAACTCGTTCTCTAGCAATCTTTCCTCCTGCGGAAAGGTCTCGTTCTCCTCATTGAAGATATCGGTACCGAATTTATCCTTTAGAAGCCTAGACAATTGCCCGCCGCCTGTCAGGATCAATAAATATCCAACAGACGTTAATCCGATATAAGCAATGGCAATAATAGTTTTGGAGCTGGGCAGAAGGCTGGGCAGAAAAAAGCAAAGCGTGCTTGCAAAGTACAGACCAGCGCCAAACAAAAGATAAATTAAAATCGGCTTCAGCAGAATCTTCTCGTCCTTCTTGCCCTTCACCCCGACCAAAGAAACCACCAGTAAAAGCAAAGCCGCCAGCTTTGCCCTAAACAGTCCTTCAAACAAACCGGTCCTAGCAATGTTCCCAACGATCCTGTCAGTTATCCCTGCCGTCCATTCCCATGTAGCAAAAACCTGGTAACAGGCGATGTAAAAATGGATCGCCAGAATAAAAATGCTGAGCAACCTTGTAAAATCAATGATCTTGCGCAGTCCCTGCACATCCTCTCCAGTATTCATAAGCTAAAATTTTGTGATTGTTCCTCCCCAGGTCTATTCTTCCTTTTCTTGCCGATGACCGTCGGGTCATCATAGTCTGCCTTTTCAAGCAGCCCATCCAACAAGCCCTCTTCTTCTTTGTCCGGCTTTCCGCCCAGCCCCACATACTTTTCCAAATAATTGCTCTGCACTTCTTTCCTTAAATAAACCTTCGGCACATCCCTATCTGAAAACATTCCTGTAATCGCCTTTGCAGCATAGGCTTTACTGATATCACTCCCGTTGAAAACTGTTCTATGCATATGGTCGACAAAGGTCAGTCCGTAAATTAGGCCAGCCTCATTTCTTCTCAGCACTAAGGCCACCTGCTCTTTTGCCAGCTCCCGCAACAAGGTTTCTTTCTTCACCAAACTGTAGCGATCCACAACAACGTCAATCCTTTCTTTGAGGCTCTGCTTAAAGGCTTTGCGTTTTTCGGCATTCCTATCAAACCTTTTCTCCAGATTTTTCATTGTGGCACCATTGTAAAAAGCGCTCGCCTTGAAAGAAACACCGACCGGATTTCCGTCAGAACCTGCAATAGAATAGACCAGTCCCTTTTTCTCGAACATGACCGAGTCTTCAAATCCACGATCTACGTGCACGTTGAACTGCGCGAGCACCGCCTTGTATTCCGCAAAAGAAGTGTATGCATAGTCCCGCATCACAGCCCCCGTGATATTTCCCAGCTGTTTTTTGGTTGGTGCCGTCCCATATTCGGCTACTTTCAGATAAGGCTCATTATTCAGTTTCCTTCCCTGCGCTTTGACCAGTCCAAACTTCTCCTCGAGCTCTTTCCTTGCCGGCTCGGAAAGCCGCCATCCGATCTTGTTGGTAAAAATCGGCTTGCCGTCCCTTTGGATCCTGGTCGTTGCGATATGGATATGCGGATGGGCAGCATCCAGGTGCTGGTAGGCAATATAGGGCTGCTCGCCAAAACCGATCTTTTCCAGGTAAGCTGAAGTGATCTGCTGCATCTTTCCCATATCGAGCTGATCATCGGGATGAAAATTTAAAGTAATGTGCATCGCATTGCAGTTGATCCTTGGGCTCAACAGGTGCAGGGTCTCAAACCTGTAGAGCCTTTGCTGGTAATTGAGCCGCTCGATGTCCGTGGCAAAACCGCTTGCCATCAGCACTTTCGCCTCTCCCTTTTCTACCTTGTCCTCATTATAATGCAGGATCCCCCTGATCGATTTCCCTTCTACGATTTTTGCAACCATTTTTCCGCTAGTTTAGAAATCAGGGCAAACAGCCTTTCCATTTTGGCATCTGCCTTCAACAAAAGTTCCACCGTCCTATCCGAATGGAATTGCTTCTCGGCCGGCGATTTCACCGCATTGAAATAGCGGGTCTGCTGGTTGATGTTGATCCCTATGCTCTTTAGTTCCTTTCTGATTAGTGCCAGTTCCTCCATGGGTCCGTTCAAAGAAACATCCCTATAAAAACAGTTGATCCTACCACCCGTCAGGATCTTCCTTGCCACTTCGCCGATGGATTTGCAACTGCTTTCAGCAAGCAGTTTTTCCAGCCGCTTATAGGTAGCATCGTTCACCCTTAAAATGATCGGATGGACCAAGATCTCTTCTCTCTCTGCTACTGGTTTTCTGGGCATATTGTGCTATCCATTAATACTGTTTTCAGGTTTTGCGAGTTCCGAAGCAAAACCCTCCGAGCTATCGGAGCAAGATATTTTCGTATACGAAAATCCATCTTGCTGCGAGCCCGCGCTTGCCCGAATCCGCTCGTTGTTTGCTATTAATCAATTGGGGCCAGTTTAAAAAGGCTTGCTTTGGTGGGGTGATATGACGGCTCATACCTGATCAGGCCAAGGGCGATCAAATCCTTAAGATAGCGGTGGTAGGCAGTTCTTCCGCGGATGTGCGCATGGGCCATGATCCGCGACCTGCTGCTGCGAAAACCAATTACAAGATTGCCCGAAAGGCTTGCAAAACAGACAGCCAAATAAAAGCTGATGTGCCATGCGGTTAACTTTTCTTTTTTACTGGAAACCTGTAAAAATCGTTGCACATGTAAAACGATATCGCTCATCTTTTTTTCGACTGATTGGCTGATAAAATCTTGTTAATGTCATCAAGCTTGTAATAGGGAATGCTGCCGATCTTGGAATAGGGCAGCGTACCATTGATCCGAAGCGTTTGCAAGGTGCCGGAAGAAATGTTTAGCAGTTTTCTCACGTCTTTGCTACGGAGCAGTTTCTGCTGTTTTTCCGCCTGCTGTTTGGGAAGAAGTTTTTGCAGTTCTGCAAAGAGCTGTGTTTTGAAAAGTTCCAGGTCGTCTTTGGTAATAAGGTCCAGTGCTGTCATAATCTTGGATTTAATTCTTCCAAAATTTGCCATTAGCGTTTGGGCCATTTGACAATCACATGGGGAGGCGTTAACGAAAAGATTAAAAAAAAGAAAGCGGGAACGATCTTTTCGACCATTCCCGCTCATCTAAATTAACGCTCTCCATTATAAGACGCTCATGCGTTCGCTTTATTGCATCATCATAAATTTATTTTTGAGGTATTACCTGAATTTTCTGAGCTTGTTGTTCAGTTCCCGCATATCCCTGCCGATTTTTTCATCGAGCACCTTTGCATAATGCTGCGTGGTTCGGATATCCTTATGTCCAAGCATTTTGGAAACCGTTTCTATGGGTACATTATTGGATAGGGTAACTGTGGTTGCAAAGGTGTGCCTTGCGATATGAAAGGTGAGCACCTTTTTGATTTTACAGATATCTGCGATTTCCTTTAGGTAGGCATTCATTTTCTGGTTGCTTAGAATAGGCATCACCAAACCATCATGCTTGCATTCCAATCTATTTTTATATTTATCCATCAGTTTTTTAGGAATATCGAGCAAGGGGATATTCGATGAATTATCGTTTTTCTCCCTAGAGGTAAAGATCCAAAGCTCGCCATCATCGCCAATCCCGATTTCGCTTCGCTGGAGTTTTTTGACATCCGCATAAGAAAGGCCAGTATAACAGCTAAAAACAAAAATATCCCTCACCAATTCCAGACGTGGCATTTCCAGTTTCTTTTTATAGATGGTCTGAAGTTCATGCTTGGTCAGAAATTCCTTTTCCTTCGGTCTAGCCTTGTTCTTATAGAAAACAAAAGGATTGAACTCGATCCAGCGATGGGCAAGGCAAAGATTGATGATCTTGCGAAAGTGCTTCATGTATTTCGCTGTGGAGATATCGCTGATTTTTTTATCCGTACGCAAGAAAAATTCATAACCCGTGATAAAGGCATGGTCGATCTTGCAGATGTCGATATCCTTTGCCCTGAAATCTTTTTGCAAATAATCATTCAAATGGTTGACCGAAGATTTATAGCCTTTTAGGGTATTTGCCTTGAAAC
The DNA here is from genome assembly GCF_037482965.1 of Pedobacter anseongensis. Taxonomy (NCBI): domain Bacteria; kingdom Pseudomonadati; phylum Bacteroidota; class Sphingobacteriia; order Sphingobacteriales; family Sphingobacteriaceae; genus Pedobacter; species Pedobacter anseongensis. The sequence goes on along the minus strand of NZ_JBBHKB010000006.1, from coordinate 35,363 downwards.
CAAGCCCGATAGAAGCTTCCATCTTGCGGTTGTGCTCGGCAAAAACTTCCATCAGATTATGCCGAACATCACCTTTTTTCAGGTATTTGTTCATCATGGCTTCTGGTGTAACATCAATCTGATTTCGGATGAGGTAGGTATGTATCTGTTCGACATTCCGCTCAATACCTTCTATATAGCTGTTAAGGGTCTTGGAAATTTCATTTACCCCCTTTGCTCGGTTGGCTGCTGAATTCCAGTTTTCCGGATCGATACTTCTTCCAATGGAAGCATCTTTTGCTATTAGATCTCCTGCGCTAATGCGCATGTAGATAAACTTTGGCCCATTTTGATAATTTTTGGGCTTCTTCAAATAGAAATGAAGAGAATAATTCTGACTCATAATTCTAGTCTTTTAAAGTGAAACAAAACTAGCAATGCAGCCTAAAAACGTCAAGATGTACCTAGTGAGTACTAGTTGATAATCAGATGATTAACCCTCTAATAGTGAGTCCTAAATCTCTCAAAAGTGCGACTCACTGAAAGACTCACTGTTGGATTGGGATTTTACGCACTATTTGACCCGTTTGTAAAAACAAAAAAGGCTCCAAACATATCGTTTGCAGCCTTTTTTACATTTTGATAATTAAATCCGTAGCCCAAAAACTACAAAACTCGAACTCTTTTATGGATGATTTGATGCTTTCAGCAACTATTGGAGATGATCCGCTAGCATGTGTATATTCCGATGAAAATGACCATGTAATTCCGTGGCAAACTGACCAGTGCTTAAGCTGGCAAAAGGGGTTGAAACATGCCTTATGATCTTTGATAAAAGTAATAATTATTTTAAAGATTTATGAGTGATTTTTTGGTGGTTCCTGATTCCTTTTTTTTCTCATCGATTCCCCCTGTAGCTCCATTCTATGCGCATCATGAACGATACGATCCAGGATTGCATCAGCAATGGTTTTCTCCCCGATAAGTTCATGCCATTTGCCCACAGGAAGTTGGGAAGTGATGATCATAGAGGATTTACCATGCCTGTCCTCAATGATTTCCATCAGTGCGGCCCGGTTTTGGGCATCAAAGGGCTGGATACCAAAGTCATCGAGTATCAGTAACTGTTGCCTTTCTATTTTAAGGATTTCCTTACTATAGGATCCGTCAGCCTTGGCCATCTTCAATTTAGCGAATAATTTAGGAGTGCTGGCATAAAGTACTCTATAGCCTGAAAAGCAGGCCTGGTGGCCAATAGCTGAGGCTACATAGCTCTTTCCGATACCGGTGCTTCCGGTAATCAGCAGGTTTTCATTGCGGTCAATGAAGCTACATTCGGCAAGGCGCATCAACTGGTTCCTGTCGATATTTCGTTCTATATAGTGCTTTATCTCCTCTATGGTTGCTTTATAGCGGAAACGGGCATACAACAACTGTCGTTCTATACGTCTGTTCTGCCGGTAATCCCATTCGGCTTCCAATAGGTGGGCCAATAACTCATCGCCAGTATAACCATCAGTCTGCCCGCTCTCCAGGCTGCTTTTGAAAGCGTGGAACATGCCGAAGAATTTCATCGACCTCATTTTTTCTAAAGTGTTGGTGTTCATATATTATTTGTTTATTGATAATAATCTTCTCCCCTAATATTTTCATGGCTGGGCATAGGCAGTTCATCCGCAAAAAGATTATCCTGGTAACTGTCCATCTTGTTTTCCAGGATAGATTGTATGGTCTTATAGTTGTATATTCCATAGCCCAACGCCCTTCTGCAGGCCATCTGAAGCCGCTCGTTCCCTACTTTTCTGGAAAAGCTGAGTATCCCTATACAGGATTTGTAAGCTTGTTCGGGATGTTGTTTACGTTCCAGTATTTTTAGGATATATAGCCTTACATCCTCATGGATGGAGGAGGCCCAGCCCAGAAACTTCTCCGGTGTCCATTCTGCCACAAACCTGTGCGAGGTGGCCATGTGGTCCTTGTCGGTGCTATAGTTGTACGGGCTTTTGATACGTTTATGTATCGCTATACGCTCGTAATGGAAGAAAGCCTCTACTGTGGATCTGGAATATAACAGCTTTATCTTCTTCCCGATAAAGCGGTATGGCACACTATAATAATGTTTGTCTATGCCCAGGCAGACGTGGCCGTTCTTCATTACCGTAGCGTAACATTGTTTTTTGAGTTCGTAGGGAATCAGAGGGAGGGCAGAAAGGGCTCCCCGTTCTATCTCTTCAAACTGTAGACGCCGGCTGTAGTTACGACCTTTCAATAATTGGTTGTTATGTTCTTCCAGGCTTATCTTTATTGCGGCATTCAAGGATTCGATGGAGTGGAAAACCATCTTCCTCAAAGGAGCATAGACACGGGAATAGATGATCTTGACGGCTCCTTCTACCAAAGCCTTATCGCGGGGTTTATAGGCCCTGGCAGGCAATATTGTGGTGCCATAATGGTCGGCAAAATCTGAAAAGGCCTCGTTCAACAGAGGTTCATAACGGCTGCTCTTGGTCACTGCCGCTTTCAGGTTGTCCGGCACAATAGCTCCCGGCACCCCTCCGATATAATGGAAGGCATGGTCACAGGCCATGATAAAGTCCTCTTTCTGCTGGGTTGCCACCGCTTCTACATAAGTGAGCTGGCTGGCGCCAAGGATAGCGACGAATACCTCTACTGGGATCACTTCGCCGGTTTCCTCATTTACATAACTCAGCTTCTGGCCGGCAAAATCAACATACAGCATATCGCCCGCCTTATGGTCCATATGCATTACCGGGTTTACACGAAACTTCCATTGCTTATAATAGAGGCAGAACTGGCTGTAACGGTAGCCTTGGGGGAATTCTTTCAGGTAAGCCTCCCATAACATCTGCCGGTTTACCCCTGTACGCTTGAGTTCTTTGTCCATGGCAGGGAAACATCGTTGAAGGGCTTGCATACGGGAACTGGGGGGCTGCTCCCTGCTTTTTCCAAAAAGATCTTCCAGTTCCTTGTCATTAAGGGCGTTTACCTCATCAAAGCTAAAGCCTCCCTGATTGAAGGCAGAAATGTATTTCCTTACCGTATTACGGGAACAACCGCTCTGTACCGTAATGGACATGATGCTGCGCCCCTGATGGGACATCCTGAGGATTTGTCTTATCTTATTCATGCTGATTGTCGTATTGGCCATTTCTGAGATGTTAATCCCTCAAAAATAGGCTTGATCTTACAGCATCTTTCAACGTCCTTACCTGGTCACTTTCCAGCGGAATACACTGGTCAGTTTCTAACGGAATGACTGGTCAGTTTAAATCGGAATAGGGTGGTCAACTTCATCGGAATCTCCAGTATTTCTGATGTTTGGATATTTGGAACTGATCAGGGCAAACAGGGAAATGAAATCTTCTTTACCTCCGTTCTCTTTTTTCAGGATACTAAAAATGCTTTTTAACTCCTCCAATACATCAGGTACTAATCCTAACTGAATCTCTTTGTTGTCTTTTTCATCTGTAATTCCTCCTTTTTGTGCAAATCCGAAATTGCTCATGCTTATTTCACTAAGTCCTTCGGGTAATGCCTGTCTACCGATCAGATTATCCTGTTCATCATCTTCAAACTCTTCTTCCCATTCCCGCCGGAGCTTTTCAGGTGGCTGAGTATTGTTCCTGCCGGAAAGAAATTTGAAAAACTCACTGCGATAATAAAGCAGGATAATGACCACGTACCAGACGAGTGTAAAAATGAGTGCGGCAATCAGAAAATCCTGCCAGGTGAATTGTTGTAACATATTGCTTTGTTTAAACCTGACACTTCATTGTGGCAGGTTGACGAAAGCAAAGGTTGGCAGTCTAAAATCCTTCTTATCCCATATGGGATAAATAGTGTTTAAAACTGCTTACTAATGTCAAAACGGATTTTCTTCTACTTATCTTTTCCGCTTCCAATTATCTTCGTCATCCATTTTCTGCAAGATTGCTTTCTGCATCTGCTCGGTAAAGTGGGTCTTACTTAAACGTTTTCTTTTTTTCATATCATCAAAACCCTTTTTAGGTACGCCAAGATTTATCCCAAAGAACTCACCTAATACTTCAAAAAACTCAACAATACCAATCTTTCCTTTTTCTACCTGGCAGTTTAGATAGATACCATAAGCTATCTCGATCAAGTGAATTACTTCTCCAGTCCATTTTAAAGTTCTGTTTACTTTGTTTCTGGATTTAGAGGGTTCCAAAGCTTCCAGTTGCATAAAAATGTAATGGTAGAGCAACTCATCGGCTTTGAACCGAGCAAATTTTTATGCGCAGTTACAGCCTTTTTCATATTTAATGTATAATTACTTTATGATTTCTAAGTACATCTTTCAAAACGTAAAAAAATTATAAGGGTCTTAGTTCAAAAGACAAAAATTTGAGACCTTTAATTTTTTTTAATTATAGGAATTATGTATTGATGATTAATAATATTGCAATGTTAAGGTTCCTAAATATGCGCCAATTTTAAATTACACTAATTAATGAGCGATAATGGAATTTTGCATTATTGCACTTCATTCTTATTAAACCACTTTGCGATTTCATTTACTGACCTGCCTATTATTATCTGATCGTCATAAAACTGAAAGTGGACAGTTTTATCAATCCATACTGATTTTTTATTAGTCGTTGAAATTGAATTAAAAATCTTCTTCGCATATAAATAACCTCCATCGCTTAATTCTCCATGTACAACTAACGTAGGTTTGGTTACTTTTTCTGCGACTTCTAAAGCATTAAAATTTAATGTTTCCAATTCACTCATTGCAGCTACCTTATTTTGCCATCCACCACGATAGCTAAAATACGGAGCCTTATTTTCCCAAGGATAATACCAGTCGTAAATTGCTATTGGTGGCAGTAACTGTTCAGTTCCAGTTTTATTTACAATATTGATATACTCTACTTCGCCGGTATTCTCGAATTTATCTTTAGCTAATTTGGCTCTTCTTAAATGATTGTTAAAAATTGTGTCATTACCTAACAGTTGCACCATATTCTCTTTTATGAGGTAATTACCTGAAATTAATGCAAGTGATTTAACTCTACTATCATCAATACTGACTTGCATCATTTCATTTGTGCCATTACAAATTCCCAATAAAAAGATCTTATTAGTGTCAACATCCTTTCTTCCAGTAAGGTAATCTATAGCAGCTTTGACATCCTGTTCTTTCTTCTTCAAGCTTTCAAACTGCCTTGGCTCACCATCGCTTTGTCCATAACCTCTGGCGTCAAAACATAAAGCGACGAAACCCTTTTCGGCCAACTTAGTAGCGTACTGAATAGGAGATTGTTCTTTAACTGAACATATTGGACCTAAAATAACGACAGCAGGTTTTTTATGGGCATTAGTTTTAGCACATAAAATCCCTTTTATATTCTGATTTTCACTTTTGAAGTTTACTTTCTCATTTTTCATAGGTTCCTCCATTTGTTTATATGATTTATTACATGAGACAAACTCTATGAACAAAAAAATAATAGTGATAAAATGCTTTGACCTCATATAATTATGCGTTAACTAAACCAATTCGTGTTTTATTAAATTTTTTCTCAGTAATTTCTTTTGCGATAAAAAAACCAACGTTTCCAGCTGAAACCTGAATTTTATCTGATAAAGGAAAATAAGTATCGCGATATAAATAATTTCCATCAGAATCTCCAGGAACTACCCACGTAGGGCAGATCATTAAAAAATTTATGTCAAGTGGAAATAAATTGCAAAATGCCTCCCAATGATCAGCTCTTTGATTTTTTAACTTTTCATTATCGTTGTCACTTTCTTTCATCAACGTATTTTCGGTTAAAAGCATTAATCCAGCACCGAATACCACAATCAATCGTTGGCTATCTTTGATTGATTTAGATAGTATGCGTGTTAAAGGGCTAACAATTTTTGTTGGGTCAGAATAGTTACGGTTTCCGACACTAGAAACAATGACTTCAAAACCTTCAATAACTTTTTTAATTTTCAATTCGTCTGTTAGCTCTCCAGTAACTACATTAACATTTTCTATTTCATAACTTGGCTGCCGAATATATACAGTTACATTATTTCCCACTTTTATATTTTCTTTTACAATTTGTCGTCCCATTAAACCTGTTGCTCCAAAAACAATTACTTTTTTGCTCATACTATTATTCTTCTAAGTCTATATAATTTTTAAACTCTTCAAAACTTACGGGTATGCGATCCTTAAAGCTTTTTGCAATAGGGATTTGAAGAAGCTTTCCAATTCCTTTGGGATTAAAAAAAACTGTTTGGGTAATTTTAGTTTTACCATCAGAATTTTCAAGTTTATAGTTGTGCCGAAACTCTCCTAAATATATAATATTAAACATCTTTAATTTTGAATAATGGGTAAACTCTTGGTTGGGTATAATATTTTCAAAATAAACTTTTGCCTTCCCAGAACCTTTAAATTTTCCTGTCATTACTGTACCGTTTTTTATGGTACCTTTTGGTTCAGTATGAACTTCTAAATACAAGGTGTTCCATTTTAGTTGCTCTTCTGGATTTAGTAATTTTTCAAATACTTTATCAACTGAAGCTTTTACAATTGTACTTTCAGATATCTCTAACATATTACCTTAATTTTTTGCTCACAGAAATCCCTGCTGAAGTTGCTTTAATTATAGATGTTTCATAATTTCCTAATTCATCCAAATACTTAAAAAAGCTTCCGTTATCTCCATATCCATCAGTTACATTATGCATTGTATAAAAGCCCCCAACAAGTAGCTTTGGTGATGCTGCCTTAAAAAAAAGCAAGTAGCTTTCCTTTGGTTGTAACGTTAGAGTAGCATCAGAAAAAACAAAATCGAAGTCTTGATCTAAAGTTGGAATAACATGCAAAGCCTCGCCAAGCTTAGCATCTATTAAATGAGAAACCTCTGCTAATTCAAAGTTTTTAATAGCCTTTTTATAACGAGTTTCATCGTTTTCAATAGTTGTAACTTTTCCGCCAGTTTGTTGCATAGCATAAGCCAACCAAATAGTGGAATGCCCAGTTGAAGTACCAATTTCTAAAATAGATGTAAAATAGTTTTCAGTAACTAACTTATATAAGGCTTCACCATCGGCATAGGGGATATTCCAATCTTTCCAATGGTTTCTTTGTTGTTCTAAAAACTTTTTTATGGAATTTCCTGTAGCCATCATTTACATTGTTTAAAACACAATGTAAACTTAACATGAAGTAGTATGAGGTTGTTAGGACAAATGTGAGGGTTTTCGGCACTTAATTTTACTAGTTTCCACTTAAAAATCCTAAGTAGAACTAGAATCCATTCAACAAGAATAAGTGTTAATTATTGTGTGATAATAATTATCGCAAGTTTTTCCTTCTAAATTCTAAGGGTGAAGTCTTGGTGTGTTTCTTAAAATACCTCGAAAAATAACTACTGTCTTTAAAACTTAATTTATCGGTTATTTGAGATATTGTATCATCTGAAAATTGTAGTAACTGTTTGGCTTCTAAAATTATTCTTTCCTTAATAATGTCGCTAGCAGTCTTATTGCATATCGTCTTTACGTTACTATTTAAATAATGAGCTGTAACATTTAACATGTTAGCATATTCAGTTAAGGTTAATTTTTTAAAGAAATTTTGTTCTACTAAATTTCTAAATTCCTTAAAAACAACAATTTGATGTTGTGTATTTCGATCAATGTTTGTTTCCGAAAAGAATTTTTGAATTTTTTTTAATAGTACAAATAAAAGTGCTTGTATAATATCAGGTGATTTTTCTTTTATCAATAGATTAACAATTGGTTGCAGTATAGACGAATTTGCTTCATTTAACTTTAGGTATGGATTTATATATAAGTTGTCAAGATAACAGAGTTCAAAAAGAATTTTTTTATCTTGAAAAAGTTGAAGAAAGAAATCTTCAGAGAACATAACGCAATATCCTTTAATTCCTTTCCATTCTTCAAATAAATGCAACTGACCAGGTGAAATAAAAAATAATGTATCAGGTTCTATTTCATAATCTTTATAATCTATAGCATGTTTACTTTTCCCATGTGTAATCCATAGTACTTCATAAAAATCATGTTTATGCGGAAATGACACGTTTTGCGGTTCATCCATTTCTTCGAACCTGCTTACATCAAAATCCAATTGATCGTTAGACTGATTTAAAAGATCTGAAATAGAAATTGTTTTAAGCATTAGTGGCCATTATTAGTTATTGAGCAAGAGGTTAGATTTCTGTGCGGTTGGAAAAATTAAATAAAGATGCAAAATCTTATGTTATAAGATCTGATTGTTTAAGTTAAATATCCGAGTCATTAAGACCCAATGTTCATCTGGTTTAGCAAAAGGGATTTTTTTTTGAAATTTATGCATTATAGTAGCCCATTCTTTTTGACGTGGCAAAGTAGTCATTTTCGCAAAATCTCTTTTCAAATCGAAATCGGGAATGGTTTCTAATATCATTACCAGCCTGTCTCCTACTCTGTAAATATCCATTTCGAGAATACCACATTGCTTGATACCTTCTACTATCTCCGGCCAAATTACACCAGGTCTGTGATAATTTTCATACATGGCAATCAAATTTACATCATCCTTAAGATCAACTATAAAACAATATTTCTTGTTTAGCATATCTGATTAATTTAAAGTAGTCTACAAAAGACGAAATAACGTCTAAAATATTTAAACTTGATAGAATTTGGAATTACTCATTACTAGATGAAAAACTTTCTATACTTTTATATTTAACAGTTTGTATATGTTCACAATACAGTACCAACTCCCCATCATTCTTAAAAATTTCATAGCTTGCTCTATAAAGTCCCATATCTTTATATTTAGGTTGTTTTTCAAGATCAGTTTTTATGGTATATATTGTATCTCCAATAAAAACTGGTTTAATAAAACGCAACTTATCATATCCATAACTAAATGCGTTTACACAATTAGTAGCAACAAGCCCTAAACCTGCGCTAAATACAAAAGCACCAGCAATCAAACGTTTGCCAAATATCCCCTCTTCTTTTGCGAAAATTTCATCTGCAACGTAAGGGTGCATATCTAAAACAAGTGTGTTGAACTGCATACTTTCACCTTCTGTAATGGTCCGTCGAATAGAGCGTAAACGTTTGCCAATTACTATATCTTCATAAAACCAGTCTTCCGCATTCCAAACAGGAATATCTTTGTGTAAGGCGGGGTTTGCGTTCGGATTTTTCATTTTAAAATTTTTTATTTATAAATAGTCAGTTAAATCTAATTTGATATTATTTTTTTAAACTTTTTACCAGGTATTTATGGATGATTGAATAGTCTATGCTACCTTATCAAACCTTCTATTGCAATGCCACTCTGTAAATTAGCAATATAGGCTGCTTCTGTACAAACCATTGTATTTAAGCAGTCTTCTATATTATTGTCAGGTACATATTTTTTATCTTGTACTGCATGAATGATTTCACTCATTGAACCGATAAATGCTTCTGGAAACCAAGAACCTTTAATATCTATACTTTGCCAGATTGCGGACTGTTCATTATTAGTGGTTATATATTCAAATATATCCAGCACTCCATTAGGATAGTCTAATAGAAGTCCCATTTTAATATAAATTGCACCATTAGTTCCTTCAATTTTTATATAAGATTGTTGATGTTTTACACCATATTGATGGCAATGATTAGTTAAAATATTTGCTCTTAAGTAATCACCGTAATCCATACAAATCACTGACCGTACAGATGTTAGTTCAGGCATTTTTGGATGTTTAATCGTCTTTGCGAATACAGTTTTAGGATCACCTAAAAAAGAACGAACCAAATCAATATAATGAATGCTATGATATAGAATTTCCATTCTGGGTAAGCCATATAAAAAATCCCACAAGTGCCATGGTGTTGAAACGTTTATATTAATTTCTATATCATATAAATCCCCTATTTTACCCGCTTCAATTAATTCTTTAGCTTTCAAAATAAACGGTGCATAACGCAACTGAAAATTAACACCTGCTATAAACTTTTTCTTTCTGCATATTTCAGCAATTGCTACTGCCTGTGTCAGATCTTCACCCATTGGTTTTTGTAATAAAATCGCAGCATTTGGTGGAAGTTGTTCTAAAACAGGAATTATACCAGACGCAGGTATTGCTATATCAAAGATTACATTATCATCACTTTCGAAAATTATTTCTTCTATTGATGCATACACTTTCGAAATATTAAATTGCTTTGCAACTTTAAAGGCTTTCTCTATATCCAAATCAAAAATCCCTCTTACAGTAAAGCCTGCTAGATGATATGCGGGCAAATGTCCCGTCTGTACAACCGCACCGGCACCAATAATAATAATTGAAATAGCTGTAGTTTGATTGTTCATGTAAAAAATCTTTTAAAACGAAAATTAGGAACCTAAATAATTACCGTATGTGAGTATGATAACAGCAAATAATAGTACGAGTAATGCCGCAGTTAAAATTCGTATGGTTTTTGGTTTTGCAAAAACCCATTCCTTCATGATCAGACCTACTACTGAACTAAATAACACTAAAATGATCATATGAATTGCCCAGCTGGTAAATTGGTAAGCTCCCAAACGTACATGTCCTAAACCATAAAAGAAAAACTGACAGTACCAGAGTGTGCCTGTAATTATAGCAAGAATATAATTTACCGGCAAAGCAAAGGAAGTGGTACTGCCGGATAGATTAACAAATTCTTTAAACGTTTGATGCTTCTTATGAAGGTATAAACAATATATTAGGGTACTAAAAAAAGCTCCCGTATTAGAAAAGATGTAAATAACGTTTCCACTGTAAACCCCGGCCCCGTATTTATTTGCAATCTCTGCAATGGGTGCTCCCTGGTCTAATGACAAGCCGAAAAAAGCAGAAAGGATTCCTGCAAGAATACATAACGGCAAACCTCTTTTCATATCAAAAACAGCCGTTGTTTTTTCAATCTCGCTCAGATCTTTTTCCTTCATTCTGCCGCTAATTCCGCAGAGTATAATACCAATTATGCCAACAGCAACTCCTGCAAGAATATAAATACCTCCAATTTTATTAAAAACGTTCATAAACTGTCCGTGAATTATTGGGGGCAATAACGTACCTAATACACAAGATATACCAATAGAAAAAGCATAGGTTAGAGAAAAACCGATATATCTGATAGCAATACCAAAAGCAGTCCCCCCAATTCCGTAAGCCGCCCCTAGAACAAATGAACTTAACATTGCACTGCGTGGAGCTTCCTGCAATACTGTTGTAAGTTTTGGAATTGTTATCCAGGCAACAAGCAAAGGAAGTACAAGCCAACAAACAACAGCTTGTGCAAGCCAGTAAGTTTGCCAGCTCCATTGCTTTGTTTTTTTTTGCGGCGTATAACAAAGAGAAGCAGAACCAGCGCCAATTGCATGCAAAATAATTCCTGTAAGAACACTCATTTTTAAGCTTTTAAATTATAAAACAAACTAGCATTAGTACTTAAAACTTGTTTTTGATCAGCTTCATTAAGTAAGCTACCAAGAATATCCTGATAAGCTTGCCATGTTTTAACATAAGATCCGGCCAATAAAGCCACCGGCCAATCTCCACCACAAAAACAATGGTCAATACCAAAATTCTCCAAAGCAAAATTGACGTATGGTTTCAAGTCATCATTCGTCCAATCTGTAAAGTTTCCCGAAGATGTTCCTAACCCGGAAATTTTAGCATAAAATTTTTTGTGACAGGCAGCCTCCTGCATTAATTGACCCCATCGTCCAAATTTTTCTTTTTGAGCTATAGGAGGTTGATTAAGATGATCAAAAACCATGTTTAGGTCTGGTATTTTTTCTGCTACTTTTAAAGCAGTTTCTATATGATTGAGACTGATACCCACTAAATCATAGGGGATTCCTAGTATTGCCAGTTGTGATAAGCTTTCTAAAACAGTTTCCTGTAAAAGCCATGCATCATTAGCTTCATTATGAATAAGATGCCTTATACCCTTTATGTATGGGTTTGCAGCAAAGTCATTTTCTAGTATTCGGGCAGTTGCAACCGGGTCTGTAAGTGGTAGCCAAGCTACAACTCCGTCAACCCAATCATATTTAACAGCTTGCTCGAGCATGTAATTAGTATCTTCAAGATTATTGGCAGCCTGCACTAAAACCCCTCTGGAAACACCTGCAGATTGAATTTCGGGTGTTAATTCATCAAGAAGGTAAGTTCTGTTGAGAATCGTTTTATTCTCATTTAACCAAGAATATTCAACTTTTTGTAAATTCCAGGTATGAACATGTGTATCGATAATTGGGTACTGCATGAAACTCTATTTTAAATCGAATCTGTTATTTATCTCTGTTGTGTGTTCTCCCAATAAAGGAGCCCCAATATCTGATGATAGCAACTGATTATCTATTCTAATCGGACATCTTGTTGTTCTCAACTTATATCCGGCTGAATTAATTACTTCCTGTTCCATTTGAAGGACTTTATAGCCTTCATGCTGAACCAGTTGTTCATAATTTAGTACTTCAGCACACCAGATATCAGCTGGTTCTAAAATATTTAACCAATATTGGGTAGTTTGACTCTTCAAAAGGCCCTTTAAAATCAACTTGATGCTATCTCTCTCGTTAAACCACTCTTTAGGATCCGTCTTTTCTAATAAAGGTTTACAATTAAGAAGTTCACCCAACTGCAAGATGTTCCCCATTGCCAGCGCTATAAAACCATTAGTAGTTTGGTAAATTCCGTAAGGTGCTGCTATGTAAGCATGAGCACTATTCACTGCACTCCGCTGTGGTAAATGATTACCATCATTATAAAAACAAGTCAGTACTTCAAACTGAAAATCAAGAAGGCTTTCAAGCATACTGATTTGTATTTTTGCACCTTTACCATTGGTACCTTTTTGAAATAATGCAGCTAAAATACCTTGGGTTAGCTGAGTACCGGCTAAGATATCAGCTGCAGCTACACCCATAGCTGTAGGCGCATCATTCTGATTGCCGGTTAAGTAAGTAACACCTGATACGGCTTGTAAAAGCAAATCCTGACCTGGCCTGCCTTTCCACGAACCATTTTTACCATAGCCAGATAACTCAGCATAAATAATTGAAGGGTTGATTTTAATTACTTCATCATAAGACAAGCCCAGTCTTTCCATTACACCTGGCCTGAAGTTGTGCATAAATATATCAGCTTTTTGCACTAATTGCTTGATTTTTGCTAAATCATACTCCTCTTTTAAGTCTGCTAAATAACTTTTTTTGTTACGGTTAATAGAATGAAATATAGTAGATTCGCCTGCAACCTTAATATCAGAAACGTACAGGCTCCTGCAAATATCTCCCACAACGGGTTTCTCAATTTTTATTACTTCTGCACCTAAATCAGCCAGCCGTAACGACGCTGATGGGCCGGATAAAAACTGACTGAAATCCAATACTAAAATCCCTTCTAATGGTTTTATCATGCTTTAGCTAGTTTAAATTCATTTGTAAGAGAATCGGTATGCTCACCAAGCTCAGGTGCAGGTTTCTCTGAACTTAAAATATTATCATTCCAACGAATAGGGCATCTTGTTGTAGTAATGGAAGTCCCGGATTTTGTAACAAAAGATTGTTCCATTTTTATAGAACGATACCCTTCATGTTCTATCATCTGCTTCCAATCTAAAACTGGCATACACCATACATCCTTGGGTACAAGTTTAGCTGTCCAAAACTCAGTCGTTTCTTGTTTCAAAAATTGGGTTAATATTAATTTAATTGCATCTCTTTCTTTAAAGACATCTGATTCTTCGAAATTATTTAGTTCCGGACAATCAATTATCTCCGCTATTTTATGGATTGGTGTCATGGCTATAGCAATGAAGCCATCTAATGTTGGATAGATTCCATAAGGGGCACTCAACAGTGGGTGCGCATTATTTAATAAAGAACGTTTTGGTAATTTACCAGAAGCAAAATACGTAGTTAATAGTTCGAATTGAAAATCAAGGATAGATTCCATAAGATTTACTTCTACCAATGCAGGTTTGCCAGTAATATTACGTCTAATTAGGGCAGCCAAAATTCCCTGTACTATATGAGAACCTGCCATAATATCTGCAATTGCTAAACCAAAAGGTGTTGGATTATCCATTTGATTGCCAGTGGTATAAACCAGTCCAGATAAAGACTGAATGAGCAAATCCTGACCTGGCTTGTCTTTCCATGGGCCTTCTGTACCAAATCCGCTAATAGTCGCATAAATTATTTTTGGATTAATTTGAACAACCTTTTTGTAAGAAAGTCCAAGTTTTTCCATAACACCTGGACGAAAATTATGGATTATCACATCTGCTTCTGCAATTAAATTTTTAATTTTTTGTATATCGGCTTCATTTTTTAAATCAGCCGCAAAACTTTCTTTATTTCGGTTAATTGTGTGAAATAATAAAGAACTTTCATCAACCCACAAATTCTTAATTGCAAGTTTACGACATGCATCTCCACCGTTTATTTTTTCAATTTTTATTACCCTGGCACCAAAGTCCGCTAATCTTAATCCTGCGGCAGGACCAGACAAGTATTGACAAAATTCCAATATGATTATATCTTTTAGAGGTAAATCATTACTGTTTTGCATGCTTTATACTTTTTATATACATTACATTGATCGCGTTTAGTACTTCTTTTGGATTACCTCCGTTTTGTAAATACGTTTTAATAGGGTCTCCAGCAATATCCTGGAAGTGCAGGTAACCATTATAACGAGGGCGTACAAAAGCATTATCTATTGTTGGTAGTGTGTTGACGAAATAATTATTTGCGATAATGTTATTCGTCTCGTTTAACCAGGCATTTCTGTTAGCAGGTTGTCCTCCATTTCCGGTGTATAAACCAGTTTGTATGGATGCATCGGCTATCCACTGTACAAAGTCCAGAGCCTCTGGTTGATACTTGCATGATGAAGAAATAGCAATACCAGTTCCTCCTAATGTGGTTTTTAAACGTCCAAAAGAACCAAACCGAATAGTTTCTGTATAGGTTAATATATTTTTTGCATAGCTATCCCGGGAATAATTGGAGTAACCGTATGCAAACGGGCAATACCAATAGTCATCCGTTGTTGTCATAAGTTCTGCAACAGCTATAGGATTGCAATCAAATATTCTTCTATCACATAAATCCCATAAACTATTCATGGCTTCTAATGCTTTCAATCCTATTTCATCATTAACTACTTTTTGCCTCTCTGGGTCTGTAAATGGATGATGACCATAAGCAATACAAAAGCTGTAGAATGCCATTAATGTGTCTATCGGAATGCCCGGAAGTAAAACTTTTCCTTGCTGTGCCAATTCAAGTAATTCTTCCCAGGTATCTGGCACTGTTTGAAGATTTTTATCAAATAAATCTTTTCTAAAACTTGCTACTGGAGCAGCAGCATCAATTGCTAGTGCCCATTGTTTTCCATCATATTCGTAACTGGAATGAGAGTAGCCTATAGAATCTTTAAATTGGGTTTTTAAGTACTGTTCAGTCAAATAATCATCTAATGGCAAAACATAATTACCGTTACTAGCGGTTCCTACCCAAGGATGATCAATTATTAATAGATCATAAACTTTTGTTAATTTATCTATTGGATAATCTGCAAACTCTTGAAGAGTTCTTTTCTTCCAGTTAATCTCTATATGCGGATATAATTCATTATAACGCTGGGCACCCGCAAGTAAGGGAACAATACCTCTCGTATGTCCCCATGTAATGCCATTTAAAACTATCTTTTCCATTTAATTATTTATCGCTGGATATAGAGGAATTATAATTGATCTTAAGCATGTTTTTATCTGCTTATGATTATGAGACAATTGAAAATTTAAATGCTTTAAATAAAAAAGATCTAACTGAATAACATGAAAAACTCATAGCACATCATAAACAATAATCAATGTTGTATTTAAAAGCTACTTTGGAATTTCAATTTTTTGAATATCAACTTTGCTCGCTGTCCCATCTGGATAATACGCTATAGTTTTTAATGTCACAGGATCTGCTACCTCAAATGGTTTAGTATAGCGTTTGTCTTTAGTTGTTGGCTCTAAACCATTTAAAGTGTAATAAATTTTTGGGTTGTAAGCCTGTGTCTCCAGTGATATTAATACTTTCTTTTGCGTACTATCTGCTATTATAGTAGGAGTAACATTAAAGGCACTTTTGCTATAATTAATACCCAATGCATTATATCTTTTATATTGATAGTCCATTCTCTGCTTGAAAGATTCCCAATCCTTTAAATTCTTCTGTGTCCATACTACTTCAGATAATGCCGCTAAACGTGGCATCAACATATATTCAACTTTGGCCTCATCGTAAATGTATTCTGTCCATAAATTAGCCTGTGCCCCTAAAATATAATCACTTTCAGATTTAGATAATGTTTCGGGTGTTGGCTCATATGAATACACTCTTTGTAAAGTGTTTAAACCTCCGATAGCTACTGGCTCTAATGCTGGATTGCCTTGATAATGATCAAAATATAAATGAGAATTAGGGCTCATGATTACCTCATGATTTTGTTTAGCAGCTGCAATACCGCCAGTAACACCTCTCCAAGACATTACAGTTGCATTTGGTGCTAATCCTCCCTCTAATATTTCATCCCAGCCAATAATCCGCTTATTTTTTGTAAGTAGATAATTTTCGATTCTTTTGATGAAATAGCTTTGAAGCTCATGTTCGTCTTTAAGACCTTCCGCTTTTATTCTTGCCTGGCATTTATCACAATGTTCCCACCGTATTTTTGGAGATTCATCTCCTCCGATATGTATAACCTTACTTGGAAACAATTCAATAACTTCAGATAACACATTCTCTAAAAATTGAAACGTTTCCTCTTTTCCGGCGCAAAAAACATCATCATAAACCCCCCAGGTTTTACCGACTGTAAACGCTTTTTCAGTACAAGACAATTCGGGATAAGTTGCTAAAGCAGCCATAGCATGACCAGGCATTTCAATCTCAGGTACGATATTAATAAACCTTTCCTGAGCATACTTAACTATGTCTTTAATTTGTGCCTGTGTATAATAACCTCCGTATCTTTTGTCATTGATTTCAAAAGTATTATCAGCTCTTTTAATCATGGTTCCATCACGCCAAGCACCAATTTCTGTCAATTCTGGATATTTCTTTATTTCTATTCGCCAGCCTTGGTCATCTGTTAAGTGCCAGTGAAAAGAGTTCATTTTATGAAGCGCCAGATGGTCTATAAATCTTTTTATAAAATCAACACTATAAAAATGTCTGCTTACATCAAGCATCATTCCACGCCATTTATACCGTGGTTTATCAACAACCTCTACTGCAGGAATTGATAATTTTTGATTATTATTTTTCCATTGTACCGGCGGGATAAGCTGAAAGACAGATTGCATTCCATAAAATATACCGGGTAATTGATAACCGGATAATGTTATTTTTTTAGGAGCTACAGTTAAATGATAACCTTCTAGACCTAACGTATCTATTCCTTTAACTAAAGTGAGTACTATAGCATTGTCATTAGTAATTTTTTTAGAATTCACCTGAATTTTCAAACTCATTTTTCCTAAATCTTCAATTTGATCTTTTAAGAGTTTAGCTAAACGCATCAGCTCTATGTTGTTTTCATCTACATAGATTACAGTTGCTGAGGATATATCAAACTGCCCAGTTCCTTTAATCAGGCTTAATGGCTTTGGAATAATTTCAGTATCTAAACGTACATTTTGTGTTTGTGCATTGCTGATGGTATAGCCAAAACATACAGAAAAAAATATTAATATTGATTTTATATAGATTTTCATTTTTTTGAATTCAAGCATAAGTTTGTATTGAAAAGTATTATGTATCCTATTAAATTATTTATTTACCGCATGTAGTAATTATAAAATCATCAAAACCGTTAGTGTGGTAACTACTTCCGATTCCTGCTAACCCATGTGTATAAGTATTATCTTTTACTTGACAAAGCTTATTATTATTTATACTCGCAGAAACTGTATCGTTATTCATTTCTAGTTCCACGATATTCCATTCTTTTATTTTACCTTTATATATACCTTCTTTAATCACTTTCGAACCTGCTTTAAGTTCCCAGCTACCATTGCTAAACATTTTGAATACATAGGCTTCCGGCTCTTTATGAGCTCTATGAAGTTCTGTAGCCCTTCCCAATAAAGAAATGTATGACGTACTATCATTTGTTAACATTACATTACAACGAACCCTGTAATTGCTCCAGGTGCTATCTCCTAAAACGGTTTCCAGATAAGTCTTCTCTCCTTCCCATTCTATACCTGGCTGCTTTACCTTTTGCTGTAAAAAATTTCCATTTTTTTTATTGTCAGATACTACTTCAAATGCTCCCCCCTGATCTGAAAAATATTTTGGTGACTTGCCGGGAGACGATGTATTAAAATTATCAGTATAAGGAAATGGAAAAGGCTTTCTCTCGGGAATTATAGTAAAGCCACCTTTTTGCTGTCCTGTAGTGGTTGTTAAAGAATATAAGGATCCTGGTTCTAAGTTTAATTTTACGTTTTTATTATTGATTTCAATAGAAGATACATTAACAAATTCTTTGACATTTACCTTAGATTGCCAAACTTGAAGACTATCAGAAGATACATTAAACGGAAGAGTAACTAAGATTGGTTGGTCTTCTTCAGCATCTATGGTCTCTATAATTAAACTCACATCCTGATTATTTTTGTTTTGAGATATCAGGGTAACATAACTGCCCCCTTTTTCTAAATAACCTGAAGAATTATTTAAATATTTCCATCCCGGTTTTGCAAATTGTGTAGTATGTGCAAAAGCCCATAATGCAGGCTCAATCTCATAAAATCCAGACCAAGGTGTATTAGCTTTCATCATACCTGAATTAGGCAGGGCTAAATTATCATAATAAGAGGTAATAAGGCTCCAGGTTATGTTTTTGGTCATTCGTCCTTCTATATAATCACGGTTAAACATTTTTGCTAAATATTTGAAACCATCCCAATCCCCTTTCCAGGGGCCTCCCTCATTATTCCATAGCGGTACTCCTAAGGCTTTTGCATTATCACTGCTGTTATATGCTTTTTCTTTTTCTGGATAGTGATCCCCAATAACTGCTACAGATTTAAGTAGCTCTTTATCTTTTACCATATCATCAGCAATTTTCCACTGATTTCCACAACATAGATCGGCAGCAACAATTTTCACATTCTGCAATTGAGCAGTATCCAAAGCTTTTCTAAGATCTTTAATCCATTTGATATCATACATTCTTTCATTCCAAACACCGATGTAATCCAAGGAAATTTGATGAAAACGTGATAACCCTTTAATATATCCTATAATATAATCGATATTATCTTTAGAATAATAAACACCATTCCCAATCCATCCCAGAGCTCCCCATTCAAGCGCATCTAAAAAGATTTCAGGATTTCTTTTTTTTGCTTCCTGCATTAGCCAAAATTCATACCCTCTTTCGTAATAAGATAGTTTTGGATTGAGGAGCTCGTCCTTTGTTCTTGCATGACTTGGTTCTGCTCCGCTTGTTGAATTTATATCCCCTCCAATTTCAACTTTAAAATGCTGAAGTGAAGCAGCAAAACCAGGTTTAAAAAGAATATCAAGAATTTGGCTTCTGTAAGGCTCTGGATAATCAATTAATAATCTTGATGAAGCTCCGGCACTTAGAGCACCTAACCCTTCGAATATCCTGCCTTCACTTTTATCATCAACAGTTATATGTTGAACTTGAGCAGATGCAAAAGCACAGAGAAGTATTAAAGTGAGAGTTGCTATCGAATTTTTCATTTATATGTATATGATGATTTATTTTCTCAATAAAAAAGCTTGTATTTTGCCATTTTTAAATGTTTTTGGAACATCAAGTGTAACTGTTATCTCCAAAGACGGTGCAATCCCGGTTAGGTTAAAGTGAACCCTGTCGGGAAATCGCTCGCTTTTTAACAAATACTGATCTGCGTTAACATGATCAAATATTAGATGTTTTTCTATTATTTTTAATCTTTGATCATTTGAAAGGTTATCCAGAAATAAACCTGATTCACTCCAGTCATAAGAAAATTGAGGCTTTTTCGAATCTTCACCTTGAAAAACAAAAGCAACTTCATACGCCTGGGGATCTTTTAAGTATTCCGAAAGATTTAGTTTTAGATTTACTTTTTCTGGAATAGACTTATAGTCCCACTCTCCAACATTTCTAATATTCCAATTATCTTTTACAACAGGGAGATCTATAAGAGGAGTGCCAGTATAATAAGCTTTTAATGATTTAATCTTTGGCTTTCCAATTGAAGAATTTACATTTAATCTGACTTTTGATATCGTTTCTTCAGGAAATTGAATAATTAATTTATGACCAATGGAGGTACCTTCAAATACAGTTTTCCATTGCTTTTGATTGGTTAAAACTTGTACCTTGAAATCTCTAACCCGCTCTCCATAAGCAATATCTTCCATTATTGTAATATGATCTATAACAGTCTTTTTAGGAACATTTAAATCAATAATTTCACCTTCTCCTTTTGTTTCAGCCAATGGATTTCCGAATCTTTTCTTTATTTCGTTTCCAAACTCAGCTAATCTTTCTACATCTTTTTGAGGAATTAGCCCTGTAGTGTCAGGGCTAACATTAATTAAAAAAACAGCACCTCTTCCCACAGAGAAATAATACAGTTTCACAAGCTCTTCTAAGGGTAATACTAAGCTTTCATTTTTTGTAGTCCAGAACCAGTTTGGTCTTCTCAAACTTACATCTACTTCAATCGGTAACCAGGTATCACCATTTGGATCGCTATGACTAGATGTACTGTTACCTGATTGCGCATCAGCTTTTCTAACGGCATTCCAGGCTGGATAAGGAGCAAAGCCCATTTCATTTCCTACCCATCTTATTGTTGCCGCAGAACTTTGAAGTATTACAGCTTCAGGGGCATATTGCTTGATTATGTCCGTGATACTAAAAACTAAGCTACCATCCACCCATACTTCGTGAATGGGGCCGTACTGGGTTAATAGTTCTTTTAATTGAGTTTTATAAATAGTTTCGTATTCTTTCTGAAATTTTTCGTCTCTGGCCTTACCCCCCATCGCAACTTTAAGATACCTGTCTTCAGGACTTAAATAAACACCTAATTTTAAACCATATTTTTTACAGGAAGCCGCCAAATCCTTCATTACATCACCTTCTCCATTTTTCCAAGGGGTGTTCTTTACTCCATATTCTGTAGTATTTGTTTGCCACCAACAGAATCCTCCGGTATGTTTTGCTACGAAAATTATCATTTTTGCTCCATATGATTGAGCAACTTTAGCCCACTGATCTGTGCTCAACTTCGTAGGATTAATCCTGGACAATGGAGTTGACAAGTCGTCATATTCGTGATCCTGCCATGTTGCAGGACCGAAATGAACGAACATTGTCAATTCCATATTATGCCATCTTAATTGTGCCTCTGAGGGCAATGGAAGGTTTTCCGGCTTAATTTGCGATACAGCACTGAAAGTAATAAATAAGAATAGCAAACTGAGAGATAAAAATTTCATATTATATTTTATTTTCTGATTTACCAGTTAGGATTTTGAATAAGTATATCAGGATAAAGGGATATTTCTTTGGTTGGCAAAGGCTGGAGGTAATGTTTATTAGCATCAAAGCGACGGTTTGCTGCGCTTTCCGCTACAAGAAAACCTTGTGCATCTGTTGTGAATAATCCCGAAGAATATGGTGGACGAAGTGCCCATTCTGTTCCAGAGATTTTCACTCCCCTTATTAGCAAGGGTAGCTCGTTTTCAGCCGTTTTCCACCTCCTAAGGTCAAAATATCTTGAATTCTCAAACGCCAGCTCTACGCTTCTTTCCCTTCTTATCTCGGTTCTCATATCTAAGCTATTGGCGGTTACAAATACATTAGTTAACCTAGGCATATTTACGCGTTCTCTCAATAAATTAATAGAAATATCTAAATCAGCATCTGAAATTGCACCAGTTTTTTCAAAAGTTGCTTCAGCATAAATCAGGTAAATTTCAGCAAGTCTTAAGATATGCCAGTCAAAGTTATGTTTACCATAAATTGTATTTCCTGTTACATCTTCAGATGAAAATTTATAGAGCATGTATCCTGTATTTGTATTTCTATTATTATTTACGCCAGGATAATTTGGAGCAGGAGTAGTAGCTGATTGAGTTCTAACCGTTTCTAAACCTGGTAAAGTCAGCGTCATCGTCATTCTCGGGTCTCTGTTCTGAAATTCAGAAGTAAGTGTTGAATATCCTTGGAAGCTGGGAGACTTACTAATAGGTAATCCGTCTTGACTCAAATACAAGTCCGCCAGTTTTTTTGTAGGTACTGTGCTTCCCTGCCCAGCTGTCCAGCCAAAGTCTGATTCTGAAACATCTCTTCTGATCCGGCGATCCAAAATAGTTTCTGATGCATCATTTCCTTCTTCAATAAACAGGTATCTATAGCTTTGATTTCCTTTGCCTTTGAATAAGCTATATTGATTACTTTCCATTACCTTTTTTGCGGCTATTATTGCTGTGTCTAAAAATCCCTCTGAATCAGAATTATTGTGGAATTTATCCCATGTTCCTGCATAAAGTGCAACTTTAGCTTTTATGCCATAAGCAGCTCCTTTTGTTACTCTTCCAATATCAGCACTGCTTAAAGAATTTTTCAGAGGCAAACCAACAGCGGCAGCTTCTAAATCGGCTAAAATGAATTTTACGGTTTCTTCCATAGTAGATCTTTTAGTGTACACTTCCGGATCATTTACATCCAATGTTTTATCTATAATGGGAACTCCACCATACAAGCGAAGCAGTAACCAATAATTATAGGCCCGAAAAAATCTGGCTTCCGCTATCCATCTTTGGATTTCTGAAGTTGCTCCATAATCCTCCGCTTTCTCCAATAAATAATTGCAGCTTCTGATTGCAGCATAGGCCGAGGTCCATGTTGCCGAATTCTCTGGTGCAGTATAACTACCATTACTGACTGGATTCGGGCTATATCCAAAAGCAATGTCGGAGTTATTGTCACCAATATTTGGTTGCTCCAAAGAATTGTAGAAATTGTTTGCAGCCAGCTTAAACTCTTCTGGATTCTTCCAAAATGTAGGATCAGAAATTTGCGACTGGGGAGCTAAATCTAGTTTTTGACATCCATAAGCTAAGCTCAGAAGTGCCACGAAAAATATATTTCTTTTCATTGTATCAATATTATATTATCATTATTTTAGAACTTAACGTTTAGGCCGAAAGAAAAGGTTCTGTAAAACGGATATCCATTTTCAGTAGCATTTTCTTCCGGATCATATGATTTATCCCAAGTTCCTTTACTGAACTCAAAGATGTCCTGCCCACTTAGGTAAAGTCGCAATGTGCTAATCTTAAATTTGTTCAGCATTTTTGGAGAAAAATTATAACCCAACTGTATATTCTTTAAACGCAGATAAGAGGTATTTATTAATTGTAATGTAGATGGTCTATAATTCCAGGAATTTAATCCTGCATCAAAATTAAGTCTTCCTAACTCTGCATCTGGACGAGCAGGGTCCCAAGTCTTGTTATAAAAATATTCAAGAGGTTGCCAGTAAGGCTGTGTAAAGGGATAACTGAATTCACCTACTCTTATCACATCTCTTTTGCCTATTCCCTGAGCAAACAAAGAAAAATCAAACTGCTTGAAAGCTAAATCCAAATTGAATCCGTAACTCCACTGTGGTCGTGGGCTTCCAAGGTATTTCATATCTCCACTTAATCCTTTAGTCCGGTCGCCGAATGCAGTAATAGATCCGTCACCATCTAAATCTCTGTACATTACATCACCAATTCCTAAATTTCCTGGAATCCCCTGCAATTTTTTATACTCGTCTAATTGTGCTTGAGTTTTAATTATTCCATCACTTACGTATCCAAAATAAGAAGCTAAAGGATATCCTTCTCGAGTGTTAACGAAACCTGCGTTGTAAGCATCTTGTCCTCCTAAGTAAGTAAGCTTGTTTGTATTATTAGAGACATTTCCCCTTACACCATATTGAAATTGGCCTATTTTATCTCTCAAACCCATACTTAATTCAAAGCCCTTAGTTTTTAGCCTTCCTGCATTACTAGCTGGAGGATTTGCCCCTAATGTAGCTGGAAGGGTAATATTTACCAGCATGTTCTTGTTTTCTTTTGTGAAATAATCAAAACTCAACTCGAATTTGGATCTAAAAAAAGCCATATCAACACCTATATTTCTTGATTCAATTTCTTCCCAGGTTCTGGACGGAGAAGCGAATCCTGCAAGTGAAGCAGACGTCGTAGGTGTATTTGTTGTACCAAATGGATATCTACCGCCAACATTAATGAGTTGAATGTAATCGTAATATCCAAAAGCATTTATTTCTTGGTTTCCTGATAGTCCCCATGAGCCTCTCAACTTCAAATTATTAAAAACATTTAATTTTTTAACAAAGTCTTCTTCTGATAGTCGCCAGGCTAAAGATACCGCAGGAAAAACAGCACTCCATCGTTTATCCGGAGAAAATCTGGAACTACCATCTATACGAGCAGTCGCATCGATTAGATATTTACCTTTGAAAGAGTATCCAAACCGAGAAAAATATGAGTTAAGTGCGAATCCAAAAGCGTTGCTGTTGTTAGAAATATTAGCAATATTACTTTTGTCTGCTAAGTTTAAAGTAAATAAGTCATTGCTTATAAAATTTCTGCCCGCAGCATAGACATTAGAAAAGTCAGATTGCTCATAACTTGAACCTACCATCAGGTTGAAATCATGATTTTTATTTATTGTCGTATTGTAATCTAAATAACCTGTAAAATTTTTATAAATATTCTTTGAATTATCATAAGAGGCCGAATTTGGGTTGTTTATAACATCTGGATTCAAAGTGTCATCATAGTTATAGCTCTGGAAGAAACGATAGTTTGCATTATCATCGCTGCGTAGTACGTTTATACCGGCTTGCGTTACCAGTTTTAATCCTTTTACTATATCATAATTCAGCTTAAAATTTGTTAAAATCTTATCATTTGTGCTTTCTCTCCTTCCGCCTTCTGATATCAGCTGTAAAGGATTCACAAATCCCTGGTATCTATAATAGTTCCCAGATGGCGTATATACAGGAGCAAATTTAAATAATCGCACTGTCCAGTTTAAAGTAAAATCCTGCATAGAAGGTTCTGTAGTATTAAGACCTTCATACGAGAACCGTGTTTCTAAATTTAGCTTATTTGAAATCTTAAAGTTTAAATTAGAGCGAAGATTATATCTGTCTGATTTATTATTCCCTACTTTATAAACACCATTAGTAGTTAAATATCCTCCTGAAAAATAATACTGAAGATTATCATTACCTCCACCAACTGTTATGTTGTGGTTTTGTTGAGGATTAGTACCATATAGTATATCATTCCAATTAGTCGTAGTATAAAACAAAGGATACGACTCTAGATAAAGTATTTTTCCTACAGGACTGGGATTTGGATCATTAGCTCTCGCCTTCTCCAAATCACTTTCGGTAAATGGTTGGGGATTTCCAGCATTTTTTGATGCTTCATTATACATCTCATACAACTGAGGCGTTGTTGTAGATTTTTTTAGAAAACTGGGCACTTTTAGAGCTAGATTAGAAGTATAGGTTACTGATAACTTTTCGTTATTTCCTGATTTAGTAGTAACTAACACAACTCCGTCAGCTGCTCTGGCGCCGTATATTGCCGCAGAAGCGTCTTTTAATACTGATATAGATTTAATATCGTTAGGATTTAATGAACTCATATCACCAACAATTCCGTCAATTAATACTAGCGGGTTGTTACCATTAATCGAAGAAGCCCCTCTAATTTCAAAAGCATAGTTTTCTCTACCTGGAGCACCACTTGATCTGGTAACTGTTAATCCAGGCACCACTCCTTGTAATCCATTTAATGTATTGGTAATGGGTCGATCTTGAAAAGTACTTTCATTAACAGTGGTAATTGCTCCTGTCAAAGTTGCTTTTGATCTGCTGCCGTATCCAACAACTACAACTTCGTTTAAGGAAGCGGTATCTGAGACCATAGTAACATTCAATGTATTTCTACTGTCTACTAATATCTCAGTTGATCTAAAACCTAAATAATTAAAAATTAACGCCCCATTACTAGGTACATTAATTATATAGGAACCGTCAGCAGATGTTTGAGTTATCACATTGCCGTTTTTCACGCTAACAGTTACACCTGGTAAAGGTATCTTCTGTTCGTTTGTAACTTGTCCCTTTACAGAGATGGGTGTTTGTGCAATCAAATCATGACTTAAAAATAAAATCAAGGTGATTACTAAAGAACCCCTAATTCGAAAGAGTAAATAATACTTCATATTTTTTTTGGTTTAAGTTGATAGTGTAAACTTCTGCGTTTTTTAAGTCAAAAAGATTGATATTTTTTTTAAAAAAATGGATAATTTTTCGATTTATTATCTAATTTCAATATTTAAAGTTACTTACGTATAATAATACTTTAGGAGTAATAATGATTAGAAAAAAGGAAGGATTTAAGGGTCAAGAAGCGATAGCTTTACCCAGAAAAGTTTTACAACAATGTGTTAATAATCCTTTAATAGGTAATTTATTTATTACATGGATAGGATATTATCCTAAAGCCAAATTTCATTTCAGACAGAGGAAACATGGAATTCAAGAGCATATCATAATATATTGTGTAGACGGAAAAGGGGATGCATTTATAGAGGGTAAAAAAATAAAAATTATGCCTTCTGACTATCTTATTCTTCCTGCTGGAAAAACACATCAATATTCCTCATCACTGGAAAATCCATGGAGCATTTATTGGTTTCACTTTAAAGGAGAAGGTTCTGACATTTTAGTAGATATATTATATAAGAGAATGCTAGCAGGAAATAACAACCAATTGATTAGTGATGACCTGATAGCAATTTTTAAAAATATTTATAAGAATCTTCAATTAGGATACAGCCTAGACAAGCTTATCTACATGCATATGAAAGCTAGTCATTTTTTGAGTTTATTCATTTATCCAGAAAAACCAAATAATTTATATTACGAACAAAAAAAAGATGTTTTTGACATAGTAATTCTTTTTCTTAAAGAGAATATTAGCAAGAGTCTGTCATTAGAAGAAATTGCGGAAGTTGCAAATCTTTCAACAGCGCATTTCTCCACATCTTTTAAAAAAAGTACTGGTTTTTCACCTATAGAATATTTTAATCATTTAAAAATGCAGAAAGCTTGTCAACTGCTTCAATTTACAAACCAAAGAATAAATGAGATAGCTAACCAAGTTGGAATTGAAGATCCTTACTATTTTTCCAGATTGTTTAATAAAATCATGGGAGTTGCTCCTAAAGAATATAGAGATAAAATAGAGTTTAAAAAACCATTATTGTAATCTTTTGTGTTGAATTCCCTTTATCTCAAATACATATCCAGTTTTCGGATTTTTATCGATGATTTCTTTTGATACGCCTATTGAAGCACTGGTTATATATAATATATCATCATCCTTATCACAAAAAACTCCTTTTGTTAGATTCCAGGCTGGCAACTGTATGGTATATTTTAATATACCCTCGTTACTAAAACATCGGAATTTATTACCACCAAACTCTCCAATCCAAAGGTTTCCATTACGATCAGTTATAATTCCGTCAGGGTAAGAATCTAATTGGCTCCAGTCTATTAACAATTTTTTATTTTCTGTTTTTCCTTCATGAACTATTTGAGAGCAGTAGATTCCTTTTTTATGGATGTTGTTACCCACTGTTTCTACAGTATATAAGAAACGGCAATCATTACTGACTGCTGGTCCATTTGCTACTGTATAGTTTTTGTCAACCTGAGTTCTTTTTAAATTTTTGTCATAGTAATAATAGCAGCCAACTTTTTCTGTACTGTTCATATCCATTGAACAAGCCCAAATACCACCATGATTATCAATAATACCATCATTAAACCTTACGTTTTCAAGCCCTTCATTTATTTTGTCAATCCTAATAACGGTTGTGGTACCATCTTTATTTAAATCAATATAATGTAAACCAGATCTTAAGCCTGCAATCAACTTGCTTTCCTTATTAATGATTAAGAAACCTATATACTCTGGAGTTTCCCATTTGGTTATTTCATGAGTAAAAGGATCATACCTGTAAATTTTACATTCCAAAATATCTACCCAGTATAACAAACTTTTATTGTAGTCCCACATAGGCCCCTCGCCCAGTATACACCTAAAATCGGAAATACAATTAACCGTTAGATTATCTATTAACATGGTTCTTTTGTCCATTTTCCGTTTACTAACCTTAGGATATTTAATGGATTTTCATTTTTTAATTCATCAGCAAGAAATTGCTGGGGAAAATCCTGAAATGCAACAGGGGCAACAAAACGCTTAATAGCAGCTGAACCAACCGAAGACGCTTGTCTATTAAAACTAGAAGGAAATGGGCCACCATGGTTCATTGCATGACATACCTCAACACCGGTAGGATATCCGTTAAACACGATTCTTCCAGATTTTTCTTTTATAATATTTACAAGATCTTTGATAATTGATTCATCATCTGAACTAGTTGAATGAAGGCTACAAGTTAGTTGCCCTTTCAAAGATTTAACAATATTCTTAAGTTGAATAATATTTTCGCTTATTACAATAGTTGTAGAGGGTCCAAATATTTCTTCTGTGTAAATATTGTCTGCCAGAAAGTCTTTAGCTTTGATAATAAAGGCATTGGGTTTAACTTTATTGTGAGGTAAAACTGAGTCTTTATCTGAATGAGTAATGATTTCAACATCATCTATCAATGAGATGTTTTGTATACTTTTGTTATAAGAATCACATATCGTTTTATTAAGCAGGGTGTAAGAGGAGAACTGTAAAAGCTGGTGTTTAAACTCTGTTATAAAATCAGAAGCTTCTTTACTATCAACTAAAAGTATAAGACCAGGATTTGTACAGAATTGGCCCCCACCTAAAGTAACTGATGCTGCAAGATCTTTCGCAATTTTAACCCTATCGTGTAAAATTGCACCTTTCATTATAATTAAAGGGTTAATTGAACTCATCTCTGCATAAATAGGAATAGGCTCTTCACGCTTTAGTACAGCATCTTGTAATAGCATGCCTGCTTTAAAAGAGCCGGTAAAAGCAACAGCTTTGATAGCCAAATATTGAACAAGTGCCACGGCCTTTTCATTTGAAAGATAAAGTGAAGAAAAAACTCCTTCTGGAAGTTTATTCTTTTTTGCCGCTTTGACTATAGCTTTCGATACTAAGGCATGCGTTCCCGGATGAGAAGGATGCGCCTTGATTATTACGGGACATCCCGCAGCTAAAGCTGATGCAGTATCGCCCCCGGCAGTAGAAAAAGCCAGTGGAAAATTACTTGCTCCGAAAACCGCAATCGGCCCAATGGGAAACAACATGCTTCTAATATCTGGTTTCGGTACAGGAGTTCGTGTAAGATCAGAAGTATCTATCGTAACATTTCTCCACCAGCCAGCATTAACAAGCTCTGCAAAAAAACGAAGCTGATTACATGTTCTACTTCTTTCACTAACGATTCTTTCCTTTGGATAACCTGTTTCTTCATGACATCTCTGAATTAAGAGATCTCCTAAGTTCATAACTTCATCCGCAATATCATTTAAAAATGCAGCTTTAATAAAAGATGAAGTATTTTTATACTCATCAAAAGAATTTATAGCAAATGTTATGGCTAAGTCCATTTCTTCTTGAGTAGCATAATAAAACTCTTGTGGCAAATCACCATCAACAACAGGTGAATATGCTTTAAAGAATTCTTTTCCCAGCGAACTTGTACTGTAGCCTATAAAATTAGATCCATCCAGCATACTTGAATTATTTTAAATATTAATTTTTTATATTACCAATTCACTATTGTTCCATCATCTATGGTAGCGGCTTGAATTACTTTTACAGGTTCCTGTTTGAAAGGATATTTTTTCGCCAGTTCTTCGTTAACTTCAATGCCTAATCCTGGGCGTTTCGGTGCAGATACATATCCGTTTGAACATAAGGGCTGGCCTTCAACTATATCGTAAAACCAAGGCACTGCATCCATTTTTTCCTGAATAACAAAATTTGGAATTGCGGTATCGTAATGAATAGCAGCTGTTCCAGCAATGGGCCCTAATGGATTATGTGGAGCTATACCTACACCTGCAATTGCAGCAAGAGCCGCTATATTCATTGCTTCTGAAAATCCACCGCAATGGCAAAGGTCAGGTTGAGCAATATCAATTAACCTATCTTTTAATAGTGGTTCAAATTCTGAAAATGAAATTAGTCTTTCTCCAGTTGCAAGCGGGCAATTTATTTTACTTTTTATCTCACGTAAAGATGAGACATGTCCTGGTTGTAATACCTCTTCTACAAAGAAGGGATTAAAGGGTTCTAATACTTTTATAAACTGCACAGCTGCACTTACTGAACCAGGCCGACCATGGAAATCTACCATGATATCAACCTCATCACCGACTGCGTCTCTAAGTTTACCCATCATACTTTCTACATGACGAAATTCTTTTACAGATGCGGTATAATTTACATATGGTATAAAAACAACTTTTAAGGCATCATAACCTTTATCTATAACTTCTAAGGCTTTATCTACAATAGTCCCTGCTTCTAAACTCGAATAAACAGATTCACTATCTCCCATTCCCAAATGCGTATAAACTCTTATTTTATCGCGTACTTTACCCCCTAAAAGCTGCCAGACCGGTACATTCAGTGATTTTCCAAGTATATCCCAAAGTGCTATTTCTATTCCACTAATAGCAGTTTTACCGATTACGCCAAGTTTCCAAAAACTATGTTTATTCATAATTTCTGATAAGCGAGTAATCTCTCTCGGATCTTTGCCTATAAGTAGGGGTTTAAGGTCTTCAATGGTCCCAGCCACGCCTCTTGTTTTCCATTCCAATGTAGCTTCTCCCCAACCAAATAATCCTGGTTCGGATGTTAGAATCTTTACAAAGATCCAATTTCGCATTTCAGCATTTACTACAAAAACTTTTATATCGGTTATTTTCAACATCTATTTAATTTATTTGCGAAAATCTGCTTTTTAAAAAGTACGATTAAGATTTTTTAAGGATGATATTTTCTATCTCTTCTAATGATTTGCCCTTAGTTTCAGGTACATATCTCCAAACAAAATATGTCCCTATTAAATTAAAAAAACCGAAAATAATAAAGTTCACAGAAGGGCTCACCTTAAGTAAATAAGGAGAAATTAAAACAACAATAAAACATGAAAGCCACAGGAGTGCCGAAGCCAAAGACAATGCTTTTACACGGATATAATTTGGAAAAATCTCTGACAAAACAACCCAAGTTACTGGGGCCAATGTAAACGCATATGTAGCAATAAAACCCATTACAAAAAAAAAGACTAATCTGCCATCAACTAAGTCATTACTAAATGACCAGCTAAGCATAAAAAGAAAAAAAGACATAAATAATGTACCTATAAAAAGTAATTTTTTCCTACCGACAAGATCTATTAAAAAAATAGATAATATAGTAAAAAGGAAAAACACAAGACCTACAAAAACCGCATTTAGTAAGCCATCCTCTAGATTAATATTTGCTTTTAAAAAAATCACCTGTAAGTAGGCCGTTATGTTATTAGATCCACAAAATTGTTGTAAGACTGCCAAGCCACATCCGATAAATAGAACAGGTGCAATTCTTTTATCAAAAAGGTCCATCAAAGTACCTTGTTTTGAGTTTAAGCGAATTGAGTTTTCAATACCTGTTAACTCTCTTTCAACAAATTCCTGATTTCCTATAGTTTTTAATATTCTTTCTGCTGCATCCCTGGATTTCTTTTTCATAAGCCATCTTGGACTTTCTGGGATAAAAAACAGCATAGCAATAAATGCTGCTGATGGGATAAAAGCAAACCCGAACATCAATCGCCAGTTCTCCGGTTTATTAATATCGCCAAAATAAAAACAAACTACACTTGCGAGCAGAATTCCTAATATAATCATGAGCTGATTTAAAGAAACCATTTTACCCCGCATTTTACCAGGAGCTATTTCAGCAATATACATTGGAGATAGCACTGAAGCAGCACCAACACCTGCGCCTTGAAAAAATCGCCATAAAGCAAGATCAAATGTATCTTTAGCAAGCACAATCCCTAATGTTGTTATTAGAAATGAAAGAGCTGTTAATTGAAGAGACTTTTTTCTTCCTATTCTATCAGCTATCATAGAGATTAATAATGCGCCACTCATACAACCCAATTCAAAAATTGCAACAACCCAACCTAAAGCAAACCCCTCCAATGAGTATTGGATCTGTATAAAAGGTATTACTCCTGTTATTACTCCTAGTTCAAAGCCAAACATAAACCCACCCATAGTAGCAATGATGCTAATGAATATGATGTAAAGCCTGTTAAATTCCTCAGCTTTGGGATTTCCAGAAATATTTAATATCCTTTCTTCATTCATAAGAATTATTAGTATAGAACTTTAAACGATATATAAATCAATTAACTTCCTCATGTAAAGAATTGATTAGTGGCCGGCCCATATGTTCAGCTTCGATTTTAAAAACATCTCCCCCGAGAACTTTGATATCATCAGTAAAACTTAAAACAGATGTTCCAAAAAAATGGACATGTACATCTTTTGGCTGCCTAAAAAGATCATATTTAAAGTTGTGGTATTCTAAATTAGCTATGTTATGACTCATGTTATCTTCGCCCGTTAGGAACTCTTTCTCCCAGATTACTTTATTATTTCGTATGATTTGGGTAGTTCCTTTTATATTACCAGGTAAGTCATCAAGTAGCAATTCTGGACCAAATGAACACTGTCTTAATTTGGAATGTGCGAGATACAAGTAGTTCATTTTTTCCATCTTATGATCAGAAAATTCATTAGCAAGAGAAAAACCTATTCTACAAGGTTTACCTTTTGAATTTATAATGTAAAGCCCAGCAATTTCTGGTTCCTCACCACCATCCAGAGCAAAAGAAGGAAGTGAAAGAGGATTACCAGAAGCTACAGCCGTTAACCCATTCCCTTTATAAAACCACTCTGGTTGAACACCTGGTTTAGAATCTTTAAATTTTCCATTCATTACCCCTTCCTGATAGATTTTGATGGAATCTGTTTGCTGGTTTACAGAATTCCCATTAGCTTGAGTATGCATTTCATCTCTTGACTTGGCACTACCTAAATGGGTTAAACCAGTTCCAGTAATCCAGGTATGATAAGGATCAGGATGATCAAGAGGAACTAATACCCTATTTTCATTAATAATAATTTCATAATCTTCACGATCTGAAGTCGTAAGCTTAGAAATTGCATCTTTAATTTTTAAATTATTTTTCTCAGCAAAGAAAAATAATTCATAAGTTGAATAGACATGATCAAGCGAAAAAATGCTATTATCTTCAACAATTCCAACTCTTCTTACTTTTTTTTTATTTACAAATTGTATGATTCTCATATATTCAACTTATTAACAATCCATCATTATTGCTGCTTGTCCACCATCTATTAAATAAGTTTGTCCGGCTGAAAAAGCAGCATATTTACTCGCTAAAAACACGAACCATCCTCCAATTTCTTCAGGTGTTCCTAATCTTTTCATTGGGTAAGATTCGATTATTTTTGACTTTAATCGCTGAGGATCCGGAAAACTTTTGAACCATTCATCAGCTAATCTGGTCTCAACAAATCCTGGTGCGACCCCTACAGTTCTTATTCTAGGGCTCCATTCAACTGTTAAAGTTTGTATTAATGCTTTTAGCCCGGTTTTAGCAACATTATATGGAAAGCTTCCGGCAGTCGTATTAAATGCATGACATGAGGCATTAAAAATAATAACTCCCTCTCCATTTTTTTCAAGATATGGTTTGCATAAAAGTGCAATATTCCAGTGAGACTCAAGGTTTAGTTTTATATTATAGTTCCAGTCTTCAGTACTACAATCTTTGGCACCTTTATAAACATTGGTGCCTGCATTAGATGCTAATATATCTATTGTTCCAAAGTGCTGAATTGTCTTATCTACAAAATTTTTCAACTCCAGTGAGTTTATAACGTTAGCCTGAACATACAAGGGAAGCCTGCCGGATTCATTTTGGACCTCAGTTATAAAATTTTGAACTCCTGGATCACTATGATCCTCTAATGAACAACCAGCTATATTTGCATTAGCTTTCGCAAACATTTTAGCTATTATTGTTCCTATTCCCGAAGAAACTCCTGTAATAATTACTGTCTTATCAGATAAATCTATATTGAAGGCCATATATTAATTTAATATTTGAATATCTGATAAACACATAAGGTATATCTGATATTTTATATCTTCTTTGTTGGATAAAAGTCTAATATTTCCTGAAAAAAAAGATTAAATATTATTTTGAAAAGATGGACAATAATTCGACAATCTGATAATCTCTTACATACAACATTTGATGAACGTTCTTCAAATGTATATTTAGTAAGCTTTTGCTGATTAGCTATCTTCTTTTTTAATGGGAGAATATTTTTAGTTACTAGGTAAAAGGATTATTCTTAGATAAATAACTCTATCAAATGTAACTTTGACAGAATTGTTCGGCTAAATTTCAAATACTAAGAAAATCAATCTGTTTTCAAATGCACTCTTAAATATTTTAATAATTTCATCTATAGAGTATTTCATGCTCAGACTAAAATCTAATCAAATAGCAAAATTATTAAAGCGACTCTCTTAATTTTAGTTGAAAAGGAATTTCTAACTGCATTGTATGTGATTCTGCAATTACTTTTGCAGCCATCTCGCCCATTTGTTTAAAGTTGGTAGATATAGTTGTTATTCCGCTTAAAAGAATTCTCTTTATTGGCGTTTCATTATACGAGATGAGTCCTATGTCTCTACCCAATACATAATTTAATGAAGTTATATTATCAATTAATGTGATTAAGTCGTCTTCCATCAAATTGATATAAGCGTCGCCTTTTCTAATTTGATTGTACTCTACAGCAGAAACTATATTGTAATTAATTGAGAATTGTATACAAAATCGAGTAAAACCGTATAGAATTTCCTTAGGCAAATAACTCTCTTTAGGAAATATTATTTTTAAAGTATGATATTTTCCGAGAACTTCCTTTGCTTCAACAAGTGCAGTATAAATATCTTTTTCGAAATTTTCGTAAACCGCGGAATAATTACCCTCTATTCCAGGTATATTTTTATCTAAAAGAATTAGTTTCTCAGAAGGTAAGGCATTTAGAATTTTGCATGCTTCCTTAGCACCGTATGTAAAGTGGGGGAT
>NZ_JBBHKB010000005.1:0-455091 GCF_037482965.1 Pedobacter anseongensis | reverse complement strand
ACCTACCCACAATATAAAACACTTAGCTAAACTGTTCGAGCTCAAGATCGATAAGATCGAACCGGCCCTTGGCATCGAGCTTTTTATCCTGACCGCCACCAAGACCGAACCCGTACTGATCCATCAGGAAAAGCTATGGAGCGGAAAACCAGGCCTTGCAGACCAGAACCTGGCCCAGCTCCTAGATAGACTAGCAGGAAAGATCGGCCCACAGGCCATTAGAAGATATATTCCGCAAGCCCATTACTGGCCGGAACGTTCCCTTCGACCAGCGGTATCACTGGATGAAAAGACAGATATCAAATGGCAGAAGAGCAATCCACGTCCCATGGAAATGCTCCAGAAACCTGCTGCCATACAGGTCACGGCTCCCATCCCCGACTACCCGCCGATGAACTTCCGCTATAAGGACGAACTCCATCAGGTAAGAAAAGCCGATGGCCCCGAGCGCATCGAGCAGGAATGGTGGATGGCAAAGGGCGAGCACCGTGACTATTATATCTTGGAGGACGATAAGGGACGCCGTTACTGGGTCTTCCGCTCGGGCCACTATAACGAAGAAGGATCCCAGTGGTTCCTGCACGGATTTTTTGCATAGAAGAAAGAGATAGGAGAAAACGATTATGGGCTACTGCGAACTACAGGTCACTTCCAACTTCAGCTTTTTAAGGGGCGCCTCTCACCCTGAGGAGCTCATCGAGCAGGCTGCCGCCTTCGGCTACCCCAAGATCGCCATCACCGATGTGAACACGATGGCTGGGATCGTGCGTGCGCATTCCGCAGCCAGAAA
This sequence comes from Pedobacter anseongensis, assembly GCF_037482965.1. Classification (NCBI taxonomy): domain Bacteria; kingdom Pseudomonadati; phylum Bacteroidota; class Sphingobacteriia; order Sphingobacteriales; family Sphingobacteriaceae; genus Pedobacter; species Pedobacter anseongensis. The sequence goes on along the minus strand of NZ_JBBHKB010000005.1, from coordinate 454,301 downwards.
GCATAACATTGAAATTATCCCGGCCTGCCGGTTGGACCTTTTGGACGGACCAAGCCTTCTCGCCTATCCGACTAACCGAGAGGCCTACGGCAGGCTTTCAGCAATGCTCAGCGAAGGTAACTTCCGCGCCGAAAAAGGGAAGTGCTTTTTATACCGCAATGATGTCTTTGCAAATAAAGAAGGTATCCTTTTCATCGCCATTCCCCCTGATGGGCTGGGCAAGGGCTTTGCTTTTGAGCCCAGCTTTAGCCAAGCCCTAAAAGAATACAAAGAAAACTTAAACGGTTCGCTCTATTTAGCGGCAAACAGATCTTACCAAGGCCAGGACCAGAAAAGACTATTTAGACTGGATGAACTTTCCAAAGGGCTGAACGTTCCCATGGTAGCTACCAATGATGTGTATTACCACTGCCCCTCCAGGCGGGAACTGCAGGACATCCTCACCTGCGTGCGGGAAAAGTGCACCATCCATAATGCCGGCTTTCGGCTGATGATGAACGCCGAACGCCACCTAAAACCAGTTGAGGAAATGCAGCGATTGTTCCGCCCCTATCCCGATGCGATCGAGCGGACACTGGAAATCGCCGAGAAATGCCAGTTCAGCTTGGATTCCTTGGAATACGTCTACCCCGAAGAAATCCTCTCGGGCGACCGCGAGCCGCAGGAAGAACTCGAATACCTGACCTGGAAGGGAGCCGAGGAAATGTTCGGGCTCCCCCTTCCCCAAAAGGTGCTGGACAACATCAACCATGAGATGAAGTTCGTCAAGGAGATGAACTATGCAAGTTATTTCCTCACCGTTTATGACATTGTGCGCTTCGCAAGGGAACAGAAAATTTTATGTCAGGGAAGAGGTTCCGCGGCAAACTCCACCATTTGCTACTGTCTGGGCATTACCTCTGTCGATCCGACCAAGTTCGATTTGCTATTTGAACGCTTTATTTCCTCTGCTCGTAACGAGCCGCCTGATATTGACGTAGATTTTGAGCACGAACGCCGCGAAGAAGTTATCCAGTACATTTATACCAAATATGGAAGGGACCGTGCAGCAATTGTAGCGACCGTTACCCAGCTCCACCAAAAGGGAGCGCTAAGGGATGTGGCAAAGGCTATGGGCCTGTCCACTGATACCATCGACAGGTTATCGGCCTCGATCTGGGAATTTACCGACGAATGGTTTGAGAGCAATAGGGTTTCTGAGCAGGGCCTTAATCCCCGCGATCCGCTATTGGTCAAGGTTTTGGACCTGACCCGCCAGATGATGGGCTTTCCGAGGCAGCTCGGCCAGCATACCGGAGGCTTTGTGATCACCCGTGGCAAACTGACCGACCTCTGCCCCATTTTCCATGCCCGCATGGAAGACCGCACCAATATCGAGTGGAACAAGGATGACATCGATGCGCTTGGTTTTCTGAAAATCGACGTGCTGGCGCTTGGCATGCTCACCTGCATTAGAAAGGGATTTGATCTGGCCAAAAAGCATTATGACCTCGATTTAACGCTCGCTTCCATTAACAAGGAAGATGATCCCAAGGTTTATGAAATGATCAGCGAAGCCGATACCATTGGGGTGTTCCAGATCGAGAGCCGTGCCCAGCAGCAGATGCTGCCGAGGCTTCGCCCAAGCTGTTTTTACGACCTTGTGATCGAAGTAGCCATCGTCCGTCCCGGTCCAATTCAGGGAGATATGGTGCATCCCTACTTGCGGCGCCGGAATGGAGAAGAACCTGTAGAATATCCATCAAAGGAGCTCGAGGACATCTTGGGAAAAACGCTTGGCGTTCCGCTCTTTCAGGAACAGGCCATGAAGATTGCTATCGTAGCCGCTGGTTTTACCCCGGCCGAAGCGGATGAACTTCGTAGGTCAATGGCCACCTTTAAGATGCACGGCATGGTGACCAAGTTTGAAAAGAAACTGGTCGATGGCATGACAATGAAAGGCTATAGCGAAGAATTTGCAAGACGGGTATTCAAGCAATTGGAAGGGTTTGGATCTTACGGGTTCCCAGAAAGCCATGCGGCCAGTTTTGCACTACTGGTCTATGTTTCATGCTGGCTCAAGTGTTATTACCCGGATGTCTTTGCCTGCGCGATCCTAAACTCGATGCCGATGGGCTTTTACCAGCCCGCCCAGCTGGTCATCGATGCAAGGAACCACGGCGTAGAGGTTCGGCAAATTGATGTGAATGTTTCTGGATGGAATAATCATTTGGAAGAAAAATCTGGCAAATATTGTGCTTTGCGGTTAGGCTTTAGGCAGATTTCTGGCATTCGTGAAGATGACATGGAGGCGTTGGTGCTGGGAAGGGGCTTGGGCTACGATAACCTACATTCGCTGTTAGATGCAGGTGTTTCGATGGGTGCCATGGAGCGGCTCGCCGATGCGGATGCCTTTCGCTCCTTGGGACTAGACCGCAGGCAGGCTTTGTGGGAAGTTTCCGCGTTAAAAGACAGACCTGTGGCTCTGTTTGAAGGACAAGCATCCGAATCGGACAAAGAGCAACAGATTTCCTTGCCGCTAATGAGCAAGGGCGAACATGTGGTACAGGACTATGCTTCTACCGCACTTTCGCTGAAAGCGCATCCTGTTAGTTTGGTCAGGGAAAAGCTCAGGCTGTTTAATGTAAAGTCCTCGCAGGAAATCCGCGACACTGAAAACGGACGTATCGCAAAGGTAGCCGGGCTGGTCATCGTAAGGCAGCGGCCTGGAACAGCGGGCGGGGTCTGCTTTATCTCCATTGAAGATGAAACCGGGTTTTCTAACCTGGTGGTCTTTGAAAAACTGTTTGAGACCTATCGCAAAGAGATTTTGCACTCACGGCTTCTGATGGTAGAGGGCAAAGTGCAAAAGGAAAGTGGCGTGGTGAACGTTATTGTTTCAAAATGCTTTGATTTTACCAAGCTGCTCAAAGGGCTGACCGCTAAGGATGATGACCAATTGCCGATACTGACATTGTCCCGTGCCGATGAGAAATCACCGCAGTACCCAACTGAGAACAAACGCTCACAGGTCAGGCAGGCAACGCCCCAAGAAATATTCGACGGGGGCAGGAATTTTAAATAAGAAAGAAATGGAACAATTAAGTTTTTTCAAGGAAGCTGGACAGAGTGCAGGGCTTCCAACAGAGGTACTTGAATATATACCAAATGTATTCGATGATGAACTGGGCAATCAATTGATGGAACGTTTTATCACTGAAACCCCATGGACGCAGAAAGTGGTCAGCATTTACGATAAACAGGTGATTACTCCCAGGCTTTCGGCATGGTATGCTGATGCGGAAACTTATGACTACACATCATTAAGAAAATCGGCACCAAATATCTGGACACCTGAACTGCTGATGATAAAGCGAATCGTTGAGCCTATTGCAGGGGTCACATTCAACAGCGTGCTTCTGAACTATTACCGCGATGGAAACGATTCGGTCGCCTGGCACAGTGACAACGAAAGTGCACTTGGCACCCATCCTACTATTGCTTCAGTAACCTTTGGCCAGGTCCGCTCATTTGATATCCGCAACAAGGTTGATCACAGAGAAAAATATTCAGTAAGACTGGAACATGGCTCGCTGCTGCTTATGAAGGGTGATCTACAAGCAAAATGGGACCATCGTATAGCAAAATCTACCAGAGCTATGAAACCAAGGCTCAACCTCACTTTCAGGGTTGTAATATAAAAGTGGGTAGTGAGATTGTGGAAAAATAAAAATCCAAAACGCTAAATCGCATATTATATTAGATCAATAAAAAACGCTCAATGTCAAACAAATTCCAACAAAGTATTATCATCGCTTTTGGCTTCATACTGATCTGGCTGCTCATCGACAGGGAAAGCAAGAAAAAAGAAATTGAAGAACTTACCCTGAAGGTTGATGAAAACGAAAACCTGAACGAATCCATCAAGCAGCAATTGCAGGAACTCATCCATCAGAATAATGACCTCGGTCAGGATATCAAGAATGAGCTTGCGCAGATTATCGGACTGATCAACATCCAACAACAGGAAGGTGCAGTGATGAAGCTTACCAAAATCATTGAAAATCTTTTAAAAAAACTCTACAAGGATGACGAAAAATTCAGAACATGGTATAAAAATCAGCCGGGAAAAAATGCAGTTTTTGCTGATTACATTGAGTTTGCGAAATTAGACAACCAAATTTCAAAAGAAGATTATCATATTGTCAAGTTGATGAAAGATATCCGAAATCAGGAAGCACATGAACTCGACATAAAAAAACATCCATCTAAAATATTGGTCAGCTTCTTCTCTGGTGTAAGTATTATAATAACCCTTACTGCTCTCATAGCTAAACGATTGAGAGCCTTCGCAGATAACGAAAAATCAAAAGGTGCAAAAAATATTGTATCAGAAGCCCTATAACAATTAAACTATTTATCTCTGACCATCTCCAAAAGGATATCTAATTTGAGCTCGAACGTAATGTTAAATTCATCAAAATTTGAGGAAGATGGAAAAGCTTACGTTCGAAAACTTGCCCGAGGCAGTGCAACTTATACTTGAAAAATTGGAAAGATTGGAAAAAGCTCTACTCGCACCGCAATCTCAAAAAGCGGAACCCGCCGGAAATATTGACATCTCCGCTGCTTCAATGATCCTTGGCCTTGCAAAAGCTACCATTTATTCCAAGGTCTGCCGAGGAGAAATCCCTGCCTTCAAGCTTGGTAAAAAATTATTGTTCAACCGAAAAGAACTTGAAGAATATATTGAGAGCAATAAGGACCAGACCAATTTCCACCTAAAAAACCTGGCCGACGAGAAGCTCGCCGGCCGATTCAAAAAAAGGATCTACACCTATTAAAGTTCCAGATGGATCCTTGTCGCCGCTTCCTTCTTTTTGGAGTCTATGATCTTGGTATAGATCTGTGTGGTCTTGATGTCCTTGTGACCAAGGAGCTTGGAAACCGTAAAGATGTCCGTTCCCATTGAAAGTTGGAGGGTTGCAAAAGTGTGCCTAAAACTGTGAAAGGTAATGTGCTTGGTGATCCCTGCCCTTTGCAGCCAGCCCGGCAGGAACTGCCTGGTCTGGTTATAGTCCAGTTTCGGAAAAACCTTGTCACCAAGTTCTTTTCTCTTGCCCAGCAGCGAAAAGGTCTGGTCAGAAATCGGCAGCACCTCTGCACCTTTTGTCTTTTTCTGCTTGAACTGGATGTAATAATCTCCCTGGCTCCCACGGACCTCAGACCAGATCAGTCCTTTGATGTCCGAAAACCGCATTCCCGTTAGTCCCGAAACGATAGAGGCACGTTTCATTATGTCCGGCGAGGCTTTTGTAGATACTAATTTCTGGAATTCCTCGATCGTTAGAAACTCCCTGTGGGTGTCGTGCTCTCGGATCGAACTGGTGCGGTCATAGATATTCTCGGTTAGCATTTGGTGCTTGTAGGCCGAGCGCAATACATAACGAAACATGTTATAATATTTCAGCGCCGTATTGTTGGAGATCTTCTTCTTGCGAGCATTGATTGCGGGAGCACCCAGCAGGTATTCCTTGTAGTCCTCGCAGAAGCCGACGGTTAAATGGAAGAACCTCAAATCCTCTCCTGAAAAACTGGCGAGGTACCTTTGGGACATGAACCAGGTATCGCAGTTCATTCCTCCCTTCTTGCGGACGATTTCACGATAGAAATCCATGAAGCTTCCCGTCAATCTTTCCTTGTCCAAAAACCCATAGTCGTTGTTCTGGATGGCCATCTGCCTTTTGGCCCTGATGTTCTCCGCAAGGACCAGGGTCTGCTTGTTGAACATCCTGTCCGCTTCGCTCTTTGGCTCACTTACCATATACAGCTTCAAGTATTCCTTTCGCAAGGGCTTACCCGAAGAGGGGTTTCTAAGCGGTGGATAAAAATCTAAAAAGAAGGTGATCCTTCCGGTGGAGAGCGTTCTCTGTCTCAATGTTACCTTTGACATAAGCTTTACTTTTTGGTTGGGTTAAAAATCTGGTCAATTTCATCCTTGGGCACATATACATGCCAGCCCTTGGCCAGCTTTGGGATGTTGTTGCGCCTGATGATGTCGAAGAGCGCCTTTTCAGAGATATTGTACCTTAGCTGGATCTCGGCCATGTGGTAGGCCTCTGAGATCTTTACCTTTTTGGGCTTTGGCGGGCTGCGCAGGTCTACCTCTGGTAGTATCGGTTCGAACAGCATATCGATCTGAGCACGAAGGATCAGCGTCTTGCGCTGGGACAGGTTGACCGCATTGATCCTTCCCAAATCGATCAGGTTATAGACCGTCTTTGCTGAACTGTTCAATAGCTGCGCAGCCTGCCTCACCGTAAGGAATTCCTTGTTTCGCAGATCCTGCAGGGGCTTTTCCTTAACCTGCTTCATTTCCACTTCGCTTGCGATCATCTTCTCCCTTCTTTTGATGGCCTTGTATGCCGCCTTTGAACATCGGTCACTACAGTATTTGGTTACTGTAGTCCTGGCCTCGAAATCGTTCTGGCAATACTGGCAGATCCTGTGTACTCGGATGTTGGAACTCATGTTCTTATAATTAAAAAAATTAAGGCGTACCAGTCCCATCCGAAAATTCAAAATAACTGATCCTGAATTCCGGAAAGTGTGATCGAAATCACAAAATAAAACACTGTAGTGGCAGATATTGACCGAACAGGTCATCCGTGGTAATTCACCCGGTAATCCCCCTTTTGAATAATTCACCCTACCCATAAGGATATTTAAGGGTACTTAAGGGTAAATAAGTGAAGTAATCTCCCCCAGTGATTTTCGCTTTGCGATTAGTCCAAAAAAAAGGGACAAACCAGGGACAAAAACGGACAAAAAGGGACAAAAAACCGAAAAGTCTGCACAAAGAAAAAACCGCTTAAATCATTGATTATAAGCGGTTTAAAGTTGTTTTTGTTTGTCTATTTTTGTGCGTTTACTTGCCGATGCAAAACTTCATAAAAATATTTTCCAACAAATCATCCGTAGTAACCTGCCCCGTAATCTCACCTAAATAATGTAACGCTTGCTTAATATCCATCGCCAAAAAATCTGAGGTAACCGGATTATCGATATTATCCATAACCCTTAAAAGGGCATTTTGTGCCTGGGTTAACGCCTCCACATGGCGAATATTAGTTACCAAAGTTTCAGAAGTATTAATATGATGCAAGTTCACCTTATCCAATAAGATATTTTTAAGCTCTTCTATACCCTGCTTCTCGCGAGCCGAAATAAAATGTACAGCTAATGCGCCAAACGCCTCCCGATGTTGCGCATCCAACAAATCGGCCTTGTTCAGCAAGACCAGGTACGGCACTCCTGCGCTACTCAAACCCGAAACTTGCTCCTCTACATCGCTAACACTTTGCCCAGCATCGGCCATATAAATAATCAACTTGGCCTGCTTCATCTTCTCCAACGTCCGCTCTACACCCTTAGCTTCGATAATATCTGCCGTATCCCGTATGCCCGCCGTATCTATAAAGCGAAAAACAACCCCATTAATATTTAACTCATCTTCTATCGTATCGCGTGTGGTACCGGCAATGTCAGATACGATTGCTCGTTCTTCATTTAATAGCGCATTTAACAAAGTTGATTTACCCACGTTTGGCTTACCTGCAATTACCACAGGCACCCCATTTTTAATAACATTACCCACTTCAAAAGAAGAGATGAGTATTGAGATGTGCGTGTTGAGTAGTGAGACCAATTCCCTTAACTGATCGCGGTTAGCAAATTCTACATCTTCTTCGGCAAAATCAAGCTCCAGCTCAATCATGGAAGCAAAATGAATAAGCTGTTCACGTAAATTCTTTAACTCATTAGAAAAACCACCTCGCATTTGCTGTAAAGCAACATCGTGCGAAGCTTTGCTATCAGAAGCAATTAAATCGGCCACAGCCTCGGCTTGACTCAAATCAAATGCTCCATTTAAAAAGGCTCGCAAGGTAAACTCGCCAGGTTTAGCTGCTCTGGCTCCCTTGCTAATCAACAAATTCATAATCTGTTGAATAATATAGTTCGATCCATGGCACGAAATCTCGACCACATTTTCTTTAGTATACGATTTTGGGGCGATAAACAAACCTGCAACCACTTCATCAATAATAGCTTCTCCGTTTTTAATTAACCCGAAATGCAAGGTGTGTGAAGCTTGTACTTCGAGATTTTTACCTGCAAATACCTCATTCACCAGTGAAATAGCATTGGGCCCTGATAAACGGATTACACCAATGGCACCACTACCGGGTGGGGTTGATAAGGCAATGATCGTATCTTCCATTTCTGTTCTGGGTTGTGGGTTGCGTGTTGCGAGGCTTGTGGGCTAAAATTTTCTACAAAAATAAGATTTTTTAAACGGCATGGGATTACATTTTGTAACTGGTTGGCAAAATTTTACAAGAAAACGCAAATTAATTTCAAACAAGCCAGTACTTTCGCTGTTTTCTAAACAAAAACAAATATCATGAACATTCAAATAAACACCGACAAAAACCTAACCATCCACGCCGAATACCAAAATCAAATCGAAGAACAACTTACCAGCGCATTAGCTAGATTTGAAGATCACATTTCGAGTGTTCAAGTTCACTTGTCTGACGAAAATGGAAACAAAGACGGACAAAACGACAAAAAATGCGTAATTGAAGCCCACCTAAAAGGTAAACCCGCTGTAATTGGTACTACATTTGGTGAAACCTACGATTTAGCCATTACAGGCGCATTGACGAAATTAAAAAACGCATTAACAACCATTGATGGAAAAATGAAAGCACATCACTAATGCTTTATTATCAAGAAATGTTTTGGTGAAGATTATTTTTGATCGCATAAACTGCTAGCCCAATTCTACTCTTTAAGTTTAATTTTTCACACAATAGATCTCTATACCCTTCTATTGTTCTTACACTTACGTTCATTTTATCGGCAATTTCTTTATAGGTGAGCTCTGTACAAGTGAATCGAAGAAAATCGACCTCTCTTTGACTTAGCTTAACAAATAAATTAATTTCGCTATCGGTTTCGGTTAACTGTCTAATAGAGTTCATTACCTTTCTGGTTACTAAATCATTGTAAAAATAACCTCTACTTAATACTTCGTCAAAAGCAAGCTTTAATTCTTCTGGATCTGCATCCTTTAAGACATATCCTTTAGCTCCACTTTTAATCATTTTAATAATTGCCGTTTCTGCATCCATTGTGCTAAGAGCAATTACATTAATAGTTGGATAATTTTCTTTTAACCAAAGTGTAGTAGTATAACCGTCCATAACTGGCATATTAATATCCATCAGCACAATGTGAGGCAAGTTGTGAGGGGCCAATTGATCAATAAAATCTTTTCCATTCGCAGCATCGAAAATTACTTGATAACGAGGAAATAAATCGATCAATACATGTAAGCTTTTACGAAAAAGCGCATGGTCATCTACAATCGCTATTTTAATTTTATCATTCATAAGGACTAAAAATTGAAACAATGGTGCCTTGTTTAATTACACTCTCTATAATCGCACTGCCTCCAATAATATGGGCACGGTTAAGGATATTTTTTAGGCCTAGGCCCTTTGGATTAACAAGTACTTTCTCCGGATTAAATCCTTTGCCGTTATCTATAATTACGATATTTAATTGATCGGTCGGATAACGGAACAGCACCTTTACTTCTGTAGCATCAGCATGTTTAATGATATTTTGTAAACATTCTTGAATGATTCTGAAGAGGATTAATTTCTTTTCTGTCTTAATTTCAATTTCTTTATTTTCTATCTCTATCGCTACGCTAATCCCTCCTGTATTATTAATTTTTGCAAGTTCATCTGAAACGAGATCCAAGATGGACGTCATTTCTATTCGCTCTGTATTTAATCCTTTTGCAATATCTCTTAAATCTCCCATGGCTTTACTTACACTATTTTTAGCTTCGGCAAGGAGCTTTTGTTCGAGCACCTGTTGCTGCCCCATAATATTAAGCTGCATTTTTAACAGGCTTAAAGTTTGTCCAACATTATCATGAATTTCCATACTAATAGCATTAAAACTCATTTCCTGAATTTCTAACTGAGATTTAAGCAGTTGCTCATTGAACTGCCTTTTCATCTCTTCTCTTTCATTAATAAACTTATTGCTTTTTCTTCGCTGCAAATAAAACATCAAGCACAAAAAACCTACAAGAAAGATTAACAATAAAGACACCAATAAAATGGCAATTATAATTTGCTTTCTGCCCATATTTTTCTTGCTAACAATCCTATGGTAATTAATCCGTACTGGATCACACAACAAACGGTGGTAATTGTTCCATACAACCACCCATCAGGATCTAGTTGATGTAGTGTAATATAATCTGAAAAGGACATTAACATAAATATACCGACAATTTGGATCATTATTCCCGTAGTAACCCAAAACATCGGTATTTGTACAATATGAACGTATTCATCTGTGAGCATCAATTCTACAAGGAAGATAAAACAGCCAATGATCGTTAAAAATTCACCAATATTACACATCAAAGAATTGTAAGTTGAACCCTGTATAACAAAAGGATGTTTGATGAATACCTCAAATAGATATAGCAACGTAAAACCAACCAACATGACCAATGTAATTCTTTTTGCCCAAACACCTTTAACCGCTTTAAAAAACAAGAAGAGATAAAAACCGTATTCAATAAAGATATTAATATTGTAAAGAAAAATATTATCTCTAATTCCTGTTAAGATCACATAATAGTAGCCACCAAATTGGAACAAAATTTGGACAATCGTAAACCATACAAAAAGTTGGAGCCATTTAGGATCCAACTCTCTGTAATACCTAACTGAAACTATAAATGCAGTGATCATGGTTAATGATCCGATAACAATTTGTAGCATTTAATAGGTATGATTTAAAGTGTAGGCGCTGTCGGACAATTGCTAGGGCAAAGTGGTATCGACTCCGCTCCCATTCCATCATATTCACCTACTCTAGTGTTAAAACTTACACTGTTAAGACTCTCGTCTAACTGATCTACGGTGTTATACCATTGTGGAGCCACACTTGGATCTGAACTTTTTGTAGCGACGAAAATAAGATTATGCATATCAGGATATTTTTGATCCTTAGTATCATGACGACCATAATATACTCTTATTCCCGTGCCCTCATTATCTTCTAATAGCGCTAAAATTTCATCCTTGCTAATCCATCCCGATTTGGCATCTCCTGGATTCATCGAAGCCCTATAGTGGGCAATCATTATTTTAATCTCGTCTAAAACAATTGGTTTGGCTCCTTGGCCACTGTTTAATTTAACTGGCATAACGTTTAATTTAAATGTGAGAAATTATTAGATATCTAAATATAACTTTAGTTGTAATTACTTCCGCAAGTTCAATTTATTTATTTTCGCTAACAACCGTATAATCCTCAAGAACTTACCATAATTAACGGTATCATATTCCGTGATTTTACGCTGGTCTTTAATCCAAGTGGCAACTAATTTTGGTTAGTCAAACAACTTATTTACAATAATTTTAAAATCGCTTTTTATGAAAAAGAAAATTACTTTAATTATCATTTTAACAGCTGCAACCACGTTTTTTGCAGCTGCACAATCAGCCCAGTTTCGTTACCGTGTTAAAATACAAAAGAAACACAAGGTTATTCAAGATATTACCACCAAGAATGCCGATAGCATTAGGTTGGCTAAGGGAACAGTAATAAACTCGCAAAAAAAATTCAAAGTAAATGAAATAGAATATACAGCAGATTATAAAGATACGCTAAAACAAGATCAGCTAATTCTAACTAGCAAGGATATCCCAATAGCAAAATCTTTAGAGGGTAGAGCTACAATTGCCATTGATAAGGACGATAAATCAAAACTACATATTAATTATTGGCTTGGAAGCAAATACGAAAGAGATGGAAAATATTACATTAAATTGGCAAACAGACAGTATGCGTCCTTCAGATTTTCATGCTTGGAGGGTGGAGCCTTAACCATCCCCTTTAAGTATACTCCAGAATTCACCAAAAATACAAAACAAATTTCCAGTCAATTTACCGCAGATCTAAATGTTGGTTTGTATATGGGTATTTCTTTTGGCAAAATAAAATATATGTACCGAAAAAATGAAGATAAAGAACCTTCGAAATGGCTTGTATCAATCGGCCCATTTTTAAGTGCCTCAAGGGTTGAAATAGATTCAACTAATACTTTATCAGCTCTTGAACCCCTAAAAATAAAACAAGCTATAGGAGCAGTTTCTCCAGGTGTTGGCATAATGACCTCCATTTCTAATTTTAGATTTGGATTGTTTGTAGGGAAAGATATAGCCTTTGGTACAGCCGCATCAAAATGGGATTACAACAAAAGATATTGGTGGGGGTTTGGATTTGGATACAATTTAGGCTTATTATGGGCGCCAATAAAATAAGTCCAAACCAAACAAATTCCGTATTTTAGTGTTTAAAGCTAAAACCATTCTAAATTATGACTAATCCGCTCCCCTTAACTGTTAAAAGGTCGATAGAACTTTTAGGTATCGTCCTCATAATTACCGTGTTGGTAGTTGGGCGCGATATTATTATGCCCATAATTATGGCATTTTTTATCAGCATTATGCTGTTGCCCATCTATAGGTTCTTGATACGGAAAAAGTTTCCAGAAACACTCGCTATCATTCTACCTATTCTTTTCATGCTCATTTTTATCGCAGGCATTGTATGGTTTTTCTCAGCGCAAATAAGTATTCTGGTCGACGATTTTCCTCAGATTAAACAAAATGTATCGAAACATTTACAATCGCTAAAAGAATGGATCGAAAGCTTTACGGGCGTTAAGTCTGAAAAACAAACCGAGTTTCTAAAAACCAAGAGTGATGATTTGCTAACCATGGGGGGTAAAGCTGCAAGTGGTGCAGCGGTAACCCTAAGTGGTATTTTTATATTTGTTGGCTTATTGCCCATCTACATCTACCTAATCTTATTTTATAAAGATATTTTATTGCGTTTTACCTTTATGTGGTTTAAAACGGATGATCATGCCAAGGTAAAAGAAGTTGTTTATGAAACCGAATCGATCATTAAAAGCTACTTAGTTGGGTTGCTTATCCAGGTATCGTACATGACCGTTTTGTTAGGTGGTATTTTGATGCTAATTGGTATAAAACACGCCTTGTTAATCGGAGTAATTTTTGCCATCTTAAACCTTATTCCTTATGTGGGTGCGCTAATTGGCAATTTAATTGGGGTATTGCTAACGCTTACTTCATCAACCGAACTGTGGCCGGTAATCACGGTTTTAGGGGTAATAGCGGTTGTTCAATTTTTAGACAACAACATTTTAATGCCGCGTATTGTAGGCTCAAAAGTAAAGATAAATGCCTTGTTCTCTATTTTAGGGGTGCTATTGGGCGGCACCATAGCCGGAGTATCGGGGATGTTTCTATCCTTGCCAATTATAGCAGTGCTGAAAATTATTTTCGACCGTTCAGAGCAATTTAAACAATGGGGTGTTTTATTGGGTGATGAAAGACCTGAGAAAAGTCCACTAAAGGTACCTCGTTTTAGAAAAAAAAATATCGTAGCCACTAAATCTGGAACAGAGAAAAAGGTTTAGTTTTTCGGCTCATCGCCACTTATTTCTCTTGATAGAAAAAGTGACCAAAAAGATCCCGGCTCCGAATCTTTAAATTGGATAGTACGTTGTTGTTTGCCAGAACACAAGATGAAGACGTTTCGCAGAAGGGGCTTCACTTCCCATATTGTTGAACTAAGGTTAAGAATAGCTATTTCCAAGCAAAAACAACTACTCCCCTTCCTAAAGACTCGAGGGCGCGTAGCGAGGTGCAGATAGCATAATTTTTAGCACATTGAGTAAAACCCAGACCCGCAGCTCACAACCCCCAACTCACAACACATCAACCAACTTAACCCAAACATTCTCGGCCAAAATTCTATCACCTTCTGCGGTAGGATGTATGCCATCAGCTTGGTTTAACTTCGGCACCCCACCTACCTTATCCAATAAGAAAGGAATTAGGACCATATTATTTTTTTTGGCCAATGCCGGAAACATATTCTTAAAGTCACTGGCATACGGATTACCCATGTTCGGTGGCACCTGCATGCCCGCCATTACCAATTTAACATCAGGATATTTTGCCTTAACCTTGTCGATAATAAATTGCAGGTTTTTATTGGTTTCGGCTACCTCGATGCCTCTTAAACCATCATTTGCTCCAAGTTCGAGCACAAAAACATGAACAGGTTGTTTCAATAACCAATCTATCCTACTTTTGCCTGCGGCAGAAGTTTCGCCACTTAACCCCGCATTAATTACTTTATAAGGCAACTTTAACGAATCGATACGGTTTTGGATCAATGCCGGATACGCTTCTGAAGGATCGAGACCTAAACCGGCGGTTAAACTGGTACCAAAAAATAAGATATTCTTAGTCGAAGAAGATGTGACCTGTGCCGCCAAACTATCCTTACTATCCTTTTCGCCAGTATTTCTCTCGCTGTTGCAAGCCGCAATAACAACCGCTAAAACCATCATGCAAAACACATATTTTCGTAACATATCTATTTTTTAAAAGTCTAAATCTTAAAATCAATTATCTTTAACCAGATTAGAGAGCGTCTTCAAACTTAGATATATTTATCTAATTCTCCTCTACCATTGAAAAACGTTTTTTATTGACGAAATATAGTTAAAAACTTAATCACCAGCCCTTGGAAACCATACTCGAAATAAAACACCTAAGTAAGACCTATCAAAGCGCCAACAAAACTCTTACCGTATTAGAAGAAATAAATTTAACCATCACCAAAGGCGAAACAGTAGCCATCACCGGTCCGTCAGGTAGTGGAAAAACAACCTTATTAGGGTTATGCGCAGGTTTAGATGGAGCAACAACGGGTTCAGTTGCATTAAACGGCATTGCTTTAGAAGGGCTTAACGAAGATGAGCGTGCATCGGTACGCAATCAATATATAGGCTTTATTTTTCAAAATTTCCAGCTCTTGCCTACCCTAACAGCCTTAGAAAATGTTATGGTACCCTTAGAACTAAGAGGAGCAAAAAATACAAAAGCCATTGCGTTAGATCTGTTAGAAAAAGTGGGCTTAGCTTCTCGTTCTCATCATTATCCAGTTCAATTATCGGGTGGCGAACAACAAAGAGTATCGTTGGCACGGGCATTTTCTAATCAACCCAACATTTTATTTGCCGACGAGCCTACGGGTAACCTCGATGCCGAAACCAGTGAAAAGATCATCAAACTCTTGTTCGACTTAAATAAAGATGCTGGTACTACTTTAGTAATCGTTACCCACGATGCTGAATTAGCCGCACGTACCAATCGAATTGTTAAAATTAAAGGAGGAAGCATTATTGCCGACGAAAGGTTAACCCATGCATAAGGTAGGTATAGGATGGCTTTTTAAAATGGCTTGGCGCGATAGCCGAAAAAACCGTTCGCGTTTATTGCTATTTATTTCGTCGATCGTACTCGGTATTGCGGCATTGGTTGCAGTGTATTCGTTTAAGGATAATCTACAGCGCGATATTGATAATCAGGCCAAAGAATTAACAGGTGCCGATTTAGTAATTGAAAGTAAGCGTCCAATTGCACTTAAAACGGCCGAAAAGCTTTCTAAAATGGGCGATGAAATGTCGCGCGAAAATACATTCGCTTCGATGATTTATTTTATCAATTCTCAAGGCAGTAGATTGGTACAAATGAAAGCCTTAGCAGGTAATTATCCATTTTATGGGTCAATAGAAACTTTACCAGTAAATGCAGCTAAAAGTTTTCAGAAAG
Organism: Pedobacter anseongensis; assembly: GCF_037482965.1. Taxonomy (NCBI): domain Bacteria; kingdom Pseudomonadati; phylum Bacteroidota; class Sphingobacteriia; order Sphingobacteriales; family Sphingobacteriaceae; genus Pedobacter; species Pedobacter anseongensis. Next base: position 438,504 of record NZ_JBBHKB010000005.1, on the reverse strand, counting down.
GCAGAAATGCATTAGTAGATAAAACATTAATGCTCCAATTTAATGCCAAAATTGGCGATTCTATTAAAGTAGGCGAACTCAACTTCGCTATTTCAGGCCTCCTCGAAAAAGCGCCTGGTCAAACCGGCATCTCGGCCAGCATCGCTCCTATAGTATACATACCTTATAAGTATTTACCAGAGACGGGGTTAACTAAAATTGGTAGTCGCATTACCTATAAATTCTATTATAAATACAACAATGCCGATTCGCTAGCAAAGGTAATTAAGACCTGGGAACCACTCGCACAAAAGGAAGACTTAGATTTAGAAACCGTTGAATCGAAAAAGGCAGAAACCGGACAATCATTTAGAGACATGAGCCGTTTTATGGCCCTATCGGGCTTTATCGCGTTACTATTAGGTTGCATAGGCGTTGGTAGTGCCATCCATGTGTATATTCAAGAAAAATTAAGTGCTATTGCCACCCTGCGCTGTTTAGGGCTAAAAGCAAGAGATGCCTTTTTAATTTACGTTATACAAATCTCGATCATCGGATTGATTGGCGCTATTATAGGTGCAGTTTTAGGTACACTTGTACAGTTTTTACTGCCCATTGTATTGAAAGACTTTTTGCCGATTACCATTACCATGCAAGTTTCGTGGCCAGCCATTGGGCAAGGTATTGCATTAGGACTGATTATTTCAATACTGTTTGCCATGCCGTCGCTATTGAGCGTGAGAAAGATTTCGCCCTTAAATGCCATTCGTGCTTCTTTCGAAAATGCTACGGTTAAAAGAGATCCATTAAAATGGGTGGTTTATCTCTTAATGTTACTCTTTGTTCTGGGTTTTACCTATTTACAAATGAAATCGTTAGCACAAACTATTGCATTTACGATAGGAATAGTATCGGCTTTCTTGTTATTAGTGGCTTTCTCAAAATTGTTAATGTTTTTAGTGCGCAAATTAATGCCTGCATCACTAAGTTATTTATGGCGACAAGGTTTTGCGAATCTGTACCGACCAAATAATCAAACCCTAATGCTAACGGTTGCTATCGGGTTGTCTACAGCATTTATTTGTACACTGTTTTTCGTACAAGGTATTTTAATGAGCAGAGTTACCCTTTCGTCGAGCGACAACCAACCTAATATGTTGTTATTTGATATTCAAAGCACACAAAAGGAGTCGTTAAATGCATTAACCCAATCCTATCACTTACCTTTAATGAACCAAGTACCCATCATAACGATGAGAATCGAAGAAATAAATGGCAAAAAACTTGGGAAAGACAGTACCAATACACGAGCTTTTAGGGGTGAACTTAGAGCTACCTATCAAGACACCTTAACTGTGGCCGAAAAAGTAGTTGCTGGGGTGTTTACGGGCAAAGTAGCATCGGCCAATGCACCAATATACGTTTCGTTAGAAGAACGCTATGCGCGAAGCATAAACGTGAAGCTAAAAGATAAAATTGTATTTAATGTTCAAGGGATGCTAATACCCACCGTGGTAGGAAGTTTACGTGAAGTAAACTGGAGCAGGATGCAAACCAATTTTAGAGTGGTATTTCCAGCGGGAGTTTTAGAGTCTGCGCCTCAGTTTCATGTCTTGATGACAAAAGTGCCATCGAGCGAACTGTCGGCAAAATACCAAGGGGCAGTAGTTCGTGCTTTCCCCAATGTTTCAGTAATCGATTTAGCATTAGTGTTGAAGTTATTGGACGAATTATTAAGCAAAATAGGTTTTGTAATTCGCTTTATGGCAGGTTTTAGCATGGTTACGGGGTGGATTGTTTTGTTGTCGGCTGTGTGGACGAGCAAAAATCAACGGATTAAAGAAAGTATTTTGCTGCGTACGTTAGGCGCCAGCCGGAAACAGATTTTAGCCATTAATGCCATCGAATATTTATTTTTAGGCAGCTTAGCCACCGCAGCAGGTTTAATTTTAGCTTTAAGCAGTAGCTGGTTGTTAGCACGTTTTAGTTTTGATGCATCGTTTGCTCCACCGCTTGTACCGCTCTTGTTAATTTTTACAGGTATAGTTTTATTGGTAGTGATCACAGGACTGTGGAGTACAAGGAAGATTTTAAATCAGCCACCGCTTAAGATTTTAAGAACCGAAGGATAAATAAGAAAAATCCTAGGCGCAGCGAAAAAATCTAAATGGATATTTTTTGCTTACTTTTAAGAATTTTATACTTTAATTCCTTAGCATGGCTTTTAAACATACGGTAAAACAAAAATCAAAAATTGCCATCTTCCTTTTTGGAGTGATGATTTGTACCTTATTGATTAGGGTATTGGAAGATAAAAGCATCAAAGAAATGAACAACGCCTTCGTTTCGATGTATAATGATCGATTGATTCCAGCTACCGATTTATTTTATTTAGCAGAAAACTTATATGCTAAGCGCTACCTAATAGAAAGCAAGATTCAAGAAAAATCAGAATCAAAAATCGAGCTCATAAAAAAACTAGGCATTCACGATGCAAATATTAATTCCCTAATTGCCAAATACGAGAAAACGTTTCTAACCCCACAGGAAAAAAAATACCTCGACGAGTTAAAAAGGCAATTAAAAGCAAATAACCAATTAGAGAACAAGTTACTAAACACTTCTACAGACGTAACCAAAGAAGAATTTAGAAAACAAACCACTACATCGTTCAACGCTATCGCAAAGAAATTAACTGAACTAACCCAAATTCAACGTAATGTTGGTGAAGAGTTAATTAAAAACTCGAATTATGTAGCCTCTGGCAGTAATCTTTATTCGAACATTCAATTCGCTCTGGCCATTATAATAGGGATTTTAATCGTTGCTATTATCACCACATCGAATGCAGTAAAGGTTGCTAATGAGAAGTTTAACCTCAACTAATTAGTTGATTTTTTAATTGTTTTGTTTTTTAGTTAGTTGTTTTTAGTTTTTATCTTGTTTATTCCTAACCTATTTAATACATTTGCATCCCGCTGAATAAGCAAATGCCCAGCTGGCGGAATTGGTAGACGCGCTGGTCTCAAACACCTGTGGGAAACCGTGCCGGTTCGACTCCGGCGCTGGGTACAGAAAAAGCCTTAGAGAAATCTAGGGCTTTTCTCGTTTAAAACTAGCTTAAATCTTTAGAAAGTAAATGGTCTAGGTCCAATCTTTCCAATAGTAATCCTCTATCGCATCTCATTAAAATTCATAATAGTATCCTATAAATTCTCTATTTAAACTAAAAAATGGGTTCAAGCTTTTATTTACAAAGTTTACATTTTTATTTACAGTCTAAATTCCCAAGTCTGAAAGGTATCAGCGTAATTTCGTTAGATCAAATTTTACACAATAAAAAATATGAAAAAATTATTCGCGCTCATCAAAGCCATGGTGCTAGTGTTACTTTTAGTAAACTCTTTTGTGTTATTCGGACAAAATAATCGAACATATTCAAAAGAGGTACAGGCAAAAATCAAAAAGTTTGAAAACAATTTAGGCCTATGGGTTCAAATAGGAAATAAACAATTTACACTTGCCGAGAGGATGAAAAGTAATAATATAAACGGAGTGAGTGTCGCTTTGATAAAGGATTATAAAATCGAGTGGGCAAAAGGATATGGTTGGGCAGATAGTGCGGGCCAACGGCCTGTTACCACGAGCACATTGTTCCAGGCGGGATCGATCAGCAAATCCTTAAACGGGGTCGGCATCTTAAAATTAATGCAGGAAGGCAAATTAAACCTTGATTCTGATATCAATATTTACCTGAAATCATGGAAATTCCCCTATGACTCCCTATCAAAAGGAAAAAAAATAACAATAGCAAATCTGTTAAGCCATACAGCTGGATTAACGGTACACGGATTTGACGGTTATGAAAGAGGAGACACAATACCTACGCTGATACAAATTTTAAACGGAGAAAAGCCTGCTAACAGCAAAGCCATCCGGTCAATGTATCAGCCATCTATCAAGCATCAATATTCAGGTGGAGGAACAACTATATCGCAGCTAATATTGCAAGATGTAACAGGGCAACCTTATGATACGTACATGCGAAAAAATGTATTAAACCCAATGGGAATGAGCAATAGTTTTTACACCCAACCGCCACCTGCAAACAAAGAAAATTTATTAGCGACAGGCTATTATAATGACGGAACAGAAGTTAAGGGAAAGTATCATGTTTATCCCGAACAAGCCGCTGCTGGTTTATGGACAAGCCCTACAGATCTGGCTAGATACATTATAGAAACACAACTATCGTTAAAAGGGAAAAGCAATAAAGTACTTTCCTCAGAAACTAACCAACTTAGATTAACCCCCTACATTGACAATTCTTCTGCATTAGGCGTATTTATTGTTCAAAAAGGCAATGAAAAATATTTTAACCATGATGGTTCAGATGAGGGCTTTGTGGCTGCGTACTTTGGGAGCATGGAAAGCGGGAATGGAGCGGTAGTGATGGCTAATAGCGATAATTGGAGTGTGCTATCCGAGGTAATCAATTCCCTGGCTTCTGTCTATAACTGGAAAGATTTTTATACACCAAAAAATAAAACAGTTGTTAACGTAAATAATGAAATATTGACGTCGTATATAGGAAACTACAAACTATATAGAAATACATTCAATATCATCATGGAAAAAGATGGCTTGGTATTAAAACTAGACAGTAAAACGAAATACAAATTGTATTTTACTTCTGATACTGATTTTTTTATGTTGGAAATGGCTGGATCGGAAGTGAAATTTATAAAAGATAACAACAATAAGATAATTGGCTTTGAAATTGATGATAAAGGTAATAGAATGCAAGCGATGAAAGTAGAATAGCGTAAAAATGATATGAAATCCTACTATAAAGTGGTTCCACTTCAATACGTTTGGGGTTACATAAAAGGCCTTGGAAAATCCCCAAGGCTTTTTTATAGAAAATCTTACAATCCCGTCGCCATTTTCAAGCTTTCGCGATTTAATGCGCCCATTCTCGTAATACTTTTAGCATTTACCTGTCCTTTCGCATCCATAACTACATAAGCCGGAAATCCGCTACTTGCATTAAATAAACCTTTTAACTGGGCAATAATTTTCTCATCAACAAAAATATGAGTGCCGGGGATTTGCAGGTCCGCAACTTTGTTTTTCCAAGCATCTATATTCGAGCCGCCACTCGTACACAGATAAATGTATTCTACAGCTAAGTCTTTATTGGCTTCATGGAGTTTTTTGCTCGAAGGTAGGTCTGACAGGCATGGTCCACACCAGGTTGCCCAAAAATCGAAGATAAATGCCTTATTCGGAAACTTCTGTTTGAGGTTAATTAAGAAATCATCGATGCTCTTTATATTATCTAAACGATACAGTTCGGCATCAAAAGGCATTTTAATAAGCGGAGTACCGATTGTGGCCGTTTCAATTTTGGTTGAGGAGGCAAATAAGTTATCAATTCTTTTTTGATTAAGATTAGCTTTCAACAACTCATCATTTGCTTGTTTTTTGCACCAGTTTACTTTTATGCTATTAATAATTGTAGCATAAGACCTGGAAAAAACATCTTTCTCTGATTCTAACAACACTAATTTTAAAATATCAGATTTTTGTTGCGTATACAAACTATCGTAGCGCAACAGGGTATGTGCTAGTGTGTTATCCTTGTTTCCAGTCTTAAGATAACGAGTGTACGTATCGAGATACCTATAGAACAAAACCCCATCGTTACTCGTAAAACGGGGTTGATAAGTGCTAATTTCTTTAAAAAGTGCATCAGGCATTACATCTCCCCAGTAAGAAACACATAGGTTTCCATACATTTCAGATAAGGTTTCATTTTTAATGGCCCAAGCATAATTCTTGAAATTGGCGATGAATTCGTTGTTGATCGCGCTGAAAGCCATTTTAATTGAATCGACTTTTACAAAAAAAGACTCAGACGTGTATTTTTTTCTTGTATGTGATAAGTCTCTAAGTTTGGTAGAAAGTGCCTCCTTTTCCTTCTTTCTAAACAATACATTCTTATTCATCACGGTGTTCAGTTGCCCATCTACACCTGAATACACCACGCCATCTCCAATCATATATGCGCCGTCTTTTGGCAGTTTACTCGCATCGATGGTAACGGTTAATCCATCATTTACATAAATCCCGGCATACAAATAATCGCCTACACTTAACCAGGCCTGCTGGTTTGGAAAATTCTGATCAAAAACAATTTTTACCATACCTGCTTCATCCGTCTCTGCGTATCGGGTAGTTTGCATCCCTACACCAATCTGAACTAAAGTGTAGGTAATTGGTACTTTTTTTACACTATCTGGCAGGCGATTAATTTGGATAGTTAGTGTTGGAAGTTTTCGCTCCATTAAGTAGGCATCCATTTTTTTATCCTCTAAGGCTAGAGAAACCTGCTGTGCTTGTAATTGAACGCAAATAAGCGACAATAAGAGAAATAATAATTTTTTCATTTGTTTGTGTATTGGTTTTATTTGGGTTTATTTTTTAATAGTATGTAAAGCATTAAGTACGTTTTCCTTTTTGTTCCTAGAGATGGGTACTCGTGTATTATCGTCCAATAATAGATATCCAGAATCTTCTTTAATTAAGCTTTTGATAAACTTCTTATTTACCAAATGAGATTGATGGCAACGAATAAAATCATAACTCGTTAAGAGTTCTTCGTATTCAAAAATTGGTCGCGATACCATAATATTTTTCCCATCAGCCAAAAAGAACTCGGTATAGGCATTTGAAGATTCGCAACGAATAATATCGCTGGTATATACAAATCTGATTTCTTTGGTCGATGCCAATGCTAACTTGTGTTCTTTCTTTGCATCTTTATCTCGAATAAGGTCCATCAGATTTTCGAGCTGGAGGTTTTCCTTTTTCCTGCTTAATTTTGCTTCTACTTTACGAACTGCAGCTAACAATTCATCAGGATTAACAGGTTTAAGCAGGTAATCGATGGCCGAGAATTTAACAGCTTGAATACCATATTGATCGAATGCAGTTACAAAAACGACTTCAAACTGATGATGGGGCAATGCCTTTAGCACATCAAAGCCATCTTTAACGGGCATCTGAATGTCGAGGAACAGTAGATCAGGGCTAGTGGCCAAAATGGTTTTAATAGCGTCGTCTGCATTTGTAGCTGTGCCTACAACAGTAATTTGCAATTCGAGTTTTTGAAGTAGGCCAACGATATTCTCGATGTTGTTTTTCTCATCGTCTATAATTACAGCGCTAATCATAATAACCAATTTTTAAAATATATAATTACTTGGGTTTCATCGTTTACGCGTTGTACCGAAAATTCGATATGCTGCTCATTTAACGTTTGGTTTAATAATTTAATTCTTTCTTTAGTGAGTACTAACCCAAAACCCGAAAAATTTTCAGTATCGATAAATCCTTTACCATTATCTTTTACCCTAACCACCATATCATTGGCGTCTTTTTCGAAAGTGAGGAATAGCCAACCCTTTTCTTGCAATGATGATATGCCATGTTTTACGGCATTCTCTAGTAGAGGCTGTAAAAAGAGACTCGGAATTTCTACGGCATTGCTGTCTATCAAGGAGCTGGTTTCAATTTGATAATTAAATCCGAAGCGTAATTTTTCTAGTTTTAAATAGTTTTCGAGGATCTTAATTTCGCTAGCAATACTTACAAATTCACGGGTACTCGCCTTAAGCGAGTCCCGCATCAGATTACTAAATTCCAACAAATACTTCGACGCATTTTCCGAATCGTTCTTGGTAATAAGTCCTTGAATGGAGCTCAGGGCATTAAATACAAAATGGGGATTAAATTGCGAACGGATAGATTTTAGTTCGGTTTGTACCAACTGCTTTAAGTTTCTTTGGGTCTTTAATCTTTCGGTTTGCTTTCTCGAACGCCATAATAACACTACAAAGCCTATGGCTAAAATAACAAGCAGACTTAATCCAATTTTTGCCCATAAAGTTTGGTACCACGCTGCATGTATCGTGAAATGATAAATTGCAACGTGCTCAGGCTGCATACTGTAGCGTAATTTTAATTTATACTGGCCAGGATTAAGACTCTTAAGCCAGATGAGGTTAAAATCGAAATCGTTCGACTTCCAACCTGTGCTGTCACTTCCATTTACCAAATTATATTCAGTCACTTTTTTAGAACTGATAATATCGTCTAAATAAAATATTAAATTATTATCGTCATGGTTAAATACATTTTTAAGCTTTAGCAAACTGGTATCGCTTTTCCAATTTTTATTGTAGCTATTTCTTAGCATCTGACTGCCCCATTGCTGATGAAAAATGCTTAAAAATTTAGGAAGTTCATCGAAAGTAAATACCCCAACTACTTTTGGTTTCCATTTTACCCAATAGGCGGCTACTGAAACAATAATGCTATCTGGCAACGCCTTTTTTCTAACCTCTATCGTTAATGCCTTATTATATTTTTCGTTAAAGTGCCCTAAATAAGCAGTTACTTCATCTACCTTATTTGGATCAGCAATTCTACTCATCCAATATACCGGTACGAATAACTTTGGTTTCCTCCACGGTACAATAACCCTCTCATTGTTTTCTACCACGCGAAATTCATACAAGTGTGCATTTTTCTGGTTAATTCCGTTCACGGTAACAATTATGCCTGAAGTGTCAAATATCGGTATGGCGTTGCTACCACTGGTACCATTTAATGCTACCTCATAAATCCCATCACGATGGTTTTTGTACTTCTTTAATTGTGGAATTTTCTGTAAAATATCTTTATTGTTAACTTCTAATTTGTTACTAAAAAATACACTAATCATTAAACCCGTTTTCCCTTTACTGTAAAAGGTGCTTGTGAAATATTTTCGAATAGAATCGCCGTGGCTGTCGTGCTTAAATACAGGATGAATATCATCGAGATTAAGCTCCTGCTTTTGAGCCTTTGAAAAAAAAGCTAAAAAAAAGAGAAGCAAAAAAAGTATACGATTTCGCATGATATGTGGTATGATTTATAACCAAATTAAGGGCTTTTGAACTAGTATTTTATAGGCCAGTTTGAATTTGGCAGCTAGAAATTTGAATCAGACAGGAATTGTAAAACAATCACTTTACCAATTCAAACGCTTTTTTTCCATCCCCTACCCATTTGTATTTGAAAATAGTTGTTTGTTGCTGTCCGTCTTTTGTTTTCAAATCGTGAGAAATATAGAATAATCCATCCCCTATTGGACATAAACCTGTTGCTCCATATTTAAATTTCCAGCCTCGAATGCCCGAATTTTCATCTTTCGGTCCGTCTGCCAACAAAGAAAGTGTTTTCACTTTTATAGTTTTATTATCCGAAGGAATGTAAGTATCCACGGGCCTCTTCTTGCCATCAATTACAAACAAATCGTAATTTGGAAATTCTTTTTTAGCTCCTTTATAAACTGCGGCAAAAAAATTCCCACTATAGCTATCATAGGCTAAATTTTGGATACCATAACGAGTATTCCCCGTTTTTAAAAAATACTTGTTAAGGGGTTTTTGGGGACCCGAGTGATGCAATTGGTCTTGTGACAGATTTTTTGCATATTTCCACCAATCTGTAACATCGTATTGCAATATAACCTGATGATCATTATCATTTCTAGTCGTATCGCCATATACTCCGTAAGCTACATATAGAAACTTTTTGGCAGCATTCGCACTTCCTATTTCTGGCGCAAATGCAACGCCATCTATCCCCGAACAGGCAAAACGGTGGACCATTTCTTTATTCCCCACATTCACATTTGCCACATAATCATCAACAGCTTCTTTAATGTAAACGGTCCGTATTAAATCTTCTTTTTCGGCATTCATATTCTCGCGTATTATTCGCGATCCATCAAATATGGCAATATAAAAACCATCCTCATTAATGGCTTTAATCCCTAATTCCTTTTGTATCCCCTTACCAATTGCATCATTTTTGTATTCTAAGGAGCCGTAAATTTTTCCATCATCTGCCAAATCTAAATCTCCTAGGTGACCAACAAAACCAGTTACACTACCAATTACTTTACCAGAAACATCCATTTTCACCAGTTTATTGGTAAAAGAAAAATACACGTAGCCTCCAACCTTATCAACTGCCACCCCCTGCACATGAAATTCTCCCTGCTTTCCTGAATACAGCGAATCAGGTAGTTTTATCGTTTGCGATTTTGCAGTGAGTGCAGTTACAAGTAGTAGTAAATAAATTAAGTTTTTCATTCTTTTTTTCGTATTGTTAAAGCTATGAAATATTTATCTACCTATAGGCAACCATATCTTTCTAATTTATTTCTTTCTTTGTAGTATATAAGAAATCTATAGATTTATTCATGCCGAAATTTAATTACAGAAATCATAATTTAAAAAACAATTTTTGGCGCAAACTAATAGGAAGTCCTGATGAGTTTCCATTAGAAAGCAGAATATTCCATTCCATTAGTGCTGGATTAATTGTATTGGCTTCGTTATATGTTCCTTACAATCTCTATGCTAAACTTTACTTCGGTTCGCTATCGGCACTTGTATTTGGTTTATTCTTTTCTTACCAGTATTATCATTCTAGATTTCGGGGTAAGCCACATAATAATATAATATTCGGTTTAGCCGGCATTGTAATATTTGGCCTCAATTATTTTACCAACTCGGGAATAGACGGTTCTACCGATTTAATATGGCCTGCTTACCTACTATTGATATTTGCAATCTCTCCTTACCGACAACATATAATCTGGCTAATTGTGTATTTGATAGGTTTTATAATCATCCACACCATCGAATTTTATTTCCCCACTTTGGTTAAACATCCATTTATTGCAGGTAAAGGGCAATTTATCGATCGCATAACAGCATTTCCATTACCTGTTATTTTAACATATCTCATCATTAAATTTATTAGACGGAGTTATGACGTAGAAAGGAATGCCACAGAAGAAAAAACCTTAGCCCTTGAGAAAAGTAATATCGAAAAAAGCAAGTTAATGTCTATCATCTCGCACGACCTGCGTACCCCTTTATTAAACATCCAAAATTACCTTGCTTTAATGAATGAAATAGATAGTTTAGAGCGCCCTGCATTAGAAAAAGAGCTATTAAATTCGACCAACAATGCTGTGGAAATGCTTTCCAATTTGTTGCATTGGTCAAAATCGCAACTAACGGGTACTAATGTGCAAATGATAAAAGTAAACCTCCTCGAGGTATTGCTAAATACGTTAGAGATGGAAAAAACACATGCACTTAAAAAAGAAATAGACTTTAGTTATACTATTCCTCCCAAGCTAATGGTAACTGCAGACGTAGACATGCTTCAACTTGTGGTGCGTAATCTACTTAGCAATGCTATAAAATTTACATCCAACAATGGAAAAATTACTATCGATGCTCAATTGATAGCTAATGAATGCAGGCTAACGGTTAGTGATAATGGAAAAGGTATTCCGCAAGATAAAATAGAAAATATTTTCTCTGTAAAAGCAGAGCCTTCGTATGGCACAAATAACGAAAAAGGCGTTGGCTTAGGTTTGGTTTTATGTAAAGAGTTTATGGAACACCAAGGTGGCAGGATAAGCTTTGAAAGTAAGTTAGACGAAGGTTCTAGTTTTTTTATTTTTTTGCCAGTGAAATAATTAATCCGTTAGTTCATTCGCTAAACGAATAACCTCATCAAAATCAAAAGGCTTGGGCAGATAATGATCTGCCCTTGCTACAATTTGATGCAGCTTTTGGAACGTTAAAGAAGCAGTCATAAGTACAATTTTGATTGAAGCAAGTGTGGTGTCGGCCTTGAGCCTCGAACATATTTCCATTCCATTCTCTCCATCGAGCATCACATCCAAGAAAATGAGCTGAGGTTTAAATTTTTCGATTACCGAATAGATATCTACCGCGGTAGTCAATGCCATTACCCGAAACCCTTCGTCTTCAAGCAAAAAAGTAAGGAGTTCTAAATGTTCCCTATTATCGTCAACCAGCAAAATCGTTTTCATTAATGGGGATTAAACCATAAAGGTAACAATTTTCATGCCGTCACTCGAGCTTACCTAACCATAGGAAGATATTTTTCTCTATTTTCGAAAATTACCCACAGATTTATAGCAAATAGAACTAAAGCGATTGGCAAATTAGACGGGGCTACTAGTGTGTGCGTTAATAGAATTCCTACCATTACGGGAAATATTACAATCGCCCCTAATGCTCGTGTTTTGGGAAGAATAAAAAGTATACCCCCTATAATTTCAGCAAAACCAATCAGCGGCATTAACCAAGAAATTTCCATAAATGCACCCATATCTTTCATCATCTCTGCAGGTATGGCCTTCGGATCATAAGGCATGTAGTTTAAAAACTTGTTTAGCCCTGCATTTATAAACATCAAGCCAAATAGAAGACTTAGTACGAAGAGAATTTTCTGTTTCATTATAATTTTTAATTTAAAAAACTAATTTAAGGTTTATTTTTATTTAACCTAACATCCTTCCAACAATCCGTTTAGAAGCCTCTTCACAGAAATCTAATCCCGAATAATCAGGATTTAATCCGCCCATATAAGGAACCGCCATCATATAAATACGATCGCTGTAGGCACCATAAGAATCCAACACCTGAAAGCTATCATTTATAGCGATACCCGAAACATGCAAATAATACGTTCCATCCTCTCCCTTTTCTACTTCTTTTTTTCCACTTTCGAAAGCCAATCTCCCCTCCTCTTCCGATTTGAAACGTAGGCGTGCTGGACTAATGGTTTTATTCGTAAGCATGCTTTTAAATGGGAATTGCGAGTAATTTAGATGAGGTTGCCCTACACAGTCGATATAGGTTGGGTAATATTTACCATGATAAACTGCCCCTCCGTTTTCTCGCTCAGGTACAACTTCGCTATCTTCGCCAACAGCTACCAACTCTAAAGCACCCGCTTGGTGTAACGCCAGTAATTCTTCACAAGAACTTTGCGGAACGTACGCAATTACAATCGAAATTAATGGTAATAAGGTATGCTGTAGCCTTTGCATATCTTCAGCAGATAAGTATTTTGCTGGATAATTCATGGCAAAACTTAGCACACCAAGCATTTCCTTCCAATAAATAGTTTCTTTTCGCTTAATCGATTTAGCGGCTTGTACATATTCTGCACTTAAGAGTTGAAAAGGATCTAATTGTTCGCGAAGTTGCATCATTTCGGCCACAAAATCTTCTAGTTTCATGCCCTTAATCTGCTGGTAGAATTCATTGTCCTTTTCCCTAAAAATTTCAATAAAATCTTTTTCAAACAAGTAATCGAGCGACAAAAATCCATCGTTTTTTTTAATATGTGCTGCAATTTCGTCAGCACTTAGCAACGAATCATTCGATAAATGAGAGTCTTCAAGATGAAACCTGACAGCTGGCAACATCCCACTTCTAGAATGCATGCTAATTTTAAAGTTAGCGCTGTGTTCAAAAACTTGGTAAGTTAAATTTTGATCTTCATTTTTAAAAAATGTTCCATTACTTCTCGCAATAGTACGAATGGCATCAATTGCCGTAAGCGAAGAGCCTCGTATGGCTACATTATGATTCAGGTGTAAGTTCAGTTTAGCTGGTGGATAAGGGGCATCGAAATACCTAGGCACATCTCCTTCGTGTTTCTTTGGCCAATGATGCCCGGTACATATAATTACGGCATCAAATTTCAAAATTCCGATTTCTTTTACAGCCACCCATGTTTCGTTTAATTCGGGCTTATCGATAACATCTTCTACATGGCATTCTAAATGAACGGCAGTTTTAATATCAATTGATTTAGCCTTTTCAAGTAAAAGGTCGAACTGAGCCGTTAGATACATCCCAAAAAACAAACGGGGAAGCACCTTATATTCATTAAAATTATCAGGATCGATGTGATACTGATCTAGAATTTCGCGAGGTACTGTTTTTGCCCATTCGGCAATGGAGGTAACGAGCTCCGGAATTTCGTTTTCAGAAACATTCGTAATGTGTTCGTTGTTTGCACCACAACTGCTATAGGGCATGCCAGCTCCTAGACGACTTCTTCTTTCAAAGATGTCTATTTCAATATCCTTATTCTTAGATGCGAGTAACCTTTGAAATAAAAATAGCCCACTGGGTCCTCCGCCAAGTATGGCTATTCTCCTTCTTTTTGTTTGTCTATTTGGCGTTATCATTTTCCAATTTTATTCTCGGATGATAACAGCAACAATGAGATTATGTTTGGACACGAACAAAATTAAATCGTTAACCGTTCAACGTTCCCATATCTATCACAAAACGATACTGTACGTCACTTTTTAACATACGATCATAAGCCTCATTTATCTCGTCCATCTTTATTAATTCAATCTCAGAAACAATACCGTGCTTACCACAAAAATCGAGCATCTCCTGGGTTTCGGCAATACCACCAATAAGAGAACCAGCTACCGATTTCCGTCCCATAATCAACGGAACCGTATTTAGCACAGGGTCTAGCCCACCCAAATAACCAACTAAAACTATGGCACCATTAAGATTTAGTGTTGGAATATAAGGATTTACATCGTGTAAAGAAGGAACTGTATCGATAATTAAATCGAATTTACCTTTAACGCTCGCCATATGCTCACTATCAGTAGAAATAATTACCTGATCTGCACCCAAATCGAATGCATCTTTTTGCTTTTCGGGAGATCTTGAAAATAAGGTAACAGATGCACCAAGTGCTTTAGCTAGCTTAATCGCCATATGGCCCAATCCACCTAAACCTACAATCGCAACTCGACTGTCTTTTCCCACATTCCAATGGCGTAAAGGCGACCAAGTGGTGATACCTGCACAAAGCAAGGGAGCTACAGCAGCCAAGTTGAGGTTTTCAGGAACTTTGAGTACAAAATGCTCATTTACGACAATTGTAGCAGAATAACCGCCAAATGTTCGACCTCCCAAATATTTATCCTTCCCATTGTACGTTCCGGTAAAACCAGGTATACAATATTGCTCTAAATCTTGCTTACAGCTTGCACATTCTCTACACGAATCGACCATGCAACCTACCGCAGCAATATCACCAATTTTAAATTTGTTTACTTTAGGGCCTACCTTTGTTATTCGCCCAACAATTTCATGACCTGGCACCGCTGGATAAACGGTACCTCCCCAATCATTTCTTGCGGTATGTAAATCAGAATGGCATACCCCACAATACAAAATTTCGATTTCGATATCCGTAGCGGTTACTGTTCTGCGTTCAATTTTTATTGGTTTTAAATCGGCGGTTTCCGATAGTGTACCGTATGCTTTAACTTCAAATTTTTCCATGATTATTTTTTAAACGCCCCAAAATGCCAAAGTATTCCAGAAGGATCGTGCAAGAAACACTCCCTTCCCCAATAGTCATTTCGAACAGGGATGAGTTTTACATTTACATATTTAGCAGGTAGGTTTAATGCCAAAAGTTCTTCATAATAGCGATCAACATCATCTACTTCAAGAAATAGCATGGTATTATCAATCCAGTCTTTAACATATGCCCTTTGTAAGTAAAAACTGATATTTCCCGTTTCAAAAACGCACATATCGTGCGATAAAAGAGTTTCTTTAAAACCTAGTTCACGATAAAACTGTCTTGAAATCTCGAAATCTTTAGCGCCAATAAATGGTCGGAGCGATAAGGCCTTATGCTGCATTTTTAAAGGTATAGAATTAACCAAATATAGGCTTTAATCTTCTACATATTATAAAAAAAGCTATCAGTAATAATCTTTCCGTCTCTTACTTCGTACACGCAGATCTCGCTCATGGTTATCCTTCCGTGCTCTTTGTAAGTGGCGTCGATATCCATAACACAGGCAAAATGATCTAGGGCAATAAGGGGATCAGAAATAATAGAATGATGTATTTCTTCAATGCTTGCTTCAAATTTCTCTGTTTTTGCTTTTACAGCTTCAAAACCTTCGGTAGTGTCTGAATTATTTGGTTCCTTACTAATTATATTTTTATCATAAAGCTCATCAATAGCTTCATGAAATCTCCCTTCGCGACAAAGTTCAACTAATCTGTTGGCAACTTCTTGTGTGCTCATAAAATTGGTATTAAATAAAAAAAAGACTATCTTTTATTTAACAACTCATATCCTTTTAAGTTTAAGAATATGCTAATTATTTTCTCATTTTTTGATAAATACCAATCTCAATACAATCGGAATTTCATCTTCTATCATTTTATCTTTAATACCTCCAAGAAACTGATCGGTTATACTCGTTGCTTTCTCCTGATGAATACCCCATTTTACCCTATCTATTGTTAGATTAGCATTGGCTAATAGTATATTTCCATTTTGCTTTATGGTAGCAAGAAATGATATGGGATGCTTGGTTTTCTTGATAGTTAAATCACCATCTACCCTATATTGAGAAGATACAGGTGTTGGCATAATAGTATGTATAGAAATGAGAGATGCTGGATATTTTGAAGTTTCAAAAAATGCACTTCCATTTAACTCTTTCTCAATACCGTTATTTTTTGCGTTATCTTTATGTTCAGTACTTTTAATACTTTTCATATTAATGTTAAACATGCCATCGCTAAGTTTACCCGCAACATTGGTACGAAGCCAGCCTAAGTTAAAAAGCAGATAGCCATAGTGTTTGGTGCCAATGGTTTTTGTTCCCTTCCAAAACAGTTTGCTTTGCTTTATATCGAGTTGGTAGGTTGCCGATTGGGCAAAAGTTAAAAAAGAGGCCAATAAAAGGGTTAAAACCAGAAACGCACCTAAAGCCGATTTACGTTGTGTTTGAATCATAAAACTAAGTTTAATTTAAATCACAAACCTAAATGGTTAGCGCAGCATTAACCGCGTTTTTGATGTAAAAAGAAATGTAAAATTTGTAAATTCAGCAGCTATTATAGTTAAACAAGGTCCTAATGTGTAATTTTATTGAACTTAACCCTTAAATTTGTTTAGCTTATTTTCTTACCATTAAGATAGAAGAGTTAGCTGTAAGATGTTGAATCGAAGATATCATCTTTCTGATAGGGTTTAATTTATTTTTATGAAACGAAAAATCATTTACATTTTTGCCACACTATCGCTCTTAACCATTACCTTGTTTTGTGCTTTTAGCATAGCTGATGATGACAGTTTCGACTTAGCAAAGCAAGAAATTAGATTACGGAAAATTGGGCACGAACTCCTGTTACAATCTGGAGATAGCCTTTCTCGTGTTTTTCCAGTAAAAAAAATAGCAGAGAACGAATATAGGCTTACGTTCGAAAACGAATTTAGCTTTAAATCCGATTCATTAGTAGCTATTGTTAAACGTTCGTTAGCAAGCAACAGCTTAGGGAACGATTACCTTGTTAATGTAGTGAGTTGCGATAAAAAAGAGGTAGTTTTCGGCTATGCCATTTTGGGAAACATAAAAGACGATATCATTGCCTGCACGGGTAGGTATCAACCTAAAAATTGTTATTACATCAACATTAAATTTCAAAGTACAGGAATGAGTACCCGACAAAAAGGTTATTTATTAGGAAGTTTACCTTGGCTAGCATTTGTGGGTTTGCTGATTACAAAATCAGGAAATAAACCAACCCAAGTTCCCTTAAAAACTGTACGGTTGGGCAACACTGTATATAATGAAGTTGATAAAACAATTAGTATAGAAGGAATAAAAATAGCGCTTACGTTAAAAGAAAATAAATTGCTTTCCATATTCGCAAAATCACCTAATATAATGGTAGAAAGAAGTCGTCTCCAAAAAGAAATCTGGGAAGACGAAGGCGTTATTGTAGGCCGAAGCCTCGATGTTTTTGTTTCGCGATTAAGAAAGAAATTAGAGGATGACACCAGCCTACAATTAATTAACATCCATAATAAAGGGTATAAGCTAGAGGTTCATTAGCTAATGTGCTAATTAGCTAATAAGCTAACGAAAAAATTTCTTAATTTCGACCCATGATCAAAGAAACAGTTGTGAGCGGGATTCGTTCTACCGGAAAATTGCACATTGGAAATTATTACGGCGCCGTAAAAAGCTTTGTACAAATGCAACACGAGTACAATTGCTATTTTTTTATAGCCGATCTACACTCGTTAACCACCCACCCTACGCCACAAGATTTACATGGCCACGTAAAGGATGTGTTGGTCGAATATTTAGCCTGTGGTATCGATCCAGAAGAAACTACAATTTATATTCAATCAGACGTTCCAGAAATTGCTGAGCTTTATTTGTATTTAAATATGAATGCCTACATGGGCGAACTAGAACGGAGTACTTCGTTTAAAGACAAAGTTCGTGCAAATCCCGATAATGTTAATGCAGGTTTATTAACTTATCCTGTATTAATGGCAGCAGATATTTTAATCCACCGTGCCACTAAAGTGCCCGTAGGTAAAGATCAAGAACAGCACCTAGAAATGGCCCGAACATTCGGTAACCGATTTAATCGTTTATACCAAAACGAATATTTTCCTGAACCGTATGCGTTTACCTATTCGAAAAGTTTAGTAAAAGTGCCAGGTTTAGATGGAAAAGGCAAAATGGGTAAATCTGAAGGCGAAAATAACGCTGTTTATTTATCCGATAGCCCAGAAATTATTCGCAAAAAAGTATTAAAAGCGGTTACAGATGGTGGACCTACCTCCGAATTTCAAGAGAAGCCAGAAGCCATACAGAATTTATTCGACTTGATGAAAATTGTATCATCAACCGATACCCTAACCCATTTCGAGGAACAGTATAACAAAATGGCCATTAGGTATGGCGATTTTAAGAAGCAATTGGCCGAAGATATGATCGTAACCACTACACCAATGCGCGAAAGAATTAACGAAATTGCTGCTGATACAGCTTACCTTCGTCAAGTAGCCAAGCATGGGGCCTTAAAAGCAAGAGAAAGCGCACAAAAAACAATACGAGAAGTAAGAGAAATTATTGGTTTTAAAAGTTTTTAATCTTTAGATTTGAGACATGAGACATTAGATATGAGATTTGGCAACTCTTTCTAACTTCTCACATCTCATATCTCACATCTAAATAGAAGTATGCACATAGCAATTGTTGGAAACATTGGCGCAGGTAAAACTACACTAACTGGTTTACTTGCCAAAAATTATGGATGGGAAGCGCTTTATGAAGCCGTAGATAATAATCCTTATTTGGAAGATTTTTATAGCGATATGAAACGTTGGAGTTTTAACTTACAGATTTATTTCTTAAACAGCCGTTTTCATCAAATTGTTGAAATAGAAACCAACAAAAGAAATGTAATTCAAGATCGTACCATCTATGAAGACGCCTATATTTTTGCAGAAAATCTTCACGAAATGGGTCTAATGACCACTCGAGATCATGATAATTACAAAGCCATCTTCGAAAATATTACCTCTTTTATCAAGCCACCCGATTTATTGGTGTATTTGCGCGCTTCGGTACCTACATTGGTTAACAATATCCAACGTAGAGGAAGAGAATATGAGGCGAGTATTCGTATCGATTATCTTTCTAAGTTAAATGAAAAGTACGAAACTTGGATTAAAAGCTATAATTCAGGTAAGTTACTAATCTTAGATAAAGACAAATTAGATTTTACGAATAACCCCGAAGATTTGGGAATAATAATTCAAGCCATAGAAGCAGAAATTAATGGACTTTTTTAAATGAATAGTCTAGGCATCATTCCTGCCCGCTATGCTTCAACCCGCTTTCCGGGTAAACCCTTAGTAGATATAAAGGGGAAGACCATGATACAGCGGGTATACGAACAATCGATGCTCGCTAACCTAAATAAAGTAGTGGTGGCTACAGACGATGAAAGAATAGCTGCAGAAGTAACTCGTTTTGGAGGCGAGTTTGTAATGACTGCATCATCACATCAAAGTGGTACCGATCGCTGTGCCGAAGTGGTGAAAAACCTTCCAGGTTATGATATAGTGATCAATATACAAGGCGATGAACCTTTTATCGACCCCAAACAAATTAACCTCATAAGCGATTGTTTTGACGACAAAAATGTAAAATTGGCCACCTTAATCAAAGAAATTCATAGCGAAGAGGAATTATTTAATCCCAATATTCCCAAAGTAGTAGTTGGCAACCAACACCAAGCGCTTTACTTTAGTAGACACCCAATTCCCTACCTTCGCAATCCTACACACCTTCATCAATATTATAAGCATATTGGCATTTATGGCTACAAAACGTCAACTTTATTAGAAATAACTCAACTTACTCCATCAACTTTAGAACTTGCCGAAAGTTTAGAGCAGTTAAGATGGATTGAAAATGGGTACCAAATTAAAACCAAGCTAACCGATATCGAAACTATAGCTATCGATTCGCCAAACGACCTACTGAAAATAAATTTTTAAAGATATGAACCGTGTCTTTTTTTTAGTTGCTATAGCTTTTTCTCTTTTCATTGCATGCAATTCTACTTCAAACTCAAAAGGCACTGGCGATTCATTGAAATTTGAAAAAACCACCACCACTCCATTTACCGATACCGTTAAACTAGACTCCTTTAACGTTTCTTGGCAAGGTACAACCACCAAAGGCAGTGCAATTGTCTTCAAAATAATCTCTTATAAAGGTGAAGAAATTTATCATACCAGCATTAATGCAGATGAGCTCTTAAAAGCAAACGAAAACTTAAAAACAGAAGCCGATAAAGTAAATTTCTTAAAAAATGAAGTCGCCTACTTTTTTGACGAAGAACATTTTCTATGGCCAGCAGTGTTGCCTACCGAAAAACCCGATAAAAACGTACCCGACAACGTTTTTTACGAAGAACTTAAACACACGCAGTTAAATGGTTTTAATTATCGTTTAGGAAGAGAGGCAAAAGTTTACATCGCATGGTCGGCAAAAGAAAATAAAGTGAAGATATATTATCTACTTAAATAAAAAATCAAATAAATTAATTTCAGGTGTAAGACCTAATTTTTTTCTTAAGCGATAACGACTAACCTCAACAGCTCTTGGTGTAATATTTAACAATTGAGCAATTTCTTTCGACGACAAATTAAGCTTCAAATAGGCACATAATTTTAAATCATTTGAACTCAAATTGGGGAATCTATCTTTCAAATTACTTAAAAAATTAGCGTGTACATGATCAAAATGGACAGCAAATTGATCCCAATCATGATCAAGCTTCTTTGCCTCATTTAATAATCGAATTACTTTTTTAAGGTCGTCAGCAGCATCGGTATTGGTGGTCTGTTTTACCAAAGGCATCAATTCATCACCTATCTTTGAAAGCAATTTACCACGTTGCACCAAATGCATGGTAGTACTGGCTAATTCCTTATTTTTAAATTCAACATCGGCCTCCAATTGCTCCTTCTCCAACTTTGTAATCATCTGTTCATTACGTTCAATTTCGAGCTGGTGTTGCTGCCGCAACTTATCCTGCTCTTTTTGATGCTCTTTTTCCTGAAATTTCTTTAACAAGTATAAAAGAAACACAAAAAAGATGAAGTAAATTACATAAGCCAGATTGCTTTCGTACCAAGCCGGGTCAATGGTAAAACGGTAACTAACCGGCAGCGATTCGTTACCCAAATTATTTCGTGCTTTAACCGTAAACGTATAGGTTCCGTGTTTAAGATTGGTATAATCTTTCTCACTTTTGCTGCTCCAAGTAGACCAGCTATCTTCAAAACCTTTGAGCTGATAGCTAAACTCTATATTTTCCCTCTGCTCGAATAGTGTAGAACCAAATTCGAAATGTAGCGAATTAAAGGCGTAAGGCAGTTTTGCTAAAACACCACCCTGCTTATGTTCCTTATCAAAATAGCCACCAAACAGAATGCTATCTTTGGCGCCAATAATACTAATTTGGCCTAGTAGCACATTTGGCTTATAAATATTAGCCGCATATTTTTTATAATCCAAATGCAACAGGCCCTTGTTTGCTCCGATAAATATATTGTTATCATCATAGGGATAAATATGCTCAAAGCCAGCTACAATTTGCAACCTCAATTCTGGAAGTTCTACAATAGTAAAACCTTGTTTGTTCGATTTACGACCAAAATCAACCACCCCAACCTTTTTATCTGACACAAACCATAACTTACCTTGCTTATCCTGAACTAAACATTGCAAGGGCAATTTCTTAAAAATAGGACGAAAAAAATTGCTTACATAAAACTTCTTTTTTACCGGATTATACTCATAAATGCCTTGGGAAGTTGCAAAAACAATTTTATCCTTAAGCGCAAACACATAATTGTAAAGTGTTAAGGGCAACCCATCTTCCTCTGTTAATAATGTAGTTTTTATGATATGCTTCTTGTCAGGCGATAGATCCATCTTAAATATCCCCCTATAAGGATGTGACGCCCAAATACAATTAACCTTGTGATCAATCACAACAAATCGGAGTGGCTCGTTTAAGGAAGATAAGTTTCTATTGTTTACAAATTCATTATTTTTAAAATCGAGCATTTGTAAACCCGTATAGGTTCCAGCAATCACCTTATCTTTTCCAATTGGTCGATAAAGCCATGTTCCTAAATCTTTGTACAAAGAAAATGCCTCATTTCCCTTAACATCAAACGCACCATCCTCTTTTGCTAATAAAAGATGTTCATTAATTTCTGTCAAGCCCCAGGTTTGCCCCTTTGTGTTCTTAACCTCTTCAAACTTCGCTTTATTTGCACTGATATCAGATTTGGTTAAACTAATTGGAGCAGAAAATAACCCGTTCGAGGTACCTATATACAGTTTGTTTTCAAAAATCCTACTTGCATAACTCGATATTTGTTTGTTTTTATCCGGATAGATATGTTTAATGGCACTATTAAAGGCAATAAACGAAATTCCATCATCTAAACCGACCCATAAATTTCGATGATGATCTAGTAAAACACTACGTATATTATTATTTAACAAACCTTCGGCGTAAGAAAATTGCTGTTGTAATACGCCATTACGATCTACAATTAATAAGGCTGCAGAAGTAGTACCAATTGCATATAAATTTGGATTAATTTGAATTGCGCAATTTATACGGTCATCATAAAAAATTTTATCCAATTTGGTGGTCTTTTTAATAAGTTTATCACCAACTAATAAAAAAAGCCCATCCTTTAGGGTAGCTAATAATAAGGTATCGCCACTGTAAGGCAAAACAGCGGTAACACCCGAGTTAATTATGCGCGGATCTTTACATCGAACCATCCATTTTCCATCCTTAAAGGTTTTAATTCCAATGTTTATTTCATGGGCGAATAGTTCATTGTTAACCGAACCCATATACACCCAGGTTAACGGGGTATTGTAAACGTCGATTTTACGGTTTAGCAGGCGAAAAATTTTTGTAACTGTTCTAAAATATATGGCGTCACCAACAATATCAATATTCCACACGTCGGCAAATTGCCGATCTAATTTTGGAATTAAAGGCTTAAGCGAATAATAGGTTAGCACCCCATTTTTATTGGGATGATAATAACCAATTTCGTCTTGCGCACCAACAAATATTCTTCCTGTTCGATCAATTTTAACAGACCTCAGGATAGTTTTATTAGGGAATGGATATCGTTTCCAGTAGGTGCCGTTAAAGGTGAGTAACCCTTCGTTGTTTGCAAAAAATAAAACCCCATTTTTATCTTGCGCAATACCCCAGTTCTGTGTACCCGCTCCATAATCAATCCCGCCGTAACTGGTTACTTGAGGTAGCCCAATTGGATCCTGACCTTTTATCGAAAAGGAGAAAAATAGGAGCATTAAAATAAGTAATCGAATACCTTTCATACAACTGGGTCTGAAACCGAAAATATTTGGCACATGAAGATAGCAAAATTTTCAATGTTGTAGTGCACTATTGCGAATTCTTACAAATTATGCAGAAAAAAGTGGCTCTTGTATGGGTATTGTTGTGGCTCGATTTTAGGCTTTTGGTAAATGCATCTCTATATTTGTTCATTCACTATTGCGAAATTAATCGACTAACCATTGATATATAGTAGCTAAAAAACAACCAAAATATAAACTTAAATTATTTGTTATGAAAGGAAAATCTACGTTCATTCTTTTGCTATTTTCCCTATTTTTTTCGGCCAGCTTGTGGGCACAAGAAATAGATGTCTCGGGAAAAGTAACCTCCAAAACTGACGGAGCACCCTTACCTGGGGTTTCAGTTGTTATACAAGGTACAAAAACAGGTGTCGCCACCAATTCAACCGGAGATTTTTCCATGCGTGCTCCAAAAGGAAGTATCCTTGTCTTTTCTCAACTTGGTTTAGCTACACAAACATTTACAGTAGTAGACAGCAAACCGATCTCAATTATTATGGCAGATGAGGTGGGAGACCTTTCTGAAGTGGTGGTTGTGGGCTACGGAACACAAAAGAAAAGTGTAGTTACCGGGGCCATTTCGCAAGTTAAATCATCCGATCTCGAGAACATGCCCATAACGCGTATCGAGCAAGCATTGCAAGGCCGAACATCCGGCTTAACAATTACAACAAGCTCTGGCCAACCGGGTGATGGGGCTACCCTTAGAATTAGAGGTACAACATCCATAAATAATAGCGATGCCCTTTATATTGTAGATGGTGTGCAAATTGGAGGAGGTATCGAATTCTTAAATCAAGCAGATATCGAGTCGATAGAGGTATTAAAAGATGCGGCTTCTGCTGCCATTTATGGTTCGAGAGCCGCAAATGGAGTAGTAATTGTAACCACTAAAAAAGGGAATAAAAATGGGAAGCTGAATGTGAACTACAATATCTATTTAGGTACACAAGCTCCGTCACGAAAATTAGATCTGTTAAACGCTACGCAATACGCAACCTTATATAATGAGGCTCAATTAGCTGCAAACCCAACAGCTGTTCCTCGTTTCACAAATCCATCTGACCTGGGAGTAGGTACCGATTGGCAAGCGGCTGTATTTAACAATAGCGCAAACATACAAAACCACGAGTTAAGTCTAAGTGGCGGAAATGAAAAATCTACTTATTACAGTTCATTCGGCTATTTCGATCAAGATGGCATTGTTGCAACGAGCAATTCAAATTTCAAACGCTTTACCGCTCGTTTCAACTCCGAACATCAGATCACAAAAGGCATTAAATTCGGACAAACCATAGGTTATACACGAATTAATGCTGTAGGCGTAAGTACCAATACCGAATATGGATCTCCGCTAAATAGAGCAATTAATATCGACCCTATTACACCAATCGTCGAAACTGACCCTTTGAAATTTAATTTACCACTATACACAGGCAACCCAGTAGTGCGTAACTCAGAAGGCTTCCCTTATGGTATTTCTTCTTATGCACAATCCGAAATCTTAAATCCG
The DNA here is from genome assembly GCF_037482965.1 of Pedobacter anseongensis. NCBI lineage: Bacteria > Pseudomonadati > Bacteroidota > Sphingobacteriia > Sphingobacteriales > Sphingobacteriaceae > Pedobacter > Pedobacter anseongensis. The sequence goes on along the minus strand of NZ_JBBHKB010000005.1, from coordinate 413,239 downwards.
GTAGCCGCATTAGCAGTTGCCCAAGGCCGTTCATGGTCTGACAAAGTGGTGGGAAATGTTTTTGTTGAAGCAGAACTTATCAAAGGACTAAAAATCAAATCGCAAGGCGGTGTAGATTTAGCGTTCTGGGGAGGTGATGGCTTTACCCCTATATACTATCTAAATTCGATTAACCAAACTACAATTACTTCGTATAACAGAAATATTAATAGAGGATTATTTTGGTCGCTAGAAAACACATTAAGTTATACCAAAGCAATTGATAAACACAATTTTACCGCGCTATTAGGCTATTCTGCGCAAAAAAATAGAGGCGAAACACAGGGCGGAACAAAAGAAGGTATTCCAGTTAGCAATATTAAAGATGCTTCCTTACAATTTCCAGTGGCAAGAGCAAATGATGTTTATTATGGAGGTGAATACCTAAATACATTGAACTCAATGTTTGGCCGTTTAACTTATAACTATAATGAAAAGTACCTGTTTACCGGTATCGTTCGTAGAGACGGCTCATCACGCTTTGGTCCGAATAACAAATATGGCTACTTCCCATCTGCTTCAATAGGTTGGGTAGCTAGTAGAGAGGGGTTCTTTCCACAAAGTAATGCTGTTAATTTCTTAAAATTCAGAGGCTCGTATGGAGTTACGGGTAATGATAACATTGGCGATTTCAGGTATCTATCTACTGTAAGCGGTGGTAGAAATTACACGCTAGGCACTTCTGCTGGTTTAAATAATGGCGTTAGTCCTGATGCTTTATCCAATCCAGATTTGAAATGGGAAGAAACTTCACAGCTAAATATCGGTTTAGATGCAACTTTATTTAGAAACTTTACGTTAACTGCAGATTGGTACCATAAAAAAACCAGCGGCATGCTACTGCAAATTGCAGTACCAGGCTATGTGGGTAACTCTGGTCCTATCGGTAATATTGCCGATCTTTCGAACAAAGGTTTTGAACTCGAGTTAGGATTTAATAAAAAACTAGGCGACTTCTCATTTAGAATAGCAGCAAACGGCTCATTATTAAAAAACAACATCGATTTCTTAGGAGATGATAAAGAATTCTTGGGCGGACAAACCGTTACACCTCAGGGATTAGAGGTTACACGTACAAAAGTGGGACACGCCATAGGCTCTTTCTATGGCTTCCAGAGCGATGGCCTATTTCAAAACCAACAGCAAATTAACGATTATAAAAATGCTGCAGGTACGATGATCCAGCCTGGTGCTAAGCCTGGTGATATTAAATTCCGCGATTTAAATGGCGATGGATTAATTAGTGATAATGATAGAGAGATAATTGGAGATCCCACACCAGATTTCACCTATGGTTTAACATTTAACGCTAGTTATAAAGGTTTTGATATGGTTGTACTGGGACAAGGTATTGCCGGCAATCAAATTTTCAATGCCATCAGGCGATTTGATTTACCAACTGCAAACTACACAACAAGCATTTTAAACCGCTGGGTGGGCGAAGGAACAAGCAATGTAACACCACGCCTAACCTTACAAGATGATAACAAAAATTATAGCCGTGTATCGAGTTTATTTATCGAAGATGGGTCGTATTTTAGAATTAAAACCCTACAAATTGGCTACAGTTTACCAGTAGCATTAGTTAAACGAGCAGCGTTAAATAAAATTAGATTCTACGTAATGGCTAACAACTTGGTAACATTTACCAAATACACAGGTTACGATCCAGAAATTGGCGGGGGCAGCTACGGTGTAGATCGTGGCTTCTATCCACAAGCAAGAACGTTCTTTGCGGGTATAAATGTTGGTTTTTAATAATTATAGAATGATGAAAAAGAAATATATAATGGGCACATTCGCAATAGTTGCGATGATGCAAATTTTAGTATCATGTAAAAAAGATTTTCTAGAATTAACTCCTAAAGGAACTGCTTTAGAAGACAATTTCTACAAAAATGAAACCGAAGTAATGCAAGGCATTATCGCAGTATACGATGTTACACAATGGGGAACAACTGGTGGCTATACCATGAAAATGCCTTTACTTAGTGCAGCATCAGACGATTGTTGGGCTGGTGGTAGTAATGCTTCAGACCAGCCAAACTGGGTAGCTTTTGATAATTTTAACATGGATTCAAGAATTGGTCCGCAAGGTGGTTTATGGTCTAAAAACTTTACTGGAATTAATAGAGCAAACTTAATTTTAAGTAAAATTGAAAAGGCAACTGGCTTAAGTACTAACTTCAAAACCAGGGTAACCGCCGAAGCAAAATTCTTACGAGCTTATTTTTATTTCGACCTAGTAAGGCTTTTCGGGAAAGTACCTCTAATCACTACACTTCTACCTACAGAAGATCTGTATAAGCAAGAGCAATCTACCCCTGCACAAATCTATGCACAAATCGAAAAAGATTTGAGAGATGCGTTTCCAGGATTGCCAACAACAATTTCATCAGGCGAAAAGGGTAGAGTTTCTATGGGCGCTGCAAAAGCACAATTAGCGAAAGTACTGCTGTATCAAAACGACAATACCAAGCTCGCAGAAGCAGCCAGTTTATTCGAAGACATCAATAGAATTGGAAATCCATACGGTTATGCCTTGCAAACCAACTACGCCGAGATTTTTAATCCTGCAAACAAATTCAATTCAGAATCGATTTACGAAATTCCACACTCAAATAACGCAGCGTGGTCTGATTGGGGTTGGATTAACGGTGGAGAAGGAAATGTAGGCACACAGTTTATCGGGATGGATAGCTATAATGGAGATACGTTTAGCAGTGGTTGGGGATTTTGCCCAGTTACCGAAGATCTGGTAAATGTAATGAAAAATGATCCACGATTTGCAGCTACCATTATTGATGGTAAAGCTTTAAAAGCCGCTGGAGCAACCTACAATGCGCGTTACCAAAATACCGATTACTTCATTAAAAAATATGCCCCGTTGAAAGCATTTCGCTCTGCTAGCGGTGTGGCCGAACAAAATTGGCCGATTAATGAAATCGAAATCCGCTTAGCAGATACCTATTTGATGCAAGCAGAAGCCTTAGTTAGAAGTGGAGGGAGTGCAACTCGCGCTAAAGAACTACTAGACGCAGTTAGAGCCAGAGTTGGTTTAGCATCAATTCCACCTACACTTGATAACATTTATGCTGAGCGTAGATTGGAATTGGCTACTGAAGGACATCGTTTCTTCGATTTGGTACGTACCGGTAAAGCAGCAGCTGTTTTAGGTCCCGTTGGCTTCAAAGTGGGAAAAAGTGAATTTATTCCTATTCCTCAAACAGAAATCGATGTTACCAAAGGTATCATTAAACAAAATCCTGGTTATAATTAATTATTAAAAGATTATATAGAAATGAAAATATATAAAAATACCATAAAAACATCGCTCTGGCTATGCCTAAGTTTGATGTTAACGTTCATGGCATCGTGCAAAAAGGACGATTCAGTTCGAGCACTTGGTGCGGCTCCCACAGCAGATCAGGTAAAATTCTCTAACACACCTTCCGCTACGAATGCAAACGTAATTACCTTTAAGAACGAATCACCTGGCTTTAAAGCGATATGGGACTTTGGAAATGGTGCTACAGCCGAAGGAAGTACAGCACAAGCCTCCTATCCCCTCGCGGGCACGTATACCGTTAAATTAACGATTGTGACAGACGGAGGCTATGCCTCAAGTACGAAAACCATTACCATAGCCAATACTAATCCTGCTATGTTAACCGACCCAGCGTTCGACTTGCTATCGGGTGGTTTAGCAAATGCTACAGGAAAAACATGGGTTATTGATCAAACGCAACAAGGGCACCTAGGTGTAGGCCCAATTGGTTCCCAATTCCCAGATTGGTATCAGGCAGGACCAAACGAAAAAGCAAGTAATGGCTTTTACGACGACGAAATGACGTTTAACATGAATGCGCTAAAATATACCTATGCAAATAATGGAAATACGTTTGCTAACGCATCTAATGCGCCGGGTATTGGCGGACCAACGGGCTCTGATGATCCAACCGTAAATTACACCCCTCCTACCAATTTAACCTGGTTGGTTACCACAGTAAATGGCAACAAATTTATCACCATTAGCAACAACGGTTTCATAGCTTATTATTTAGGCGTGTCTCAATATCAGATTTTATCGCTAACGGCAGACGAAATGTGGTTAAGATCTGGTGATAAATCAAATGCAGGCAATGCATGGTACTTAAAATTGATTCGAAAAGGATATACCCGCCCAGTAGTTCCCCCTGTTCAAAAACCGATGCAAGCAGCAAACTTAACAGATGATTTCCAAAATACGACCACCTTTACATGGGGCGCTGAGAATATGGATTATGTGAGAGGCTATGATAACCCACTAAAATTGGGAAACACCTCTGCTAAAGTGGGATATTATGAGAAAAGAACCGGAGACGATGGTCAATACGGCAACCTAAATGTAACTTTGCCTTATCGTTTCGATTTAGCGGCTAAAAACAAAATCAGGCTAAAAGTATTCGTTCCGGGAGCTAACGACTTCACCAAAGTGAAGCCAACAGTTTCTGTTAAATTACAGAATTCACTACTTGGTGGCAATGCTTGGCAAACACAAATCGAAATCGTAAAAACCATTTTGCCATCGCAATACAATACATGGGTACAATTAGAATTCGATTATTCAGGTTCATCAGCACAAACGTTATACGATAAAATTGTAGTCCAATTAGGTGGCGAAGGACATCCAAACCCAGGTATCTTCTATATAGACGACTTTGAATTTAAATAAACAAAAACATGAAGTCCAATCGTTCGATTGGACTTCACAAATTTTTTAAAATGATGGTTAGACCTATAAAACAATTGTATTTTCTTGTTGCGCTCTCAATGGGATGTATTTTGTCTTGTCAATCTTGCACATCCAAAAAAGAAGATGAAGCGATTATTCTTCCGCCAAAGGCTGCCGAAGTTGTGGATAAACAATGGGCATTTGAAACCGCAGCGTCTTGGACAGATGAATTCGATTATACCGGCTTACCCGAAACCAGCAAATGGGATTACGATTTAGGGGGATCGGGCTGGGGAAACAACGAAAAGCAATACTATACTAATTCGAACGCAACTGTAGCAGATGGGAAGTTAACCATAACGGCCAAAAAAGAAAACATGAATGGAATGGCCTACACGTCAACACGTTTAGTTACACGAAATAAATTGGATGTACTGTATGGCAGATTTGAAATAAAAGCAAAATTACCTTCTGGTAGAGGTACTTGGCCCGCAATTTGGATGTTACCAACCGACAGAGCGTATGGAGATTGGCCAAAATCGGGCGAAATAGACATTATGGAGCATGTGGGATACGATCAAAATAACGTGCATTTTACAACCCATACCGAAGCCTATTATTTTAAAATTAACACACAAAAAACCAGCACCAAATTAATCTCAGATGCAAGTACTGCTTTTCATCTGTATCGAGTAGATTGGACTCCGTATGCTGTTCGCGGATATTATGATAACACGCTGGTTTTCGAATTTGTAAACGAAGGTACAGGCTATAAAGTTTGGCCTTTCGATAAACGATTTCACCTCTTGCTCAATGTTGCTGTTGGGGGCGACTGGGGAGGTGCACAAGGAATAGACGACACCATCTTTCCTCAAAAACTGGAAGTAGATTATGTGAAATATTTTAAAATGATCGAAAAATAGTAAAAATTAATGCTTTGACAAACTTTAAAAGTTTGTCAAAGTATTTCTAGCTATTTTTTTGTAAACAATAGTGTAAAAACTATTTATAAACAGAAAACCTAAAATAACGGTAGCCGCTTGCCATACAGTCTTTAAGTCCATTCCGCTCACTTCTTTACTAAATGCAGCCAAGCCAGCGCAACACATCCCAAAAAAACAGCCCAACATAAAAAATAGAGAAGCAATATTCCTATCCTTCTTGGTTTTCTCAAGTACAATAGCCTCCTTTCTGATTTCCTGCATCATCCGCTGATCGAAATCACTAAATGGCAATTCCACCAAGCTATTTTTTAGTGCCTTTTCTAACTGATTATCCATGTCTAATCTCTAAGTTTATTAATTACAATTTGAAGGTGCTTTCTAGCTCGGTGCAAGATAACCTTTGTATTTGCCGGTGTCCACCCCGTAATTTCACATACATTTTTAACGCTTTCTTCATCAAGATAAAACAATCTAAGGGCTAAGCTTTCGTTTGGAGGAAGATGTTTTAATCCCTCATTTACCAAATGCACCAATTCCTTTTGTTCAAGATGTAGTATGGTATCCTCGTCAATAATTTCATGTTCAAAATCTGTCATAAATTTCAAAGGCTCTCGTTTTAATTTTCGAAGCATCATTAATGATTCATTGGTCACAATCCGATAAAACCAGGTACTAAATTTAGATTGCTGATGAAACTTACTTAAGCTACTAAAAGTGACAATGAAAGATTTTTGAACAGCCTCTTCTGCTAGGAATTCATCTTTTAGCACCGATAAGGCAATGGTAAAAGCCATATGCTTATAGGTTGTAATAAAATGACTGAACGCTTCTGTATCACCATTTAGAACCTTACGAATGTACACAACATCCATAAGAATTAGTCGTTTTTGCTCGGTCCTGGAGATCGAGTAATAATTAACAGTGCAATTCCGATAAAAATAGCGAATACTGCAAAATATCCACTATCACTAATAAGCGACCTAAGCTCAAGGGCCTCCATTATTTCGATCACAATGGAACCAGCAGCAAAGCCCAAAAGTAGTATGGCTACCTTTCGCAATACCTGACCAATGCTCTGCGTATGCTCTGATGGATTTAACCCTTTTTCAATCATTAACATCAGCTCCCGATGCCGTGCACGCTGCCAAAAGAACCAAGCTAAGAAAAAGCAAAGTGTTACCATAAAAACAAAGGCCATTCCAATGTATTGTTCAATGTCATTCATATTATTAAGTTTAGTTATTCCTCACGTGTTAATTCAAAATTCCACTTAAAATACCTTCTAGTTCCTTCGCCGTGGGGTTTATTGCCAATATAACTCCTTTTTCATCCAACAGCACCATGCTGCCTCCTGAATTAGTAAGGCCATATTTATTCCAAATCATGTGTTTATCTTCCAAATCAACCAACGTTAACCAAGGGTGTTTTTCGCGATCGAGGGCAATTTTCAGGTTTTCTAAATCCTTAAATTCCCTGGCCACACCGATAACCTCAAATCCTTTATCTTTAAATTCATGGTAAAGCGGCAAAACTTCTCGTGTTTTGGAGATGCAAGGTCCACACCACGATGCCCAAAGGTTAAGTAAGGTAACTTTTCCTTTCATAACCGACGAAAGTTGATACGATTTTCCATTAAGATCTGGAGCCTTAAAGTCTACAAAGCGCGCTCCCTTCTGTAACTTAAAACCATTGATCAAATAATCTAATTTCTTAGTATATGGATGTTCTGGCATGGCTTTGGCCAGACTAGCATATGCAGAACTACTTAGTTTACTGATATAGGCATTTTCATGATGACGACTAAAATCGTCGTATAACATATAATAGGAAACTGGCGTAGAATGGTGCTTAATATACGCATAGCGTTTCATATACATTTTTTCTAGAATATCTTGTTCTTCCAGTTTTATTGCCATCCCCGTTGCGCTTAAATCAGCATTGTTTTTTTGAAGATTAAACATTTCAATTAAAAGCAACGGCAACTTCTCTTTTTCTGCGCCTTTAGCAAGTAAAGATAAGCTATCGTAGGCAACACTATAATAGGATTTACTCGCAATAGCGGCTCGCCGTTTTTGCCGTACCATCAAATAACTCGATTTAAATGCAAGAGAAAATTCCTTCAAGTGCTGTGAATAAGATTGGTTTAGAAAACCACCAATAATGCTATTTTTATCATCACCTTCTGCCATCGGATACAACGTGAGCTTTATTTCCGAAGCATCTGGAAAGAAAATAATCGATTTATAAGCCATTTCGTCTAATTCTTCTTCAAAAATCAATTGGTAAGCCTCCTGTTCCTCAGCATATAATTTGTACTCAAAGGTGTTATTCACGATTGGAATACGAATTTTGTTGATTGTTTGAGGGTCAGTAGTCGCTTTCATAAGGTACAATGCCTTACTTGTACGTTTCTCTACCCTGCCCTTAAGTAAACAGGTTACGGGTGTAGACATTGCAAATACAGCAAACGTATTTAATAACATCAATACAATAAATAAAATACTGGTTCGTTTCATCGTTATATTTTTAGGGTAATGCCAATAGGATGATTAGATGAGTAAATAGGTTACATCCCTTTAAATTTTATATGTCAACTTAAAATTCCTACATTTACTAAACATCTAGTTCTCCTCGTTTTCATGATTAAGAAGCTCTTCATCCTATCCATTTTATCCCTCTCTTTTTTTTATTCCGTCGCTCAGCACGCTGTCATCACAGGCAGTGTAGTAGACACCCTTGAAAAAAGGAAACTACAACATAGTGTAATTATGCTCATTAGAAGTGCAGATTCCATTCTAGTGAAATCAGCACGTGCAAATGCTGAAGGCAAATTCGAGCTTCCTAATCTCCAAAAAGGGCTATATAACCTTCGAATTTCTTATCCAAGAATGGCCGATTATGTGAGAGATATTCGATTAACAGACAGCTCGCATTTTAACATTGGCGCAATTCAAATGGAAACCAAAGCGAATTTGCTTAATGAGGTTATTATTCAAGCAAAAAAGCAGGCCATTACCTTAAAAGGGGATACCATCACCTATCAAGCCGATAGTTTTGCGGTTAAACCAAATGCGAATGTACAAGATTTGTTAAGACGCTTACCCGGAATTGAGGTCGATAAAGATGGAACGATAAAAGCTGGTGGAAAAGAGGTAAACACACTGTTGGTGGATGGTGAAGAATTCTTTGGCGACGACCCTCTTCTGGCTTCTAAATATTTAAAAGCAAATGCTGTAAAAGAGGTTCAGGTTTACGATAAAAAATCAAAAGAAGAAGAACTTTCTGGCATTAAAGAAGGCGACGCTAAAGAAAAAGTGGTGAATATTTTACTTAAAGACAATGCGAAAAATGGGTACCTAAGTACCTTAGACGCGAATAGCGATTTAAGTCATTTTAAGAATATTGGTGGTATGGCAGGCATGTATAAAGGCAAATTGAAAGCTGCTGTTTTTGGCTTTAATTCCAATTTGAACAAAGATTCCAAAGCTAGTGCCTCAATGAGCAAATTAAAAGGTAACGATTACGATGTAATCGAAGTGGGTGATGATGGCAGCACTGTGATGATTAGTTATGGCGGAAATAACGACGATAGGTTTTCGCCAACAAATGGTTTGCCAGATATTATTAACTATGGAGCACATTTCTCTGATAAATGGAATGATAACAAACTTGCTTTGAAGTTAAATTATAGAGGAATTAATAATAATGTCTTGGATAGAAATACCTCAAAAAATCAATCTTTGTTACCAAATGGAACGAACTTTTTTAGCGCCGGAAATTCAACCAGCGATAACACCAAAACGGGCCAAAGCCTAAAAGGGAATGTTAATTTTAAGTTAGATTCTTTAGCAACTTTGCAAATATCATTTGCAGGCAGTAAAAACAATACCCTTGGTACAACTACAAATACTAGCGAAACAAGGGGAACAACAGGGCTTTTTGTAAACAACAGCAATCAATCAAGTAATGGCACTAGTCATGCTAACGTTTTCAATGGCAACATAAATTATGCTAAAAAATTTGCAAAAAGAGGACGAACATTATCAATCGATCTACAGCCAGAAACTAAAAACAGTAACGGCTTAATAGATAATCTGAATGTGACCAACTATTACGACGCAAATGGAGTAGTTAACAGAACGGATAACCAAAATTTTTTGAACGACGATTCAGGTAGTGAAACTTCTTTTGCAACTCGTATATCTTTTAGTGAACCCCTGAATAAGCAATTTACCTTACAAACTGCTTATAGTTTTAAAACAGTAGCATCCAATAGCCATAAGCTGGTTTTTGATAAATCATTGAACAATAAACGGATCGATTCGCTAAGCAACAATTTCGATTTTAATAATTTCTCGAATATTGGAAGGGCAATACTACAATACCGCGCAAAAAAGTTTACCTTGTCTGGTGGTGCTGAAGCTACCCAAACTATTTTTGAGCTTAATGATTTAGACCGAAACAATAAATTTAATCGTAACTACTTAAATTGGGCTCCACAAAGTAATTTAAACTATAAACTGGGCAAAAACTCAAGCTTATCCTTAAATTATAACGGCAATACGCAACAGCCTAGACTAGACCAATTGCAGCCAATTCGTCAAATTAATGATCCACTTTACCAAATCGTAGGAAATCCTAATTTAAAACCATCTTTTAACAATAATGTGGGCTTAAATTTTAATACCTATCAGCAAAAATCTCAAATGTATATGTATGCATATATTGGATATGGATTCACCAAAAATGCAGTTGTAAGTTCTAGGAGTGTAGACAATGTTAACAAAACGGTAAGCACCTTTGTAAATTTAAACGGAAGCAATAGCATGTACGCGGGTGCGAGCTATAATAAAAGCTTTAGTAAATTACATTTTAACGCCAGCTTAAATTTAAATTACAATTTATCTAATTCCGTTTCGATTCTAAATAATAGGCTTAATAAAAACACGAATAATAGCATAAGTTTGAGACCCCAATTTAGTTATTATGGCGACAAAGTTCAGATAGACTATAGTCCATCCGCAACTTTTTCGAATAATACCTCATCCATTGGAGCCATAAATAATGGCAAAAGCTTTAATCATAACCATGAGATTTCTGGCAATATTGAACTCCCTTATCATACCGAATTTAATACTTCAGTATCGCTGTCTTATCAGCCAGCAAACGCTTCGTTCAGTACGCCTATTAATATTGCAATATGGAATGCCTATTTATCACAAAAAATGTTAAAAGCTCAAGAATTGGAAATAAAACTATCTGTTTCTGATATCCTCGCACAAAAAATAGGCTATAATAGATATGTTGGAGGCAACAACATAAGTGAAAGCACTAATTCCTTTATACCACGATATGTTTTAATTGGGTTAACCTATAATTTATCAGGCAACTTTGTTAAAAAAGATAATAAATAGCATAGAAATAATATATATTACTCCAGAATGAAACATTTAGCGCTAACATTAATTTTAATCTTAACATTTCAGCTTTCAAAAGCACAAATTGTTTTTATTAAAAGTGCAAAAATAACCTTCGAAAAAAAGATCAACCAGAAACAGCAACTCGCCAAAAATGATTGGATCTCTGACGATGCAAAGGATAAAATGAGCAAATACAGAACCTCTTTGTGGGAATATAATTTTAACGATAGTAGTGCGATCTATAAAATTAAACCTAAAGAAACACTTGGCGATAATAACTTCTTTTTTATTGCTACCGAAAATACGAATGAACTTTTTACCGATTTCGGCAAAAAAGCTAGGATAATAAGAAAACCAGTTAACGGTGAAGATTTTATTCTAAAAGATACTATACCCCATCTGAATTGGAAAATCATGAACGATGTTAGGCAAATTGCGGGTTATGAATGCCGAAAAGCAGTAGCATTAATAAATGATACCGTTACCGTTATTGCTTTTTATACCGACGAAATTCTATTAAAAGGCGGCCCTGAAGGGTTTACCGGTTTACCAGGATTGATATTGGGATTAGCCATACCGAGGTATAACACAACTTGGTTTGCCACAAAAATCGAAGCGAAAAACATCCCTATTTTAGCCATTAATCCGCCTACAAAAGGCAAAAAAACCGATACAGAAAAAGAATTTAAAAAGCTGATCGATCTCTATACGCTTTACGACGACAAAAAAAATCCCACAAAAATAGAAGACATTAAGAAAAGTTTGTACGGGTTTACTTTATAGGCAAGGATTAATCAAAAAATAATTCACATTTTAACCCTATAAACAAGATTTTTCCTTACCTTTGTATCCCGTACAAAAACAATTAAAAAGGCGTAAAAAAACCTTTTAATTTCACAAACTCACAAACATGACTAAGTATATTTTTGTTACGGGCGGTGTAACTTCCTCATTAGGAAAGGGCATCATCTCCGCTTCATTAGCCAAACTTTTACAAGCAAGAGGTTACCGTGTAACCATCCAAAAATTCGATCCATATATTAATATCGATCCGGGAACCTTAAACCCTTATGAACATGGCGAATGCTATGTAACCGAAGATGGTGCAGAAACAGATTTAGACTTAGGCCATTACGAGCGTTTTCTAAACACTCCAACCTCGCAAGCCAACAACATCACTACTGGACGTATTTATCAAAATGTAATCAACAAAGAAAGAGCTGGAGATTATTTAGGAAAAACCGTACAAGTTGTACCCCACATTACCGACGAAATTAAACGAAACATGCGTATTTTGGGAGATAGTGGTAATTACGATATTGTAATCACCGAATTAGGAGGTACCGTTGGGGATATCGAATCGCTGCCATTTATCGAAGCTGTACGTCAGTTTAAATGGGAAGAAGGCTCTACCAATGCAATTGTAATCCATTTAACCTTAATTCCATTCCTAGCTGCAGCTGGAGAGCTAAAAACGAAGCCTACACAACACTCGGTTAAAGCACTATTAGAATATGGTATTCAGCCCGATATTTTAGTCTGCCGTACCGAACATCACATTAGCATGGATATTCGTAAAAAAATTGCGTTATTCTGTAATGTAAACGTAAATGCAGTAATCGAATCAATCGATGCTTCGTCTATCTATAGTGTTCCTTTGTTAATGATGAAAGAAGCTTTAGATAAAACCGTATTAAGCAAATTAAAACTTCCTTCTAAAGCCGAACCAGATATGGAAAGCTGGAAGGATTTCTTAGGTCGACTTAAAAACCCTACTGCCGATGTTAAAATTGGTTTAGTAGGTAAATATGTAGAACTACCCGATGCCTATAAATCGATCACCGAGGCCTTTATCCACGCGGGTGCACGAAACGAGTGCAAAGTTAGAGTAGAGTATATTCCTTCTGAAAGTATCTACCCTGATAACGTAAAAGAGAAATTAGGGCATTTACAGGGCGTATTAGTTGCTCCAGGCTTCGGAAGCAGGGGCATTGAAGGCAAAATTGAAGCCATTAAATACGTTCGGGAAAATGAAATTCCATTCTTCGGTATTTGTTTAGGGATGCAATGTGCAGTAATCGAGTACGGACGGAATGTTTTAGGCTTAAAAAATGCAAATACTACTGAAATAGACGAAAATTCTGCGCATCAAGTCATCAACATGATGGAAGAACAGAAAAATATTACAACAAAAGGAGGAACCATGCGTTTAGGTGCCTATCCTTGTGATATTAAGAAAGGAACGAGAGCCTTTGCCGCCTATGGCAAACAACACATAACTGAAAGACACAGACATCGTTACGAATTTAATAACGCTTATTTAAAACAATATGAAGAAGCAGGAATGATTGCTTCGGGTATTAATCCAGATAGTAACTTAGTAGAAATTATTGAGCTTAAAAACCATCCTTTCTTTATTGGTGGACAATTTCACCCAGAATTAAAATCAACAGTTGCAAATCCTCACCCACTTTTTGTTAAATTTGTGGCCGCTGCAATGGAGCACGCTAAAAATAAGACAAACCGCGCCTAATAAGTGCAAGCTCCATCTAACTGCTGAAAACAAACTATAACAATAGATAAATAATACGTTTAAAATAAAATAATGGATAGAAATACATTTACAGGCCTGTTCCTGATCATGGTGATTTTAGGAGCAGCTGTTTTCTTCATGAAACCCAGCGAAGCTGATATAAAGAAAGAAAGAGAAAAGGTTACGGCAGATTCGCTTAAGAAAGCTGGCGCTAAGCCTACCACTACCTCATCGGCTGCTGTAACTGCGCCCGTTGCTGTAAAACAAGATTCTGCTGCGTTATCAGGCCCATTTGGCGCTAATCTTAACGGCACCGAAGCTTTATCGATACTCGAAAATGATTTATTAAAATTAACCTTCACTAATGTTGGGGGGAAAATAAAAAGCGTTGAAGTTAAAAATGTTAAAACTTACAACGGAAAGCCAGTTATTCTATTTAACGGCAACGAGAATAGATTTGGCTTAAATTTAAATATCGACGGTAAAATTTTAAACACAAATACACTTTATTTTACCGGTACTAAAAACGGCAATAGCTTGAGTATGCGCGCCAATTACAGTGCTGATAAATACATTGAATTTGTTTATGACCTTAAAGATGCAAGCAGTAATGTAGCTTTTAATGTAAACCTAAATGGTTTAAATGGTATAGTACAAGGTAATGCTGTTAGTTTAAACTGGGAAACAACTTTATTAGAACAAGAGAAATCGGCCAAAAAAGAGCAAGAACATTCCGCACCTTACTATAAATACCTAGAAAAAAACCCAGACCATCTAAGCATCGCTAAAGATGAGAAAGTAGATTTAACCGAAGGTAAGGTAGAATGGTTTTCGTTTAAGCAACACTTTTTCTCGGCAGTTTTAATCCCACAAGTTCCTTTCGAAAAAGGAAACTTGGAAGTAAAAGTGACTACAGAACCCGGTAAGGTTAAATGGTACGGCGCCAATATGCAACTACCATTCAATCAATTAGCCGCACAAAGCTATGCCATGAAGTTTTATTTCGGCACCAATAAATTCTCCACCTTAAAAAAACAAGGTCAAGATATAGAGAAACAGGTGGATATGGGTTACTGGCCATTAAAATACATTAATAGGTGGATTGTTTTACCAGTATTTAACTTTTTAGAAAGCTTTAACTGGGGTTATGGGTTAATTATCTTGGTGCTAACCATTCTCTTAAAATTAGCAATGTCGCCATTAACTTACAAATCATACATCTCGATGGCCAAAATGAGAATTTTAAAACCAGAAATGGACGAGATTAAGGCTAAAGTAGGTGAAGACAATGCAACTTTACTTCAACAAGAATATTTAAAACTCTACAAAAAGGTAGGGGTAAATCCATTAGGAGGATGTTTACCCATGCTATTGCAATTACCTTTTGTAATGGCCTTCTTCTTCTTCTTCCCTAATTTGTTCGAATTAAGAGGTGAAACCTTTTTATGGATGAAAGATTTATCAACATATGATGATTTTATCAAGTTCGGATTTACTGTGCCCTTTATAGGCGACCATTTAAGTTTAATGTGTGTTTTGATGACCATCTCTACATTGATTTATACTTATTTTAACAACCAAATTTCTGGTGCTACTGGCCAAATGAAGTATATCGGCTATATTATGCCTATCATTTTCTTAGGCGTTTTAAATAGCTATCCTGCTGGTTTAAATTATTATTACTTCTTAGCTAACATGTTAACTTTTGCTCAACAGTATTTAATCAGAAGGATGGTTAATGACGAAAAAATACATGCTATTTTACAAGAGAATAAAACTAAGCCACAAACCGAGAAAAAGAAATCTAAGTTTCAAGCCAGGTTAGACGATTACATGCGTACACAGCAGCAAGCAAAGATTCAAGAAAAGAAAAAGTAGTTCTGTTGTGTGTTGCAGGTGCGAATTGCGTAACTGTATGCATAAGCCATATTTTGATATAAATCAAAATATGGCTTTTTTATTCATATCTCACCTCTCCAATCTCTAACTTTGTAAAATTTGATATACACATAGTGAAAATGTGCCTAAATTTTACAATTTTTAGCTTTCGATAGCACCAGATCAACTAACTTCAATAAAACCATGCAAAAAAAATTAACAATTCTTTTTTTATTGTTCGCAAGCATAGCGTATGCACAAAAAAAGCCCATAGATCATTCAGTTTATGATACATGGGAGTCTTTAAGTGCAAAGCAATTTTCCAATGATGGAAATTGGGCAGCGTATAACATTAATCAGCAAGAAGGTGATGCGAATTTGTATTTTCAACATAGCTCAACCCCTCAAAAACTAAAAATAGCTCGAGCAACAGCTCCTGGAAGCTTCGGTAGTGCGTCTCCATTATTTAGTCCTGATTCGAAATTTGCTGCTTTTTCCATTAAACCATTCTACAAAGACATCAGAATGGCAAAAATAAAAAAGAAGAAACCGGATGAAATGACAAAAGATACCTTAGGTATAGCAAATTTAACTAATTTGGCAGTCACAAAAATCCCACGAGTTAAATCATTTAAATTCCCAGAAAATGGTGCTGCGTTATTGGCTTATCATCTAGAAAAAGCAGTAGACACCACTAGAAAAAGACCAACAACAGCCACTGAATCGAAAAATGATGCTAATTTAGCCTATTTTGCAGATGATGAACCCGCAACTGCAGCAAAAGAAGGTACCGACCTTATCCTAAAAAATTTAACTACTGGTGTAGAACGTACCTTTAAATTTGTAACCGATTATGGTTTTAGTAAAGATGGAAAGAAATTGGTTTATGCCGCATCTGGGTCTAAAAAAGATAAAACCGCCCAGCAAGGTGTGTTTTTACTCAACACCGAAACGGGCATAGTAAAAACCTTAGTAAAAGGAAAAGGAAACTTCAAATCTTTCATCTTCGACGAAGAAAGTGAGCATCTAGCATTTATAGGTGAAACCAGTCCAGAAAAAGCAGAGATTAAAGATTTCAACATTTACTACAATTCTTTAACCCTCGATACCGCACAAATCTTGGTTGATAAAATTATTGCCGGAATGCCTCAAAATTATGCAGTAAGCGGCGACGGAAAAATCACTTTTAGCAAAGACGGAAATAAACTATTTTTCGGCATCTCACCTGTTAAAAAACCAAAAGATACTACATTAATCGATTTCGAACATGCAAAATTAGACATTTGGGGTTATAAAGACGATTATCTGCAATCGATGCAATTGAAAAACGTTGATCGCGAATTAAAGAAAAGCTACCTATCTGTAATCGATATATACGGAGACCCTAAAATTGTACCCTTAACAGATGTTAAATTACCGGATGCTACACTCGTAAACGAAGGAAATGCAACATTCGTACTTGCTTCTACCGATTATGGAAACCGTATCCCCTCGCAATGGATGGCTGGCTCGCTGAGAGATTATTACTTAGTGGATGTAAAAACCGCAGCGCGAAAAAAGATATTAGAAGGCTTCGACGGTAATGTTTCTGCATCGCCCGATGGTAATTATATTTTATATTTCGATAAAAAAACCTTGCTTTGGAACACCTATCAAGTAGCCACCGGAAAAGTAACCACATTAAATACCGGAATGACGGTTAAGTTCTTCGACGAAGAAAATGATGTGCCCGACGAACCTAATAGCTATGGAGTTGCCGGGTGGACAGAAGAGGATAAAGCTGTTTTGTTGTACGATCGCTACGACATTTGGCAATTTTCGCCAGACGGGAAATCGGCGCCTAAAAATTTAACAAATGGTGTTGGTCGACTAAACAACCTCACCTTCCGCGTTGAACGAACAGATCCGGATTTCAGATTTTTTAACAAAAAAGAAGTGCTATGGCTAGATGCATTTAACAATACTACAAAAGAAAATGGCTTTTATCGTAAAGCAATAAACGACAACAAAAACCCGGAATTGGTGGTAATGTCGGCCGCAAAATATTCTAATTTAGCAAAAGCTAAAAATGCGGAAATCTATATTTTCGATAAAGGAAACTATACCACTTCTCCAGAAGTTTATATTTCGAAAGACCTTAAAACCTCAACTAAAATAGCAAGTACAAATCTGCAACAAGCCAACTACAATTGGGGTACTGCCGAATTGGTAAAATGGACAACGCCAAAAGGATTTAAATCAGAAGGCGTACTCTACAAACCAGAAAATTTCGATCCGACCAAAAAATATCCAATGATCGTTTACTTCTACGAAAAATTATCAGACGGTCTATATACCTATAAATCCCCTGCCCCTTCGGCATCAAGTATAAACATCCCGTATTTTGTAAGCAATGGTTATTTAGTATTCACCCCAGATATTAGCTACGAAACTGGCCATCCAGGCAAATCTGCCGAAGAATTTATTAATTCTGGAGTAGAAAACTTAAAGAAAAACACCTGGGTAGATGGTACTAAAATTGGTATTCAAGGACAAAGCTGGGGTGGTTATCAAGTAGCGTATCTTATTACTGCAACCAACATGTATGCAGCCGCATGGGCTGGGGCACCTGTAGCAAACATGACTTCGGCTTATGGTGGTATTCGTTGGGAAAGCGGAATTAACAGACAAGGACAATACGAAAAAGGACAAAGTAGAATTGGCGCAAGCTTATGGGATAAACCAGAATTATACATTGAAAACTCTCCTTTATTTCATTTACCTAAAGTTAAAACTCCAGTAGCCATCATGTCTAACGACGCCGATGGGGCTGTGCCTTGGTATCAAGGTATCGAAATGTTTACCGCGTTAAAACGTTTAGGCAAACCAGCTTGGTTATTGAGTTATAATAACGAAGCGCATAATTTGGTTCAACGACAAAATAGAAAAGACATCTCGGTGCGTTTAGGACAATTTTTCGATTATTATTTAAAAGGTGCTAAAGCGCCCGTTTGGATGGTAAACGGTATTCCAGCCACCGAAAAAGGAAAAACATGGGGTTTTGAGTTAACAGATGAAAAACCTTAGTTAACTTCCATTAAGCCTATAAATAATGGATATTGAATTAATCCTTAAAGAATACACTAACGTCAAGGCCCGCGAATTAAAAAACCGTTTTTTAAAACATAGCGACGTGGTTTCGCTACTCGAAAAACTACCTTCAGCCTTCGATGTTACTCAACTTGGTAACTCATTCGAAGGCCGAAGCATACATGCAATAAAATGGGGAAAAGGGAAGACTAAAATCTTACTGTGGAGCCAAATGCATGGCGATGAAGCCACAGGAACCATGGCCATATTCGACTTGTTCAATTTTTTACAGCAAAAGAACGAAATTTGCCAACAGTTATCTGAAAACTGCGAATTGCATTTCATTCCCCTCCTTAACCCAGATGGCGCAGAAAAATTTATCCGACGAAGCGCACAACAAATAGACATTAATCGCGATTTTTTACAATGCCTTACGCCAGAAGCAAAAATTCTAAAAAATTATAGAGATACCATTAGCCCTGAATTTGGGTTTACGCTACACGATCAAATCACACTATGGAGTGTAACCGGATCGCTTCAACCCGCCACCCTTTCTTTCCTATCACCAGCAATAGATCAAGAACTCAGTATTAACCCTACGCGAGAAAAAGCAATGTTAGTGATTGCCGATATGTTCGAAGCCCTAGCACCAATTCTTCCTGGCCAAATGGGGTTGTTTGATGATGAATACGAACCAAGAGCCTTTGGAGATAATTTTCAAAAATTGGGAACTAGTACCATTTTAATCGAAGCAGGTGGATTAAAAAACGATCCTGAAAAACAAGAAATCAGAATACATTATTTTACAGCAATGTTAAAAGGATTGGTTTCTATTGCTACAAAAAGCTATCAAAATAAAAATACCGATCAGTATTTTTTAATTCCTAAAAACAATAAACAGATTTTCCACTTCCTTATTCATGGATTATTCCTCAATGGAATACGAACTAGTGTGGGCATTAATTACGATGAGTGCCCCACTGATGAGGGTAAAAAAACCGTGAAAACCTATAGCATTCAAGATATTGGCGATTTAAGTTTTTGCGATGCCTATCAAACTTTTTCATCTTCAAACTTCACCTTTAATGGAGAAATTATTTTTAACAAAAACGCACATTTCGAATTGTTTAACGAAAATGAGAGGGTTTTACACTTCCAAAATGGAATATTGCTTTAAAAATTACTACATTCAAACACGCTAAATAAAAATTAAATGACATTAAGCAAAATTTGGTCTGGCTTTATCATTGTGGCTATTGTAGTAGCCTGCATTAAATGTTTCTTTTTCGGACAAACCGAAATTTTAAGTTGGATGGTTAGCGGCAAGGCCGATGATGTTACAAATTTAACTAAGGTTGATGGGGTAATTCAAACCTGTTGGACTGCCGTAGAGCTTTGCATCAAGTTAATCGGAATTTTAGCACTATTTATGGGCTTTATGAGCATCGCGGAACGCGCCGGAGGAATTCGATTATTATCTAGAATTGTTGGCCCATTTTTTTCCAAACTATTTCCTGAAATTCCTAAAGGCCACCCTTCTATGGGTCACATGATTATGAATTTCTCGGCTAATTTACTTGGCTTAGATAATGCAGCTACCCCTTTTGGCTTAAAAGCCATGGAGAGCTTGCAAGAACTAAATCCTAGCAAAGATACAGCGAGTAACTCGCAATTAATGTTTCTGTGTTTACACGCTGCAGGCTTGAGCTTGATTCCTGTAAGTGTGATCGCCATTAGAGCATCGCAAAATGCATCAGACCCTACCGATGTTTTTATCCCTTGTTTAATTGTAACCTTCGTGGGTACACTAGCAGCAATGACGGTTGTGTCCATCAAACAAAAAATAAACTTATTTCAACCCGTTATTATCGGATGGATTTTAAGCCTTTCGTTAATTATTGCTGTTTTAGTTGGCTATGTTACTTCTCTAAATGCCGATGGCATTAAATCATTCTCTGGTTTATTAAGCAATGGCCTTATATTATTGGTGTTTCTTTTAATTGTTTTGGGTGGACTTTATAAAAAAATAGATGTATTTGATGCCTTTATTGATGGTGCTAAAAATGGATTCGAAACCGCTGTTAAAATTATTCCTTATTTAGTAGGGATGCTCGTTGCCATAAGTATGTTAAGAACAAGTGGCACCTTCGATGTAGTCATTACAGGCATTAAGCACGTTTTTGCCTTTTTGGGCGCCGACACTCGATTTGTAGAAGCTTTACCTACCGCATTAATTCGACCACTTAGTGGTGGAGCAGCTAGAGGTATGATGGTAGATACCATGACGGCCTACGGACCCGATTCATTTGCAAGTAAATTATCCGGTATTTTTCAAGGAGCAGCAGACACTACATTTTATGTAATCGCCGTTTATTTTGGTTCGGTTAGCATTAAAAATACACGTTATGCAGTCGGCGCTATGTTATTGGCCGATTTAGTTGGGGTTTGTACTGCGATTGGGCTTGCGTATTTATTTTTTGGATAAGAATTAATTAACTAATCAGCTATTCCTAACCTACCAATAATCTCGTCTAAAACCATTTTATCGATAATTGCATATTTCGAATAACACCATTCTGATGTCTTTTCATCAAGCCAAACACAAAAAGAATGGCAATCTTCGAGAATAACCGCATAAGTTAAATGAAAATCGTCGTGAATTCTCATGCAAAATCCTTTAAAAGTTTTGCCTTTAACATCAAACTGAAGGTTTAAATAATCGCTCAACATCGTACATTTGGTTTTAGGTACCGAATAAACAAATGTCTATTCAGAATGTTTCTTGAGCGTTAACTATTTAACAAGAAATCATACTCCAAAAAATGCTAACCACCATTTCCATCTTTTACCCAATATTTAACATATTCGAATAGCCTTTTGCA
Organism: Pedobacter anseongensis; assembly: GCF_037482965.1. Lineage (NCBI taxonomy): Bacteria > Pseudomonadati > Bacteroidota > Sphingobacteriia > Sphingobacteriales > Sphingobacteriaceae > Pedobacter > Pedobacter anseongensis. Next base: position 391,760 of record NZ_JBBHKB010000005.1, on the reverse strand, counting down.
ATTAATCGATTCTTAACTGGAAGATAAATTTCGCACTGCAAGTTAATAATCGTTCTTCCTTGCTTTACCACACTTGTTTTTGCAGTAATCTCATCACCCTCGTTGGCCGAAGCAAAATAATCGATGTTATTGTTAACAGTAGTATAACGAGCGTTTAGACCTAAAATATATACCGTTGCTCCAATTAAATCATCAATAATACCTGCGGTAATGCCACCATGTAGTATTCCATAAGGATTGGTCATTTCCTTTCTTACGATATAACTACAATGCAATGAACCCCTTTCGGCGGCAATAAGTGTTGGCTTTAACCAATTCATGAAGTGTGATGGGGATTGTGTAATTTCTTTTCCGGTAAAAGATTGAAAAATAATCAATCGTTGATGCATTTCCATTTGTTCTTCCATTTTATAGGCTATTTATTGTAAATTTAGCTATTAATCTACAACAATGAGCAATACATTAATTACTGCAATAACCGAACTCGACCAATCTAACTATAAAACAAAAGTATTTGCTGGCGGTCATTTCATCTATGCCGATGAACCTGAAACATTAGGGGGAACTGATGAAGGAATGAACCCAGGAGCCCTTTTACTAGCAAGCCTAGGAAGTTGTACAGCAATAACCATAAGAATGTATGCCGATCGAAAAGAAATTCCCTTAACTCATATTAAAATTGAACTTGCCATTTGCCCAGAAGTAGAAATGGATAAAAGCACCACCATTATGCGTAAAATAGAATTCCAAGGAGATTTAACTGATCAACAACGTGAACGCCTAATGCAAATTGCCGATAAATGTCCAATACATAAGTTGCTGACGAATCCAATAAAGATTGAAACTACTTACTCGTACTAACTACAACCTACCTACTCTACTCCTTTGACATTCATTTTCAAAACATAAACCGATTTCGATGCTGTAATAAACAAAATATCCTTGTTTTTTCCTCCAAAGCAAAGATTTGCAGTATGCGGTTCTGGAATTTTTATGGTGCCAATATGCTCGCCTGTTGATGAATAAATAGCTACTCCATTTTTTCCTGTAAGGTAAAGATTGCCCCTTTCATCCAATGTCATCCCATCCGATCGTTGAGCCACAAAGAGTTTTCGATTCGATAAAGTGGCATCGGCTTGAATAGCATATTGATAAATTTTGGCCGAAAGTGCATCGGCAACATACAGTATTTTTCCGTTTGGTGTTCCCACTATACCATTTGGACGTACCAAATCGCTATCCACAGTGATGATATTATTTTTCCCTTTAGGTAAATAGTATACTTTTTCACCTTTAATATCAGGCTTTTGCCTAATCCAATACGCTCGTTGATAATAGGGATCGGTAAAATACATCCCTCCTTTTGCATCCAACCAAACATCATTCGGGCCATTTAAATTTGCGCCAATTGGATTTTTATATAGCAATTTAACTTTCCCTTTCGGGCTAATCGACCAAATTTCATTATGCTCATCTGCACAAGCAATCAAATTTCCCTTTTTATCGAAATAAGTACCATTAGATCGTCCAGCGTTAGCAAGAAATAAACTTAATTTACCATCAATTCCATACTTCCATATCTGATTACTTGGCTGATCGGTAAAGAACACATTTCCCATTTTATCAACAGAAGCACCCTCCGTAAATTTAAACTGCGACGAAATTAATTTTAAGCTGTCCTGTACAAACAGCGATGTATTTTCCCCAACCTGGGCATGAACACTTGCCACCATTGAAAAAACTAATAATAACGTAAGCAAATTAACTTTCATTCTTAAAAGTACTAAAAATCTCCGCCAACAGCTTATAACTCCTTAACCTAGCTGCATGATCGTAAATATGAGAAGTTATCATCACTTCATCAACATGGGTTTGCTGTAAAAACGACTCGAGATCTGCTTTCACCGTTTCCTTACCACCAATAAACGAAACTGTTAACATTTGATTTACAGCTTCCTCTTCCATCTCGTTCCAAATGCCCTCCATCGTAGCAACGGGTTCTTGTAATAATTGCCGTTTTCCAGAGATCACGCCAATAAATAGCTGTTTTAACGAGGTTGATAAACGCTCGGCTTCGGTATCAGAATCGGCAACCACTGCATTTACACAAGCCATAACATAGGGTTGTTGCAATTGTGCCGAAGGTTTAAAATTATCCCTATAGATTTTAATGGCCGTTAAAAATTGTTGCGGTGCAAAATGACTCGCGAAGGCATAAGGTAAACCAAAAGCTGCTGCCAAATATGCACTATCGGTACTGGATCCCAAAATCCAAATAGGTACATCAGTCCCTTCGCCCGGAATGGCACGCACTTTAGCATGCCTATTTTCTACCGATAAATACATTTGCAGTTTCCGAACATCGGTCGGAAAATCGTTCGCTGCATTAAAACGTTCGCCCCTTATCGCCATTGCCGTAAGCTGATCTGTTCCCGGCGCCCTTCCCAAACCTAAATCAATACGATCTGGATATAAGGTAGCTAAAGTACCAAACTGCTCTGCAATAACTAATGGAGAGTGGTTAGGCAACATTATGCCCCCAGAACCAACCCTTATCTTGGTAGTTTTCTCGGCTATATGTCCAATAAGTAAGGATGTTGCCGAACTTGCCACACTAATCATGTTATGATGCTCGGCAAACCAATACCGCTCGTAACCCCAATCTTCGGCGTGACGAGCCAAATCTACGCTTCGTTTAAACGTGTCGGCTGGCGTCTTACCTTGTATAACAGTAGCTAAATCGAGTATTGAATACGTTAATGACGCTAAATTTCTTGTGCCCATAGACAGCAAAGATAGAAGTGGATTTTCGTTAAAACCAAGAAATTAAATTAGATGACATCAGTATGGCTTAAACATTTTAGCTCTTTATTCGTTTATCTAACATGAATGCTCCATTTTATTACGCCCTTATTTTTGCCATTCCAGTAGCCTGTATTGCCTGGACGGTTACGAAGGAAGAAATTTTTAGAGAACCCCGCGATTATTGCATCGGAAAATCGAAATCCTGTAATACCCTTTGGAAACGAAAGTTCTTCTATCTTTTTACTTGCGAATATTGCTTTAGTCATTACATTACCCTGGCCATGCTCTTCATCACCCATTACACCTTAATCTTTACCGATTGGAGAGGTTACCTTATTTCCGGATTTTCTATCGTGTGGATCGCTAACGTGTATATGAGCGTGTATAACCTTATTCGAATTGATCTTAAAAAGAATAAAATCATCGCCGAAAAAGAAGAAATCATAAAAGAAAAAGAAGCAGCTAAATAATCCACTTTTCATCCTTAAATTATCTACGTTTTTTCCTACCTTTCGACCGTTAATTCGTGACAGGAGTTAAACGCTAATTAATTCGACATGAAGAATAAAGAAAACTTAGATAAAGTATTTAGTGAAGAGATAAAAAAGCCATCTGATTTTAAGTTTGGCGCAACAGTTGCCAATGCATTCGACGACATGGTTGAACGTTCTGTTCCCTACTATAATGAGATACAGCGAATGATAATTGAATTAGCCGCTGAACATGCACTACCCAATACCAATGTGATCGACCTCGGCTGCTCTACCGGTACCACCATGATTGGCTTAAACCCTTTTGTAAGTGATAACATTAAGTTTGTAGGGATAGACGATTCGGCAGAAATGCTTAAAAAATGTAACTTAAAATTACAAGAAGCAAACTTTAATCGCGAGTACGAGCTGGTGTTAGGCGACTTACATCAAGAGATTAAGATAGAAAATGCTTCAGTTGTAATTTTATGCTTAACCCTTCAATTTGTACGCCCAATTTATAGAGAAAAATTATTGAAACGTATTTTCGACGGACTCGTACCGGGTGGTGTATTAATTATTTCAGAGAAAGTATTAGCAGAAGATAGCTTATTTAACCGTAATTTCATCAAATACTATTACGATTACAAACGTCGTAATCATTACAGTGAAATGGAAATCTCTCAAAAAAGAGAAGCCCTAGAAAATGTACTTATCCCCTACAAATTAAGTGAGAACATTACCATGCTCAGAGAAGCAGGCTTTTCGCACACCGAAACCTTCTTTAAATGGTATAATTTTTCTGGTTTTATCGCTATCAAAAACTAAATAATGATCACAATAGGCAACTTCTTCTTCAAGTATAGAAACTTCTTATTCATCTTTCTATATCTTGCTTTATTTATTCCTTCTTCAGCCCTTTTTACTGAAGAGAAATTTGGTCCAAACTACCAATTATACCCATTAATTATTGGTTTATTTATTACAATATCAGGACAACTCATCCGCGGGGTAACGATCGCCTTAGCCTATATTGTTAGAGGTGGAAAAGATAAAAAAGTACATGCCGATGATTTGGTAACCGAGGGTATATTTAAACATTGCCGTAATCCATTATATGTAGGAAACATTTTAATGTTGGTGGGTGTAGGTATCTTAATTAACTCCTTATTGTTTATGGCTGTTTTTATCCCCTTGTTCCTATTTATTTATCAAGCCATAGTTTTAGCCGAGGAAAATTTCTTGAGAGGTAAATTTGGCGCACAGTTCGATGCATATTGCAAAAAAGTAAGCCGATGGTTAATTAATTTTAATGGAATAGGAAGCACTATTGGCAGCATGAAATTTAACGGAAAACGTTGGTTAACGAAAGAATATAATACCCAAACCGTTTGGATGTTGGGCATCGTAGTGATTCTCTTATATTATTACCCACAGTTAACGCATAATGATGCGGAACTTAGGAATAGGTTAATGGGAGTAGCATGCATAATATTAGCCATTTATTACTTAAGTATTCGCTATTTAAAGAAAAGCGGAAAATGGGTAGGCTAATGGAAAATCATCCACCGCTCCCTTTATCAGGCTATCAGAAATTTGTAATCTTCATTTTAGCAATTACGCAGTTTACCGTTATTTTAGATTTCATGGTGATGTCGCCATTGGGCGATATGCTAATGAAATCCTTAACCTTAAAACCTTCAGCATTTGGCTTTGCTGTTTCAGCGTATGCATTTAGTGCCGGGATATCGGGCCTTTTAACCGCTGGTTTTGCCGATCGTTTCGATCGCAAAAAGCTTCTTCTGTTTTTCTATATCGGGTTTATTGGTGGCACTATATTTTGCGGTTTAGCACATACTTATGCAGAATTAGTGGCGGCAAGAATTATAACAGGTTTGTTTGGAGGGGTTATTGGTTCCATTTCTATGGCCATTATTACCGATCTTTTTGCTTTAAACCAACGGGGTAGAGTGATGGGTTTTATTCAAATGGGTTTTGGCGGAAGTCAGGTACTAGGTGTTCCTATCGGTTTATATTTAGCTAATGCATGGGGTTGGGAAGCTCCATTTTGGATGGTTGCCGTATTGAGTATAGCGATTGCAATTTTTATTTCGATTAAATTAAAGCCCATTACCCAACATTTATTAATACAGCGTGATAAATCTGCCTTTACTCATCTCTGGCATACGGTTGCTAAAGCCAATTATCGGGTTGGTTTTACCTCAACAGCACTCCTATCTATTGGTGGCTTTATGATGATGCCTTTTGGAAGTGCTTTTGCAGTAAATAATTTAGGGCTTTCGTATGAACAATTACCTATATTATTTATGATTTCTGGAGTTGCCTCCTTACTAATTATGCCCATGATTGGCAAATTGAGTGATAAAATAGATAAGTTTAAAATTTTTGCATTGGCTTCGGTTTGGATGATGATCATGTGTGTGGTGTATACCAATTTATCCATCACACCTTTCTATATTGTTGTCATTTTAAATGTGTTGATGATGATGGGGATTATGAGCAGAATGATTCCCTCTTCTGCCTTAACCAGCGCCATACCCGATATGCAAGACCGCGGGGCTTTTATGAGCGTAAATGCGTCGTTACAACAGATTGCTGGCGGAGTAGCTGCTGCAGTTGCTGGTATAATTGTAACACAACCGAGTAAAAGTAGTCCGCTACAACATTATAACACTGTAGGTTACGTCATCATTGGCATTTCGTTGGTAAGCATCTTCTTAATGTGGAGAGTTAATAATTTAACGAAGAAAAAAACTCTAAGCGTTGCGTAAATACATCTTACAAGTCATCAATCCTGCCCCTATTGTTTGGAAATTCAACACTTTCTTTTTGTTTAAAATTATCCATTCCCGAATTACTACTACTCCCATCTGCATCGCCTAGATCGATGTCGTCTACTTCTATTTTTGGAGTTTGAGGAACCTTAATCGCATTGCTTTCTTTACGATCTGTTTTTTTCTTTTCGAGTGCCATAACAAACTGTTTAGTTCTATTTATAACCGCAGTTCGGCATTAATGTTTGCTTAAGTTATTTATAGCATAGCTTTTTGATGATACTCGATAAGTCCTTCAATAGGCGATTTATTAATTTTGCCTACATTCATCCCATAGCTATAGGCCACTTCTTTAAGTTGATCTAAAAAAGTAAGTCCTACAGAACCAATGCTATTTAAAGCGTAATTTCTGTAATTGGGATACAAGCATACAATGTTTTCAAAAAAGTCGACAAATGCCTGTTTTACCAGTTTTCTAATGTAAATGTTTTCGAGATGCTTGTGCAAAAAGATCGTGAATTTTGCAGTGTACCTGTTTTGTAGTTCAACATCATAAAAAGTTGGAATAACACTAGAAGGTGTTAATCCATAATCGTTTTCAAAGGCTTCCATAAGTGCGATGGGCAGGGCTCTTCGTGCAAATAACGATAATAATTTTTTCCCTAAATAGGCTCCACTTCCCTCATCACCTAACCAAAAACCTAAAGAGTTAACCTGGCTTATAATTTTTCCATTGCTATAAATACCCGTGTTTGTTCCTGTTCCCAAGATGGAGATAAATCCCTCCTTGTTGCCCAAAAGCGATTTTGCTGCTGCTAATAAATCCGACTCTACAAAGATACTGGCATTTGGAAAAATAGCAGTTAATGCCTTTTTTACAACCTCGTCCTTACCTCCAGCACATCCTGCGCCATAAAAATAAACTTGCTCCACCTTATCGGCTTCAAGCTGGTATGAAAAATTCTTAACGATCGATTCTTCTATGTATGCAGCGTCTACATAATACGGATTATAGCCTTCTGTACTAAATTGCTTTGGTTCATCGGCATTGCTTAATACTGCCCAACTCGTTTTGGTCGAACCACTGTCGGCTATTACTATCATTGGTTTTAATTAACTAATCAGCTAATTAGCTAATTTGCTAATTAACACCTCCTACAAAAATGATAAAAGTTTGGAATACTTTATAAATATTTTAAAAAGTAACATCAATTTTATAAATCACATTCCTTTCAGCAGTTAAAATTATTACCTTTGGTAAAGCCTCAAAAAAAGTCAACCTAATGTCGACCCTAACAAAAAAGACCTCTAAACTACATTATGATCTGATACACGAGCTTTATTACCGTAAATCTTCGTCGTGCAACCAGCTTAGCCTAGCCACAAAAAAAAGCATCCCCTTAGTTACTAAAGTAGTGAATGAACTTATTGACATGGACTATGTGATCGAAGAGGGTTATGCTCCATCGAGTGGCGGAAGAAGGCCTTTGATGTATTCGCTTGTTAAAGATAAATTGTTTATGGTGGTGGTTGCTATGGATCAATTATCAACTAGAATTGGTATTGTCGATTTGCATAACGACTACATTTTACCACTCGCCGTTGTTGAACTTAAGCTGCAAAACAACAAAACTGCACTTAGTGAGCTTACGCAACATTTAAAAGATTACATCAAAAAATCGAATATCTCAAGTCATAAATTCATAGGCATTGGGATAGGGATGCCAGGGTTCATCAACGTTAGCAAAGGCATAAACTATACTTATCTCGAAACAAATAAGAAAACACTAAAGCAGCATTTGCTCGATGAATTAGGCATACCAGCCTTTATTGATAACGATTCGAGCTTAATTACACTCGCCGAATTAAAGTTTGGCGCGGCAAAATCGACCTTGGATGCCATGGTAATTAATATGGGCTGGGGAATTGGATTGGGAATGATCATTAATGGAAGCCTATTTAGAGGTCATAACGGCTTTTCGGGAGAAATTGGTCACATCCCAATTTCAGAAGAAAATATACTTTGTTCTTGTGGCAAACAAGGCTGTTTAGAGGCTGTAGCGTCGTTACTTGCGGTTGCCGAAAAAGCAATAATTGGCATTAAAGAAGGTCGTGTCTCAAGCTTAGCCTACATCGAGACATTAAATTCGACTGTTGAAGTTGGAAATGCTGTCCTAAAAGAAGCAAATAAGGGCGATCAATATGCCATCGAATTGATTTCAGACGCAGCCTATAAAATCGGAAGAGGCCTCTCTATACTCATTCACATCATGAACCCTAAAGTAATCGTTTTAAGTGGTAGAGGTGTAAAAGTAGCAAAGCTTATGCTCGCCCCTATTCAACAAGCCCTAAATAAATACTGCATTCCCAGATTATTCGCCGATACCGACATTAAGGTAAGTAAATTAGGATTTGATGCCGAATTAATTGGCGCATCGATATTAGTAATGCAGAATTTCGGGAAAGAAAGGGATTTCTTTTCTTCAATAGCTAAGAGTTAACTAACTACTTTTTTACCAGCTTAGACAGCTTAGAAAATCAGGTTAAAATATTTACCACCTTAGAATGCCTTAGATTGTAACGTCAAGACAAAGTTTAATGCATGCCGCCTTAGGTTCTCATAGGTGTCTTAGATGGTTCAAAAACCAAATTAAAATTCTGCCTTAAGGCCCCTAAATTTCTTAATGTTAAAATAAGCGATATAAAATGCGCTATATCAGATGGTAAAAAAAGAAGTACTAGGCTCAAAAATCAGAAAACTTAATAAATATTTTAAAAAGTTCATTGCTATTTTGCTATTGTTTACTAAGTTTGAGTAAAATATCAATTGTATGTCCCGTTTAAATCTGCTAGAAGAAACCCGCTTCGAAAAAATCCCTGTAACTGTATTTGTCAATCAAAAAGAGGCTTCAGTAGCCATTGCAAACAAAATTGCTGCGTTAATCGTTACCAAACAAGCTGCAGCACAACATGTGGTTTTAGGTTTAGCTACCGGGGCATCGCCAATTTTAATCTATAGAGAACTGGTCCGTAAGCATAAAGAAGAGGGATTAAGCTTCCACAATGTGATTACGTTTAACTTAGACGAGTACTTCCCAATGAAACCTGATAGCGAACAAAGCTATGTCGCCTTTATGAAGCACCACCTGTTCGATCATATTGATATAAAGCCCAACCATATTCATATCCCAGACGGTACGTTAAAAGAAGAAGAAGTTGCCGAATTCTGTTTAAAATACGAAAAACTGATTAACGATTATGGGGGACTAGACTTTCAATTGTTAGGAATTGGAAGAACCGGGCACATTGGTTTTAACGAACCGGGTTCGGCACCAAATTCAGGAACACGCTTAGTTTCGCTTAACGATTTAACAAGAAGAGATGCTTCCAAAGATTTTGGTGGAAAAGAGAACGTACCTAAAAAAGCCATCACCATGGGCGTAGGTACCATTTTTAAAGCGCGCGAGATTGTAATCGTTGCTTGGAATGAAAAGAAAGCTGGCATTGTAAAAGCCGCTGTGGAAGGCGAAATCTCTTCTGAAGTACCTGCTACCTACTTACAACTATCAGAAAATGTAGAATTTATTGTAGATGAGGAAGCCGCTTCTGCATTAACCCGTTTTAACAAACCATGGTTGGTCCGCGATATTATATGGGATCGGCAAATCACTAAAAAAGCTGTAATATGGTTAGCAAAACATTTGCAAAAGCCCATTTTAAAGCTAACTGAAGAAGATTATAACACCAATGGCATGGCGCAACTGGCAACCGAAAAAGGGCCTGTTTACGACATCAACATCCAAATTTTTAACCAGCTTCAGCATGCCATTACCGGCTGGCCCGGGGGGAAACCAAATGCCGATGATAGTCAGCGCCCCGAAAGAGCCAACCCCGCCACAAAAAGAAGCATTATTTTTTCTCCTCATCCCGATGATGACGTAATTTCGATGGGCGGCACATTTATAAGACTGGCCGATCAGGGTCACGATGTGCATGTTGCCTACCAAACTTCTGGAAATACTGCGGTTTGGGACGACGATGTGTTGCGTTATTACGAATTTGCGATCGATTTCCACAAATCATTGGGCGAGAATACGGCTGCCCTCGAAGAAAAATATAACCTAATTAGAGATTTCTTCAAAACTAAAAGTCCTAATCAGATCGATTTACCCGAAATACTTACGGTTAAAGGATTAATTAGAAAAGGAGAAGCCGTTGCAGGTGCGCGATTTGCAGGAACGAAAGATACAAATATCCATTTCTTGGACCTACCTTTTTACGATAAATTTAAAACCAGAGAAGCTGTTTCTTACGAAGACGACATTCTCAAAACCATGGCGCTTTTAAAGCAGGTTCAACCTCATCAGATTTTCGCCGCAGGCGATTTTGCCGACCCCCATGGAACGCATAAAATTTGTTTTGATATCCTTATTTCTGCCCTAAAACGCTTAAAGAACACAGAAAATTGGATAACCGATTGTTGGTTATGGTTATATCGAGGTGCTTGGCACGAATTCGAAATGCACGAAATTCAAATGGCCGTACCCCTATCTCCAAACGAAGTGCTTCGAAAAAGACACGCCATTTTTAAACACCAATCGCAAAAAGATATACCCGTTTTTCCGGGCGATGATGCAAGAGAATTCTGGGTTCGTGCAGAACAACGTACCAGCGAAACCGCAAAATCGTATAATCAATTAGGCTTGGCAGAATACGAAGCAATGGAAGCTTTTGTGAGGTGGAATTACTAACACCCATGATCTACGCCAACAAAAAAATTGCTTCCCCAGCAAACCTTGCTCAACAAACTGCAAAAATTATTGCAAATGTTACAGCTTTGGAAAGCAAAAATCTTATTCGGCTAGAAAGTAATACCGTTTATTTGAAGACTAGCCTTTGGACAGACAAAAAAGTGGCCCTAAATTGGATCGACTGTCTTTTTATCTATTATAAAGTGAAGAAATCATTTAAAAATGATACGCTTTATTTCAAAGACATAGAAAGCGAAGCGTTAATCGGAACATGCATTGATAAAAAAGCTAAGGTTCTTTTAATTAGCTAATTAATCTTAATTTAGATAAAAATCAGTTGCTCATGACCACCGAAAACAAACGTATACTGTCTATTGATATCCTTCGAGGATTTGTAATGATTGTAATGGCATTAGACCATACCCGCGATTTTTTTCTCCTTGGTGGTATGACTACCGATCCGATGAATCCAGATAATACCTATCTTTCTCTTTTTTTTACACGGTGGATAACGCATTTATGCGCTCCAACCTTTGTTTTCCTTTCGGGCATTTCGGCTTATTTATCCTCAAAAAACAAGGATCCTAAGCAAGCAGGAAATTTTTTAATAAAAAGGGGTTTTTGGCTGCTTTTCGTAGAAATTGGCATCATTACGCTAGGTTTAACCTTTAATCCACTGTATAATGTGATTATCCTTCAGGTAATCTGGGCTATTGGCTGGAGCATGATTTTACTTGGCATCTTAAGCAAAATCTCACATCGAGTAGTATCAGTTGTTGGTTTAATCTTATTCTTCGGACATAACCTTTTAAATTACATCACCCTACCAGATGCTACTACTTTTGCTGGGAGGCTCATAGCCGCTACCTTAACCAGTAGTGGCACATTTATTCCGGTAAGCGAAACCCATTCTATAGGTCTATTTTATGTTATTTTACCGTGGACAGGTGCAATGTTCCTTGGCTTCTCAATAGGGCACTGGTACAACAAAGAATTCGATGCCACCACACGCAGAAAGCGCTTATTTTATATCGGTCTTGCTCTATTTTTATCGTTCTTGGTGTTACGTTATTTCGGTTGGTATGGCAACCCAACCCCTCGAAAAGAATATATAGAACCAATTAAAACTTTCTTCTCCTTCTTAAATGTGAGCAAATACCCGCCTTCGTTGCAGTATTATGGGATGACACTCGGCCTCACCATTATGCTCTTATCGCAAATCGAAAATCTTAAAAATAGGTTTGCCAGATTGATGATGGTGTATGGAAACGTTCCCTTTTTCTACTACGTAATTCATTTTTATCTCATTCATTTTATATTGGTAATTGTATTTTTTGCCAGCGGATATGGCACAAAAGACGTCGTTAACCCACAAATTCCATTTCTTTTTCACCCACCAAACCTTGGGTTTAACTTAGGTATAGTCTATTTAATTTGGCTTAGTGTTATTGCCATTCTCTACAAGCCATGTATTTGGTTTCAAAGTTATAAGGCTACTCACTCGCAATGGTGGCTCAGGTATTTGTAAATTAATCAACATTCGCTAACTCTTGTTAATAATTTAGACAGATTTATTACCACTAACCTAAGTATTGATTGTACTTTTGTAGCTGTACTCAAAAACATAATTTATGGCTACGAAAACCAAAATTCCTCAGGGTGATATTTTATCGATCGATATCGGTGGCACAAATATTAAAGCGTGTTTAATGAATCCGAAAGGAAAATTATTAACCGAGTTTAAAAAAACACCTACCCCTAAAAAATCTACTCCAGAAGCAATTTTAGACGGCATAAAAATGCTAACTAAAGATTTTAAAAACTTCGAAAAAATAGCTATTGGTTTTCCGGGTTATGTAAAAATGGGTATTGTTCAAACTGCTCCTAACCTTGCTTTAAATAAATGGGCCAATGTAGACTTAGCACAGCAAGTAGCTAATCTTTTCGGCAAACCTGTACGCTTAATTAACGATGCCGACCAGCAAGGGTTAGGGATTGTAAGTGGAAAAGGTTTCGAAATTGTATTTACATTAGGTACCGGATTCGGCACCTCACTCCTATTTGATGGCGAATTATTGCCCCATTTAGAACTTTCTCACCTTCCAATTAGTAAAACCGAAGATTACGACGATTTTATCGGCGACCGTGGATTTCATGCTGTAGGCAAGAAAAAATGGAATAAACGTTTGCAATATATTATCGAAATCTATAAAACAGTGTTCAACTACGATAAATTGTATATCGGAGGAGGAAACTCTAACGAAATTAATTTCGATCTAGATAAAAACATTAAGTTGGTTTCAAATAAAGACGGCATAAAAGGCGGCGCAAAATTATGGCAGGCCAAAGAAAAATATCACATCCACACCACCTATCCTAAAACAAAATGAATGCCATTAAAGTAGTTTTTTTGGATATTGGAGGCGTATTATTAAGTGACGGGTGGAATCATACTGCACGTATGCAAGCCATAGAAAAGTATAATTTAGAACCTATTCAATTTCAAAAAGATCATTCTGTAGCATTTCCATTGTTCGAAAATGGAAAATTAACCTTAGATCAATACCTCGAATCGGTTGTATTTAGTACTGAACGCACATTTTCTAGAGAGGATTTTAAAGCGTTTATGTTTTCAAAAACAACACAGTTACCCGAGTTTTTACCCTGGTTAATTGATTGGAAAAGGAAAAACAATATTAAAATATTTTCAATCAACAACGAGGGAAAAGAATTTAACGACTATCGAATAAAAAAATTTGGTTTACACCAGTGCTTCGATGCCTTTATTTCCTCTTGTGAGGTTGGCTTTTCTAAACCAGACCCTTGCATATTCAAGTTAGCATTAGGTATCGCACAACAAGAAGCACATGAATGTTTATATTTCGACGACCGGTCTATTCATGTAGCCATCGCCAAACAAATGGGAATTAATGCATTCGTTCACCGAAATTTTAAAGAAAGTAAGCTAATTTTAGAAAGTATAATCGAATCAAAAAATGGATAACAATCAAATAGCACAATATCAATTCGGCATGGTTGGCTTAGGAACCATGGGACGTAATTTATTGTTCAACATGGCCGATAACGGATTTAAGGTTACTGGATATGACAAAAGCGAAAAAATGCTTCAATTTTTTGAAGAAGAAGGTAAAGCACACCAACTTAAAGGTTTTGCTGACATTAATCAGTTCGTAGCTAGCTTGCAATCGCCTCGCACGTTAATTTTATTAGTGCCAGCAGGTCCGATTGTAGATAGCGTTATTGCCGAACTTCAACCCCTACTTGCCGAAGGCGATATTATTATCGATAGTGGAAATTCGTATTTTACAGATACCAGTCGCCGAGCACTCGAATTAAAAGAAAAAGGTATTCATTTCTTCGGAATGGGCATTTCGGGAGGCGAAGAAGGTGCACGTTTTGGTCCGAGCATGATGCCAGGTGGCGATAAAAAAGCATATAGTGTAGTTAAAGAAATGCTCGAGGCCGTATCGGCCAAAGTAAATGGCGAACCTTGTGTTGCCTATATTGGTCCCGGTGCCTCCGGCCACTTCGTAAAAATGACCCACAATGGAATCGAATATGCCATAATGCAATTGCTTGCCGAAACCTATGATATTCTTAAAAATGGACTAAACTATAACAACAGCCAAATTCAACACGTATTCGAAAAATGGAACGAAGGCCGACTAAAATCATTTTTAATGGAAATTACCAAAGATGTTTTTCGCTTTGTTGATGAAAAAACGGGAAATCTGTTAGTTGATGAAATTAAAGACGAGGCAAAATCTAAAGGAACTGGAAAATGGACCTCGCAGGTAGCCATGGATTTAGAAGTGCCCATTCCAACAATAGACTCAGCTGTGTCTAGTCGAAACCTCTCAAAACTTAAAGCTTTACGTACGGCATTAAGTGAAGTGTATACACCAAGTACAGCAATCGAAGCAGATGAAGCATTGATTAATGATTTGGAAGAAGCTTTTTATTTTGCGATGGCATCTGCTTATGCACAAGGCATGCATTTGCTAACCGCAGCTTCGGTTCAATATCAATATGAACTTAACTTGGCCGAAATTGCTAAGATATGGCGCGGTGGATGTATCATTAGAGCAACATTTCTAGAAGATATTTATCAAGCCTATAAAAAACAACCTAATTTGGCACATTTATATGTTGATGATGCCATTCAACAAAAATTAAATTATGGGTTAAAAGGAACTCGTAATGTAGTATGTTCGGCCATTCAATCAGGAATTGCAATTCCTGCTTTTGCAGCTTCACTAACCTATTTCGACACCTTAAAAACCCAGAGAATGCCTTCGAATTTAACCCAAGCACAACGCGATTTCTTTGGTGCGCACACTTTTGAGCGTATTGATAGTGAAGGTATTTTTCACGCAGATTGGAATAATTTAAAATAGCTATGAGAGGTAAGTACTGCGTAATGAGAAATGCAAACTATAGTAACATTTCCACTTTACAACTTTACAACATTGCAACCTCTTAAAAATGAAACCATCATGAGCATCCCTTATACAGAAGTGAATATGCTCATGCTAGCTTCATCACCGATTAAAAAGATAATATACCGATGAAAAAGAAAAATAAGCTCAACCCTACCATATTTGTAATTTTTGGTGGAACCGGCGACTTAAACAAGCGTAAATTAGCACCAGCGCTTTACAATTTATTTACAGAAGGCTACATGCCCGAAAATTTCTCGATTATTGGTACCGGTAGAACCAAATTTACCGACAAAAAATATAGAGACGTAATTTTAGAGAACGTAAACGAATTCTCTAGAAACGGAAAAGTAAAGCAAGAAACTTGGCAGACTTTTGAGCCCAATGTTCGTTACTGCGCTACCGATATTAACACGCCAGATACATTCGAGGGCCTTAAAAAAACCATAGAAGAACTGCAAAAAGAATATGGTAAGGAAACACAAATTATTTACTATTTAGCCGTTGCTCCAAACTTTTTCCCGCTCATTGCAGAGTGTTTATGTAAATATAAATTAACGGAAGATGAAGATAATAGTCGCATTGTAATCGAAAAACCATTTGGTCACGATTTAGAAAGTGCGAAAGAACTAAATTTACTTTTAAGTAAAATCTTTACTGAGAAACAAATTTATCGTATCGATCATTATTTGGGTAAAGAAACCGTTCAAAACATGATGGCTTTTCGTTTTGCCAATTCACTTTTTGAGCCGTTGTGGAACAGAACATATATCGAGCATGTACAGATTTCAGTAACTGAGCAGTTAGGTGTTGGCGATAGAGGTGGTTATTATGAAGGTGCAGGCGCTTTGCGCGATATGATTCAAAATCACTTGTTGCAATTATTGTGCTTGGTTGGAATGGAGGCACCCATTAGCTTCGATGCCGACGAAATTAGAAACCGAAAAGTTGAGGTTTTACAGGCCATGCGCCCGTTTAAACCAGAAGAAATTAGCGCAAATGCGGTTCGCGGCCAATACAGTAAAGGTTGGGTAGAGGGTAAAGAAGTGCCAGGCTACCGACATGAAAATGGAGTAGATGCGCATTCCAACACCGAAACTTTTGCTGCCATCAAATTCTTTATCGATAACTGGCGTTGGCAAGGCATCCCTTTTTACTTACGTACAGGAAAAAGATTAAATCAAACCTCATCCATTATTACGATCCAATTTAAAGATGTTCCGCACCATATCTTTTCATCGGGAGCTACAGAAAATTGGCAACAAAATAGGTTGATCATTAGCATCCAGCCCGAAATGAGCATTCGTTTGCAAGTGCAGGCTAAACGACCTGGGGTAAAAATGAGACTTAATCCGGTCGACATGGTTTTCGATTATAAAGGAACTTACGATACCGATACACCAGAAGCTTACGAAACGTTATTGTTAGATGCCATGAATGGCGATCAAACTTTATTTATGCGAGGCGACCAAGTAGAAACGGCATGGGAATTGGTAATGCCAATTTTAAATGCTTGGGAAAATAAAACTTCACTAAGTTTCCCCAATTACCAAGCCGATAGCTGGGGACCAGAAGATGCCGAAGCGCTGATTGCAAAAGACGGATATAACTGGTTTAAGTTGCCGTTGAAGGAGAAAGAGTGATTTAAATAGTGGGTTGCGAGTTGTCTGGTTGTGGGTTGTGTGGCTGGCGCGGTAAGTCGTCATCTCGAGCGAGTGAGGAACGAACGACGAGAGAACTACCGAAAACGTAAAAAATTTACGTTCTTTGCGCCTCTGCGGTAAAAAAATTATGCATCCTGTGAAGAAGTACTCAGTTTCTCTGTGAAGACTCTGTTTCTATGTGTTAAAAAAATAAAAATGAATCTAAACATTTTCAAATCCGTACCCGAACTCAACGAAGCCCTAATTGCTTACGTTATCGAAATTGGCAATACTGCAATCGCTACAAAAGGCAGATTCGACTTCGTGTTAACAGGGGGCAATTCGCCTAAAGCGCTCTATCAGCAATTGTCAACCACATACAAAGATAAAATAGACTGGAGCAAAGTATATTTCTTTTTTGGTGATGAACGAAATGTGTTACCTGCCCATAAAGATTATAATGGTCTGATGGCAAAGGAAAATTTGTTTAACAACCTTCAAACCCCAGAAAGCCATATTTTTTATGTAGATACTACTTTAATACCAGAATATGCCGCTAGTACCTATAAAAAGGTGATAGAAAATCATTTTAACGAAGAAGAAATTGTTTTTGATCTTATCTTATTAGGCATGGGCGATGATGCGCACACCGCCTCGATATTTCCAGGTACCGACCTAGTGCATAACCAAGAAGAAACCGTAGCAGCCGTTTGGGTAGAAAAATTAAACACTTTCCGCATCAGTTTAACTGCACCGTTAATTAATAAAGCCAAAAACATTGCTTTTATTACCTTTGGCGAAAATAAGGCCGAGGCCTTGAAACACGTAATTGGCGATGAAGAAAAGAATTTCGACCATTATCCCGCGCAGCTCATTAAGCCAATGAATGGCAATTTAGATTGGTTTATAGATGAAAAGGCAGGAAATAAACTTACTTTTAATTAAATACTAAACTAAAAGTAAGTAAACTTTACTACCAACCCTGATCTTCACCACATAACCGTCGAAATAAAATAATATGTTGTTATTTATCCCCTAACAATAACTCTCCTTTTACCAACCATGCAAATCCAAAAGCAAATAACGCAACCGATTCGGGCCAAAATATTCGTTCATTCCCCAGATTAAAGAATTTGAAAGCCGCAATAATTAATAAGCAAATTACCATTATTGCACCACACCCTCTATAAATCATATTTCTTAATCTTTTCTCTTCCGTTTTATCTGCTTTATCTTTTTTGTCAGACTTGGTGAAATATACTAGCAATAAAATGGATAAAGAAATAAAGAAAATACTTGCCGAAATATAATGAATAGTAGTGTATGTCTCTTTCGATAGTCGAATATGATTACAGATTACACATAGCTTTTCTACCCCGTTACATGGAAAAAATGCAACGCCTATTGCCGCCAAGGCTGCAATATTAGTGATCCAATTATCCAATTGTTCTTCATATCCTCGATAAGAAAATAAAAACATAGCCAATGCAATTAGTATCGCTACAAAAACATCTCCTAAGTTCGAGTAATAATAGGCACTAATAGATTTTTCTAGCGGTAAACTACAATAGCTACTATTAAAAAATAATACAATTGGAAGCAGTATACCGAGAAATCCAATTACTCTTCGTACTGCGCAATAGGAAATCAGTTTGTAATTTGTATTGCTCATAACATAATAAAATTAACTCGTATTAAAAAATGTTTCGATTATCTGTCATTAAGGTTAAACGTTGAAATACATTTCTGTCGAAATCTATTCGATAGGCCTTCACTGCAATGGGAAAGTATTGATCACCACTAGAAGTCATTTTTAACTTTGTATTCGAGGCGATGCTGAAATTTAATTTACCAGTTGCAACTTTATTTAGTTCTGCAACCACCGCTGCATCTACTGTAAAATCAGTCTCAATATCAACCAGTAGGTTTTTTGCCATAATTACTCCTGTAATGATCAGGATACGGTTTCTATTGGCATGTTTTAATAATACAGGATTGGCATGTACAAAATCCGCTTGTGATAAGTAATCTTCTACGTTACCTCTAGTGCATTCTCGGGTGAGTGCATGATCATAACTTATCGTTACTGTTTTCCCAAATTTAAGCTTTGCAGAAAGTTCGAGTGTAGCCAATCCGATTGATTTTAACAGCTCGTCGAGTACCGTTAAGCCAATATTAAACCCATATTCGTCTTTAGTTGTGGCATTAACAGCTAAAGATGGACTTTCTATTTCCGTTAAAACAACTGGGCTTACAAATGCATGCCCAACAGTTGCATATTGATATTGCGCCTCTTCAGATGGCTCTTTTAACCAAAGTTGTAATGCATTATGATTTCGAATTGGTCCGCCAATTAAATCATAACCTTGCGATCTTAATGTTTTTGTGAGATTCATTTTGTTAGGTTTTTTATCAAATTTAATCCGAACAACTCCTATCTTTAACCGTAAAAACACCCTAAATTATACCGTGTTTTTACGGTAGTTATCATGGATTTATTCAACAGCACCCCTAATCCGAATTTAAATCTTTTGCCTTATGACGGAACAGTAACGTATTACGGAAGAAGTATGGGCCTGCTTAAAGCAAATTCTTTCTACGATTATCTTCTTGATCAAATTGAATGGAAAAACGATGAAGCCATTATTTTCGGAAAACATATTTTAACCAAAAGAAAAGTGGCTTGGTATGGAGATCAACCTTTTGAATACACTTATTCGAACACTACCAAACAAGCGTTAAGGTGGACGAATCAATTATTGGAGCTAAAGGCAATTTGTGAAGAAAAATCTGGCGAAACCTATAATTCTTGCCTACTTAATCTCTATCACAATGGTGATGAAGGCATGGCCTGGCATAGCGATGGCGAAAAAGATCTTAAAAAAAATGGGGCAATTGCTTCCTTAAGCTTTGGCGCTGAGCGAAAATTTGGCTTTAAACATAAAGAAACCAAAGAAACGGTATACCTCGTTTTAGAACATGGCAGTTTATTGGTGATGAAGGGCACTACGCAAAGTAATTGGTTACATCGGTTACCACCTACAAAACTGGTAAGAAGGCCGAGAATAAATTTAACGTTTAGAACAATTGTTAGCAGTTAAACCTCGTAGATTTTAAAAACCTACGAGGTTTTCTTCTATCAGCAGGTTAATAATCCCATCTACCATCCCAACTTTGGGCACGTAAATTTGTTTTATTCCTGTCCATTTCATCAAGGTTAGGAAAATCTCGCAGGCTGGGATAATTACATCTGCCCGATCTTGGTTTAATT
This sequence comes from Pedobacter anseongensis, assembly GCF_037482965.1. Lineage (NCBI taxonomy): Bacteria > Pseudomonadati > Bacteroidota > Sphingobacteriia > Sphingobacteriales > Sphingobacteriaceae > Pedobacter > Pedobacter anseongensis. The sequence goes on along the minus strand of NZ_JBBHKB010000005.1, from coordinate 371,565 downwards.
TCATTATAGTAATTCTTTCCTTTAAAGAATAACCATTTAGCTCGTTATAAAGGGCTTTTAATTTTAAGAATGTTAATGGCATATCATCTTTTTCGCCCGACATGCGGAAGAGTTTATTAATATTTCCCCCGGTACCAATGCCTGCTAAATTTTTTAAATCTTTGGTATGCAGTTTCACCCAGTTTCGCATTTCGTCCCACGTTTCATCCTTATCTTGATTGTCGAGGATCCGAATGGTTCCAATATTAAAAGATTTCGATGCCAAGGGTTGCTTATTTACGAAAACCGATAATTCGGTACTTCCTCCACCCACATCGATGTATAAATAACTCTTTTTATGATCTAAATCATTCTCAATATGGTTTGCATAAATGATATTTGCTTCTCTTTGCCCTTCAATAATCTCTAAATCGACACCTGCTTCTTCCTTTATTTTCTTAATAATCGATAATCCATTTTCGGCTTCGCGCATGGCAGATGTAGCACAGGCCAAATAGGCTTTTACATGATATACATCCATTAAATTTTTAAAGGCCGACATGGTTTTCACCAAATCGTCGATTTTTTTTGGCGATATTTTATGATCTAAAAAAGCATCGTCGCCCAAGCGCAGGGGTACGCGCACCAAGGTATTTTTCTTGAAGCTATTCCCCTTTTCGTTTTGAGAAATATCTGCAATTAATAATCTAACAGCATTTGATCCTATATCTATGGCGGCGTATCGTAGCATGAGCGTTATTGATGTTTATTTTTTAAGTAATTATAGGTCTGAACCTGTGCTCTAATTTTTGTCGTTAATCGGTTCTTATGGTATTTATTGTTGTTCAATTTGGTAATATCCCTCGCCTTCACATTGTCTTGAAGCTGAAACTCAATAATATCTCTAATTTCTTGTTTAACCTCTTTATCCAATACCGGAAAACCTACTTCTACACGATGCTCAAAGTTTCGGCTCATTAAATCGGCAGACGATAAGTACATCTCTTCTTTACCGTCATTGCCATAAATAAACACCCGAGCATGTTCCAAATACTTATCTATAATGCTAATTACCGTTATGTTTTCGCTAAATCCTTTCTCTCCTGGTATTAAACAGCAAATGCCACGAACAATTAACTTAATTTTAACTCCAGCATTGCTGGCTTCATATAATTTTTCGATTACCCCCTCATCGGCCAAGCTGTTTACTTTAAAAATTAAATACGCAGGTTTACCGCTTTTAGCAATTTTTATCTCTCTGTTAATTAAATTATAAATTTTGTTTCTACTCTCTAATGGGGATACAATTAAGTGTTTAAAACCTTTCGCTAAGGTTTTTTTATTTAATGCAGCAAACAGCTTTACCAAATCTGAGGTAATTTCTTTCTTTGCGGTAAAAATACTATGGTCACCATAAATCCTTGCAGTTTTCTCGTTAAAATTACCAGTCGCTAGATTGGCGTAATACACGGTTCTTCTCTTTTCGATTCGCTTAACCAAGCAAATTTTTGAGTGTACTTTATAGTCTGTTAACCCATAATTAACATTTACACCTTCTTCTTCAAGCTTATTGGTCCAAAAGATATTCGCTTTTTCGTCGAATCGTGCTTTTAGCTCTACTAAGCAGTTTACTTTTTTACCGTTCTTGGCTGCGTTAATTAAGGCATTGATAACTTTCGAATTTTCGGCCAAGCGGTATAAGGTGATGTTAATTTCGGTTACTTTAGGATCTATTGCCGCTTCACGCAGAAATAAAATAATGTAATCGTACGATTGATAGGGAAGGTTAATCAAATAATCGCGGGCGGCCAGCTTATTAAAAATACTCTCGGTGCGGTGCAATCCTTTCACTTTTAAAGGGAGTGTGGGTGTGTATTCCAACGAACTATCACCAACATTAGGGAAGGCTATAAAGTCGCCAAAACGATGGTATCGATTACCAGGTATTAGGCTTTCGGCTTCTATTTTCATCTTTGAAATGAGCACGCTCAGCATTTCGAATGGCATTTCGGTATCGTATAATAAACGCATCGGTTTCCCTTTTTTGCGTTTATCCAGACTGCTTTTTAGTTCTTCGATAAATTTATCACTAATATTTTTGTCGATATCGAGCTCTGCATCACGGGTAAGTTGAATAGAAAAGGCTTCAATTTGGTCGTAATTAAACACGAAAAAAACGTCATCGAGACAATATTTAATAATATCTTCTGCAAGGATGATAAATTTTAAGCCATTGGTTTCGGGCAAAACTAAAAACCGTGGTAAATTTTCGGGTAGTTCGATCAGCGCGTATTTTTCATTTTTCTTAGTGCCTATTTTTGTTAAGCGTACAAAAAAATACAAGTACCTGTCTTTTAATTCTGGAAAAGGTTTATCTAAGTCGATTAGAATGGGAACCAGATTGGATAGAATTCTATTGATGAAGTGGCTTTTCACAAACTCGCCACGTGTTACGTTAAGCTGAGTTTCGTTTAAGATAAAAATTCTATTCTTTGCAAGCTGGTTAATTAATATTTCTTGAAAGAGCGATTCAAATTTTCGCTCGTGCTTAACTACAATGTTTTTGATTTCGTTAAGTATCTTTTTAGGATTTAAGCCTAATACTTCCTTGGCCTTATCGTTTAAATTGCTTAGCCTCGACATGGTGGCCACCCTAACCCGATAGAACTCTTCTAAGTTTGAAGAAAATATGGAAAGAAATTTAATTCGTTCAATTAAGGGAACACTTTCGTCGGCCGCTTCTTGAAGTACGCGCTCATTAAAATGTAACCAGCTAATTTCTCGATTTAAAAACGGTAGCTTTTTCTTCGCCATTTCATATTTTTATAATATTTTTTCTCTTGTTAGCTATTGCTTAAAAAATTAAAAAAATCCTCCGGGTTTAATCAGAGGATTTCCAAAATTGCATATTTTACTGTTAAGTTAGTGTTAACTTTTAGTTCATTGATTAATTAGTCATTATTTCATTTGGTAGGTGCACAATCAATGAACTAGTGAACAAATAAATCCGTGAATTATTTCTTCGTAGCCGGAGTTGCTTTCTTAGCAGGTGCTTTTTTAACTGGAGCCTTTTTAACTGGAGTTTTCGTAGCAGTGTTGGCTGCTGCTTTAGCAGCTGTAGCTGTTGAAGTTGCTTTTGATGCGGATTTTTTTACAGGTGCTTTTGCTTTAGTAGCAACTTTTCGTGCAGTTGTTTTAATGGCTTCCTCAGCTTTTTTCTCGGTAGCAATAGCATCAACTTTTACGCTACTTACGGCTGGTCGAGCTTTTTTTGCTGCTTTTTTTACCACTTTGGTAACCGTTTTATCTACTTTCTTCATTAATTTCTGAGCGTCTTTCTTCGCCATTTTAACCTTTTTAGCAGCAGGTTTCTTTTCGGCTTTAATTTCTTCGAGCTTAGTTTCTACTGCATTTTTCGCTTCCTGGAATTTCTTAGAAAGCTTTTTTGCCACTACTTTACTCGCATTGGCGATATCTTCGCCAATAACTTCAGCATTATGACCTAAACTTTTCACAGCTTCTAAAAACCGCTCAGTTAAGGTATGCTCCAACTGCTTTTTAGCAGATTTCTTGGTAGCTTTTTTAGTTGGTTTTGTTTTATTGGTTTTCATTTATTTTTAATTTATTCGTTGTGAATTTATATTTATAATTATTTGAACATCTTCAGTTCATATCTGTTTATTTTGTGTTATTTTGTAATTTAAACGATTATTTCATAAATCTATTCATTTTAATTAAAAAAGCTATACTCATGCCTACTTTCGATATCGTAAGCAAAGTAGATGCGCAAACCTTAGATAATGCCATCAACAATGCTAAAAAAGAGATTTTAAATCGTTATGATTTTAATGGCTCTAATAGTACTATAGAATTAGAAAAGAAGACAAACGTAATTACAATCGTTACTGAAGATGATATGCGTTTGAAAGCTATAACCGATTCAATTATTTCCCGTATGATGAAACAAAGTTTAGACCCAAAAAGTTTGGATTTCGGCAAAGAATCTGCAGCATCGGGCAATATGATCCGAAAAGAGATCAAAATTAAAGAGGGCTTGGATAAAGAAGCTGCGAAAAAAATTGTTGCCAAAATTAAAGCGAGCAACTTAAAAGTACAAGCTTCGATGATGGATGATCAAGTTCGGGTACAGAGCAAAAATATAGACGACTTGCAAAAAGTAATTTCGCTATGCAGAGGTGAAGATTTCGGTCAGCCACTCCAGTTCATCAATATGAGGAATTAATTTTGGGTTTATTAGTTGGTTTGTATGGAGATTTCTGAAAACGATTTTATTTTCTCAGACGATTCTAAGTTGATCGATGTGGTTGCTGTGCATCGATATTTGAGCGAAGAATCGTACTGGGCGAAGAATATTCCTTTTGATACGGTAAAAACATCCATATCCAATTCGTTGTGCTTTGGCATCTATAAAGGCACCAAGCAGGTGGGTTTTGCACGCTGGGTTACCGATAAGGCCACTTTTGCGTATTTGTGCGATGTGTACGTAGAGACCAACTACCGCGGTTTAGGCCTTTCCAAAAAATTAATGTCGTTGATGATGTTCCATCCCGATTTGCAGGGCTTAAGGACCTATACCTTGGGCACGCTCGACGCGCATGGCTTGTATGCACAATACGGCTTCAAGCCTTTGGCTATGCCCGAGAGAAGAATGGAGATTGTGGTTAAAGATATTTACTTATAACTTACTTTTTTCTACCCCCTCTTTCGAAATTTTAACTGGGTTAATCAAACCATTTTCATCGAACGACATTTCGTCGATACAGGTTACTCTGTGGTTACCATCTTTTTCGCCTAATGGTCTTCTATGATAGATGATGTAATATTTTTTGGTTTTAGGATTTTGAATTACCGAATGATGTCCCGCGCCAGTAGCTATTGAAGGGTCTTGCGTTAAAATTCGTCCAATTCGTTTAAAAGGACCTAATGGCGAATCGGCCATAGCATAGGCTACAAAATAATTAGGCCCTGTCCACCCTCCTTCAGACCACATAAAATAATATTTTCCATTCCGGATAAACATAAATGGCCCCTCCACGTAGCCCTCTGGAGTTATTTCTTTGAAGGTAGACCCATCCGGATGAGGTACGAAGCCTGTAAAATCGTTATTCAGTTTTGCGATATTGCAATGCGACCAGCCCCCATAAATTAAGTAATGCTGATTATCTTTATCTTTAAAAACAAATTGATCAATAGGTTGTGCCTTATTGTAAAACTGAGCAACTAAAGGTTTACCAATATGGTCTTTAAAGGGACCATCTGGTTTATCGGCCACGGCCACACCAATTCCGCCTATTTCTTTATCGCTCTGTATATCATTCGCTCCGAAAAACAGATAATACTTATTGTCTTTTTTGATTATCGATGGTGCCCACATAGCTTTATTGGCCCACTTAATGGCCGCCGTATCGATAATGCGTTCATGCTTTTTCCAAGTCACTAAATCTTTCGACGAAAAAGCATCCATAAACACCTGCTCCTTATATTTTGCCGAATAGGTAGGGTAAATCCAATAGGTTTTACCGAACACCTGGCCTTCAGGATCTGCATACCATCCTGGAAACAAGGGATTCCCCGATTTTTGGGCTTGAGAAAATAGCGGGATAAGAAAAAGGATGAGGGTAAATCGATTTAGTTTCATAATGCAAGATAAAGAAAATTTTTACGTAAATAGTCATTTAGAGCAAGTGAAATAATGACAGAACTAAAGAAAAAATGCTATAGATATCTCCTCGCTACGCTGCGTTCGATATGACGGTACTATCAGTTTTTAACATGACGGTACTACCAGTTTTTAACCCAATCTTCCTGTTCTTTAACTGATAAAAAGGTCCATGCCACAATTCTACTTACTTTATTACCAGTAACCATACTATTAGTGCGTACATCAGCAGTATCTGCGCGTTTTAACATTGCATAAACAGCAGGGAGATTTTCGCTCTTCGAAACTAAGCTGGTAAACCATAAAACTTGTTTGCTAAATACTTTACTTTCATCGATCATCTTCGAGATAAAGCCACTCTCACCACCTTCAGTCCACAATTCTCCAGCTTTACCACCAAAATTTAGCGTTGGTTTTACGTAATTTTTGTTTCCCAGGTTTCTCACCTTTCTCTGCGTGCCTGCTAAGGCATCGGCGGCCGAAGCATGGAAAGGCGGGTTACAAATGCTTAGATCGAAGCGTTTTTCTTTATGGATAATTCCTTTGAAGATGGCATGTTTGTTAGGTTGATGTTTTATTTCGATTGCCTGAGTAAGCGAAGGATTAACATTAACGATATTTGTTGCAGATTGCAATGCTATGAGGTCGATTTCTGACCCTGTAAAAGTCCACCCATATTCTTGATGACCAATAATTGGATACACACAATTTGCCCCCACTCCAATATCTAATACCTTAATTTTATTTCCTTTTGGGATAATGTCATTATTTGATGAAGCTAGCAAATCTGCAGAGTAATGGATATAATCTGCTCGCCCCGGAATGGGTGGGCAAAGATAACCTTCAGGGATATCCCAATATTTGATAGTATAAAAATACGCTAAAAGTGATTTATTTAAGCATTTTACGGCATCAGGATTTGCAAAATCTATCGATTCATCACCATATTTATTCACGCTTACAAAAGCGGCAAGTTCTGGCGTAGATTTAACTAAGCGTTTAAAATCGTAGCGATCATGATGTTTATTTCTCGGATGCAGAGTACTCATTACACCGTTTTAACATCGTCTTCGCTGTAATCGTTAATATCGGTGATATAGCCATTAAGTAATAAGAAATCGAACAAGGGCTTGGCATCTGGCGTTACTGGCATATTTGTGGTAGAAATAACAGTATTTGTTTTTTTATCGATAAATGGGTAGGCAAAAAGCTTAACATTTTGAGTAAACATATCGCTTACGTATGCCAAAAGCTGACTAGAATAATTTTCGCCAAAGTTTGTCGAGTTAAATACAAACTTAAGATTGTTAATGTTGGTAGAAATACCTACGCTTTTTGGTTTACATCTACCCAAATATTTCGCCAGTCTATTGTGACGAGTAAAGTTCGAGACAATCACCAAATTCCCTGTATTGCACATGTCTTCTGCTCTTTTCGCAACGGCTTCCAAATCGATATCATCGGGTGTTTCTTGCCCGTCGGTTAAGACATTGGTTAATAGCACTTCGATCATCATGGCAAGATTTCCTTCTTCAACTTTGTTGGTGCGCTTAAACTGGTCGGTGGCTTTATTAAACAAATTAAAGTTTGGTAATGATTTTTGCCCGAATTTGGTACGCAAAATCATGATATCCTTTTTATAGAGTAAATCCTTTGCTTGGCGAGGATGCCCATCCGAATCAAAAATTGCGGCAGCAGAAAAATCTTTCATGATTAGATACAAATTTAACAAAGTATTATTTACATCCTTAAAAACTGGCCCTTTAACCGAAATTAAATCAATTTCTACCGATCCCACCGTTAAATTGTCTGCTAACGATTCGATCATTACTTTTGGCTCATGATGATGATAAAAAGCTGCATACACCAAATTTACGCCGATAATACCCAATACACGCTGTTGCATATTTACATCGGTATCGAGTAAGCGAACATGAAAAAATATTTCGTTTGGCAAGCCACCCGCTTCCGTCTGAAAGCGAATGCCTACCCAGCCGTGTGGCTCGTTGGTACGTTTAAAATTAAGTGTTGTTACGGTATTTGCGAAGGCGAAAAACGTTCTGTTCTCATATTTTTCAGCTAACAAACGTTCGTTAAGCAAGCTAAATTCATGTTCGAGCATACGTAAAAGCCTATTTTGGCTTACATACCTCCCCGATGCTTCCGCTCCGTAAATGGCATCACTGAAGGCCATATCGTAGGCCGACATAGTTTTAGCAACGGTACCCGCCGCAGCACCAGCAGTAAAAAAATTACGTGCTACTTCTTGTCCAGCTCCAATTTCGGCAAAAGTGCCATAGATTTTTTCGTTTAGGTTTATTTTTAATGCTTTTCGCTTGGTATCAAAGATTTCTCTTTCCATGGGGCAAAACTACGAAAAATCGTTGAGTAGGTCAATTATTGTTCCTCTCTTGCTTTAGGTTATTGTTTTTTAAAATGTGACCTGATGTGTGTATGATTTAAAATAAATTATATTTGAAAACAATAAAGAAAGCGAATCTAAATTTATCAACTAGGTTACTTATTAGTAGGATGTTGAGTTTGAAGAATAAAGGAAGAGGGATTCGTCTATTTGAGAGTTTGTGGCAAGCCTGGGCGCATACCCCTCATTGCGCAAAACCTTTCAAGTTTAAAAAAATGTCGGGCAAATTGCCCGACAAATTCTCTTATTGCTTGATCTTAGATCATAGGCTAAAATTCTCATTTAACCACTTCTTAACATTAGCATGACTCCGGGTTGAGCTTGGAAGTTTGTCCCGTAGTGCATCTTCTAGTTTGTTTAGAGTTGACTGACTAGTCCATGACTTATCCGTCATGTATCTATTAAGAAAAGGAAGGACTTCATAACCTTCATGTCTGTCAAGAAGCACCTTGTCAGGAAAACCAGTAATTTTAGCGTTGTCGCTTTCTGCGGATGCAGTCCAAGAATACTTAAGCTTTAAATCGCTCTTTTTAAAATTTGCCATATTATTATCTAAATTAATAAGGTCGAAAAATATTCTTTTTAGATTGCAAAATTTTACGGGAAACCATAGTCAGAAAATCATTTAATTTTCTTTCTCCAACTCAATAATTAGCTTCCCTTTCTTTTGGATAATAATTACATGGTCGTTGTATTCAAAACCAGTCTTTCGCAACCACTCCCCTTGCAATAATATTTGAGGAACAATTGACTCGCTCCAAGTAGATTGCATGTGCTTTGGTTGGATTTTTAATCGACGTTGGCCATCTGGAAGTTTAGGCTTTCTTGTTTCACAAGCACCGCATTTACAAATTTTGTTTGGTTGGAGTTCTTGGGTAACTTTTGGATTTTTCGACGTTCGCATAATAGAAAAATTTTAAAATACCAGGTCGCTGCGAACGTCGCCGGAGACCGGAAAAGCACAGTACTTTCAACTGCTCGCCTGGATATTGTTAATAAAATTTGTCAACTGGATTGCCCCAGCGACGTTCGCATTATAAAGATAGGAAATAGAAATTTATTAATCGGAGATAAACGGATAAACTTTTTAAGACTTTAATATTTTGTAGCTTTAAGATATATTTAAGTCCGATGAGAAAAACTAAATATCTACTACTATCAACATTATCCTTTATCGTATCCATTATTGGATATCTCGGGTTGAAGCTAGCGATCATTGGGGTTACGATCGGAGTAGCTTTATTATCCGAAAAATATATTGGTGAAATTGGAATAACATTTGGTTATATTCTTGGGTTGTTTACAGGTGGGATTTTGTTTACTGGTCTCCAAAAATTATACCCGTACATAGAGAAACTAGACAATTATGTCAAAACGCATAAAGACTATCCATATACAAAAAGATTTGGCAAGAACTATCCTCATCCAGAACCAAAAGACTTTGACATCTCTGAAACAGAATTCAAAGAATATAATAAGAGATTTCAGTTTGAATTTATAAGAATAATTTTTACTTACGGAGTATGTATAACAGGAAGTATTTATCTAATTACCATTAAAGTCAAAGGTGTTAATGGAATATTGCTTCTTGGAAGTCTAATAACTACTGCAGTGCTTCTTGATTATCTTTTTGAATATCTTAATACAAAGATTTCAATGAGGCATCAACATTTCAAGAAGATTAACAAATTTCAACAATCACTCAGAATTTATTATAAGATTAGAAATGAAAATTCAAAAATATAAAATCATACAATGACCCATAGAATATCGTATGCAATCAGATGAAACATCAATAGTGCTAATTAAAAAAGCTGCCAAAATAGAACGTGAAATTTTATTAGAAGTACAAAAAAAGATAGATCAATTTTTACCTTTTTTAACTCTAGAAAAAAAACGCAGACTAGAATTTTCAAGCCTCAAAATAAATGAAGTGTATTATCAAATATTTTTAGAAAAAATAATTTCTAATGATGTTCTTATTAATGTTGAAAAAATGGATGATTTCGTTCAAAATGAATCGGATTTGCGTGTAAATAAAATTCTAGATTTAAATCTCGATAGTTTATCAAAATCCGAGAAAGAAATACTTGATAAAAAATTAAAAACGTTGGATAAGGTAGCTGAGAACATTAAAAATAAAAATTATTAATACGCCTAACAGGTGGTTTGGCGAAATTGACGGAAATTCAAATACAACCTGTTATATCGCATAGGAATTAATGTAGCCACCAACTTGCGCCAAGCCCCGGGGCGTTAGGCGTAACTCTGGGCGCATACACCTCAAGTTGCAAAACCTTTCAAGTTTTATTAATCTGTCGGGCAATCGCCCGACAGATTAATCTAATTCTCTTTCTCCAACTCAATAATTAGCTTTCCTTCCTCTTGGGTAATAATTACGTTGTTGTTGTATTCAAAACATGTTTTACGTAACCACTCACCTTGTAATAATATTTGTGGTACAACAGCCGTAGCCCAGGTGTACTGCATGTGTTTTGGTTGAATTTTTAACCGCCTCACTCCTTCAGGAAGTTTGGGTTTTCTTGGCTCACAAGCACCACATTTACAGATTTTGTTTGGTTGGAGTTCTTGAATGATTTTTTTGGTTTTTGGGATTAAACCCAATACTTCTTGATTTTTTGATACACGCATTGTAAAAAAATAAAAGTCCAGGTCGCCGCGTGTATCACCGGAGTACGGAAAAACTACAGTACTTTCAACTGCTCGCCTGGATATGGTAAATATATAAATTAACTGGACTTCTCCAGTGAAACACGCATCATAAAGATGCGATCTAGATTTTTGCTAGACGGAGGATAAACGGATAAAATCGGATAATTTTTAAATGCCATAAAGTTGTGTAGATTTATCAATAACATTTAATATATCATAACAATGAACAGCAATATATATTGGCCAGTATATAAAAATATAGAGAGTGAATTTAATAATCTAATGTTTGCAATACATATTGACGACTTTCAGTTAAATGTATATTCTTCTAAGATAACTGACTTAATTTTAAGGTCTTCCACAGAAATAGAATCACTATCAAAAGAATTATATAAACTTTACGAAGGAACAAAAATAAATAACATACGCTATGATGAAGATGCGCTACATTATCTGAATTCATTATGGAATTTAGAAGATAAAATTGTATTGATCAGTTCTTATAACTGCTTTGTAACAAAAAAAGAAGTTAGGCCTTTCTTAAAAACTGAAAAAAGAACAGGCTCTCAACGATTAACTTATACATGGAATAATGCATATCAAAACTTGAAGCATGATAGAGGTAACTCCATCAACTTCGGAAACATAAAATATTTGATTGATGTGACATGTGCCTTATTTCTATTAAATGTATATTATAAAGATGTGGTTTATGACTTGAACGACAATTCTAGTGGCTCTAATTTCGATGATAGTTTAGGCTCAACAATCTATTCGATTAAACTACATGTTAATTCAGGAGTAAGTGGAAGTGAATTATACAATAAAAATTCCGATTTTTCAGAATGCACTTATCTACTCAAAGCTACAGATGAAACACACTTTGAATTTCAACAAGTTATAAGTAAAATTCGTAATGAAACCGCTGAAAGAACACGCAATGAATCTTTCAAAGTGATAGAGCAAAATCTTGACCTTTATAAAGACTTAGTATCATTAACTCCTGAAATAAAGGAAATAGTTGAGAAGGCTAATACGAAAAGTATTATTTCAGTAGCTCAAAAAAATGGGAAATTACTATCTGAAAAGTTTAAATCTTTAAAATACCATAGCGTTTTAAATAAAAATCAATATTAAAGATATGATTAACAATAAAGAAGATTTTAAAATAAAATTTTGGGATTATTTCTTAGCACTTGAGGAAGACTTTACTTCTATTGAAAAAATAATTCCTGTCGATCCACAGAATACTAATACTTTTTCGATAACCTATATGAAAATATTATTTTCAATCTGTAGCGAAATTGATGTTGTTTTTAAAGAATTTATTGAATATAATCAATGGTATAGTTTTACAGTAAATGATGGAAATATTGGAAAATACAAAGATATTATAAATCTCAATCTTCAAGATTTTTCAAATGAAATTATAGTTTTTTCAAAAAATATAGAATTGAAGCCTTTTGTCAATTGGAAACAAAACAAAAAACCAGATTGGTGGAAAGATTATAATGACTTAAAACATAAAAGAACATTAACAAATAACGGAATTGAAAATTACAAAAAAGCAAACCAAAAAAATATTCTGGATGCCCTTGGGGCTTTATATCAATTAGAAATGTATTTTTATAAGAGCATTATTGATACAGATAATGTTGTTAGTCGTTTGAAAATGCCTGTTCCCCAATCAAAAAGATATAGAATTAAAGACTGGATCGATAATATTGATTTAATTGATAATCGCTATATAATATATGTAAAAGAAGATGGTCATTTATGGCTTGAGGGCGAATAAAGAAATCATATATTAAATACGCCTAACAAAGGTTTTGCAAAATTGGCGGGAAATCCTCTTCAACCCTCACAGTTTTTAGTAAATTTAACGTAACCGCCAACTTCGTAAAGCCTCGGGGCGTTAGTGGCAATGCAAAACGCATACTCCATTCCCACCTTCCATTGAAAATAAATTTGTTTAGTAGTAACTTATAAGTTACCTTTGTTCATGAAGGTCAGAGAAGTTATAGCTTTTAAGGATTACTTTGAAAAATTCCTACTTGAACAGCCTAAAAAAGTTCAGGATAAGATATTCAAAATTATCGAAGCTATCGAAACTCTTGAACGTGTGCCATCGAATTATCTTAGATTTCTTGTTGGGACTGATGGACTTTACGAAGCACGGATCCAATTGGGTTCCAATATTTGGAGAGTGTTCTGTTTCTTCGATAATGACAAATTGGTTATCCTATTAAACGGATTTCAGAAAAAGACACAGAAAACACCAAAAAACGAAATTGAAAAGGGATTGCGCCTAATGGCAGAATACTACGAACAAAAAAATAAGAAAAATGGAAACTAAAAGCTGGAAAGAAGTCAAAGATACAGTCTACGGAAAAAAGGGAACGGAAAGACGAGACGAACTTGACAGAGATTTTGCAAGTTTTAAAATTGGTCTGATGCTGCGCAAGGCAAGAGAAGATAAACACTTAACCCAAAGCGAACTTGGAGAACTAGTAGACAGGAAACGTGAATATATTTCTAGGATTGAAAACAACGGAAGCAATCTGACTTTAAAAACCCTATTTGACATTGTAGAAAAGGGACTTGGTGGAAAGGTTAAAATATCTATCGAACTATAGCCCATACTGCCACCAACAAGGGTTTGGCGAAATTGGCGGTGAATAATCTACAAACTTTCTACCGCCTTAAAAATTTATCGTAACCGCCAACTTGCGCCAAGCCCCGGAACGTTAGGTGCGATGCAGGGCGCATACCCACCGTGGTGTCATAACATATCTTATTACAAATTTCATTTGCGTTTTGTTCCATTATTAGTTAACTTTGAAAATGGAACCAGTCAGAAAATTGATATATTATAAGGACTACTTTCTTGACTTTTTCAGAGAGCAGCCAGATAAGGTCAAAGAGAAAATTGATCAGGTTCTATTTCTGATAACTGTTACTGAACGGGTGCCAAAAAAATTCTTTCAGCACATGTCGGGAACTGACGGACTTTATGAAGTTCGAATTGAACTGAAAAGTAACATTTATAGAATTTTCTGTTGTTTTGACGAAGGAAAAATTGTTGTTCTCTTCAATGGTTTTCAGAAAAAGACTCAAAAGACACCAACGAAGGAAATTGAAAAGGCACTTAGGATCAAGGCTGATTATTTAAATGAAAAAAGAAATGGAAAACAAGGATAAAAAGTACAAAAATGTAACAACTTTTGAAGAACATTTGAATGTTCAATATGGACCAATCGGCTCAGAAAAAAGAACTGATTTTGAAATTAAAGCGAAGGCTTTTGCAATTGGCGAAGTGATAAAAGAGGAAAGACGGTTGGCCAAGATGACCCAAGAGCAATTAGCTACAAAAACTGGAACTAAGAAAAGTTTCATTTCAAGAATTGAAAATGGGCATAGCGACATCCAACTTTCAACACTTTATAGAATTTTGGAAATCGGTTTAGGACGAAAAATTTCCCTTACCATTAAATAGCCACTGCCACTAACAAGGGTTTGGCTAAATTGGCGGGAAATCTTTTTCACCTTCCCAATCTTTTAATGAATTTATCGTAACCGCCAACTGTCGCCAAGCCCCGGGGCGTTAGCGGTCATTCTGGGCGCATATCCACCACGGCGCAAACCTTTATTGCGTTAAAATTGCAACACCAAACATTCATAAATAATTTTTCGCTAAATTTGAATAATGAAATTAATTGACAACCATATCGAAAGTCTAAATCAACTTTGTAACACCTACAATGTGGACAAGATGTATCTTTTTGGCTCTGCTCTTAATTCAAACTTCAATGCTAAAAGTGACATAGACTTTCTCGTAAAATTCAAATCAATTGAATTAAAAGAATACTTTGACAACTATTTCGATTTTAAAGAGAGTCTAAAGAATTTATTTGGACGAGAAATTGACCTTGTTGAAGAGCAAACGTTAAAAAATCCAATTCTTATCAGATCAATAAACAGATCAAAGGAACTTGTTTATGGATGAGAGAATTTTAAAATGGCTTTATGATATAAAAATTGCTATAGAAGAAATTGACGGATATTTTCTCGAAGAACCTAAGGATTTCTTTGCATATCGCCAAAATCTTATGCTTAAGAGAGCGGTAGAAAGAGACTTGAAATTATTGGCGAGGCAATAAATAGGATTCTGACAAGGGATAGTGCATTCCTTTTAAAAATAACAAACGCGAAATCAATAGTTGGCTTAAGAAATCAGGTTATTCACGCTTACGATAATATTTCAGATGAAAACATTTGGTCTGTATTGACTAATCATCTTCCGAAGCTCAAAGAAGAAATAGACGAACTCATTAAAGGCGAATAGACTGCTTATAACAAGGGTTCCTATATTAGCTCAACCATTATTTTCCTAAAATGCTTAATGCTTCCATTGCTCAAATGCCCTCGCTCAATAGGATAAAAAAAGCAGCGGACGAAGCAAAACTAAAAATTAGTGGCATTGAAAAGTATTTTATCAAAGACGACCTCAAAGACTGTTTTTTATATGTTGGTAAAAATAAACCCGAATGCTATTTCGACGAACGCATCCGAAACGGAATCTCATCGTTTTCATCATTAGCAAACCTTAACGAAGTAAACAAGGGTTGAAAAAACTTAAAAATGACCTTGATAACAACGAATTCGAGCAAATACAGACACACTGTCAAAACGACTTTGGCGATCTCTTATTTATAACTATGGATAAGAAAAGCAGCAACACCTTATAAAACATTTCTAGAAAACTTAAAAAAATTTATCAAAAAATTTGTGAAACCGAAAAGTTGCGTGTATATTTGCAATCGATTAGTTGCATATATAAATAAACAGCTATAAATATGAATAATTTACAATTTGACTTTACAGTAGACAAAGCAACCAATTCAGTATTCATAACTAGAGAATTTAATGCAGAACTTTCATTGGTATGGGATGCTTTCACAAAACAAGAAATCCTCGACCAATGGTGGGCCCCTAAGCCGTTGATTTCAAAAACCAAAGTAATGAACTTTGAAGTAGGCGGTCGAAGATTTTATGCCATGATATGGCCTGAAGGACAAGAATATTGGGGATTGAAAAAATACACTTCAATACATCCCAAAACCCAAATAAGATGGTTGTCTTCTTTTACCGACAAAGACGAAAATATCAATACCGAATTGCCAACTTCAGAATGGGAATTGAATTTTAGTAACCAAAATGGAATTACAAAGGTTAGTATCATCATAAAAAATAAAACACTTGCTCACCTGGAAATGATAATTCAAATGGGCTTTAAAGAAGGCTTCATAATGACATTAAAAGAATTAGACAACTTATTATCAACATTAAATAAATAAAAAAATGAAAAAGTATACCCTCAAATTTTTAACCGCTATTGTGATAGCACTTCTTATGAGTTGCGGGAATTCTCAGCAAAATACCCGCAAAAATAACGACACCCTCTCCCATCAAACGTTAACAAAAAAAACGGATAAGATTACGCAAAAAATAACGCCTTGCCTCTGGGTAGATAAAGATGCCAAAGCTGTAGTAAATTATTACCTCTCTATTTTCAAAAATGGTAAAATGAAAGAATTTCGCCAATACAAAAATCCACCCCAAGCAAAAGAACAAGGTGGCCTTTCTACATTCGAAACAGCGGTTATGGAAATAGGAAATATAGAGTTTAACATCCTTGCCGCAGGTCCATACTTCAAATTTAACGAATCGGTATCCTTTGTTATTAATTGCAAAGACCAGGCTGAGGTAGATTATTATTGGAACGCACTAACCGCAAACGGTGGTGAAGAAGGATCTTGTGGCTGGTGTAAAGATAAATATGGTTTATCGTGGCAAGTGGTACCTGTAGAATATTTTGATCTCATCAATAGTAATGATCCTAAAGTTAGAGAAAAGGCAATGACCAACACGCTTAAACAGAAAAAGTTGATACTTTCAGAACTTAAATAAACTAATATGCGCAGAGATATTTTTCAAGCAGTTGCCGACCCCACAAGACGGGCTATAATGGTCTTAATTGCAGTACAGGCCATGACACCAAATGCCATTGCCGAAAACTTCAACACCACGCGACAAGCGGTTTCTAAACACCTCCGCATCTTAACCGAATGCGACCTGGTAAAACAAGAACATCAAGGTAGAGAAATCTACTATTCTCTTGAAATTGAAAAGATGAAAGAAATGGATAAATGGATTGAACAATTCAAAAAAATCTGGGAAACCCGATTTAATCAACTAGACGACGTATTATTAACCCTTAAAAAACAAAAAAAATGAACAACCTACTTGACTTTACACTCAACAAATCAACAAAAACAGCATTAATAAACAGGGAATTTAACGCAGAACTTTCATTGGTATGGGACGCCTTCACAAAACCCGAAATTCTCGATCAATGGTGGGCACCCAAACCTTATGCCTCGAAAACTAAAGAAATGAATTTTGAAGTAGGCGGACGACGATTTTATGCCATGGTAAGCCCCGAAGGACATGAGAATTGGGCTATTCAGAAATATTCTTCCATCAACCCAAAAACCAATTTCAAATTCTTAAATGCGTTCGCAGACGAACATGAAAATGCCCAACTTCCAGGTTCAGAATGGAATCTCACTTTCAGTGAAGAAAATGGAATAACTAAAGTAAGTATTACTATTTTTAATGAATCGCTTGAACGTATGGAAAAAATGATCGAAATGGGCTTCAAAGAAGGCTTTACCGCAACTTTAAACCAACTAGATAAGCTTTTAACACTTAAAAACGACGAATAATTTGACCTCCATAACTAATAAAGATGGTAAACAGAAATTTCACGCCTTTTCCTACTTTAAAAACTGAAAGGTTAACCCTCAGGCAATTGTTAGTTGACGACCAACAGGATGTATTTGCACTACGTTCTGATGCTGAAGTAAACAAATATCTTGGGCGAGCACCAAGCCAGACAGTTGATGAAGCCATAAACTTCATCAACATGATTGATGAGAACGTTAAAAATAACAATGCCATCTATTGGGCAATTAGCTTAACAAGCACAACAAAATTCGTTGGAACAATTTGCCTCTATAACTTTTCAATCGAGAAAAATAGTTGTGAAATTGGATATGAACTTTTGACAAAATTTCAAGGCCAGGGAATAATGAAAGAAGCAATCGAAGTCGTGATAAATTATGCTTTTCAAACGTTGAAAGTTCATAAAATTGTAGCTTTTACGCATAACGAAAATCTGAACTCCACTAAACTATTGACGAAAGTAAATTTTGTAAAATCGAAAGAGACAGACACACAAAACCCTAATTTTAGTATTTTTACATTAACACTTTCCCAAACTAGCCCTGTAAGCCCATGAACAAAAGTAAATTAATTGAAATGCACAATGTAGGCATCGTTGTCGAATCGCTCGACAACGCAATTTCCTTTTTTGAAGAAATAGGGCTTAGGCTCGAAGGCAGAATGATGGTTGAAGGGGAATGGGCCGGCCAAGTAACCGGATTGGGTAATCAAACCGTAGAAATTGCCATGATGGTTACACCCGATGGCCATACGCGACTTGAACTTTCTCGATTTTTAACCCCTCAAACGATAGCAGATCATAGAACTGCCCCAGTGAATTCCTTAGGTTACCTCCGAATCATGTTTAGGGTAGACAACCTCGACGAATTGCTGTCCCGACTTGAAAAACACGGCGCTGTACTTGTTGGAGAAGTGGTTCAGTTTGGCGACGTGTATCGCCTCTGCTATATTCGGGGAATAGAAGGGCTCCTCATCGGATTAGCCGAACAACTTAATGTCGAAAAAACAAACTAAAAAACACCATACCACATGAGACCATCATGATTTTCAAAATCACAAAGTGAAATGACCCGAGCTGGTGAGCTCTTGAACACCAAATAAAATAAACACAGGTGAAAAATAAATCATGATAGCTTCATCACTATTGAAAACAAACCGAGTTTACGAGCTCATTAATACAAATGAAAATCAGTAAGCCAAGTATTAATAATTTATACAGATGAAAAAAATAATATCTTTTATGCACATATCGCTCGACGGTTTTGTGGCAGGACCAAATGGAGAAATGAACTGGATTACCGTTGATGAGGAAATTTTTGAACATGTAGGCAAACGGATAAGTAAAGGCAACACAGCATTGTACGGAAGAGTAACCTATCAGATGATGGAGAATTACTGGCCTACGGCAGGCGATAGTCCGACGGCAAGCAATCACGACATCGAACATTCAAAATGGTATGCAAAAGTGCAAAAAATTGTGCTCTCAAAAACATTGAATGAAGAAGACTTAAGCAATACAAAAATTATTAACGACGACATTTCAGACATTATAAACCAAATAAAACAATTAGTTGACGGCGGGAACGAAGACATTTTAGTTTTTGGTAGCCCCACTGCTACACATTCACTGATGAAACTGAATCTAATCGATGGGTATTGGCTATTTGTTAATCCAATTATTCTTGGCGAGGGCATTCCATTGTTTACAGATATTAAAGACAAAATAAAATTAAAATTACTTAGCACTAAACAATTTAATTCGGGGGTAACTGAACTAAATTATACGGTAGATAGATAGGAAATGTAATGCCAAATACCTACGCCCCAAAACAAACTAATGCTAAAGGTCATTCCATCCAAGTTGGAAACATAGAAATGTATTACGAGGAATACGGAAGTGGAAAACCCCTCGTGCTTTTGCATGGCTTTGGTGGTTGCTCGCAGAACTGGCATCCTTTTATCTCTGAACTTTCGGAACACTACAAACTTATTAGTATAGATTTGCGAGGACATGGCTATTCTACCAATCCTGAGGGAAAATTTACGCATGGCCAAGCGGCAAATGATGTATTTGGCTTACTCGACAAATTGGAAATTGATGAATTCTCGGCCATGGGAATGAGCACCGGAGGGATGGTTTTACTACACATGGCTACAAGTGAACCGAAACGTATTAAAGAAATGGTATTGATTAGCACAACTTCTCATTTCCCAGATCAGGCAAGGGCCATTATGCGCAGGGCTTCTTTTAATACCATGCCTCAAGAGGTGATAAACATGTATCGAGAATGCGCAAAACGTGGTGAAGAACAAATCCATCAACTCCTTTCAAACTTTAATGCCTTCGCCGAAAATTTCGATGATATGAATTTCACTGAACAAAGGTTATCGACAATTACGGCCCGTACCTTAATTGTGCATGGGGAATGCGATCAATTTTTTCCGGTCGAAATCCCTGAAACCATCAGTCGCGCAATACCGAATGCAACGTTATGGATAATACCAGGCGGTGAGCATGTACCCATCTATAATCCAGCAGTGCCATTTACGTCAACAGCCCTAAAATTCCTAACATGAAAGGCAGACAGCTAATCGTATTTCTTTCATTTACTGCGCTGTCTATCGGGGCTGCCGCACAACAGCCAAATCAAAGCGAACGTTATGCAAATGCGTATAAAAAATATGTAAACGCGCCTTGTCCGATTGCAAAAGACAATATAAAACACTTCGTATACTTCTCGAGAGACAGAGAACTGATCATTAATCATCCCTTTCTTTTACATCCACGCTTTAAAGGAGCTCAAATTATGTATTCGTGGAGAGATTTTGAACCACAAAAAGGGAAATACGACTTTTCAATTTTAAAGGAAGATATGGCTTATCTTAAAAAGTATGGAAAAGAGCTATTTGTTCAGCTGCAAGATGTTACCTTTAATCCAAACTATAAAGCAATTCCAGATTATTTATTTACTGATGAATATGGAGGTGGTGCGGTAATGGGCCGAGATGATTCGGGCAAACCTAGCGGATGGATTGCAAAACGCTGGAACAAAAATGTACGAGAACGATTTGCGCTACTGCTGCTGGCATTAGGAAAAGAAGTTGATGGAAAAATAGCGGGCATAAATCTTCAAGAAACTGCAATAGATGTAAATAAAAAAATAGATCCGAGCTTTTCTGATCGTGGCTATGTAGCTGGATTAAAAGAAAATATGCTTGCCTTAAAAAAAGTATTTCCCTCTACAACAACCCTGATTTACGCCAATTTTATGCCTGGAGAATGGTTGCCGTGGGACGATAAAGGTTATCTTCGTAGCTTATATCAATATGGGGAAGAAATTGGCGTTGGATTAGGCGGGCCAGATTTAATGGTTACACGAAAAGGCCAACTAAACCATGCGCTAGCCTTAATGCACGAAGCCAATTATACCGTTCCGATTGGAATTGCAGTGCAGGATGGCAATTACTTTGGCAAAACAGGTAATGAAAAAGAGGATTCAAAAAATAAACCACAACAAAATCTTGTTCCCATGCTGCAAGCATTTGCAAAAGATTTTTTGAAAGTGAACTATATGTTTTGGGTAAACCAAGAACCTTATTTTAAAGAACAAGTATTACCTTGCTTTTCGAAAGAATAAACTATATTAAATCCAAACTATGAGAAAGATAATTGCCGCAATTAACATGACCATCGATGGAAATTTCGATCATAGAGCCGGATTGGCCGATGAAGAAATACATCAACATTATGCCGAACTGTTAAGTAACGCTGGTGTTATATTGTATGGCAGGATAACGTATGAGCTGATGCAATTCTGGCAAGATTTAGTTATAAAGCCTTCGGGCGAAAAATCTATGGACGACTTTGCATTTGTGATGGACAAAATCCCAAAAATTGTTTTTTCGCATACACTAAAGCCCACCGATCAAACCATAACAAATTGGAAAACTGCAACGCTGGCAAACAACAACCTTGAAGAACACGTATCGTCGCTCAAAAAAGAACCCGGAAAAGACATTCTTATAGGCAGTGGGAGTTTAATTATCCAGTTAATGAAACTTAACCTAATTGATGAGTACCAACTTTGCGTACATCCTGTGATTACTGGAAAGGGATTACAACTATTTGAAAACGTACACAACAGCACTATCTTTAAGTTAATAAAAACGAAAACCTTCAAAAGTGGGGCAATTATACTTTATTACCAACCAATAATGAATAACTAAACACTTTAAGGAATGATTCACATGAGCATTAAGGAAAACATCGAACATTACATCAAAAGCATAGCCGAACCAAAACGTACTGATCTGTACACCCTACACGAGTTAATTCTTAACATTTTACCAAGCTGCAAACTATGGTTTTTAGATGGTAAAGACGATACGGGCAAAATTGTCTCAAATCCAAACATAGGTTATGGCTTTTACACCATACATTATGCCGATAAAAAAACCAAAGTGTTTTATCGAATTGGGTTAAGCGCAAATTCAAGCGGAATCTCTATTTATATCCTAGGTATTGATGATAAGGAACATCTAAAAAAAGCCTATGGAGATTCAATTGGAAAAGCGAGCGTAACAGGCTATTGCATTAAATTTAAAAAGTTAAGCGACATTAACCTCGCTATACTTGAAGATGCCATACGATTTGGATTTGAATATAACCATGACAAAAAATAAGGGCAGCATCTTTAGATGCGCCCCTATCAACCTTAAACTCTCTCCCATCCGGGAAATCCCTCTCGGGAAAAATCAAACCTATTTACTCAAACTTGTAGCCTATGAAACTACAATTTCTTTATGCGTTAATTTCGCATCGTCCTTTTTGCCAATGGTGATGTTTAATATCCCATTTACATATTCTGCACTAATTTTATCTGCATCTACCCCTTCTGGCAATACAAATGATCTTGCAAATGAACTGTACTCGAATTCTTTGCGGCTATAGTCTTTTTGAACTGCGCCTTCCTCCGTTTTTTTCTCTGCCCAAACTGAAAGATTATCTTTTTTAAGATCGATTTTAAAATCTTCTTTCGTTAAACCTGGAGCTGCCAATTCGATTTTATATTCGGTTTCGCCTTCGTAAATATTCACGTTAGGTACTTTATTTACCCCATAATTTTTATTTAATGCATCACTAAACAAAGAGTCGAAAACATTGTTAAAGTAAGGTGCTGTGTTTCTGGTTTTGTTGTTAAATTTTACTAAAGTCATCTTTATTTTCTCCTATTAATTAATTTTTTAAAGTATAATTGTTCCTATTCAAATCGTATTCCAATCGTAAAATCTATGTTTTTTAAGACATTTTGGCGTAAAAAAGAAAAATCAAATGACAATAAGTCAGTAATTATTAGTCACATCGACAGTTTTAAGTATAAAACAACTATCGAAATGCGTTTCGCCGACTTAGATATGATGGGGCATGTGAATAATGCCGTCTATTTTACATACATGGAGATAGGAAGAACTAAATACTGGGAGCACGCCATAAACTGGGACTGGCATAAAACCGGAGTTGTAATTGGCCAAGCCTCTATCGATTACATCGCCCCTATCTTACTAAATGACAACGTGAGCATGTACGTGCGTACGTCTAGAATTGGCACCTCCAGTTTCGATCTCGAATATCTTATCGTGAAAAACGTTAATGGAAAAGAAATTACCTGCAGTAAAGGAAAAACTATCTGCGTAGCTTTCGACTACAGCACAAAAAAACCGGCTAACATTCCCGATAAGGAAAGAAATAAAATGATTGCGTTCGAGCAGCTATAATTAGCGAATTTGTAAATTCGGGAATTAGCTAATTAGCATACTTTAATCCCACAAATGAACTACCAACCTCTCCTAACATCGGCGGATGCAATTTCCGTATGCCCACTTCTGCAGTTAGCAAAAACGGGTAGGCAATTAAAATCTTATCCATCATATTTTTAACTACCGTCTCCAATAATTTCTGGGTATTCTTCATTTCTTCTAAAATAACAGCATTAATCACCTCATAATTAACAGTCTTTTGCAAATCCTCCGTTTCGTTAGCCGGAGAAAAAGTTACTTCAATACTTACTAAAAAATGACTACCTGTTAACTGTTCTTCAGGATAAAAGCCATGAAAGGCGTAACAACTAACATCTTTAAGCGCGACAGTTTGTGTAAACATTTAATTTAAATAGGGGTTAAAATTATTACCTTTGATGAGCAACATATAAACCAAATATAGTGTAAAATATGAGTAAATCAGCCAAGAAAGACCTTTACGAAGCCCCAGACTATTATCTTATAGACGAATTATTATCTGAAGAACATAAACTCATCCGCCAATCGGCAAGAGATTGGGTTAAAAAAGAGGTAAGTCCAATAATCGAAGATTGTGCCCAAAAAGCAGAATTTCCGAAGCATTTACTTAAAGGTTTAGGAGAAATTGGCGCTTTCGGCCCGACTATTCCTGTAGAATATGGTGGTGCTGGCTTAGATTATACCGCCTATGGCATCATAATGCAAGAATTAGAACGTGGCGATTCAGGCATTCGATCTACAGCTTCGGTACAAGGTTCATTGGTGATGTACCCAATTTATGCTTACGGAACTGAAGAACAACGAAAAAAATACCTTCCTAAATTGGCCACGGGAGAATTGATGGGCTGCTTTGGTTTAACAGAACCTGATCACGGCTCTAATCCTGGCGGAATGGTTACCAATATTAAAGATAAAGGTGATCATTACCTATTAAATGGCGCAAAAATGTGGATTTCTAATGCGCCATTTGCCGATATTGCAGTGGTTTGGGCAAAAGATGATGAAGGAAAAATTAGAGGCATGGTAGTAGAGCGCGGCATGGAAGGATTTAGTACACCCGAAACCCATGGAAAATGGAGTCTAAGAGCCTCGGCAACCGGCGAATTGGTGTTCGACAATGTGAAAGTGCCGAAAGAAAATATTTTTCCAGACATTAAAGGATTAAAAGGTCCACTTGGCTGCTTAAATCAAGCCCGTTATGGCATTGCTTGGGGTGCTTTAGGAGCAGCAATGGATTGTTATGATACGGCACTACGGTATTCTAAAGAACGTATTCAGTTCGGGAAACCTATCGGTGGTTTTCAATTGCAACAGAAGAAACTAGCAGAGATGATTACCGAAATTACGAAAGGACAATTATTGGTTTGGCGCTTAGGGGTGTTAAAAAGCGAAAATAGAGCTACTGCCGAACAAATATCGATGGCGAAACGAAATAGTGTTGAAATTGCTTTAGTTATTGCTAGAAATGCTCGTCAGATGCTTGGTGGAATGGGAATTACAGGGGAATACCCAATTATGCGCCACATGATGAACTTAGAATCGGTAGTAACCTACGAAGGAACACACGATGTGCACTTGTTAATAACTGGTATGGACGTAACTGGATTAAACGCATTCAAATAATGAAGACTTTTAAGAAATACTACGCACTCCCTGCTCCTCCCGAAGAGGTATATCTTGCCTTAACCAAAGCGCAAAGCATACAATTGTGGACCGGTGCCGAGGTTGAATTTACTGAAGAAGAAGGAACAGAATTTTCGTTCTGGGACGGCGATATTGTAGGTAAAAACATTGAGTTTGATGCACCAAGGAAAATTGTGCAACAATGGTATTTTGGCGATGATAACGAACCTTCTATCGTTACCATAAAGCTTCATGCTGATAAAAAAGGAACTTCTTTAGAATTTGTTCAAACCAATATTCCAGACGAAGATTATGATGATTTTACAAGCGGAATTGATGAATACTATTTAGGAGGATTAGCCGATTTCTTTGAAGTAGAATAATGAAAACGAATTAGATAACCTATAACTCTCATTACTCAAGAAAGCTAACTTTATTACACATTTTAAGTAGCTAAAACATTCATTACCCTTTAGTTGTTCTTAACAAAAAAACTATCATGAGCAGAACAATTGGAATAATATTAATCGTTTTAGGCATCGTACTTTTAGTATGGACAGGCTTTACCTACACTAAAAAAGAAAAAATCATTGACGCTGGACCTATACAGGTTTCCGCAGATAAAGAAAAATCGGTTAACTGGCCGCCTTATGCAGGAGGAATCGTATTGGTAGTTGGCGCAGTATTGTTACTGTCTGCAAAGAAAAACGCTTAAGTTAATTTTCTAGAAAATCGTCATATCGAACGCAGCGCAGCGAGGAGATAACTATACAAATGGTTAAATAGTTCTCTCGTAGCGACCGTGAAGCTCATTGGAGTTCACTATACTCCCGTTGGCAGCTATCCCTCGCTACTATAACTCCTTACTCCTTCTCTTAAATTATAATGCGAAGCCATAACTTCACCATATGCACCCGCGCTTCGAATAGCGATCAAATCGTTTCTAAAACTTTCAGGCAACGAAATTTCTTTGCCAAAACAATCGGTACTTTCACAAATTGGACCAACAACATCGTACTTTATTAAGTTGGAGGTTGGGAGTTGGGAATTGGAAGAAGTAATATTCTCTATCAAATGATAGGCTTGATATAACGCCGGACGCATTAACTCGGTCATACCAGCATCTAAAACAATAAAATTCTTTTTCTTTCCATTTTTAACATACAACACTTTACTAATTAAAGAAGCGCTCTGCCCTACTAACGCCCTTCCCAGTTCGAAATGTACTTCTTGATAAGGTTTTACGTCTAAAAAGTCGGAAAACACCTTAAAATACGTGCTAAAATCTGGAATTTGTTCATTTGGGTGATGGTAATCTATTCCTAGTCCACCCCCAACATTTAAAACCTTAACCCTAAAACCATGATCTTCGAACCAAGCAGAAAATTCGTTAACACGGTTACATAGGTTTTTGTACACGTCTAAATTGGTAATTTGCGAGCCAATATGAAAGTGTATACCGATAAACTCTAAATTGGGGCAAATGGTTAACAGCTCAGCACAGGCCGGCATATCCCACGAATTGATACCAAATTTATTTTCATCCAATCCGGTAGTAATGTTCGCATGCGTATGTGCATCAACATTTGGGTTAATTCTTATGGCTACCTTGGCCACTTTTTGCCTTGCTTCTGCAAGCGCATTGATCACCTCTAATTCTTGTAGCGATTCTACATTAAAACAGAATATATCACTTTCTAAAGCATCAATAATCTCTTTATCTGATTTGCCAACACCTGCAAAAACTATTTTATCCTTTGAAAATCCAACTTCTATGGCTTTTTTAACCTCATTTCCACTTACACAATCGGCACCAAAACCAATCATTCTAATTTTGCTAAGCACCATTTCATTAAAATTCGCTTTCATGGCATAATGCACATGAAATTGATAGGCCTTAGCCGCATCATTACATACTTTTAAAGTTTGCTCGAGCAAATTTAAATCGTAATAATAGAAAGGAGTTTCTAATTTAGAGAAATGTGCTATATCTTTATCGGAAAACATACAATTTGAAATTTCTAGTTATACTTATCATTGTCTTTTTACTCTTCATTTATATCACCAATTACTTAGATTATAGGCGAAATGCGATCACAAGAAGAGAATTTGAGCGAAGAATTCGATTTTTTATCGTCTTAACCTTACTCTTGGTTTTTCTTATCTTCTATTTTAAATAATTTTTATTCAAAAATTCGATTGTGGAGACTTCTTAACGCTTCGGTCTTGTGTTCGGTACTGATCAACATCGAAATGTTATAAGCGCTTCCACCATAAGAAATCATACGAACCGGGATATGCTTAATCGAATCTAACACTCTAGCTGCATAACCATGTTTTTCGGCACCAAAATCGCCAACCACACAAACAATACTCTGATTGGTGTCTATTTCTACCGTACCGAAAGAATGAAGTTCTTTTACAATCTCATCCAGGTTATCCGTAAAATCAATAGTTAACGAAACAGCCACCTCCGAGGTGGTAATCATATCAATCGGTGTTTTATAACGTTCGAAGATTTCGAAAATACGACGCAAGAAACCATAGGCCAATAACATTCGGCTCGACTGAATTTTAATTGCCGTAATGCCATCCTTTGCAGCAATAGACTTGATCTTCCCTTTTTCGCTTTCTGTGCTGATTACCGTTCCTGCAGCCTTAGGCTCCATCGTATTTAGCAAACGAACGGGTATTTTATATTTCTGCGCCGGGAAAACAGATTGAGGGTGAAGAATTTTTGCTCCGAAATAAGCCAACTCCGCAGCTTCATCAAACGATAAATGAGAAATCGGTTTGGTACCTTTTACAATTCTTGGATCGTTATTGTGCATACCATCAATATCCGTCCAAATTTGAACTTCCTCGGCTAAAATTGCCGCACCAAGCAAAGAAGCGGTATAATCGCTTCCACCTCGGCGTAAATTATCTACCTCACCAAAACTGTTTCTACAGATAAAACCCTGCGTAATAAACAAATTTGTACCTTTATGCTTCGCCAAAATCGGCATCAAATTTTCGGTTGTAAATGGAATATCTGGCTCGTTATCTTCATCAATCTTCATAAAATCTAAAGCTGGCAAGAGCACCGAAGGTACACCGATAGACTTTAAATAAATGTGATATAACGTGGTTGATAACAATTCGCCCTGGGCCAAAACCACTTTATCTTCTACCGCAGTAAAAAGATCGTTCACCAAACTGGCTAAAAAGCCAAAATGGTAGTCCACCACTTCTTCACCTTGTTCTCTAAAATCGCCCTCCGGCAATAATTCGACCACAAAATCATTGTATTTAGCTTGTAAAGCATGAATTAAATTTAGAGCATCTTGCTTTTCTTCCTTGAGTAACTTTGATGAAATTTCTACTAAACTATTGGTTGTACCAGACACAGCTGATAACACTACAATTTGCTCTTCGCCTGGATTAATAATATCCAGTAACTTTTTCATTCGCTCAGGACTACCTACAGAAGTGCCTCCAAATTTTAATATCTTCATTGAACAATTACTATTTTTCTTTATACTTGTAATGGGGCGTGAAAATAACAAAAAGCACGCTAATTTTAGCTAAAGTGGCGAAATAAAATTCTGAATTGTACAATAAATATCATTTTGAACAATCTTAAATTTGTTTTGTTGTAGCATAAACCTCAACCAAATACGTATGCAATTAGACCAAACTACAAGCGCAACCATTAACCAATGGCTAGAAGGAAATTACGATTCTGAAACAAAATCGGCCATTCAAAACTTACTAGATCAAGAAGCTTTTACTGAACTAACCGACAGTTTCTATAGAAGTTTGGAGTTTGGTACGGGTGGTTTACGTGGCATTATGGGCGCAGGTTCGAATAGGATTAATAAATATACGATTGGTACGGCTACGCAAGGTTTAGCCAATTACCTGCTAAAAAAATATACCAACCAAAAAATTAGCGTAGCCATTGCACACGATAGCCGAAACAATTCTGACGTTTTTGCGAAAATAACCGCCGATGTTTTTTCGGCAAACGGGATCTACGTGTATTTCTTCTCCGCATTACGACCAACACCCGAACTTTCTTTTGCCGTACGTACCCTTGGCTGTAAAAGCGGAGTGATGTTAACCGCTTCGCATAATCCAAAAGAATACAATGGCTATAAGGCCTATGGCGAAGATGGCGGACAATTTACTTCGCCTGATGATAAAATGGTGATGGATGAAGTTGCGGCGATAAAAAGTATCGACGAAGTAAAATTTAATCGCATTGAGCAAAATATAGAAATCATCGATACCGATATAGATAATCTCTATTTAGCTAAAATAACCGAATTATCAGTTTCCCCAGATGCGATTGCTCGTCAGAAAAACTTGAAAATTGTATACTCCCCCATCCATGGAACAGGAATAACACTGGTACCAAAAGCACTAGAGAAATTTGGCTTCACTAACGTTACGCTGGTTGAAGAACAAAGCAAACCCGACGGTAATTTCCCTACGGTTATTTATCCTAATCCTGAAGAAAAAGAAGCGCTAACCCTAGCACTTAAAAAAGCGGAAGAAATTGATGCAGATTTAGTTTTGGCAACCGATCCTGATGCCGACCGTGTAGGCATAGCGGTAAAAAATACCGATGGTGAATTTGTTCTATTGAACGGAAACCAAACTGGAAGTTTATTGATTAATTATCTATTAACAGCTTGGGAAGAGAAAAATAAATTAACTGGAAATGAATATGTAGTGTCTACCATTGTAACTACCAGTTTAATTAAGACCATTTGCGATGCTAAAAATGTTGAATACTTTAATACCTTAACTGGATTTAAGTGGATCGGGCAAGTAATGACTGGTTTACAGGGCAAAAAAACATTTATTGCCGGCGGCGAAGAAAGTTATGGCTACCTGGTTGGCGACTTGGTACGTGATAAGGATGCGGTAATTTCTTGTGCATTTATTGCCGAGATGACGGCTTTTTACAAAGATAAAGGAAGCAGTTTGTACGAAGCCATGATTAACATGTATGTAGAACATGGGATGTATAAGGAAGATTTAGTTTCCATCACCAAAAAAGGAAAATCAGGTGCCGAAGAAATTAAGGCCATGATGGAGAAGTTTAGGAATAATCCGCCTGCTACTTTAGGCGGTTCTCCAGTAGTAACATTAAAAGATTACGAATTAAATAAAGAAACAGATATTAAAGCCGGAACAAGTAAGGAACTTGGCTTCCCTAAATCGGATGTTTTGCAATTTATAACGGCCGATGGAAGTATTATCTCTGCACGACCAAGTGGCACGGAACCTAAAATTAAGTTCTACTGCAGTGTAAACACACCATTAGCATCAGCTGATGAATTTAAAGCAACAGAAATTAAGTTAGGCGAAAAAATTAAGGCAATTATGGGAGATTTGCAGCAGTAAATAAAGGATGATATAAGCGTCACGAACCCAAGTTCCGTCATATCGAACCCTAGCTCCGTCATATCGAACGCAGCGCAGCGAGGAGATATCTATACAACCACTTACTTCCTTCATATCGAACCCTAGTTCCGTCATATCGAACGCAGCGCAGCGAGGAGATATCTATACAACCACCTAATAGATCTCTCCTGTCGTCGAGATGACGATACAACCTAAAGATACCTGTCGTCGAGATGACGAAGCATCCTAAAAAATACCTCTCGTCGAGATGACGAGATGCTACAAGAAAGTATCTATCCTGCCTCCCAATCCTTAATTATTTCCCACAGATCTTCCCATTTCGGATTAATACTATTTATTAATGCTTCCTTCTTTTCTCTTCTGTATTTTTTTACTTGCTTCTCCCTTGCAATTGCTTCTTCAATAGTGAAGAGTGCTTCAAAATAAACGCAATATTTTAATTTATATCTAGAAGTGAAGGAATTTGGATACTTGTCACCTTTATGCTCCATAATTCGAGCATATAAGTCTGATGTAACGCCCGTATAATAAGTCGTTCTAGTATAATTTGTCATGATATAAATGCACCCGCCTCTTTCCATTTGTCCGAAATTAGAAAATATAAATGAGTTACCGCTAGCACAACAAAAGTAGTTTTTCAACAAATTAAAAAGCACGTCGCGCCTCATATCGAACGCAATGGTTGCTCCGTCATATCGAACCCTAGTTCCGTCATATCGAACGCAGCGCAGCGAGGAGATATCTATACAACCACTTTCATAATATCGAACTCTAGTTCCGTCATATCGAACGCAGCGCAGCGAGGAGATATCTATACAACCACTTACTTCCTTTATATCGAACC
Organism: Pedobacter anseongensis; assembly: GCF_037482965.1. Classification (NCBI taxonomy): domain Bacteria; kingdom Pseudomonadati; phylum Bacteroidota; class Sphingobacteriia; order Sphingobacteriales; family Sphingobacteriaceae; genus Pedobacter; species Pedobacter anseongensis. The sequence continues at coordinate 340,323 of NZ_JBBHKB010000005.1, read as the reverse complement.
CTTGTTTCGTCATATCGAACGCAGCGCAGCGAGGAGATATCTATACAACCACTTACTTCCTTTATATCGAACCCTTGTTTCGTCATATCGAACGCTAGCTCCGTCATATCGAACGCAGCGCAGCGAGGAGATATCTATAGAACCACCCTACAGATCTCTCCTCTCGTCGAGATGACGATAAAACCTAAAATACCTCTCGTCGAGATGACGATAAAACCTAAAATACCTATCGCCGAGATGACATTAATCCATCCTATTTAATCACATCCCAAAGTGATTTTACTTTAATTCCTTTGCCTGGCAAGCCACCAACAAACTCAACCTGCTTCTCCTTCCCCGCCTCCAAATCAAAATAATTATCGCTAAGCCTTCCTTTAAACCCAACAACATCAACAAATACATATTTGGCAAAAGCCGATGATTTTAAAATCAACTGTTTACCTTTAATTGAATACGTGATTTTTGGATTGGTTAACTTTAAATCTTTTGGCCTAACGGTATCTCGCTTTGGCGGATGATTACTATACGCAGCTTTAACCGCATACCAAGCTGCCTTAGGTGCTCGGTCGTAATAATCGGTAATGCTCCAACTGGCCACAGGCCAGCAATCGTTTAACTGCCAAAGCAAAGTCCCCATGTTATACGGCGATTTTGCTTGGTGAATTAAAATCATGTTCTTAAACCCATAATATTGCACACATTGCGTGAGATAGGTATAATCTTCTACAGAAAGCTTACTTATTTTGGCCGAATCGATCATATAATTATTCAAATAACCCGCCAATTTTGTAAATCCATTTCCTGCCTTTTGGTGATTTTTTAACACATCAGAAAACAGATATCGATCTTCTGGCAAGGTATATTTTAATACACTCGAATAGTTAGGCATCGCCTGCATTCCATATTCGCTTACAAAACGACCTGTTTTTTTCTCAAACGTTTCGAAATCTTCGCCTCCCCACCAAACGCCCCAATAATGGCTATCGCCCTCATTAATACTTTCTTTAACACCCCAGCCTAATTTTGGTGAAGAACTAATATACGGCCGGCCAGGATCTATTTCTTTTACCCATTTGGGGATGCTATCCCGAAACATTCGGGTATAATCATTCCACAGTTTAACCGAATCCTTAGCATTAATTTTAAATTGACTTTGCCATCCCCAGCGATTCCATGCTTCATCAACCTCGTTATTCCCACACCATAAAACAATACTTTTATGATGACGCAAACGTTTTACTTGATACCTCACTTCTTCTCTTACATTATCAAAAAAAGCCTTATCGCCAGGAATCATCGCTCCGGCAAACATAAAATCCTGCCAGACATATATCCCCAACGAATCACATAAATCGTAAAAATCGTCGCTTTCATAAATTCCTCCTCCCCAAACACGAAGCATATTCATATGCGCATCCTTTGCCATCATCAGTATTTTTCGGTAATCGTCTTTTTTCATTCGGGTTACAAATGCATCTGATGGAATGTAATTGGCACCTTTCATGTACACTGGTTTACCTTCGATCTTAAAATAAAAAGATGTGCCATATTGGTCGGGTTGTTGAACCAATTCTACCTTTAAAGGAGGAATAAATTTTCGCTCAACAGACTCCTTATCAAAGGCCTCTAATCGAACAGCTTTCCAAATGCCTACCCCTGTTAATTTAGGCCCCCAATCCCAACCAAAATGAAATTGCGCTTTTCGTACGTATGCCCTAGGATGATCGGGTATCAAAAACGGCAAATTAGCTTTAGCTAAGGAATCAACTTTGCGCTGAGCCGAATAAAATCGAACAAGTAGGATATTAGTTGGTTTTAACTGTTGCTTTACATCAATTTGCCACTGACGAAACATATTATCAGCCCTAAGCAAAAGTTTACCGTTTAAATAAACGTCCGCATAGGTATCTAAGCCATCAAAAACAAGATGAACATTTTCCTTCGCTAGCAAAGCAGTGCTCACTTTAAAAGTGGTTTTATACTCCCAGTTCTCGTTTTCTATCCATTGTAATTTTTTCTCGTTATCTCGATAAAATGGATCAGGAATTAAGTTATTGCTTAATAAATCTACATGAACCTCTCCTGGTACCTGCGCTGGATACCACTTCTCATCTTGTTGACGAAATTGCCAATCTGCATTAATTTTTTGAATTAAAATTTGGCCTTTAGCAGTAAACGAATTATTTACCAGTAAAATTAATAAGATGATATAGTTAAATCTACCCATATGTATACAAAATAATTTCTCAAAATTTTGACTTAAAATTAATTACAATTGCTAGTTTTGCAGCAATGACAGCATTTAGAAAAATTGTCGCCACTTTCTTGTTGGTAGGAATTGTTATCAATTGCTTCAATCATTGGCTGTTATTCTCTACCTATGCTTATAACAAAGCCTATATCGCTAGTGTACTCTGTACCAATAAAGATAAACCCGAACTGCATTGTGAAGGTAAGTGTTTTATGGATATTAAGCTTAAAGAATTAGAGCAAAAAAACAAGCACGACCAAGAAAATCTAAAGCGCATTATCGAAACAGTAGCACCGTCTACAGCTAACTTGCTTCCCTCATTCCATGAAATTGTTTTATTAAAAACGATATCGCGCTTTGTACAAAAAAAACCGATAGGCCAACCAATCAGCATCTTTCATCCGCCTAAAACAGCCTAATTAAGCCCTATCTTCATTACTAACTGAGCATTTATTCTTTGCTTCATTGCTAGTTTGTGCGTCATCGCGAGGCACGAAGCGATCTTAATGCACCTGTTAATACAATTTACTTTTAGTAAGGAGATTGCTTCGTACCTCGCAATGACGTCCCTTTTACATTTAAAACTAAATACCAAATTCAAAAATGAATAGTAAATCAACTTTATTATATAGCCTTCTTTTGCTTACCAGCATATTTTTCTCATGCAAAAAAGAAGAAACCATAACTCCTAACGAAAAGGGCTCATTTGCCCTAGAATTCGAGAATTTTGTAAATGAAACACCGCTTGTTCTAAACACGCCCACCTACAAAAATGCCAATGGCGATAGCTTTAACATTTCAGTTTTCAAATACTACATTAGTAATATAACGTTATCTAAAGAAGATGGTACGATTTACAAAGTACCCGAAAGTTACTTTCTTGTAGATGTAAGTAAACCAGCCTCTTTGTTAAACTCTTTAACAGATATACCTGCCGGCGATTATACCCAAATTGCTTTCACCATTGGTGTAGATAAAGAACGAAACCTAGCTGGTGCACAAACGGGCGCTTTAGACCCAACACTTGGAATGTTCTGGACTTGGAATAGCGGATACATTTTTGTAAAACTAGAGGGAAGTTCACCCCAATCTACCGCCCCAGACAACAGTTTAACGTTCCATATTGGAGGTATTGCCGATCCGAATAATACGATAAGAACCTACAGCAAGCTATTTGCCGCTGGCAATCCACTTCGTATTCGAGCCGATAAAAAGCCGCAGATTCATTTCAAGGTAAATGCGGCTGCACTATTTACAGGCAAACAGACCATCAGCTTTGCAAATTTGAATTTTACAATGGGGGGAGCCAATTCGGCTCTTGTTGCCGATAATTATACAAATGGACTCTTTCAATTAGATCATATTCATAATTAAATGAGGCATTTAAAAGTATACTTCTGGCTTTTTTTGAGTTTAGTGGTAGGGTATGCCTGCAGCAAAAATGAAGTAGCCTCACAAGCCGAATCAGTTCGGTTTGTGAGGCCTGCTAATTTTCCTGTTACGGTTTACAATTTTGATGAAAATAAATTAACTAAAGATGGATTTGAATTGGGCAAGAAGCTATTTTACGATGCACGGCTTTCTGCCGATAAAAGTGTATCGTGCGGCAGTTGCCATCAACAATTTGCAGCTTTTGCGCAATTAGATCATCCTGTTAGTCATGGTGTTAACAATTGCTTAGGTAAACGAAATGCACCCGTATTATTCAATTTAGCTTGGCAAAAGGAATTCTTTTGGGATGGAGGTGCTAAAAATTTAGAAATTGTACCCATTAACGCTATAACCGATCCCTGCGAAATGGGAACAAGTTTAACCAGTATCGTCGAATTCTTGAATAAGACAGCACCCTATCCCAAATTATTTAATACGGCTTTTAACAGCTCCAATATTACTTCCCAACAAGTACTTAAAGCACTAACGCAATTTATGGTGAGCATGGTATCAGCAACTAGCAAATACGATAAGGTGATGCGCGACCCTCAGAAACATACATTTACTCCTGAAGAACAGCAGGGTTATATGCTATTTAAGGAAAAATGTAGCAATTGCCACACCGAGCCGTTATTTACAGACCTAAGCTATAGAAATAATGGCCTCGACTTAAAAAGTGCCGATCTAGGCCGAAAAATTATCACCGAACAGGCAAGTGATGAAGCAAAATTTAAAGTTCCAACGCTTCGGAATATCGAACGATCACCACCTTACATGCACGACGGCAGATTTAACACACTAGATAAGGTACTAGCGCACTACACTATCGGAATAGTTAATCACCCTAACCTCGACGCAAGTTTAAAAGCTGGAATTCAGCTATCATCCCTTCAAAAACAATACTTAATCAGCTTTTTAAAAACATTAACAGATGAAGAATTTATCAAAAATAAAGCATTTAGCGAATACTAAATTGCTGCTATTTTGTTTACTTATGCCCATAAATGTAATTGCATGCGACATTTGCGGGTGTTTCATGGGCTTAACACCCTATGATAATCAAAGCAATTTTGGCCTTTTGTACCGGTATCGATCATTCAGTGGCTATAAAGGTCAAAAACACTCCATTTTTCCAAGAAACAGTGACTTTCTAATCCCTAAAGACAGCCGAAATGCACCTTTAACTACGCATATGGGCAATGCATCTGATTATGAGGCTTATCGAACTCTGGAATTTCGTGGTCGATATTTTATACATCGTAGAATAGAATTGAATGCAATTATTCCATACAATTCCAATACCGAACGTTACAACAGTTACACCTCCTCCATTTCTGGAATGGGGGATGTAAATTTATTTGCAGGATACCATTTAATACGAAAATTAAATGGACCTAATGTTAACCAACGTTTAATTGTTGGTGCTGGAGTGAAGCTACCAAGCGGTAAAAATAACGTTAAAACTACAACTGGAATTCGCTATTCTGCTTTGATGCAACCGGGTACGGGAAGTACAGATGGTTTTCTCTATTTAAATTATCTGCTCGGTTATAAAAAATTTGGACTGAGTTTAAACACTGCTTATAAGGTAAATGGACAAAATAAGGAAGCTGAAGGAATTGCGAATAGTAGCACTTCTTTCTTGAACTTTTTTTATACACAAAGGCTGAATAAAAATTGGCAGATTATGCCCTCGGCTCAATTTTTTTATGAAAAATCGGCAGGAGAAACGTATAATGAAATACGGACTGGAGAGCACGAGATGAACAATTTGATGGCAGGCTTAGGCGCAGATATATATTATAAAAATATTGCTTTAAATATAGGTATTCAAACAAATGCTTGGCAAGCAAAAACCGATCATCCTCAAAGTGCCGGAAAAATATATATTGGACTAACCTATAACCTCAATCAACTCTATTATTTACTTTAATCTTACATCATACGTTAAACCTTATTTTGCTTTAACGTATGTTTGTACACAAATTCAATCCTCATGATCAAATTTAAAAACACTATCTGCCTTTTTATTGTCGTTTATGCTTCTATCAGCCTTGCTGGATGTACCAATGATAAAAAACTACCAATTTACGGACAACGCGAAGCAAAAGTTACCAAAGACGGCGTAGATACCCTTTATCAAACCATCCCCTCATTTGCTTTTTTAAATCAAGATAGCGTAGTCACCACTCAAGAGGTACTTAAAGATAAAGTATATATTGCCGATTTCTTCTTCACCTCGTGCTCTACCATATGCCCAATAATGCATAGAAACTTAAAAGAAGTATTTGATCAATATAAAGATAACCCCGATGTGATGTTCTTATCACATACCATCGATTTTAAATACGATAAACCTTCTGTATTGAAAAAATATGCTCAAAAACTTGGCGTTGACGGTAAAAAATGGCAATTTGTTTGGGGAAATAAAGATGAAATTTATACCATAGCCGAAAAAAGCTATTTAACAGTTGTTGAAGAAGATAGTACCGCTACCGATGGGTATATTCATCAAGGTTGGCTGGTTTTAATCGATAAAGAAAAAAGAATTCGCGGTGCATACGATGGCACAAAAACAGAACAGGTTGCTCAATTGAAAAAAGATGTTGAAATTTTATTGGCCGAATACAAAAAATAAGATGCGCAAGTATATCGTTTTTGGAGGTTTTTCACTACTGATAGGTAGTTTGGTGTATTCGTGCCAAAGCTCCCAAGAAATAGAATTTGCAAAGTATATGAGCAACGGGAAAGATATTTATGTTTCCCGTTGCCAAAATTGCCATGGCGAAAAGGGAGAAGGCTTAGGGGAATTAGCTCCCCCACTTACCGACACGCTATTTCTGAAAACCAATAAGGCCGATCTAGCCTGCATCATTAAAAATGGCAGCAATAAAGAAATGATTATCCATGGTAAAAAGTATGATGGAAAAATGCCTGGCTTAAATTTTGCCGATATCGATATTGCCCAAGTAACGGTTTACATCACCAATTCTTTTGGAAATAAACAAGGAATGTACACCTATGAGCAGGTTTCGAAAGACCTTGCTTCTTGCAGATAGTCATCAGTCTGGGGTCGGCAGTCTTGAGTCTAATTCTTGTAGATAAATAGACTCAAGGACTAAAGATTAAAAACCGTACCTTAGCAAAAAATGTAAGCTGTTCTATCGCTGTTCCTTCGGGAGAGAGGAAAGTCCGGGCAACACAGTGCATCTCGCTTCCTAACGGGAAGGGATTTAGGAATGAAAACCTGAATAACGGAAAGTGCTACAGAAAATAAACTATCTCAACTTTATGTTGAGACAAAGGTGAAAACGTGAGGTAAGAGCTCACGAGCTTCCCAAGTGATTGGGATTTTGGTAAACCCCGGGAGTTGAAAGACCAAATAGGCTAACTCCTGATAGAAATCAGGATAAGGGCGGCACGTCTGATGTTAGTGGGTAGGTCGTTAGAGATAAATGGCAACATTTATAGTAGATTAATGATAGAAGTCCCGAATCTATATCGGGAAAACAGAACCCGGCTTATAGGCTTACATTTTTTTTCTTTCTTTCGCCACCTCCAAATTCCTTAAGCAAACAATTCTCCCTACTTTATCGTTGTATTAAAAACTATACATATATTAGCACCAAATTAAGATCGAACAACCACATATGGCTAAATTATTAATTATTGATGACGAGCGAGCAATTAGAAGTACGCTTCGGGAAATTTTAGAATACGAAAATTACGAAGTTGAAGATATCGATAACGGCATCGACGGATTAGAACTCATTAAAAAAGGTAATTTCGATTTAGTACTGTGCGACATCAAGATGAATAAAATGGATGGCATGGAAGTGTTGGAGCAAGGATTGTTGCTTAAACCAGATCTTCCATTCATTATGATTTCTGGTCACGGCACCGTCGAAACAGCCGTTGAAGCCAGTAAAAAAGGAGCATTCGACTTTGTTTCGAAACCACCAGATTTAAATCGCCTTTTAATTACCGTTAGAAATGCACTAGACCGTGGAACATTGGTAACCGAAACCAAGGTTCTAAAGCGAAAAGCAAGTAAGACACGCCATATTTTAGGAAATTCTGATAGTATCAATAAAATTAAAGAGACGATTGAAAGGGTTGCACCTACTGAGGCTCGCGTATTAATCACCGGCGCAAATGGAAGTGGAAAAGAATTGGTGGCGCGGTGGATTCACGAAAAATCGAATCGTGCAGATGCGCCGTTAGTAGAAGTAAATTGCGCAGCCATACCTTCTGAGTTAATTGAAAGTGAATTGTTCGGGCACGAAAAAGGTTCGTTTACCTCTGCTGTTAAACAACGCATCGGAAAATTCGAACTGGCCAATGGCGGTACGCTATTCTTAGACGAGATTGGCGATATGAGCCTCTCTGCACAAGCAAAAGTGCTTAGAGCTTTACAAGAGCATAAGATTACCAAAGTTGGTGGCGAAAAAGAACAGGAAGTAAATGTTCGTGTTTTAGCCGCAACCAATAAAGACTTGTTGAAAGAAATTGAGGACGGCAATTTTAGAATGGATTTATACCACCGTTTAAATGTAATCAATATCCATGTTCCACATTTAACCGAACGAACAGACGATATTCCAGAAATTGCACAAAACTTTTTGGAAGAAATTTGCAGCGATTATGGGATGCCGGTAAAAAAAATAAGTGACAGTGCGATGGCTGCCTTAAAGGCATTACCATGGACAGGGAATGTTCGCGAATTACATAATATGATAGAACGATTGATCATTTTAAGTGATAAAACCATTACCGAAAATGATGTTAACATTTTTGCCAACCCAAGAGGCGGAACAAATATAGGTTCAGTAGCTAATCAAACGGCTACAACTAATGGTGCAACTGCAACCCACTACGATAAATTCAATAATTTCCAGGATTATAAAGATCACGCCGAAAAAGAATTCATCAAGTTTAAATTAGAGAAAAACAATTGGAACGTATCTAAAACCGCCGATGATATCGATATTCAACGGAGTCATTTGTACAGTAAAATTGAGAAATTTGGGTTAAAAAGAGCGGAATAGCATGACCAGCCGGGGTAATTACGATGCATGTTTCCTTTTTGCTATTAACTGTCGGCCCCGTACCAATGCCTTTTTGCGTTGTGTGTTGAGCGATAAATTAGCGGTTACCTCCTTATCACTTTTTAAATAATGGTGGTAAGCGTTTAAAATGTCTTTTTGTGATACCACCCCAATCATTTCACTTCGTTCTATCGATAATACAGGTGCAAATTCTTGCTTATTCAAAAATAGAATTTCAAGGGCACGTTTTAGCGTATCAACATTATTGATGTAAGCTAATTTTCTTTTAACGAATGGATGAATGGATTGGGTAGGAGGTGTTGTCTTTAACGCTAAATTTTCTGAATCTAAAACGCCTTCATAATCTCCAGCATTATTTTTAACTAAAAAATAGCGCTGCTTTGTGGTTCTATTTTGGGATAAACTTATTAAATCATTGCAGTGTATAACGATTGGATCTTCGTAGATTAACTGTGCGACTTGAATTTTGCTCAGGATATCAGGCTGATAAGAATCTGGAGTAATTACTCCCCTTCTAGCAATTTTCTCGGTCATGATCGTATTTTTCATAAAGAAAAGAGAAATTAAATAGGAAGAACTACACGCCCCCAATAAAGGTAATAATGCGTTAGATTGCATAGTTGCTTCGAGTGCAAAGGTAATACTGGTTAAATACGCCCTTGATGCGCCTGCAAACATGGCCGACATGCCAATTAATGCCGACATCGGAACGTTAATCCCACAATGTGGAAAAATCAATAGTACAAGATGAGCTAAAATGGCACCCGCAGCACCGCCAATGGTTAGCAATGGAGCCAAGGTTCCGCCAGAGGTACCACTTCCTAATGCAATGGCCCAAGAAAGAAATTTAAAAAAACACAAGCCAAGTATAATTCCAAGAGGTAGTGTGCCCGATAACAAATTCACAATATTATCATACCCTACTCCAAGGGTATGAGGATAAAAATAACCCACTACCCCAACAGCAAAACCACCCATAGCAGGCCACCACATCCAATGAATTGGTAGCTTTTCAAATCCATCCTCAATAAAATATACAATTTTGGTTAAAGCCAATGATATAAAACCTATAATAATGCCCAATCCACTATAAATTGCAAGGGCTAAATTACTAGGTATCGCTAAATTAGCCATTGTAAAAACTGCACCATTTTCAAATAAAAGCTTGTGCCCAGCTGCACCTGTAATACACGCCAAAGCAACAGGTAAAATTGCTTTCGGCGAAAACTCGAATAAAAGTAACTCGATGGCTAAAAATACTGCAGCTATAGGCGTACCAAAAATGGCCGACATGCCCGCCGTTGCACCCGCTGCTAAAATTATTTTCCTTTCGTTCGAATTAATTTTAAAAAGCTGACCTAGTGTAGAGCCCAAAGCCCCTCCCGTTGCAATAATAGGTCCCTCGGCTCCAAATGGGCCACCCGTTCCTATGGCAATGGCCGATGATACGGGTTTTAAAATTGCGATAATCGGCTTTATCTTACTTTGGTTCACTAAGATCTGTTCCATCGCCTCCGGAATACCATGACCCCGTATTGCTTTCGAACCATATAAAGCCATAAAACCTACCAGCACCCCTCCAATAACCGGAATAAAAATAACCCAAATTCCTAATTGGTTTGCGGCAGGACTATTAAAGTCTTTGCTCAAAATGCCAAAAAATGCAAGATTAGTTACTATATCGATTAAATAAATCAGCAGCTTGGCTATTAAACTGATAAAAACTGCTACTAAAACAGATAGCGATGCTATTTTAATCATCCTCATTTTTTCTACTTTTCCGGTAGTGGTATCATGAAGTCTTTGTGCAGTATACGCTAAAGCTGGAGAGAGTGGAAGACCGATTTGATCTACTGGTTTCATCTGTATATAATTTTTGTTTTAGTGGGCAGGTGAACGGTTCATAGTTAAAAAGATAGTTTAACTAGCTTGCAAAAGTAATAATAAAACATGAAAAGATGAAAATTAATATTGTTTAAACAATACTATTTGCTATTATTTTATATAAAAAACTATTATTATTATTGCTAATGCAATATTATTATAATAAATCTCTTTTCTGTTAAATCAGATTTAATTTTTAATATTGTAGTTAAATGAAAAGATGTGATTTGAATACCTGCTTTCTATGTCAATTTTCAGTGAAAGAATGGCAGCCAGTTATCGATTTGAACAAAAAGAACAGCGTCTTTAAAAAAGGCGAGCAAATTTTTACTGAGGGAGAAGAGGTTAAAGGAATTTATTTTATCTACGATGGGAAAGTTAAAGTTCATAAGTATTGGGATGAAGAAAAGGAATTTATTGTAAGATTCGCAAAAAAGGGGGATATTTTAGGCCAATTAGGCTTAGGTCAAGAAAAAATATATCCCGTTTCGGCAACTGCCTTAGAAAAAACAACAGTATGCTATTTTCCAATGGATTTCTTCGAGTCTAGTTTGGAACTCAATCCTAAATTCACCTATAATTTGATGCGTTTTTTTGCCAACGAACTCCAAGAGAAAGACAAAAAAATGAGAGATTTGGTTCATATGACGGTTAAAGCACGGATTGCTCAATCTTTTATTGCATTAAAAAATCAGTTTTCTGTTAATGAAGAAGGTTTTATTGGTATTGAGTTAACACGTCAAGATTTATCGGCATTCGCCGGGGTTTCTTATGAAACCTTATTTAAGGTAATCGTTGAATTTACCGAGCAAAAGATGATTAAAGCAGTTGATAAGCGTTATAGGATAGTAGATGAAGAAAAATTGGTCAAGATAATTAAAGATGATCAGCTAAGACATGTCGTAAAAAAGACTTAATAAAATAGACTCGAGCCTTCTGACTGCAGACTCAAGACTATTTTGTATCTTTGCACCGTGAAATACCCCATTTTTAAAGATCTTATTATTTTCGAAAACAACGATTATATTGTTGTAAATAAGCCTCCATTCGTTGCCTCGCTTGACGAACGTGGTGCTGCCGGTGAAATAAACATCCTTCGTTTAGCAAAGCAATATGCCGCCGATGCACAAGTATGCCATCGATTAGACAAGGAAACCTCGGGCGCAATCGTAATTGCTAAAAACCCAGATGCCTACCGAAATTTAGCAATGCAGTTCGAACGCAGAAAAGTTAAAAAAGTATATCATGCTGTCGTAGATGGACAATTCCAATTCGACAACCTCTTTGTTGATCTACCAATTTTAAACGACGGCAATAAGAATGTAAGCATCGACAGACAAGAGGGTAAAAGAGCAGAAACCTATTTTAATACCCTCAAGCATTATAAGCACTATACTTTAGTAGAATGTAAGCCCGTTACGGGTAGAATGCACCAAATCAGAATACACCTGGCTACCCAACGCGCAGCCATTGCTGGCGACCATATGTACAAAGGAAAACCGGTTTATCTATCGTCGATTAAAAAAGGTTATCGTATTTCAAAAGATGAAGAAGAATTGCCTATCATGAAACGTTTTGCCCTACATGCTAAAGAAATCGTTTTTAAAGGCCTTGATGAGCAGGATATTAGCATAGAAGCACCCTATCCGAAAGATTTTACAACCTTATTGAAGTTACTTGATAAATTTGATTGCTAGCTCAATTTAAACCTATAACCTACGCCTTAAACTTTAGAGCATCACAGTTCTTCCAGTGTTTATACAGTTTAAAGGTTAACCACATTGCAAAAGCACTACACCTTCGTTCAGCCCCATCACCAACCTTCTAGACTTTCGGAAGGCACAAATTAGCCAAACCACTACCTTAAATAGAAAGGCCCTCCGGCCCGAGGAATTAACTCAATTCAAATTTGTAGCCAACTCCCTTTACCGTAGCCACATAATTTTCGCCTAGTTTCTCCCTCAGCTTACGAATGTGTACATCAATGGTTCTATTGGTAACTACCACTGAATCTTCCCAAATATTTTTTAAAATAGATTCTCTCGTATATACTTTCCCAGGCTTAGAAGCCAATAAATAAAGCAACTCAAATTCCTTTTTAGCTAAAACTACTTTTTGGCCATTCTGAAAAACCAAATAAGCTTCTCGATCAATTACAAGATCGCCAATCTCGACTTTGTTATCTGAAATCTCCTCCCCACTAGTATTTCTTCTTAAAATAGCGTTAATGCGACTTATTAACGCTCTTGGTTTAATGGGTTTGGCAATATAATCATCAGCCCCAACGTTAAATCCAGCAATTTCCGAGTACTCTTCGCTACGTGCAGTTAAAAATACCATAAACGTATTTTTGAACTCCGGAATTGCTCTCATAATCCTACACGCCTCTATGCCATCCATCTTAGGCATCATGATGTCTAAAATAATTAAGTCGGGATGCACCTTTTTAGCCATCGCTACGCCATCTGCGCCATTGCTGGCTAAATAAACTTGATAACCCTCTTTTTTTAGATTGTATTCTATCAGCTCTAAAATATCTGGCTCATCATCAACGATTAGTATTTTCTGCTTGGCTGTACTCATTGTTTAATTATTTGTTACGAAAGTAAGTATACAATTGTACTAATTGGTTAAAATGAAGTTAACAAATTGTTAAGTCGACGAACAACCTTAACTTTAAGGTAAGGTTTTGTTTAAAAACGCATCCAATTCTTCTCCTCTTAAATCTCGCGCAATAATTTTTCCTGATGGGTCTAAAAGGAAAGATGCAGGAATAGCCTGAACTTGATAAAGTTTTACTGTACTTCCTTCAAAATCTGCCAATTCTCCAGCATGAGTCCACGTTAAACCATCTTGTTTAATGGCTTGTGCCCAAGCCGCTTTATCTTTATCCAATGAAATCCCCAAAATGGTAAAATTTCTATTTTTGTAGGTATTGTATGCTTTTACTACATTAGGATTTTCAGCCCTGCACGGTCCACACCAAGAAGCCCAAAAATCTATCAATACATATTTACCCTTAAATTGACTCAACTCAATTTTCTCTCCATCAACAAATCCATTAATACTAAAATCTGGTGCTTTTTGACCTACCAATAGCGATTTCAATTTCTCAACATTTTCTACAAAAGTTTTAACTGCAGCATGCTTTTTTACCTTTTCACTTACGGTTTCTGCATACTTTACTAATGCTGCTTCATTTCCAGTTGGATTAACTGAACTGATCGCATAAAAGCTGACAAGAGATTTTGTATTGTCGTGTGCAAATTTAATGATATTAGCATTTAATTCGTCTAACGCTTTCATATAAACAGGTCTGATTTGTTCTAATAAAGCATCTCTCTTTTCCGGATTAGCCTCTACTTTTTTATCAAAGTCGGTCTTAATCTTTTCAAGTTCTGCCGACGATTTAAACTTCATCGTATTAAATTCAGTTAATTTATCTGCCTCATCTGCACCGCTTAACTTATAGTCGTGATCTGCATTTGTTAGATCTGCTGTAAAATTAATCACATCTCCATTTTTTGCGATAAACATGTATTCATTCGTACCGATATTGATTCTGAAAAAATCAGCATTTTCCGAAGGTCTCGAAAACTTAAATTCACCCTTATCCGATAACACGGTCGAGTCGATAACCGTCATGGTACTACTAGCCATTCCATAGAGGTAGACTTTATTTTCGGAGTCAAAATTCTCTACTTTTCCATTGATCGTAAATTTGGTTTTGTCTTTACAGCTAGCCGTAAAAAGAACAACCAAACACAGCATATAACTCAAATACTTCATATTTTTATATTTATTATTTTAATTTTTCTATAATTAGATCACTCACTTTTTTTGCATCAGCCTTGCCTTTGGCCAATTTCATTACTTCGCCTACGAACAACCCTAACACACCCTTTTTTCCACCTTTGTAAGCATGTACTTGAGGTTCAAACTTCGTTAATACTTCTTCTATATACGAAGAAATTTCGTCGCCGTCTTCTCCGATTAATAAATTTAACTTCAATGCCGCTTCAAGCACATCCTCATTCGTGGATAGCGCTGGTATTAGCTGTTGTAAGGCATTTTGCTGACTTATCTTCTTCTCATCAACCAAGTTAATCACCCCTGCTAATTGAGCTGGACTAAGGGGAAATTCGGCAATACTGCTCCCCTTTTCGTTAAGCAAAGCTCTTATTCCGCCATTTAGCCAATTTACTGCACTTTTTTTATGGCTTACAAGGGGTAAAACAGCCAAAAGGTACGTGTAGGTATCGCTATCTTGTGCAAGTAGCGCTGCATCAGTTGCACTAATTCCTAAATCTTTTACCAACTGCTTTGCAAGTTCTTTAGGTAAAACTGGCATGGCCGATTTAATTTCTGCTAACCAGGCATCCGAAATTTCGATGGGTGGCAAATCAGGATCTGGAAAATAACGATAATCATTTGCCTCTTCCTTGCTTCGCATGGGTGATGTAGTGCCTTTATCGGCATCAAAATTTAAGGTGCTTTGAATAATTTTTCCACCTTGTGCAATCAACTGTACTTGACGAGAAAATTCGAAATCCATCGCCCTGCGTACATTCCGGATAGAATTTAAATTTTTAACTTCACAACGGGTACCAAACTCGATGCTTCCTTTTGGTCTGATCGAAATGTTTGCATCGCAACGTAACGACCCTTCTTCCATATTGCCATCGCTCACATTCAAATGGCGTACAAGCTGCCTAATTTCTGTAAGCAAGGCCGATGCTTCTTCTGCACTTCGAATATCGGGTTCGGTAACGATTTCGATTAAAGGAACCCCTGCACGATTTAGATCTACATACGAATAAGATGGATCTTGATCGTGCATGCTTTTCCCTGCATCTTCTTCTAAGTGAATACGATTAATACCAATTCTTTTCTCTTCACCATTAGCCAGGGCAACCGTTAAATAGCCATTTATACAAATTGGACTATTATCTTGTGTAATTTGATAACCTTTAGGCAAATCGGCATAGAAATAATTTTTTCGGTCGAAAAAATTATGCTGGTTAATGGTGCAATTTAAGGCTAAGCCTATTCTGATTGCTTTTTCGACCACTTCTTTGTTTAATTTGGGAAGCGCACCTGGTAAAGCCAATGAAACGGTAGAGATATTAGTATTCGGATCTGCACCAAAAGTGGTGCTATCTGACGAAAATATTTTAGACTGTGTGTTTAACTGCACATGAATTTCTAATCCAGAAACGAGTTCGAAATCTAAAGGAGCAGTTGGGGCAATTGCACTCATTAACGGCTATTATGTTGATTATACCCCTCAAAGATAAATCAAAATTGTATCAAAATTGTGATTTTAAGGTAACATTCTGCTTGTGGCACGCAATTGGTATTATACAGTGTACACAAAAATGAAATCTTATGAACAAATTAATCTTAATGGTTTTAGTAGCAAGCGCTACCGCCATTTACCAACCCGCAAAAGCACAGGTAAGTTTACAGATTAACATCGGCTCGCAACCCAATTGGGGACCTAGAGGTTACAATCATGTAGATTATTATTACCTGCCAGAAGTAGAAAGTTATTATTATGTACCCACCAGGCAATTTGTTTATCTCGAAAGAAATAAATGGGTACATAGGAAAACGCTACCCGCAAGATACCGAAATTACGATTTATACCGAGGTAGAAAGGTAGTGATTAATCAACCTCGTCCGTATTTACAGCATCAGGTTTATCAAGCGAAATTCTCGAGACCAGCAGTAAGACATACTGAGGTAAGGCATGATGAACACAAATTTTCTAAGAAATATAAAGCTCTGAAGTCAAGAGGCAATCACTCGGGTAGAAGGTAGATTTATTTCGGTCGATGGGAACATCGACCGATTATTAAAACCGTTGTCCCATGGTAATTCCAGCTCTTGGATAAGAATAAGTACCTTTAATATTTTCGTGCCTTACAGTCGATTTACCAAAACCCAAATAGGTTTCCATAACAAAACCATTTCCGATTAAAAATTTACCTCCAACAGCGAATCCCAGACCACTTCCTAATTTCTTACCTGGGTTTTCTTCAAAAACAGGATGAGGAAAGTCATGACCCCTTCGATAATCATAATCAGCTTTTAATATTGCGGCGTTAAACTCGAAGAATAGGCCATTATTTTTCTTACCAGAATAAACTCTAACATGCGGAGTAATTAAAAATGCCAATTCCGGAGCCCTTCTCCAAGCCGAAATTCCAACTGTAAACCCATCATCTATAATTCGCTCGTACGTAATTTCAGGAAAATAAATGTCCATATCTCTACCCAAAGAGCCTACTAGTGCATACAAAAAGTTAAGCTTGATCTCGTTTTTGCCAATTGTTCTGTCGATTATTGGCTTTTCAGGAATAGTGTCTGTTTGCGCGAACGTTACAGCCCATAATGTTAAGAAAAAGATAGAGAGCGATAATGTTTTCATCAGGGAGAGTTAAAATCTTTTCCCAATGGTTATACCAATTCTCGGATAAGCCTCATCCGAATGATAATTATCCTTATTCCCAAATAATCTCCCTGCGCCAAGATAAGCTTCACCTAAAAACCCGTTTCGTGTTAAAAATTTAGCGCCTGCCGCGGCTCCAATACCAAATTTTGTGGTATTTTTTCTCACCCAAACTGGGTATTCAGGAGGATAAACCATAAAGTCATAATTATCTTCTCTCGTTGTAATCAATCCTGTATTTCCCTCGATAAAAAAACCGCTTGCTTTCTTTGCTCCAAAATATATACGAAAATGTGGCATAAAAGCGAAACTATTGCCAACAGAATTATCGATACCAACTAGAATGGAAGCCCCAACCCCCATATTATCGGCAAGTAAACGTTCATAGCTTATTTCTGGAATACCAAGAACAGTATAAAGAAGGTTAATTTTTAACTCATTATTCCCTCCATGGCCTATGGCCTCTGCATTCTTTTGAATAGAATTTTTTAGGGAATCAGCTTCTTGAGCATAGCCAGTAAACGACAGGGCCAATAATAAGCCAATTAGAAGTGGTTTTTTCATGGTAAGGTTTAGTTTGTAGTAGGTTAAACGATAAATCTAGTTGAAAAGTTACACCTTAAGAAAAATAATAGCAAAAGGCTACAAAAATTCTTTTGCTTTAACCAAAACAATTGGTAGTCCAGAAGCATTTTTACCGCCCGCGGTTGCATAAAAAGGCTGACCACCTCCCCCACCTTGAATTTCTTTTCCTAACTCACGAACAATTTTAGCAGCATTTAATTGATCAGAAATTTTGCTTTCGGCGATCATAACCGTAATGCCAGGTTTCTCATCAATTAATGTAGTTAATACTAAGTATAAATCTGGGACTAATGCTTTTACCTCGAAAGCAAGGTTCTTAACTGCTTCTGCATTTGGCAAGTCTACATGGGCTGCAATAAAATTAACTCCATTAATCAGCTGTGCTTGATTAGCGATTTCCTGTTTCATATCGCCAGCCTTAGCTAAGATGCTCTTTTCCACTTCTTTCTTAAGTCGAGCATTTTCATCCAATAACGTTTGAACCGCAGCAGCTACATTTTGATTGCCCTTAAATAATCCCTTTAATTGATTAATCTCATTACTTTGATTTACAATATATTGTTCGGCCTTATCTGCTGTAATTGCCTCAATTCTTCGAACTCCTGCAGCCACTGCGCTTTCTGAAATGATTTTAAAATAACCAATTTGTCCGGTTGCTTTAACGTGCGTACCTCCACAAAGTTCTTTCGAGAAATGATCATCAAAAGTGATTATACGAACGAAATCTCCATATTTTTCGCCAAATAAGGCAGTTACCCCAGAGGTAATGGCATCATCATAGGGCACATTGCGTTGTTCTTTTAGAACGATGTTTTCTCTAATCTTTTGATTTACGATATGTTCTATTTCGGCTAAATCCGCCTCGCTAACTTTGGCAAAATGAGAAAAATCGAAGCGGAGATTATCCGAGTTAACCAAACTTCCTTTCTGATTTACATGTGAGCCTAATACTTTTTTTAAGGCAGCATGCAATAAATGGGTTGCCGAATGATTATCTTCCGTAAGGATCCGTTGATTCTCGTCTATTACCGCCCAAAATGTACCTTCAAGATCAGCAGGTAAGGTATCGGTGTAATGTACAATTACCCCATTTTCTTTTTTGGTATCGGTAATTTCTACCCAAAACTGGCGACTATGGTCTTCTAACCTGCCTGTATCACCAACTTGGCCACCACTTTCTGCGTAAAAAGGAGTCTGACGCAATACGATTTGATATTGTTCTTTTCCTTTCGCACTTACTTTACGGTATTTTAAGATTTGTGTTTCGATTTCAGTTAAATCGTACCCTACAAATTCCGTGTCGTTATCGTCATTTACCACTACCCAATCGCCTGTATCAATAGCCGTTGCAGCACGAGAGCGATTTTTTTGATTAATCAGCTCTTTTTCAAAACCCTCCATATCAACTTTCCAGCCAGTTTCTTTTGCTATTAACTCTGTTAAGTCAATTGGAAATCCAAAGGTGTCGTATAACTCAAAAGCAAATTTACCATCGATTATCCCTGGAGAAAGTAATTTATCTACATTTTGTTCAAGATCACCATCAATTTTTATATACTCGGTAAGTTTTATTATACCCCTACCCAATGTTCTCAAGAACGAAACCTCTTCTTCCAGAACTACCTTTTGCACAAAATCTTTCTGCAAATACAATTCGTCAAATACCCCTTTAAACTGATCGGCCAAAACAGGAACAAGTTGATTTAAAAAGGGCTCTTTCAAATTCAAAAATGTATACGCATAACGCACAGCGCGACGTAAGATACGGCGAATTACGTAACCTGCTTTAGTATTTGAAGGGAGTTGACCATCAGCGATCACAAAAGAAATCGCACGGATATGATCAGCCATTACGCGCATGGCCACCGCTTCATTCCACCCCTTTTCCCCAGGCTCAGCACTACCCACATAGTCAAATCCAGATTTCTCAGAAATAAATTGAATTAAAGGTTGAAATACATCGCTATCATAGTTAGATGTTTTTCCTTGCAGTACACGCACCAATCGCTCGAAACCCATTCCAGTATCTACGTGTTGTGCAGGTAAAGGTTTTAGCGAACCATCTTTTAAACGGTTAAACTGCATAAATACGTTATTCCAAATTTCAATTACTTGAGGATGATCTGCATTTACGAGTTCCTTTCCGCTTAACGCTTCACGTTCGGCCAAGGGACGGCAGTCTACATGAATTTCAGAACATGGTCCACACGGCCCAGTATCGCCCATTTCCCAGAAATTATCCTTTTTATTCCCCAAAATGATGCGATCCTCGGGGACTAATTGTTTCCAAAGCTCAAATGCTTCTACATCACGTGGCAAGCCTTCTTTATCATCACCCTCAAAGATAGAAACGTATAATTGATCTTTCGGAATTTGATATACTTCAGTTAGCAATTCCCAACTCCAGGCAATGGCTTCTTTTTTAAAGTAATCGCCAAAACTCCAATTACCCAACATCTCGAACATGGTATGGTGATAGGTATCGATTCCAACCTCTTCTAAATCGTTATGCTTGCCAGAAACCCGTAAACAACGCTGTGTATCGGCAACACGTGCATATTTTATGGCGGCTTCGCCCAAGAATAAATCTTTAAATTGGTTCATCCCTGCATTCGTAAACATTAATGTAGGATCGTTTTTAACCACAATTGG
Source organism: Pedobacter anseongensis (assembly GCF_037482965.1). NCBI lineage: Bacteria > Pseudomonadati > Bacteroidota > Sphingobacteriia > Sphingobacteriales > Sphingobacteriaceae > Pedobacter > Pedobacter anseongensis. The sequence goes on along the minus strand of NZ_JBBHKB010000005.1, from coordinate 319,997 downwards.
AGCCGATGCAACAATATGGTGTTGTTTACTTTTGAAAAAATCTAAATAAGTCTGTCGTATTTCTTTAGCCGTCATGGATACAAAATTAAAATTTTATTGCGGTATTCTACTAAAATCCAATTACATTTGAATACTTTAAGTAAAAGCCACAATTAACTTATAATCAGATAAAACCATGCCTTACAAAGAGAGAGAGATTAATAAAATGTATTACACCATGGGCGAAGTAACCGAAATGTTTGGTGTAAATGCGTCTCAAATTCGGTTTTATGAGAAAGAGTTTGATGTGTTACAGCCTAAAAAGAATAAAAAAGGCAATCGTTTATTTACCCCGGAAGACGTTGAAAACTTAAAGATAATTTTTCACTTGGTAGACGATAAGGGATTTACCTTAAAAGGGGCTAAAGAACATCTTAAAAATAATAATAGCGAGGTTAAAGAAAATCAAAAAATCATCGCTTCGTTAGAGAAATTAAAAGATTTTTTATTGAGACTAAATGAGGAAATTTAATTCATCAAATTATCAACTATTTAATTAGTTATTTTTATACTTGTAACAAAATTTGTTGAAGTATGCCTAGATTTCTTTTTCCATTTTTAGTATTCGTTGCTTTTTTTATCAATGCTAACGCTCAAGTTTTGGACAGTGTTCGGATAAAAACACCAAAAATAGATACGCTAATTTTAATTACCCAGCAAGATATAAATGACTACATCAGCCTGCGAAAGATTACAGATACGCTGGGAAAGCAGGTTAGCTATGCAAGAATTTTAAAAAACACCAAACAATCATTAGTTTTAAATAAAAACATATCTTATGAACATGCCTTGAGCTTTTCAGAGCAAACTGATCAGATTAGAGTAGTTTACAACACGATAATTACCGAAGCAGACGTTACTGAATATTTATCCATTAGAAAAATTATTGGCGATACTACCGGAAAGACGAATGATTACTTAAAAATCATAAAAGCTGCAAAAATGAGGGTGGCTAATGGTAAATCTCTGCGTGGTTTATATAAGGAAATCGATTATGAAACCGCACTAAAAGAAGCTGAAGAAAATACGCGGCTTAGAAGTATGGTCGACAAGGTATTGGTAATTAAAAGTGAGCGAAAAATGTACTTGCAGAAACAGGGTAAAACGATAAGAAGTTACCATATAGGCCTGGGACCAAACCCTGTTGGACAAAAAGAACGCGAGGGAGATGGCAGAACACCGGAAGGTATTTACAAAATTGATTATCAAAAGTGGGATAGCCCAACGTTTCATTCCTTTCATCTCTCCTATCCTAACGAAATCGATTTAGCGAGGGCAAAAGCCAAAAGCCTTACCGCTGGAAGTAATATCATGATTCACGGTACATCTAAAGGAGTTAAAAAGAAAAAAGACTGGACCAATGGATGCATTGCATTAAATAATACCGATATGTCTGAATTTAGAAAAATAGTTTTTTTAGAAACTATAGTGGAAATAAAAAAATGACCTAAATAAAAAAAGCTAATACCCGAACCAAAGGCATTAGCTTATATCAACAAACAAATTAACTATTATTTAGCAGTTATAACGGCTAAATTATTTTTATTATTTTTTAGTACAAAGTCAATAGCCAGCTTTAGTTCATTACTAGATAGATCCTTAGCCAAATCGTTTAATTTGAATAGTTTTACTCCTTTAAATGTAATGCTTTGATCGCTGTTGATATGAAATCCCAATTGAAAATTGGTTGTACTTTTAATACCATCTACATCGAGTGTACCTATAATATGAACCATGCTCATGATTGGCAAAACCATAACACGAGTTTGTTCAAAAGTTATTTTCTTATCGCTTACTAGTGAGTCGAATTTGATGGCTGGCCATGTTAACCTTAAGTTATAAATTTCGTCGAGCATACCATCTTTAATTAAATAAGTGCCCTCACTTTTAATCTCATATACTGGTTCGACAATAGGCACTGCAGTGATATTTAATTGTGAGGAAGATACAGTTCTATAAAAAGCTTGAGCTTTTACGAGAGGAGTAAGCAAAGCAATACCTAAAATTAACAAACAAGCAAAGATAGCTGGGGCTGGATAAGTTGAAGTGCGAGTGTAGTTGTTCCTCATAGCGTTATGTTTATGGTTAAAAAATTTAAGCCGTGCAAGCAGCGTTATATAATGTTTTTACATAGGTAGATGCTCAAACTTACATTTCAGGTGAACAGGAAATTATTATTTTTTTTTATGAATTGAATTTTTACTGTGCCACGAATCTAATCTAAAATAATTTATTTAAAATTAACAATATTTTTTTTCAATTAATCATTCCTAAAAGTAGTGAAAATATTGGTTTAAAGCTTTCAATAGCTGATTACTAATACTTTAGCATTTTAAAATTATTTTTTTCAACAAATATATTTGTTAATAACATGAATTTAACATCGGGGTAATATATACACATATTGTATATTTAATTCCCCAATTAGTAGAAATATTTCTACATATAAAATGCATTTATAAAAACTTTCATCTTTTATTCGTCTAGAATCTCCACAACCTAAAGCAATCGTTTCAGTTGTAATCAAAACAATTAGCGTTATCTACTGTAATCTAACTACTTAATGAATAAGCAATCTAGAGGAAATGAAAAAGTGCATATATATAGTGGAAGATAATGAAGACATTAGGGAAATCTTAGAATACCTTTTAACCGAGGAACATTATAAAGTAAAAGCCTACCCTAATATTAAAGAATTTTGGATTCAAATGAAAAAACACTTACCCGACATGGTTGTGTTAGATATTATGCTCCCCGATGGAAACGGACTTGATGTTTGCCAAAAAATGAAAAAGGAAACAAAAACATTTGCTATTCCGATAATGATGATGTCTGCCAATTATGCGGTATTGGATTTAAAAGACAAATGTGGAGCTGATGAGTTTATAAGCAAACCTTTTGATATTAATAATTTTATACTCAAGGTTAATCGTTACCTAGCTTAGCTCAATATTAGCTTCTTTTTTTTAATCTGTGGTAATTTTTTTCTTAAAGTATCGCTGCTGCACAATATTCAGAACAAAATATACGTCATAGCTGTTAAAGAACTATGAACACTATCGACAGAACTTATTCTTTTCCGGTTATCATTGGAATTTCAATTTTATTGTCCGCTTTTATAATTGCTGGAGCATATACCTATAAATACAAAGATAAAAGACGGGTAATGGTTACTGGTAAAGCCGAGAAAGATTTTGTTAGCGACTTGATTGTATGGCGTGGTGATTATTCGCGCGTGAGTATGGATTTAAAACAATCTTATGCTAGTTTAAAAGCCGATGAAATGGCTATCCGATCTTATCTTATCAAAAAAGGAATTAAAGACAAGGAAGTTGTTTTCTCTGCAGTTAATATTAATAAAATATATAACCCCCAATATGACGCTAATGGCCGACTAATTTCTAATAACTTCGGGGGTTATAGTTTAACACAAAATGTAAAAGTAGAATCGACCAATATTGACCAAGTAGAAAAGATTAGTCGAGAAATTACTGAACTTATACAAAGCGGAATTGAATTAAACTCAGCACCACCTTCTTACTATTATACCAAAATGTCGGAACTAAAAATCGATTTATTGGCAAAAGCAAGTAAAGATGCGAGAGATCGCTCAGAAAGTATAGCAGAGAATGCTGGAAGCAGTTTGGGCAATTTAAAATATGCGAATATGGGCGTGTTTCAAATTACTGGCAAAAACAGCAATGAAGATTTTAGCTATGGTGGTGCATTTAACACTTCTTCCAAAAATAAAACAGCTAGTATAACCATACGCACAGAATATGCGGTTAAATAAATCTATTGCTTTTCTTTGATAGCGTCTTGTTTGTTATCTTTTTCGTCTTCTTTTTGCTCATGTGGACGGGCTTTACTTCCATTTCCGCTGTTCTGGATACTGCTTCCATAGCCCACTGGCTTACTACCTTTAAGCGTCTGATGAACACTTTTATCTACAAATTTTTCTGTATTGCTATTGATGTCTTTTAAATTTTCCATGTTAGTTTACTTTAAGTATATGAACTTACCTAACAGTTTCTTAGAAAAATGGTTTTAGAATAAACTATCTTTGTTGAAATTAAGAAAATGGCAGTATTACACCGTAAAGAAGAAAAAATTCAAGCAGTATTAGGCAGATTGCCTAAGAAATATAGTTCTGATGATTTTGTAGCAATGTTTATTAAATTGTATTCAAAAGAATGGGGCAAAATAAAATCCGCATATATTAAGGCATCTCAAGATAAAGAACCCGGCACGATTATTCACATGCCGAAACCTGATTTATATTTGAAACAGGTATTAGAGATTTTCTTAACTCAAAAAGCAGGTACAGCAATTGAAACTCCAAAAGAAGAAGTAGTTAAGGATAAGCCAGTTATTCCAAAAACACCACTTAAAAAAGTTAAAAGTGACGAGAAAATTGCTCCTGTTAAGAAAGCTAAAGTTGCACTTAAAAAAGCCGAAGGAGAAGCGATTCCAGTAGTTAAAAAAGCGAGGGTTACTAAAAAGAAAGCAGATTAAGATGCCATCGGTAAGATGAACCAAAACGCACTTCCCTTGCCTAATGTACTATCTACGCCAATTTTACCGCCGTGTTTTTTGATGATTTCTGAGCAAATGTAAAGGCCAAGTCCTAAGCCGGTATATTGGCTCCCGCTAGTATCTGCGCGATAATAACGGTCGAAAAGACGACTCAGTTTTTCTGAGGGAATACCTGGGCCTTTATCGACCACGGCAACTTTAACTTCTTGGGCTATTTTCTCGATTCTAATTACAATTTCGGTAGAGTTTGGCGCATATTTAACTGCATTATTGATAAAATTAACTACAATTTGTTCAATTCGTATGGAATCTGCAAAAACCGCTATTTCTTTATCTCCCTCAATTTTAAAGGTGTATTTATCATCTAAATGAACATCAAGGCAACATTCCTTTATGAGTTGGTGTATGTTAAAAGATTGTTGGTTGATATGAAGTTGCCCCTTATTTGCTAAACTTGCATCCAACAAATCGGCTATCAACGTATTAACTTTATTCAAACTTTTGTTCGCTTGCGATATTAGAATTGGCAACATTGATGTTGGAGGTTTATTTTTTATTCGATCTAAAAGTTGCAGAGAGGCTTTCAAACTCGTTATTGGGGTTTTGAGTTCGTGACTTGCAATGCTGATAAAATCGTCTTTCTGTTGCTGTAACAGCCTTAATTCTTGAATATCGGTGGCTGTACCCACCCAAAGCTGAATTTGTTTTTGCTCGTCTAGAATGGGCATCAGGCGTATAAGATGCCATCTATATGTTCCATCCGATCGCTTAGCTCTAATTTGAAATTCGCCACCACTGTTGGTTTTTAATATGGCATAAAATTGATCAAAGCAAATTTTACGGTCCTCTCGGTGAATAACAGTATAAAAATGCTTTGATTCTGTAAATCCTGTATAATCACACCAGCGTTGATTATAAAAAATCACATCACCTTTGAGGGCGTTTGTCCACGCAATTTGAGGGATGGCTTCCATCATGTTGCGAAAGCGGCTTTCGCTATCAGCCAGCGCCTTAGTTCGTAACATCACTCGAGCTTCTAACTCTTGATTAAGTAGGGCAAGCTCGGTATTGGCGGTAATAAGTTCGACGGTTTGTAACTTTAATTTTTCGGCAATAACAATTTTCTCATTCCTTTCTGCTGTATCATTTAATGCTCGGTTAATTTTTGTAAACAAAGTAAATAATTTTTGCTTCGATACGTAATCCGTAACTCCATCTTTTATAAGTTCAACCGCATTTTCTTCACCAATAACTCCAGATACGATTATAAAAGGGATATGTGCATGTTTTTTTTGCTTAATACGAAAAGCACTTACCGCATCGAATGCAGGCAGTGCGTAATCTGATAAAATTACATCTGCATTAAAATTTGCTAGGGATTCCTCAAATTCTACTCTTGTTTGAATAATTTTGGCTGTAAAATTCAATCCCGATCTACTCAGTTCACGACACAGCAAATCGGCATCGCTTTTATTATCTTCCAGAATAAGTACATTGAGAAGAGTAGTCATGAGATAATTCTTTAATCTGAATGTTGGCTTAGCACCATCCAATACAATCCTATTTCTTTAATGGCCTTAAAAAAGTTATCACTGTCTACAGGCTTAACGATGTAACTATTGGCGCCTAGCGCATAACATTTTTCTATATCCGGCCCTTCATTAGATGAGGTGAGCATCACTATGGGAATAGAATTCATTTCAGAATCAGATTTCAATTTCTCCAACACCTGTATCCCTGACACCTTGGGCATTTTTAAATCGAGTAAGATAAGTTTGGGAAGATTCTCTTTTTTCCTTGATTCGTACTTTCCCCTGCAGTACATAAAATCGAGGGCTTCTGCTCCATCCACCACATGATGTACCTTATTCGTAAAGCCACCTTTGGTAAGTGCACGAATGGTAAGTGTTGCATCATCTAAACTATCTTCAACAAATAAAATTTCTATGTTATCGTAATTCATAATTTTTTAACTTTTAGTTATGCTCGGCAAACTGAAATAGAAACTGCTTCCTTCATCTACTTTCGATTTTGCCCAAACCTTGCCATTATGGCGATTTATAATTTTTTGAACGATCGCTAACCCAATACCCGTACCTGCAAATTCTTCTTGAGAATGCAAGCGCTGAAAAACACCAAAAAGCTTATCGTAATACTCCATGTCGAACCCAGCACCTTCATCTCTAATCTTGTAAATTACGCTATTTACCATCTTATGTGCACTAATTTCAATCGTGGTTTTTTCTTTATACTTAGAATATTTAACAGCATTGGAAATGAGATTGATCCATACTTGTTTAATAAGCGATTGATCGCCCATTGCTTGGAAAAGTTCATTTATTTTAAATTCTGGCACATTTTCACCTGCTTCGAAAATGAGTTCTTCTTGTACCGATCGAACGAGTTGAAGCATATCAATTTCTGAAAAGCTAACTTGTTTTCTTCCCAATTTGGAAAATGCTAACAAATCGTCGATTAACTCGCCCATTTTTTTTGAGTTATTGATGATTGCTTGTAAAACTTTTGTACCTTCAGCATCTATTTTATCCGAATAATCTTCAATAAGAATTCGGGTGTACCCATTAATAGCACGAATTGGCGCACGTAAATCGTGCGATACAGAATAGGAAAACGACTCGAGTTCTTTGTTAACCGACTCTAACTGTGAAGTACGTTCAATTACCTTTTGTTCGAGTTCATTGTTAAGTTTGCGGATATCATCTTGTGCCTTTTTTAGATCATTATTGGCTATGATTAACTCTTTAGCACGTTTTTCTTTCTCTTTATTTTGATAAGCGAGTTCCTTGTTGGCAATAATTAATTCTGCTGCACGACGCTCTTTCTCTTCATTCTGAAAAATGAGTTCCTTATTAGCAATGATGAGTTCGGCCGCAAGGTGCGCCTTCTCACTATTTTGGAAATCAAGTTCTTTGTTGGCAATACTTAATTCGGCTTCTCTTTTAACCTTTTCAGCATTTTGAAAGGCGAGTGCTTTGTTGGCAATGATTAACTCATCAGAATCGTTACTCTTCATAATCCTTAACTTACAATTGGCATTTAAAGTGAGCAGTAGTATAGGATAATCACCCGTGGTGTGAAGCAATTCTCATATGGAAATGTTTAAAGCTAACATAATATAATGAATTTAAGGCAATTAATAATATAAAAAAAAGGGACGCCAATATTTAGCGCCCCTCTCAGGTAGTAGAGCATTAATTTAAAAATCTAATCAAGAATGGCAAGCAAGTTTAAATTTGCTTCTTTTCTTCGTTTCAATTCATTGAGCATTTCTTGCTCGGTCATGCGTAGCGCCCAAGCAGGTCTTAATTCGAACCGCGATTGGTGCGAGAATGTTTTTTGGTCTACCGCCCAGGTTAGGCCAATCGACTCAGCTAATTTTGCAACATTAGCATACAACAACACGTTTCCATTATAAATTAACTCTCCAGAAGTAGTTTGATCAAAAATTCCAATATCGAAAGATAAGCCGAAATTTTGCATGCTTAGTTCAGGCACGTCATTTATATTCGTTCCACTTAATATCATCAAGTTAATCCCTTGCTCTTGTGACAAAAAAATAAGTTCCTTGGCAAAAGGAGTAAGTTCTTTCGTCATCTGAGAAAGCATAATTTCGTTATGTGGATCGAGCAGCGTTTTACTTTTTTGAGTGGCTGTGCGACCATCGCCTATTATTAACTTACATAAAGCTTTCCAAGCTTTAAGTCCTGGTTTATCTTTTTCTTTAAGATTTAGTCTATTCTGTACGTCTTTAATCATTCCCTCTACTGTTGTCTCATTAGACATTGAGGCAAAAAATAAATTGTAAATAGTTAAGGAAATTGGCTGATAGCCTTTAATTTTATTCGAATAGTTCATCTGTGTATAGTTTAGCGTAACTGATTTATTAATTTCTACTGCTAAGTGACAGATTTTATTCAAAAGATTTTAGCGTAGTTATACTGGAAAAAACCAAGTATTTCTACGTGGTTTTATTGGGTAAAGCTAGATAAATCGATAATTTTATGCTTTAGGGCATATACAACTAACCCAGCAGTATTTCTACTTCCAGTTTTTAACAAAAGATTATTTCGGTGCCCCTCGACGGTTCGGTTACTTAAAAACATTTTTTCGGCAATTTCACCGCTACTTAATTGCTTACAGATTAAGATTAAAATTTCAGTTTCTCTTCGAGTTAATTTATTTTCTTGGGCAAGTAAAGCATTTTGAGTTTTCTTCACTAAACCTGTACGCATTAATTCGAGCATTTCAATGGTAAAATGGAAGTCGTTTTTATATACTTCCCGAATAGCAAGCTCGACCTCTTCGGGTTCGGCATTCTTGGCTAAATACCCATTTGCACCAGCTTGAATAGTAGAAAGAACGAAATTTTCGGCTTCATGAATGGTTAAAATAATAACTCGAATAGCGGGGAAATCTTCTTTAAGTATTTTTAAAGTTTCTAATCCGTTAAGCACAGGCATGGAAAGATCCAGCACAATCACATCCGGTTTTACCGACTCGCTAGTGCATAAATCAAGCAGTTCTCTCCCATTTTCGGCCTCGAAGATAATTTCCATCTCATCGAAAGAACTAATGAGAGCGGCCATGCCTCTTCTAAAAAGTTTTTGATCATCGGCTATAGCTACTTTAATGTTCATCAATATTCAAATTAAATGCCTTAAAGTATAAAAAATCATTCGTATCTGCATTAAATGTTGATTTTTTTCTAGATTAGAGAAAAATTAATTATCCATTATATGAACCCAATTAACGTTCCCACCATCCCTGTTGATGAAGCCATCGGCAGAGTTACACGATTTAGAGAAAAAATGATTAAATCGGGTGCAATACCTGAAAGTAACATTCCAAGAGCCGTACTTATTCCTATTGACGATCTACTCGCTATCATTCAAAAATATACCACGGTAGACGACGATGGAAATGTAAGAAGTACATTAACTGGGGTACGCACCTATTTTGCCATTAAGGCTAATGATCAGGATTTACCAGATGAGGTTACAGCTTTAGTGGTTGCGGTAGATAAAGAAGGGAATGACCTAATCAATACAACGGCCGTTGGTTTAGGCGAAGGTGGTGATGGAAGTGATATTTATGATTTCACAAAACCTTGTCCATCAGAATGTGATCCAGAGAGCCCATTATTTGTTCCTTAACTAATATGTTCGTTACTTACATTGTTCCGCTAAGTATATTATTACCTATCTTATTCGCGCTATTCAATTACGATAAATTACAATCGGCATCTCGGCTATTATTTTTTTATTTAATAATTTCTGGCTTGATTAACCTACTAGCAATTATCGTAGTTAATTTTAAGATGAGAAATCTTCCATTATTGCACATTTATACAATAATGGAAGCTGTTTTTATATTGAGTTACTTCCGAGTCGTCTTTACCGACGTACGTATAAAAAAGGTGCTTTCATTTATTATGATCTTATTTCCTATACTTTGCATTCTTAACTTTACGTTTCTGCAAAGTATTTATACGTTTAACACGTATACAAGACCGTTAGAAGCTATCATTATAACTTTTTTCTGTCTGCTTTACCTATACAAAAGTGGCTTTACAGAAAACTGGATCAATAAACCGATTAGTTGGTTTAACATGGGAATTTTGATCTATTTCCCAGTTGCTTGTATCATATTTATTTTATCAAATTATTTAGTTTTTGGACGAATGAATAAGGCAATGAATAGTATGATATGGAATCTTCATGCTGTATTTGTAATGTTCATGTATATACTATGGGCAAAAGGGTTTAACTTATTAAAGAATGGGTGACAACGTATATATCCTGATTTTTTATACTGTATTAGCTGTTTTTGTGCTAATTACCTTTTTTTTAATCCTATATATAAAAGGTCAGAATATAATGTGGCAACAACGTCGAGATTTTCAGGAAAGTGAAATTCTTCAACAAAAGCAATTATTAAGTGCCGTAATCGAATCGCAAGAAATAGAGCGCAAGCGCATTGGAGAAGATTTGCACGATGAAATTGGAGGAACGTTATCTGCCATAAAATTGATGCTAAATGCCAACAAGCAAAGTATAGAAGACCAGGATACGCTGCTATCGGCAAGACAATTAATTGATAAAATGATTAATGATGTACGAAATATTGCGCACGACCTGTCGCCTCCAGGTTTAACGATGTTCGGCCTTTATCATACACTCGAATCATTTATTTCTTTAATCAATAAAACTGGGAAAATAGAGGTACTTATTCATCACGAACCTTATGTAGAAACTCGGTTTTTAACCGAGAAAATAGAATTAGCCCTATTTAGAATAATTACCCAACTCATTGCAAATACCCTTAAACATGCCAATGCTTCTCAAATAAATTTAATATTTAAACCCAACGATAAAAATTTAGTTATCGATTATAACGATAATGGGATTGGGTTCGACCTTTCTATCCTTACCAAACATCATGGAATAGGCGTACAAAACATTAAAAGTAGGCTGCAAATGATTGATGCCACTTACACCTTAGAGTCGAGCCCTGATCGAGGTTTTAAAGTGAACATCGTTTGTCCGATCGAAAAACAAGAATGAAAGCTAGCTTTTAAACATTTTTAAAAAATTCGCTAACTTCTACTTCAAGTGCATTTGCAATTTGAAAAATGATATAGCACGACGAATTTATTTTACCACTCTCTATCCTACTAATACTTTGGTAGTCTTTATTAATTAACGCACTTAATTCTGCTTGAGTAAAACCCTTTTCCTTTCGCAAACGGGCAACCTGTTTACCTAAAGTTTTTTTAAAAAGTTCTACATCATCAGACATGTTGCAAACTCTAAAGATTTTGATAAAAACAACTAAACGTATTTGCTTAGTTTGCCATTTTTTCTTAGGTTTATTTTAATTAAGGGCGTTTAATTCGCAACTATTGGATATGAAAGAGAAATTAAAAATTTTAACTGTAGATAGAAAAAATGATGATGGGTATTGGATTGCTGGCGTATTTAAAAACGATGAAGAAATAGCAAAGTACATTGAACTCTATCTTTTTGATGATGCAGTAACGGAGATTCAGGAATTCGATTTTCCAAATGAGGTTCGCGCCCTAGAAAATGGAGAATACGCTTATCAGGTTGTGATGGTTAATCCACATAAATTTGTAATTGAACACATTTTAGCTCCAGAAAAATTCAATGGTTTCTATATCGATGACAACCCAAAGCAACCTTTACGCATTTACCTGTCGGCTAAAAATGCAGCGGAGGTAGAACAAAAGTGTTTAAAAATAATGGCAGAACGTGTGGTGTTTTAATTTTATATTTAGGGGATGATTTCCCTAATACGAACCACCTCTGAACATCCAGATTTTGTTGAACTGGTAAAACTTTTAGATGCTTATCTTGCTATAATCGATGGCGCCGAGCATTCCTTCTATGCACAATTTAATAAAATCGACATGCTTAAAAATGTGGTAGTTGCTTTTGAAAATGGCGAAGCTGTTGGATGTGGTGCGTTTAAACCTTTTGAAAGTGATAAAGTGGAAATGAAAAGGATGTTTGTTAAAGAAAAAATGAGAGGAAAAAAAATTGCATACCAGGTGTTAAATGAACTTGAACAATGGGCTGCTGCTTTAGGCTTTCATCATTACGTTTTAGAAACCGGAATTAGGCAATCGGCAGCTATTTCTCTTTATCATAAAGCAGGCTATCAAATTATTCCTAATTACGGTCAATATATTGGCGTAGAGAATAGTGTTTGCTTTGGAAAGAAATTAATTTGAAAAATTAGCGAATCGCACGACTAAAGATTTCGGTTTTCAAATTTACATTCATTAATGATAAATAATAAAGGGTTAAATATTCCCCAAATTTCCCCGATTTAATTGGGGAATAATTAAATTCCCCAATTACCCATTTTTTTTAACCTATGCTTAAATACATTTAAAACACCTCTAGGGGCACATTTATTTCTAAAAAAGAAAAAAATGAAAATGGCACTACTGTTGTCTTTGGTATTGTAAATACTAACAACATGAAATTTTTAAAACCTGCACTTATCATCCTTACGCTAGTAGCCATAACGTTTACAGTAAGCGCTAGTAAAATTTCCTTTAACAAAGAAGTTAAGCTTTCGGTTAAAGCTGACAAGCAAAATACATCAAAATCTTTGCCGGTAAATGGCGACCTTTTATTTGCTTTTACTGCAATTGCATCACTAGGTGGTTATATGGCTTTCAAGAAATAATTTTATATCTGTTAAACTTTGTTAAACAAGTAGTTAAACTTTGTTAAACGCTGCTTAAACATTTTTTTACGCTGTAGCTTTAGGTGTATTTTAATCCTCAGCTTATTATGTTTTTGTTAATTAGGTGCCTTATCATTGCTGCCCTTCTCAAGTTCAGCTATTCATTAACCAGAAATCCCGAAGGAAAAGTAAGTGGAAGAGTTTTGGTCTTACACGAGAAGCCACTAAAAAATATCTTAGTCACACTGGCATCCGATTCGTTGGTGGTTAGAATGTCTCGTACCAATGAAAACGGATATTTTACCTTCAATAAGTTACCAAAAGGGAACTATCGAATTATCATTGTAATTACTGGATATGAAAAGTATACTACAGATTTTTTTAGTTTAACCGCAGCAAAACCCATTAGAGCTATTGGAGACATAGAGCTTCGAACTTCAAAACAAACTATTCCCTTTTTGCTGCTAAAAGTAATGCCCCAAACTTGGCAACACTCTCTGCTATAATATCGGCCTTAACTTCAGCATTAATCGTATCATCAAGTGTGGCTTCGCCTGAAAGCACCAAAACACCTAAGGCATTCGCATTAACTGCCATCTTTACGTCGGTATATAAACGGTCGCCCACCATCGCAATTTCACTGGGCTTTAGATTATAGCGATGTAAAATTCCATCCAACATTCTTGCATCTGGCTTTCCAATTACTACATCAGGTAATCGTTTAGTAGCGCCTTCTAAACAGGCACAAATTGCACCACAATCGACTAAAATTACTGGCTGATCTGTTGGACATACCCAATCTGGATTGGTAGCGATATAAATTAATTGCCGACTGATCCACCATGCTGCTCTACACAATCTCGAATACACCAAAGAAGTATCGAAGCCAATAATTACCGCATCTGGAATATCGGTCGCATCGTCGGCAGTAGACACAAAGCCATTTGCCTCAAATTCGGCAATCATACTTGGCGTTCCTAAGATAAACAAGCGTTTAACGTGAGGATACGTGCTCTTTAAATAATCGATCGTTGCCAATGCAGACGTATACATTTCTTCGGCATCGGCGGGTATTCCCATTTTAGCTAAATGTTCTAAATAATCTTGCCTGCTTTTAGAGGGATTATTGGTTAAAAATGAATAGCCAATCCCAGCATTTCTCAAGCTTTCTAAAAAGGAAATGGTGTATGGAAATAAAGTACTCCCGTTATAAATGGTTCCATCCATATCCAATGCCACATGCTTTATTCCTTTTAAGCGTATTTTTAATTCTGGAGATATAGAATTGTGAATTCCTTCGAACATTGTTGTTTTCATTATAATTAATTTTCTAGCTCTTCATAACCATGAGCTTTAGCTTTCCACATTAAAGCAAAAATCAGCACGCCAATTATTGCCATCCCGATCATCATCATAAACACATAATCCCAAGCTTTTCCCGGGTTGATTTTGTTAATAGAATCAACCATATAACCAACGCCAACTCCCGAAACCAAACCACTAGCATAGCCAAACATTCCTGTTAAACCATTTGCTGTTGCAGCCGCCCTGTTTGTTGCTTGATTTGCTGCTGCAATACCTATAAGTGCCTGGGGGCCATAAATAAAAAATCCAGACATTGCTAATACAAATATCATTACCCATGGTGGGCTGCTTTCGGGCATGTATAAAAAAATCGTCATAAATATAGCTACTCCAACCATGCAATATAATGATGTACGATGAGCTTTCCCAGCAAAATATTTGTCGGTTACCCAACCTGCTGCAAGCATGCCAAGAATACCAAAAATTTCAAAAACAGCTACCGTCCACCCTGCATTAGCCAACGACATTCCGCGCGCTTCTTTTAAAAACGTTGGTCCCCAATCCAATACTGCAAATCGAACTACGTACACAAAGAAATTGGCAACTCCCAAAATCCAAATCCATTTATTTCGGTAAACTGCTTTGCGAACAAATGCTTTAAACTCGGCAGTTGCCTCTTTTCCTTTTTTATTATAAGTTTTATGTAATTCTGGCAATCCTACCGACGAAGGTGTGTCGCGCAGCGTAATGAATAATCCGATAGCACCTACTAACGCAATACAGGCTGGTATCCAAAAACACCATTTCCATGCACCATAATGAGAAGCCGATTCGATCACACTTTTCATTTTATCAGCATCACTTACATCAATCTTTAAATTGGCAGCAATCATGTTTACCACTTCTGGATTGGCACTCATATTTGTTCCTAATGAGCCCATAATATAACCTGCTAAAATAGCTACTAAAGCCGCACCAATAGAGTGTGAAGTATTCCAAACCGACATTTTTGTTGCCAATTCGTTCTGCGGTATCCAATGGGTTAATAAACGAGCTACTGGTGGGAATCCACTTCCCTGTATTAGATTATTGAGAATTAGAATAATACCAAAAATTAAAACCATTGTATTGGTGAACATTATACCGCTAGTTTGCCCAGTAAACAAGGTACTCAAATCAGTACCCCAACCAAAGGCAAAATTGGCCACAGCGCATAAAAACAAGCCTATGGCCATATGATAGCGTGCATTTATCCTATCGGCAAGTATTCCGTTCAAAAATCGAGATATTCCATAAACAATTGTTACAAGAGTCATGATAATACCAAAACTTGTTTTGGTAATTCCGTATTCTGCCGTTAAGCCTGGAATGGCAAAAGAGAAATTTTTACGGACAAAATAAAATAGTGCATAACCAATCATAGTAATGATGATGGTTCGAAACTGCCAATATTTAAATTTTTTACTTGCTGAAGCATCCATAGATGCATACCCTTGATTAGTGCTAGTGCTCATATTTGGTTCGGTTTTTGGATGGTTTGTGGTTTAGTTCTTTGGTTTATTAGTGGATTTCCCAGATGCCTCCTTTTCCGAACAAGGTATCGAGCCATTGATTTAAATAACCGGTTCGTATGGCTACATCTAGTATCGTAAAACGTCTGCGAATAAATTGGGCACGGATAAACGTTTCTCGAAGTTTTTCCCTCGAGATTCCAATTTGCTCAGGTGTGGTTGGGGCGCCAACCAAGTCTAATCTACGTTTAGCTTCTACGAATGGAACTATTTGCTTAGCGAGTTCGTGCTTTAATCCTGTCCAATTGGTTTTTAATAGCGTTAATTGTTGAGTCAATTGTTCTCGATTGCTGTATTTTGCTTTGGTTTCTAGCCAACCAATAGTTGGAAAATCGGTTCCTTCGAAGATTTTTAAGGCTTGGTCTTCCGATTCAGTTGCCAATGGCCAGTTCGCACAGGCAAATGAAACGTCTAATTCATCAATGGGTGTTGCTAAAAACTGTTCGTAAAGTGCGGTAATAGCCAATGTTCCAATGCTAACCTGAAAACCATGAGACACGTGTTCGCCATTGTTTAAATGGTTCTCCATATTCCATAAATGACTAAATTGATGCTCGGCTCCAGAAGCTGGCCGACTCGATTTAGACCATTGCATGGCAAATCCGCCAAGCATTAAACCTTCTACCAACTTCGTTATCGCTTCAGCATTACCTTTACGAACACTGGCAGGATCTGAAAGTGCATCGTGAAGGCCATCTTGAACAATAGACCAGGCTTTAAAATCGATAGCTTCAACATGTAAGCTATCCGCTAAAATCCAGTCGGCACCAGCGGTAATTTTTGCGAATAAATCGGCGTAGCCTGAAGCTGTCATTTCAACAGGTGCTTGAGCTATAATTTCGATATCAGCTAAGCAAGCTTGTGGAGCTGGGCAATTAAAGGTTTGCTTTGCACCATTTGCAGTAATGGATGCTCCAAAAGCAGTGTAACCGTCCATCGAGGCTGCAGTTGCCACACACAAGTATTGTCTATTGGTTAAATGAGCAGCTAATTTAGTTAAATCGTTAATGGTACCCGATCCTACAGCAATAGGGATCGCATTATTTGTATTTAAAAATGCAATAAGTTCATCTACAAAAGAATATTCTGCATAAAGGTGTTCAGCTGAAAATATAAAAGGGCTTACCTGTTTAATTCTAGCTTCCTCAAGAATTTGATGTACTTTTTCGCCTGCAATTTTATATGTAATGCGATCTGCAATGATTACCGCTTGTTGGTTTGGAAATTGTTCTGTAAATAAATCAGCTACTTGCCCTATCATACCCCAACCAATGCGAAGTGCTTTGGTTTCGCTTGCGGCGGCTAATGCATCATTAAGATTTGACATTTTAAAGTGTTTCGTATGGTATCGTTATGCAAAGCATCACCCTATCAAAGAAATAAAATAAAAACAAATAAAACAAATCGAAAGTACTATTAACTACAAAATAGCTTATTTAAGTTGTTGCATATTATCTTCTAAATTTGCATCCAAGAGGTAAGCATAGGGGTCTATTGCCACTACTTTTGGCTTTTTATCAGTAAAAATGGTTAATTTGGTAGCTAAACTGCTGATGCGATGTTTTTTCAAATAGCTAGGTTTTGTGTGTAGATTCCATTCTGGTTTTGTCGTATGGAAAAATGCAATATCAACATCCATATCTGGTGTTTGGGGTTGATTAAAACCTTGCTTATTTGCGACAACTTTTACAGCGATGTCTACCTTGAATTTTCCATTTTTCAACACTTTACATCCCAGTACATTTATACTCATATCGTAATTAACCACCTGATTAAAGCTATTTTCGGCAAATTTTTTCTGATCGAGCGGAAGTGATTTCGCTAAAAGTTGAATAAAGTTTGCTGTAGTAGCCTTTTGATTTGGATTTTCGTGCTCAACAATTAATTTTCTTAACATAGCATTTAATGCTTTTTCTCCAATGGCTTCTTTAATAGCATACATAATTAAGCCGCCCTTTTGATAATATACATAGGCTTGGTCGATTGCTTTTGTTAGCGGCTGTTCTACTTCGTTTGCGTAACGATTAGAAAAATAAAGCTGATTATCCAATCGCAAATAATTGCTTAAATACATTTTACCAAAGTGCTTTTCGATTAAAATCGCCTCTGTATATTTGGCCAATGTTTCAGTAAGCATGGCTCTTCCAGGAGCGTAAGCCGGATCGAGTTTATTTGCCCACCATTGATGTGCAACTTCATGTGCGGTAATGGCATAGGCTTGATTTATTTTATTTGACTTACTATAGTTACTTAAAAAATTTAATCGTTCTGCACTAAATATTACGCCGGGATAGGCAGTTGCCGCACCACGATATTGCGGAATTTCGGCTAACGTAAACTGCTTTAACGTGTATGCACCAAAATTTTGATCCCCATAAGCTATGGTTTCTTTGATGGCTTTCATCATGGTTGTTAAGTTGTACTCCTGTCCTTTTTTATAATAAATACGCAAATCTATGCCCTTATACCTTTCCTTCTTTATTTCATAATGTGCCGAACTTAGGGCGAACATAAAATTGATGGGTTGAGTAGTTTTATAGGTAAAATAATGTCTGTTATTTGCTATCCATGATTTTTGAAGTGTGCCTACAGTAACTACTTGCTGATCTAATGCCGTAGAAATGGTGTTTTCAAAATCGATTAAGTGATAGCGGTAATCAACAGCGTTTCCTGGAGCCTTTTGAGGAAGATGTGATTTTTGTCTACTCTTTTTATCATCTATAGCAAGACTGGGATTATAACCAAAATTAGGAACGAATTTTTCCAACTCGATGTATGTTCCATTCGAAACTATCGAATTCTCCGTATCAAAAGGTACAAAACCACCACGTATTACTTTTAAAGAAAAGTTCATTGTAGTTTCGGCATTTGGCAATAACGGCTTCTTTAAATTGATAAATTGTTGGTTAAATTCGTCGTCTCTCTCTTGGTTTTCTCCGTTGGGGATAGAAATATCGAAAGTATTAACAGATGGATCTAAACCTATCCAAATTTTTGTAATGGGCTTGTTGGTCTCATTTTTTAGGCGATAAATTCCATTTACCGTATAGATTCCTTGTTCGGTTAAAAGATCTACTTTGATAGAAACTGATTTAATTATAGGTTGAGGAAGATAAACAAATGGACCGTATTTCTTCTCGTAGTTTATTTGCCAAGCTAACCTTTCTTGTTTAGTGCTATACTTTCCAATGCTATTCGTTTGGTGATAAATGTAAACTCCACTGCCTACCCAAACCAAAACAGCTGGCAGGAAGATAAATTTTAAATTGATTAAAACGTTTGGAATTGATTTTACACGACTTAAAAACGTTTGTGGAGTGGCATTTTGCCACATGCCAATGGTTAATATTCCAATAGCTGAAGCAAAACCTAGCCAATACAACATATACCAATTAAATGCTTCTGCATAATGTCCGAAACCATTAAAATAAGAAAATTGAAGATCGGGCACGGCTGCAAATCGAAGTAAGAAATGGGATATCCCTAACTGTGACGAAAAAATTGAGAAGAAAACTATCACCATGCTTAATAGCATGCCTAAATATTTATTGGAAGTTAAGCTTTGGATACCTATAATAAGTATAACAAATAACAATAAGGGGAAAGCACTATAATAAAAGAGCGAAAGATAGGTTAACACTTCGAATTTAAAGTAACCATTAGCTACTTGAACTCCTATTCCTATACCAATAGTTAAGGTTACTAGGGTTAGTACCAAAACGCCAAGTGTTAAGCACTTCGCCAACCACATTCCTCCATTTCTAACGGGTGTACTGTAAATTAAGCCATCTATGTTTGCCGTTTTTTCTCGAGACACCAATTCTGCGGCGTAAAAAATCAGCAACAATAAAGCAAAATTTATCGACCTCATTTCCTCCACAATCATTCCAGTGGTTGGATAAGCATGAATACCATAAGCGCCATTAAAGAGTGTATCTTTTAACTCAACACTAAACACAAATACCCAGAGGATAAGCATCACCATAAAAGGAATGTGTTTAAAGAGCGAAATAAGCTCAAGCTTAAACTGTGAAGCAAATGTGCTATAATTATACTTTATGCCCTGTGGGTCAACTTTAAAATGTTTAAATGGAACAATAAGTTGCTTAATTTCTTCTTTAACTCTTTGTTTTGATTGTTTAGCTATTGATAATCTAAAATTAAAAAATGTATAACTTAAGAAAGTGATGACGACACTAAAACCTAGCCAAGTTAATCGATTAGCCAAGAACACTCCTTTAATTGGAAAAAGTTGATAATTTTTATTCGCATTGGTCCACTTTTTCGTTTCACTAAAAAAGGAAGTCATCCCGAAAGGGTCGGCCAAAAAAGGTAAAATACTTGGATCATTAACTCTTAAATTAGAAGTAGCAAATAATGGAGAATCACCCAAAATAGATGCTACCATGTAAATAATGTACAATAGCACACCAGTTGCATAAATTGCTCGCACATTTTTAGTTAATAATGCGGCACAAAAAATGCAGCTTACCGATAAAAGAACATTTGGTAGGCCGAAAAAAAAGAGCGGGTGCAGGTAATATCCCATATTAAATTCACCTAATTGCGCAGTTTCTACAAAGGCTGTCCCAATATAGAGGCCTAGGGCAGCGAAAGCGAGGTGTAAAAATACCGCAATTAATAAACCTAAAAACCTTGAAGTGACATAAGTGAACCGATTTACTGCAGTCGTAAAAATAACCGAGTCTATCTTATGCTGATAATCTCTCAAAACCACATTGGCGCAGAACAGCATACTCGAAAAGATGGAAAATAACGAAAGTAGAGAAATTAGGTAAGCACTTACATATGAAGAGTTCTTGTAAACATCTCCATCGCCAAAATTTCCTTTTGCAATGGCAAATGTACCCAGTACTAAAAATAAAAGACAGGCAAGTTGAAAAGAGGTTTGCTTAAAATGATAGTTAAGCTCAAATTTAAGCATAGAAATTAGCATGACTTAACCCCTTTCACATCAAATAGGGCCGCAAAATATACTTCCTCTAAACCCGGATAAAATTGCTCGAAACCTGTTGTCGGACAATAATCTGCTAATACAAAAACATGAATTTTGCCAGCCACTATCCGTGTAGAAATTACATTAAATATCGACAAATATTCATTTACAGTCTGCTTATCAATTACTTTTCTCCAAATTTTACCATTTAGTTTATCGGTTAAATCGGCGGGTTTTCCTTGTAGTACAATCCGCCCATTTGCTAAAACAGCCATATTTGGGCACAAATCGTGTACATCCTCTACAATATGTGTGGAGAGCATAACTACTCTTTGTTCGCCAATTTCGTTTAGCAAATCATGAAACCGATTACGTTCTAAGGGATCTAACCCAGCAGTAGGCTCATCTACAATAATAAATTGAGGGTTGCCCAATAAGGCCTGCGCAATGCCAAAGCGTTGACGCATCCCTCCCGAAAAATTGCTAACGGCCCTATTTCTTACTTCGAACAAATTAGTTTGTTGTAGTAGCGATAAAACTTGCTCTTTTCGATTGCTTTTATTTGTTAAACCCTTTAAAATAGCGAGGTGGTTAAGCAAATCTATAGCCGATATTTTAGGATAAACACCAAAATCTTGCGGCAAATACCCCAACTGCTTACGCATTTTTTGAGGCTCTTTGAGCATATCGATACCATCAAAAACGAAGGTACCCCTATCTGGAAGCTGTAAAGTGGCCAAAGTTCGCATCAGCGATGATTTACCTGCTCCATTTGGCCCCAATAAGCCAAACATACCGTTAGAAATAGTTAATGAAATGTTGTCTAAAGCCTTAGCGCCATTGGTGTATGTTTTACTGAGATTTAGTAATTGAAGTCTGCTCATTTGAAATACTATTAATACGATAACAAAGAAACAGATGCAGCTACAGACTAATAAATAATAATGACGAACGCTATTACATTAGTGACAAAAGGCAGATTAAGGTGAGATATTTCCCTGTTCGCCAATATTTTGATTAAAAATCCTTTTGTCATTAAAATCACTACTTTCGTCATTTAGATTTCTCAAATTCATTAAAATCCATTTTCTTTAAGCTTAAATTAGATGACAAAAGCACGCCGAACGGGAACTTCTTACCTTAAGCACCAAGAGTTTATACTTTTTTTGGGATTAACGCTGTGGTTGTCTATTTTCCATATCACTGAAGCCAAAACTTTAGCATGGTCTGATTATTTGAATTGTGTACTTATTTTGGTTTTTAATCAGCTTCCAGCTTTAGCTTTTGTGTACAATAAGACTTATTTTAAAGAGAATTTAACTCCACGATATTATCTTATCTATTGGGCCAGTTGTTTTTTATTGATGCAGGCTTTTTTTACTACTATTTGCATACTATTAGCACCCAAAAACTATGATTCTTCCCTATTTATTACAGCTGCTATATCAACAATAGCACTCGAATTGTTATTAAAGATCAACTCTTATTATCAAAAAAAAATAAAGGATGCCAAATGGTTGAAGAAAATAGGCTTAGAGAATTCGGTATTAATCAGCTTAATCTTAATTTCTCTTGTGATAGCTGCTATGGGGACCTCGAGTTTGAACAATCCCATGTACCACAAAAAAGAACAATTATTAATAGGTTTCGAATTTAGCTTAACGAAAATAGTGGCCAATTTTGGAACATTTTTACTTTTTTTTATTCAGTTTTTATTGATGTATCTCTGTGGCTACCTCTTTTTTATCCTTAACAACCGCATATTGGTTTCTCATGTCTTAAAGCGAAAAGGCTTAATTTTATATATTCTGAGTGTGCTTGCTACCGTTGTAATTTTATATCCAATAATTGCACAGATATTAATTTCATTACCCATTAATAAAACGTTAGGAAGAGCTATTTTTTCAAGCAATGCTTTCGATTTAGAAAATGCATTTGGAGTAATTGGGATCATGTTATTTAGCCTACCCGTGGTATTGGCGATGCAATGGGGCAAGCAAAATACACATATATTGTCGCTGGAAATGGAAAAATCGCAAACAGAGCTCGACTTACTGAAACAACAACTCAATCCACATTTCTTTTTTAATACCTTAAATAATCTTTACGGACTTAGTTTACAGCGGTCTGATCAAACATCGGATAGCATTTTGCGGTTATCAGACTTGATGCGCTACACCATTTACAAAGGGCAACAAGATCGCGTATTTTTATTAGAAGAACTTAACTATATTGAGGATTATATCCAATTGCAACAAATTCGGCTTAAAAAGCAGTTAAATTTTCGCTTTGAAAAAAATATTGGCGACGAAAATCTACAAATAGCTCCTCTTTTGCTAATTGTATTGATAGAAAATGCATTTAAACATGGTATTGAGCCAGCCGAGAATGAAGCTTTTTTAAACCTATACTTAACATCTGATGACAAAAAAATATATTTTAGCTGCGAGAATTCTATTGAGGATGAAGCCACAACTAAGATTAGTGGTATTGGTTTAGCTAACTTAAAGAAAAGGCTAGCTTTGGTTTATCCAAAAACTTCAAGTTTAAAAATAAACCTTCACCCAAATCGATATACCGCAGAATTAGAAATTATTACATGAGTTTACGCTGTTTAATTATCGACGATGAACCCTTAGCACATGATGTAATCTTAGCACATCTTGAAGATATTCCTTTTTTAGCTTGCGTGGGGCAGTGTTATCGTGCAACGGATGCACTAGATTTTTTAAGCAAGACCGAAGTAGACCTTATCTTTCTTGACATTCGAATGCCAAAATTAAGTGGATTAGACTTTATCAAAACCCTTACGCATAAGCCGATCATCATCATTACTTCGGCGTTCGAAGAATATGCATTAGAAAGCTTTGATCTCGATGTGTGTGATTATTTGCTTAAACCTTTTCGTTTCGATCGACTATTAAAAGCTGCAAACCGAGCTTTAACAATTTATCAACTCAAAAATCAAATAAAATCGGTAATTCCAGATAGTGTTCAAATTGAAGATGAGTATATTACCATTAAAGCAGATAAAAAGCAGATTATTGTTAACTTAAACGAAATATTTTATCTTGAAAGTTTAGGAAATTACGTAAAAGTATGGAAAGATAAGGAGTTTTTACTCACCCCACGAACCTTAACGAGTTTTGAAGAGCAATTGCCCGCAGTACAATTTGTTCGTATCCACAAATCGTTTATCCTCCACAAAAGGTTCGTGAATTATTTAGAAGGAAATATGATTATTCTCAAAAATGGAACGAAATTAAATATCGGAAAAAACTATAAAGGAAACATTAAACTTTTAACCACCTCGTAATAATCATTCTAGGCTTATTGATAAGCAATACGTCTTACAAAAACTCCCTATCTCGTAAAGCGTATAATGAAATTCGTAACCTGTTATGCCCGCATTACAGGTTGCATTTAAGCTGATCTTTTATTTCCAGCCACCTCCTAAAGCTCTATACAAATTAACCACTGCCTGCAATTTCTGTAATTGATCGCCCACCCCACTTAGTTGCGCTGCAAGTAAACTTTGTTCTGAAGTTAATACATCGGTGTAATTTGTTGCCGAGCTGTAACGTAATAACTCCTGGGTAAAATCTACCGCTTTGGTTAAGGAAGCGATCTGCTTGGCTCTAGTTTCTTGTTTCTCAACTGCCGTTTGATAACTGTATAATGCATTAGAAACCTCTGAACCACTAGTGATTAGCACTTGTTGAAAAGCAAAAAACGCGATTTGTTGTTGAGCTAAGGATGTTTTTAAGCGTGCTTTATTTTGTCCTTTTGCAAAGATTGGCTGAGTTAACCCACCAATCAAATTGTAAAAAACAGATTGATTAAAAAAATCTTTTAATTGTAAAGTAGATAAACCACCACTTGCAGTTAAAGTTAAAGCCGGATAAAAATAGGCCTTAGCTACATTTGTGTTTTCGAATGCGGCTTTAAATGCAAATTCTGCAGCCTGTACATCCGGGCGGTTTTGCAAAAGTTGAGCAGACACACCCGTTTTTAAATTGGTATAGGCTACTTGCTGATCTATTGAAGAACGATTGATAGCAGCAGGGGCGTTTGCCAATAAAATACTTAATACATGTTCGGTTTCTCTAATGTTTCTTTTTAAATCGGGAACACTAACCTCTGCAGCATATAAATTCGCTTCGCTTTGCACCACCGCCGCTCCGGTTACTTTAGCTCCTTCTTTTAAAGCTTTCATCGCTTCAACATTACTTTTTCTTGATTTTATCGTTTGTAATGTAATCGCCAACTGCTTATCTAAAGCCAATAGGCTGTAATAGGTATTGGCAATATTGGCAATTAACTGCGTTTGCACTGCACGTTTAGCGGCGTCACTTTGCAATAAACTTGCATAGGCAGAGCGTTTTGCGCTGCTTAGTTTGCCCCAAATATCGGCCTCCCAGCTAGTGCTTAACTGTGCCCTATAGGTTTGTGTTTCTAGGTTAATGTTTAACCCAGCGGGAAAATTCTGAGCAGCACGCGATTGTTTGGCATCAGTTACCGATACATCACCTTGTAAACTAGGTAAAAATGAAGCACGACTTTGTTGTAAAGTGGCTTCTGCAATTTTAATACGTTCAATTGCCTGCTTTAAGTCTAAATTTTGCGCCAAACCTGTTTCAATTAACGATTGCAGTGTTGGATCGGTAAATAAATTTCTCCAAGGTAAATCTGCAATGGTTGTGGTATCTGTTGTGGTTTGATTTCTATATAAGTGTGTGGCATTGGCCGTCGGACCATTGTATTTTTGATTGATACACGCACTAAAAGTTAGTGTAACAAAACCGAAAATTAAAACTGATAATTTATTTCTGAATAACATAAATTTTATATTAGTGTTCACGTTCATCAACTGTTGGAAATGCCAAATCTATTTGCTCAGCATGAACATCTTCGTTAAATGGCGATTTACTGCTTACTTTTTCTTGTAAGGTTTGGAAAATGATAAACAATGCAGGGATTACAAAAATTCCGAAAATCGTTCCAATTAACATCCCCCCTACGGCACCCGTACCAATCGATTTATTACCTGCAGCACCTACCCCACTAGAAAGCATCAATGGCAATAGGCCCAAAATAAAGGCAAAAGAGGTCATTAAAATTGGGCGTAAACGTGCGGTTGCACCTTGGATGGCTGCATCTGCTATACCCATACCTTTTCGTCTGCGATCTACCGCGTACTCTACGATTAAAATCGCATTCTTCGCCAATAAGCCAACCAACATAATTAAAGTGATCTGTGTATAAATGTTATTATCAACACCGAATAATTTATCGAAAATAAACACACCCGCCAATCCGATAGGAAGCGATATTAATACCGCTAATGGTAAGATATAACTTTCATATTGCGCACAAAGCAAGAAATACACAAAAACTACGCACAGTAAGAAAATAAGGATGGTCTGATTGCCTCCCGCCATTTCTTCTCGAGATAAGCCCGAAAACTCATAGCCATAACCTAATGGCAAATGTTTTGCTGCTTCTTCTTGTACAGCTTTTAAGGCATCACCTGAGCTAAAACCAGCCTTTGGTGCACCTGTTACTGCTATCGAAGTATACAGGTTAAAACGAGAGATGGCTTGCGGTCCATATACCCGTTGAAGGGTAATAAATTCGCTAATAGGCGCCATGCTGCCACTCGCATTACGCACATAAATACCATTCAAACTTTGCTCGTTTGCACGATATTGAGCATCGGCCTGATACATTACCCTATATTGCTTTCCGAATTTATTAAAGTTGGATGCATATACACCACCATAATACCCTTGCATTACGTTTAACACTTCATTTACGGTAAGGCCAGCTTGTTTTACTTTGGCTACATTTACATCAATTTGATATTGTGGAAAATTAGGATTAAACGAGGTTGATGCATATTGAATTTCAGGGCGTTTACTTAAAGCCCCCAAAAATGCAGTTCCCACTTCGTTAAACTTACGAATATCACCCCCGGTTTTATCTTGTAGTTGAAATTCGAAGCCACCACTAGAACCAAACCCTTGGATGGTGGGTGGTGCGAAGAAAATTATTTTCGCCCCTTTAATTTTAGCAGTTTTAGCAAATAATTCGCCTATGATTACTTTCACATCACGTTTACGCTCATTCCAAGGAACTAGCCGAGAGATTACCATTCCATACGAGCTTCCCGAACCACTGATCATACTGCGACCAACTATCCTAAGCGAGTTTTTTATTTCAGGAATTTCGTGAACAATTTGGTCGATCTGTTTGATAACAATAGCGGTTTGTTCTTGTGAAGTTCCAGCGGGCAAGGAAATATCAGACATGATCGTACCCATATCTTCGTTCGGAACAAAGCCTTTAGGGGTAGTATTCATGGTCCAAATAAGCAAACCAACAAAGGCAAAAATACCAGCAATAGCTACCCATTTTTTCCGTGATAAAAAACTAACCGATCTTTTGTAACGGTTGGTCATTAAGTCGAAAGCCGTGTTAAAGCCAATGTAAAAACGTTCTATAAAACTTTTAGGTTTCCCATCGTCATCTGCATGTGGTTTTAAGAATAAAGCACATAAAGCTGGACTTAAGGTTAGCGCATTCACAGCTGATAATATAATTGCAATCGCTAAGGTTAAACCAAATTGCTTATAAAATACACCCGACGAACCTTGAATAAAACTAACTGGGATAAATACAGCGGCCATTACCAGGGTAATCGAAATAATTGCCCCACTAATCTCGTCCATGGCATCGAGTGTGGCTTTTTTAGCCGACGTATAACCATGGTCTAGTTTAGCATGTACGGCCTCGACGACTACAATAGCATCATCTACCACAATACCAATGGCAAGCACCAGAGCAAAGAGTGTTAATAAGTTAATGGTAAAACCAAATAAGCTTAAGAAGAAAAATGTACCAATAATAGCCACTGGAACAGAAATAGCAGGGATTAAGGTCGACCTAAAATCTTGCAAGAAGATAAACACTACAATAAATACCAGAATAAATGCTTCGATTAAGGTATGAAGCACTTTTTCAATTGAAGCATCCAAGAAATCATTGATATTGATCAGGGTCATGTAATGCACTCCTTTTGGAAAGGTTTTCGACGATTGATCTAGGGCTGCAATGGCGCCATCAATAACCTCTTTGGCATTAGAACCCGCTGTTTGAGCAATGGCGATACCCAAAGCTGGTTTACCGTTAAATCGTACAGAACTTGCATAACTTTGGGCACCTAATTCTATTCTAGCGATATCTTTTAACCTTAAAATTTGTCCATTTGACCCCGTTTTTATAATAATATTGCTAAACTCTGTCTCATTTTTTAAGCGACCAGAGTACTTTAGGGTGTACTGAAAAGCTTGATCCCCTTGCTCACCAAGTTGGCCCGGGGCGGCTTCAATATTTTGTTCGGCTAAAGCAACACTTACATCATTTGGAACTAGGCCATACGTTGCCATTACATCGGGTTTTAACCAAAGACGCATGGTGTAATCCATCAATCCGAATGCACTTGCATCCCCTACTCCATTTATACGTTTAATTTGAGGAATGATATTGATGTTTGCATAATTCTGTAAAAATTTCTGATCGTATGAGGGGTCGTCACTATAAATACCAAAAATAAGTACGTTACTCGATTGTCTTTTAGCCGTAACCACACCCGAACGTGTAACCTCTGCCGGTAATAAACTACTGGCTCTGGCTACACGGTTTTGAACATTTACTGCTGCCAAATCGGCATTGGTACCCAGCTTAAAATTTACGGTTATGGTTGCCGTTCCGTCGTTACTAGCAGACGAAGTCATGTAAGTCATGTTCTCTACCCCATTAATCTGCTCTTCGAGTGGGATAACTACACTATTCATCACCACATCGGCATTTGCGCCTTGATAAGAAGCACTTACTTGAACGGTTGGAGGGGCAATTTCAGGATATTGGGAAACGGGAAGTGTAACTAGACCAAGTATACCGAGTATCACGATGATAATGGAGATAACGGTTGATAATACAGGCCGTTCTATAAATTTTTTGAACATAATTTTAATTTATGATTTGCTTTAACAGGAAGCTTATTTTTTTAGTTCAGCGTATACCGAATCGGTTTTTTGCTCTTGTGGTTTAATCTTTATGCCGTCTTTTAGGGATTGGAAACCTTCCAAGACCACTTTATCACCAACTTTTAATCCGCCAGTAACCACATAGAACTTACCTTTTGGAATTTCCATGATCTGGATTTCTGTATTAATTACCTTTGCCGAGTCGCCCAAAATGTACACAAATTTCTTTCCTTGAAGATCGATGGTTGAATTTTGTGGAACAAGAATTACATTTTCGATATGTTGGGGGATACGAACTTGGGCACTTGCACCATTTTTTAACTGAAATAATGGATTTGGAAAAGTAGCTCTAAGGCTAACGGATCCCGTAACTTTATTGATCTGACTGTTAATAGATTCGATTTTACCTTTCTGTGCATAAATTGACCCATCGGCCAATACCAAGCCAACTGCTGGAATATTCTTCATTTGTTCATGAAGCGTTTTACCTTTGTACATCGTTGAAAAATCTAACAATTGCTTTTCGTTTAACGAAAAATAAGCGTAAACTTTTGATGTATTGGAAACAGTAGTTAAAGGTTGTGCACTTGTTCCACTTACTAAGCTTCCCGTTTTAAAGGGAATAGCACCTACAACACCCTCAACCGGACTGGTAATTCTAGTATAGCCTAAATTTACCTTTGCGTTAACCAATGTTGCTTTAGCTTGAGCAAGCATTGCCTTTTTACTTTGCAAGGTTAATTGTGCCGATTCAAGTTCGTATTTACTGATGATGTCTTTCTCTACTAGTGGCTTTGTTTTATTCACTTGCAACTGAGCAGCATTTACATCTGCCTCGGCGCTACTTATGGCAGCATTCGCTGTTCTCACCAACTGCTCATATTGAGGAGCGTTGATTGCAAATAACAATTGTCCTTTTTTAACCACCGCACCTTCGTCTACATAAATTTTTTCGATAAAGCCATCTACCTTTGGGCGGATATCTACATTCTGAATACCTTCTATGGTTGCAGGATAATCTGAATCGAGTGTAGTTGATTGGGTACTTACTTCAAAAACCGGATAAGGTTGAGGTTCGCTTGCTGCAGCCGCTGCTTGAGCTGCTTTCTCATCTTTTCCGCCACATGAGGCTAAAACGACGCTTAAAAGTAAGGCAATGAAAAGTTGGGTAATCGATTTCATGTGTATCTTGAGTTTATTTGTGTGTTTAGTTTAATTTATTTTATTGATAGACCATTTCAAAAATGAGCTGCTTTCTTTCCTGCATTAGTTTAAGGTACTCGGCATCATTAATGCTGTAGAGCGATTTATTCAAGCAATTCGTAATCAGCGGATAAGCCATTAAAGCAAAAAGATTCATAACAAATTGCCGAGGATCCATTTTCTTTATTTTTCCCTTTTCCATTTCGGCACTAATCTCTTTTAAAAATTGCTTTATTCGATTTTTCTTTTCTTCTGGAACAGATTTATCGCTACGGTTAAGTTCAGTAACTACGTACATTTCACGGTAAGGAAATTTCATGGCTTGATCCATAAAAACAGTAATCAATTGTTTAACTTTTTCCTTAAACTCAAGTTCTGCAGTAAACACTGAATCCAATTCGGCCGATATTTCGGCTCTTGCTTCGGTGGCAACCTGCTCAAATAAAATATCTCTCGACCTGAAATAGTAATTGAGTAATGTCCTATTCACACCTGCAGCATCGGCAATATCTTGCGTAGTTGCATGTAATTTTCCCTCCGAAAAAAAGATTTGCTTTGCTGTATCTTTAATTAATTGCTCGGTTCCTGTATCTCTCTGCGCCATTTACAATTATGTTTAACATTTTTGTTAAACAACAAATGTAAGTGTATGTTTTACAATAAGACATTTCTATCAAAAATGTAGCTGATTTATGACAGGAAATTGACTTGGTTTTTTACCACCGTGTTGTTTTTGTTCTTAACATCTCAGGCAGCTTAGAAAATCCTAGGCTATTTGTAAAATATTTTTTAACCATTAAAATTAAGAATTAAGGCTTAACTTCTCAATGGCTTTATATTAGTGCAATTGCTACAACGTGTAAAATTAGCTAAACTTAGCTGTATTGGCTGGTGAAAAAATTACTCAACTGGCAGTACCAGCTGATAGATATTTCCCCTGTTTCCAGTTAATAGCACTAAATTGCCTGTTTTTGCTTTTTGAACGGCATTGAAATTTAAAGTCGAAATATTCGTCCAATTTTGGCCTCCATCTTCCGAAAAATCAGTACCAGAGCTCCCTGTTGCCACCCAAAGCAATCCATTAATATGTTCTACAGCCGATCTGTAACCGAGTACAGGTGTTACTGGCTTGGTCCACGTTTTTCCACCATCTTTAGTGAGAAGAATATTATTTGTACTTTCTTTATCTTTTAAGTAATTACCACCTACGGCAATCCCTGTTTTTGAATCTAAAAATCCAATTGAAAACGGACCTGTGCTACTTTCGCCTTGAATGATTGGGCAAGGATAAACTTTCCATTTCTTACCAAAATTTGACGAATAATAAATATTTGATGCTTTTCCTCCGCTTGCAATCCATACCTTTCCGTCGTTGCTTGTTCTAATGGTAGTACCACTTGCCGCAAAACCCGCCTCTCCCACCGCTAATGCTTTCTTTAGATGATCTGAAATATTCTTCCAGGTTAACCCACCATCACTAGTTTTTAGCAGTTGCATTTTATTGTTGATGGGGTCTCCAAAAATAATTCCTTCATTTCTGTTCCAAAATCCCATCCCGTCCAAGAAAATAAGTGAATCGGTATTTTTATAGGTTTCCTTCCAACTTTTTCCGCCATCGTTAGTTAATAATATATATGCTGGAGAACCGGCATTTACAATTATCGCATTTTGGTCGTCAAATGCCTCAATATCTCTGAAATCCAATTTCTCATACCCTTTTGGCTGTGTCCATGCCCAAGTTATACCGCCGTCAACTGTTTTTCCCACCTGTCCGTTGCTTCCGCTTACCCAAGCTACCTGGTTAGACACAACAGAAACGCCACGCATACTTGTGTTTTTTCCAGTAGTAAGTTTTTTTAAGCTGAGATTTTTTGAAGAATATTGCTGAGCAAACCCAATTAAAGGGAATAGTAATGCGAATAGAAATAGCTTTTTCATTTTACTTTTTTCCAGGTTTCAGATCTACCAATTAGCGATATCCCAATATAGCCTCTAACATTGAGTTGACCATTTTCTTTAATTGATAAATTACAGGAGTAGGTTTTTCCAGTTTTAGGGTCGTAAATGGTACCGTCGGTCCATCTTCCATCTTCAAAAACAAAGTCTTTTAATATTTCCAGCCCTAAAATCGGCTTCGTTTGTAAGGCATGGTTTGGATTTTTAGAATCAACCTTAGGTTTTCCTTTCTCGTCGTTTGGTTCTTTAATCCACGATAATTTGCCAAAATACTTATCTGCGCGTTTGTAAATCTCGATCTGGCCTTCGCCAGTAGCGCTGAGCCACTTTCCAATTACAGCATCCTTATTTTGGGCAAAGGCAGTTACCGAATAAAAAACTAGAAACAGAAAAAAAGATAATTTTCTTTGCAACATGCTATAAAGTTAACAATCTTGCTTAGAAAATAAAACTCCTAGGCTGAAAATCATGAGCCAAGATGCTAGCATCAAATCCATGTGCGGCAACAATAGCGATAATGTCTACTGCAGCTACAAATCCGTCTAAGCAGTTAATCCTAAGAATTTTATCGCAATCATCAAGTGCAAAATTTGCCTGATAATTTGAGAAATTTTCATGAATATGATTAAGAATTAGCTGTGCATCTAAGGCATCATTTACATTCGTTTTAAACACTTCTACCATATTTTAGCTTTCTAAAATCCGTTTCAAATTATCGAGGCTTGTACTTAAGTCTCTTCCAAGCAAATTATCAATAAATAGATTAAATAAATTCATAGGATAACTGTTTCGTCCTTCCATCGTCCATTTAACATTGGTTTTAGCTTTACCGACCGCAGTGGTATGCATATACGTTTGTCCGACATTCTTAAATGGTTTTTCGAACCTTAATTCAAAGTTAATACTACCATTCTCTACAATTTTTTTAATTTCTTGTTCACCTTTTCCGGCTTGCTTATTTCCTTCCCAAATACTGGTAAATCCCTCTGTTCCATCTATGCCTTTATATTCAATTTTTACATTGGGATCTTGCAGTACCCACTTGTTATACTTCTCTTGGTTTCGCATATATCTTATGTAATCGAAAACCTCATCACTTGGTTTATTGATAACTATTTCTCTTTGAATGAAATATTTTTTCTTCACCACAAGTGCTAAAAAAAGCAGAAAAGCCACAAATACAGCTAAAAATAACAGAATACTTAAAACTATGTTCATATGAGTTAATTGTGTTTCAAAAATCGGTGAATTTCAGTCAATTGATGCGTATGGCGTTGGGTATGAAAAATAATAAAGTATACCGATTCCAATCCTGTGATCAAGCCGAGAGAGGGAAACTGAAAACCCAAACAGGTTCTTGAAAGATCTTCCTTTTCAATGGCCCGTTTAATTTCAGCAGATACGTGTTGTATTTTTGTCAATTGCTCATCAAGGTCATAGTCTTTTAGTGTTGGTTTAATAAAATCTGGTGATTTCATTTTTGTCTGGAAGTTTAAAAAAATATCTTTTAACGTAGGAATAAACTTATCGATAGGTCTATTCGTTTCTTCAGTTTTTCCAGTTAATACAGATGGGAAATTTTCTATAGACAATAGAATGTGCTGTACTACTTGGGCCGGAGTCCAACTTTCTTCAAATGGAATTGTATTGAAATCCTCATTGTTAAATAGGGTGATTGTATTTTCTAGGGAAGAAAATGTTTTTTCAAATTCAGTTAGTATTGCTTGCTTATCCATATTACATATATTTCATTGCTTCATAACCTAATAATCTACGCCATAAGGCAATTTGGCCGATGCAGTTGGCCTCCCTGTACATTTGAAAAGAAATCATATCGTACAGCGGAAAGCTCATTCCAGGAAACTCAAGTACCTTGTCTAGCTCTTGATCTGTTGCCCTTAACAACTGTGCTTTTAAAATTGGGGAAATGGCTTTCCAATCTTTTTTAAAAGAATCGAGAGAAGGATAGGTAGTATTTTCCTGAATCCCCTTATGCTCTTTAAAAAGTTCATTTGAGGTCGATTTTAGATCTAGCCCTAATAAATTAGCCAATTCATAACGTTCTTGAACCAAACTACCAGCAAGCCACGCTATATGGTTAGCTTTAGTATGAAGGCGATTTGTCGAATCTTCCTCTGAAATCCCCTCTAAAACGTTATCAAAAAATGGAGTATGCATATCGAATAAATCGATTAAGGCATACAATCTCTTACTTACTAGTTCTTCTTTCATTTTATCTATTTAATTACTCTAAGTTAAGATAATTCAATGTTAAAATGAATGCTATTAAAGTCAACTATAGGGGGCATTTGCGACAAATTTCTTATCTTTAATTAAGATTTAAAAAAATGCAGAAAAACATTGCGGTATTATTAACCAAAGATTACAAATTATTAAGCGTTGCCGCTATTTTAGAAGTTTTTGAAACCGTTAATAAATTTTACGCAAACGATAAAAAAGAAATCCCTTTTAATATTAGCGTAATTGCTTCGACAGATTTATTAAGAAACACAAAGGAGATTTATGGCTATAAGTTAACATCAGTAGATACGGACGAGATCTTAGACTTAGTTTTAATTCCTGCATTTACTACAGATAATATGCCACAGACCTTGCAAAAAAATGCGATATATATTCCCTACTTCACAAAACACTATGCAAAGGGTGCAAGTATTGCAACAGTTTGTACAGGTGCATTTTTGCTTGCTGCAAGTGGCTTATTAAAGGGAAAAATCGCTACTACACATGTCGATGCCTGTACTAACTTTGCAGCTGCATTTCCTGAAGTGCGATTACGGGCAGATAAAACCGTTACACAAGATGGAAGATTATATACTAGTGGCGGAGCTACTTCTTCGTTCCATCTTCTTTTACATATCATTCATGAATTTTGTGGCAGTCAAATAGCCATTAAAACCGCTAAGATCTTTGCAATTGACATGGATCGAGATAAGCAAACCTATTTTAGTACCTTTCAGCCTTCCAAAAACCATAATGATCACTTAGTAGCATCGGCACAAGAAAAAATCGAAAACAATTATCACGATACCGCTACTATAGACGAGTTAATAAAAGATATCCCATCTAGCCGAAGAAATATTGTTAGACGATTTAAGGAGATTACAGGTGTAACCCTCATCAAATATTTACAACAAACGCGAATTGAAGCGGCTAAAAAATTATTAGAACGCACTTCACATCAAATGAACGAAGTTATTTTCCAATCGGGATATAGCGACCCTAAAGCGTTTAGAAAGATTTTTAAAAAAAATGTAGGAATGACGCCTTCCCAGTATCGTGATAAATTTCAGGTCCGCTAAAAATCTAATTTATATTATTAATTAAATAGTTGCTTTAATGTGAGTGGAACTCTTTTCTCGTTTTCCCAGAGGTGGGGAATTTGTTGCACATTTATTTTTTTTCATTCCTAAAAAACTTGATTATACAACTAGTTAATAAAATAATTAGGAAACCAAAAATTAGTTAAAATAGCTATAAATGCCATTTTATTACTCCAGAACACGAAAGGAAATTCATACCAAGTGTTGATGGCATTCTCTTTGTCTAATGTACATCATCACATATTAATTATTCCTTATTATGAAACACATATTCACATTAATTTTTACATTAAGCATTTTCTCAGCATCGGCTCAATATACAGCCTCTCTTCAAAAATCTGAAGATAAAAAAAATATTTGTGCCGAAAGAGGACACAGTGTAACCTACACAAAATCATCAACGTCACGCAAACCCTATACCATCGATACCAAAGACAGCACAGTTACAGTTTATCCTGTTTCAAATGCAACTACAGGAAAATGTTCTAGATGTGGCGCTGAAATCGAGAGTTATGAGAAAGACATACGTGTTACTACGTGGAGAAGAGCAGAAAATGCACCTGTAA
Organism: Pedobacter anseongensis; assembly: GCF_037482965.1. Classification (NCBI taxonomy): domain Bacteria; kingdom Pseudomonadati; phylum Bacteroidota; class Sphingobacteriia; order Sphingobacteriales; family Sphingobacteriaceae; genus Pedobacter; species Pedobacter anseongensis. The sequence goes on along the minus strand of NZ_JBBHKB010000005.1, from coordinate 284,237 downwards.
CGCGTAATCCTATTATTGATGATACCAACTGGGGTATTAATGAGCAACGCTCGATAACTAACTCTTTTAAATCAAATAATCTTAATGAAATTAAAAAAGTAGCAACGCTTAGAAATGATACACTTTTTATCCATAAACGCATTGCCCCATTTTCTTCGCTAAAAGAACAAGTTAATACCGTAACAACTGTATACTATAAGAACAAACCACTAGTATTTAAAACAGCAATATTTGATGAGGCTGCGGTTTATAGCGATAGAATTAAAAAAGGATTTGAGATTTTTTAATAAGAGTATACGTTTTAATTTACCGAGAAGGCTTCCAAGTATATGGAGGTCTTTTTTTATGGAAAGCAGACTAATAATGCATCTATCCTTTATAATTCTTTTGTATATTTACGTAAACCTGTACACTCATGAGAGCTCATCAATTAATTATTACAATTTCATTCATAACAAGTACCTTAATCTTTGGTTGTCAACAAGAAAAACCTAAAGAAAAGGTAATGGACAAGACAAAAACCGTTTGTTACCAATCCATTTCAGGAAACGATACCGCATGGTTATCGATAGATACTTCGAAAAAAATTATCAATGGAATCCTCACTTTTAATTATGTCGATAAAAAAGAAAAATATGAAGGTCAGTTTAAAGGCGAAATGTATGGAGATACCCTACGTGGGCATTACGATTTTAAAATTAACAAGGCCGAACGTTGGAACCGCAATCCAGTAGCCTTCTTAAAAAAAGAAGGCAAGTTAACGATGGGCGTTGGACAATTTATGCTAATTATGGGTTCTGCACACTTCGATAATCGAGTACCGATCGACTATGAAAAGGGGAGATTTACGTTTGAGGTAGCCAACTGCAAAAACTAAATCTTTCTGCAATACTTTCACTTCTTGAGAAAAAGCCGTCCTTGTGGCGCCAAGTGCCCCCATTCCAATTTCACCCACGAAAAAAGTAACTTGAGGATGAACTTTAAGTTTATAAAAAGGAAGATTGAATGGATATTGAAGAAAGTTCACCATTCGAAATCATACATTAATCTTTGATAATTTTTAGTAAATTTAACCTCAAAACCAATCATATGGAAGATAAAACAGATAATACACCAAAAGTAACAGGAATTGGTGGCATTTTTTTTTATTCAGAAAATCTGAAAGAAACGAAAGAATGGTACACCAAAAATTTAGGTATTGAAATTAACGATTGGGGCTCTTCTAGTTTTGATTCACGAAATATTAATAATCCGGACGAAATCGACACGCTTCAATGGTGCGCATTCAAAAAAGGAGATGCTTATTTCTCGCCGTCTAAAAAAGAATTTATGGTTAACTATCGCGTCCAACATATCGAACAACTGGTAAATAACCTTAAAGAAAATGGAGTAACTGTACTCGACGAAATTGCAACATACGACTATGGGAAATTTGTACATATTATGGATGCAGAGGGTAATAAAATAGAATTATGGGAGCCTTAACAGATACAAGCAAACACGACGACCGTATTGCAAAGATGATATTCGGCTCGGTTTATCCTCACTACGTTAAAAAAGTAGAAACAAAAGGCAGAACCATTGCAGAATTGCATCAATTAATTGAGTGGTTAACTGGATTTGACGAAAAAAAATTACAAGAACTGATCGAACAGCGTGTTACTTTCGAAACTTTTTTTGAACAAGCTACCTTACATCCCAATGCTCATCTCATTACTGGGATAATTTGTGGTTACCGAGTAGAAGAAATTAAAAATCCTTTAACGCAAAAATTAAGGTATCTAGATAAGATAATTGATGAGTTAGCAAAAGGAAGGAAAATGGAGAAGATATTACGTACAGTATAATTAAAGAGTTCTTTATTCCTTAACCAGTCTCATTACTTGTCCACCCCCTTTTTCTAAATCAATTGTAATTACATCGGCTTTGCTTACGGTTTTTAAAGTTTTAACTAAAGCATTTGGGTCTTGAGTGGTTTGAAATCCATCACTATACAATTCTGCTTTATAGTTTCCTGCCGGAAGAAATGCTAATGAAATTTTCAAATTCCTTGCTATACTATTATTAATAGTGCCTATATACCAATCGTTCCCTTTTCTTCGAGCTACTGTTAAAAACCCACCAACTTCAGCATTTAGCACTTTGGTTTCATCCCATGATGTAGGCACATTTTGTATAAAATCAAAACCAGGTTGACCCTCATAAGCCTCTGGGTAATCGGCCACCATGGTTAAATAACTTTCTAAAACGACATACATTGCGAGCATATGCGTACGGGTATTTACCATTAAAGGCCTTATATAATGTGTTTTAAATTCTTCCGGTTTTACTGCTCTAAAGCCACCTAGATGATAATCGGTAGCGCCCGCCAATAACCTTGTAAATGCAATATCCAAGTCGTGTTCTGGTGTAATACCCGTTTTACGCCATTTATTTTGTTCATAATTCCATGTGCCTTCTCGGGTAAATTCATTTGGATATGTTCTACTTAGACCTGTTGGTTTATAGGCACCGTGAAATTGTATAAATAGATGATGGTTTGCAGCTTTCTGTAAAATTTCTTCTTGAATATTAACCATTTCCTGATCGTCTCTATCTAAAAAATCAACCATCATACCTTTTATACCCCACTTTTCAAATTGCGTGAAAGCTGCTTCAAGTTGTGGATACAACGCTTTCCAATTTACCCAAACATGAATGGCAACCCCTTTACTTTTGGCATAATCACAAATCTTTTTCATATCTAAAGAAGCAATTGTTTTAGTAACATCCGAATAGGTTCCTTGGTGACCATAATTTGGCCAATCGTTTGGATACCAAGCAAAACCACCATAACCAATTACCGAGTGATATTCGATATTATTTTTTGCGCAAAAGTCTATGTAATACTTATTGGTCTCGAAATTCGCCCCAGGAACAAACGAGGTGTCAGGAACTACATCTCCATTCCACCAATGAAAGGATGTTTTACCAGGTTTTAACCACGAAGTGTCTTTTATTCTTGAAGGATCATTTAAACTTGTTAAAATATTGGATTCGATTAAAGCACCTACCCTATTGCTAATTAACAGTACTCGCCATGGGGTTTGATGAGGAAGAATAGCTTTAACTTTAATTTCTTGTTGTCCTGGCAAAGGCGATAACTCACTTTTTAACCCAAGACCCGACTTAACTAAATACATTCCTGCATAATTCCTCAAATTCGCTTCAGTAATTGCCATAAAGACCTTGTTTGGGTATTCAAACAAAGCGGGCATATCCATCAATTCCTTTGAAACAAAGTCATTTAGTGTAGTTTTATTATATAAACCTTCGTGACTATTATTGGTATTCTTAAATAATAAAGATGTTATTTTAGGGTTTTGGCTTAAATTAAAATGGCTTTTTTCTTCAGTTAAAATGTAAGAATCCCAATTCGATTGTTTTGGAAATTCATAACGAAATGCCAATCCATCATTAAAAGCTCTAACCACTAAATTGATGGTTTTTCCATTTTCCTTTTTCTCAATTAAAGGAATAATTACCTGTTTATATTGATAATGAACTGTTTTAGTTTTACCTACTACTAAATCATAATTTTCATCAGCCTGCGAAAATACTGCTTTAGGTTGTTTTAGATTTGCACCGAAAACTCCAGATTCTTTAAAATTAAAACCAAGTTCAGAATAGTTTATCAACGCTGTGCCCTCATAGCTTACTTGATAAAGCGGCATTTTTGGTGTGAGCTTAAAGGAAAATAAAATTTTCCCATCGGGAGATTTAAGTGTTATAACTTTTTGTGCCCAAGTTGGAAAAGTAGCACTTAAACAAATAAAAACAAAAATTCTGCTTATCGATTTCATTTATTATATTTTGGTTAGGATAATAAAACCTAAACTTATAAAATAATTATGAAAGCTTACGTATACTTTCATTTATACTTACAATCAATAAGAATAAAAATAATATGAAACTATTTATAACAGTATCCTCGATTAAATAAAATAAAAAAGGCAGCTTAAGATCTGAAAAATCAGACTTAGCTACCTTTGTACCCGAGAGCAGATTCGAACTGCCACGCCGTTGCCAGCACCAGCCCCTCAAGCTGGCGCGTCTACCAATTTCGCCACCCGGGTTTAAGCTTGCAAACTTAGATAAATTCCTTTTTATATGCAATATAATTACGTTGCATATAAAAAGGAATTATCGATCTCTCCTCAACCAATAAAGATATCATGTTATAAAGGAAATATAAGGGAATGATTGAATTTTAAAAGAGAATACTACACATTAAAAGTCAACCCATCATAAGCCAACCGAATATCAGTTGGCAACTCTTTCTCTATATCTGTATGTAAACCTAAATTATGACTCACATGCGTTAAATAAGTCATTTTAGCTCCTACCTTATTCGCAAATGCTATTGCTTCTTCTAAAGTAAAATGAGACACGTGATTTTCTCTTTGTAAAGCATTTAACACTAAATACTTACTGCCTTTCATTTTAGACAAGGAAGCTTCAGAAATTGTTTTTGCATCGGTGATGTAGGTAAAATCGCCAATCCGATAGCCATTTACAGGTAAATTATGGTGCATTACTTCGATAGGGATAATTGTATTTTGGCCAACGGTAAAAGGCAAATCTAGCACGGTATGCATGTTAATCTGTGGCAATCCAAAGTATTTTGTATCCTCAAAAATATAAGAGAATTCTCTTCTTAAGGCATCTTGTACGCGCGGACTAGCATAAATTTCAATTTTCTTATGTAGAAGATAGTTAAAAGGTCGGATATCATCTAAGCCTGCTACATGATCTTTGTGTTCGTGAGTAAATAGGATCGCATCCAAATCTTTTACACCAGCTCGTAGCATCTGGTACCTAAAGTCGGGGCCACTATCGATTACAAAGGTCTTATCATCAGTTTCAATCAAAACAGATACACGCAACCGTTTATCTCTTCTATCCTGCGATTGGCATATAGCACAGCCACACCCAATTACGGGTACGCCCTGCGATGTTCCAGTACCTAAAAATGTTATCTTCAAAATATCTCTGCCAATTTTTTATCCATCGCTTCGTCACTTTCGCCACCGCCTCCATAGCGACCAATAATTTTTCCATTTCTATCAATCAATATTTTAGTGGGTAACGTATGAATTCCAAAATCCTCACTAATATCGTTTGTGCGATCGTAGGTATCCCCCACTCTTTTTAATCCTCTTAAAATATGTTTCCAAACGCCAATCTGGTCCTGAGCCACTGCAGCTTTCCACGCATCGGGCTTGGTGTCATCATCAGACACTCCAATAATCTCTAGGCCTTTTTCTTTATATTGGGCATATAATTTCTTTAAATGCGGGTTTCCTTCTCTACAAGGCACACACCAACTCGCCCAAAAATCTAGCAATACATATTTTCCTTTAAAATCGGCTAAGCTTAACGGTTTACCATCAATATCGATCGTACTAAACACTGTTGCTAGGGCACCTGGCGAGCCCTTCTTTAGTTTTTCGATTTCTCCAGCAATCTGCATTCCAAAGCTACTCTGTTTTACTTTGGGAGAAAAGCCATTATAAAATAATTCAACTGAGTCTAAAGGTAAGCTCGAAACCTTAAAAATCATCAAATAGGCCGATAAATACGAGTTAGGATTTTTTGAAATAAAAGCATAATCTAGCCGATCCAATCGTGCGTTAAAAGGTTCGAATTGATCGCGTATATCATTTGCTTTCTTATGCAGCGCATCTTGTTCAGATTGTGGCAGTCTGTTTCTAATTGCTTGAGTATAGGTTTCATTAGCCTTCTTATAGGCAGCGTAATAGGGCGTCAGCTCTTCGTTAATTGATCTCTTTAACTTTGCTAAAGCTGTAGCCTCATCTTGTGTTTTAGAACCTTTTAGTTTAAAATTTTTATAGTTTCCCTGTGTAATTTCCAATTTCATTTCTGTAGGCTCGATAAAGAAACTGGTATAATTTGGGTCGTCCATACTTCTAATCTTTAACGAGCTTGTCAAATAGGCATTTTTTGGCTCGTTAATTTCTCCTGTAAATAGAAAAGTTTGATTAGTAATTGCACTACTATCTGTTTTGGCTTTCCCATTTTTATCTTGATAGCTAAGGTAAACATAGCCATCATTTTTCCAGTTAATTGTTCCTTTGATGGTAAATTTAGTGTGCTGGGCGAAAGATGATAGGCTAATTAAGCCAAAAATAAGCGATAATATATTATTTTTCATCCCTTAACAAATTAGTGACTGTAGGTTACAATATTAGCGAAAATTATTTAAGCAACAACGATTACACAAAAAAAGGGGCTTAAGCATATCGCCTAAACCCCTCGTATTAACAGGTAAAAATATTTTTATCGTAAATCAACCACCTCAACACCAGGATATTTTTTGGCATCGAAAGCAAATGTTGTTTCCGGCACTTTTATGTTAGGTAAAAATGTTTTAACGTTGTACGTATACGTATTTCCATTTTTCTCAAAAATAACAACGTTAGCAATTTGCTTGGTCACTTTATCAATGCTTAAACGCACTTTAAAAATCGATTTCTTAATGTCTGTTGGAGATAAATCGATCATTTGATACGTTTTAGCACCTATTTTTTTCTCGCCAGTATATAAGTACTTAAAACCCTTTTCGTATATGGTAAATATTTTCGCTGGATTAATAGCATCACTACTATTATCGACGTTCGAAATTTGAACTTCCTTATCGTTTTTTAGATACATCCATTGCACTTTACCATCACTTATTAGATCTTGGTTAGTCATAGCCACTTTATATTTATTTGCATTTGCTTTTACATATAAAGTTCCTTGCTGGGTTTCTTTGACTTTTGCTTGTGCATTATTAAGTGTAAACGTAAAATCGGTTTTAACCACATCGTATGATCGATATTTTTTACTTACGGCAGCTAAAATCTCTTTTGCTTTCGAATCAGTTTGTGCCAATGCAGTAAATCCAAAACTTCCAATTACAACCAATGCTATTATTAATTTCTTCATCTTTTCTCTATTTTATCTTCCGAGTACAAATTTACTCAGTAGAATCTAAATTCTCATTATTTTTTATTTAAGTTAGTCAAGAATTGTTCCAAAGCGTATTGATCTGGCAATAAAACTTCTCTTGCTTTACTCCCTTCAAAAGGGCCAACTACACCTGCGGCCTCTAGTTGGTCGATTATCCTTCCTGCCCTATTATATCCTAATTTCATTTTCCGTTGGATGAGCGATGTAGAGCCTTGTTGGTGTGTTACAATGAGTTGTGCTGCTTCTTCGAATAGCGGATCCCTATCATCAGGATCGAAATCGGCTTTGTTCTGCTCTGCATTTTCGTCGATATATTCTGGCAACTGATAGGCATCTGGATAGCCCCGCTGATTGCCAATAAATTCAGAAATACGGTCAACCTCTGGTGTATCTACAAAAGCACACTGTAGTCTTATTAAGTCGCTTCCGGTCGACAATAACATATCTCCCCTACCAATTAACTGGTCGGCCCCACCACTGTCTAAAATTGTTCGGGAATCGATTTTAGATAGTACCCTAAAGGCTAATCGAGCTGGAAAATTGGCTTTAATAGTACCCGTTATAATATTTACAGAAGGGCGTTGTGTAGCTAAAACCAAGTGAATACCAATGGCTCTGGCCAGCTGTGCTAACCGTGCAATTGGCGCTTCTACTTCTTTACCCGCGGTCATCATTAAATCGGCAAACTCATCCACTACCAATACAATAAATGGCAAAAAACGATGGCCATTATTTGGGTTAAGCTTTCTCTTGATAAATTTATCATTATATTCTTTCAAATTACGCACCTGTGCATCTTTTAACAGGTCGTAACGCTGATCCATTTCTATACAAAGCGAATTTAAGGTGTTTACCACCTTCTTTGTGTCGGTGATGATGGCATCGGCCTCACCAGGTAATTTAGCTAAAAAATGACGTTCGATTCGATTAAATAAAGTTAATTCTACCTTTTTTGGGTCGACCAATACAAATTTCAGCTGCGCTGGATGCTTTTTAAAGAGCAGTGAAACCAAAATTGCATTTATTCCAACCGATTTTCCTTGTCCGGTTGCTCCAGCAACTAATAAGTGAGGCATTTTGGCCAAGTCGGCGATAAAAACTTCATTACTAATCGTTTTCCCTAAAGCAATGGGTAAATCCATTGTATTTTGCGCCCATTTCTCGGTTGCTAAAATGCTGCGCATCGATACCATTTCTGGATTTTGATTCGGCACTTCAATGCCAATTGTTCCTTTACCTGGCATTGGAGCAATGATACGAATACCTAAAGCAGCTAAACTTAGCGCGATATCGTCTTCTAAATTCTTAATTTTCGATATCCGAACACCAGGGGCTGGAATAATCTCGTATAGGGTTACGGTTGGACCAATAGTAGCTTTAATCTTATCAATCTCTATGTTGTAGTGATTTAAGGTTTCTACGATCTTATTTTTATTGGCTTCCAGTTCTTCGCCGTTTACCGAGATTTTATTGGAACCGTAGTTTTCGAGTAAGTCTAAATTTGGATACTGATAACCAGACAAATCCAATTTTTCGTCGTAATGACCAAATTGTTCAACTAAGCCATCTGATTTAACTTCATCCTCACTTTTTTCGATAGTAAATGCAGGTTCAGGTGCAACTTCTAGAGGCGGACTAACCGTTGGGGCTAGCATCACATTGTTGGCCAACGGGGCAGCGATAATATCCTCCACACGCTCCTCCCGATCTTCGAAACGATTGGGTGTTAGCACAATATTCTGTTCCTTTTTCTGCTCCTTTTTAAATCGGTCGTTAACGCTAAATTCTACAGGTTCCGAAATAATTTCATCTTCATCTATAATTACAGGGGGCAAATTAGGCACAAATTCTTCCTCATTTTTAAGCTTAGGCAGCTTAAAATCGATATTATAAGCTATAATCAATATGGTTAAACCTAAAAATAAAATCAAACCGGCAACTCCTGCAGGCCCTATTTGTGCTACCAGTAATTTATTCGTCCAATATCCAAATTCGCCTTCCAAAAAATGAGGGGTTTGCGATAAAAAAGAATGACCAAAGGCTAAGGTTAATGATATAAAAATCAAAAAGAAAAAGCTATAGGCCAATGTTTTCTCTACTGCAAAAATCTTTACTTTAAAAAGCAACCTATATCCAATAACGAAAAATACAAAAATAAAGAGAAAAGAAGCAACACCAAACCATTCATAAATGAATTGATGTGCAAGTAAAGCACCAATCTTTCCCAACCAATTTTCGACCACAGGAGCATTAACACCCGCGTCTTTCAATTCGCCAACCGTTTTAAAAAGATTATTCCAACCGCCATTTGCATCAATTACATAACTCTGATCGTCTTGCCAAGTGAATAAATATGAGGTAAAAGCAACTAGAAAATAGATGGAGATAATGATAAAGAGGAGGCCAACAATTTTAATAAATCGCCCATCTTTTAAATCAAAAGAAGGCATTATATCTGCTTTTGGACGTTGAGAACGGCTTGCGGAAGGTTTCTTACCTGTTGAAGGATCATTTTCCTGCTTAAATGAATTGGATTTAAATTGGTTTCCCCTTACCGACATCTGTATAAATTTATAGTCAACAAACTTAGATAAATTCCATTTTATATCCAATATTAATTCATACCCCATTCGCTCCAAGAGCCATCATAAACGCTTATATGGTTATAACCAATTAGGGTAGCCGCTAAGGCATCAATACAAGCGGTTACGCCCGATCCACAGCTAAAAATTAGGGGAGTATTTTTGTTTTTAACGGCTGAAAAAATCTCTTCAAGTTCTTTTTTAGTCCGAATTTTATTCTCAAAAAGTACCGTTTCGTAGGGTATATTTATAGCATTTGGAATATGCCCCGATCGAAGGCCAGGCCTTGGCTCAGCAATTTTTCCATCAAAACGATCTGCACTCCTAGCATCAATGATTAACTTACTTTTATCGTTCGAAGCAGCTAAAACTTGTTGTCGATTTGAAATTAGATCTTCATTAAATGTTGCAATAAAATTTCCTTTTTCTTGTGGCTTCTCGTATTCATTTGCATATCCATAACCCATTTTTAGCCATTCGGGAAGGCCACCATTTAAAACATAGCTATTTTTAAAGCCCATAGCCAAAAACATCCACCAAACCCTTGCACTAGAATAAATACCTGCACGATCATATATCACCACTAAGCTGTTCGTGTTTATTCCTAATTCTTGAGCAGCCTGCGTAAATTGAGGGCTTTCGGGGAAGGTATGAGGTAAAGGATTTCCAAGATCGCTAAAGGCATCCCAATCAAACTGCAGAGCATGAGGAATAATTTTGTTTTCGATGGGTTGCCCCGTTTTAATCGGGCTTTTCAGACTTGCATCTAAAACAATAAGCTGGGGAAGATTTGCATTTTCAAAAAGCCATGTGGCGTTAACTAATGGGGAAACTTGATTCATTATACTAAAATAACAATCTATGCAACAATCTCATTTTATTTTTGTTATTTTAACGTATTAGTTTTAATACCATGGATAATACGCATCTCGAAAAGCTAATTGAAGAAAATCAGTTAGCCGAAATTATCGACTTACTTAGCACACAACCTGAATTAGCAAAAAGGACAACCTCTCATCACGTATCGCCTTTATTATTAGCCGCGTATTATAAAAGACCGGATATTGCAAATGCTATAGCAGAATTTGTGCCCGAGTTAACACTTTTTGAAGCTTGTGCTTTGGGTAAATTTGATGATGCAACGCTTCTTATTTTTAAAAATCCAAATCTTATTAATGCGTATTCTGAAGATGGCTTTACTCCACTTGGGCTAGCTTGCTATTTTGCACACGAAGATTTAGCTCGATTTTTGGTTCTAAAGGGAGCAGAGGTAAATCTACCCAGCAAGAATGGCTTTAACGTTTTCCCTATACACTCTGCCGTTGCTGCAAATAATATTGCGATCACTAGAATGCTATTCGAAGCTGGGGCATACCCAAATGTATGTCAGAAATCGGGAATGGCACCTTTGCATTCGGCAGCACAATTGGGCAATATCGAGTTAATTATCTTATTATTAGAGCATGGGGCCGATGTAAATTTACGGATGGAAGGCGGAAAACTTCCGGCCGACCTAGCTGCGCAAAAGGGTTTTGAGGAAATTGCAGCTATCTTAAGGGATGATGATTAAGCTAAATATCCCAAACGTTTAACCGTGCTTTTTTCATGTAGTTTCTGATATCCAGCACAACCGCCGCCAAAAGATAAAATAAAATTGGAAAGCCAACCGCCAGAAATGATGCATAAATAAAGAACAAACGTACTTTAGTAGTGCTCATGTTCAATTTATTCGCCAAATAGGTTGAAACCCCAAAACTCTGCTTTTCGAAAAAAGTAACAACTTTTTGAAACATGTTATTTGTTTAAAATTTTAATTCCAATACCACAATTTAGACATTTTTTTTCATTACAATAATTTTTTTTTAGTTGTAATAATGCCTGCGATATAAAAGCGGTATTCACTTTAACACCCGCATCGCAATATTGTTTTATAATGACATTATGCTCTGAAGGTAAATATTCCAGTAACGCCAACGCTCGATCAATTAGCGCTTGTTGATCGATATATTTTCCGTAAGCAAATAAAAATAGACTAATGGTGTTGATAAGAATATTTTGAATTGTACCCTTTCCTAATTGTACCCTCACGTTTTCGGCTTCTTTATGAAAGTGATAATGTGTTTCCCAAAATGGATCTACTGGCAACGCATCAAAAAGCTGTGCAATTTTACCATACTCCTTGATGACGACAATTTTAGAAAATAAATGATTGGAATTAACAACAAGTGCCGCAAATTGCGCCAATCGAAGCGTTGGAAAATTCTGAGGCCGCATTCTCATAAATTTCCATAAGGAAACTGATAAGGGCTTTAAATTATATTTATGTTTTAGGAATTGAAATTCTTGCTTTAGCTGTTGAGGATAAGCATCGGTAAACTTTTGCTCTAAAAATCCTGCCTGTCCAAATAGCAATGCTTCTATTTGAAAGGGGTTATCTTTGTGCTTTGCTAAAATTTGCTGGGGTAATGCCCTCGATAGCATTTCCATTGGCATTGCATTTAATTTTAGTCCAAAATTCCTAGCCATAAAATGATAAAAGGTTTCATCCCAATTCCCCTTAAGTTCATTCAGCTTCTCATATACTTCTTCCGATTTCTGTGCTAACCGTTCTATTCCAACCCTTGTTAGAAAACTGTTTATAAAAAAGCTATCTATGCTATGGACTTGTTTTTGGCATGGAAAATGATTTGTAGATTGGATTAACTGCTCATAATGAATTAAGAATTTAACAGGAAAACAATCCTTTAATATTAAAGTGGGTATTTGGGTACCATCAGTTCTATAAATAGGTTCGTCGTTCACATAAACTACATGTAAAATTACATTATCATAGGCTGTATCATGCTGATGTTGATGCACAAGCCAATCTGACGAATGGATATGTATTTCTATATTCCCAATCCAAATGGTTTTATCGATTACAAGCTTTGCATGCAAAAAATCGGGACCCGAATTTTTATTTAAGCTACCTGTTCGAATTACTTCGATGGCCTCGCCGCTGGTAGTGTATAATTTTAGGGAACCATAAAGCCTAAATTGCCAAATAAAATGTAAGAATTCTTCAGGAAATTTCATGTTTAAAACTATTGAAATCTCCTTTCAAAAAAGAAATTTAAACATCATTTAACCTTGAATTACAAGCACTTAATAATTATTTTCAATCATTTAATATAGAGTGCTTGATTTAATTTAAAGAATAAAAAATTGGTTAAGGTATTAAGGTCTTTTCTTATAATTCGTAATAAAAACACCTGCTATAATCAACACTGTTGCAATGAGCAAGTCGATCGTAATTACTTCATCTAAGATAAGCCAACCCAAAAACAGCGCAATGATGGTGTTAAAATAAGAAAGGATAGAAACCTCAGTGGCACTCACCTTTTTTAGGGCATAATTGTAGCTAAAATAACCAATTACTGAACCAAATACGGCTAAATAGCCTACAGCAGCTAAGCTTTTCAGCGTCCAATTTTCAGGTGCTATTTCAGATGATAAGCAAAAAGCCAATCCGATTTGTACTACGGCCGAAAACGCAAACTGATAAAAAAGGTCTAAAAAGATATTAGAACTCTGCAAAGTAAACTTTTTGGTATAAATAGTGCCTGCTGCCCAGCCAGTAATGGCTATTGCGATACAAAACATACCAGTTTGGTACTGTGGATCAAGCAAATCGCTTAATCCGTCTCGGAAGATAAATGCAACGCCAGAAAACCCTACCGTTACCCCTAAAAATCCTTTTAAACTTGGTCTTTGCAGACCAATTGCTACACTTCCCAAAAACACAACAATTGGATTAAGCGCATTGAGTAAAGAAGTTAATCCGCTAGGGATACTTTTCTCTGCTACGGTGGTCATCCCGTTGGCAATTACGATCATTAAGGTAGAAAGCAACATTTGTCGCCTTAAATTGCCCCACCCTATCCACTTAAATTCACCCTTACGCCATAAAATAATTAATAATATAAGGGCAGCAATACATTGTCGCATACCAGCAACAAACCATGGTGGGATGGTGTGCACGGCAACTCGTATGCCCAAGTAGGTTGTTCCCCAAACAATGGCTACAATTAATAGGGCTACAATTAATTTTATATTAATTTTTGCGCTCATACCAATTGAGCGGCAACTAGAATCTGCTCCATTTCTTGTTGGAGTGCCAAGGCTTCTTCCCTTGCTTTTTCGGCAAAATCTAAACCACTACTCGCATAAATAATACTTCGAGCGGAGTTAATAAGTAATCCACATTGCTTATTTAGCCCATACTTACAAACTGCAGCCAAACTTCCACCTTGTGCGCCTACACCAGGAACCAACAAAAAATGATCGGGAGCCAAACGGCGGATATTTTCAAACGCCTCGGCCTTAGTTGCTCCAACTACATACATCATCTGATCAGTGGTGGCCCATTGAGATGAAGTTTTGATAACTTGCTCGAACAACAGCTCGTTTCCACTCTGCTTAATCTGAAAATCTTGGCTTCCATCATTAGAGGTTAAAGCTAGCAAAATCACCCACTTATCTTCAAAATTCAGAAATGGTGATACCGAATCTTTCCCCATATAGGGAGCAACTGTAATGGAATCAAAACTCATTCCCCCACTTTTCTCATTAAAAAATGCTTCAGCATACATTGCGGAGGTATTACCAATATCTCCACGTTTCGCATCTGCAATGGTAAATACATCTTTTGGAATGTGTTTCCAGGTATCGGTAAGTGTTTGCCAGCCTTTTGCTCCATAGCTTTCATAAAAAGCAGTATTTGGTTTATACGCCACACATACATCGTGTGTAGCATCGATAAGTTGCTTATTAAATTCTAAAATAGGATCGTTATATTTTAAAAGGTGTTTTGGTATCTTGTCTAATACTGGATCTAAGCCCACGCATAAAAAAGATTTTTTCTGTTTAATTTGTTCAAAAAGCTGTTCTTTGTTCATTTAAAATGGCGAAAATGCAACACAAAGATGTTAATTTTAAGAGTTTTTAAGGAAGGCAAATCAAAAATTTTTAATTTATTTTTAAACATTTTAAAGTTTTTGTTGCAGATTAAATTTCAAATACATACAATTGTGCAATAATTCTCGAACGTTTATCTGAATATCCCAGAAAAATTTCTCACAAATAGCTAATCGTAAATGTTTTTAAAGGCATTTTTCCGTCATATTCTTTTTGATAAACCCAAATTAAAATTTCCCGACAATCACATATAAATGTTTAATAAAACAGAATTAACTGAAAAACTAACTGCAGAATTACGTGAGTTAGCAAAAAATGAAGGAATCGCAAACGCTGATGATTTGCGAAAAAGCGACCTAATCGAACAACTTTTAACTAAGAATGCAGCTCCAAGCGCAACGACTGTGAAAGAAGCAAAACCCAAAATCGTAAAAGAAAGTTCTGCAGATAAACCTAAAGCTGGTAAACGCACAAGAATTGCTGCAAAAGATAGTACCCCTTTAGCGGAGCCGCAGCCAGAACGACCAACACTTTTCGATGAGCCAAAAACTCGACCAGTAAAAGAAGAGGCAATCGATCCTACTCCAGTAACGTTACCACCAGATTTTACAGACGACCCTAATCGTTTAGAGACGATTGCCATGAAGTTGCAAAATCAAGCTAAAAAAGAAAAACTCCCGAGAGAAGATAAAACCGCTGCTACCGAAGGTAAATCTTTTAAAGACAGGCCCAAACAAAATAAAAATCAAGCCACACCTGTTGCGCAAACAGAAAGTGCAGAAGTTAAAGAAAAGCCTGTTCGCGAAGAAAGAGTACCAAGAGAAGACAATCGCCCGGTTAAAGGCCACAACAACAGCAATAACCACAAGCAAAACGAAACCAGCTATTCGACACTCGATTTCGATAATACCATTACCAACGAAGGTGTGCTAGAAATTATGCCCGATGGTTATGGATTCTTACGTTCGGCAGATTACAACTATCTTTCTTCACCTGATGATATTTATGTGTCGCAATCACAAATTAAACTTTTTGGTTTAAAAACTGGTGATACGGTGAATGGAAGCATTCGTCCGCCCAAAGAAGGCGAAAAGTATTTCCCTTTGGTTAAAGTAATTAGCATTAATGGTCGTATGCCCGCAGATGTAAGAGATCGTGTACCATTCGACTATCTTACCCCACTGTTTCCTACAGAGAAATTAAATTTATTTACAGATAATACTAATTACTCTACACGCATAATGGACCTTTTTACTCCAATTGGTAAAGGTCAGCGTGGCTTAATTGTTGCACAACCAAAAACTGGTAAAACCAATTTATTAAAAGAGGTGGCCAATGCCATTGCAAAAAACCATCCTGAGGTATATTTAATTATTCTTTTAATTGATGAACGCCCAGAAGAAGTTACAGATATGGCACGTAGTGTACGCGCTGAAGTTATTGCTTCTACATTTGATGAGCCGGCAGAACGTCATGTTAAAATTGCCAATATCGTGTTAGAGAAATCGAAACGTTTGGTAGAATGTGGACATGATGTAGTAATCTTATTGGATTCGATTACGCGTTTAGCACGTGCATATAATACTACTGCTCCCGCTTCCGGAAAAATTCTTTCGGGTGGTGTAGATGCCAATGCTTTACACAAACCAAAACGCTTCTTCGGTGCGGCACGTAACATCGAAAAAGGAGGCTCATTAACTATTTTAGCAACTGCATTAACCGATACGGGTTCTAAAATGGATGAGGTAATTTTCGAAGAATTTAAAGGTACCGGTAATATGGAGCTACAATTGGATCGTAAATTATCGAATAAACGTATTTTCCCTGCCATTGATATTACTGCATCCAGTACACGTAGAGAAGATTTGTTGTTAGACAGAGAATCATTACAACGTATCTGGGTGTTGCGCAATCACTTAGCTGATATGAACTCTCAAGAAGCGATGGAGTTAGTACAAGCCCAAATTAAAGGTACTAAAACCAATGAAGAGTTTTTATTGGGAATGAATGGATAAAATGAAAAAACACATCCCCAATGCCATTACCTGCGCCAATCTATTCTCGGGTTGCATTGGGGTTGTTTTTGCATTTAAAGGCGATCTCGAAACCGTTGCTTATTTTGTACTTCTTTCTGGAATTTTCGATTTTTTTGATGGTATGGTTGCCCGCTTATTAAACGTTAAATCGGCCATTGGGAAAGAATTAGATTCGTTAGCTGACATGGTCAGTTTTGGTTTTTTACCAGGAGTGGTAATGTTTCAACTCTTGAAAGCAGGGGATTATCAACACGAATATTTGCCCTATTTAGGATTTATAATTACCGTTTTCTCGGCCTTACGGCTAGCAAAATTTAATATAGACGAAAGACAAACTGAAGATTTTATTGGCTTAAACACGCCAATGAATACTTTATTTATTGTTTCACTTCCTTTTATTGCGAAAGATTATCCAGGGGTAATTGGCTCTACCTTCTTATTGATTGGATTAGTAGCATTGACAAGCTTTTTATTGGTAAGTGAAATTAAGATTTTCTCTATGAAATTAAGTGATGTAACTTGGGCTAGAAATAAGATGAAATATCTTTTTTTAATCTTGTCTGTGCTATTAATTACCTTACTAAAATTTACAGCAGTACCCTTTATTCTAGTTCTATATATTGGATTATCGATTTTGCATTTTAGGAAATAATACTTTTATTTTAACAACGCTGCTTTTGCCTCGGTTAATTGTTTATAAAGTATTTCTACAAATTCTTGTGCTTCTGCAAAATTTAATGGAATATTCTGTAAATCGATTAATTCACGCGCATTTCTCTCCATCATTTGCATATGATCTCGAGCATCTTCCCTACCTACATAATAAAAAGTAGGTTTAATTTTATGCGCGGCTTCTGAAGTTGCTTTCCAATCTTGAGCGGCTATTGCAGTTGCCAAATCGGCCATGTAGATAGGCGTTTGTTTTTGAAATGCATCTAGCATCTCAATCATAAAATCATTGCTATCGCCCGACATCTCCCTTAAATACGAGAGGTCTAACGGTTGATTATTTTTATTTTGATCGATCATTGTTTCAAACTTAAAAAAAAATGTGGCTTTATGCAATTACAGAAAAAAAATACCTTCCTGTTTAATTAGAATTTTGATTTATCGCTTTAATACTGCTAAATTATCATCCAAATTAAGAAGTAATTCAGAAATGCTTTGTTTTAATACTGGATGAATGAGAGTAGGCGCAATTTCAGCTAATGGAAGCAGCACAAATTTTCTATGCTGCATTTCAGGATGAGGAATTTTTAGTTTCTCTGCTTCAATTATCCTATCTCCATAAAGGATAATATCAATATCAATTAACCTCGACCCCCATTTCTCATAGCGAATTCGACCCAAATCCGCTTCAATTTTCAATGCCATTTCGAGTAGTTGAAATGGATTTAGTACCGTTTCAATTTCAATAGCGATATTTAAGAAGCTTGGCTGGTCGGTTTTGCCCCATGCAGCAGTTTCATAAATAGAAGAAATTTTTACAATCTCTCCAACGCGTTCTGCCAATAAATCAACAGCATCGGCAATACATTTTTCACGCTTGCCTAAATTGCTGCCGAGTAACAAGTACGCAGTATGTTTGTCTGATTGCATAGTAAAAGTCTTGAATTTTAAAGCAATTTATCTAAGTTTACAAATTAATAACTTTAATTCGCACATGAGAGAATTTTTTAAATATGTTTTTGCAACCGTTGTTGGAATCGTAATATCTACTGTTCTATTGTTTATACTGTTTTTTGTAATCATGGTGGGCATTATAGCAAGCGTTGGAGAAGAGAAAAAAGTGATCGTTAAGGATAATTCAGTCTTGTACTTAAACCTAGACCAAGCCATTACCGAGCGTACACCAGAAAATTCTTTAGCTGGAGTTCCATTTTTTGGAGGTGGCGATGAAAAAACAATTGGTTTTCCCGATTTCATTAGAGCACTTAAAGCTGCGAAAACCGATGATAAAATAAAAGCGGTGTATATTAATGTAACCGCTCCAAATGCCGGCATGGCAACGATGCTTGAAGTTAGAAATGCTATTCTCGACTTTAAAACAAGTAACAAACCGGTTCTTGCCTATAGCGAAGTTTATTCTCAGGGCGCCTATTATTTAGCTTCAGCAGCTAATAAAATCTATTTAAACCCTCAAGGTGGATTAGAATTTAAAGGATTTAGTTCAGAACTTACTTTTTTTAAAGGCGCCCTAGATAAATTGGGAATAGAGGCACAAATTATTCGTGTAGGTAATTATAAAAGTGCGGTAGAACCGTTTACGAATACCAAAATGAGCGACTATAACCGTCAGCAAGTAACCGCATATGTGGGCGGATTGTACCAAACTTTTTTAGATGGCATTTCGAAGAGCAGAAATATCGCGACCACAGATTTGTATGCTATAGCGAATGATTTTAAAATACAACAACCAAAAGATGCTTTAAATTATAAATTAATCGATGGTCTTAAATATAAAGATGAAGTACTTGACGAACTAAGAAAATTAACTAAACAGGATAAAAAAAGTACAATCAAAACCGTAAGCATCAATGATTACGCAGCAAATTTACCTGCAAATTCTACTTTCACAGGTAAAAATAGAATCGCAGTAATTTATGCCAATGGCGATATTGTTGGTGGAGAGGGGTCTGATGAGCAAATTGGTTCGGAGCGCATTTCGAGGGCAATTAGAAAGGCAAGATTAGACGATGGCATTAAAGCAATTGTTTTACGTGTAAATTCTGGCGGTGGTAGTGCGTTAGCTTCTGAAGTAATCTGGAGAGAAGTTGAACTCAGTAAAAGAGTTAAACCCGTAATTGCTTCCTTTGGGGATGTAGCTGCATCTGGCGGTTATTATATTGGCTGTGCTGCTGATAGTATTTTTGTGCAGCCGAACACCATTACGGGGTCGATTGGGGTATTCGGAATTATTCCAAACATGCAAAACTTGCTAACCAATAAATTGGGGATTACGTTTGATGGTGTTAAAACGGGTAAGTATGCCGATATTATGAGCATAAACAGGCCATTAACGGCTGGGGAGCGCTTTATCATCCAAAATGGAGTAAATCATATCTACGATACTTTTCTAAGCCGAGTGGCTGATGGAAGAAAGAAAACCAAAGCACAGATCGATAGCATTGGTGGGGGGCACGTTTGGATTGGTACTGATGCCATAAAAATTGGTTTGGCCGATCGTTTAGGCAGTTTTAATGATGCTATTGTTTCGGCAGCAAAAAAAGCGAAATTAAGCGATTATAAAGTGGTAGAATATCCAGAGAAAATTGACCCTTTAAAATCGCTATTAGCAAATGCAAAAGAAAATATCAGCATTTACTACACCAAGAAAGAATTGGGCGAAAATTACCTATTGTATAAACAAATGCAAAAAGCCATTATGAATGCGGGTATACAGGCAAAAATGGATTACGAGATTAAAATTAAATAATTAGCTAATGTGAAAATATTCTAACCATTAAGGAATTAAGAAAATTAAGGCTTAACTTCTTAATGGTTTTTATTTTAATGCTTAGTTTGATATAGCGAGCCGCCTTTTTCCCACAATCGATTAATTCGCTCTTCTATTGCTGCATCTTTAATTAATTCAGGCGCATGATGGGATTTCTTTCGGGCATCGATAATTAATGGTCCATTGCAGCCCCAATGTTTATCTTTGGTAAAAGCATCAACACCAAATATATCGGCTGCAGGGTTACTTCGCGTAAAAGTTACCCAAACGAGATTATTTAGTGTTGCAGCTGTAAATTCCGAATCGTCACCTACCACAATTAGTGGCAAGCCTGATAAATCATCCGAACGAAGTGCTTCTGTTAATCGTAGCATCTCTTTACTTCGCTCATCAGCGGTGCTAAATGGTTTTGCTCCTATTACCGCAATACCAGGGAGTGCAATTTTTGCCACACTAAATCCAACGGGTAAATTAATTTTAGCAGGAAATTCATTCCACAACTCCCTTTTTTGTTCACCAGCAGCTGCAAAAACAACTTTAGAGCCTGTATTTAGCCCATCTCCCGAATAATCGAGGGTATCGATGGTGGTGTTTGTATAAAAATGCAAATCCTTTCGAAGATCTATTCGTTGCAGCATGTGTTGAAGAAAAGGTCCAACATCTCCGGTACGCAACGCTTCATTATCCTCTCTTGCGGCAATAAATAAATACTTTGCTAAACTAAGTTGATTTTTACCTAAAATATGATTGGCGATGGTTAATATCTCTTGAGGTTTTCGTTCCTTTAAAAAAGGCGTGTATCGTTCGCTTCCAATAGCAAACAATAGCGGATGTACACCAGCTGCATCAACTGCGTTCACTTCTTTTAATCCTGAGATTTCTTGTGGAATAGCCGAACCTGTTATTTCATGAATTAAGGCCCCGAAGCTCGTATCTTCTTGAGGCGGTCGGCCCACTACGGTAAACGACCATAGTGCATCATTTTTATGATACACATTATGCACTTTCATTAGCGGGAAGGGGTGTGTTAAGCTATAATAGCCTAAATGATCACCAAAGGGTCCTTCTGGCTTATTTTGCTGTGGATAAACCGTCCCAGTAATTACAAAATCGGCATCTGCAGAAATACAAAAACCTTCATCATCATAAAAATATCGAAACCTACGATTCCCCAGTGCACCTGCAAAAGTTAATTCCGATAATCCCTCGGGCAAAGGCATAACTGCCGCAAGCGGATGCGATGGCGGTCCGCCTACAAAAATACTCACTTTTAAGGGTTTCCCTTTTGCGTTGGCTTTGGTTTGATGAACCCCTATGCCTCTATGAATTTGATAATGCAAACCAATTTCTTGGTCTTGTATATAATCATTACCAGCTAATTGGATGCGATACATGCCTAAATTTCCATTCATTACACCAGGTTTATCGATATCTTCTGTAAAAACCTGGGGCATGGTTATAAATGGGCCACCATCCATTGGCCAATTTACAATTTGTGGCAAACTGCTAATAGAGGTTTTGCTAAACGTTTGTTTGAAAAGCGATTGTTTTAAGGGCAATGCCGACAAAGCGGTTAATGCGGTACCTGCATAAGCGATCGGATTTTTCAACGCTTTAATAGGGTCTGATCGGAGTTCAACCAATTGCTTAATTTTAGCTAAGCTGTCACGGAACATGAATTTCGACCTTTCTAAGGTACCAAAAAGGTTAGAAACGGCTTTAAACTTGCTGCCTTTCACGTTTTCGAACAGCAAAGCAGGGCCTTGATTTTCGTATACGCGTAGGTGTATTGCCGCCATTTCTAAATAAGGGTCTACTTCTTCCTTAATTCGGAGCAAATGTCCATTTTTATCTAAATCTTCGATGCACGCTGCTAAACTTTTGTAGCCCATGGTCAAAGATAATTAGCTAATTCGTAAATTAGCTAATTAGCTGATTATTTTTTCCTAGCGAGTTACTAATTCACAAACTATTTTTTACCTGCGAAAGATCTTAACATCCAAGTCGTTTTTTCTTTAAATTGCATGAATTTATTCACCATATCATTCGTTCCATCATCACCAGCCTCTTCAGACGCTTTCATAATTTCTCTTTCCAATTCAATTAATTTAGCCATGTCGTCTAAAATGGCATCGACCATTGCAAAATCGTTCATACCAATGGTATCCACTTCCTTAATCGCAGATTCTTTAATGTAATCAACAAAACGGCTATGTGGAGGTTTACCAAGAGTTAATACACGTTCAGCAATTTCATCAATAGTTAATTGCGCATTCGTATATAATTCTTCGAATTTAATATGCAGAGTAAAAAAATTGTGACCTTTTACATTCCAATGGCAGCCTCTTAACTTTTGATAATGAATGTGGTAATTGGCAAGATAATCATTTAATAAATCTACTACAGGTTTAACTGCTTTTTCTTCCAAGCTTATTTCTTTTGCGTTCATGTTGATTCTATTTTTAATAATAACAAAAATCCTTCAAAATGGTTTTCCAAAATTATGCCTATTCAACAATAGAACCGTATTACTATCGTTTTAACATAGCATACGACCATAAAAGATATTATTCGTATAATTGTAAATCCAAATAGTTTGAACTCATTTTAATGCATAAATTATATATTTTATTGCTAGCTTCTTTGCTTTTAAGCACTTCTGTTTCTTTAGCCAGTAACACTATCGATTCGATTGGGGTAGAAAATAACAAGGGAAAAAAGGTAATTATCTATAAAGTTGAGCCTAAAGAAACCTATTACTCTATTGCTAAAAAATATAACGTCCCTTATAAAGATGTAATGGAATTTAATGACAGTAAATTCTTGCAGATTGGTGTTACGTTAAAAATTCCAACGGCTATACCATTTACGGTTACCTCATCAACTATTGCAACACCTGAAGCAGATTTTATCGAATACACCATAAAGGCAAAAGACAATTTGAATATGCTGGCCAATAAATATGGAACAACAGTAGACGAGATTAAAAAAGCTAACCAACTAAATTCTATTAACTTGCAAATTGGACAGGTGCTAAAAATTCCGACTAACAAAGAACAAACACTAACGTCTGAAATTAGCTCCGCCTCAGTATATAAAGCGCCAGAAAGTGAGGCTGATCATTCTACTGCAACTATTATATCGCATACTATTAAGGCCAAAGAAAGTTTAAATGCATTGGCCGAAAAATATGGTACTACTGTAGAGGCGATTAAGAAATTAAATAAGTTACGTTCTTCCAGTTTACAAATTGGTCAAGTCTTAAAAATCGCTAACGTTAATGGCGAAACTGGTGAAGCAGCACAGGAAACGGTAGCCCAACCTATTGTGAATACGAAGGCCATTGTAAATTCGCCCACGTCAAATTCTACAAAAAATGACGGGAGTTTCGAGCATGTGGTTGCAACTGGTGAAACCATTTATTCGATTGCAAAAAAGTATAACTTAACTACTTATCAGTTAACAACAAGCAATAATTTATCAAGCAATGAGTTAACGACTGGACAAAAATTAATAATTAAGAACGCTAATAAAACTACTGGGGTTGAGGAAGAAGCGAGGAGCGAGAATGCAGAAACCACAAAAGATCCAAAACTTAAGCAACCTGGAAAATTTGGATTGGTGCAGTTTAATGAAAAAGGGGTAGCAGTATGGATAGAAGACCAGGACTTAGATCCTTCAAAAATGCTTGTTTTACATCGTACTGCCCCTGTTGGCACTATTATTAAAGTTACTAATCCGATGACCAATCGTTCTACTTATGCAAAAGTTGTTGGTAAATTTACCGAGAATGAAACCACAAAAGATGTTATTATTGTAATGACAAAAGCCGTGGCCGATGCCGTGGGTGCGTTAGATAAACGATTTAATTGTAATTTAAATTACGGTGCAGTTGAAAATGAACAACAATAAACCTTTAATTATCGGTATTGCGGGTGGCAGTGGTTCTGGTAAAACATTTTTTTTAAATAGCTTTCTTCATCATTTTAAAAATGATGAAGTTACCTTGTTATCGCAAGATGATTATTATATTCCTGCTGGGGAAATGACCCAAGAAGAAAATAAGTTATATAATTTCGATCTTCCATCTACCATTGATGACGAACAATTTTTAATAGATATTAAAAAATTAATCAAAGGTGAAGTCGTTTATAAGAAGGAATACAATTTTAACAACCCCCTTGCCGTGGTGAAGATTTTGGAGATCAATCCAGCTCCAATTATCATCGTTGAAGGACTTTTTATCCTACATTTTAAAGAAATTGCAGAATTATTAGACCTTCGCATTTTTATCGAAGCGGATGAAGAGATTGCTTTATTACGTAGAATTAAACGCGACGGAATGGACCGAGGCTATCCTGAAGATGATGTGCTTTATAAATGGACAAATCACGTCTTACCTGCCTATAAAGAGTTCTTATTACCTTATCGAGATGCCTGCGAAAAAATAGTGATAAACAATCTGGATATCCCTGATGACATTATTCGCATTACAGCAGAGATTACAGATGAGTTAAAGGCAAATTTCCGTACTGATGAATCAATGAACTAATCAACCAACATTTCTGGAACATCATCATCTGCAAAAAATTTACCTAGCGTTGCAGCCCGTATAAAATCTACGCTTACACCTGGAGCGCGCTCGATGAGCTTAAATCCCCCGCCAGGCAATACATCTAAAACAGCAAGTTCGGTTACAATTTTCTTTATGCATTTAACACCGGTCAATGGCAGGGTACAATTTGGCAACAGCTTACTTTCACCTGCCTTATTTACATGCTGCATTGCTACAATAATGTTCTTCGCTGAGGCTACTAAATCCATCGCCCCTCCCATTCCTTTTACCATTTTACCAGGAATTTTCCAGTTGGCAATATCACCGTTTTCTGAAACTTCCATGGCGCCCAAAATCGTCAAATCAATTTTTTGTGCTCTAATCATCCCAAAACTCATCGCCGAGTCGAATATAGCCGAGCCTGGTAAGGTGGTAATGGTTTGCTTGCCTGCATTTATCAAATCGGCGTCTTCTTCTCCCTCAAAGGGAAATGGGCCCATACCTAAAAGCCCATTTTCTGATTGCAAAACTACATTTATACCGTTCGGTATATAATTAGCAACTAAGGTTGGAATACCAATACCTAAATTCACATAGTAGCCGTCTTTTATTTCTTTTGCGATGCGTTTCGCTATTCCGTTTTTATCTAACATTGTTTAATTTGTAAATGTGTTAATTAGTGAATTAGCCAATTCCCTTCATACTTTGTATTAATTTGTAAATGTGTTAATCTGTGAATTGACTCATCAGCACATTCTCAAATCACCTACTTCTAACTGTTCGCTGCTCAATTCGCTTTTCATACGCTTTACCTTGAAAAATGCGGTGTACATACACGCCAGGTGTATGAATTTGATCGGGATCAAGTTCACCAGCTTCTACTAATTCTTCGACTTCGGCAATGGTAATTTTTCCTGCCATTGCCATTACAGGATTAAAATTTCTACTCGTAGAGCGAAAAATTAAATTACCAGCAGTATCACCTTTCCATGCCTTTACCAAAGCAAAATCTGCTTCGAAGGCATATTCCAACAAATAATCTTTACCCTTAAAATTCCTGATTTCTTTACCTTCTGCTACTTCAGTACCTACTCCGGCAGGTGTAAAGATGGCGGGCATGCCATAGCCTGCTGCTAGGCATCTAGTGGCTAGTGTACCTTGTGGGATTAATTCAACTTCCAATTCCCCGCTTAGCAATTGCCGTTCAAATTCGGCATTTTCACCCACATAGGATGAGATCATTTTTTTAACCTGCCTGGTTTGAAGCATCAAGCCAATACCGAAATCATCCACACCAGCATTATTTGCAATACACGTTAATTCTTTAACGCCCTTTTTAACCAATGCAGTAATGCAGTTTTCTGGAATACCGCAAAGGCCAAACCCGCCCAACATCAGCGTACTTCCATCTTCAATATCTTTGACGGCTTGGTCAGCACCTGCTACCACTTTATTAATCATATACCCTTGTTTTCGGGCTAAATTAGAAAGATATTAGACGCTATCCAAATGAAATTTAGTTTAATTTGGATGTAAAAAATACACTAAGTGGTCGGGAATTATGCCTTTTGCTTTAGCTTATTTCTTTCCTGGTACCGGTCGAAATCCAGTTGTAAGCCTCGCCAAGTTCAACAATTTTTAGTTTAACTCAAATACACATATGTAATTCCATCGCCACCACGATCGGCATGCTCATCTTCTACTCGGTTAACTTCTTTGTATTTCTTTAGATATTCTCTAATTAATTTCCTTAATATACCATCACCTTTACCATGGATTAATTTTATAGAGGGAAAACCTAGCATAATTGCTTTATCTAAATAATTCTCTACTTCATGAATGGCATTTTCGCCACGCATACCTCTTAAATCGAGTTCAGGTCTGAACGTACTGATGGCTTCAGACATTCTACCAGAAAAGGAATTGTTCTGAACTGCCTTTTTAGCTTGTTTATTGCTAATTTTTTGCACACGATTTCTTTTCACCACCGAACGCAGATCGCCAAGTGCTAAAACAACAGTATCGCGATTAATTTCTAACACTTGTCCGCTCGTTTCGGTATTTATCAATTGCACCCAGTCCCCTACTTCGATAACTGAATGGTCTAGTTTAACCACTGGCTTACGTTCTTCTTTAACTTCATTCTTAGTGATGCTCTTTTGAAGATTTTGACGAAGTTCTTTAGTTACCACCTTATCGGCTTGCTTTTCTTTTATTTCGGCGATGGTATTCTCTACCAATTTATTGGCTTCACGAACAATATTTTGGGCTTCTAATTTTGCCTCTTTAATGAGTGTTTTTTTATTTTCTTCGAGATAAAGTTTTAACTTCTCATTTTCTGCCACCAAATTCTTTACCTTATTTTGCTGATTTGCTAAGGTAATTTTTGCTTCGTGCATTTGTCTTTTTTCGCGTTCTAAATTCACCAATAAACTATCTACGCTATTCTGGTTATCGCCCGTTTTTAATCGTGCCAATGCTAATACTTCAGGCTGTAAACCAATATTTTGTGCAATTTCAAACGCATAAGAACTTCCTGGTTTACCTAAATCGAGAATATATAGGGGTTTCATTTTACTATTGTCGAAAAGCATAGATGCATTTTCTAGTCCGCTGGTATTACCTGCGAAAAGTTTAAGGTTCGAATAATGGGTAGTGATTATGCCTCTTACCTTTTTTGTGTTTAGTACTTCGAGCACCGCTTCGGCCATTGGTCCGCCAAACTGTGGATCTGTACCTGTTCCAAATTCGTCAATTAGCACTAAAGTTTTTGGTGAGGCATGGGCAACGAA
Source organism: Pedobacter anseongensis (assembly GCF_037482965.1). NCBI lineage: Bacteria > Pseudomonadati > Bacteroidota > Sphingobacteriia > Sphingobacteriales > Sphingobacteriaceae > Pedobacter > Pedobacter anseongensis. The sequence goes on along the minus strand of NZ_JBBHKB010000005.1, from coordinate 256,845 downwards.
ATAGCGCATCTTTGTTAAATGTGCACTGTAGGTACTTAAATCTGATTCTATCGATTGGTCATCGCCAATATCTGCGAAAATCTGATCAAAAATACCCATTTCACTATTTTCATCAACAGGCACTAATAAACCAGCTTGCAACATCATTTGTAAAAGGCCAACGGTTTTCATGCAGACCGACTTTCCACCTGCATTTGGGCCTGATACTAACACGATGCGCAAATGCTCGTTAATATGGAGGTTTAAAGGCACAACCGTCTTCTTTTCAGCCGCAAAAGAAAGCAGCAATAAGGGATGCTTGGCATTAATTAGTTTCGTTTTTGCCTCTTTAATCACAATAGGTATGGTCGCATCAATATCGATTGCAAAAAGTGCCTTTGCCCTAACAAAGTCCAGTTTAGTTAAAAAACCATGATAAGAAAGCAATAGTGAGGTATAAGGCCTTAATTCTGAGGTTAATGCGATTAAAATTTTGATGATTTCTCGCCGACGATCAAATTCGAGGTCTCTAAGCCTATTATTTAGTGTAAAAACCTCTTCTGGTTCTAAATATACGGTTTGACCGCTGGCAGATTCATCGTGAATAAAACCCTTTAGCTTGCGTTTATTTTCGGCTAAAATGGGAATACACATTCTTCCATCGCGAATGGTTAGGCTTCCATCGGCTACCCAGTTCTTACCCAAGGCCATTTTATAGATAGAGTCCATTTTCTTCCTTACTTCCTGTTCGCCTATTGCTATGGCTGATGTTATTTCTTGTAGTTGGGGCGATGCGTTAGGTTTCATTTTACCTTTTGCATCGATTACGGTTTCTATTTTTTTAAGGATATTTTTTTCGATTTGCAGATGCTCAAAAAGTGCCTCCAAACTTGGATAAATCTCTTTTCTCTCATCAAAGAAGCGGATAACTGAAAAAACCGTCTGCAGGGAAGCGTAAATTTGAAACAATTCGTCTTCCATTAAATATGCACCTTCGACTCTAATTTTTTCGACTAAAGTTTTTATATCGAAAAACGTACTGATTTGCAAGGGTTCCTGATTTACAAGAATACTTTTAAACTCATAGGTTTGGCGCAAAAATTTAGTAATCTGATCATGCTTGGTCATCACCTGCATTTTTAGAACCAAAGCCTGTCCCATTGTACTTAAACAATGATGATGCACGAGCTGTTTTATTTCATTAAAGCCTAAACGTTCTTGGCAATTTTCGGGATATAACATAAAGCTATTGAAGGAGAGGCGGGAATAAGGTAAAAGGATTTTGTCCCATGGTAAATGTAGGAGTTACTGCAGGCGAATCGGGTACAGCCAACACTTGGATATTTTTTGCCATTTCTTTTCTTTGCTGTGCTAATGCTTCTTCGTTTAACCGTTTATCGTTGTTTTTTCGCTCTTGCTCGAATTGCTTCATCAAATTTTTATACATTTTATCTAAAAGATCGGGCCTTGTATAATAGTAGTTTTTGCTTTTTTCAAAAGTTGCTGAGTCGATATCGAATTTTTTATATACACCAGCGTAATAGCTCGACGCCACAATTTTAGCGGTATCTGGCTTTTGTAATGCTCCAATATACCCATCAACAGTATGAATATCGAATAAAACTTTTTCCATTTTATCGGGCTGTATAATATCTTTTGGGATGCCAGGTTTACAGGCATAAAGCGTCATACAAATGATGAATAAGGCGAAAATTCTGTTCATTTTGTTATTTTTACCAAAAATACTGATAAATGAGCATAGCAGATAACTTATTGAAATATAAAAGTGAATTAGATGAAGCAAAAGTTAAACTTGTTGCAGTTTCAAAAAACAATCCTACCGAAGCGGTATTAGAAGCTTATAGCGCCGGACAACGTGTATTTGGGGAAAATTTGGTCCAAGAAATGGTAGAGAAAGCTAATCAATTACCAAAAGACATTGAGTGGCACTTAATTGGGCATTTACAAACGAATAAGGTAAAATATATTGCTCCTTTTATAACGCTTATTGAATCGGTAGATAGTTTAAAATTACTGAAAGAAATAGACAAACAAGCAGCGAAAAACAATCGGATTATTGATTGTTTGTTGCAAATTTATATTGCAGATGAAGACACAAAATTTGGCTTGGGCTATGATGAATTGATAGAATTATTAAGGAGCGAAGAATTTGCAGCCTGTAAAAATATTAGAATTTTAGGTTTGATGGGCATCGCTACCAATACCGCTTCTGAAAAACAAACTCAAGTAGAATTTAATGAGCTAAAAGTGTTATTCGATGGCATAAAATTGAGTTTCTTTAGAAATGACGACTACTTTAAAGAAATATCAATGGGGATGTCGGCCGATTATAAAACAGCTATAGCCGAGGGTAGTACAATGGTAAGAATTGGAAGTAGTATATTTGGAAAGAGGGTGATAAAGCACTGGAAAACGGAATAAAAAAGCAAAATGAACTCATGACTAATGAACAGATGAACATCACCATAAGAACTGCGATAGAAACCGATTGCGAACGTATTCTCGAATTAATTAATGAATTGGCATTTTACGAGAAGGCGCCAGAAGAGGTAACAGTTACCTTAGCCGAATTTATAGATGCTGGCTTTGGTACAACGCCCGTTTGGAAGGCGTTTGTAGCCGAAGATCCTGCGGTTGGCATTATTGGCTTTGCGTTATTCTATACCCGATATTCGACATGGAAAGGTCGCCGTTTATACCTAGAAGATTTTTTAGTAACTGAAACGTATAGAGGTAAAGGTGCAGGTAAATTACTTTTCGAAAATGTAATTCGAGAAGCTAAAGAAAACGATTATAATGGCATGGTATGGCAAGTGTTAGATTGGAACGAGCCTGCTATTCATTTTTACAACAAATACAAAGCACATATCGAAGAAGGCTGGTTAAACGCCTCATTTTCAAAAGAGCAAACACATAAATTGATTGAAGGGCGGCATGCAGGTATTTAAATTTGGAGGGGCTTCTGTAAAAGATGCTGAAGGTGTTAAAAATCTAGCTAAAATTGTTAAAAGCCATGCAGCACATCAACTTTTAATTGTGATCTCGGCAATGGGCAAGGTAACCAACAAGCTAGAAGCGCTTAGCAAAGCATACATTAATGGTGATAACAGTTGTCATCAGATCTTCGAAGAAATTAAAGCTTATCACTTTTCGATAATGGATAGCCTCTTTGAAGATCACAAAAATCCAGTTTTTAATGATGTTGCTAATACTTTTGTAGAAATTGAATGGCAATTAGAAGACGAGGCCAGCGATCCTGCCGATTATTTATACGACCAGATTGTTTCTATTGGAGAAATGGTATCTACAAAAATTGTTGCGGCTTATTTAAATCAGGTAGGTGTTTTTACGATTTGGACTGATGCTAGAAACTACATTCAAACCGATAATAATTATAAAGATGCAAATGTAAATTGGGAAAAAACAGCATACGAAATCCAAAAACATTTACCAACATTTTTAGATAAAGGGATTGTGGTTACACAAGGATTTGTGGGGGGCACGAGTGAAAATTTCACAAGTACCTTAGGCAGAGAGGGGTCTGATTATTCCGCTGCTATTTTTAGCTCGTGCTTAAATGCCGAATCGTTAACCATTTGGAAAGATGTTCCTGGAGTTTTAAATGCCGATCCAAAATGGTTCGATGAAACGGAGAAAATAGACCAATTGTCGTATCACGATGCCATCGAATTAACATATTATGGGGCTACTGTTATTCATCCAAAAACAATTAAACCTCTTCAAAACAAAGAAATTCCACTTTATGTGCGTTCATTTTTAGTTCCTGAAGCCGAAGGAACTAAAATTAGCAACTTAAATATTCCACTACCCGTACCCTCTTTCATTTTTAAAGTTAATCAGGTGTTAATTTCTATATTTCCAAAAGATTATTCTTTTATTATCGAGGAAAGTTTAAGCGCTATATTTAGTGTATTTCACAAAAACAAAGTAAAAGTAAATACAATGCTTAACTCGGCCATTAGTTTTTCTGTAAGTGTTGATGATTCTGATAAAATTGATATTTTAATTAAAGATTTATCAGAAACCTTTAAAGTTAAATACAATAAAGGGCTTGAGTTGGTAACCATACGCTATTATAATCAAAACACTATTGATCGCGTTACGTTGAATAAGGAGGTATTGCTAGAGGTTAAAAGCAGGCATACTTGTCAGATTGTGATGAAAGATAGACTTTTAGGTGGTTGAAAAGTTCGAAAGTTGGAAGGTTTTGGGTGCTTACGATATGGTACTTATATTCCCTGAACATTAAAACATTTCAACCTTACAACATTAAATGCTATGAACCAAAAAATCCTACTCCCAGAAGTACAGCATTACATCAAAACTCATATCAACGATGATGTAAACAGAATTGCTTTAGCGAAACCTGTAGTTGAAGGGGTAAGTTCGGTTGAATTAGCTGGGCAAATTGCTGCGAAAAAGAAATCGATTCACAAATTGCCAACTTGGTATCATCAAGATAATATTTATTATCCTCCACTCCTTTCTATAGAGCAATGCTCGTCTGAACAAACTGCAGCCTATAAAGCTAATTTACTAATTGGTGATAGACTGATCGATTTAACAGCAGGCTTTGGCGTAGATAGTTTCTTTTTCGCTAAAAAGGCAAAAGAGGTGTTAAGTTGTGAAATAAATGAGGAGTTATGTGCCATTTCGGAAAACAATGCAAAAGTTCTAGGTGCTCAGAATATAGTATGCTTAGCTGGAAATGGAATAGAGATTTTGGAGGCCATTACTTTAAGCTGTGATACCCTATATATAGACCCCGCTCGTCGAAGTGGAAGTGCTAAAGTTTTTAAACTTAAAGACTGTACACCCGATGTAACCTCATACTTAAAGTTTTTCCTTGAAAAGGCACAACGTGTAATCATCAAAACAGCCCCACTATTGGATATTAGTGCCGGAATTGCAGAATTACAAAATGTGAGTGAAATTCATATTGTAAGTGTGAAAAACGAGTGTAAAGAATTACTTTGGGTAATTGATAAAAATTATATAGCCGAAACAAAAATTGTTTGTGCTACGCTTAATGATACTTTAAAAATATTTTCTTTTAAGTTAAATGATTTGCAAACACCGATTGAAATTGGAAATACCGAACCTACAGGTTACTTATATGAACCCGATGTGGCACTCTTAAAAAGCGGCGCTTTTAATTTTATCGGCAAAGCATTTGGTCTTCAAAAATTACATCAACACAGTCATTTATATTTTAGCGATACGATAAACGCTGATTTTTTAGGGCGAATTTTTGAAATCAAATCCATCCTAACACTAAATGAGTTAAAAAAGGAGAAAAATTTAATCGGCAATGTAGTGGTTAGAAACTATCCTGAAAAGGCCGAAAATCTAGTGAAAAAACACAAAATAGTATCAAATAACGACGATTTTATCATTTTTACACAAAATAGCAATGGATATTTAGCGATAAAAGCAAAAATTGTTCAATACTATTAATGAAGTCGCTTGGTTAGGTTTCCTACCAACAACCCAAACAACTAAACAACCATTTTAACATTCTTTAACGTCTTTTAACAACTCACGTTTCATCAAAAAGGTACTTTTGATTAGAACCTAAACTAATCAGATGAACCATTTCGACTTACTTAACAAAAGAATCGGCTTTGCAATTTTTGCATTTGCAACACTCGTTTATTGGCTTTGTATGGAGCCTACCCTAAGTTTTTGGGATTGTGGCGAATTTATTGCCGCTTCATTTAAACTAGAGGTTGGTCACCAACCCGGCGCGCCATTCTTTTTAATGCTTGGAAACTTATTTTCTTTATTAGCTGTAGGTAACCCCGAGAAAGTTGCTTACTGGGTTAACTTTTTATCGGTAATTACAAGTGCAGCTACCATAATGTTCCTCTTTTGGACCATCAATGCGATGGCCTTGAAAATTGTAAGGAAGTCGAAAGAAGAGTTAAGTACCATAAACACCTGGAGCATTATTTCTGCAGGAACAATTGGGGCTTTAGCGTATACCTTTTCAGATACGTTTTGGTTTTCGGCCGTGGAAGCAGAAGTATATGCCATATCAACACTATGTACGGCCATTGTTTTTTGGGCAATTTTAAAATGGGAAGCTAAAATGAACGATAAGTGGTTAGTATTTATTGCATTTATGATTGGGCTTTCAATCAGTATTCACCTGCTTAGTCTTTTAGCCATTCCTGCCATTGCATTAATTTATTATTTTAGGAAGACAGAAAATGCGACCTTTTGGGGAACTAGCAAAGCTTTTTTAATTGGTTGTGCTTTACTTGGCTTCGTTCAATTTGGCATTATTCAATACTTTGTACTATTTGCTGCTAAACTCGACTTACTTTTTGTGAATACACTCGGCATGGGATTTGGTTCTGGCGCATTGGTCTTTCTTGCACTAAGCTCAGCTGCTATCGCTTATGGAATTATTTACAGCATTAAGAAAAGTAAATACCAATTAAATTTAGCTTTAATTTGCCTAAGCTTTGTGCTTTTTGGTTACAGCTCGTATTTTATGATCATTATCAGAGCCAATGCAAAGACAAATATTAATCTTTCTAACCCCGATACTCCACTTTCTTTATTTTCTTATTTAGCACGCACGCAATATGGCGATAAACCACTTGTTTACGGACAATTTTTCAATTCTGAACCTATAGCTATCAAAGAAAATGGTGAGACCTATAGAAGAGGTTTAAATAAATATGAAATAAATGGTAAAAACTACGAGCGTGTATATGATAAAAACACCTTGTTTCCCCGCACCTTTAGCGATAAGCCAGACCACATTAAATTTTATCAGAGTTGGATGAATCTTTCTGATGGAGAAACACCATCATTTTGGCAGAATTTCAATTTCTTTACAAGCTATCAGCTAGGATTTATGTATTGGCGTTATTTTTCCTGGAATTTTATTGGCAGACAAAACGATCTCCAAGGTCAGGGAGGCTTAACCGAAGGCAATTGGTTGTCGGGCATAAAACCAGTAGATGCCATCCATTTAGGTAACCAAAGTAAATTGCCGCCAAGCATAACTTTAAATAATGGCTATAATCTTTTTTATGGATTGCCTTTTATTTTCGGAATAATTGGTTTAGTATACTTATGGCGAAAAAATAGAAAAGATGCATTGGTAGTTATTGCCTTATTCTTTTGTACGGGAATTGCCATCATTTTATACATCAATCAAGACCCATTGCAAGTACGAGAACGCGATTATGCTTATGTGGGTTCCTTTTATGCTTTTGCCATTGTGATTGGTTTAAGCGTACTTGCCATAAAGGAACTTATGGCAAAATATTACAATCAAAAGTTAACTTTGCTTGTAGCTACGTTGATATGCGTTATGGCCCCAACGCTAATGGCCCTTAATGGCTGGGACGATCATAATCGAAGTGGTAAAACAACCGCGATAGAAATGGCTAAAAATTACCTTAATAGCTGTGAAAAAAACGCCATTTTATTTACCAATGCCGATAACGATACCTATCCCCTATGGTATGCACAAGAAGTGGAAGGCATTAGAACGGATGTACGCGTAGTAAATTTACAATTTTTATCGTCAGAAGCCTATATCAATCAAATGAAACGGAGTCAGTATAAATCTGACGCTTTACCAATAAAAATGGAAAATGAGCAATACAAAGATGGCACACGCGATTATCTTATGTATTACGATTATGGAATTAAAGATAGTGTGGAATTAAACGAACTACTTTCTATACTTACATCAGATAATAAAGACGATAAAATTGAAATGAGAGATGGTAGCTTGGAAAACTTTTTACCAACTCAAAAATTCAAAATGACCATTAATCCGAAACATATCATCGCTACAAAAACCGTTTCAGCAGTTGATGAGGATAAAATTGCTACGAAACTAGAGTGGAACTTCAAGAAAAATCACGTGTTAAAGTCGGATCTAGCGATGTTCGATATCTTAGTGCACAATAATTGGAAACGGCCAATTTATTTTGCTGCTTCAGTTTCTGAAGATACCTATTTGGGCTTGGATAAATATTTGTATTTAGAAGGCTTTGCCTATCGATTACTACCTTTAAAACCGTCGACAGCTGAGAATTTTACGAAAACAGAACAAACGAATACGGAGTTAGCCTACCAACACTTTGTAGATAAATTTGAATTAGGTGGATTTAAAGCTGCAGCCTATCTAGATCCAGAGAGCAGACGTGTACTGCAAGGAACACTAGGCTTTTCAAACACCCTAGCTAGAAATTTAATTCTGGAAAACAAGATTAAAATGGCTCAAAATGTTATTGAGAAAACCTATTCAAAACTTCTGCTTCAAAACTCCTCCATTTCAGACACACTTAATAAAGTGGGCTTGATTCAAAATCTCTATGGATTAGGACAGCTTAACCGGGCCAACCAGCTCACCACCGCAACTTCCTCTTACATTGAAAAAGAATTTGATTATATCTTATCGCTTCATCCTGATCAGCAACGAACATTAATGAATGATATACAGGTAGGATTTTTTGTACTTCAGCAACTTGATCGTTCTACTTCGAATTATCAGCAACAAAAATTAAATAAAACTATAAAAGCGAAACTTAAAAACTACGATACGCTGTTTATGAAGAATTTTAGTTAGACTACTTATTAGGTTGCGGAGTTGTTCTCAAATAAGGCTTAATTACCGTATGTCCTTTTGGAAATTTTTCTGGAATATCTTCAGTTTTAATGCTATTCATTACAATAACATCCTCGCCATCCTTCCAATCTGCGGGGGTAGCTACACTATATTTTGCTGTTAATTGTAAGGAATCGATTACCCTTAACACCTCTACAAAATTACGACCTGTTGAGGCAGGATAGGTAATCATTAACTTCACCTTCTTATCTGGAGAGATAACGAACAAAGAGCGAACGGTCATCGTTTCAGAAGCATTGGGATGAATCATATCGTACGCATCCGCAATTTTTTTATCTTGATCAGCGATAATCGGAAACTCTACAAGTGTATGCTGTGTTTCATTGATATCGTTTATCCAGCCTTTATGCGACTCTGCAGAATCGACGCTTAATGCTAAAACTTTCACATTTCTCTTCTCAAATTCGGGCATTAGGGATGCTGTTCTACCTAATTCGGTTGTGCAAACAGGCGTATAATCTGCCGGATGGGAAAACAATACTCCCCAACTATCGCCCAGATAATCGTAAAAATCTATATTGCCAATTGATGTTTCGGCTTTAAAATTCGGTGCTGTATCTCCAATTCTTATACTCATAATGAATTAATTTTAGATTGATAAAATAAATTTGAGTTGAAGATACAAAAAGTCTATTAAAAAGGTAGTTTATTTGGTATAATAAATTCTATTCGTGACAAATTACTGTTAAAATGGGCATTAAATTGTTCGATGGTATAATCTGCAATTAGAGGGGTATCTGCTTCATCATGCTGATGCAAAAAGAAATATACCTTTTGAAGTCCTTGATTTAGCCATTGTTTAATTCGAATTACCCATTCGTCTACTCTAGCTTTATCAGAATCTAAAAATTTACCTCCATTGCCAACAAACCGGATAAACGCTTCTGGGGTAGGTAGTTCCATGTGCAAACAGTCTCTTCTTCCGCTCGCATCGGTGATGGCCGCGCCTTTTCCTACCTTTGCTAACATTTCAAATAATTCTTTCTTTGCGATAGGATCTTTAAACCAGTCTTGGTGGCGTACTTCTACAAACACCTTAAGGTCTTTCGGTAATTTCTGTAAATAGGCTTCAAGAACAGCAAGATTTTTTGGTCCAAAATTATCACTCACCTGCAAAAAACATGGCCCTAGATGTTTACCAAATGCAGACATTGCTTTTAAATATAGGTCGGTTTCTACATCTGCATTATTTAAGCGTTTGATGTGAGTAATGCTTCTAGAGAATTTTGGGCAGAAGATGAAATTTTTGCTCGTGTTCGCTTCGGTCATTTCCTTCCACTTCAGAATTTGTTCTTCTTTAGGGATATTATAAAAAACGGCATTGAGCTCGATTGAATTAAAGTGCTTTACGTAAGCGCCTAAAAAATCTTTCTCTTTTGTTTTGGGAGGATAAATAAGTCCAACCCACTCTTTCCTACCCCATTTGGCACAGCCCACATAAAACTCCCGCTTTTGTGTCGCTTTTAAGGATTTAAAGGTAATTGCAGTTTGATGACCATCCTTTGGCAGGCTAAAGTCTATTTCTTTTATTTCTGAAGGTTCAACGCGTCCGAATTCCATAATTAGTTAATGAGAAATAAAGTTAACAAAAATAGCCACGGATGTGAGTATTTCCCTTCGACTAGCTAAGAATAAAAGATTGGTACAACTGCGATTAAAACTAAAAAAACCGAAGCGATAGGCAACGGGTTCTATTTTTATTTATCTAGCGTTAATTATATACTTTTATCATAAAAACATAGTCTTGAATTTTTTCGACTTGTTTTTGCCTCTTCAAACCTTGCAAAATGCTTCTTTTTCCCAAGGCTACTCTTTTAGTTAATGAATCTTGTGGGATTGCATTTAGGGCTTCCGTAATATATCTAGACTTAACAGCAAAGGCTGCTCCATCTGCTTTATCTTCCTTGCCATTTATTACACCCACAATATTTCCATTATTATCGAGCAATGGGCCACCACTATTTCCTGGATTTACCCGTATATCAACCTGATAGGTTAAGGTATCCCCATTTATCCCTGTTTTAGAACTTACATAGCCATCACCAAGTACAAAATCATCTTTCGGATAACCCAATGTATAAACAGATTCGCCAATGACAGCGCCCTTTTCCTTTATGCTATACGGCACTGCACCAAGGTTTTCGAAAGATAGATCAGTGACTTTTAAGATTGCGATATCGTTACCTGAATCTTCGTAAACTTTTCTAACTTTAAAAGACATCCCTTTACTATTTTGAATATATAAAGAATCGGCATCTTTTATCACATGATAATTTGTTAAAATATAGCCGTTGCTTGAAATCGCAAAACCAGTGCCGCCAAATTTAGCAGGAGCGCGGTTTGACCTGTGCGCATCATTGCTTATTACTCTAATAATATTATTCTGTGATCGATTAAGTTGAGATACTTTTCTATCGAGTAATTGTAAGTTTACTTCTTGCTTGGTCTGACTGTAAGTAGACAATAATACAGCGCTGGCTAAGATTAAAAATGAAGCGGCAATAGAAATCGCAGACTTATTGTTACGCCAAATTCTAACTATTTTTGAAGCATGGGGTTTAACTTTAGCACTCATAGCAGCGATATCCATCTGATTATGGGCATAATCCATTTGCTCTTTTAATGCCAGTACATCAGCATATTGCTGCATGGATTCTAAAAACACCTTGTGCGCAACAACTTTATGATCAACATTTGGGTCGTTACTTCTTAATTGCTCAAACGCATTATGTTCGGCTGGACTAAGCTTACCATTTAAGTAATCTTCAATAATCGCTTCTAACTGTATCTCGTTGTTCATTTTATAATTGAAAAAATAACTTCTTTAACCGTTGTAAACACTTATACTTTTGTGTTTTTGCATTATCCGTATTCGTATAGCCGAACTTCTCACAAATTTCTTGCATCGATAAATTACGGAGATAAAAATCCTGTATTATCGTTTTACAAGGTTCGCCTAAATGATTCAGGGCTTTTGACATCTGATCAAACTGTTGATCTATTTCCTCATGGCGCTCAAAATCATCCTCTACCACTAATACATCTTCAAAATCCGATATATTATTTGTCTTTTTACTTTGTTGTGCTAGTTTCTTTAACCAAATTCGTCTACTTACCGAGTATAAATAGGTTTTAAGCTTACTACTTAATTCGAAATTACCACTCTTAATTTTATCATATAATACGATAATAGCTTCTTGATAAACATCTTTCGCATCAGCTTCATCGCCGCTATTATTCAAAATAAATTGCAACACCATAGGGAAGTAACCTAAATACAACTTATTAAGGGCTTCTTCTGAATTATTAAGTATACCTAATACTACCTCTCTATCTGTTGGAATTGAACTGCTTAACTTAATACTCACCAATTAATACATTTATACGTGAATGGTAACCCAATAAATTAAAAAAATATTTTATTTTAATATAAAGGACATTTATTTACAAACTAGCCTTATATGCTAATTATAAGCGGATTAACGTTATCAAAAACTTACCGATTGTTATTTTTTGTGAATTTTTCTGCAAAATACAACAAATTTTCATTGGTAAATAACTGATTTTAATGGTAATGAAGCTTTCATGAGTTTAATTAATTAAATTGTACAGGTAAACTTTTGATGGTTATGAATCGAAAAGCGCCATAATCTTATCTTCATGGGCTATAAAAAAATAATATTAACTTTTTTTCACATTTACGGGTTACCTTTTTAACTTTGCAGTATTAACAAGTAAAATTAATTAATTATTTAAACAGAAAATTAGAATGAAAAACTTATTTAAATTTGGCTTTTTAGCTTTAGCATTATCTTTATCAGTAGCAGCTTGTAACTCAGAGAAAAAAGCAGAGGGTACTGATACTACTGGAGCTGACACAACTATGGCTGTTGATACTAACGGTACTGATACTACTGTAGCTGTTGATACTATGGCTAAAGATACTACTGTAAAAAACTAGTCAAAAGCAAAACTTACAAAAAACCCCGATATACATCGGGGTTTTTTGATTCTAAGGAAATCGTCGTTTCGAATTAGGAGCAACTAACGAATTTAGTAGTGGTACACGTTACATTCGTTCGATAAGTCGATTTATGGAAATGGAATTAAGTATATTATACTTAACTTTGCGGAAATATCAAATTTCAGGTTCAAAATGAATTTATCTCCGCTTCAGGCCATATCTCCAGTTGATGGTCGCTACAGAAAAACAACTGCTAAACTTGCCGATTATTTTTCTGAATCTGCTTTAATCAAATACCGAATTTTTATAGAAATAGAGTATTTCATTGCACTTTGCGAAGCTAAAGTCCCAGGTTTGGCTGATTTTGATACCAAACTATATCCGAATTTAAAATCCATTTATCAATCCTTTACTGATGAAGATGCGCAACAAGTTAAAGACACCGAAGGCATAACCAATCACGATGTAAAAGCGGTTGAATATTTTATTAAATCTAAATTCGATGAGTTAAATCTTCAGCCTTATAAAGAATTTATTCATTTTGGATTAACTTCTCAGGATATAAACAATACAGCAATCCCTTACACCTTTAAACTAGGCTTGGAAGAAGTATATTATCCCGTTATAGGCGAACTCATTGAAAAAATTAAAGATTTAGCGAAAGAATGGGAAAATGTCCCGCTTTTGGCTCATACCCATGGACAACCCGCCTCGCCTACTAAACTTGGTAAAGAATTTTTAGTATTTGCCGAGCGCTTGAACATTCAATTAGAAAATCTTAAAAATATACCCAATAGTGCCAAGTTTGGTGGGGCAACTGGAAATTTTAATGCCCACCATATTGCGTATCCCGCAACAGACTGGGTAGCTTTTTCTAATCATTTTGTAAATGATACCTTAGGCTTAAAAAGAGCACAACACACTACTCAAATTGAACATTACGATCAATTTGCAGCACAATGCGATGCTTTAAAACGAATTAATAACATTATCATCGATTTAGACCGCGACATTTGGGCTTATATTTCAAAAAATTATTTTAAACAAAAAATTAAAGCCGGAGAAGTAGGATCATCGGCTATGCCGCACAAAGTAAACCCGATCGATTTTGAAAACGCCGAAGGAAATGCTGGTTTAGCAAATGCTTTATTCGAATTTTTCGCAGCCAAACTACCCATTTCCCGTTTGCAAAGAGATTTAACCGACTCTACTGTTCTTCGAAATATTGGTGTACCCATGGCTCATACCCTAATTGCAATTAGCTCTACCTTAAAGGGTTTAAATAAAATTATATTAAATAAGGAAGCTATCGAGGCTGATTTAGAAAATAATTGGGCGGTAGTTGCAGAGGCAATACAAACAGTGCTTAGAAGAGAGGCTTATCCAAACCCATACGAAGCGTTGAAGGCTTTAACCCGCACAAACACAAAAATAACAGCGTTAACCATGGCGGCTTTTATTGATGAACTGGATGTGAACGATACCATTAAAGCGGAATTGAAGCAGATTACGCCGTTTAATTATACAGGGGTCTTTTAATTGGTTTTTTATAAATGTTTCGGCATATTATCAAAATGACCTAAAATAGACAACATTAGCTACTATTTAGAATTAGAATTAATTATTTTTGTAGCATAATATTACAGACATGACAATAAACGTATATACCGAGCAAACGCCAAATCCTGCCACCATGAAGTTTATGGTTAATAAGCTTTTAATTAATGGTAGCGAAGATTTTGCAACTAAAGAAAGTGCCGAGCATTCTCCTTTTGCAAAAGAATTGTTCAAGTTTAATTTTGTGAGTGGTGTTTTCTTTGCCAGTAATTTTGTAACCATTACTAAAACGGAAGATGCAGAATGGGGAGATATTGAGGCTATTTTAAAAGAATTTGTAAAAGGGGCAGTAGAATCAGAACTAAAGATAAAAGATAATAGTAATGAAGAAGCTCCTGCTTTTGAGGGTAGTGATCTTGAAATAAAAATTCAACAAATCTTACATGATTATGTACGCCCAGCTGTAGAGCAAGATGGCGGTGCAATTTCATATAAATCATTTGATGAGGGTGTGGTAACCGTTGAACTTAGAGGAAGTTGTAGTGGCTGTCCTTCGAGCACCATCACCTTAAAATCTGGTATTCAAAATTTATTGCAAAGAATGGTACCTGAAGTTAAGGAAGTAGTTTCGGAAGCATTGTAAGTAGTGAATTTGTCAATTAGCTAATTTGTGAATTGGCAGCACCATTCAAAAGAAATATAAAGTCGTGGCATTAGTTACGGCTTTTTTTGTTTAAAGGAAAGTTTAAATCATCGCTATCGCTTATCGCCAAACGCAATACTTTAATTTTCTTTCCAGCAAGGCAACTTCTGCTTGCCGCGTATTTTTCTCATAAAGTAGGCCACTTTCGCCCGGGGCAAACGCTTGCCTAAAAATACTTCTTAATTGTAGCTAAAATCTCATCAGTAACCAACCCATTCGTGGCTAGTATCTCTCTAGTTTCTAAAAACTCATCACCGCCAGAAAAATTTAAAATTTTACCCCCTGCTTGTTGCACGAGAAAGGCGCCAGCCGCCACATCATAAGCATTGAGATTATACTCGAAATAAGCTTCAAATCGACCACATGCTACATAGGCCAAATCTACCGCTGCAGAACCAATTCTCCTTAAGCCGTGGCATTTCTGCATCATTTCGGTAAACAATTGAATGTATTGTGGTTGCTTTTCAAATTGGTAGTATGGAAACCCAGTAGCTAATAGACTTTGCGATAAATTGCGATTTGATGAAACACGAATCTCCTTTAGGTTAAGATAAGCTACCCCTCCTTTATAGGTAGAAAACATTTCGCCACGATTAATTTCATATACCACACCAATTACGGGTTTATTTTCTTCGTAAAGCGCAATACTAATCGAATAAGTAGGTATTCCGTGAACGAAATTAGTGGTTCCATCTAAAGGGTCGATGATCCAGGTATAGTTTTTACCAACAGTATTAACGGTATCTTCTTCGGTAATAAATCCAGCTTCTGGCAAAATTTTAGTTAAATTTCTAACCAATTGTTTTTCAGCCTGTTTATCAACATACGAAACCATGTCGTTTAAGCCTTTATACTCAATCGCTTTTGCATCAAATGCCATCGCTTCTTTGCGGATAAAATTTCCCGTTAAGCGAGCAATTGAAATCACCTTCGAACAAAGCAATTCATAATTCATCTTAAAATCCTGTAATCCCTAGTTAATAATTAGCGTTTTTCTCTTTGTTTTTGATGGAGTAAGTAACCAATAACAACCCACAGATAAATAATATTGAAGAAATTAATTCAGCCTGTGTAAATGGAATTCCAGCCACATGGTATTTCGAGTTTACCCGGATTAGCTCTATACAGAAGCGTTCTACACCATTAAACATTAAATAAATACCAAACATCATTCCAGGCAATTTAATACGGTGACGAATGTTCCAAAGCACCAAAAAGATTAAAAAGGCAGCAATCACTTCATACAATGCTGTTGGATATACGGGCTGAGGCAATTCGTTACAGAATTTCCCTACGCAATTTGCAATAGGCACACCTTCATTTGCGACATTATTTGGATAGGTATAAGCCCAAAGCCAATCTGGAAGCCATGTAAAGGGTTTTGGGTTTAAATTAGGAATTCCCCAATCGCCATCTCCTGATAAATGACATCCGATACGGCCTACGCTATACGCCAACATCATTCCGGGACCGCCAATATCGAGCATGTGCAAAGGTTTGATTCCGTGTTTACGTGCAATATAAAGTACCGCTGCAGCACCAAATATTAAACCTCCATAAAATGTTAACCCACTAAACGAAAGTAAACCCCCAATAGGATCTTGAATAAAGCTATCCCAGTTCTCCAGATTGTCGAATATTTTTGCTCCTAAAAAACCCCAAACGGCTGCCCAAACCACAAGGCTGCTCATTAATTCGTGTGGACGAACGATAACATCGACTGTTTTTGGTTTAGGTAATTTTGCTTTATCCTTTTCTTTATATTCCCAATAGGCAAATAATGCAGCCAAGGCCAATCCGCCAAAAATATTCCCTTTACCAGATAACAATACGAGTTGGGAATCACTTACAAAAAGTTTATAATTTAACAGTGCATAAACTAACTTATAACCTACCAAAAACCCGAAAAATGCATTTGTTAACAGGCTGGTGATACTTGCTGGCTCTCCAATGGTAATTTTTCTAATCGAAGGCTTTATAATCCCCAATGCTTCCTTTCTTTTTGCTTCTTCAGAGAATGCCCAGTAACCGGCTACAAACGCAAACGCAACAAATACACCAAATGTATTAAAAGGTAAGGGTAGATCTATACCAAAAAGATAGTTAAGAAAGTGGGAAACGGTTGGGAACATATCAAAAAAATTTAGGCTAAGATAATAAAGATAGTCCAAAGTCTTTAGCCTAAAGTCTAAAGTTTGGATTAACTAACTAATGACTCAAGGCTGCCGACTGAAGTTCCATTACTTCAACCTCTCCATCGGCCAATAATGCGGTTAACTTCACATTTTTAAGTTCATTTACCATAACTGGGTCGTATTTTGCCTTAACTTTTACATAGTTTTTAGTAAAGCCATGCATAAATCCGTTTTTTTGATCATCTTCAAAAAGAACTTGTGCTTCACTTCCAATCTGCGACTCGTAAAAGGCTCTTCTCTTTTTATCAGATAGAATATGTAGCATTTTATTACGGTCAAATCGAGTGCTTCCCGTTACTTTACCCTTCATGGTAGCCGCTTCTGTTTGTTCGCGTTCTGAGTAGGTAAAAACGTGCAGATAAGAAATGTCTAGTTCATTCAAAAATGTATACGTATCCAAAAAATCATCGTGCGTTTCGCCCGGAAAACCTACGATCACATCGACACCAATACAGCAATTTGGCATTACTGCTTTAATTTTAGCAACCCGTTCGGTATATAATTCACGTTGGTAGCGCCGCTTCATCAATCCCAAAATTTTGTTTGATCCAGATTGTAAAGGAATATGGAAGTGTGGTACAAATCGTTTAGAAGTAGCTACAAATTCGATAATCTCGTTACTTAACAAATTAGGTTCAATAGATGAAATCCGAATCCGTTCAATACCTTCAACTTCGTCTAGCGCTTTCACCAAATCGAAAAATTTATCTTGCCTTTGGCCATCGCGAATGCCGAAATCGCCCAGATTTACACCCGTAAGCACAATTTCTTTTACGCCACTAGCTGCGATTTGAGCAGCACGATTAACCACATTTTCGATGGTATCACTTCTGCTTCCACCTCGCGCTAAAGGAATGGTGCAATAGGTACATGGGTAATCA
Organism: Pedobacter anseongensis; assembly: GCF_037482965.1. NCBI lineage: Bacteria > Pseudomonadati > Bacteroidota > Sphingobacteriia > Sphingobacteriales > Sphingobacteriaceae > Pedobacter > Pedobacter anseongensis. The sequence goes on along the minus strand of NZ_JBBHKB010000005.1, from coordinate 238,865 downwards.
CATCCATCTTGTACCTTTAAAAAAGTACGTGTTCTATCCCCAATTGAATAGGCTGCAATAAAATTATGGTTTACTTTTTCTATATTTTGTTGATGAACAATAGCTTTTGGATTTTTAGTTAAATCGGAAATAAATTCTACGATTCTAAATTTCTCTGCAGCACCTAAAACCATGTCTACGCCCTCTATCTCGGCAATTTCTGTTGGTTTTAACTGCGCATAACACCCAACAATGGTGATATAGGCATTGGGTGCGTATTTTAATGCTTCTTTAACTACCTTACGGCACTTTTTATCGGCATGTTCTGTTACCGAACAGGTGTTGATTACATAAACATCAGCTGAATCGGTGAATTCTACCACAGTATAGCCAGCATCGGTAAACAAGCGACCAATGGTAGACGTTTCTGAAAAATTCAGCTTACAGCCAAGTGTATAAAATGCAACTTTTTTCATCAGCTTGCAAAGTTACGAAAATAGTATTGAGTATTAAGTATTGAGTATTAAGCCAGGATGTTATCTTACATCAAGATAACAATTAGATGTGAGTATGGAGACATGGCGCTTAGTTGACAATGAACTAATGACACAAATGAACTATTTATCATTCCAGCGATAGCTTTCTTGTTCCAGCCCTGCTAAATCAATCATTCTACTTACTACAGTTTGCGCAACTTCTTCAATGGTTTTTGGAAGGCTATAGAACGATGGGTTTGCAGGGCATATAATTCCTCCCGCTTCGGTAACTATTTTCATGTTATTGATATGAATGAGGCTAAAAGGAGTATCACGCACTACGGCGATTAATTTTCGACGTTCTTTCAGAATTACATCCGCTGCACGCGAAATTAGATCATTAGAGATTCCATTTGCAATACGACCAAGTGTTCCCATAGAACACGGTACGATAATCATAGTATCGTACTTGGCAGAACCAGAAGCAAAAGGTGCATTAAAATCCATTTTTTGGTAAAACGCAAATGGATAGTGTTTATAATCATCATTACCCAGTTCAAAGCGCCAAACTTCTTTTGCATTGTCAGACATCACCACACCTATTTTCTCAATCTGGTCTGAAAGCTTTAAGAGATTATCTAATAAAACTTTAGCGTAAACAGCTCCACTTGCTCCAGTAATGGCAACAATAATCTTCTTTTTATTTAACATTGTAGCAAAGATACGAAGATTTGATAAAATAGTCTGGGCGTTTGCAGCGAATACTTAACTCGGATAAAAGCCACAAAAAAAAGGGCCAGAAACAATGTTTCTGACCCTACATCTACCTATGAAAAACATACCCTCGAAAGGGTAAGCTCAAATGTAATCAATTTTATAAAAAAAAGAAAGTTTTAGACTTTCTTTTTTAACTGTAGTATAATTGTGACGGTGAAAAGATTAAAGCATTTTATATTGATGCTAAAACAAATACTTGGTACTTAAGAAATTTGAACTATGACTATCAATTATTTCATTTAAAAGATGCTTGTTGCTATCATTGAGTTTTGTTGCTACTAAAGACCGAATAGAAAACGATCTTAATGCATCAACTACCGATAATGTTCCTTCAGCGCTATCTTTTCTGCCTGTAAAAGGGAAAACATCTGGTCCACGCTGACATTGGCAATTAATATTTACACGACTTACCTGATTAACCAAAGGGTCGATTAAAGCGGCAATTTCATCCTCATCGTTGCTAAAAATACTTACTTGCTGACCGTGTGTTGATTCGATTAGATAAGTAATCGTTTCTTCTAAATCATCAAATGGAACAACAGGTACTACCGGACCAAATTGTTCTTCTGTATACAATTTCATTTCTGCGTTAACAGGATATACTACTGCAGGAAAGACAAAAGATTCGTTCGTAACACCACCATTTTCGTTTACTATTTTTGCACCCTTTGCGATTGCATCATCTAAGCACTCTTTTAAATAGGCGGGCTTATGAGGTTCTGGTAAAGGAGTTAACGAAACTCCACTTACCCATGGCATTCCAAATTTTAACTTACTTACAGCTTCCGAAAGTTGGATTAAAAATTCATCCGCTAAGCTACGGTGAACAAAAATAATCTTTAGCGCTGTACAACGCTGTCCATTAAATGATAACGAGCCCAATACTGTTTCTTGAACGGCCAATTTCAAATCGGCCTTTGCCGTAATAATTGCTGCATTTTTAGCATCTAAACCTAGAATTGCTCGTAAACGGTTTACCTTAGGATGCATTTTTTTTAGCTCATTAGCCACCTTGCTCGAACCAATTAAGGTAAGTACATTAATTTTTCCAGACTCCATCAAGCCAGGGATAATTTTATTTCCTCGACCATATATAGTGTTCACCACTCCTTTCGGAAAACAGTTCTTAAAGGCTTCCAATAACGGATAAAACAATAATGTTCCATGCTTAGGTGGTTTAAATAAAATGGTATTGCCCATTATCAGCGCAGGAATCAATGTAGTAAAGGTTTCATTTAACGGGTAATTAAATGGCCCCATGCATAAAACTACTCCAAGGGGCGACCGGCGAATTTGTGCAATAATTCCTTGTTCTATGGTAAATCCGGCCGACTGGCGATCTAAATCCTTTAAGGCATCTATTGTGGCTTGAATGTATTCGATAGTACGATCGAATTCCTTGGTCGAATCGGTAAATGTTTTACCAATTTCCCACATAATTAGCTTTACAACTTCTTGTTTTTTCTCAATAATTTCGTGTGTAAACTTCTCTACCCTTTCTATTCGCTGGGCAACGCTCATGGTGGGCCATTCGCCTCTACCATTATTATAAGCAGCTACAGCAGCATCGAGCGCCGCATTCGCTTCATCTTTATCACATAGTGGATAAGTGCCTATTACTTTACGCTGTAAGCCCGTACCTGTTTTAATGCAAATTGGCGAAAGTACCGTATGAACATCTCCATTCCAAGGCAACATTTCTCCATTCGAAAGATACTCACGTTGATTTACTTCTTCTACTAAGTTAAAGTCAGCAGGAATCTGCTCTTCCGTTAAAAAGAGTTCGTTTAATTGTTCTTGAAAACTCATACTTTATAAATCAGTAATCTTTTTATATTTTGGAACCAATGATTTCATAACCACCCAAGCAATTAAATAGGCCACGGCACAGAACGCAAACATTATAGTGTAGGCAACCGTCATGTTGGATTGTACTAATGGTTTTTGGATCTCTAAAAGCTGATTAAAGAGCGTACCGTCTATAGATTTTAACCGCTCGGCAACTTCTACAGGTAATTTACTCAAAGCCATCACATTTAAATCAACCTTATCGCCATATTTGCTGGCAAGATCCATTGATGTAATTTGACTGACAAAACTACTATTCCCCATTTCGCTAAATTTAGAGAAAGACTCTGAAATTCCCTTGTGTGCATAACTATCGAATATCCATCCTCCCATTTTAGTAACCAAAACACCACCAATTCCACCTGCCATGCCGCCAATACCCACTACTGAGCCAATTGCTCTTTTCGGGAACATATCTGAAACTGTTGTAAAAATATTGGCCGACCAAGCTTGGTGTGCAGAGGTACCAATACCGATTAAGAGAACAGGAACCCAGAACGAGTAATGACCAAAAGGTTGGGCTAATAATACCACAAGTGGGAACAATGCAATGGCAAACATTGCCCTCATTCGGCCATCATAAACTCCATATCCTTTATCTACAAAATACTTAGGTAACCAACCCCCACCAATACTTCCAATCATGGTCATACTATAAAGTACAGATAATGGAAGAACGATATCTGAACCAGTCATGCCATATTGATCTTTTAAATATCCTGGCAACCAGAACAGGAAAAACCACCAAACACCATCTGTCATAAACTTACCAAATGTAAAAGCCCAAGTTTGTTTATAGGTTAATAATTTAAACCATGAAACCTTATCTACATTTGCCTTATCTAAAACTTCATCTTCATCGCTATTAATGTAGGCTAATTCTGCGGCCGATAATCGTTTTTGTTTTTCGGGAGATTCATAGAAAATAAGCCAAAACAACAACCATAAAAACCCAATTGCACCTACCATTTCGAATGCTCTTTCCCAGCCCCAGTTTTCGGCAATCCATGGCACTGTAAGCGGGGCTAAAACTGCACCCACATTAGCACCAGAATTGAAAATACCGGTTGCTAAAGAGCGCTCTTTTTTGGGATGGTATTCTGCAGTTGCTTTAATTGCAGCGGGGAAATTGCCTGCTTCTCCAACCGCCAATACTGCTCTCGAAAACATAAAGCCCAATAGCGAAACGGGTAATGCAGCTATTCCAAACGATGTTAAAACAGAAGCTAAGCCAGTACCAATTGAAATGGAGTAGGCATGAATAACTGCACCGATAGACCAGACAACGATTGCAACTCCAAACCCCCATTTTGTGCCTAATTTATCTACAAATCGGCCTGCAAAAAGCATAGCAATGGCATAGGTAAATTGAAAAACTGCTGCAATATCTGCATAGTCACTATTCGACCATCCAAATTGTTCTTCTAATACTGGTTTTAACAAACTTAAAACTTGTCTGTCTAAATAGTTAACGGTAGTCGCAAAAAATAGAAGGGCACAAATCGTCCATCTATAATTGCCAATTTTGGCTTGGTTCATATTATTGGTTTTTGGTTTTTTGGTTGGTTAGTTTGTTGGATTTACTTTATTTATAATTTCTAATGCTTTCGTGGTCAGCGAAAACAGATTCTCGTACTCTCTATTTTCTAATATTTTTTTGCTTACTAATTTACTTCCCATTCCTACAGCACACACACCTGCTTTAAACCAAGTATCGATATTTGCTTCGTCGATTTCTACGCCGCCAGTGGGCACGAACAATTGGCCTTGGAAAAGCTCTCTAATTGATGATAAATATTCTGCACCTAGGATATTCGCTGGAAAAAGCTTAATTATTCCCGCACCAAATTGGTGAGCAATATTAATTTCTGTTGGTGTCATGCAGCCAGGTATCCATAATAAACCTGCTTCATGGGTTAACTTTCCAACTTCTACATCTACAACCGGACAAACAATAAAATCAGCTCCTGCAGCCAGAAAATCGTTTAATTCGTTTGTATTTTTAATGGTGCCAATACCTAAAAACAAATCTTGCATTTCTGTTTTTAAGGCTTCCTTTAAAAACTTAAAATTTTCGAGCGCAGCTTTACCCCGATTCGTATATTCAAAAATACGTACACCGCCTTTGTACAATGCTCGAACAATTTCTAAGCTTACTTGAGCATCTTCATAATAGAACAAAGGCAATAAGCCTTGTTTCTTAATTGCTGCTATTGCTGTTTCTTTATTCTTGATCATTCGCTTCCAATGTTTGTTTTATATCTTCGACAGTAGCTGTGGTACAATCGCTCGCTATAAATAGTTTATTAAATGCTGCTGCAGTTGCAAAATTTAAGGTAGCTAAAGGATTATTATTTTGGTAAAATCCATAGATTAATCCCGCCATAAAGCAATCGCCACTACCCACTTTATCTAAAATCTTTTCAGCGCGATATTCTTTCGAAACCAAAAGCTCGTTAGCCGTAAAAAGTGTAGTGTAATATTTTATTCCTAGTTTGTAATCGAATCTAAACGTATTTGCTATCCATTTACATTTAGGATAACGTTTACGTATCTCTTCAGAAGTTCTTTTTGCTTGTTCAAGATACGTATTTTTATCGCTCGTTTCGTGGATGAATTCTGGAATACTAATCCCAAGCATTTTCTCCGCTGCCCAAATGTTGCCCATAATTAAATCGCAATATTGAGCCATTTGAGGAATAATTTCTATAGGCTGTTTTCCGTATTGCCATAATTTAGCACGAAAATTTAAATCGATTGATAAGGTAATGCCTCTTTCGCTTGCCGCTTTTACCGCTTCCAAACATACATCGGCAGCATCTTGGTTTAGCGCCGGGCAAATCGCACTAAAATGAAACCAACTTACTCCTTCTAAAACCCTATCCCAATCAATCGCATTGGTTTTTAGGGTTGCGAATGCAGAATGTGCACGGTCGTAAATTACACCTGCATTCTTTAAATCTTTTCCTTTTGGTAAATAATATAAACCTATACGTTCACCACCACGATATATTTTGCTGGTGTCGATTTTGCAATTATCCATATATCCGATAAGTTGTTCGGACATAAAATTCTCTGGCAGGGCGGTAAAATAGGCTGATGGAATATCCCATAAAGCTAAGGCTGTAGCTACGTTCAATTCGGCACCACCAACATAAAATGGTAATTTATTTTCAGCCAACCACTCGCCATCGCCATCGGGGCAAATACGCAACAAAAGTTCACCAAAACTTAATACTCTGCCCATATTAAAAATTAAAATAGGTTTTTGCGTTGTTAAAGCAAATATCTTGAATAACTTTTCCTAGCCATTCCTTATCATAAGGAAGTTCTCCATTTTCTACATCTGTACCAAATAAATCGCATAATATGCGTCTAAAATATTCGTGACGTGGGAAGGATAAGAAGCTCCTCGAATCAGTAAGCATACCTACAAATTGACTTAATAAACCCATATTCGATAAGGCATTGATTTGATTAATCATCCCTTGTTTTTGGTCTAAAAACCACCAACCAGAACCCCATTGCACCTTACCCGCAACTGTACCGTCTTGATAATTTCCAATCATGGTAGCCATCAATTCGTTATCAGCTGGGTTTAAATTGTATAAAATAGTTTTTGCAAGTTTATTCTCTAAATCTAATTTATTTAAAAATTTAGCTAAGGATTTACCCTGTTGAAAATCGCCAATCGAATCGAAACCTGTATCAGGACCTAGTGAAGATAGCAAGCGTGTATTATTATTACGCAATGCTCCTAAGTGATATTGCTGTACCCAGCCCCTTTCGTGATCCCATAGGGCAAAATTGAATAGCATAGCGGATTTAAATTTCAAATTCTCTGCTAAACTGATGGTCGAATTGCTTCTGATTTTTAAGAAGATGGCTTTTACCTCAGCTTCCGTATATTCTTCTGCATAAATCTGTTCTAAACCGTGATCAGAAACCGATGCACCATTGGCCACAAAATAATCGTGACGAGATTTTAAGGCTGCTAAATAGGCATCATAATCATCGATAGAAGTTGCCGTTATACTAGCTAATTTATCGATATATATGTTTAGTGCAGCTATATCATCAGCATTCATTGCTTTATCCGGTCTAAAAGCAGGTAAAACTCTTAAATCAATTCCACTATTTTTTATGTGTTGATGGTAGGCTAAATTATCAAGAGGATCATCGGTAGTACATAAGGTTTTAACGTTCATCTTACGCAATAAGCCTTGCACACTATATTCCTTGGTTTGCAATTTAGCATTACACTCGTCGTACACCTTTTTGGCATTGGCCGATGATAGCACTTCATGAATACCAAAATAACGTTGCAATTCTAAATGAGTCCAATGATATAGTGGATTTCTTAGTGTATACGGAACTGTTTCTGCCCATTTCTCGAATTTTTCCCAATCTGTTGCACCACCCGTGATATAATATTCGTCGACTCCGTTTGCACGCATTGCTCTCCATTTATAATGGTCGCCATATAACCAAACCTGAGTAATGTTCTCAAAGTTCTTATCTTCAGCAATCTGATCAGGCATTAAATGATTATGGTAATCAATAATGGGCATATGTTTTGCAAACTCATGATACAGCGTTTGGGCTGTTTGAGTTTGCAATAAAAAGTTATCGTCTAAAAAATTTTTCACGTTTTGTTATTTTTTACTTTACCACATAGGGGTTTCTATGTGGTTATTTTCATTTTAAACCCCGCTAAATATCGAAAATCCTCCATCTACACAAATCATTGCGCCAGTTACAAACTGAGATGCATCGCTCAATAGCCAAACTAAAGCACCTTTTAATTCGTCGGGGTCACCAAAACGCTTAAAGGGAGTTTGTTTAATTACCGACTGACCGCGGGGTGTAAATCCACCATCTGGTGTAGTTAATAAATTACGATTTTGTTCTGTTAAGAAAAAGCCTGGTGCTAAGGCATTCATTCTAATTTTATCGCCATAACGATTGGCCAATTCTACAGCAAACCATTGGGTGTAGCAATCAACCGCCGCTTTACCCATGTTATAGCCTAAAACTTTGGTCACTGCTTTTTTAGAATTCATAGAAGAAATATTCACAATACTTCCTCTTCCTGTCTGAGCAATCGCTTCTCCAAATATTTGTGTTGGAATTAATGTTCCCCATAAATTGAGGTCTAACACTTTTTTCATCCCATCCATTTTCATGGCAAAAATGCTCTCCTCAGGTTGCAAAACACCATCTGGCATATTTCCACCAGCGGCATTTACCAATCCATCTATTTTACCAAAAGCGGCTATAATTTTTTCCCGGGCAGCAATTAATTGGGCTTCATCCATGGCATCAGCAATTAATGCGATGGCTTTACCGCCATTTTTATTAATTGCATCGGCCCTTTCGTTCGCGATTTCGGTATTTCTACCTAAAATTCCCACTGCTCCACCTGCTTCTACAATGGCATTTACAAACGAGTTGCCTAAAATTCCCGTTCCGCCAGTTACTATGATTACTTTACCTTGTAAAGAAAATGATTGTTCCATTATTTAAGTTCTTTTACTCCAAATGTATCCATATCGGCATAGTCTAGATTTTCGCCTGCCATACCCCAAATAAAACTATAATTTTTTGTTCCACTGCCTGCATGTATGCTCCAAACGGGCGACAATACCGCCTCATGATTCGCTACAATAATGTGGCGGGTTTCCTGCGGTTCGCCCATATAATGGAACACGCGATGCTCTTCATCAACATCGAAATAGAAATAAACTTCCATTCGGCGATCGTGAGTATGTGGCGGGATGGTATTCCAAACACTTCCGTTAGAAAGAATGGTTAATCCCATTACCAGCTGGCAACTTTGTATGCCATCTTTATGGATATAACGGGCAATTTTACGTTCATTAGCCGTTTCAACACTTCCCAACTGAGCAGAAAATGCATCACTATGCTTTAAAAATGAAGTTGGGTGGGTTGCATGTGCGGGTGCAGATAAGGCATAGAAAACGGCGGGATCATTTGCATTTTTACTGCTAAATTTCACTTCCTTCACACCTTTTCCCATATATAAGCAATCTAATTTTGCTAAATCGTAACTCGTTCCATCGGCAACAATTATTCCTTCGCCACCAACGTTAATTACACCCATTTCTCTTCTTTCTAAAAAGAAATTGGCGCGTAATATATCGTATGTACCTAAACTCAACGTCTCGGTTTTTGGCGTAATTAATCCAGTAACCATTCTATCGTAATGGGCATACACAAAGTTTGCCTTATTTTCTTCTTTCAGGCCATCCAATAAAAATCGCTCTCTAATTTTATCGGTTTGGTAGGTTTTAAAGTCGTCTGAATGTACGTGTTGTATTATTTTCATTAGCTTTTATTGTTTTTAACGGTTATGAAGCTTGCTTCGCAGGTTTCATTATTTTTCGTTTTTTACAACGACACCCCCCGTTTCCAAGGAATAAAATCGTCTTGATTAAGTAAAACTGATTTTGGAATTACTTCGCCGCTAGCAGCTTTTATGCAGTATTCTAAAATATCTTCTCCCATTTCTTCAATGGTTTTCTCGCCTTCAATTACCGGCCCTGTATTGATATCGATAATATCACCCATTCTTTTGGTTAAGGCATTGTTTGTAGACACCTTAATAACTGGGCAAACTGGATTTCCTGTTGGCGTGCCTAAACCGGTAGTAAATAAAATTAAGGTAGCACCACTTGCTGCTTTACCTGTGGTTGCCTCTACATCATTTCCTGGAGTGCATACTAAGTTTAATCCATGCTTAGTAGAAGGTTCAGTATAATCTAAAACATCTTCTATGGGCGATGTTCCCCCTTTTTTTGCTGCTCCATTACTTTTTATGGCATCGGTAATTAAGCCATCCTTGATGTTTCCTGGAGATGGATTCATGTGAAAACCAGAGCCAGCATTTTCTGCTGCCTGACTATACGCACCCATTAAACTGATAAATTTCTTAGCCGCAGCTTCATTTTTGGTACGGTCTATTAAATTTTGCTCTGCACCACATAACTCTGGAAACTCGGCCAATAAAACCGTAGCTCCTAAGCCCACCAGCAAATCAGCACAATAACCAACTGCTGGGTTTGCCGAAATCCCACTAAAACCATCACTCCCACCACATTTAACACCCACATTCATTTTGCTTAGCGGTGCAGGCTGACGTTCAATTTTATTTGCTTCTACCAAACCTTCAAAAGTTTTTTTGATAGCTAAAGCGATCATACTTTCTTCACTTTGCGATTGTTGTTGCTCGAAAATGAAAAGCGGTTTGTCGAAATTAGGATTTCTATCTTTTAAATCCTTTTTAAAATCTTGAACTTGTAAATTCTGGCACCCCAAGCTTAATACGGTTACTCCCGCAACATTTGGATGATCGGCATAAGCGGCTAAAAGTTTACTTAGCACGGCAGAATCTTGCCTGATTCCCCCACATCCACCTTGATGGTTTAAAAATTTGATGCCGTCTATATTTTTAAACGGACGGTTATTCGTTACACCCTCAAAAGAAAGTGGCGAATCTAAAGTAGAAATATCTACACCATTTTTAAAGGCTTCTACTAACTGATGGGTGTACGATTTATATTTTGCCGTTACTGCATAACCCAATTCGTTATGTAAAGCTTCACGAATCACATCCAAATTGCGATTTTCGCAAAAAACGGTTGGAATAAATAGCCAATAATTTGCCGTCCCAACCTTACCATCTGCTCTATGGTATCCATTAAATGTTCTACCTTCAAATTTAGAAACATCTGGTGCTTCCCAAGTGTAATGATAAGGTCGAAATTCGTAAGGAGCTGCTGCATGTTTTAAGTTATCGGTAGTCATTAAAGAGCCCGATTTAAGTGGATATTGCACTTTCCCAACTAACGTTCCATACATCAACACTTCGTCGCCCGTATTCATGTCGTTTATATAAAACTTATGTTTTGCATTAATATCGTGCACTAGTGTATACGTTTCACCTTGATAACTTAGGGTTTGGCCAGCTTTTAAATCGCTCAATGCAACGAGCACATTATCATTAGGGTGAACTTTTAAAACTAACTGTTTCATTTCTTATGCTAAATTTACTAAAGTAACTTCCATTCCTTTATTTTGTATCGAATTGTATTTTTCGTGAACTGCTTCGATAAATCCTGGCATTAAATTTAAGTCCAATTTCCAGAAATCCGAGTCGCTTAGTACGCTTGTTACATAATCCGCATCACCTTTTAGTTGCTGCTTATAAAAATATCCGGCACTATCATCGTTAATTAAATAGCTATGACCATTTAATGAACCATAATACTTTTCGTTAGCTAACTTATCAACCTTCATAAACTGTAAGTATGCTGCAAAACCCATCGCCATATAATCTGGCACATTACCATAAACCTTATAATGATTCGCCAGAAGCGGTAAAATACGAATTTTCATTTTCATGGTATATTGAAATGTAATATTATGCCAAAGATGCTCGATCGAAGGATTTGCGAAACGGTCGACCACCGCCTTAGAAAAATCAGAAGTTTGCTTTTCTGTAACAGCATAAGGTATTGCGGCGCTAATTTCAGAAGCCATTAATTCTTCAATATATCGTTTAACCTGCCCATTTAGCATGGCATTTTTTACAGTATCGATACCTAATAAAAATGCAATTCCAGCACTTAATGTATGCGTACCATTTAATAGGCGTACTTTTAACTCTCTATAAATCTCAATATCTTTTGCAACCACAATTCCGGCATCAACATTAGCAAATTGGAGCATTTCTTTTACTTTATCATCGCCCTCTATGGCCCAAAGTCTGTAGGGCTCGGCTATTGATAACAGCTGATCAGTATACCCCAATTCTCTCTCTAATTGCATTAAGTGAGCAGCATCAGGTTTGCCTGGAACAATGCGGTCTACTAATGAATTACAGAAAGTATTCGCAGTTGCCAACCAAGCAACAAAAGAAGCCTCCAGTTCATTAAATTGCGCAAGCTGCAATACAATTGATGCTAATTTAGATCCATTATCAGGGATGAGTTCTGTAGCGATAATCACTAAACCACTTTCTTTTGAACCATTAAATGTTTTAAAGCGTTGATAAAGTACCGCTAAAACTTTAGCTGGGAAAGAACTTGGTGGATTTTGGTTAATACTTTCATTTACTAAAACTATACCAATCTCGGTAGTGTTAGAAATGATAATTTTAAGTTCTTTTGACGAGGCAATTGCTAATATGTCTGCCCAGTTTTGATCGGCAGCAATTACTCTGCTAATTGCCGATGAAATAATGTTTTCTTCAACTAGTTTTCCATTCGCTAAGCCCCTTATGCACAAGGTATACAGACTGTCTTGGGAATCAAATTCGGCGGTATCACCTTTTGTAGATTTTACAACAGCAACACGACCATTAAATACACCTTGCTGATTGGCTTTATTGATAAAATAATCTGGTAGACCGCGAAGTAAAACACCAGTTCCGAATTGAAGTACTTTTTCTGGAAGTTCGAAGGTATGTGTTTGAGGTATGGCTACATTCTCCTTATTAATAAGGTGTAAATTTTCTTTAGATAAGATCATTTCTATGTTCTACGGCTTTTCGATTTATACTTTCTTAGGGATAAGGCACAATTATTCAATCCCAGCTTGGTTAAAACAATTTTAAGGATTTTTTACTAGTAAAAACCTTATTTAGGTGCAAATATTTGCGCAATCGTTCCCAGTTTGGTTGGTTTTTTGGTTGATTAGTTTTTTGGTTGGTTGGGAGTTGAATGAACTGAAAACTAAAAACTGCTTACTTATACTGATTCGCTTTTTTCCATTTTGGATAATCCTTTGCAATTAGATTAGCTGCCCAGATACCATACCAAGCATACCCATTTCTACGTTCGAAACTAATATCGGCTACGTTACTCTTAATGGAGTTATCGCGATCGCCGAAAATGGGCATATTGGTGTCGAAATCGTAAAATCTAGCCCATATCACTGCGCTTTCGTCTTTAATTAATCCTTTATCTTTTACATCTGTTAATTTATCGAACCGATAACCAACAATTTTAGCTTTCTGGAACCAATCTACTGCACTGGTGATAGCCGTTTTAACCTGCAAACTCGGATTTTTCAATCGCATTAGAAACTTCACTATCCCAACAGATTCGGAGGTACTTAATGATGCAGGCTCAAAATTTCTAGCTTTTGCTGGTTTTAATGTGTTTTGGTCATATTGTGCTGCCCAGATACTTAATGTTCCGTGCTGCACCACTTGAGTTTTTAAAATACAATCTAAGCCTCTCATTACAGCATCTTTAGCCTTTGGTATATAAGCTTTATTAACTACCTCAAAACCATTGCTCTGAGTAGCGATGTTTAGCATGATATTAAGCACATTTACAATTGCATTATCGTTAAAGGTAATTTCTGCACGGTAACTGCTATTATCGGGATAGTATTGTGGCCATCCACCATTGGCATATTGCGCTTTAAAAAGATATTCAATTCCTTTCTCGGCGGCATCTAAATATTTTTTATTTTCCGTTTCTTTATAGGCTTTAACTAAAGCATTAATTTCACGACTCGTAGCTGCATTGTCTATGGTAGCATGCATATAGGTAGTGGCTTTAATTTTTTTCATCAAGGCCTCATCTAAGGGCTCTTCATATCTAACTACATGGCCCCCATCCAATTGTTTTGGCCATGCTCCGTTACTTAGTTGATAAATCAACATTTTATCAGCCAAGGAATCCGTTTTCGGAACAACTTCATTAGCAGTTTGCGCAGTTGCACATGAGCAAAAGACGATACAAACTAATGCATAAAGTATAATTATTTTATTTTTCATTACATCTTACTATTTCAATTGTTTAGAAAGCCAGCTTACCAAATCGACCATAGCTTTAAAATTCTCGTAGTTAGCAGGGATTTTTCTACCGTCAACATATTCGTTATACACCCATGGATCACCAATTACAAATACTGTTCCTTTACCCAACTTTGTAACCGACATCACATGGTCACCGTCTTTATCTTTTAAAAGGGATTTTGCATTTCCAGATAGTTTTAAACTGCTGTATTCTTTAATGAAGAGTGTAATTGGATTTTTAAAGATTTCATTTCCTGCAGGAACCTCAACTTTTGCCGTCTCGAAATTTTTAGCAACAGGAACTGTTCCTTTGCTATCGCCATTAAAAAATACGCCAAATTTAGCTGCAAGCTCATTAAAGTGTTTCAATTCTGCATTTGGCGCATCATTGGCCATTAACACTAACACTCCCCCTGAATTTACCCAAGTCGTAATGGCTTTGATATCCGATTGGGAAACAAAATTTGGTTTTGGATTTTCTTTTTCATTATCTGGATCTACAATAATATAAATTGAAGAACCGCTTAAATTTGCCGCTGTTGGTGTATGATATAAGGTTTTTGTTTTGAAACCTGCCCTATTAAACACACCTCCAAAAAACGAAAAACCTCCATTCGCTTGTTCGTCCCATTTGTAATGCCATGATAATGCATTTCCGCTCTGATCTATTCTCGATTCGTTATTGAAGTATGAATCCAATAGCACTGTTTTACCCACGCCCGGTTTTGGCAATGCGGCTAATTCCATCTCATTCGATGCTAGTAAAAATGCTCCTACCCCTTTGGGGTCGTTAACCACTACCTTCTCGCTTAAATAATATGCGTAGCTCCCATCACGATAAGGTTTACCACCCAAGCCAGATACGCTCACCGTACCTTTAAGATTTATTTTATCTGCATCAACACGTTCTATAAATGAAGTTTTAATTCCTTTATAGCCCTTATCGGCTAATGCGAAATACGTTTTCGGTAAATAGCCATTGCGGACCGCTTTTGCATAGGTATACACAAACATGCTCGACGCTGAAGCTTCGTGGTAATTCCCTTTTCCATGGGGTTTATCTAAAATATCATACCAAAGACCCGATTTAACATCTTGAACTTTTTGTATAGCAACTGCATATCTCGCTAAAATGGCAAGCAGTTCTTTTCGTTTAGGGTGATTAACAGGAAAATTATCCAGCACATCAACTAATGCCATTCCGTACCAACCCATTGCTCTAGCCCAGAAATGAGGCGACCTGCCCGTTGTTTTATTGGCCCATTGTTCTGCTTTCGACTCGTCCCAGCCATGATACATTAATCCTGTTTTAGTATCCCTAGCATTTTTTTCCATCCAAATAAACTGATTGGCGATATCATCAAACGCCCTATCATTTTTAATCAAAGCCGCATACTCAGCATAAAATGGTTCGCCCATGTATAAGCCATCGAGCCACATTTGGTTTGGATAGATTTTTTTGTGCCAAAAACCACCTTCCTTAGTGCGGGGTTGCTGCTGCAGTTGATCCCATAATACAGTAGCTGCTTTAAAGTATTTTTGCTGACCAGTTACTTTATAGAGCAGTAGTAAAGTGCGACCATTTTTAACATTGTCGATATTATAATCAGTCTGTTTGTACTTATTTATCGTGCCATCCTTATCCAAATAGCTATCCATATTTTTTTGCATGGCTTTAAAATACGTAGCATCACCAGTTCGTTTCCATATTCCTTCAAAACCTTCGTAAACTACACCTAAATCGTACGACCATTTTGTAGGCCTAAACCCCGATGTTGTTGTACTTAAACTATCGTTCCAAACCCCAATTACTGTTGCAGCCATCTGTTGTGACAGCGATTTATTTAATTGTGCGCTTCCTTGAAAAGGTAGGCTAAATAAAACAACCGCTGATAAATATTTATAAAAAGAAGTTCTCATTTGTATTTTTTATTTAATCTGTAATGATTTCTCTGTTGCGCCAGCTAAAAATTCGGTCTTTATCTTCGCTTTTGAGGCGTCTAGTCCCGAAGATTGTATTAAACTGTTCCGCTCTCCACTAATGCGGAAAAGAAGTTGTGCTGCATTATATTTTATGTTTTTGAAGTTAATTTGATTTCCATTTTGGATATTTATCAGCGGATTAGCGTCAGAAACCACCAAATTTACATTGTTAAGTGTAACATTCTTAGCCTCTTGTATGTCTAATCCTTCTTGTGCCTTGATGCTTAGGTTTTGGAGGGTAATGTTACTAATACTTAATTCTGGCAACCCCCTAATAAAAACCGCCTTGGAAGCACCATCACAAGCTACATTGCTGATGTGAAAATCTTTAAATGTTGGTGTTTCCTCTGTAACCGGCAAAAGCACTACTTTTGGCGCTTCTCTTTTATCTCCTTTTAAAGCAATTGGATCAACCGCAGCATAATACATATCGAATAATATGGCCTCTCCTACTATTCCAATCATGTTAATATTTTTCACAAATATTTTTTCTACTACGCCACCTCTACCACGGGTAGTTTTAAAACGAAGACCAATATCGGTTCCAATAAACGAGCAATCGTAAACAAATATATTTCTTGCTCCGCCGCTCATCTCACTGCCAATAACAAATCCGCCATGCGCATGATAAACGGTGCTATTGCGAATGATTACATTTTCTGTTGGCATTCCTCTTTTTCTTCCAGCGGCATCCCTACCCGATTTAATGCAAATTCCATCATCCCCCACATCAAACGTACTTCCTTCTATTAACACATTTTTACACGATTCGATGTCGATACCGTCTCCATTCTGCGCATACCATGGGTTTTTAGCATACACGTTCCTCACGGTTAAATCTTCGCACATTAGTGGATGAATATTCCAAGCGGCAGAATTTTGAAAGGTAACCCCTTCTAATAATATTCTTTTACACGAAGTAAATACTACTAAATTTGGGCGCAGAAAATCTTTGATTGAATTGTAAAAGTCCAGCGTTTTTTCTGGTGTAATCTCTCCAGGATTTTTAAGTTTCGAGGCATTAAAGAACTTCTCTGTTGGGTACCATGTTTTCTTATCTTCGCTAACTACACCACCAGAAGCAATCAATTTAGACCATTGGCTCTCCGTTAATTTCTCCTTTTTTACCATTCGCCAGGCATCGCCAGCACCGTCAATAATTCCTTTACCAGTTATGGCTATGTTTTGTTGGTTGGTAGCCCATAGGGGCGATTGATTACGCATTTGAGCCAAACCCTCCCAATTACCCGCTACCAAAGGATATTGATTAAAATCTTTTGTAAACTGAAGAATTGCATTTTCTTGGAGGTGCAAATTAACATTGCTTTTTAATTCGATCGGTCCGGTTAACCATAATCCTTTCGGTACCACTACCACACCACCGCCCCTCTTATTGCAGGTAATGATAGCATCGTTTATGCTTTTTGTATTTAAGGTTAATCCATCGCTTATAGCACCAAATTTTAAAATGTTTAAAGTATCTGCTTTAAACGAAGTTTTAGCAATTTTTGGAAGATTAGTAAACGAATAAGGTTTAACCGACGTTTGAGCGAACAGTGAAGGTGATCCGCTTAAAATAACAAGTGTAAATAGAGTTAATACTATTTTATTCATGTGTTACAGATTATATTAGGTTCTTTTGAGTTATGGGTTGCGAGTTGTGGGTTGCAGGTCTTGATGCTTAACCTAATCATTAACTACATCTCTTCACTCTTTATTATAGCAAGTCTACATAGATTTAAATTATAACGGAACTAATTAGGAGGAAATAACTATGCAATCGTTACCGGTTTTTGCCTACTAATCTACCCTAAACCAATCAAAATCTCCATAGCCCGAATCATTAGTCTGCTGTTCCCTAACGCAAAAAAGGCCTACTTTAGCGCCTATCCATTTTCCGGGTTCGGCCTGAAAAATATCTGTTAAGGTAATAAAGGTATTGCCATCAACACTATAACTAAACTGACATTTAGCCTCTTCAATAACCGAAACACGCAAATAAATGATACTTGAATTGAGTTTACCTATGGTTTTTTCAACTTCTGCTTTTCCCTGATCCGCATTCTTACATACAGAATACACGAGATAAAGTCCATCTTTTTTGCTTTTCACAGCTAGATTAGCATAGCTCATGCCCGCGACGATCAGCCCCGATTTTTCGTTTTCGAGCTTAGGATTTGGTGTAAAAGTTAATTTTGTTGTAACCATAAATTTCTCTGAAGGAAATTTCTGTAAGAGCAAATTCGGAACATCCCAAAGATTTTTTGCGCTATCGGGTGTCTTAACAGAAAACAGTCGTAAAATGCCTTTAGTAGGGTTTAAGAATGACCAGGTTGCAACCGGGTTAGCTTGCCATTGCCATTGTAAACCTAAATTCTCACTGTTAAATTCATCGCTTTCTGCGGGTGTAACACGTGGGGTCGACTTTGAAATTGTAGGCTTTTTATGGATGAATACGGGTTCTCCAATTCCATCCCCATCAAGATCTGCACCAATAACGGGCCAGTTATTTATCCATTTCATCGGTTGTAGATGCACTACTCGACCATATGCGCCTTTATCTTGAAAATGCAAAAACCAATCTTCACCACTTGGTGTATCTACCCAAGCACCTTGATGTGGCCCATTTATTCGGGATTTACCCTGGTTCATCACCACTTTACGTTCATAAGGACCGTAAACGTTTTTTGAGCGTAATACTGTTTGCCAACCTGTTGCCACACCTCCTCCTGGTGCGAAAATATAATAAAAACCATTTCTTTTATAAAATTTAGGCCCTTCAATGGTAGGATCAAGCTCATGTCCGTCATAAACTAATTTACCTTCGTCGATTGTTTTATCGCCACTCGTATTCATTTTTTTAACTACAATGATACTTTTAATGCCAGCCCTGCTGCCGGCATATGCATGAGCCAAATAAACTTTTCCATCTTCGTCCCACAGTGGGCAAGGGTCTATTAATCCTCTACCAGCTTCTACCAAAATAGGGGTTCCCCAAGGACCAGCAGCATTTTTAGCTTTCGTTACATAAATACCGAAATCTGGATCTGGATAATAGATATAAAATTCTCCGTTATGGAAACGGATAGAAGGCGCCCAAACGCCATTACCATGTTGTGTTTTCGCAAAATGTTCGAATGGGGGCTGTCTTTTTAGCGCATGCCCAATGATGGTCCAATTTACTAAATCTTTAGAATGTAAGATTGGTAAACCTGGCACTGCATCAAAACTTGAAGAAACCAAGAAAAAATCGTCGCCTACCCGTATCGCATCTGGATCTGAATAATCGGCATTTAGCACTGGATTTCTATAGTTTCCATTACCCAAATCTGAAACCCAGGTTTGGGAAAGTTGTTGAGCACTTACGGTTAACGCAAAGCTTAAAAAGAAAAGTGCAGTAAGTATTTTCATGGTTTGTTATTCTATTCCCTATTTCCCTATTCCTTCTTTTGGATTCCAGTCGTTAAAAATTTTTGCTAGTGTATACTCTTTAACCGTAACCTCATCAAGCTGATGCGACCAAGGGACCCTAGATTGAGAATTGGCACCTGGTCCTTTGCTTTTATATTCTGCATAAAAGGCAGTCTTCTCATTGCTTTCTTTCCCCCAATTGTTCCATCCTTCGGGCTTAATCATTTTACCCAATTCACAATTTATAAAGACAGATTTTGCGTATGGCCGCCATGGACGGCCCAAGTAAAACGAATTTTCTGGTGCATCGCCAGTTATTTTGCTATTGATAAACACATAGCCGTACTTCAAAGTATCTGGAGAGGAAGATGCCGTAATGTAGCCGTTCTTTTTACAGAAAATTTCGCAGTCGTCGAATACCGCGGTCGAGGAACCAAAAATAAAATCGACCGTACCTTCTATATAGCATTTGTAATAATATTGCCTGCTGGCATGGCCATAGGTATAAAGTGTATCCTGAAAACCGAGCATTCTACAATTGATAAACTTAGCTTTATCGCCAGCTACAAATAAAGCAACCGCTTGTCCAACCGGACCAGCTGTATTCTGAAAAGTAATGTTCTCTGCGGTAAAAGAATTTCCATAAATGTAAAAACTAGACGAGCCAGAGGTACCTTTTTCTTCTCCAAACACATTTTTTTTCTGCGCCCAATCGTCGTATGTTAAAATAGTTTTCTCTACACTTTCCCCAATCATTCTAATGAATTGCTTTGAAGCTGAAAGATTTAATTTCTCTTTATAAACCCCATTTTTTATAAAAATAGTGGTGGTTACTTTCCTAAAATCAGGCACTGCATTAATGGCTTCTTGAACAGTTTTGTAGGTTCCAGATCCATCGGCTGCAACGGTGATATCGTATGGCGTTTTGAGTTGTGGGCTAAGAGTTGCGGTTTTGGGAGCATCGTTAGCATTCGCAAAAAAAACGATTAAAAAATTTAACCCTAATAACATAATTTTCTTCATATTATAATCCTTTCATTGCGTTAAATACCAACTGAGCAACCGCAAGGGCACCAGCTTTTTGAAAATGGGTATTGTCTTTTTGCCCAACAGGGTATCCTTTATAGATGCCTTTTTCCAAATTCATAAAATATGTTGAGGTAACCTCATCTTGCCCTTTTGCTGTAAATGCTGCAATTGACAGTTGAGTTAAATCGATCAGTCTTACATTTAACTCTTTGGCTACATCCTTTACTGCGTTTGGATATTCGCCATGTACGTTACTTAATTTTCCATCTTTCCAAGGATAATTTCTATTTACAGGTGTAATCAAGATGGGTATAGCTTCTTTTTCTCTGGTTTGGTTTACATATAATCGTAAATATTCTTTGTAACCAGCAATATTAACGTAGCGTTCGGGTTTATCTACCGCAGCATCATTATGTCCAAACTGGATCATTACCAAATCGTTCTTTTTCAATGCTTTATACACTGCAGCCCAACGCCCTTCTTCAAAAAAAGTTCGGGTACTTCTTCCACCTCTTGCCTTATCCAGAATAATTACACTATCAGAACCGATTAACTTTTTAACTTTCGATAAACTATCCTTCCTAAAAAAAGGCTGAAACACTTGTCCCCAACCATGTAATGGAAATTTCTTATCCATATAGCCTGAATCTAAAGTATAATCGGCCATGGTTGAATCACCTATCAAAAAAATACGTACTGGCTTCTTCGGTAGTGAAAAAGCGAAAAGAACTAGTAAACAAAGAAATATAAATGATTTGGTTAAGATTTTCATCCGTATATAATTTGTTTTTTAATTGTGATGAAGCTATCAGAGTTATTCATCCCACGGTGTGGTTTGAAAATCATAATGGCTTCATCTTCTAATTAAATGCTTTGCTAGTGAAGTTTTAGTTTCTTTAATACCATCGGCAACTAAGCCTGCAACTGCTTTTGCGCCTTCAGGACTCAAATGCGTATTATCCATTTTTCCTTTAGGATAATTTACATGGCCACTATCTACATGATTAAATAATTTTATCGATGGCTTTTCTCCTAAACCCACAATTAGTTTTTCCGTTTTACGGTGCATATCGATTAGGGGTAGGTGTAAGGAATCTGCCAGTTTTCGCATTACATTAGGATAGCCTAGGTGTGTGTCGATAAAAACACCATCCTTGAAGTTTCGACGCATAATTGGTGTTAATAATATAGGATGCGCATCCTTCGCCTGGGTTTCTTTAACGTACGTAATTAAGTTCTGTTTAAACTCTTCTAATGAGGTTCCAACCGCAGGATTTTCAATTTTTTCATCATTATGACCAAACTCGATTAGCACATAATCGCCTGCCTTTAATGTGGTTAAAATGGCATCCCATCTTTTTTCGTTAATGAAAGATTTGGTGCTTCTTCCGTTAAGAGCTCTATTATCTACCTTAACTTCCGCATCAAAAAAAGGTTGCAATTCCATTCCCCAGCCTGTTTCTGGAAATGCTTTAGGCCGTTTATTGGCCGCAGTAGAATCTCCTATAATATAAACTGTAATTTTTTGTTGTGAATTTGATAAGGATAGGCATATCAACGATAAACCTATAATTAAACTTTTATACATAAGATACTTGGTTTTTACACAGCAAATTAGCCAATTTTATCTCCCAAAAAGGTATTCATACAGAATTAATTAATGCAAACGATGCCAAAAATGTCATTAGTTAAAATAATCCTAAAGTATCTGATTTTCTGTAATCACTTTAACAAGCTCGTTAACGTAAACCTCAATATTATCATAGCCTGTACTTAAATTCCGTCCAACTGCATTCGCTATTTTGGGATCTAATCCTTTTGCTATTTCCCAATCATCGGGCATTCCATCGCCATCAGTATCTTTTAAAGGAGCAGTTTGTTGTAAGACAGGCCATCCCCCAACATCCGTTTGAGAATCGATAATTCCTTTGAAACCTGTTTTAGAACCATTATACGTAACCGTTCCATCTTTTACCTCTTTTAAAATACGTGTATCCACCGCATCTCTTTTATAACTTGCACCTACATAAGCTAATACTGCGTTATAGGCCTGAACAGCAGTATGTGTAGTTAATGATTCAGCACTAAAAGCAGTTGTCATTTTTGCAGCGGCGTAATTGGCATCACTTAGTCCAGACCCTTTATCTACTCCTCCATTCCAATTGCTCTGTGTTACAGTAGCGTTTCCATCTACATAATTACCTGTGATGTAGAATTTGCCATATCCGGGACCGTATTTTACTAGATCGGGTTCCATAGATATCTCCATAATCCTGCTTCTTTTCGAACTCGCAGTTCCAGGTCCTGCCTTATAGTAATTGGCCACAATGTTATATTCCCCATTTTCTCCACCATACGCACTATTGCTCCCCCAATTATAAATCACGTTATTACGATAATCCACTTTGTCAATTCCAAACGGACTTACCCCAGTACCTGGGCGATTTCCACCATCAAATCGGGCATTTCTGCTGTTATGATGAGCAAGCAAATTATGATGAAAAGTAGCATTCGACCCACCCCATATCGCACCATAGCCATGATTGTCTTTCTCATGGAACGATTTATTTAAACTTTCTGAAAGAATACACCATTGCATGCTGAAATTTTTATTGGCATAGAATGACGAACACTCGTCAATCGACCAGCTCATGGAACAGTGGTCGATGATAATATTTTGATGATAGCGACCCCAAAGAGCGTCTTGCTCGTTTTTGGTTAAATCGCCCATCCTAAACCGCATAAAACGGATGATAACATTATCAGCATCGATATTCATTTCGTAATCTTGAATACAAATTCCATCACCTGGAGCAGTTTGCCCAGCGACGGTAAGATTTGCATTCTTTACTTGAAGTTTGCTTTTCAGCTTAATGTTTCCTGATACTTCAAAAACAATTATACGTGCCCCAGTTTCGGCAATGGCCGCTCTTAGGCTCCCTGCTCCATCATCGTTCAGGTTGGTAACTTTTATTACTTTACCGCGTCGTCCACCAGAGGCGATTTTACCAAAACCCTCAGCTCCTGGAAACGCAATAGCTGTTTCCTGAATAGGTTGTGGTGTTACCTTTACTTCTTCTTTTGGAGGTAGTATATCGGTATTTGCTTTTTTGGCACAGCTGATTAAGTTGAAAACAGAAGCAAGAAGTATAATTTTAAAAATATACATAGGTTTTGAATCAAAAGCGGTAAAGGTAGATAGTGATACCTTTACCGCCTCTAGTTTACAATTGATTTATCTCCAGCGTGCGTCGCCTATTCCATTTATTTTTAATGTAATTTCTGACAGTGTAAAATCACCGTTATCAGCATTGGCAAAACCAGGATTTAGTGTGGTAAAACTTCCTGTATCATATTTAGCACCCGAGGTCGAACTTCCACCCATATAAGCTGGTGCATTGTAATAGTTGTTTTCTACAAAGTTTGTCCCAACAATATTGGTAGAGCCTTGATTTGTTAAGATGCCACCAGAATTTGCAACAATGTTTTTAGTAAAATAAATCTCGTGTTTAGCAAGTCGAATATATAGTAGTCGCCTAGAAGCCCCTACACAAATATTATTAAACGTGTTATTTGCAATGGTTACTACCGAGGTAATACTTGGGAAATTACCAGAGCCGCCGGCATCCATTCTAAAAAAGTCTCTTTGCAAAGAAGAATTGTATACGGTGTTATTTGTGAAGTCAAACTTCTTAGCAATGCCATTTCTAAAGTCTATAAAATCGCCACCGTTACACTCTATATTACTGATGATGTTTCCTTTAAAGGTAACCGACTCGATGAGAGCTTTAACATTTACATACATCAGTCCTTTTACATAATTTTTCATCTCACAATTTTCGATTTCCAAGTTACCATAAGCATTATCTAACGCTTCATTATAAATAATGGCCTGATTGCTATTTTGCGCTCCAGTGCCATCAAGTATCAAATCTTTCAAGCCTAATGCTGCATTTCCCATGATTTTTAACACCAAACCTTTAAGAATGGGCTTATCAGAAGGTTTTGCACCTTTAAGTGAAATTGATTTATCGATAGTGATATCTGCATTAATGGTATAGGTGCCTGGAAGTAATGCAAGAACATCACCAGCAGATGCATTGGCAATCACCATGGCCAAATCATCACTTGGTGAAACAGAAGTTGCACCACCTAAATCGAGTAACGTACTAAAAGTCATCGTTCCACGAATCTTTGTGCCATTTAATAAGGTGGCTGTGTAATTCGTTTCTCCTGTTAAACCCGAAATCGTTGCCGCCCCTGCGGCAATTTCGGCAGCGGTAACCGTGTGAGTGATATTTCCAGGGCTTAGCGTAATCTTTGTTGCTGTTTTCCCTGCTGGCCAATTCAATACCACAGAAGTGGCGGTTAATTTATCAGGGTTTACATCTTGAAAAATCTGTTCCGAATCGGTTTTTAGGGTGGCTGAAATCCATTTTGAATCATCCACACCCTCTCCCACAGCTTTTACTCTAATGTAATATTGCGTATCGCCACCAAGCCCAGTTACAGTATAAGGTAATTGTAAAAAGGTGATGTCTTTAACGGCTATTATGGGTGTTCCAGAAAAATCAGCTGTTTCATAAACCTCTATGGTATAGTTTTTTGCGTTATTTACCGCTTTCCATGTTAATCTAACTTCGGTTTTATTCACCACATTGGCTGTTAAGCCGGTAGGTGAAAATGCGCGATCTACATCTAGTGTAGTAATCGGCTCGGTAATATCGTTCTTTTTACATCCCGAAAATCCAATCAGAGTTCCTAGAACGAAAATGCTCATATATAAGGTTTGCTTTCTCATAAGTTTAAGTTTTTATTATTTAACGTTCCATTAGACGAGTCTAAGAATATTTGCCATATTGGCCAATATTGTTGTTTATTTGGATCTTTTATGGCAAGAGCGTCCCAATAGGTAACTACATCGCTCGATGCAGACATGGTCCATGCTTTGTTTGAAGTATACCCCAAAGCTGCGCCTTGCGCATCGGTATCACCAAAATTTAATCCATAAATTTCAACGGTTTCTCCATTTGCTAAGGTTTTATAATAAATTTTTGCAGGAAGTGCAGCGTATTTACCTTGTCGGTTTTCTAACTGTTGAAGTTTAACTTTCGCTTCAGCTATTTTTGTACCTAATAAATTCCAACGAATTAAATCAGATTTTCTAAGCATCTCTCCGGTAAACTCTAATGCTCTTTCATTAACGATTGCATCAAAAAACGCAGCTTTAGAACCCGATACTGTAGCCATATAGCTATTTACCTTTGCTGGGTTAGTTGGGAAAGCACGATCACGTACCATTTTTAAATATGGAGCTGCTGCAGCCGGACCATCTAACTCATTAATTGCTTCTGCAGCCATAAGTATTACATCCGAATAACGCATGTATAACCAATTTAATCCATCATCATTGGTAGATGTAACTCTGCGTTTCATCCACTCGTAACGGTATTTACCGAAATATAAACGACCAAGCGACGAAGGCACCTGAATAGCACCTTTAGTACCATCGCCGCCATCCCATTCGTAAGGCACAATACTCACATCTCTTCTTACATCATCTACATCATATTCGTAAAGCATGATGGGATTTGGTCCGTCGGTACCACCTTTGTTTTGTCCAGTATATTGATCTGTTTTTAAGTGTTTAACACCTAAATCAAAAATTACTCTACCGCGACCTTCGCTAAATGGAATTTCCCAAATCGATTCTAATCCAGCAGCACCCCCTTCTTCATTTAATTTTCTAAAACACTCTTCGAAACCCAGCAGTCTTAATTTTTTACTGTCGATAATCTCTACAGATTCTTTTTTAGCGATCGCATACATTTTATCGCGTGATAGTTCTGGATCCGTACTTAGGCGTATTGTTCCGTCTAAACGTTGTCCGTAACCACCTGCTGCCAATGCAATACGGGCTCTCATACCTTTTGCGAAAGCCTTACTTACGCGCTCAACCTTACTAGTGGTAGCTGTCTCGTTTGGCCATGGTAAGTAACCCGCCGCTTCGTCCAAATCTTTCAGCAATTGCTTATAAATAACATCTCTATCACTTCTTGGCAGATATGAAGTTGCACTAGAGATGGGTTCAAACCTAGCAGGTACATCGCCCCAACCTTTCATTAAATCGTTGTACAATACCGCTCTTAAGGTTAAGATTTCGCCTAAAATCTGCGCCATTTGGGGGTTGCTCTCTATTTTACCATAGGTTCTTATCCCTCTGATGGCTAGATTTGCTCTTTCAATACCTTCGTAAAGTTTAGCCCAAACATTATTGTCGGTGTTCATTTGCGCATTATTCGCATTTCCATCATAGTTAGACAATCTAGATTTATCATCTGCGGTTGATTTTAGTCCATTGTTAACCTCAGTATCGTTGTTGAGACCATAAAAAACTAAGAAACGACCTCGGTAGGAGTTGGTTTCCCCGAACGATTGGATAATTCCGGCAACTGCTCCTTCGGCCAAGCCAGGTGTAGAAAAAATAACGGATTCATCGAGCGATGATTTGGTTGGTGCTTCTAAGGTGTTCTTACAGCTACTAATTACTGTAATTCCGATGAGCATGAATACTATATAGAATAACTTTTTCATATTTTTAATAATTAAAAATTAACATTTAAACCAAAAACAATCGATTTGCTTTTCGGATAAGCCGAGTAATCTACGCCAGGGGTTAAACTGGTTTGGCGACGCGTTGAAACTTCTGGGTCAAAGCCAGTATAATTGGTTAACAGCCATAAATTGTAACCAGAAGCATAAACACGTAGCTTTTTCATTTTTATTTTGTTCGATATACTCTGCGGCAAGGTATAGCCTAATGTTACGGTAGAAAGGCGCAAGAACGAACCATCTTCCACAGCCCAATCACTCAACACAAATGATTTCATAAAAGGCGACCATAAGGTTGTATTCGCATTCATTGCAGCTAGTTCTGCAGGATCATTGCTTAGGGTACCATCTGCACGCAAGTTGGTCCAACGCTTTCCAGTAGCCATTTCAGAAATCATATTTCTCGATGAGTATTTACTTGTAGAAGTGTACTCAATTTTATTTGCGTTATAAATATCGTTACCGTAGCTCCAGTTAAAATAAGCACCAATATCAAAGTTGAAAATTCTAGAATTAACGGAGAAACCACCTGTATTTAAGGCGTTTGCATTTCCTATAACTGTTCTATCTGATAAATCAATTTTACCATCGCCCGAAATATCTTGCAATTTCATTGTACCTGGACGAACAGTTCCAAGGAACGATGTTCCATTTACTACTCCAGTTTTTAATGTCCAGTTACCTGTGGCGGCATTATATCCAGAAAAATCAGACACTTCGTACCTTCCAGCATTTTTATACCCGTAAATGCGACCAACCGAAGCCCCTTCTTCTACTAAATAATCGACCCCAATTTCTGTCGAAGCCCAACCCGATGTTCCGTTAATATTTTTAACTGACCCTAGGGAAATAATTTTATTTCTATTAAAGTTTATGTTTCCACTAAACGATAAATCGAAATTGGTTTTTTTAATTGCATTCCAATTTAAAGAAAACTCTAATCCTTTATTTTGGGTTTCGCCTAAGTTACGGAACTGAAAATCGTACCCAGTGCCCGCAACAGGGAAGCTAATTAGTAAATCCTTAGTTCGATTAGAATAGGCATCAACTGTTCCTGTTAAGGTACCACTTAACAATGAAAAGTCGAGTCCCACATTTCTGGTAACAGTGGTTTCCCATTTTAAATCTGGATTTGCCATAATTTTAGAAGCCGCCCAAAAATTATTAAAGCCATTAACCCAAGTGGTTACTGAATTTTGGAAGCTCTGGTTCATTTGACCCGGAGGGATGTTGTTATTACCTGCAGTACCGTAACTTCCTCTCAGTTTTAAATCGTTCAACCACGATTTAGTACCTTTCATAAAACCTTCTTGAGAAATTCTCCATGCTCCAGAAACTGAAGGGAAGTAGCCCCAACGGTTTGCTTCCGAGAATTTTGATGAACCATCCGCTCTAAAAGTTGCACTTAATAAATATTTCCCTTCGTAATCATAATTTACCCTACCAAAGAACGACAACAATTTATCGTCTGGAGAAAAATTATTATCGATCGAATTTGCCTTGCCTTGGGTAGATAGAACTCGTGCTTGTTCAAAACCGAACGATTTAGGGAAGCCATGCACTACATTCGTTAAGGCTGTTTGCTCGGTTTTAATAAATTCTTGACCTAACAATGCATTTAGGTTATGCTTGTTCTTAAAAATCTTGCTAAAATTATAATTTAAGGTATTTGTATTTCTGAAACTATTTCTATTCGAATTTGCGAAGATAATAGCCGGAAGATTTTGATTTTCTGCCGCTGGTGCATTTCTTACATAATAGGTTGTAGTGCCATAAAAACGATCGTTATCGGTTCTAGCAGCATCGTAACCAGCTTCTGAACGTAATTTTAAATTATCAATAATATCCCAAGATAGTGCACCATTAATGTTATAGGTTTTTTTGTGGATAAACTGATCGTTGTCAGAAATCGAAACTAAAGGATCGTATAAGTTAAATTCATCATTGGTTTCTGTGGTAGTAGTTAAACCAGGAACCGTAAATGGCGGGTAAATCATTGCATTTTTTAAGCGAGAATCGGCAGAAGATTTTTCGTTTTGCTCATTTGCCCCACCACCATTTGTTTTAGTATCAGCATAACGCAAACCAAAGTCAAGTGATAATCCCTTAAACAATTTATGGTTTAGTTTAAAATTCACATTTTGTCTTTCAAAATCTGAAAGTTGCATAATGGCCCTATCTTTTACTAAACTATGGCTAAGGCTATATTTTGTTTTGTCGCCACCACCACTAATGTTAATATTCTGATTAAATGTAGTTCCTGTACGTCCGAAAATAATTTCTTGCCAATCGTTTGCCGGTACATTTGCATACAAATCGATGTCTTGATAATTTCCAAAATATTGGGTGTAATCGAGTGGCACTCTTTCTAAAAGCGATCTTTCATATTGCCAAGTCACAAAATCCAAAGGCGATAACACATCTAATTTATTGGCCAGTTCTCGTGTTCCAGTAAACGCTGTATAACTTACCGATGTTTTGCCATCCTTACTATTTTTAGTGGTAATTAATACCACACCATTAGCTCCCCTCGACCCGTATATGGCGGTAGAAGAAGCATCCTTTAAAATATCGATGCTTTCTATATCTTGTGGGGCAATATTAGAAATACTCGAAACCGGAAATCCATCTACAATATAAAGTGGCGAATTGTCGCCTGTAATCGAACCACCGCCCCTAACCCTTACGGTTAATTCGGCATCAGGTGATCCTTCTGTTGCAGAGATATTAATACCCGCAACACGACCTTGAATAGCTTCTAAGGCCGACGAAACAGGGGCTGCAGAAATCACGTCGGCACCCACTGAAGATACAGCTCCCGTTAAATCCTTTTTACGTACTGTTCCGTACCCAATATTAATTACCACTTCGTCTAAGACCGAAACATCGTCTTCGAGCAAAAAATTAATTTTTGTTGAATTTCCAACAGTAATTTCTTGTAGCTTGTAGCCCAAGTATTTCGCTGTTAAAATTACGGTGCCTGTAGCCGGAACATTGATCTTAAACTCTCCCTTCTCATCGGTACTAACGATAGAATTTGTACCTTTTACAGCAACAGCTGCACCAGGAATAGCTTCTTTGGTGTTCTTATCTGTTACTTTACCCGAGATTTGTTTTGTTTGTTGTGCATTAGCTAATCCTAAAAAGAGGATAAGCATACTACATAATAGTAAAACTTTTTTCATACATTAAGGTTATAAATGGTTGTATTGGTAGACTTTTACGGTCTTCCATTAACAAGTCTACATTGTTTTTTTCAAAAAGCATGACAGTACAGGACACTAAATTTGTGCAATCGTTCCCGACAACGTTGCCAAAACTGATTTAAAAAGTTACCTTTAAGCATGTAAAAAAATAGTATTATTATAAATCGAATTTTTTGCATCAAAATATAGCGTTGAAACATGTTTGAGCCCGTAACCATAAAAGATATTGCCAAAGCCTTAGGGCTATCTACCTCTACCGTTTCTAGAGCGTTAAGAGATACACACGAAATTAGTGCAGCTACCAAGAAAATTGTTTTAGCCTACGCAAAAGAGATTAATTATCAACCAAACCCTATAGCTTTAAGCTTAAAAGAGCGTAGAAGCAAGTCAATTGGCGTAGTTGTAAGCGAGGTGGCCAACAGTTATTTCTCTCAAGCCATTAACGGCATCGAATCTATTGCATACGACAGAGGTTATCACGTTATTATTTCTCAAACCCACGAATCATACGATAGAGAAGTAATTAACGTACAGCATTTAGCCTCGAGGTCGGTAGATGGGCTATTGGTTTCCTTATCATCAGAAACGACAGATATTTCTCACCTCAGTTCTTTACATGAAAGAGGCTTGCCCATTGTATTTTTCGACCGCGTAGCGGATGAGATTATTACACATAAAGTAATTGCTAACAACGAAAAGGGAGCTTATCAGGCTACCAATCATTTAATTAGTCAAGGTTATAAAAAAATCGCACACCTTACCAGTTCCAACCATTTATCGATCAGCATTGAACGTTTATCAGGATATGAGGCCGCTTTGAGCGATAACGGTATGCCGATTAATCCGAACTATATTAAACATTGCTTACATGGCGGAATGATGTATTCGGAAACCGAAAAAGCCATCAAAGAATTAATGGCGTTAAAAGAAAAACCAGATGCTATCTTTGTGGCGGGCGACCGTTTAAGTATGGGTTGCTTAAGTGTGTTTCAAAATTTAAAGATTTCGGTTCCGCACGATGTTGCTATCGTTGGATTTAGCAATTCCGATGTATTAGATCTTTTTAATCCTCCATTAACTTCTGTAAGGCAACCTGCCTTTGAGATGGGCCAACTTGCTACAGAAATGTTGCTAGAACTTATTGAAGCAAAATATCCTGTTGAAGATTTCGAAAAAAAGATTTTAGCCACTGAATTGTGCGTTAGGTAATTTACGAATTCGCTAATTCGCTAATTTAAAAGCCTGCCTACCCAATAATTTCCAATCTTTACCTTCTTTTTGCCAAACTAATAATATGCCCAAGTGAACTTCGCCAGGCTTACCACCGTCGTTTGTTTTTGCATGCAGTTCGTGACGAACCAGCGCCGTTTTTCCGGTTACTTTAACGGTTTGATTTTTATAATCGATAGTTACAAAATCAGACGAGCCATTTGCTATAGCTTCCACAAATGCAGCTTTATCTTGTAGCTTACCACTTGAATGTCCGTAACTTAAATCTGTAGCAGCAATATCATCTAATGCAGCTCTTTCTCCACTAATTAAAGCTAATCGCATTTTTTCTACGGCCGCTAAAACTTTGCTTTCTGCCGCAGTTTGTGCTTTTAAAGTGATGGTCAGGCTAAAAAATAAAAGGGTTAAGATTTTGCGTTTCATACAAATTGGATTTTAATGCAATATACCTTTCTTTTTGTGTTGATACAAAAATAAACAAAATCTTGATGCGCAGCGTAAAGCATGAATACCACGAAAGTGTAAACTCATGATGGTTTCTTAACAGGAATCCCGTGAGGCCAATACCAGTTCGCATACCCCTGATTGTTATAACAGGAGTGTGAATATATTGCAATAAATAATGGTCAATAAGCCGGCTGAGGAGTAAAAAACCCCAACTTTAGTCGGGGCTGAGTTATGATTGCGTAATTCTATGTCAATTAAAGTACTAAGGAGTGTCTGTGTAGCGGTTTGGCAACTAATTTGATAACATGAGGATCTGATCGCATTCTTTCAATATCAGCTTTTGCTTCAGATGCGGTAACTACTACAATTCTACATCTTTCTTTCACTTCATCAGCGTATTCTTTAAACCGTTGCAAGAAATCGAAACCATTCATTACAGGCATATCTAAATCAAGAAATATCAAGGATGGTAGCGATTCTGGGGAATTTGCATGTAGCGCAAGGTAGTTTAATGCGTCATTAGCACTTTTCATAACAATAATGTCGCCCTGCTCGTGATTCAATTTAAGGATATATTCCGTTATCAATTGATCTATTGGGTTATCGTCAACAATCATTACCTTATTTTTGTACTCCATCGCTTCCGAACGTGCTTTTACACGCTAACCTATCTCTCAAATAGAAAGCCAAAAGCATATAAAGAATAACCAACGAGTTAAATAGCCCCAAACAAATTGGCTTTGAGATTTACAAACCAAGTTTTAACTGAGAATAAAAACGTTATTTTTCAAGGTAAACTAACCTAAAAAATAAAATTTCGTGGACATTTTTACTCATAATTGGGGGAAAATTCTACACAATGGGGAAAAAATGCTCATTTAATACTTAATTTTCCTATTTTGTTAGTAACACTTTAATCGCTTCTTTCCCTAAAGGAATTACAAAAGCTTCCCTTTCTAACTTAAAGCTTGCTTTTGTTTTAAATTTTCCTTTACTCATATCATTTTGATCGATATGCAAATACGCATTGGGCGTAAACGCATCATCAGCATTTAAAGTTATCTCTACAGTTTGCTTTAACGAATCGTAAGCAACCGAATTAAATGTACCTGCATCTAAAGTGAGCCATAATCCTAACGGCGCTATAAATACTTTAGATTTAGCCGCCGTAGTAATTTTCACTTCAACTAAATTCGTCTTTTGCATTAAATTACCACCAAAAGCTAACCAGCCATAGGCCTTATCGTTAACAATATAAGTTGCCGAGTTTACTGTATAGCCATAAAAGTTAGGTCCATAATCGCCCGAAAGCCCATCTATTTGCAAGGTAGATGGAAAGGAATGAAAAGCTGCCGGGCCAAAACCATCTTCGGTGATGTTCGATATTGCCCCCATTAAACCACCATAGCCAACCCGCAAAAGATATAAATCTGCTGGGCTATGTCGATATGCCGTTAATACTGGAATAGCGTTTAAGCCCGAACCGTAATGATGAAGTTGGCGCTCTATCCTAGATAATTTGCCACCATATAAAAAATCCCAATACCTTCTAGCACTGCCATTATAGCCCCAATGTGGAACCGTAGGCATATACCCTAAAATAGCGTTCAAGGTTACATCGGCCTTATCTTGATAGCCAAAATAGGCCGACCACAGGTACACCTCTTCTTGCCCTGTACTGTCCCACGGCATTTCGCTTCCAAAGGGATAGTTTAAACTGCGCCAATGATCGGCTCGCTTTTTCATGGTTTTCTCTAACTCCGTAGCCATTTGCACCAAACCTTCTGCTTTTAAATCTTTTAGAATATATAGAAACACAGAACCTTCCATTTGTCCGAACTGCGCATAGTAAGGTGCTTTATTTACCATAGCCATAGTGGTTTGAAAAGCATTTTCTAAATACCATTTCCAGTCTTTTTGAGTAACCAAATTAGTATGGTAGCGCGCAAGGCGATACAATACCCAATGTGCTGCAGCAACGTGTGGATAGTTATACGAACGCCCCAAAGAATTTGCTTCTTTTTTTGGCCATGCACTCCAAGTTTTAAAGTTAATAGTAGCATTGTATGTACCTTCGGGCATTTCCTTTGGTTCATAGTAGAACAAACTTTTGCGAACACCGTATTTAGACGAATCTGCTGCATTGCTTTGTAACTTACCCCACATGGTTTCGACTGCAAATTGCTCCATTTTTTGCACTTCAGCTTTATCGGGTTGGATGAGTTGTTTCATCATAGCACCCAACCAGCTTCCAGAACCGCCTTCATCACCCAAACCGGCAATCCATGCACGTCTATCTTGTGTTACTTGTGTTTTGGTATCGTAGTCGTAACTAATTACTGAAGGTGCGCGATGAAAGGGATCATTTGCATCATCAAACCATTGCTTAGTGGTTAAAAAATGACCAAAATCGCTTAGCAATTTGCTTTCTGGTTTAATGATTTTGTATTGGATGGTTTGCAGAAGTCCATCGGCATACACAACGGTAAGCCTTGCTCTTCCCCAAACATTCCCTTTTACTTGATATACCTTAGTACCATTTTTTAAAGCTTGCAAAGCTTTAAGACTTAAGGCATGTTCGGGATAAACTGTAATCGACTGAACAGCTTTTGAATAGTTTAGGAACAATTTTGCATCCACATCTTGTGGAATTACATACCCAGGAATCCCTACCGCAACCGGTCTTTTTTGAGCGGCTAATTCTTGCTCAATCCCCTTAACGTTAGGTGCAAGTATAAATTTTAGTCCAAAACTTCGCTTCTCACCTGCCTTAAAGATAATTGTGTTGGGCTTGTTCCAAGGTTGGGCATTTTTCCAATCACTTTCTGCGTGTGCTTTGGTTAACGGCATCCATTCATAAAATCCCTCGAAAGTTATGCTGCGTGGCGAAGGGTCGTCGAGTAATGGACTATAGCCCTCAAATGGTGTTTTTCCAAGTGGAACTACCAATAGAGCAGGCCCTTTTCCGCTTAATCGTGTTACCTGAAGATAACCTGCATCCATGCCAATGTAAGGATCATAAAATACATTGTGCTTATGTGCTGAATCGAGCGACTGACCGTCTAAAATATTGTTAAAAATTAAGGGGATACCCAACGAACCTATTTCAACATTCACATTGCTGGTATTGATAAGTTCGAAACGTAAAGCCAAATTGCCGTTATCGAGTTCCCAATACCGTTTAATGGTAAGCGGAATATCAGCAGGCAAGGTATTTGCTAAATTTGCGGCTGCTAAAATCTTTCCGCCAGTTGGCAATTCGGTAATTGGCGCTCTTTTACTTGCCGTACTGTACTTCTTCCACTCATTCTCGCCCTGTAGTCTTATCCTCAGCGTGATATCGCCTAAATGATAAAAACCATCGCTACTTCTCTTTTGTAAAAATTGTATTGGCGAAAAATCGAAACTCCGATCGGTCTTTGGGCACAATGATTTTAAGGTCTGAGACGACTTTAGCAATTGAATCGAAAAGGCGGTAGATTGTAAACTAATCGTTCCTTTGTCTATCCCTAAGGTAGATGGCCTTTTGGCAAGATTGTCCCATGGCGATTGTGCAAAAGCCGTAGTACAAAATAATAGGAGTAAAAACAGCGTCGATTTTTTCATAGTACGCAAGTTGTAAAAAAACACCTCAAATAGCTAAGATGGTGAAAAAAATTAAAGGATTAGGTAATTTTTAGCTGAATAAATTAAAACATTCAGCTCCATAAACTGTTATCTCCACAAATTAAAAATTTAAACCACTTATCGTGAAACCATCATGAGTTCACATTAAAAAATAGACAAAACTCATGATAGCTTCATAACCTTTAAAAATTAAATTATTTTACCATGAAAAAATTAGGATTTCTATGTATGATTGCGCTTGCCGCATTTTCATTCCAAAGCTGTAACAGCGAAAACAAAGATTCCAAAGAAACTGCCGACAGTTTAAATGAATCGAAAGACACCACTACAAATGTAGCCGCAACAGGTGGCATTGCAGTTATAGAAGCCGATGCAGAATTTGCCACAAAATCTGCAGCAGCTGGCATGGCCGAAGTAGAATTGGGCAAATTGGCACTTACAAAAGCTACCAATTCACAAGTTAAAGAATTTGCCAGTATGATGGTAAGCGATCATGGCAAAGCTAACGAAGAGCTAATGGCTATTGCAACCGCTAAAAATATTACCTTACCCGCTTCATTAGACGAAGATCATCAGAAAATGTGGGATGAGTTAAACGCTAAAACTGGAACAGACTTCGACAAAAAATATGTAGACGATATGGTTAATGGCCATAAAAAAGTAGTAGACTTGATGGAAAAACAAGCTAAAGATGGTGAAGATGCAGATTTGAAAGCATTTGCAGCGAAAACTGCCCCTATTGTAAAAGCACATTTAGATGCCATTAAAAAAATACAGGATTCGTTGAAATAGGTTCGCTAATCGCTATTATCCTCCAGCTATAATGTATAGCTGGAGGATTTTTTTTTAATAATACGTCCATAATTCCTGGTTCCACAAATAGTATTGTACCTTTGCAAAAAATATAAATAATGAGCAACATCACTCCTTCTCCGTTATTAATTCAAGTAGTAAACATTGTTAAAAATGTAATCAGCGATCTCAAAGTTGAATATACTTCTCCAACAATAGCACACCTAAAAGATGGGAATGACAGTATTTATCTAGAACAGCGATTTGATAAAAGTGGTAATTCTGAGATACTCTCCATAAACGATGCAAAAGAAATTATCTTCAGTGAAGATCTACTGCCTGTGCTGAAAGATTTGAATCAAAACGCTACCATTTTAATTAACGATCTGGATGTAGAAACACGCCTTGTGCTAGAAACCGCAAAAGATGCTTTCGACCAGCTTAGTAGTAGTTATGAATTTGTAAAAATAACAGAAAAACAACTAACTAAAGTTAAATCAGACTTTAAATTCGAAAATCATCGTTTTGAAGTGATGATAACAAATGAACTAAATCATATCGTTGTAGAGGCTAGCTTTTCTTCAAAAATTGATCCTTCAGTCAAAAAAATAATTGAAGCAGATACGTTTAAGGTACAACAATCTATTGGTCATATATTTAAAGCATAAAATTGCTGAGCACAAATTCATGACTAACTCTCAATGGCACGACAACGATTAAACAGCGGTAATGAAGCAAGCATAGATTTGCCAAAAGCAAAGTTAAATAGAGAAACCTTAACCCATGTTGCACGGCTACTTAGATATCTTAAACCCTATCGCTTTAAATTCATTGCAGCGCTTTTCTTCCTGTTTTTATCGAGCTTAGTTGGGCTTGCCTTCCCATCATTTATTGGCGGACTTATCGATACTGCACAAGGGAAGCATACCAGTAGCTATTTACCTGGCACTATACAGGGCATATTAACATTGGCATTTGTGGTATTGGCTGTGCAGGCTATGGTATCTTATTTTCGTATACTTTGGTTTGTTAATGTGGCAGAGCGCTCATTGGCAGATATAAGGCGAGACACTTACTTCAAGTTAATTACCCTACCCATGAATTTCTTTTCTAACCGAAGGGTGGGAGAACTCAATAGCCGTATATCTGCAGATTTATCGCAGGTACAAGATACACTTACCACCACCATCGCAGAGATTATCAGGCAGGCTGTTTTACTTGTGGGAGGTATTATTTTTATGGCCATTATTTCTAAAAAATTGGTAATTGCACTTCTCATGGTACTGCCCCTCCTTATTGTATTTGCGGTATTCTTTGGGCGATTTATCAGAAAAATCTCACGCCAAGCGCAGGATAAAATGGCCGAATCGAATACCATAGTAGAAGAAACCTTGCAGGGCATTGCGAATGTAAAAGCTTTTGTGAACGAATCTTTCGAAGCCAAGCGTTATAGCAATACCATTCGTGATGTTGCCAATATTGCTGTTCGAGGCGCAAAATTTAGGGGCATGTTTGTATCATTTATTGTATTGTGCGTTTTTGGTGGCGTGCTTGGTGTAGTAGGTTATGGTTGCGTGCTGGTAAGTAGGCACGAAATTACGTTTGGCGAACTATTGAAATTCTCCCTATATGCTATGTTTTTAGGGAGTTCCCTTGGTAGTTTTCCCGAATTGTTTGCCAACGTACAAAAAACAGTAGGCGCTAGCGAACGCGTACTCGAAATATTGGCCGAACCAGGCGAAGAAATATCGACTAACGAGAAAGACGATAACATTATTCAAAAAATAGAAGGTAATCTGTCTTTTCGAAACATTAACTTCGCTTATCCTTCGCGACCAGAGTTAGAAATATTACGCAACGTTTCTTTCGAAGCCAAAGTGGGTCAAAAAGTGGCTATTGTTGGACCAAGCGGGTCGGGGAAATCGACTATGGCTACGTTGATCTTACAGTTTTATCATCCGCAAAGCGGAGAGATTTTGTTCGATGGTAAATCGGCAAGCTCCTATTCCCTTACCGATATCCGCAATCAGGTAGCTATTGTGCCTCAAGACGTAATGCTATTTGGGGGTACTATCTTAGAAAATATCGCCTACGGCAAATTAAGTGCTACAAAAGGAGAAATTATCAAAGCTGCACAGCGCGCAAATGCACATCAATTTATTTCTTCATTTCCTGAAGCATACGAAACCGTAGTAGGCGAACGCGGGGTTAAATTATCTGGCGGTCAACGCCAGCGTATTGCTATTGCGAGAGCATTGCTAAAAAATCCATCCATACTGATTTTAGATGAAGCTACGTCTTCTTTAGATTCAGAATCAGAACGTTTAGTACAAGAGGCACTTGAAGAATTAATGAAGGGTCGTACATCAATTATTATTGCACACCGATTATCTACCATCCGTGAAGCCGATAATATAATCGTACTCGAGAAAGGTCAGATTATAGAATCAGGAAATCACTTAGAATTGATAGGTAATCAAGAGGGTCTATATCGATATTTGAGTAGGTTACAGCAATAGCTCTTGTTCGACTAATGTTAAAATACGTGTTTTGAATTTAGAAAATTAAAAAAAGACCAGTCGAATTCGGCTGGTCTTTTAGTTTAGGTTGGTTTAGTTTTATAATTAGCGTAGTCTTGTTCTTTTTTGAGAATAATTTATTCTTCTTTGTTTAATTTTTTAATGAAAAAGCTCTGGCCATCCAACCAGAGCTTTAATCAAACCAAATATAAATGTACTTTTTTGTATGAACATGACAAATATATATAATTTTTTATAAAAAATAAATAATTTCAATAATATTTTTAATTTTATTGAAAAATAAATGAATTTTCTCTCAAAATAACT
Organism: Pedobacter anseongensis; assembly: GCF_037482965.1. Taxonomy (NCBI): domain Bacteria; kingdom Pseudomonadati; phylum Bacteroidota; class Sphingobacteriia; order Sphingobacteriales; family Sphingobacteriaceae; genus Pedobacter; species Pedobacter anseongensis. The sequence goes on along the minus strand of NZ_JBBHKB010000005.1, from coordinate 199,771 downwards.
ATCAAATAAGAAAATGAAACGATTTTTTATTAAAAATTTACGATAAAAATTGATTGTTTTAGTATTTTTTCAAAAAAACTTAAATAATACTTGATATTTTATGAAAAAAATCAAATAAACACCTAATAAATCAATAAAAAATACAAAATCTATCAGAAAATTAAGATGAAATGAGATATTTTTCAAATTTTAACACAAAAAAGATAAAATTATCTTAACTCAGTTTAAAAGAAAGATAAAAGGATGAACCTTCACCTAATTTACTTTCGAAACCTATTTTTCCTCCCTGTAAATCGGTAAATTCTTTACAAAGCAACAACCCTACCCCTACGCCTCTTTCGTTATTGGTGCCATATGTTGATGCTGCTTTTAACTGAAACAATTTTTCTTGTTGCTTGGGATCAATCCCCAAACCATTATCTTTAACAACAATATGGCATTCTGAATCTTTCTTTGTCGCCGAGATACGAACCAATCCCCCACTTGACGTAAACTTAATCGCATTATTAACCAAATTCCTCAATACGAGTTCAAACATATTTTTATCTGCAATTATAGCTAAATCATCATCGCAAGCGATCTCAAAATTCACCCCCTTTTTTAGCGATAGATTTCTTTCAATACTTAAGCCACTAATTAGGGCATTTTTAACCTTTAAGGAAATTAATTCTGCATGCGTTCCCTCCATCTGCGTTTTAGACCACGACAGCACATTTGTTAACATAGCAGAAGTATCTTTTGTAATCTCGAGCAAGCGTTTCTTTAAAATTTTCCTTTCATCTTCGTCCAATTCTGACATGGAAAGCAGTTCCAAATAACTTTGAATCGAATTTAAAGGCGTACGAAGATCATGCGTTACGATAGAAAACAATTTATCTTTTTCAGAATTTAACCGTTCGAGTTCAAGTTTTTGGTTTTCTATAGCAATATTTCGATCAAGAACTGCTTTCTTCTCGGTGTCGTAATTCTTTCTTATATAATTAATGGTAAAATAAATAAGTAAAACGGCAACAAAATAGGTAATTGCAAAATCTATGGCCTTACTCAAATTACTATCATAGACGTTTTTGGCAAGTTCGGGATAAAGATACTCCAATACCAATAAGGTAAATACCGAAATCAAGTTAAGTGTTACCCAAATCTTAAATTGATTTTTTGGAATAATGGTAACCACTAAAAATAAGGCCAACAAAAACAACAACAAATTTGGCCCAAAAATTCCCGAATTAAAAAAATAATTAACTACAAATAAAAGGTTGCAGACAAAACAAAATAGCTGGATTCCAATAGATGATTTTCGTTTAAATCGCGATAGGTAGTACAGATAGGCTGAAAAAAAAACACCAAAAATACATAGGCTTGCTGGCACCATTAATCCTATAATTAGATTAAAAGGAACCTCAAAACACATGGTAACAAAGGCAATAATGCAAACGGTATTAAAAATCCGCTCTTCAAGCGAAAAAAGTTCAGGTTCTCCTACTAACCTTTTCCCATTAATTTCTTTTCCGAAAATTTGCATAAACAAACTTAATGATATTTTACAGGTTTTTAGGTTAAAATCCTTATTTTTGCACCCCTTATAAAAGCTATTGCAGGATGATAAAGAGAGAAAAAATTAAAGACTTATTAGAATCTACAGTATTTAACAAAGAAGTAACGGTTATGGGTTGGGTGCGCACGTTTCGCAACAATCAATTTATCGCCTTAAACGATGGCTCTTGCATGGGCAATATCCAAGTGGTGGTAGATTTCACCAATACGCCCGAAGAATTGTTAAAACGTATTACCACAGGCGCAGCACTAAACGTAAGAGGCATTATTGTTGAGTCAATAGGTAAAGGGCAAAAGGTAGATATTAAAGCCTCTTCAATTGAGATATTGGGCGATAGCAATCCTGAACAATACCCCATACAACCTAAAAAGCATAGTTTGGAGTTCTTAAGAGAAAATGCGCATTTGCGTTTTAGAACAAATACGTTTAATGCTGTATTTAAAGTTCGTCATGCTTTAGCCTTTGCTATCCACAAGTTTTATAATGATCGCGGTTTTGTATGCATGCACACACCAATTATAACCGCTAGCGACGCCGAAGGTGCCGGTGAAATGTTCAAAGTAACCACGTTAGAATTCGACAAAACCCCAAGAACAGAAGATGGAAAAATAGATTTTTCGGAAGATTTCTTTGGTCGTGCCACTAACTTAACCGTTTCGGGTCAGCTAGAAGGCGAATTAGCCGCCACTGCATTTGGACAGATTTATACTTTCGGACCAACTTTCAGAGCAGAAAATTCAAACACAACTCGCCATTTAGCCGAATTTTGGATGATTGAACCTGAAGTTGCTTTTGCCGATATTGAAGATAATATGCAGTTGGCCGAAGACATGATGAAATACATCATTAACTACGCCATTGAGAACTGCAAAGACGAGTTAACCTTTTTAAATGACCGTTTAGTAGAGGAAGAAAAACAAAAACCACAACAAGAACGCAGTGAATTATCATTAATCGAAAAACTTAACTTCTGTTTAGCTAACGATTTTGAACGTTTAACCTATACCGAAGCGATACAAATCTTAAAACATTCGAAACCAAATCAGAAGAAACAGTTTAAATACCTTATTGATGAATGGGGGGCAGATTTACAATCTGAACATGAACGCTATTTAGTCGAAAAGCATTTTAAAAAACCAGTAATCTTAACCGATTACCCGAAAGACATCAAATCATTTTATATGCGAATGAACGAAGATGGCAAAACGGTAGCGGCTATGGATGTGCTATTTCCTGGGATAGGCGAGATGATTGGGGGTTCACAGCGTGAAGAACGATTGGATAAGTTAACCAAACGCATGGAAGAAATGAATATCCCGCAAGAAGAACTGTGGTGGTATTTAGACACCCGTCGCTTTGGATCAGTACCACATGCCGGTTTTGGCTTGGGTTTTGAACGATTAGTGTTGTTCGTTACTGGTATGACTAACATTAGAGACGTAATTGCTTTCCCAAGATTTCCGAAGAACGCTGAATTTTAGGTAATTCATAACCACAGAGATCTTAAAGTATTCACAGAGAAACGGGGGAGTGTAGGCAATACGCACACTTAAACTGCAAAGATCGCTGAGGGCGTACAGACAATCGTTTTAACTATTTATTTTGATGGTAACTCACACCCAACTTTGCGACCTTGGCGCCCTTTGCCGTTAAAATAATTTACTCCGCGTGCTCTGCGAAAGCTCTATCTCCTCTGTGTTAAAAACTAAACAGAATGCGCGCTTGCCGCTTGATAATCGACTGCCGAAACACGGTAATCTGTTGGCGCAAAGCTTGCGGATGTACTCAATGCCATCCCCAATTCGAACTGTGATGGATAAGGGCTTTGCAATAAACTTCCCTCCGGAATATAAGGATAGGTTTCTAAGTAAGATTGCATCACATTCTGTGTCATCCGCCTATTAATGTACGCTCGTGTAAGTTGGTAAGGGTGTCGCAATCCTGCCGCTCCTAGCAATTCTACCGCACTTTGAACCGTTAATCGGTGAAAATTGAAAACGCGTACCGTTTTATCTTCAACCACTAAACCCTTCATTAAACTTTGATCTTGCGTAGCTACACCGGTTGGACAGGTATTACTATTACATTCGAGCGCCTGAATACAGCCTAAAGCAAACATCATCCCTCTTGCCGAGTTACATAAATCGGCACCTAAGGCAATATTTTTAACCAAATCGAAACCCGACGATATTTTACCCGAAGCAATAATTTTAATATATTTCTTTAATCCAAAACCTGTGAGTACATCGTGTACAAATGCCACTCCTTCTCTCAAAGGCATACCTACAGCATTCGAAAATTCTTGTGGCGCAGCCCCTGTACCGCCTTCTCCTCCATCGACGGTAATAAAATCTACATAAATACCGCTTTCTACCATGGCTTTGCAAATAGCAAAAAATTCACTCCTTCTGCCAATGCATAATTTAAACCCAATAGGCTTGCCGTTTGACAGTTCTCTAAGTTTTTTCACAAAAGCCATCATTTCTAAGGGAGTAGAAAAAGCAGTGTGTGCTGGAGGAGAAATTACATCAAAACCTTCTTTTACCAAACGAATGCGAGCAATTTCTGGGGTAACTTTACTTGCAGGTAAAATACCTCCGTGACCGGGTTTAGCTCCTTGTGATAACTTAATTTCGATCATCTTTACATTTTCTGTTTGCGATCGACTAGCAAAGGCTTCATAATTAAATGAACCATCGTGATGTCTGCAACCAAAATACCCAGTTCCAATCTGCCAAATCAAATCGCCCCCAGGTCCATTATGGTAATCGCTAATGCCACCTTCGCCAGTATTATGTGCAAAGCCTCCCATTTTCGCGCCCCCATTTAAGGCTAAAATAGCATTCTGACTAAGCGATCCAAAACTCATAGCAGATACGTTATATATGCTGGCCGAATAGGGTTGCGTGCATTCTGGACCACCAACTGTAACACGTGGATTAACTTCTAATTCGTGGTGACTAACTGCAGCTATGCTATGGCTTAACCATTCGTATCCATTTTCATAAACGTCTAGCTGTGTTCCAAATGGAATAGTATCGTTTTCTTTCTTAGCACGTTGGTAAATTAGGGAACGGTTCAATCTACTGAACGGCTTGCCATTGGTATCGCTTTCTACAAAATACTGATACACTTTCGGCCTTAATTCCTCCATAAAATACCTAAGCCTGCCAAAAACCGGATAATTCCGAACTATACTATGCTTTGGTTGATATAAATCGTAAACACCCAAAATTACAAAAGGACCTGTAAAAATAAACGACCACCACAATGGCGGATACAATAATCCCAGCATTATAGTGAGGGCGACTAAAAAGGCGGCAATGGCAACGAAAGCTTTTCTCATAATTAATGTTTAGCTTCAAGGTGTACTCAAAAATAATAAAAGAAGCGCATTAAAACTAAACAACTTACCCCCGATTTTGTTATTTTTGAGTATGTTAATCAAGATTTATCCAGAAAACCCGAATCCAAGAGCCATAGATCAAGTTGTAGAAATCTTGAAAAAGGGGGGATTGATCATTTATCCAACCGATACGGTGTATGGTTTGGGTTGCGACATCACCAATCAGAAAGCAATCGAAAAAATCTGTCGTATTCGCGGCATAAAACCAGAAAAAGCAAACTTTTCTTTCATTTGCTCCGATTTAAGGCATATTTCCGATTTTATTAAACCCATAGATACCACTGTATTTAGGGTGTTGAAAAAAGCCTTGCCTGGCCCCTTTACTTTTATTTTTAATGCCAATAACAATGTACCTAAACTATTAAGTTCGAATAAAAAAACAGTGGGCATAAGAGTTCCCGATAACGAAATTGCTCGATCTATTGTGGAAGCACTGGGAAACCCTATAATTTCTACCTCCATTAAAGACGACGACGAAATGATCGAATATTCTACCGACCCAGAATTAATTTACGAAAAGTACCAAGAACAAGTAGATGCTGTAATTGATGGTGGTTATGGCGATAATGAACCCTCTACGGTAGTGGATTGCACCACAGGAGAATTTGAAATTATACGTGAAGGAAAAGGGGATTTAGCAGAATTTCTATAGGTGTTTTTTTATCCGCGGATGCGTTGATTAATAAGTTAAATGTTAATTTTGTATAGTATGCATACTGACCTAAATCTGCATATCTGTAGCAAATATTAAGCAAATAAATGGCAAAAAAGATTAACCTCTCTATTTTTAAAAAATTCTTTCAATCAGGTAAAATTGGCGGCATCTTCCTTTTAATTTGTGTTTGTATTTCATTATGGATTGCAAATTCGAGCCATAAGCTGGATTATATTGAGTTTTTAGCACACAACATTGGAATTAACGTTGCCGGTATTCATTTAACTTACAGCATTTCTACATGGATTAACGACGGATTAATGGCCATTTTTTTCCTTTTAGTGGGTTTAGAAATTAAAAGAGAATTAATAGAAGGCGAATTATCGAGTATAAAAAATGCGTCCTTACCCGTATTGGCTGCATTGGGAGGGATGATTATTCCTGCAATAATTTATTTCCTTTTCAACAAAGGTGAAGATACCGCTTCGGGCTGGGGAATTCCGATGGCTACCGATATTGCTTTTGCTTTAGCTATTATTGCCATATTAGGGAAAAATGTACCTGGCTCATTAAAGATATTCTTAGCTGCCTTAGCTATTGCCGACGATTTAGGAGCAATTATAGTGATTGCCATCTTTTATACAGCTCAAATTTATTGGAATTATTTTTTAATGGCTGGAGTGGTTTTCGCATTACTTCTTGCCTTAAATTACTTTAAAGTTAAAAATTTATGGTTTTATTTAATACCAGGATTATTTTTATGGTATTTTGTTCACCATTCGGGAATACATGCTACCATTGCAGGCGTTTTATTAGCCTTTACGATCCCAACAAATGATACAGCAATCGAATCACCCCTGGAGAAATTAGAGCATTTTTTAACCGTTCCAGTAAATTATCTAATCATGCCTATTTTTGCATTGGCTAATACCAATATTACTTTCAAGAACGAGATGGTTGATGGGCTGGTTTCTCCTTTGGGGCTGGGTATTATAGCGGGATTATTTTTAGGTAAAACCCTTGGTGTTACCTTATTTTCGTGGTTTGCGGTTAAAATTAAGCTTGCGAAGCTACCCTCAGGTGCAAATTGGAAACATATTATTGGTGTAGGGATGTTAGCAGGAATAGGGTTTACCATGTCCATTTTCATCTCATTATTATCATTCAATAGTACCGATCATATTTTGGAAGCAAAATTTGCAATTTTATGTGCTTCGGCTATCGCTGGACTAAGTGGATTTTTGTTCTTGAAAATGATAAAGGGATAATGAGTTACCTAAACTCGCTCATAAACTCTTTTATACTAGCTTCTAACCTGTTTTCATCTAGATTTTTAACAAAAGCACTTCCAATAATAGCTCCGTTAGCATATTCATTTGCCGAATCGAAGGTTTTCCGATCTGAAATACCAAAACCAATCATCACTGGATTTTTTAAGTCCATAGCTTTGATACGTGCAAAATAAGTTCTCGCTTGAGCTGAAACATCTAAATCCTTTCCTGTAGTGGCTGCAGACGATAATAAATAAATGAATGCATTGCTCAATGCATCAATTTTTCTGATGCGTTCTTCAGAGGTTTGCGGGGTAACTAAAAAGATGTTACTAAGACCGTTTTCTGAGAAGTAGTTATGGTAAAGTTCTTCGTACTCGTACATCGGAAGATCTGGAATGATGCAACCATCCACTCCAACTTCTTTACATTTTTTACAAAAATCTTCAACCCCATACTGCAAAACCACATTTACATATCCCATTAATAAAATAGGGATGCTAACGGTTTTACGTAAATCCTTTAATTGTTCGAAAAGAATTTCTAGAGTCATTCCACTATCAAGCGCTTGCTTGCTACTGGCTTGAATTGTTGGTCCATCGGCAACAGGATCTGAGTACGGAAATCCGATTTCTATAAAATCTGCTCCAGCTTTTTCTAAAGCTTCAGCAATTTTTAATGTATCGGTTAAATTGGGATACCCTGCAGTATAATATATGGAAAGAAGATTTTTTCCTTGTTTTGCGAAGAGTTGTTGTAATCGGTTCATAGCTAAATCTCAAATCTATAAGTTAAAATGTTTCATATACGTTTCCATGTCTTTGTCGCCGCGGCCCGATAAACACACCACCACATTTTCGCCTGGGTTAAATTCCATATACTCTAAATACGCCAAGGCATGCGCACTTTCAATTGCAGGAATAATACCTTCCAATTGTGTTAATAATAAACCTGCTTCTAGCGATTCTTCATCTGTAATGGAAACATATTTTCCACGGCCAGTTTTAAACAAATGGGCGTGTTGTGGGCCGATACCAGGATAATCTAAACCAGCTGAAACTGAATGTGGTTCTACCACTTGCCCGTCTGACGTTTGCATTAAAATACTTCTACTTCCATGCAAAACACCTTCTTTACCTAAATTAGTTGTAGCTGCAGAGAAACCTGAATCTACTCCTTTTCCCGCAGCTTCGACAGCGATGAGCTTAACATTTTTATCGTCAATAAAATGATAAAACATTCCTATGGCATTGCTACCACCACCTACACAAGCCAAAACATAGTCGGGTTCGTCTTTTCCAGTATGCTCGATTAACTGCTTCTTAGTTTCTTCAGAAATAATGGATTGAAATAGGGCTACCATATCGGGATATGGGTGAGGACCTACCACAGAGCCTATGATATAATGTGTATCCACTGGATTATTAATCCAATCGCGCATGGCTTCGTTGGTCGCATCTTTTAATGTTTTACTGCCTGATGTAGCGGGAACAACCTTAGCCCCTAACATCTTCATTCGCGCAACGTTTGGGGCTTGGCGCTTAATGTCTACCTCGCCCATGTACACCACACATTCCAATCCACGTAATGCGCAAACGGTGGCCGTTGCCACACCATGCTGACCAGCTCCGGTTTCAGCGATAATCCGTTTCTTGCCCAAACGTTCGGCCAATAAAATCTGTCCGATTGTATTGTTGATTTTATGTGCACCAGTGTGGTTTAAATCTTCTCTTTTTAAGAAAATATTAGCCCCATATCTTTCAGATAGACGTTTAGCTAAATAAAGTGGCGATGGACGGCCTACGTAATCTTTTAACAAAGCCTTAAACTCTTGTTGAAAGCTATCTTCACGTATGATCGACAAATACTTTTGTCTTAATTCTTCCACATTAGGGTACAGCATTTCGGGAATGTATGCTCCCCCAAAATCGCCATAATATCCTTTTTCATTTACAAAATAGTTCATAATTATTGTTTTTGCTTCACGTCATTTCTACAAATTCCTTAATCCTTTTAACATCTTTTAATCCAGGCTCTAGCTCAAACTTGCTATTTATATCTACTGCGTACAACCTTTTGTCGCTTATTTCCTTTAGCTTTCCTATATGCTCTAAATCAATGCCGCCACTTAAAAAGTAAGGTTTATCTAGGGTATAATTTTCTAACACTCTCCAATCAAATACTTTACCTGAGCCACCATGTTGAGGGGTTTGTGTGTCGAATAAAAAATAATCAACTACATTTAAGTAGCTTACCAATTGAGAAAAATCAAAATCCTCTGTTATTCCAAATGCCTTAATTAGCTCTACTCCAGTTAATTTAATTTCTTTGCAGTATTCTGTATTTTCCTTGCCATGTAGTTGAACAGCTTTTAAGTTATATTTAAAAATGTAAGCCTTAACAGTTTCTATATCCTCACCCACAAAAACTCCAGTTGTTTTAATACTTGATGGAATATATTTTATTAACTCTGCAGAAACTTCGCTAATAAAACGTGGAGATTTAGGATAAAAAATGAAACCCAAATAATCAGGATGTAGTTCGGCTACAGCAGCAATATTAGCCGCATGTTTCATTCCACAAACTTTTAGCTTTAATTTCATATTGTTTTTACCATTCATCTATCTTTTTTACCATTAAATTAAGTTTATTAAGACAAAAAACTTCATTTTCTCAACTCCTAAAGTTTCAATTTAAACGTTTATCAATTCTGTAAAACTTCCTAATGCTCTTTTACTCAACAACGATTCTTCTGCTTCATAATAACAATCGGCAAATTCAACCTTCCCTTTAATGGTTTGTATAGCTATGGCTGCGTTAGTTAATACCACGTTTGTTTGCGCATCTGTGCCTTTTGCATTTAAAACGCTCATAAAAATCTCGGCAGAAGATTCTACTGTATTTCCACCCTGAATTTCTTGCTCGGTTATTTCTTCGAAACCCAAATCGGCTATTTTATTTAGTTGCTCACCATTTTTGCTAAACGTTTTAAAATCGCAGGTTAACGAAACTTCATCAAAGCCATCAACGGCATGGATAATGGTATAATTTTTATCCGTTTGTTGATATAAATAAGCATATAGACGAGCCAATTCTAAACTAAACACCCCTACAATCTGATTTTTCGGCTGCGCCGGATTCACCATTGGGCCCAGCATATTGAAAAAAGTTTTCACCCCCAGCTCCTTCCTAATGGGTGCTACCGTTTTCATTGCGGGATTAAATAAGGGTGCATGCAAAAAGCAAATTCCTGCTTGGTCTAAGCTCTTTTTCAATGTACTTTCATCGTTTGTAAACGTATAACCTAAGAACTCCATCACATTCGAAGAACCACAGCCAGACGACACCCCATAATTTCCATGCTTGGCTACTTTATATCCGGCACCCGCGACCACAAATGAAGCCAAAGTGGAAATATTGAAAGTATCCTTACCATCACCACCTGTTCCACAAAGATCAACGAGTTCAAATTCTGAAAAATCTATTTTTAAACATAAATCTAACATTGCATCACGAAAACCTTGCAATTCGTATACCGTAATATTACGCATTCCATACGCTGTAATAAAAGCGGCAATTTGTGAACTGTTAAACTCGCCAAGTGCAATAGCCGTTAAAATTCGTTGCGCTTCTTCACGGCTAAAGGTTTTATTTTCGAATAAGTGGTTTAAAATTTTCTTCATGAGTGTAAAACAAAAAAGGCTGCCTAAATAAGCAACCTTCTAAATATTTTTATAAAAAATAAGCACAAAAGAGGTTACATCACGCTATTGCGTTATGCCACCACCAGTTTTTATTTGTGTTTATCTGTATCATTCTGCCACAAATATGGAATAGTTTTTATTATTTGCAAAATCTTTCTTGAAATAATTTAGAAATATGGCATTTAATAGAAAAAAACAGCATGACGACGACGATTTAGGCTTTGGCAAACGGCCGATGGGAAAAGACCAAAGAATGATGAACCCCGATGGAACTTCGAATGTAAAGAGAATTGGCCTACCCTTTTTCCGTTCAGACGACACCTATAATTGGTTAATTTCGATGTCGTGGCGTAAGTTCATACTAATTATCCTTGCTTCATATCTAATCATCAATATTCTATTCGCATCCATTTATGTCCTGATTGGAATAGAAAACTTACGTGGTGCAGCTGGTATAACAACTAGAGATCATTTTTTTGATGCCTTTTTCTTCTCTGCACAAACCATCTCTACTGTAGGTTATGGCCATATTAGTCCGAATGGGTTTTTAACTAGTTGTGTAGCTGCTTTCGAGTCGATGTTAGGTTTATTGGCTTTTGCGCTAGCTACTGGATTATTATACGGTAGGTTTTCGAGACCCACAGCTAAAATTTTATACAGCAAAAACATGGTTGTAGCACCTTACAAAGGCATAACAGGCTTAATGTTCAGACTAGCCAATGCACGTAACAATCAATTGATTGAAATTGGAGTGCAAATGGTTTTTACCATAAATCAACTGGTAGATGGTAAAAAAACAAGAAGATTCTTCCCTTTAGAACTGGAACGAAATAAAATTGGCTTGTTAAGTTTAAGCTGGACGGTTGTACACCCGATTGATGAGAAAAGCCCACTATTTGGAATGAGCCATGAGGAAATGATTGAAGGAGAGACTGAAGTTTTAGTACTTCTGCAAGCTTTTGATGATACTTTTTCTCAAACTGTACATAGTAGGGCATCTTATTTAGACGATCATATACTCTTTCACTGTCGATTTGCCAGTCTTCTTTCTCAAGATGAGCAAGGCATAACTACGTTAGATTTATCAAAGATAAGCGCAGTAGAGGCAATAGCTTAAATTCTTGGGGGTGTTCAGGTTGTCTCCTTAAGAAAATCAACAATAATTTTGTACATTTTATTGCCTCCAAAAATAAGTTGACTAATCATGCCCACATGTTTTTTATCCTGAATTACCGCTAATTTTACAGTTACATTTTGTTCTTTTAACCTTTTATAAATTCGCTCAGTTTGAATTTGTATGGCTTCGTATGTTTTGCTTCCATAAAACAACAAATGAGGGTTATTTACATTTTTGATGTAAAATAATGGCGAACCCGCTTGCCATATTTTAGGATCTGGACTAAAGGTTCTTAAAAAATCGAAATAATTATCGTCTTTTTCTGCTTTTGTTAAATATTCTTCCATATCCAAACCAAAAGCATCATCTAAAATCACTCCTTTTATTGGATTATCTATATTCACCGCTTTAAAATACTCCATATCCGAGTTAATGAGTTCACATAAATGTCCACCGGCCGAATGGCCCATTAAAAAAATACGACTCGGATTGCCTCCATAATTCGAAATACTATCCCTAACCCATTTTACCGCTTGAGCACTAGCCAAAGCCATTTCTTTATAGGTAGCATTTGGGGCTAATGGGTAATTAATAACAGCCGTTACGATATTCTTTTTTGCTAAATTTCTTCCTAACCACCAATAGGTTTCCTTCTTGCCACTACTCCATGAACCGCCATGAATAAAGATAATGACGTCTTGATTTTGAAGATTGTCTTTTTTGTGATAGATATTTAACGTGTTATCTATGCTATTGGTCGCCGCATAATTAATATTTTTAACCACTCGAACCTGAGCATATCCAGAAAAAATCTGTCCTAAAAAAGCAAAAATCATAAAAGCAGTTCTAAAACTCATATTTTATTTAACATAGAAACATAATACACCTAATTTTCTGCACCCTGTCTTGATACTTCCTACTAAATCCCTGAATACTTACTACTTTATCAAGGCATTCTTTTCTTTAGCAAATAATTCAAAAACCTTTTTATCGGTAAATGCAGGAAACAATTTATTCATCCAAACGGCTAATTTGCCTTGCCTTGTCATAATTAATGTACGTTTGCGATTAACGATCCCATCACTAATACGGGTTGCAACCTCTTCGGCGGTCATCATTTTACCTTCCTCCATACTGGTTTCGCCATGCGCTGCACCATCCTTAGCTAAGGCAGCAACCCGAATATTCGAGGTGGTAAAACCTGGGCATGCCACCATTACATGTACGCCTGTTCTTAGTAATTCTGTTCGTAACGCTTCCATAAATCCATTCATTGCAAATTTTGATGAGGAATAACCCGTTCTTCCAGGCAAACCTCTATAGCCTGCTATGGAAGATACGGCAACAATGCTACCTTTGGTTTTTAAAATTTCTGGCAAAGCATATTTAGTACAATACACCGTTCCCCAAAAATTAACATCCATTAAATTCTTGAGTACAGCTAAATCTAAATCCTTAAATAGCGCACGCATGGATAAACCCGCGTTGTTAATTAAAATATCAACTTTACCAAAAGTTGCAACGGCCTGCTTAACCAATACTTCACAATCTATTTCCTTACTAACATCAGTTTGCACAGCAAGTGCTTTAATTGCATATTTTGCTTCTAAGTTAGCTGTGATTTCGCATAAGGTAACATATTGCCTAGCGGCTAAAACCAAGTTTGCGCCACGCTGTGCCAATTCTTCGGCCAATGCCTTACCTATGCCCGATGAGGCGCCTGTTATGATGATGGTTTTATCTTTAACGTTCATTCTGGAAATATTTCTTACTTTCTTCAATTTTATCAGTGTTAATGATATCTGCACCTAATTCAACTAACTGTTCCCAACAGGCTTCAGTATCAGGTGCTCCCCAAAATCGAATGGGTTTATTAAGTTTATGCGCCTGGGCAATCAGTTTTTTTAACTTCTCTTTATCCTCTTTTGGAATTTCTCCTACACCTTTCCATTTCGAATAGGTAGCAAAATTATCGCTTATCATTGTAATTCGCTTTAAATCCTTTTTTGCATAGCTGATGTTCGGCAGTCCATCAAAAAATAACCATTTTGGATAAGTAGAAAAGGTAGAATGATCTGGTCTCGAACCACTGATTACGATTTGAACACCTAATTTTTGTGCATCCCGATTAAATATATTTCCATATTTTTCAATTTCTTTCTTCAATGAAGGGTAAATTGCATTCCAGCTTTCCTTCACATCAATCATTAAACTAAACGTATATTTTTCATCAGTATATAATTTGGTCTTATGCGTTTTAAAAGACGCAGCAATCGGCTTTAAATAAAGTTTATAAAGAGTATTTGCAGCATTAATTTCCTTTTTACTATGCGCCACTACAATTGAATCACCTACAAGAAAAACATCAGCTTCCATCTCATCCACCTTGTTGTTATAAGCAGTAAAGAAAGGTTTCTGCTGAACATAATCGTTATGGGAATGAATTTTAACCTGAGCAAAAGTACTTCCCCAAATCATTAATCCTAAAGCAATACCAATTCGTGTTTTCATATGTAGATAATATTGTTTTCAATTGTCATATGGAATACGCTTTGTATCTTCATTTGTGTTTGTGCATTTCGGCACATGGCTATTTCATACTTATTTTAAAATTGAACTTTCATAAGGTACGCGCGTAATGATCGACCTACCCAAGGTTACCTCATCTGCATATTCCAATTCGCCACCAAAGGCTATCCCCCTAGCGATAGTGCTAATAGGAATTTGGAAATCCTTTAAACGCTTATGAAGATAGAAAAGTGTAGTATCGCCCTCCATCGTAGCACTTAAAGCTAAAATAATTTCTTTAACTGGAGTTGTTGCCACTCGTTGCACTAAACTATCAATGCTTAAGTCAGACGGACCAATACCGTCCATCGGCGAAATTAATCCACCTAAAACATGATACACACCAAAAAATTGATTGGTGTTTTCAATAGCCATTACATCGCGGGTATCTTCTACTACACAAATTAATTCCTTGTCTCTTTTTGTTGCTGCACAAATACTGCAAGTGGTATGGTCTGAAATATTATGGCAAACAGTGCAATGCTTAATATTCTGTTTCAGTTTAATGAGTGTATTTCCAAATTGCGACACCTCTTCCTGATCCTTATTTAGTAAATGTAAAACTAACCTAAGTGCAGTTTTTTGCCCCACACCAGGTAATTTAGAGAATTCGTGTACCGCATCTTCGAGCAGCTTGGAAGAAAAATTCATTTTACGAAATTAAGGAAAAAAGTTGATTTCTTAAGTATTTAGACCATAGCTAATAGTCAAAACTCAATTTATTTTTAGCACAAATAATCGATTTAAAGAGTATTTTCTTACATTTAAAAACTAAATATACTTTATGAGTCCAGCAATACTTTTATCCTTTTTGATCGGCTACTTCGCCATTTTAATTATCATTGCCTTCGCAACATCAAAAAAATCGTCTAATAATTCTACTTTCTTTTTGGCCAATCGCAACTCTAAATGGTATTTGGTTGCTTTCGGGATGATTGGAACAGCCTTATCTGGGGTAACATTTATATCTGTACCGGGAGAAGTTGGCGCTCCCTCTGGAAATCAGTTTCAATATTTCCAGTTTGTATTGGGTAATGCAATAGGCTTTATTATAATCGCAACGGTATTACTGCCGCTTTATTACCGAATGAAGTTGACCTCGATCTATAGTTACATTGAGCAACGTCTGGGTTTTTATAGCTACAAAACTGCAGCTTCCATCTTTCTAATCAGTAGAACCATAGGCTCAGCTTTTCGTCTCTACCTGGTCGTTATTGTTTTACAACGTTTTATTTTCGATTCGTACAACATACCATTTTGGGCAACAGTTCTTATTTCTTTAACATTAATCTGGTCATACACATTTAAAGGAGGCTTAAAAACCATTATCATTACAGATACCTTACAAACGTTTTTCTTGGTACTATCTGTGTTTTTAACCATTTATTTTATTTGCAACAGCTTAGACCTCAGCATTCCGCAGGCTTTCGAAACGATTAAAAATAGTGGGTATTCGAAAATCTTCTTCTACGAAGATTTCTTAACTAATGGTTTTCATGTGAGTAAGGCTTTACTTGGTGGCATTTTCGTAACTATTGCGATGACGGGTTTAGATCAAGATTTAATGCAGAAAAACCTAAGTATGGGCACCATTAAAGAAGCTCAAAAAAATATGTTTACGTTTACCGGAGTATTTGTAATCTTAAATATCTTTTTCTTAAGCGTAGGTGCATTATTATATGTTTTTGCGAGTAAAAACGGTATCGAGATTCCTTTAGATCACCTTACAGGAAAACCGCGAACCGACTTTTTATTTCCTGAAATTGCTTTAAATCATTTAGCAACCATACCAGCAATTGTGTTTATGCTAGGTTTAACTGCAGCAACATTTGCCACTACCGATAGTGCCTTAACGGCATTAACCACTTCATTTTGTGTAGATTTTTTGGGCATGGCAAAAAAGGAAAACCTTGATAATAAAAATGCGGTTAAAACGAGGCACACTGTACATGTTGTCTTTTCTATATTGATGTTTTTAGTAATCATCTTGTTTAATGCAGTTAACGACCAGTCGGTTGTAACAGGAATTTTTAAGGTGGCGTCTTATACCTACGGACCACTTTTAGGGTTGTATAGTTTCGGACTATTTGTTAGAAATAGAGGGGTAAATGACAGATTAGTTCCTTTAATTTGTGTACTCTCTCCGGCGTTATGTTTCATCCTAGCTGCAAATTCTACTACCTTATTGGGTGGATATGTATTTAGTGTAGAACTGATTTTGGTAAATGGTTTGATTACCTTTGCAGGCTTATTGCTGATTAGCAAAAAAACCGATCAACAGACTAAATTTTAATATAAAACACGGCGTCATCTCGAATGAGGAACGAGGAGAAATCTGTGAAGAAATAACGTTATAGATCTCTCCTATCGTCGAGAGGACGACACTTTACATAAACAGTTAAACAAAAAAGATGACTAGTGAAGAAAAGATAAGAAGCGCTTTTGCGAATAAAGATTGGCAAGAAATTAAAGTTACCGATAGTTGGCAGATTTTTAAAATCATGGCCGAATTTGTAGATGGATTCGAAAAACTTGCTAAAATTGGCCCTTGTGTAAGTATTTTTGGCTCGGCACGTACAGCAGAAACAAATCCGTATTATGGAATTGCAGTAGAATGTGGTCGCTTATTAACAGAGCGAGGTTATGGTGTAATTACGGGTGGCGGACCCGGTATTATGGAAGCTGGGAATAAAGGGGCGCACATGAACGGCGGAAAATCGGTTGGTTTAAATATCGATTTGCCTTTCGAACAATTCCACAACAAATACATCGATCCTAATAAACTATTAGAATTTGATTACTTTTTTATTCGAAAAGTAATGTTCATGAAATATTCTCAAGGCTTTGTGGTTTTACCTGGCGGAATGGGAACAATGGATGAATTATTCGAAGCGATAACCTTAATTCAAACGGGAAAAATTGCCCGTTTCCCTATTGTTTTAGTGGGCACTGCCTATTGGGGCGGATTGGTAGAGTGGATTAAATCACACATGTTAGAGATGGAACATAATATCCATGCCGAAGATTTGAATTTATTCAGATTGGTAGACACCGCAGAAGATGCAGCGGAACACATTTTCAGGTTCTACGATAAATATGTACTGAAACCAAATTTTTAGAAACCGTCTTTTCGAACGCAGCGTAGCGAGGAGAAATCTATTTGTTATTTGTCATACTTTAATCAAAACGCATCTTTAACGTAACTATTCCTTAAATATGGTGTCTATTAATTAAGGAGATTGAAATGAAACGATTGTTAACTTGGCGAAAAGGTTTGTTTGATAGCAATTATCAACTCTATACCAATGGAGAAATAAAGGGAAGCTTAATCTTTAGTTCATTGAAGAATAACGCAAGGGGAATTGCGCTAAAAAACTATTATTTCACGACAGAGGGGTTTTTAAATCCAATCACTAAAATAAGAGATGAAAACCACAATCAAATCGGCACAATCACCTATAATGGTTGGAAATTAAAAGCAACTGTAACTTTTAACGATTTAGATGTTGCGTCTTGGAGCTATACAAACAGCTGGCTATCACAATGGGCTATAACGAATCACCGAGATAAATTTATCCAATACCATTCTACAACTGCTTCCGGAACTGCTTCAAGTGATAATGAAGATGAATTATTGCTGTTAAGCGGTCTTTTTGTTCGAGAATTTTTTTCTAGGGCGATTATTCTTATTATTATTGCGGTTATGATACCCACCATAACGCGATCTTATTAAAATTGACTAACCCCCCCACTCACTACCAATTTCATGGCATCGGCAGCACTCATATTTAAAGGCTTTATTCTATCCTTGCTCACTACATAAACTTGGCCGGCAAATGAATAAGAAAAAGGGAAATAAACAATCGCATCGCCCGGTAGATTCAATTTTGTTAAGTCATTTTGAGTTAAAAAACCAATTCTTTTCATCCCACCTTCTACCTCTACCAAAACAGGGTGATTAAATTTTTTCTCGTCGCCCACAAAGGCTTCTGTTAAATCTTTTATTGAAGAAAATATAAAATTTAAGAGTGGCAAACGGTTCATCACCCGCTTAAACCAATTGTACATAGGTTCAGTAACAAAATTGGTTACAAAGATGCCAGAAATTAGAATAATCGTTAATACCAAACCTAATCCTAAACCCGGAATATTTCTGTTCGCACCTGTTTTAGGGTCTACGCCTAAAATATTATTGATATTTAACCAGCTATCGACTGTAGTTACGGCCCAAATAACAATGAAAACACTCAGTGCAACTGGTAACACAATCAACAATCCTTTAATCAGGTAATTAAGAAGTGCCTTTCCAATTCTGTTCATGGAGTAAAATTACGTAATTTTTGGTTAATTGGTTATTCGGTTAATTGCTTAAATTTAGTCTATCCATATCGTCTCAATGGGAAAATTTATTAATACTGCTCAACCAGAGATTTTATTCATAAAAATAAACTCTTTTAACGCGTTGCGACACATTTGTTAATATTTCGTACGGAATGGTATCAATTTCCTTGGCTAAATCTACAATACTGTGCCGATGGTCGAAAACCACAACTTCATCACCTGTTTTAACGGTCAGGTTGGTTACATCGAGCATGCACATATCCATACAGATTGCCCCTATTGTAGGTGCCATTTTCCCGTTGATTAACATTTTACCTACACCATTGCCAAATTTACGATTATAGCCATCGGCATAACCTATCTTTACCGTCGCAATTTTTCCTCCATTAGGTAAAACCCCTGAACGACCATACCCAACAGTTTCGCCAGGTTTTAGATCCTTAACTTGAGTAACCGTTGTTTTTAATAAAGCTACTGTCTGCAGCCCCTTATTATGGCTTAAGGCAGCATCGAAGCCATATAAGCCTATACCTATCCTAACCATATCAAATTGCGCTTGCGGCCAGCGAGTAATGCCAGAGGTGTTTAAAACATGTCTAATCGGAAAATAGTTTAATTGTTTAGTTATTTCGGAATACAAAGAAGAGAATTCGTTAATTTGTAAATTTGTAAACTCATCATGTCTAGCCTGCTCCGTAGCAACCAAGTGAGTAAAAATTGTTTCAACCATTAGTTTATTCGTGTTAAGCAAGAGTTCGAAAAGTTGTGGAAGGTCTGTTTTTTCAAAACCTAAACGGTGCATTCCCGTATCCAATTTAAGGTGGACTTTAAACGTAGTTTCATTTTCGGGCAAGAAATGGATGAAACTTTTTAAAATCGATACGCTATAAATTTCAGGCTCCAGTTTATAGTTAATTATCGCTTCAAAAGCGGAAGGTTCCGGGCTCATCACCATAATAGGTAAAGTTATACCTGCCTTTCTTAAAGCTATTCCCTCATCGGCATAAGCAACTGCCAAATAATCTACCTTCTGGTATTGAAGTAGATTGGCAATTTCGAAACTCCCACTACCGTACGAAAAAGCTTTAACCATCGCCATAATTTTAACACCATGATTTAACTTATTTCGGTAAAATTGCAGGTTTCCAGCGAGGGAATTTAAGTTAATTTCGAGTATGGTATCGTGAATTTTTAGCGTTAATACTTTAGTAATACGTTCGAATTCGAAGCGTCTTGCTCCCTTTATTAGAATGGTTTCGTTAGCGAATGGAATGGATGATAAATTATCGATAAACGCTTGCGTACTTCGATAAAATGATGCTTCTAAAGAAAACAAATGAGCCATTGAGGATAATTTTACACCAATTCCGATTAATCGATCAATTTGCTTTTGCTGTAATAAGGCAGCTATCTCTGTATATAACTCTTCATCCTTTTTACCGGTTTCGTATAAATCGGATAAAATAAGCGTTTTTTTAGGGTGTTGGTTTTGAAGATTAAGAAAATCAAGCGCTATGGCTAAGGAAGAACTATCTGCACTATACGAATCGTCAATAATAGAACAATTTTCTATCCCATTAATTAAAGCAAGGCGCATGTTTACCCGCGTTAATTTCGTTAAACCTAATTCGGCTGCTTCTGGCGTATATCCAAGTGCTAATAAAGTTGCCCAACAAATGATACAGTTTTCTATCGAAGCTTTGTCGTTAAAAGAAATTTCACAGCCAATCTTTTTTTGATGGTAAATGGCATGAAGAACTGTATTTTCTTCCTTTGTTGTTATAGAGGTGATTTGCAAATCTGCAGGCCCCACTGTGCTCCACGAAAATTTCTTCTTCCCAGGTAATTCTACACCTGCCGCATACTCTGGAGCATAGATTAGTAAATCCACATTTTTGAAAAGCTTTAACTTTTCTCTTAGTTTATCTTCTTTTGAGTTAAATCCTTCGGCATGGGCCTCTCCAATATTCGTTAAAATACCAATCGTCGGTTTAATTATCTCAGCCAAAGCATTCATTTCGTTGGCCTTAGAAATACCAGCTTCAAAAATTCCAAGGTTATCTTCATCTGTAATTCGCCATATCGACAAGGGAACACCGATTTGAGAATTAAAGCTTTTGGGACTTCTAACAATATGATAATCGGTACTTAACAATTGAAATAACCACTCTTTAACTATAGTCTTACCATTGCTTCCTGTAATTCCGATAACGGGCAAATGGTGCTGCTTTCGATGATAAGCAGTTAGTTCTTGCAATGCTATTAAGGTATTATCGACATTTAAAAAGTTCGCATCACTATATTTTTTCACATCGATTTTCGCTGAGACGACAAAATTACGTATCCCATTCTCATAAGCATTTCCTATAAAGTCGTGCCCATTTCGTTGTGCAGAAATGGCAAAAAACAAGGATCTATCGGCATCAACCACCGTTCTGCTATCGGTAAGCAAATTTTGAATAACTGCATCTTGATGAGGTAATATAGCATTTGCAGCTAATATTTTGGCAATATGGTTGATCGAATACGAATTGCTGCTCATGATAAAAAACAATAAATAGAGAATTGCTGCTATTTTTTTACGAATTTCAACAATTATTTATGAAATCTACTCAACAAACGCCCCTCAATTTAGATAAAAAAACTGCTTTATTAAAAGCCGAGAGTTGGTGTGCCTATCAAGAACGTTCTCAGCAGGAAGTAAGGGATAAACTTTATGAGTGGAATTTGTTCCCAAATGAGGTAGAAGAAGTAATTGCTGAACTCATTAGCACCAATTTCTTAAATGAAGAACGCTTTGCTCATGCTTATACATCTGGTAAGTTTAAGATAAAAAAATGGGGGAAATTAAAAATCAAACAAGGCTTGAAATTGAAGAAAGTCCCAGATAAGCTGATTCAAAAAGCGTTAAATGGAATCCAAATGGACGAATATTTAGCTATTTTATTAGCTTCCGCAATAAAGAAAGAAGCAACAATTAATGAAAAAGACTCACTAAAAAAGAAATATAAGCTCATTAGCTACCTTCAAAACAAGGGTTTCGAAAATGATTTAATTTTTGATGTACTGAAAGCCAACAACTTACCCTAGTAGCTTAATTTTTATTAAAATATTTCTTGACGGGAATATAAATCTGTTTATATTTGCATTCCCAAACGGAAACGATGGGGACAACATCGGATGATGTTAACAATGCGAAAGTAGCTCAGTTGGTAGAGCACGACCTTGCCAAGGTCGGGGTCGCGAGTTCGAATCTCGTCTTTCGCTCTAAATGCCTTCCTACCAGGAGGCATTTATTTTAAAAGCTTAATTGCTTTTAAGCTCGGATGGTGGAACTGGTAGACACGCAGGACTTAAAATCCTGTGCCCTCAACAGGCGTGCGGGTTCGATTCCCGCTCCGAGTACAAACGGGATTAACTCCCAAATTAGACAAGGGTTGCTCTTCCAAAAGCAGCCCTTTCTCTTTGAATACCAACCTCTTATGATTGAAGCCAGGATTAAGTAAAGGTGTTCTAACTTGCCCTCCCAGATATGTGAACTTATGTTTGAACACCTCTTTAATGAGCAAATGCTGGTCATTGATTTCAGCCTTTTCAAAAATCGAAGGAATGTCCAATAAGTTAGGCAAAAGGGCAAGCATCTTACCCCACTTATCGTTTCTATGTTCATTCAATTTTTCAAGTTCGTTAACCACATAGGCCTTCTCTCCCGAATACTTACTGAACCATTTCTTATAGGTATAGGCTTCTATCTCATCGTTCATTACCCTTGCTTCCAAACGGTCAATCTTCGCTTCAATTTCCTCTAATTCTTTCCTCCTAGCGGCAATCTGTTCAAGGTTATCGTTCAAGGTTTGTTTTAACTCCTTTTTGGTATTCTTGACAATGGTATCCACTTGTTCGCTTGTGAAACTCAACATATTTAATAGCTCATACCATTGCTCATGCAATTTTTCACCAGAGATATTGGTTCCCCGATGCCGAGTACACCTGTAATAAAGGTAGTAATCCCTTTTTCCCTTGCTCCAACCTGCGGTCATACTCATTCCACATGGACATTTTAATAATCCTCTCCATGGCATTTCACTTCTAGCCCTTACAATAGATGGTCTTTTGTTGCCCAACATTTCCTGCGCCAACCAAAAGTCTGATTCGCTGATGATAGCCTTATGTTGTCCCTTTACATATTTTTCGGGCGTGTCCTTATTAGCTGGAACTTTGATCAAACCTGCATATACACAGTTGCTCAAAGTCCGAGTGATCGAGCTGTTGCCCTTACTAGTGAAGCCCAATTGTTTGACCTCGTTATGGATGATAAAGGCTTGTTTGCCCCGCAAGTAATCCCTAAAAATTTTCTTGACGATTTCAGCCTCATTTTCATTCACGACAATAATGGATTTGTTGTGTTCATCACGGGTATTGGTATAGGCATAAGGAGCCTTATTGATGAACCTACCACTTTCCCTTGCATGACGGATGCCCGTTTTGACCCTTTTTCTGATACGGAAAAGCTCTTCATTGGCAATCAGATACTTGAAGGCCCTTTGCATAAACACAGATGGATCGGTGGTGTCCAAATCCAAAGGTTCATTGGTCGCCAGCACCTTCAATCCGTGCTTCTTTTCTAGGCTATCGATCTTGGTCAACGCTTCAGAAAGGTTTCGGCTAAAGCGGTCATGATCCATGACAATCAGATAGCGCACTTTCTTTTTGTGCTTCTTGATAAAATCCTCTAGTGCGATGTAATCTGGACGGTCAAAAGTATAGCTACTTTTTCCATTGTCTTTGAACACCGCCAATACGTTTACGTTGTTGCGGTCGCAATAGTCCCTGATGCTTTTCTCCTGATATTCCAGCGAATAGTTGGACTGGTCTTTTATACTCAAACGTATATACCCAATCGCATTCATAAAACCTCCTTTTTTATTATTTTAACAATGATTTCTACGACTAAATTTAGCATTACCTCCTCGCTTCCTGCGTAGATTTCTGTCATTTCTTCATTCTTTTTATCGATGGATAATGGCCTTTCCGATAGGCTTTTGCTATCAGCTTTAACCTCTTCTCCGACACGCTTTGCTTTTCTCATTGTTCAAATATCTTTCCCTTTTAAAGCCATAGAAACGAGCTTGGAAAAACGATAAGCCTAATCGCTGACAATACATCTTACGAACTATTTAATGGCATGTCGAAGAGCTTATTCTTCCAAGCTTGGAAAGAACAATCAGCAGGTTTTTCACTTTTGGCCTAGATAGATAACCATTGAAAAAAGAATTGCGAAGTGACGTTCTTAGGGTGCTTTTTGGCCACCGAGGGTTGGCAGCAAGATGGATTTTTGCATGCGCAAAAACATCTTGCCGCCCTTGTGGTCGGGAGAATTACTCGGAACTCGTAATTCTTTGAACGTTTAAAAGTGAGGTATGCCAAGACCGAAAACACCGGATGATGAACTGCTCAAACATAACCTGATCATTAGGGTAAATGATGCCCTGTATCAGAAATTGGATAAGCTGTGCAAAGCAAGCGATAGCCAGAGCATCGCAGAAATCGCAAGGAAGATACTTTCCAAAGAGCGCATCAACTGTCTGCACAAGGATATTTCGATGAACGCCCCGATGGAAGAAATGGCACTGATCAGAAAAGAACTGAAAGCAATTGGCATCAACATCAACCAGCAGACCCGATATTTCAACGCCTGCAAGAGCCAAACTGAACGGGCGTTCCATGCAAGCAAAACGGTAGTGCTTTACAATGTGGTTGGTGAAAAAGTAGACCGATTGCTCACCATCATTTCAAAACTGGCTGTACAATGGTTGCAAAAATAGCGAGTGGTAAGAGTATTCGAGGGATTATCCACTATAATGAAGATAAGGTTGCAGAAAACCAAGCTAAACTGATCATGGCCAGTGGCTTCGCAGGGGAAGTGGAACAGATGCACATCATTCAAAAACTAAAACGTTTTGAACGTCTGACCGAACTCAATGGCAGGGTGAAAACAAATGCCCTACACATTACGCTCAACTTTGATCCTTCGGACAAACTGGACAATGAAAAGCTTCAGCAGATAACCGCAGAATATATGGAACGGATTGGCTTTGGTGAACAGCCGCATTTGGTCTATAGGCATTTTGATGCAAACCATCCCCACATCCATATCGTGACCACCAACGTCACCAAAGAGGGCAAGCGAATTGATATTCACGGTATAGGTTACAGGCTGTCCGAGAACGCAAGGATAGAAATAGAAAAAGAATACAAACTTGTACAGGCTTCGGGCAGGCAATTGAGAAATGTTTTAGGCATCAAGGCGGCTGAAATTGAAAAAGCGACGTATGGCAGCAAACCGACCAAACGAACGATTAGCAATATCGTAAGCGCAGTCATGCGCACGTATAGATATACCTCATTTGCAGAATACAATGCGGTTTTGAAGCAATTCAATATTACCGCAATTCGTGGAAGAGAAGATACAAAGATGTTCGAGAACAGAGGTCTGCTCTATTCCATTGTTGGTGAAAAAGGCGAGCCTATCGGCATCCCGATCAAGGCAAGTCATATCTATTGCAAACCGACTTTAGATAACATCGGAAAGCAGTCTGGCTTTAACAAAGAAAAACGCAAAGTACTCAAAGAACCGTTAATCTCTGCAATCGAAAAGGTATTTGACCGCTACCACGGGTTAACGAGATCAACATTTATTGAGGAATTGGATAAACGGAACATCGCTTGCCTGTTCCGTCAGAACGAACAGGGTTTTATTTATGGTGTTACGTTTATCGACCACAACCGCAAAACAGCATTTAATGGTAGCGACCTGCACAAGTCGTACGGTGCTAAGGCATTATTGGAACGGTTCAGGGAAACTGATGTTCCAATAAAAAAAGAAAAAGAGACCCATTTACAGCAACAGGAAAAAACCGATTTCCTTAAACCTTCAACACCAACCAACTTCTTGGATATGATACTGGCCAAGGGCAATAATGAACCTGCTCCGCTATTAGGCAAAAAACGCAGACGCAAAAAAGGGAAATCACAGGGACAGGAACCACAACAAGGACTTTAATGAAACTATATTATTATGAATACAGGCGAAGACATTCAGGGGCTTAGAAAAATTGTAGATTTTACAAGGCTCATCAGCATTTTTATACTCGCTATCCATTTCTACCTATGCTGTTATTTGGCATTCAAACAATGGGGATTTACGGCAGAAATTACAGATCGAATTATCGCCAATTTCTCAAAAACAGGGCTTTTCAAAAACGTGCTCTATCCAAAGCTTGCAGGGCTTTTGCTATTAGTAGTTTCGCTATTTGGGATAAAAGGCAGAAAGGATGAAAAGATACAGAAGAATGTAATTATAGCCTACTTGATTACAGGCTTGCTCTTATACTTTATCAGTGTATTATGTTTTTATTTGAATGCAACACCAACGATTGATGCTGTAGTATATATTGCTATTACAATGGTTGGCTATTTGTTGATCCTAACAGGTGGTACGTTGTTATCAAGGTTGATAAAAAACGGTTTAAACAATGATATTTTCAACTCGGAAAACGAAACCTTTCCACAGGAAGAACGGCTATTGGAAAACGAATATTCCATTAACCTGCCCGCTAAATACAAACTCAAAGACAAGGTTCGAGATAGCTGGATCAATTTCATCAATCCTTTTCGTGGATTGCTTGTAGCGGGAACCCCAGGCGCAGGAAAATCGTATTTTGTGATACGACATATCATCGACCAGCACATCAAAAAAGGCTTTTCCATGTTCCTTTATGATTTCAAGTTTGACGACCTTTCCAAGATTGCCTACAACAAGCTGTTGCAATATCAGCAGAATTATAAGGTTAAGCCCAAATTCTACATCATCAACTTTGACAACTTGAACCGTACCCACCGTTGCAACCCATTAGACCCAAGCGCAATGAACGATATCACGGATGCGACAGAAGCTAGCCGCACCATTATGATGGGGCTGAACAGGGACTGGATCAAAAAACAAGGTGATTTCTTTGTGGAAAGTCCCATCAATTTTTTAACGGCAATTATCTGGTATTTGCGGAAATATGAAGATGGCAGGTATTGCACTTTGCCCCATGTAATCGAACTGATGCAGGCAGACTATGATAAGCTTTTTGCCGTGCTGTTTGAGCAGGAAGAGATCAGGGTTTTGGTCAACCCGTTTATTTCAGCTTACCAGAACAAGGCAATGGCGCAACTGGAAGGACAAATTGCATCGGCAAAGATTGGGCTGGCTCGATTATCCTCACCTCAATTGTACTATGTATTGAGTGGCAATGATTTTACATTGGACGTGAATAATCCCAAAGAGCCCAAGATAGTTTGCGTAGGTAATAACCCTCAGAAATTGCAGGTTTATGGCGCAGTATTATCATTGTATATTTCTAGGATGATTAAACTCGTTAATCGAAAAAATCAGTTGAAAAGCAGTTTGGTGTTTGATGAATTTCCGACTATCTATTTTAACAACATGGATAGTCTGATTGCAACGGCAAGAAGCAATAAGGTTGCTACGACTTTAGCGGTACAGGATTTTAGCCAGCTTAAAAAAGATTATGGCAGTGAGCAGGCCGATGTTATTACGGGGATTATCGGCAATATCATCAGCGGACAGGTTACGGGAAGTACGGCAAAAAAACTAAGCGAGAATTTTGGGAAGATCATGCAGGACAGGCAGAGCAAGAGTATCAACAGCAGTGATGTGTCTATTTCCAAATCAACACAGTTAGATTATGCCCTTCCAGCATCAAAGATTTCGGCATTGTCATCGGGGGAATTTGTGGGCATTGTAGCCGATAATCCAGAGCAGAAGATTAGCTTAAAGATGTTCCACTGCGAGATACAGAATGACCACAAAGCGATTGCACAAGAGGAAGCAAATTATAAACCCATTCCAATTATTGAAAAGGTATCGGCAAGGGATGTGGCAGAGAACTACCAAAAGATCAAAAATGACATTGAAAAGTTACTAGCCGAAGAATGCAAAAAGATCAAAGCGAAATATCCAAAACCACCAAAAGAAGATAAAAGCAAAACAGATGAGGGATTTTCAGAACAGGAAAGACCAATATCTATGTAACCGAATCATTTTAAGATAGTCTCATACGTCAAACTTAATGTTAGCCTAATAGGAAAATAGATAATTATGATTATTATTGGGGCGTATTTATACTTAAATTTACTGGATAGTACGGTATGGCATTGACTCCCCTTATCAACGAAACAGAAGTGCTGGCAAAGATTGCCACAGGGGATCAGCGTGCCTTTACGATACTGTTCAACCATTACCATAGGGACATCCTATCTTTCAGTATCAAACTGACTAAATCCGAAGAATTGGCACTGGAAATCGTGCAGGATGTTTTTTTAAAAGTCTGGTCATTTAGAGCAAAGTTAGTTGAAATTGAAAGTTTCGGTGGCTACCTGAGCAGGATGGTTCGCAACCATTGCCTGAATGCCCTTCGTGATCTGGAACGCAAAAAAAGGTTAGGTGTTCAAATGGATATTGATGCAAGCGAGTTTTCCCAAACGCTTGGATATGACCCTATCCATCAGCAACTGGATTACAAGTCTGCCATGCACATGCTGAACGATGCCCTTGACCACCTTGCCCCACAGCAACGGCAGGTCTACCAGCTTTGCCATTTAGATGGGCTTAAATACGAAGAAGCTGCACTTGCTATGGGCATTTCTAAGGAAACAGTGCGTGGCCACATGAAAAAGGCGTTGGCAATCATACGGGAACATTTCCGCAAAAATGCAATCTATTATCCGCTATTAATTATTGCGCTAAGCAAATAATTTCATTGAATATCAGTTAGTTGCAACATTTCTTACGGCGCAACCGACCCTGCCCTGATTTTTTTGGTGTCCATAAAAGAAACAACCATTTTCTACCCTATTCGGATACTATGGATAACATACAGAATAAAATAGAACATCTATTAAAACTATACTTGACCGATCAGGCAAGCCCAGAGGAATTGGAAGAGTTTTGGGATTTTACCAGCGATCCAGTATACGGTGAAATATTGGAAAGGCTAATAGAAAAGGCTTATCATCAAGAGGAAAGTTTGGTTTCGGCTTCTGAAAAGCAGCGCAAGATGATTCTTGAAAATATTTTCAGTAGTGAACAGCCAAAAGCGCCGATCAGAAAGATAAGGCTTTGGCCACGTATTGGTATAGCAGCTGCTGTTGTCGTAGCCTTGGTTTCGGCAGGTATCTGGTTCTATAGCAAAAATCTAAATGAAGGTCTAACTAAAAATCTTGAATATGCCAATGACATTGCCCCTGGCAAAAATGGGGCAACCCTTACCTTGGCCGATGGTCGCAAGATCTTGATCAATGATGCACTTGCAGGGAATATTGCAAATGAAGCTGGCGTAAAAATAACTAAAACTAAAGACGGGCAATTGATCTACGAGGTTACAGGAAACGATGGAAATAATCTTACTTACAATACCTTATCTACTACACGAGGTGAACAATCGCAGGTGCGTTTGCCTGATGGTTCCCTCGTGTTTTTAAATGCGGAATCTTCGCTGAAATATCCGACGAATTTTAAAAGATATGCTAAACGGGAAGTCTTTTTATCGGGTGAGGGATATTTTGAGGTGGCAAAGGATAAGGCGCATCCGTTCATTGTAAAAGGTGAAAAACAGGAAGTTGAGGTTTTAGGTACCCATTTTAATATCGAAAGTTATTCTAAATCTTCTAAGATCAAAACAACCTTATTAGAAGGCTCAGTTAAGATCATAACCAAAACGGGCATTTCAAAAATATTAAAACCCAACCAACAGATGGTGTTAACCGAGAAAGGTACTGATGTGAGGGATATTGAAGCGGAATATGTGATCGCGTGGAAAGAAGGTTTCTTCATTTTCAACAACGAATCGTTGGAAAATATCATGGCTCAGATTGCACTTTGGTACAATGTAGAGGTGTTGTATGAAGATGCTTCACTAAAAAAAGAAACTTTTTTGGGAACCATAAGTAAGTTTGAAAATGTATCAAAGGTGCTGAAGATGTTGGAAAAAACGAAAGTGGCGAAATTTAATATTGAAAAAAATAAGATAATTATTGCTAGAAAAAATAAATAAGGTCTAACCAACCTGTTATAAAAAGTAAACCTAATAAACAACTAAAGACATGAAAGAAAAAAAGGAAACGCAATAGTATCATCAAGACGAAAAAGGACCTCGATTTGCCGTCGAAGCCCTTTTTATCTGTCACATCAAACATTGAGTTAACAAAGTATTGAACCTGATGAAGTGCTGAAGTCTGTGGAAAGATGGACACGACATCATTAACAGAATATCAAATGTATAAAAAATATACTAAAATTTTTCGTACGCCGAATAGCTATGTACATAAACTACTGATTATCATGAAACTGACTGCAACTATAATCCTGTTATCACTGATGCAGGTGAGCGCAGCGACCTTTGGGCAAAATCTGACCCTCAAGGAAAAAAATATATCTTATCTAAAGTTGTTTTTTGAGCTCCGTAAACAAACTGGATATGATGTACTCATTAAGAGCACTGAGTTTAACTCCTCGAAACGCATTGATGCGAATTTTCAAGATGCACCAGTGGATTTAGTAATGAAAGAAATTATTTATGGAAATAATCTAGATTACGAAATAGAGGAAAAAACGATTATCATTAAGGAAAAGTCTAAGTCCGTTTTAGAGAGGATAATAGATTATCTGTCTACAATAGATGTCACTGGAAAAATTGTAGATGAAAGAGGTGATCCGATTGCAGGTGCCACAATCAAGGTCAAAGGTACCAGTATTATAACTAAAACAGATAATAACGGTCAATTTATAATAAAAAACATAGCAGAAGATGCGATGTTGGAGATTTCGTCACTTGGTTTTAAGACTAAGGAATTAATTGCTGCTAAAAATCTTGGAAATATTAAACTTGATATTTCTATAAATCAACTAAATGAGGTTGGAGTGGTTTCGACAGGCTATGAAACAGTTTCGAAAGAGCGTATTAATGGATCAGTTACTACTATAGATAATGAATTATTTAATAGACGAGTAAGTTCCGATGTTCTTAGTCGATTAAACGGTATATCAAGTGGAGCTTACTTTAATAACACAGTAAATCAAGGTACAAATTCAACTGGAATAACAGTTCGAGGCCAAACAACTTTCATCGCTAATTCTACTCCTCTGATTGTAGTTGATAGTTTTCCTTTTGAAGGAGATATAAATTCACTAAACCCTAACGATATTGAAAATATCTCTATTTTAAAAGACGCTTCTGCAGCTTCGTTATGGGGCGCTAGAAGCGGCAATGGCGTAATAGTTATCACAACTAAAAAAGGTAAGTTAAATCAGGGACTTAAAATAGGATTTAACACAAGCTACACAATTACTGAAAAACCTGATATTTTTTACGATCAACAATTTCTAAACTCCTCTGATTTTATCTCAATAGAAAAAGTTTTATTTGATAATGGCTATTATAACAATAAAATTTCAAACACAAATGAGTATCCAGGTTTAACTCCTGCTGTTGATATATTCCAAAAACTGAAAACTGGCAAGTTAACTTCTACCGAAGGAGAGAACCAATTAAATGAATTTAAATTAAATGATGTTAGGGATGACTTTCTAAAATACATTTACAGGAAGAATCAAGTTCAGCAATACGCGTTAAATTTAAGCGGAGGAGGCACAAATACGACCTATTACGTTGGTCTAGGCTATGACGATTTTAAGGAAAATTTAATAAAAAATAATTCGAATCGTTTAAGTGTAACCAATATTAACACATATACACCCATAAAAGGGCTGCAATTTACATCTTCTATAGTTTTCAGCCAATCAAACGCAGTAAAAAACAATAGGTTTTCATGGGGAAACTTATCTGGACCAGACAATTCAACAATTTATAGCTATGCAACTTTAGTTGATAAAAGCGGAGCATCATCTGCAATTGTACAAAATCATTCTTTAAGTTACGTAGATAGTCTTTCGAAATTAGGATTTCTTGATTGGAAATTGCGTCCAATAGATGAGATTAACCTGGTCAATAATAGAATTAAAAACAATAATTTACGAATAGCTTTATCGGCCAAATACGAATTCAATGATTGGCTCAGCATTGACTTACAATACCAGAATCAAAAATCTACGTCAACTAATTCAAACCTGTATGATCAGAATTCTTTTTTTTCCAGAAATCTAATAAACACATTTACAATATACAATCCTACATCGAAATCCTTTACTTTCCAAGTTCCGAAAGGCGGAATTTTATATCAAGGCAACGGGAATAGTACAGCAAATAGTTATAGGAGTCAATTGAATTTTGCAAAACATTTCGGACATCATTCAATAAATGGACTCGTAGGCTACGAAGTTAGAGAGTCGGTTAACGAGAATTTCGACGGCAGAATTTCGTATGGATTCACAGAATATGGAACATCTTCAAATGCTTTAAATTATTCAACTTTCCTTACCCAAACAGGGGGATTTGGAGGTCGTATTCCAGAGCCAAACGGGTCAATATTAAGTACTACTCAACGATATATTTCTCAAATGGCTAAAATATTTTATTCATTTAAAGATCGATATTCAATCACACTAAGTGGCAGACGTGATGGAGCTAATATTTTTGGAGTTAAAGCCAACGATAAAGTCACTCCATTAGGCGCAGTTGATTTAGGTTGGGTTAGTAGTAACGAAAAATGGTATAAACTAACTTGGTTACCATATTTAAAAATACGTGGAAGTTATGGTTATAATGGCAATGTTTATTTTGGTTCTGCGTATCTGACAGCCGCTTATATAGGAACAAGTATCAATACAGGATTAAGTAACGGAAATATTATAACTGCACCAAATCCTGAACTTCAATGGGAAACTATCAGAACGACTAATTTCGGGATAGATTTCAAAACAAATAAAGATGTTTTAACAGGCTCTATCGATATATATAAAAAGACAGGTAAAGATTTAATAGATAATATTGAACTTGCTCCATCGACAGGATTTACAAATGTACTTGGAAATATTTCAAAAACATCAGCATCAGGTATCGATATAAACCTAACTTCAAATAATATTTCTGGTATTTTCAATTGGTCAACAAACCTTTTAACAAACTTATCAACAAGCAAAGTTCTTGACTATTCATCAAAAAATACGACAGGAATACAAATAACTAGTGGATATACAGGTTCTTCAGCTATTGGAAATTCTATCAATGGACTTTATTCATTTAAATATGCGGGACTTGACCCTGTGAATGGTGATCCAATAGGTTTCATAAACAATCTTAATAGTAAGGATTATACTTCGATAATATCTAATGCAACCGTTGGAAACGGGATTGTCTATAATGGTTCCACTAGACCCTTAATATTTGGGTCAATTAGAAATATGTTTTCATTTAAGGGCTTTTCGGCTTCAGTAAATATCACGTATGCGATGAAATATTACTTCAAGAAGCGCACGATTAACTTAAATTACCAAAATCTTCTGACATCTTCTAAAGGAATACACAATGATTATGTTTACAGATGGCAGAAACCTGGTGATGAAGCTTTCACAAACGTACCATCTTTAATTTACCAAACAAATGATAATAGAAATTCATTTTATGAAAATTCTGAAGTTAATATAGAGAAAGCAGATCATATTAGATTACAGGATATATCGCTAAGTTACAACCTTTCAAATATACTTTCTAAGCAAGCATCATTTAAAAATGTTGTTATTTACTTCTATGCGAACAATCTAGGTATACTTTGGAAAGCAAACAAATCAGGATATGATCCAGATGCAATATCTAATGGATCAATTACAGCTTTACCAAGTCCCAAAACTTACTCGATTTCATTAAGAACTAATTTTTAATTGCGTTATGAAAAATATATTTTATGTTATTCTATCAATATGTGTGATCTCAATATCATGTAAAAAAGATTGGTTAGAAAAGAAATATTCAATATCACAAGTTGTTCCTACAACAATAGAAGACTTACAAAAACTATTAGACAATGAGGGAAAAATGAATACAAATTATCCTGGACTAGGTTTAGTAGGAAGTGACAACTATTTTACTTTGACTTCGGATTGGCAGTCTCAGGCTGTAATACCTAGAAATGCATATATATGGTCTAAGGATATTTTAGAAGGCGGTACAAGTAATGACTGGAACTTTTCCTATGAAAAAATAGAAATTTGCAATGTTGTTTTAGAAGGATTAAATAAAATCAAAATCAATGAACAGAATGCAGTGCAATATTCAGAAGTAAAAGGCGCTGCATTATTTCATAGAGCATTTGCTTTTTATAATTTAGTTCAAAATTTTGCAAAGCAATATAGTACGAATACAAAAAATGATTTGGGAATTCCTTTAAGACTAAGTGCCGACGTAAACATTATCTCAAAAAGAAATTCTATTGAAGAAGTATATTCCCAGGTTATAAAAGATCTAAATGAAGCCGAAGGACTTTTGCCTGCTAGAGCACTTTTTCTATCAAGGCCAAGTAAATCAGCATGCCAAGCTCTTCTATCTAGAATATATCTATGCATGGGCGATTTCGATAATTGCATTGCTTCCTCAACAAAAGTTTTAGGTAGCAATAATTCACTTTTAGATTTCAATACATTATCCACAACTGCTCCACTGCCATTTCCAAACTTTAAGACAGGTAACTCAGAAATAGTTTTTTTTGCTAATATTTCGACTAGTCAAATCATCAGACCATACACAGGAAAAGGATGGATAGATAGCGTAATATATAAATCATATCAGAATAATGATTTAAGGAAAATCCTTTTCTATCGTATTATCTCCGAACCTGCCAATCAGGTTGTATTTAGAGGGGCGTATAGTGGAACAACTGATTTATTTGGCGGCTTAGCCATTAATGAGGTCTATTTAAATAGAGCAGAATCCTACGCCAGAATAAATAAATTTCAAGATGCTAGTGCAGATTTAAACTCGCTATTAAGAAAACGATATAAAACTGGTTCGTATGTAGATATTAATCTAAATAACGCCACTGAAGCACTCGAAAAAATCCTACTTGAAAGACGAAAAGAATTGCCATTCACAGGTCAAATAAGGTGGGAAGATTTGCGAAGACTAAATACCGATCCTAGATTTCAAAAAACACTTGTAAGAACAATTAATAATCAAACGTATACTCTTACTGCAAATGACGCTCGTTACGTATATCAAATACCAGATGTAGAAATTAGGTTAAGTGGAATCGAACAAAATATTAGATGAAAAAGGACATGACTAAAATATTTAAGACAATTGGTATGCTTACAATTGCCTTAACATACTCTTTAACATTTGCTTCAAATGCCGTTAAAGCAAGTACCAAAATCACAATTTTAACAAGCAGCTTAAATTTAATTACTGATTCAATTTATGTTAAATATTATGACAATGCCTTTTTGGGTAATGTATTATCAAATGTTCCATCAATTGATACCGCTTTAAAAATTGTTGATGGAAAGTCCGAGATTATACTAACTAGCAGGGAAATTGGATATTTTTCGATTTTTTTAAAAACTTCAGATGCTAATTCATATTCACTTTTCAAGGACGTGATTTCCCTATGTCCTATCGAGAATGGGAACGATATAACAATTATAATATCGCAAAATGTAATTAACAAGCATTTCAATTTTGAAGCCATAGGTAATGGGGCGATAAACCTAGAATGTTTCAAAGACCTCAACAACATACATAACAAGCGACACGGCCTTCCATTACTATCAAAAAAAGACGGTTTTTACTACTACAACGAAAATAATCACATAGATAATTTGTATTTTGATCTTGAGAATTTACTAAAAAATTATAAGGATAAATTATCTATTCCTGCTTATCAATTATTTTTAACAGATATTCAAAGTGAAACTGCAGTAGAAAAAATAAATACATTCTTTTATGAAATAAAGAAGACAGATAACCATTCAAAAGATACGCTACTAAGTCTTTATAAGAAGCATATACAAGAAAATACCTCCTACCCAACTAGGAACAAATACTCTAAGAGCCAACCTGTATTTATCATAAGTGACTTATTCGTGAAAAATTATATCTCTGATAATGAAAGTGCATACCTAAATACATATCGAGAAATTTTGCAACAAAGCGATAGCTTACTTAAAGATAAATTGATAGCTAATTTCTTCTATCTGTATGTTAATCAATTAAAAAATATGGACAGTTTAATTCATGACGCGTTGACTAAAGTCAATTTAAAAGAGGTGAAACAAATTCTGTCCAAATATTCTAGACTTGCTGATGGAGCCAAAGCATATAATTTTTCTCTTACCAATATCTTTGGAAAAACGGTACAACTGACTGATTTTAAGGGAAAGATTGTCTTTATTGACTTTTGGTTCACTGGCTGTGCACCATGCCGTTTATTTTATCAAAATCAACTCAAAGATGTAGAGGAGCTTTATAAAGCTAACAATAATATAGTTTTTATTACTATTTCTATAGATAAAAATTTTGAACTATGGAAGAAAAGTGTCGCTTCTGGAGATTATACGTCTAATGATGTGATCAATTTATATACTTCAAATTTAGGAAAAGAACATCCGATTATTAGTTATTATGGTATAAAATCATATCCACATCCGATGTTGATAGATAAAAATGGAAACCTGTTTAGGACAAATAGTTTTTCTGAAATTAGAGAGAAGGACCTATTAATCAAAACAATAGAACAATTACTAAAAAGTGATTTCAAATGATTTCCACAAACAAACAAGTAAAAATTTTAAAGACAGGAGCAAAAATCTCTTTTCATAAATTTAGGTAAATAATAGTTAATTAGGCACGATCTGAAAGGATTTTCAGACGTGCTTTTTTTTGTTAGCAAAAATACATTTTATGATAATAGCGCAACCAAATGACAAAGATCGAGCTGTTGAAATTTTGACCTATGCCTTTGACCAGAATGCAAGTGTGAATTTTATTGTTAAACAGGACGAGTTAAGATTAATAAGAATCAAAAAGCTAATGGAATACGCTTTTGAGGTATGCTATAGGTTTGGAAAAGTTGTACTATCTGATGACAGAAAAGCATGTGCGCTTTTACTTTACCCTGATTTGAAAAAAATGACTATTGAATTAGTATCTCACGATTTGAAACTGATCATTTGGAGTATTGGAGTGTGCAATGTGGTCAAAGCAATAAAAAGGGAGGCGAAGATTAAAGCAGTACAGCCAAGGGTTAGAATGGCATACATTTGGTTCATTGGAGTTGAACCAAAATATCAGAAATTTGGTTTGGGTAAGAAGCTAATGAATGAAGTTATTATTGCTTGCCAACAGGAGAACCGTCCGATTTATTTGGAAACCTCGACGCTTGCTAATCTACCGTGGTATAAAAAATTTGGTTTTGAAGTTTATGACATGCTTGAACTCGGCTATCAACTCTATTTTCTAAGATTGCCCTTTTCTAACTGATTATCTACCCTACATCTATCCCTATGTTAGTTTTTAATTCCGAAATGCATGTGCTTACCTTCATCATCTGCATCCTTGAATTTGGTATGTTCTGTTATCAACTGGTCTATTTTCTTTTCAACCCGCAGGATAAAAGCCGTGGCTGGTATATGTTATTGTTGCTGCTTTTATTGGTCTATAATGTTGCGGGCGGACTGCTGCCCAATGCCCGTTATGGTATGTCGGTTGTTGGCCAAAATATCATTGCCTATGGCAGTGGCTTTTTGATGTCCGCTTATTTCCCTTACTATTTCTACAAGGCGTTTAACCTGAAGAGCATGCGGTTTCAGGCAACCTACGGAGCTTTTCTATTTCTGATATTGCCTTATGTTATTTTTTTCTGCATCGTTTATCCGATTTTCGGGGAACTGGCCATTCCAACGAGCTATGGGATGATCGTGCCATTTTTGTATGCAGTATTTTTGCTGTATATGCTACTGGATGCCATTCGGCTCAAGATCAAAAAACGGAGTATTTCCAATCATCCCTATAACAAGACCGAAATGATTGCCGTTTATGCGGCAGTTTCTCCGTGGGTGTTTATGACGGTATTCGGTTATTTCCAGATTTCACAGTGGATTGAGGTGCTGGTGACCAATCTGGGTTTTTTGATCATTACGGTGCTTTTCATTACCAAGTCCGTGAAAGTTGCAAGGCTTGAGCAGGAAAAATTAAGGTTGTTGCACCGTATTGCGCCGAACGAAGAAATCTTTGAATCCAATCTTACCAAATATGATTTTACGGCTAGGGAAATGGAAGTAATCAGGCTTTTGCGTTCTGGGTGTTCGCATCAGGAAATATCCGAACAGCTCTTTATTTCTCCCTCAACGGTGGCCAAGCATGTGCAGAATATCCATTCCAAAGCAGAGGTAAAGACCAGGCTCAACCTGATCCGCAAATTGGAAACACCATAGTTTGTAATTTTATTTGAAATCCAATAGTTCTTTTGGACTGATCTTCAGTCCTTCTGCAAGCGAAAAAAGTGTGGTCATTGCTACATCTACTTTTCCTTTTGCGATACGTTGTACGTGACTGGGCTCAAGTCCGGAGCGTGCCGCTAGTGCCCTGAGCGAATTTTTATCATTTGGGTTGGCTTTTGCGTACGCTTCCATTAATGCAAGCAAGTGCTCGGCAAATTTCAGCTTTGTTTCGGTTTTCCAATCCATGTGCGAAACTCCTTTAATTTTCTGAATTTATTGACGTATGAACGTAGTTCAATTAAGCCAATATTCGTAGTTTGGCGTATTTCATTTCTCGCTTTTCAGTATGGATTTGAGGTTTTTGTAGTTGAGTTTTGCGATATAACCAAATAGCGTATGGAGAAAAGCTACCTATCGTCCTGACCTGTAAGAATTATCGCCAGTCAACGGGCAAGGCAGGATCAACTTAATGTTACCCTATGTTACAAGAGTTCAGTGAAAATGAGCTGAAAAAGCTTCGTAACGCTCTCAAAAATTTGGATAGCAGTAGCTATTTGCCACATCTATTATTGCGCGAACAACTGCTGTTGATCGGTGCTTCAATTAAATCGGTAAAGGATTATCTATGTGAACATCCAATTGATAATGTGGGTGCTGAAGTCTCCTATTACAAATACTATCTTCCCGATTTCACTTCCTTTCAGCTCTATTGTACCGAGAAATACTCGTTGTCCGCGGGAAAACCGCACCAAGATGGAAAGGCTTTGAAGAAATACTATCTCGATGAGCTGCACTATCTGGAACGGTTCTTTTTGCGCCATCCTTTGCATTATGAATACTACAAAGTGGATATGCACCAGATGGATGAAGCCTGGTTCTGCAAAGCTGGTAATACCGATGTGCCGATGCCCCCTGTTCTTGAGGGTTATGAAGCGGTTGATATTCCACAGGTGAGCTACCTGTTTGCCAAGTTTATCGCCTATGAACAGTTACGGTCTGATATAAATGAATTGATCGCCGAACTGGACAGCCCAAAGGGTGCTACCGAACCCCCCACCATTCCCACTAAACTGCGCAAACCACTGAAATGGACAGGCGAGAAAATCAACCTCATTGAACTTTTACATGGGCTTTATGTAAAAAAACAGGTGAACGATGGGAAGATCGGTATCGGCGAGTTCTTTGAAATGGTGGGCGAGTTTTTTGGGATTGACCTCGGTATTCCCAAAAGGGGCTTTGATGACCTGAAACTGCGCAAGCGTTTGAGCAAGACACACTTTTTGGACAGTGTTCGGGAAGAGCTGCTTAAGAAAATGGAGGACGAAGATGCCTATGACCCCGAAAAGTTAGCGGGCAAAAAACTAGGTTTTTCTTGATTTGAAGGCTGTTTTTGAGACTTTATTTCCAAGCTTGGAAAGGAAGTTTTACGGTCTTTCAAACTTTGCCATCACAAATCGCGGTGCAATGGAGCATTGCGACTAAAGCAAAATCAAATGATGCAACAATTTTCATGGCACCAGTTTCTGTTTGCCACGGGGGTACTCACGGTACTCTGGTATGTTGGAGTAATCCTGCTCTATTTCAAGGTTGAACTGAATAGTCTTTTAGCTAGCGGTTCCAGTAGCGGTCGTGTTTCTCAGCCCTTGCCCCATCGATGGGAAAAAGATGTGGAGACGGTGGAAGAAGAATCCCTAGTTGAAGATGATGGGCTAATGGGCAAATCCAAACTGCCCGATGGGATGAGCGTAATAGGCACCGAGCAGATCAGCTTTGCTTCTGATGATGGTGCCAAAGTGCAGAAGATCGGCCTGGTTTCCGATGTGGTTCAGGAACTCAAGGAAATCTTTTCAGTGCTGGCCAAACAGGATGGCAACAAAAAGGACTTTTTTGGGATGATGGAAATGGTGCGACTGAACTTTCCTTCCATCGGTTCTCATCCCAACATCGGCCAGATCAATGCCTTTATCAGTGAACACGCACCTTTTCATTTGACTCCAGAAGAATTGGAAAACCTTTGGGACTAACCTTTAACATTTTTTCAATATGAACAAGTTATTTAAGAATATCATTTTACGTTTTTCGGCACTGCTCTGCCTTTTGGTTATTGGTTTTACCGCTTACAGTCAAGATGGGAATAATGGAATCCGCGAAGCGACCAACAAAGTAAAGGGTTATTTCGATGCAGGAACAGATTTGATGTATGCCATTGGTGCAGTTGTGGGCATTATCGGTGCCATTAAAGTTTTCAATAAGTGGAACGCTGGCGAACCCGATACGAGCAAGGTAGCCGCTGCATGGTTTGGTAGCTGTATCTTTTTGGTGGTAGTGGCAACGGTACTTAAATCCTTTTTTGGCATCTAGTCATGGCAAGCGTTTATCAGATCAACAAGGGCGTGAGCAAACCTATAACCTTTAAGGAATTAAAGGCGCAGTACATCGCCTACCTTGCCATTGGGCTGGTATTTTTGCTCATCGCATTCGCCACATTGTACATTTTGGGAGTTAGCCTGTTTGTTGTACTGCCCCTCATTATTGGAATGGGAACCGCACTTTTTATGGTGGTCACTAGATTGAGCCACCGTTTCGGGCAACACGGACTTTCCAAATTCCTGGCCAAACGTCGATTGCCCATTTGCCTAAAATTCCGTTCCAGAAAATTATTTATCAAACTGAAATCTTAAGCCATGACAGAAGCAACCGATATTCTTCCGATAGTGAAGATAGAACATAACTGTATCCTTTCATCTGGTGGTGACATCACCATAGCCTACAAAGCCACCATGCCCGAAATATTTACCCTTTCGGACAGGGACTATGAAGCCTATCATCAGGCTTGGGTAAGGGCGATAAGGGTGTTACCAGAGCATAGTATTTTCCACAAAAGCGACTGGTTTTTTGAAAGTTCGTATAATGCTGATTACAACAAGTATGGTAAAACCTTTCTGTCCAAATCCAGTGAAACCTTTTTTAACGAACGTCCCTTTCTGGAGCACGAATGCTATATCTTTTTGACCAAAAAGCCAAAAGACAGAAAACTTTCCTCATCCGCATACAGCAACATCTTGCGCAAGTCGATCGTACCTAGCCAGACCATTAACCCCGTGCTGCTTAATGACTTTTTGGACAATGTAGGCCAGTTTGAGCATGTCCTAAAAGACAGTGGTTTTGTTTCGCTGGAACGGTTGACCGATGATGAGCTTGCGGGAACGGCAAACCGTGCAGGAATTATCGAACGGTACGTTTTCCTATTAAAAAATGGTGAGCAACCGATCATTTCCGATGTGCATATCAAAGATGAAATCCATGTGGGCAGTAAAAAAGTGGAACTGTATGCCTTATCAGATACCGAAGACCTACCAGCTTATTGCGGAAGCCGTATCAATTACGAAAAGTACAGTACCGACCGTACGAAGTTCTCCATCGGTTATGCCAGTTCTTTGGGTAGCCTTCTGAACTGCAACCATGTACTGAACCAGTTTATTTTTATCGAAGATGCGCAAAAGACGATCAAAAAACTCGAAGCCAAGAAACTGCGCTTGCAGTCCCTTTCGGGCTATTCAAGGGAAAATTCGATCAGCCGTGATGCGGTGAACGATTTTCTGAACGAGGCCATTGCATCACAAAGGCTTCCGATAAAGGCGCACTTTAATGTGATGGCATGGTCGGAAGATGAAAAGGCTAAAGACCTTAAAAATCTGGTATCGACGGCAATGGCGCAAATGGATGCCACTTGTAAACAGGAAACGGATGGAGCCGCCCAGATATGGTTTTCGGGAATGCCAGGCAACCAAGCGGATTTTCCGATGAACGATACCTTTGATACGTTCGTTGAACAGGCAACGTGTTTTTTTAACCTTGAAACCAGTTACCAGTCAAGCATCAGTCCGTTTGGTCTGCGCATGGGTGACCGTTTGACAGGAAAACCCCTTCATGTGGATATTTCAGATGAACCGATGCTAAGGGGCTGGATTACCAACCGTTCAAAGTTCATTTGTGGCCCAAGTGGATCGGGAAAGTCATTTTTTACCAATCATCTGGTAAGGTCATACTACGAGCAGGGCGCGCATTCGGTGATCATTGATATTGGACATAGTTATAAGGGACTTTGTGAGCTTGTTTGTGGTTACTATTTTACCTATTCTGAAAGTGACCCTATCCGTTTCAACCCTTTTTATTTGGGCGATGGCGAGATACTGGACACCGAAAAAAAGGAAAGCATCAAAACGCTTTTGCTTGCACTATGGAAAAAGGACGATGAGCCTTACCGCAGGTCGGAGTATGTGGCCATTTCGGGTGCTTTGACTTTATATT
The DNA here is from genome assembly GCF_037482965.1 of Pedobacter anseongensis. NCBI lineage: Bacteria > Pseudomonadati > Bacteroidota > Sphingobacteriia > Sphingobacteriales > Sphingobacteriaceae > Pedobacter > Pedobacter anseongensis. The sequence goes on along the minus strand of NZ_JBBHKB010000005.1, from coordinate 157,387 downwards.
TTGAGCATCTGGAAAGGAATGCCGACCTGTTTCCCTGCTTCAATACCTTTTACGAATTCCTGCAGTCCGAATACCTGAGTGTGCTGGACGGGCAAAAGGTAAAGGAGCGTGATTTTGACGCGGGCAATTTCCTGTATGTATTGCGCCCATACTATCGTGGTGGTGAATTCGATTACCTATTGAATGCGACCGAAAACCTTGACCTGTTGAACGAAAGGTTTATTGTTTTCGAGCTTGATTGCGTGAAGGATCATCCTATTCTGTTTCCAGTGGTAACACTTGTTATCATGGAAATGATACTTTCCAAGATGCGCAAGTTAAAGGGTGTCAGGAAATTAGTATTAATTGAAGAAGCCTGGAAGGCAATTGCAAAAGAAGGCATGGCGGCTTATGTGCAATACCTCTTTAAAACGATGCGGAAGTTCTTTGGTGAACCGATTGTCGTCACCCAAGAGATTGACGACATCATCAGTTCGCCCATCGTCAAAAACGCTATTCTCAACAATTCGGACTGCAAAATTCTGTTAGACCAGAGCAAATACCAGAACAAGTTCGACCAGGTACAGGAGCTCTTGGGCTTGACCGATAAGGAAAAGGCGCAGGTACTTTCGATGAACAAGGCAAACGACCCCAAACGGAAATACAAGGAGGTTTTTATCTCGCTTGGTGGACACAGCAAAGTGTACCGTACAGAAGTTTCCGCCAGTGAATATCTGGCCTATACCACTGAAGAAAAGGAAAAAATGCAGGTACAGGAATATGCCAAAAGATACGGCAGTATGCAAAAAGGCATTGCAGTTCTGGCCTCGGAACTGGCTAACAAACAACCAAATATTCACCGACCATTTTGGGCATAAACTTTAATCCTATGAAAACCACCATCATTTTATTTGTATTAGGGGCAATCCTGTTTATCGGTTGCACAAATGACAACGTTAGACCGTTTATTTCGGGAACCTATACCGATGATTACAACCATGAATACGGCACTTCAAATGATACCTTGACAATTGAGCCGTCAGAAGGAAACAATTTTATCATTTACCGCAAAACCGGGCTGAACAGGATCAGAAACGGCAGAAAACAAATGCGGGAATTTAAAACCGAAACCTGGAATGCGGTCTATGACAAGGCTACCAAAACCTTGACCGAAACCCGAAAAGGTAGACTGATTACTTTCTTCCCCGAAGCAAACAAACTGATGGTGAATTCGCGCGAATATCAAAAACAGTAACATTTCAATTCATATCGATATGAGAATCAAAGAACCTATCGGTGTATGGCCATACATCGGTGCAATCAAGAAATTTATGAAAAAATATATGGTCATGCTCCCCATGAGCGCCATGACCCTGTTTGTGGCACTGCCCAAAAATGCAGATGCACAGATAGCGGTCGTTGAGGTCATCAAGGCGGGGGTAAAAAAAGTAATCAAGGCGGTAGACCTTAAAGTACAGCGTTTGCAGAACGAAACGATCTGGCTACAGAATGCGCAAAAAGTACTGGAAAACCAGCTTTCAAAACTGAAGCTAACGGAAATTGCCGATTGGACGGAAAAACAGAAGCAGCTTTACAGCGAATATTACACCGAACTTTGGAAGGTCAAATCGGCCATTGCCTATTATAAAAAGTTAAAGGAACTCACTACAAAGCAGGTTTCCATTATCGATGAATACAAATGGGCATGGAACCTTTTCCAAAAGGACAAGCACTTTAAGGCTGAAGAATTGGAACACATGCAGAAAATCTATTCAGGGATGCTCGATGAAAGCCTTAAAAATGTAGACCAGATTTTATTGGTGGTGAATTCCTTTAAGACACAGATGAGTGATGGCGAGCGATTGGAGCTTATCGGTAAGGCTTCGGCGCAGATGGACAGCAATTATTCCGACCTCAAGGAATTCAACAGGCAGAACATCGCTTTGAGCATCCAGCGAAGCAGATCATTGGACGAGGCCGCTAAACTAAAGGAAATCTATGGGGTACAGTAAATTCAAGATCAGCTTATTGTTGTTTGTGCTGTTATTTGGTGTTGCAGGTTCTGGTTACTCCCAAACCCTGGGCGAGTTCTTCAACCAAAAGAAAAAGCAGAAACAGTACCTCTTGCAACAGATCGCCGCCTTGCAGGTCTATATTGGCTATGCAAAAAAGGGCTATGATATTGTAGGTTCGGGACTGGAAACCGTTCGGGATTTTACCAATGGGGAATTCAAATTGCATGATGCTTTTATCAGTTCGTTGAAACAGGTCAGCCCCGTTGTACTGGGCAACGCCAAGATTGCCCAGATTATCGAACTACAGCTTTCGACCAGAAAGGCTTTCGGTAATATCGCACAGAGCGACCTGTTATCTTCCTTCAATTCCCTGTATATCGGTCAGGTCAAAGCAAAGGTAATTTCCGAATGTGATGGTGATCTTGAAGAAATGCTACTCATCATTACTTCTGGCAAGCTGGAAATGGGTGACCAGCAGCGATTGGAAAGACTGGAGAAGGTCTACAGTTCCATGAAAGAAAAAGCCGCATTTGTACAGGATTTTGTGGGAAACGTTAACCTGCTCATTCGTCAGAAGAAAAACGAACAAAAACAGATTGATCTATTAAAGAAAAGCTATGAAATCAATTAGAAAATATCCGATTATGTGCATTGCATTGATGGTCTTTGGGCTTTCCTTTTCAGTAAAGGCACAATCTACAGAAGTCCAGCAACTGCTGTTAAATGTCGAAAAATTGAGCCAGTTGAAGAATATCCTAGCCGATATGAAAAGAGGCTACCAGATTGTAAGCAACGGTTATAATTCGGTAAAGAACATTGCGCAGGGAAATTTCAGTCTCCACGAAATGTTTTTGGATGGGCTGATGCTGGTCAATCCAGAGATCAAAAAATACAAGCGGGTGGCCGACATCATCAAATGCCAAAAACATATCATAGGTGAATATACTTCCGCATTTTCCCGTTTCAGCCGTTCGGACAATTTCAGTGTTTCGGAACTCGATTATCTCGAAAAGGTCTACAAGCGGATTTTTGACGGCAGTCTGGACAATCTGGAAGAACTTACCCTGATCATTACTTCGTCCAAGCTCCGTATGGCTGATGAAGAACGCCTTCGGGCAATCGACCGCATCTTTGCCGATACGCAGGACAAGCTGCTGTTCCTGCGCGATTTCAACGGTGAAGCGGATCTATTGAACCTGCAACGAAAGCGGGAAAAAGCCGATCTGAAAACCATCCAAAAACAATTTAACATCAACTAATTTTTTATGCAGAAGAGATTATTTTTGACCGCATTTCTTGCGGTGATAGCTATGCTTTTGCCCGAATTTTCCCACGCACAGGGTATGGCACAAAGCCTGAATGGAATGCAACCCGTGCTGGACAAGGTGTACAGCGAAATGCTTCCCCTTTGCAGTCGGCTAATCGATGTTGCCCGTGGCATCGCTGGATTTGGCGCACTCTGGTATATTGCCAGCCGAGTTTGGCGACAGATTGCATCCGCCGAACCTATCGACGTCTATCCGCTCTTGCGCCCATTTGCACTCGGCCTAGCGATTTTGCTTTTCCCGATGGTCATTGCAATTATGAATGGCATTCTCCAGCCCACCGTTTCGGCTACTGGTGCAATGGTAAGCGATAGTAATAAGGCGATAGAAAGATTGCTGAAGGCAAAGGAAGCCGCGATCAAAAAGAGCGACCATTGGCAAATGTATGTCGGGGATAACGGTAACGGTAATAAGGAAAAGTGGCTGAAATACACCTATCCCGAAGAGGAAAGCGAAGGATTTTTTGAGGGCATCGGACATGATATGCAGTTCTTTATGGAAAAGCAGTACTACAATTTCAGAAACTCCATCAAGGAATGGTTGAGCCAGGTATTGGAAGTACTATATGCTGCTGCAAGTCTTTGCATCAATACTGTTCGGACATTCTTTCTCATTGTGCTTGCCATTTTGGGGCCACTCGTATTTGGATTTGCCGTGTTTGACGGTTTCCAGAACTCGCTAGTCCAATGGCTGGCAAGGTACGTGAACATTTTCCTTTGGCTTCCAATTGCCAACATCTTTGGAAGCATTTTGGGGAAAATCCAAGAGAATATGCTAAAGCTGGATATTTCACAGATTGACCAGCAGGGAGATACCTTTTTCAGTCAGAACGATGTAGCTTATCTCGTGTTTCTCGTCATTGGAATCGTCGGATATGCGGCTGTTCCGAGCATTGCCAACTATGTGGTACATGCACATGGTAACAACAGTGTATTGCAAAAAGTGACCAATATGGTTTCAAGTGGTGCGGGTGCTGGAGGTGCTGTAGCATCCGCAGGTGGCGCAAGAGCGGTACAGGGCGCAGGGAATATCCTCAGTGCTGGCAGGCATATCAATGAGGGTCTTTCTGGAAAAGCAGAAGGCGCAGGCACACACGGCGCAGTCGGCAGGGCTTTGGGAAAAAGCGGAAGTCATATGCGCGACAGATTATCTGGTCACTGATTTAAAAAACCAATTTTATGTTTACACATTTTAAAAATATCGATACCGCTTTTCGGCACATCAAACTGTTCAGTATCTTTCTGATATTGGCCAATGTGGGCTGTATGTGCTTTTGCATCTACAAAAGCTATGATCTGGTGGACAGGTCGCAGAACCGCATCCATATCCTTTATAACGGCAAGGTTTTACAGGCAATGGCATCCGACAAAAAAAGTAATCTTGAAGTAGAACTTCGTGACCACATCAAGACCTTTCACCAGTATTTCTTTTCGCTCAGTCCCGATGATAAGGCGATCAAAGCTTCGGTTTCCAAAGCATTGTACCTGGCTGATGAATCGGCCAAAAAACAGTTCGACAATCTTCGGGAGTCGGGCTATTACAACAACCTCATTTCGGCCAATATTTCGCAGGAAATCGAGGTCGATAGCACCAAACTGGACATCAACCAATACCCGTATGAATTTACCTGCTATGCCACGCAGAAGCTGGTACGCTCATCCAGTACCATCGTGAGAAAACTGGTTACACAGGGAAAGGTACGGGACATGAAAATGCAGACCGATAACAACCCACACGGTTTTTTGGTGCAGGATTGGGAGATATTGGTCAACAGGGACGAACCCTTAAATCCCTAAATGCCATGAAGTTTTTAAGAAAAAACAGGCCGCAAATTGCGGATGAGGCTACCTTAAAAAGAATATCTGATGGTATTGTCAGCAGACAGACCGCCATTGCGGAATACCTCAACAAAAAAGTTCGAAGGTTTTCAGCGAGAAGCCTTCGGCTCGGACTGATCGGGTTTAGTATAGCTTTTGGAAGCTATTGCCTTTACCTGATCGTAAAGGCATTTAATTAAAAATTATTTCATCATTAAAACACTAGATATGATAACAAAAAAAAGACTGGAGAAACAGAAGGTACTGTTATTTGTACCTTTGCTCATCATTCCGTTTCTTGCCCTTGCATTCTATGCAATGGGCGGTGGCAAAAGCCTAAAGGATGGGCATTCAAAGTCATCCGCTAAGGGTATCAACACCCAATTGCCCGATGCTTCATTTAAAAATGAAGAACCGACCGATAAGTTCGGGCTTTATGAGCAGAACGGCGATAAATCCGCTGATTCGGTTAACGGCATCAAGGCCGTTGCCGACCGATTGGGATTTGGGCAACAAGACTCAAAGACCGATGATATCAGCCGAAAACTGGAAGAGCTGAACAGGGAAATCGCAAAGCCCACTCCAACGAGCCCACGTTCTGGAAGTTCCATTTCAAGCGCACAGCAAACAGGCATGAAATCCGATGTTGACCGTTTGGAAGCCCTGATGAAGACCATGCAGAACGGCAAAGGTGAAGATCCCGAAATGGCACAGCTCAACGGTCTGATGCAGAACATGCTGGAACTGCAACACCCCGAGTTGGTACAACAGCGGTTCAGGTTACAGAAATCGTTAAATCCAGATAGCCAGTTTAGGGCAATTCCCGCAACGCTTGTGGGCAGTTACAAGGTAGTACAGGGTGCAACCATCAAACTGAAGCTACAGGACACCATTCGTATAAATGGTGTATTCATTCCCAAAGGCCATGAAGTTTTCGGTACGTGCAGGATTGCCAACCAACGTTTGCTATTGGATATCCGCAATATCCGCTTGGGTACTTCCATTGTTCCAGTTGACCTATCTGTATATAGCCTTGATGGTATGGAGGGCATTTATGCACCAGAAGCCATGTTGACCGATGCGCTCAACGGTGGCACCGAGAATGCGGTGCGTGGTGTCAACCTGCTTGGAATTGACGGCTCGTTGGGCGCACAGGTCACCAGTGCGGGCATTGATGCCGCCAAAACGCTGGTCAGCCGAAAAGTTAGCCGTATCAGGGTAAAACTAAAGGCTGGGCAATCAATTTTGCTCCGAAACAATAAACCCGAATCGTTTACTAAAACCATAAGACCATGAATTTGAATAATTTGGAAGACCTGAAAATTGAGATGAAAAAATTGGGTTTCGCCGATAAACTTATTGAGCAGATGGAAGAAAACATGCGCAAGGATGTGCCAAACTTCAAGCTCTATGATACTGTTTCTGCGACTAAGGGGCAGGTAGATTTGACCATTCATTTCAAGCAGTCGGGACAATCGGAATTCTACTATCTGAACAAGTACGAAGCGACCCACAATCAGGGCAGACCATTGGAAGGAGGCCATAAATATATGGTCATAACGCCCAATGAGGAAGGCAAGAACATGGTCAAAAAGTTTGAAAATGTTGCCGAAGCGATTACTTTTTTCAAGGAACAGAAAGGTAACAGTGAACTTGCTGTTGGAAAGGATGCCGCACACAAGATCATGCTGGCAAATATGGAAAAGGGAACGATCAACTATGTGGCAAAAGATTTTCAGCGCAGTTTCTATTCTCAACCATTGCCGCAGACCTTTTGGCTTGACCACGGAAAAGGGTTTACCAAAGAACAGGGAGCTAACTTGGTGCAAGGCAGGTATGTTTACCGTGACGATATGTTGAGCCGTGACGGTGTGCCCTATAAAGCGTGGATGCAACTGGACACCGATAAGGAACGTGACCGTCAGGGAAATCTAACCTTTAGACAGTATGCCGACCCTGCATACCGATTTGATATCAAGGCTATACTTGAAACGTATAAGATCAAGGAAATGGAAGACCCAAAAAAGGCGGAAGCTTTGGAAGCCTCCATCCGTAACGGTAACAGGCCATTGGTTACGGTGACCAAAGAAGGCGAACAGGTAAAGATGTTCATGGAAACTGCAGTACGTTGGGGCAAACTAAATTTCTATGCTGAAAATGGCAGGCCAGAAAAACGTGAGCAGTTTTTAAAGGAGCCGGCTATGGAAAATAACCTGTTAAACGGTAAGGGCAAAGAGAAGGAAAATGCACAGGTTCACGAAATGAGCAGGTAACCAAAAAATTGGTTATGTTCGTTTAGAAAAAAACTAACCCATATTCATAAACTTAAAGATCAAAGACATGGAAAAATTCCAAAAGGTAAAAGACCTTGTGGCTTCAATTGAAGCGGATGCAGACAAATTCTACAACAAGGCTAACAGTGCCGCAGGAACTAGAGTGAGAAAAGGCATGCAGGACTTGAAAAATCTGGCTACCGAAATCAGAAAAGAGGTAACTGAGAAAAAGAACGCAAAATAAAACATTCAATTGTTTTGGGAATTAAAGCCTGATCGGAAACGGTCAGGCTTTTTGCTATATCAAGATAGCTTTTTTACATTATCTTTCCCAAACCAAATCTCAGCTTTCGATAGCACGGCTTGTTCTGGATTATGATAGAATACAACTAAATTTCTTTTCGCTCTCGTACAACATACATAGAAAAGTTTTTCTGTTTCAGCTAACACATTTTCATTCCCATTTTTTAGAAATAGATTTTTAAAATTGTACTTATTCCACCTGCCATTATCTAATACAATAAAAACATCATCAAATTCAGCACCTTTAATATTATGTTGGGTAGAAAATGGCGTAAATCCCTCTATATATAAATAACAATTATGAAATTCACTGAAAGAAATTTCTTTAATCCGATTATAAACGTAACGATATTGTTCAATATAGTCATTGATTTCTTCGTTCCTAAGCCAGATTCCATTCTCATGGGAAAAATCGATTATGTCCTGTATTCGGTTATTAGCCAATGCACGTAATACATTCATATTACCTCTTAATGCTCGTTTACCTTCAAGAGAGGTGACTCTATAGTGTGTTTTCCTAATAAAATCATTATAGTTACGGTTTGCATAATAAAATATGCAATCTTGTATATGAAATAGGTGTTTTATTATTGGATTTCTTAAGCTTCCTTTTTTTCTTTCTTCTTCATCGGAGCCCTTCTTATTTCCTATAAGCTGATCGGAATCTAAATATATATTTTTAAACGTATCAAAAGGATAACTACGTGCTTCCATATAAAGCTGTTGGTTTTCCTCCACAAAACTTGTTACGACTGGAGGCATTCTCAAATTCAATGAATCAATTACTTGTCCAAAATTCAAACCCTCTTCAAGTTGAATGTTATTTTCCTTGATATGTCTAAGAATAGAATTTTTGTATTCTAGTATCCTATCTTTCGAAAAAATCGCCATCAGATTTGGAAAACCCGCTTTGGGAGCAATCAAATTATGTGTAAGATATAGTTCCTTAGTCTCTTTTGTATTAGAAAAATCCCAAGTAGAAAAATATTCACTAGACTTGATTAGATCAAAGTCCGTAGAATCAGAATATAGAAATTTTATGCTTCCTGATTTTCCGTAATTTGGGGCATTTTCATCTTCCGCCTGCTGTTGAACCAAGGAGTCTGTTCGAAGTTGGTTGGCTAAATCGATTACAGTTTTAGGATTTCTCCTATTATCTTTTTTTACAACTTCATAAATAATTCCCTCATCAATAAAAGATTGTATATCGCCATTACCTCCATATATGGCCTGCATTGAATCCCCGAAAAAACCAAGGACATTCTTTTTTGAAGATTTTTGAAGATGATTTAAAAGAATATTTATTACTTCTTTTGAAGTGTCTTGATATTCATCGACCAAGATGAAATCATATTTATCTCTTACAATGTCACATAGTGCAGGATAAACACAAAACATTTCTTCTGCTAAAAGAATTACCTCGTCATGGCTAATGATACCTTCGCTTATTTTTCGCCACTCTCTGTAATCTATGCTTTTATCATAAAAGTATTCACTACTCGTCACTAATCCACTGCTGTCAGTTATTTTTTCCTTTTCTATCAAAGAGAATAAACACTGTTTCAAATTTTTTTGATAGGATTTTATTGTGTCCCAAAGAAAATCGTGAATGGTTGAAACATGCAGATTTTGATAAGATGTCCTTTCAAGAATTTCTTTAACAGCAACATTCGTATATGTAATACAGGCAACATTCGCAGAAGGCTTTTTTTCAAAAACATTTCTAAGAACCTGAACAAGTGTAAAAGTTTTGCCACTTCCTGCACCTCCACTAAGTAGGAAGCTCTTGCCATCGTCGATAAGTGCTGAAATTTCGTCTAGTTCCGTAGCCATAGTAATCCTTCGGTTATGTATGATGGTATTTGCCAGTTACTGTAATCTTCATTACTGTTAAATACTACGTCAAGAGCAAAAGACGTCTTTTTGTCAATGCAAGTATCAGCAATATCATAAACATCCAATTCATCGTTATCCAGCTCATCAACATTCTTTAAGCTCCTAAATTTGTCCTTATTGTCTTTAATGAATTGCAGATTTAAGGAGATAAAGGCATCCTCATAGCTTCTTGCATGATAATCATTTTCTTTGGTTTGGAATACAATACAAAGTGATCCATCTTCTTTAACAGTCCAATTATTGTTGATCTTTTCATGGACTTTTTCAGAGATTGTAAGAGCTATTAAATCAGGTAAAGATTTATTGGGATAGAAACTATTTATTGCAGCATTTGAAGATGATTCGCCTTCAGCAACTCGACATTTTTTTGCTCTTAGTTTTGGACTACCATCTTTATTTTGAGCAGCTTTACCGTCTTTCATTACTTGTTCCATCTTACAGGTGTCAAAGTCTGTTATAATTAAGCATTTGATACCTAAAAAATGTATAAGTTTCTCAAAAATATGAGAATGCGCCCCAACTTCAACAACTGATATGTTTTGAGAAAGCAACGATATAAAATCTTCATGCTTATGTTCAATATCTAGTTTTTTCATTATTGCTGTCAGTAATAGGCGTTCAGTATCGCCCTCAATTAGAATCGCCTTATCCGCAAAAAACAATTCCGTTCTATTTAAAGTAAGATATTGAGTTAAAAAGTGATAGTGACTTGGTTCTGAATTGTATTCCTCTTTAAGTTTTTTGAGATTTTTTGCTATTACACTATTCTTAGACTCTTTAAAGAAATACTTTATATCATCAAAGTCACTTTCCGCTGTGATATGTGAAGAGTGTGTTGTGATTATAGTTTGTAAGTTAAACTTAATGTTATCCTGGTCAATTCCATGTGAAGCTTCGAATAATAATCTCTTAATATTTTTTATAAAAATATATTGCATTTGCGGATGCGTATGTGCTTCTGGTTCTTCGATAAAAAGAATATTGATGTCAGCTGGAATAGCTTCTTTATCCTTAATTTTCTTAAAATCGTTTAATAGTACCTCAATCTCAAATATCATAGCTATCAAATTCATATAGCCAAGACCATTGTAATCCTCTGGTAATGAAAAAGAATTATGGTTATATGTCACAGTCGTATTTTCCTTTAAGATATTTTTTTCTTCAAGAGTAGAAATAATATTGATGATAGATTCATCCTTTCCGATACCACCAAATTTCTTTACCTTCCCAATTACTCCTGAAAAAACTCTTTCATAAATGCCGGTAAGGTGCTCATCTGTTTTTCCTAATTGTGCAATGAGTTCCTTTATACTTTCAGACTCATTTATTGGATTGGAAATTTTTTCATAATATCTAGATGACATTCTAGATAATGTTTTATCAGACTTGCTCTGATTGCCATCTTGGTTTGAAACATCCCTTTTAGCCTTAATTCTCTTAAAGTTTATGACCTTATCAAGCTTTATTAGCTGATTTCCTAAGTCAATGAAATTACTTTCATTATTGTACTCCAAAGATTTTTTGAATAACTTAAAGTAGTTCTTGTGATACTTCTTAAGAAAGTAAAGCACATCTTTTTTTATAATTTCCTTTTTTGGCTCAGAGACTACGGCTTTCACTTCTTCACCAGATGATGGAAGAGAATGGACTGCTGTAATTGCCGAGTCATTGTTCAAAGAGCTTAAATTTTGGTCTAACTTAAAAGAAGCATAATCAATTCTCAATGACAATAGTTTTTCGTAAGTAAGTATGTATTCGAATGCAAGAACAATCTGAGTTATTTCGGGATCTAAATCTAACATTAAGGGACTAATATTGCTCAAATTATCATTTTCACCGTATTGAATGTATAGCTTTAATGTTATCCCGAAAGCATCAGGTATTTCAACTACTTCTTTAGCCTCAACAATTTCCCTGATTTTCTCTTGAAATTCTATGTTAAAATCCTCAAAGGCAAAATCTGGCGTACCAGAATCTGAATTCAAAAATTTCTCCATTATGGACAATAATGATGTCTTGCCACAATTATTTTTTCCAATGACCAAAGAAAGATCATTTTCAAAGTCAAGGTTAAAGGATTTTAATAACCTATAATTTGTTATTTGAGCGTTAACTACTTTCATTAATGAGCGATAGTTTAATGATGAACATATTTGATTGCTTCTTAAAACTACTCAAAATTGAGCGAAGAATCTAAATGACACTCAAAATTCTCATCCAACCTTTTTGCTAACAAATTTCTGAACAATCCATTAGCCTAGTCAAGACCAAGCCCTAAAGGGTTTGCTGAAAAAAAATCTCCACACCTCGCTTCGCTTCGGGTAGTATTTTTTTTCGCAAAGTCTTGCCTGCCTACTGGATTGTATCAGGTGAGGGGGTTTAACAAAAAGCCAGGAGGCTCCTGCCGACTGATTTTTTTAAACCCATAGTCCGATGAATACGACAAAAGGCAGAAGCCCACCCATAGCACCCACCGCCCATGCGCCACAGCAAGGGGCATCGCATCAACCCGCAGGATATTATTTACAAATCATTTATCAATCATTTAAAAATAGAAATAATGGAAACTAAAGCAATCGCAAACAACAAATCAAATGGACAAATCCAAAACGGCAAGGCAAATAAGAGCGATTTTGTCAATGTAAACAAGGAAGCAGAGAAAGGAAAAGTAAACGAGCCTGTTAAAACCGATGGACAACCGACAGCTAAAACAGAAGCGCCAAAGGCTGAAAATACACAGGCACAGTCCAAAGCCGATGAACCAAAGGCAGAGCCGACCAAAAAGGAGATAAAAGCAAAATTGGCAGAGGAAAAACCAGTGATGAACCTTGACCAGATGTTGAAAAAAATCAAGGATTTGACCCGACTGTCCAATCAAAGGGACAAACTTTCTTCAACTATCGATACGTTGGAAGCCTTTGAGGTTGCGCAGATGGATGAAGCGGAAGAAACCAACCTTAACCACTTTCAGGGTTGTACGCTTACCATCACAGATGATAACGACAGGGAGTTTACAACAAAAAATCCTTTCATCATTAAAAACACAGCGGACAACATCAAAACCCTATGCCTAGAAAAATTGGGCGAAGTTGAGGGGCAGATCAATAGTACCTATTAATCCATTTAACGCCCTTGCTATTTGCAGGGGCGTTTATTTCCTTATCAAATTTTTAGCGTATGGAAGCAGTATTTATAGAATTCCTCGACCAAATGTATTGGGAGGGTTACGACGAGCAGTTCAAAGCGGATAACCCAACCCATTTTAACAGGCAGTTAAGGGAGTTCAAGAAACAACATCAAATCTCTAGTTATGAAAAAGCATCATTTAATCCTAAGCATTCGGGTAGACGTGGAAACCGCTCTTAGTCTTTTTGAAACAATAGCAGAACTGGAGACGGAAACCGATTACCTCATTGGAAGCACCGCCAACGTAACGGTAACCGAAACAGAAATTTTAGAAACCAAGTTACCTAATTCTTAATGTTATGAAATGGTTTAACGAATGTACAACACTGGAAGAGGTCAAAGCCACATATAAGAAACTGGCAAAGCAGTATCACCCCGATTTGGGAGGCGATACGCTTACCATGCAGGAAATCAATAAAGAGTATGCCTTTGCATCAGCCAAAGCCTTGAAGGGTGCCAATCTCTCCGAGGAAGAAACAGAAAACGAAATCCGATTTTCGGAAGAATACAGGCAAGCCATAGAAAAGATTATCCATTTGGAAGGCATTGTTATTGAACTGGTCGGTTACTGGATTTGGGTAACAGGCAATACTTATCCGAAAAGGGCAACACTAAAGGAAGCAGGTTTTTTGTTTGCGTCTAAAAAAATGGCTTGGTATTTCCGCACAGGGGAATATAAGGTAGCTAAGGGGAGTCAAAAATCACTGGATGAAATCAGAGCCAAATATGGTAGTAAATTGGTAAAAGATGATAGACCAAAACGACAATATATAAAATCAAAGGCTTAGAAATCATTTTAATATTTTAAGCCCTAATCTTCTCTGGCAAGTAGATTTAGGGCTATTTTTTTGCTCGCCTTAAGTGCGGAAAAAGTGAGTATAAAGTCAGTCGACCTAATTCAGATGTTCGTAAGCATTGTTGATGTCATATTCATGACCACGCATAAAGGCATTGAAGAAGTTAATCATGATTTGATCGATGATTGGTCTACCGCTATACGTGTTGGCTACATCAGGGAATAACCTGATATAGTCGGCGATGAAAACACTGAGCAGAAAAATGGCATTTTTTACATTGAAACTTGCCAGTTCAAAAAAACGTGGGTCTTTATTTTGGAACATATCTCCAAACTGGAATACCGCAACATTGGATGGATGTGAGTTCAACGAAAAATGAGTGTACATGTTATCCATCAGTTTGGGATTAAAACCCGCGTTTGCTATAAATTCTTGGAACCCTGCAATTCCCTTTACATGCCCATTTTCAAATATGACGTTGTATTCCTTTCTGTTAATCTTTTCATAGATTTTATCCTTGTCACGCTGGCTCAGCGCTTTGAATAAAGCCGTAGATTCGATTTGTGCTTTCAACTTTCCTATTTGGGCGAGCTCATCCTTTGCCTTTTGAATGTTTTCGGGAGAGCTCGTTTGTTGGACAAACCTTTGCCTGTAGCTTAATCCTGCTATAACCCACAGATTGTATTTAATCAACATTTCTTCGTCCGAATTATTACTGATGTAGATGAGATTGAACATTCCGACGGTTTCAAAAATAGTCCTGACCAACGATGCAACAACAGTCGGGTCAACAATTTTTTTCAGTCTCGAACCATCTTTTGAAACGAATTCAATCCCGCTGATCAATTGTTTCAGATGAGCCAGCTTGGTAAACAGCATCTGGTTGATCAGCATGGCATCATGCAAATGCGTTGGAGTATTTTTGTCACTCCTATGGTTTTGGATGCTTTTCAGAAAATATTCCAAAAGGATATCGATCACATCATTTATGTTTTTCTCCGAATCCATTATTCGCAAACGGGTAAATTCGGCCCTCAGTTCATCTTTGTTCATTTTTGAATTTCTTTAAATATCATCAAAATCATCTTCTTCTTGAAAGTATAAATCATCCCTGCCAACTAGACTCACCTGTTCCAACCGCTCTTTAGTCATTGGCTCATCTTCCAAGATTGTATCCATTTCATCTATTATTTCGCTGTTGTTCCTGATATCCATCAAAAACCTGATGTATTCTGCACTACTGTAATTCTCAAGAGGCAGTGGTTCGATCGACCTAATAAACCTCGTCATCCCATCATCCAAATGCCCTGACTGTAGCAACACCAGAATTTCTTTTTGCAGATGCCTTTCCTTTTCAAATGTGAATTCTTTGGCAAGAAAAATCTTATAGGCTTTCGAATAAGTCAATATTTCATGGGTGTAAATATTTAGCCTTGCGGTTTCTGCGAGAATCAATTCGTAAAGTTCCGCGCTGATTTTGCCAACCAGTTTGCCAATGAACTTTTTTACCCTTTGGTCATTTGCAACCATCGGGCTAATGCCTTCTTCCTCGGTTACGTGTAAGGTTTCCTTTAAAAAGTTGACAAAACCATGTAGATCCTGATTTTTGGTATAGACGGATTTGAGATTATAACGAATATATCGGGTAGACCTGTAAAAGTCTCCTATAAACTGTAATAGCTTGAGGTGGGGTTTGCCAAGATTTATGTTGTGTTTTTTCTTTATTCGGGCAAGAAGTTCCAAATGATTGTGGGTAATCAAGGTACGTTCAAATTCTTCCTGGTCAATTTCTTCATCATGCTCTGCCAGAATAACAACGATTTTTTCCAACCGTTCAAGTCCAACAGAAAGGTTATAGAGGAATTCAAATACTTCGTGTTCATATCGGAAGTATTCAATTTGATCAAATGAATGCAGCGCATCGTAAATAAAGCTTCCTGAAATATGCAATTCAGTGCCTAAACGGAAGTTTTTCCAGAACTTTATAGGGTCGTCTTGATACATATCTTGAATAATTTAGATGATCAGTTAATGTGTTTTTCAATAAGACCTATTTTGGTTCCAATTACGAATCCTCTGTCGATCCTTTCCTCTATCATGATACCTACAAGAATGTAATTGTAAGTATTGCGTCTTCTGCCAGCAACCGACAACCATATCCCACCACCACTCATTCCCTTCAGTTCCTTGAAACCTAACATTTTAACCTCTTCATCTAGGAAGCTTTGTTTTCGGCTGTACTCTAACGACACATTGTTTTCATAACTAAAACCCAGTTTCTCGAAATTTCTATATCGACGAATTGTAGTCAGATATCCAAAAGTCGGGGCATAGAATGCTTTGTCTTCCAGCTCTGTCTTTTTATTAACATATCCGAAAAGCATATACCATAATTCTTCGTCGAACTCGTGACTGAAACCGAGGTATTTATATGGCAGGAATGAGTAAACAGTTTTCAGCTCACTAACTCTATAGCTTTTTAGTTCTATTATGGCTAAATCTATGCTGTCGTTTGCATCATTCAAAAATTTGACCGAATCAGGTAACCTAACAGCAAAGCCCATTGAAGTTAAAATCACAACATCATCTATTTTGATGTTATCAAAGACGTGTTTACAAGTAATGAGAAAAAACTTTTTTGAAGTCTGTACCAAAACTCCCGAGGCAATCTGAAGTGGTGGAGAATGATCACTATCTAGCTGCTGGTTCTGCGCGGGACTGTAATACAGTTGTACAGTATATTTAAGAACGGGAAATTCTTCTGTATCCATGAGTAAGCTATAATTTAGATGAAACAGGCGATCTAAAATTACCAATTTCATTTAAGACTCGTAGCAGAGAAAATTCTACTAGATAAATACTGTTCAAAAACATAGCCCAATTAAACTGCATTTAGTTTTGTAGATTTATTGCTATGGAAGACAATATCAATTGGATCATTGACGAAAACTATATCGATCGAGCGCACTTTTATAGAGGAAAAATTATCAGCCAGTTCTGTTTTCTGGAAATGACCATGAGCATGATCATGACCGAATCATTTATTTCTGATCGGGAATTAGGTAATCAAATGTATCAAACCATGCTTGAAAGAATGACCTTTGAAAACAAACGAGCTAGTTTCCAAGCCATCATTTATTCACGGGCTCCGGAGAACAAGATAAAATACAAACATATCTTCAGAGAACTTTCTGAACTAAATGAGCTCAGAAATCAGTTTGCGCATTATCCACTGATTCCGACGATTGCCGATTGGGACAATGAAACTGGAATCGGACTAGCAAAGTTCCGTGACAAACCCAATGCAATTAAGTTTAAAGTGGATGAATTAGATGATATTCTTGCAAGGATAAATAAAATCGACTACTTGCTCAACAGGGAATTCAGAAATACTGAAACTAAAGAATAAATCTAACAAAATAAGTAAGCGTGCAACTTTACAAATAAATTGGTAGTGATTTGAAAAGTGTTCGAAAAATCTGCTATGTTAAATTCTTCGAACACTTTCAACAAAAAAGTTATGTGTAATTTTCTCGACTTTTTTTGAGTTCATTTTTCTCGATAATGTTCTCAACTATCATTAGGAAGCCAGTTAAATGTTCTAAAACAGAACCCTTTTCTGTACTCAAATCGAATTGAAACCTTTCAGAAATGAAGGGTTTTTTTGTATGTAGTCAATTCGTGTGGGTTTAAAATCACAAGTGACACGCTTTCGCTAGATGGACTCAATTCCCATTGCCCTCTTAAATTTTTAATATCATAAACTATAGTTGTAAATGTTATTCCATTTGAGCAAACTGTTTTTGATCATGCAACCAAAACCTAAATTTATTCGTCAGTATAGTATATTTGAAAAGATGAAAACACTTCTTCCTATTCTATTCTTCCTTCTTCCTTTTATATCTGCAGCACAACAATGTGATTGTGCAATTAACTTTGACTACATGGTTAGCCGCGTGGGATCAGATTATGCTGGTTTTAACGATAAAATTAAAGTTACAAACAAAAAAGCTTTTGAAAAATTTACTAACTCTTTAAGAAAGAACGCAGTTGCTGCTAAGAGTGTTGATTCATGTTATGTGATCCTCAGATCGTGGACAAATTATTTCAAAGACAGTCACCTTCGTGTTCAGCTTGATTGGAGATATAGAGAAAAATATCCGGAAGTAGCAAAATTCTTGAATGCTCGATTTGCTAAACCAAAAAATAGTCCAGTTTCAATAGAAAAATTAGACTCAAAGACTAATTTCAAAATACTTGATGACAAAACTGTCTTGTTAAGGCTTCCATCATTTGAATGGAGCGAGAAAAAAAACATCGACAGTTTACTTAAAAATTATAATCAGCAACTAATGAAATTGCCCAACTGGATCATTGATTTAAGGGGTAATACTGGTGGTACTGATTATGCATTCAGTGGCCTAATGCCCTTCATTTATACCAAACCAATAAAAATTAAGCCAGACGAATTTCTATCTTCTAAAGAAAATATCAATATTTTAACAGAAAACCTTAAAGATACTGACTTATCAAAGGCTGGAAAAGATTTTATAATTAACTTGATTAAACTGATGGAGCAATACCCTAATCAGTTTGTTAATCCTTCTGGAAAAGATAGTTTCGAAATCAAGCTGGATACTGTTTATCAATTTCCGATTAAAGTAGCCATACTGATTGATAGGAATACAGCGAGTTCTGCAGAGTCGTTTCTGCTAAGTGCAATGCAAAGTGATAAGGTGAAAATTTATGGTGAAAATTCAGCTGGAATGTTAGATTACAATAACACGCAGTACTTTAATATTCCGTGTAAAGATTTCAATCTAGTTATACCTATTGGACGTTCCAAACGTCTGCCAGAATATCCTATCGACAATATTGGCATCAAACCAGATATAAAAATTGAAGTGAAAGAAGTAGATAAAATCAATTATATTTTACAGGCTCTGAAAAACTAATTTTATTCTAGCATTCAAAACGTTTGGATATTTTTCCCTTCACCTTATTCAAAAAGTGTCTTTCAAGCCTTCAAACGAAATAAAATTTCTAAATCGCTATAAAAAAGTTCCGAAATTTGTATCTCCGAGAGTACGCAACAAAAAAACGAAAGTTTGTAACAGATTGACTATTAACAACTTGCATTTTTTGCTTTTTACAGAATTTTGGTTGATTTTAGAATAGAAATTGCACCAAAAAGCGAGTACTAGACTAATTATCAAAGACATACAACACAATGATGTTTCCTGCTACCGTTCCTCTGTTTTATTGAAAGCTTGAACACCATAACATTTTAATTATCAAGTATTTACAAAGATAATTGATGAGCTGTTTTAATTAATGAACTTCGGCGCAATCTCCACCAGAACAGCAATGCGATACCATAAGAGGCAAATAGGACAGTCGCAAAGCCAACCATTTGATAAGGGATAGTTAAGGCAACCGCCAGGGAAACAAGTGAAGCGATAAAAGACTGGAATGCCCCTGAAAGCCCGGCCGCAGATCCCGAGAGCGCAGGAATACGGTTTACTGCCTCAGCTGAAGCAAGTGGATAAATAATCCCGTTTAAAACTGACATACACTGCATTGCTATGATAAAGATGGCAATACCATCAAAATAGCCCGATATTAGAAAGGTGATACCGATAACCAATGGATTGGACAGCGCAATCAGCATCAGTGTTGGGATTGATCCATATTTAGCTGATAGCTTAGGACTGAGGTATCCGCCGAGCATGAACAGGAAGGGGCTTGGTATAAGGAAGTAACTGATGTGCCATTCGGGATGCCCATGCTCCTTTAATAGGAAAGGTATTATGGTCAGGTAACCGAAATAGGCCCCTGTGGTAAAGCTTAGCATTAAGACCATACTCCTGAAATAGGCGTCGGAGAGCAATTTTCTGAAATTCTCCACCATCGAGCTGCCGCGTTCTACTCCTTCTGATGCAGGCAATTTGCGGTAGGCAACCATCATGAGGATGCAGCCTATTGCTGCTATTATATAAAATACCAAGCGCCATCCATACTGTGAGCTTAAATAGCTCCCGACAAGGGGTGCCAAGACAGGGGATACTGCTACCATAGGATACAGTATGCTGAAAGCTGCTGCGCGCTGCGCGCCCTCAAACCGGGAAACCACAATGCTTTGCCATATTGTAGCCGCAGCCGAAACCGAGATGGCCTGGAGCACGCGACACAAGAGCAACATGGCTATCGAGCTGCTGATTGCGCAGCCTATACTGGAGATTATAAAAAGTATCAGCCCGGCAAGTAGTGACCTGCGCATTCCCAAGCTGTCAGACAAATAACCTGATAAGGGGCTGCCTACACCAAGTCCGAGGAGAAATATGCTGAAGGTCAAAGCAACTGCTGATTCTGTAGTCGAGAAATCGGCCATTACCTGCGGAAATGATGGCAGGTACATATCCGAGGCGATATGTCCCAAAAGGCTTAATCCTGACAGAAAAAATAATGTTCCGAAATTCTTTTTTATAAAGTCCATTATATTGAAATCAAATTGTTTAAATACAAATCTAAAGGCATGGGCACGGTCCTGATTGTAAAAATTCGCTTGTTGTAATCTTGCGAATTCAAATTACGATCACGCTGTTGAGGTAGTAAAAGTTAAATAAACAAATGAAATAGCGAGCGGCAGATAATCTGCAGCCCAATGCGGCAGAGGACAAAAGCAGCAGACACACCACTATTTTCTATAAAACAAACTGTTATTACTCTTAATTAAAATGCCAGACAAACCGAATTATACCTCCGGGATCAGCTCTACCAATACCTCATTGCCCGCCATATCATAATAGGTGCAGGTCATCCTATCCAATGAGACAATCCAGTGGTCGATACCGAAGCCAGCGCACATCCTGATGAACGTAGGGTAATCCGTTTTTCCCTGCTGGTGTTCCTTTAGGTCAATCTTAAACTGGGTTATGTTGCGCTGGTCAGAAATTGCAATAGCTTCATATTTTGCCGGCTTGATTACTTTATAACCCTCTGCGCCATAAACCTCCGTATGGCCATCGGTAACATATGTTTTGTAGTATACTACCCCCAGCTCTTTCAGATCCCTTATGTAGGCCGGAAAATCAGCGCCTGATTTTACCTTGCTGTGAGCTTCATTAACTTGATCTACTGTAAATGCTTTCATATTATTATTTATTGATTTTGAACTTTTGCAGCCACAACCATAGCAGCGATTAGCGCTATGTTGATTATTCTGCTTGATTTTTTCATTGCTTTTGTATGTGTTTGAATGTTTTACAAATGTCTGCAATGCTGAAATTCCCTGATTGTAAAAAATCGTTTTTTGCACGTTTTGATAAAATATTTAGGCCATGCAATCTTACTATTTACTGTAATTGTAAAAATTCGTTCTCAGCAGAATACCCTGAATGTTTTCATATCCTGCATCTTACACGTGCGTTCAATAGCAGGCATCCAAAACCAGCTGCTATGGATTTGGAGATAATAATTTATAGAAAAAAATATCTAGTTGTTTAACTCGTAAGGGTGAGCCTTGTGTGCTTTGGATAATGCTCTATGGCGTAGCGCTGCATCGTTCTAGGCATTCGCCCTATTGTCATCAGTCTTGGAAAAAGCGATTGAAATGTTAAACAGCTGGAAATAGTGAAAAGGAAATATACGTTTTGTTAATAGAGGGGTTAACTTTAGTGTTTGGAAAATTTGTATCGTCGGGAGTACCTAAAAATCGAAATGAACAGCCATCAGAAATGATAGCCTTTTTGATGGATGCAACATTTCAAAGTTTCTCTCCAACTTAATATCTCTTATTCTGAAAGTTTGTTATTAACGCAAGCTTTTCTGAACGAGGCACATGCACAAAGCCCACCTCTTTTCTATCAGCTTCCCTGTCTGATTCAGTGACAATCCTAGTATAATTATTTCCTATCCTCCCCCAATCCTTTTCCATTCATAATCAATTCCATGCACTTTTCTACTCTTGCTTCTCTCGTTTTCGCCTGCTTAGGCTGCGAAAAATGAAGTAAATAAGCACGCTGTCTGCCCGGTGTTAATGCATAGAAAGCAGTTTTTAATGCCGGAATTTGATCCAACTTATCTTTAAACTCCTCCGTCATCTCGAATTCAGTAGTCTTCTTCAATTCCACTTTTAAACCCGACTTTTCTACTTCTATAGCTTCAAAAATGGTAGCTTTAATAGTCGCATCATTTTCTAAAATCTGTAAAACATTCGAAAAGCGAATCTGTCGCGCAGCTTGTACATTCTCCGTTTGCTGAATCAACAAACCATGGACATTCCCTAACAATGCCCCTTTAAAAAATAAAAGCGCACAGTATTCTTTAAACTCATGGATTAAAACAATATTGCTTCTCTTATATTGATAACATGGACAACCCCACTTCAGTTCTTCTGTTAGTCCACAGCCCAGAACAATTAGACGCAATCGCTCCAATTCTTCCTGCCATTTTCCAGGCCTTCTAAAATAAAAATCTACTTTAGGATTTACCATCATCAATTAAACTCTTAACGAAGCCCGAAAACCCCTTGCCGCATAATACGATTCGGCACCATTATGATAGATAAAAATGGTACCATAGCGATAATCGCCAAAAATAGCGCCTCCTAATTTTCTGATCGCTTGTGGAGTGACAATCCAGCTCGATGTTTTAGTGTCGAAATTCCCTAATTTTTGTAGTTCACGGTACTGCTGCTCATTTAGCAGCTCGACCCCCATCTCTTTCGCCATTTCTACAGCACTGTTGCCTGGCTTATGTTCTTTCCTCGCCTCAAGCGCTTCATGATCGTAACAGACGCTTCTACGGCCTTTCGGACTTTCGGCAGCACAATCAAAGAAAACATATTCATCAGTAGCTTTATCATACATCACCACATCAGGTTCCCCTCCTGTAATTTCCATCTCATCGAGCGACCATAGTTTTTCGGCATTTGCTTCCAACTTTACCTGTATTTTAGACCATTCCATACCCGAATGACGGTTCATATTTTTCTCAAAGCGCGCTTTCAAAATGCTGAGTAATTCTGTACTTTGCTCTAACGGTAATTCTTTTTTCATGCGATTAAATTAATTAGCGGCTACCATTTTCCTAGATAGAGGTCTAAAATACCAAGATACTACAATAAGTATGATTAATAATGTGGGACCGAAAAATTCTTTAGCAGGGTCACCAACAGCTAAATGCGAAATCAAGGCGCCAGACATGGCAAAAAAGAAGCCTGCATAGGCCCATTCTTTTAACAAAGCAAATTTAGGAATAAGTATTGCTACAACACCCAATATTTTCCAAAAAGCTAATAAGGGCAAAATGTAAGAAGGATAACCTAAATGAATCATCATACCTACTTCTTCTTTTAATTTTATGAATTGTACGATACCCGTTGATAGCATGCCCAACGCCAGCCAGCCTGTGGCAATCCAATAGGTAATTCTTTGGGTCTTTGTCATATTTGCTTATTTACTATTTCTTGTAATCGATTATGCGCCATGTTAAGTCCTTGAGCAAATGGAAGTGCTAGCATTTGATCTCGCAGAGCGACAGATTTATATACAATTTGCATGGTGAGTTTGCTCGTTTCTGCAGTAAGGTGTTCGAATGTTAAATATTCGAGCTGAACGGCAAAAGGCGTATTTTCCATTTCAAACGTACGCGTAATTTTCTCATTTGGCACAAACTCAGCCAGCACACCGTTGGCGCTAAAAACCACATTACCATGGGGATCTCTCGTTTCGAACTGATAGCTACCGTGCTTTTTACTCTCCAGCTTCACTACTTTTGTGCCCATCCATTGCGCTACAACATCGGCATCAACATACGCTTTAAAAAGTAATGCTAAAGGCAAATCGAATTCACGTGTAATAATCAATTCCTGTTTACCTTCTTCGGCCTTAATCTTTGTTTTCAATTCCATTACCAACGCTTTTATATTTTCTCATTACTTCTTCCAATTTATTAAATCGCTCGTCCCACATGGCCCGAAACGGTTCGATAAAGTCGGCCACTTGCTTCATTTTTTTCGCATTCGCATGATAATAAATCTCCCTTCCATCTTGCTGCTGCACCAATAATTCGCACTCCGTTAGTATTTGCAAGTGTTTTGAAACCGTTGGCCTTGCTGTGTCAAAGTTAGCGGCTAATGCACCGGCTGTCATAGATTGTGAAGCCACCAAAAGCAGAATGGCCCTTCTTGTAGGATCCGCAATGGCTTGAAATACATCCCGTCTAAGTTTCATATGTAGCTATTTGACTACAAATATATGTGTAGCCATTTAACTACGCAAATTTATTTTCATAATAATTACTTACAAGATGAATTAACTGCTGATTTTCAGTAAATGATTTCCTTAAGATTGCTGCTAAGGTAATTTATATGATAAATTTTACGAAGAAGTAAGGTTATCCTTCTTCTTTTAATTTTTTATCTACTATAAACGGTGCAAAAGGCAATAGCGACGCTAGGAAAATGAGTACTGATTTACCGAACTTCCATTTTCGCTCTTGCCATGCCATGATTAAACAGGCTGCATATAAGACAAAGAGCAAGCCATGCGCCCATCCGGTATATTTTACGGCTAATGGCATATCGGCCCAATATTTTAATGGCATTGCCACAAATAATAATAAAATATAAGATATGCCCTCGGCAACGGCTACTTTTCTAAATAGGTTTAATGAACTCATGTTGTAAATTTAGCGAGCGACTCCTTTATGCGCCCAAGGTATTTGTTCCGATAGTAAACATCTTTAATAGCTTTTAAGCGTTCTTCTTGCTCAATTACACTACTTCTATCAAAAGATGAAGTTAATGCCTTTAAATCGCTACTTAATAAATTTTCGATATCAGAAATTTGACCAACCAACGATTCCTTTTTAGCTTTATCAGAATCGACTGTTAACTCCATAATTGCTTCATTTACATCCATCATTTCCATCAAAAAGCTTTGCGGAAGGCTATAATTTTCTCCCTCTATTAATTGTCCTTTTAATTCTAAAATATAATGGAGTCGTTGTTGATCATCCTTTAAAACCTGAAAAGCTTTATTATTAAGGGTTGATAACTCGAGTACTTCGTCTTGTTTTTCTTGGCTTTCATTGATATAAAAATCGGGATGATACTTTTTGCTTAGGGCATAAAATTTTTCTTTAATCGCCTCTTGATTAGGATTAAAACTAATGGGAATTTCGTATAAATCAAAGTAGTTCATAGGCTAATTTAATTAGCTAATTTACGAATTAACCTACTTATTAAAAATCTTCAAGATATCGTTTCCGAAAGCAAATACCATTAAGCTCAATAAAATCACAAAGCCCACCACTTGTGCGCGTTCCATAAATTTATCGCCGAGTGGTTTTCCTTTTATCATCTCAACAATTAAAAATACCACATGGCCCCCATCTAAAGCTGGAATTGGCAATAAATTCATAAAGGCCAATGCCATAGAAATTAGCCCTGTTAATCGCCAGAAATTGTACCAATCGAATTGGGCTCCATATACTTTTGCAATACCGATCGGACTACTAATATTTCTTGCACTCACTTTCCCTGTCACCATTTTCCAAATCCCCTTACCATTATCTGCAAAGGTAGTCCACCCTTTCGTGGTTCCTACCCCGAATGATTCGAAGAAATTATAATCAATATGTTGGGTTGGCAAATCTTCACCTGGAGTTACCATCACCCCAATTGTGCCATCAGGTGTAACCTTTGGCATTAATTCGATTTGCTTATGATCTCTTATTACAGTTAAAGCAATTTTTTTACCGGCAGATGCTCGTACGCCAGAAGTAAAGTCGTCTCTAAAACGCACTAATTTTCCATTTACAGCAATAATACTATCGCCAGCTTTAACTCCTGCATCATATGCTGGAGTAAGTATAGGCTCGGGTTTTCCAAAAATTAATTGCTTAATTTTGGCTAAGAAACCAGTTTTTTCTTTCTCTGGGCCTATTACAGTGGCAATTTTTCCCGCTACTATTCTAGGCTCGATAAACTCATCAATTCCATGCTTGCTAATGCTATTTAAAACCGATTCAGGAACTGTTAAATCTATTGCCCGTCCCTCTCTAGAAATGGTTAATTTTGGGTTTCCAAGTAACACTTTCGAAGTAACAATCTCATCAAATCGAACAACTTTCTGCCCATTAATTGCCAAAATCTTATCGCCATCTTTTAGGCCAATTTCTTTACCAATTATGCCTGGATGCACACCATTAACCAGTCGGTTGTTATCGATATAGGTTTCACCATATTTAAAGGTAAGCATCCAAAAAATAAAAATACCTACTATAATGTTTACGATAATTCCACCTAACATCACAATTAACCGTTGCCAAGCTGGTTTTGAGCGAAATTCCCAAGGCTGTGGTGGCAACGCCATTTGTTCCACGTCCATCGATTCGTCTATCATCCCAGTAATTTTCACATAACCACCCAGTGGTAACCATCCCACACCATATTCTGTATCGCCAACTTTGAAACTAAAAAGTTTAAAGCCCCAGGCATCAAAGAAAAGGTAAAATTTTTCGACTTTTATTCCAAAGGCACGTGCGGCTAAAAAGTGTCCTAACTCGTGTAAAATTACTAGTATCGATAATCCCAGCAAAAGCTGGCCCGCCATAATCAGTCCGTTCATATAATGTATAGTATAATGTTTTTAGATGTGTTATATTTTATTTTGTTACGAGTTGCTGTGCAAATATACGTGTATGCACATCGGTTTCTAAATAATTGTTTAAGCTAGGTTGGGCTATAAAAGATACATTTTCCATACATTCTTCAATAACATCGCTCATTTGCAAAAATCCGATCTTATCTTGTAAAAATGCCTCTACCACTACTTCATTAGCTGCATTTAAAATACAGGGCAAATTCCCTCCCTTATCCATTGCCTTAAAAGCAAGTTCAAGGTTACGAAAACTTTTTGTATCTGGAGTCGAAAAAGTAAGAGAAGGATAATTTAAAAAATTGAAGCGTTCGAAATCATTATTTATCCTTTTGGGATAGGCTAATGCATAATGAATGGGTAATTTCATGTCGGGAATGCCCATTTGCGCTTTCATAGAACCATCTATAAATTGAACAATAGAATGCACAATGGATTGTGGATGAACAATAATTTCAATCTGCTCGGGTGTTAAATCGAATAACCATTTTGCTTCAATCGCCTCTAAACCTTTATTCATTAAAGAAGCCGAGTCGATAGTTATTTTGGCACCCATTACCCAGTTGGGATGTTTTAAGGCTTCGGTTTTGGTTACTGTGGCCAAAAATTCGATGTCCTTTCCCCTAAATGGCCCTCCAGATGCGGTTAAATAAATTTTCTCTAATGGATTTTCTTCTTCGCCGACTAAACATTGAAAAATTGCTGAGTGTTCCGAATCAACCGGAATAATTTTTACACCATTTTCTTTTGCCAATTGCATCACCAGTTCGCCGGCAACAACTAAGGTTTCTTTATTCGCAAGACCAATATCTTTCTTCGCTTTGATGGCTGCAATGGTAGGTTTTAACCCAACAGCACCCATAATCGCAGTAAGCACAAAATCTGTTTGCGAAAGTTCAACCGCAGCAATTAGCGCATCTTCGCCGCATAAAACAAGGATATTCGGCAAGGCTTTTTTAACGGTTGTAAAATGGTCTTCACAAGTGATTACAACCAATTCAGGTTTAAATTCTAATGCTTGCTGTATTAATAACGCAGCATTATTCTGTGCTGTTAACGCATGTACTCGATACAAATTAGGATTAGCACGAATTACAGCTAATGCTTGTGTTCCTATTGAGCCTGTACTCCCTAGTATGGATATATTCTTCAAATGTTAATGTGTTAATTGACGAATTAGCTTCACGATAGCGATCGGGGTTAGCTAATTACATATTCTTTTAGTTTATCAGCAAGCTGCCTATCATTACTTAATCTTGGAACCTTGTTTTGTCCGCCTAACTTACCCTCAGCGCGCATATATTTTACAAAAGCATCTTTTTGCAAGGTACGGATAATTAGGGGTTGAAGTATCTTGCCTTCGATAAGGTCAAAATAATAAATATTTTTCTTTTGAAGAGCCTCATCCACCTTTTTACTAAATTCTTCTATGTTCTTTGGTAAAGAACCAAACTCTACAAACCATTCGTGAAAGGGCAATTCGTGGAGTGGCGGATTTACTTGTGGAGCTACGGTAAATTCAGTAATTTCTATCCCTTCTTCATTTGCAACCGATAGCAGTGCGTGTTCTACTTCTTCGCCTATTACATGTTCGCCAAAGGCGGATATAAAATGTTTTATTCTACCGGTGACTAAAATCTTGTAGGGGTTTTTGGATACAAATTTAATGGTATCGCCAATACTATATCCCCATAAACCCGCGTTTGTATTTAAGATTAAGGCGTAATTCTTCTCCAATTCTACATCTTTTAAACTTAGACGGGTAGGTTTTTCATTATAATATTCGTCGGCCGGAATAAATTCGTAAAATATACCCGCTTTTACCAATAACAATAAACTTTTATCCGTTTGTTGATCTTGATAAGCAATAAATCCTTCTGAGGCTGGATACGTTTCGATAGAATCAATCTTTTTTCCGATGCTTGCCTCGATTTTGGCACGGTAAGGCTCAAAATTTACTCCACCATATACAAAAAGACTAAAATTTTTAAAAATATCCTTAATTTTTGCTCCATTAGACTTCTCTATTAATTTATCAAAATACATCTGTACCCAAGGTGGTATTCCCGAAATCAAGGTCATATTTTGATTGAAAGTTTCTTCCACAATGCAATCAACTTTTGTTTCCCAATCTTCGATGCAATTGGTAGCATACGATGGAAGCCTGTTTTTCTGTAAATATTTTGGAACTAAATGGGCTACAATGCCCGATAAACGACCAACGTTTATACCGTTTTTCTTGCTCATAATGGGGCTTCCTTGCAAAAAAATCATTTTCCCATTTACAAACTCTGCTTTTCCAGTTTCATGAATATAGGTTAATAAGGCATTTCTAGCAGCTTTGATATGCTCGGGCATCGATTCCTTAGAAATTGGAATGTATTTTACACCCGATGTAGTGCCAGAGGTTTTGGCAAAGTATTTAGGTTTACCTTTCCATAAGATATCTTTCTCCCCATTTACCACTCGATCTACATAAGGCTTTAATTTTTCGTAATCGCGAATAGGAACATTTGCCTTAAAATCGTCGTAACTCAAAATATTCGAAAAACGATGATCCTTACCAAAAGCTGTATTTTTTGCCGATTTAATTAAAGATTTAAATGTTTTCTGTTGAGCATTTACGGCATTATATTTCCATTTATCTATTTTCTTTACCACCCAGGCCGCAAATGGTTTACTTAATGCTGCTTTTAACCCCATATTAATATTGAAAGAGAATATATTAAACGATATTATGCATAATATCGGGATGCTCGTCTCCTTGATATTCGCTCATTATTTTACGATAGGCGACTGCAAAAAATGCAGTGGTGAAGGGAACAATGACGAATGAGCTAAATACAACCACAATTAAAGATATATATTGATTGATATCATAGTCGAAAAAGAAATTAATAAGCCGAAAGCCAGTCATCACTACAATATAAAAAAATCCAAATACAATTGCTTGAACCGAAACTAAGCCTACAAAAATGAATAATAGTTTAATAAAATTGCCCTTTGTAGTTGCCAAACTAAATTTTATCGATTCAAATGCAGTAACGTGCTTATCGATAATAAAAAAAGGAAAAAAGATAATCCTAATGAAAGTAAAGAAAATACTAAGCACAGCAATTGCCACAGAAATATTTACGATTATTTTTCCTGCTTGCGTGTAATTACTGAACACGCCTTGATTTACACCCAATTTTAAAATAAGTTCTAAGATATATAAAACGGGCATCAGCAAAATGCCAACCAGGAATATACTCAAGCCAAAATAAACCGCCCCCACTAAAAAGCGACCTATTTCTTTTCGTGTAGGAAGTGTTTCTATAATGGTAATTTCTGCATTTTCGTGGTCTAGCAATTTAAAAATGTATTTGATTAAACACAGTTCGACCACACAGTAACTCATAATAAAAATGATAAGCATAATTATCCGAATCCCTATGTGCAATTCGCCCATAAAAAAGGCCATAAAAGTAGAAGTTGATGCGGTTATGAAAATTAAAAAGCATAGCGTGGCAATCGAAACATAATTGTCGCGTGTAACTTTCCATGCGTCAAAAATTACTTCTCTAACAGCAAATGAGCTTTCTTTTAGGTACTCAATCATGATTTATTTAATATAACTCGTTTCCAAAAATCCTGCATAAAGCCAAATCCATAAGCAGTGAGCTGGATAAATGATGCGATAACACTCAAAAATGCAATTTTTATTGATTTATTAAGCTGCCAAGCATGAAAAAATATCAACATAAAGTATAATACGACCAACAGATTACAAATCAGGGCCAAAGGCTGATTAAATACATTCAACAATAAGGTTAATCCCATTCCTAGTGTAGCTACTGCAGGAAAAAAATGCACTAATTTTAAGGTAGATGGAAAATGTTTGTAAATATTGATTCGTGCTCTCCCGAAAAAATGCAATTGTTTATAAAATTGAGCAAAACTTGTTCTTCTTTTGTGATAAACTTTTGCTGTTGGTATTAATCCGATTTTAAATCCATTTTCGTGGATACGAATACTGTATTCGATATCTTCGCCTAAGCGGGTAAGAATAAAGCCACCTACTTTCTCATAAACTTCTCTCGAAACGCCCATGTTAAAGCTCCGCGGATGAAATTGTCCGATATGTTTTTTATTTCCGCGGATACCGCCTGTGGTAAAGGGCGAAGTCATGGCATAACTAATGGCCTTTTGTACGGGTGTGAAACTTTCGTGTGCAGCATCTGGCCCTCCATACGCATCGAGCTGATGCTCAAAAAGATAATTAGATACGATTTCTAAATAATCGGCCGGGATTAAGCAATCGGAGTCGAAGATTACAAAATAATCGCCTTTAGCTCGTTCGAAGCCAAAATTACGGGAAAAGCCCTGTCCTTCGTTAGGCTTAACGTAATAATGAATGTCTAATCGGTCGGCATAAGAAGCTACGATAGCTTTCGCATCCTCTACTGAGCCATCTTCGATCACCAAAACTTCAAACCGTGTATAGGTTTGCTTGGTTAATGTGGCTAAAAGCTCGTCTATTTCTTGTGGACGGTTGTATAAAGGGATGATTATGGAGAAAAACATCAGACAATTTGTTAATTAGCTAATTAGCAAATTAGCTAATTAAAGTATTTCCTTTTCAATTAAATAGGCATTTCTTTCAGGGGCATTTCGGGTAACCAATTCGCCAATAAATCCAGCTAAGAAAAGTTGTGTTCCAATAATGGTAGCCGTTAAGGCCAAGTAGAACATCGGTTGATCGGTTACTTCTCGATATGCTGTTCCGGTGGCAATATGATAAAGTTTTACACCAATGAGCCATAAAGCCATTATCGTTCCAATAAACACACTTGATGCACCTATGGCTCCAAAAAAATGCATGGGTCGTTTACCGAATTTACCGACAAAGAAAATGGTTAATAAATCTAAAAATCCGTTAATAAATCGGCTAAGGCCGAATTTCGTTGTTCCATATTTACGCGCACGATGCTCAACCACCTGCTCTCCTATCTTCGTAAAACCGGCCCATTTGGCTATAACAGGAATGTAGCGGTGCATTTCGCCATAGACTTCGATGGTTTTAACGACATCATGACGATAAGCTTTTAACCCACAATTAAAATCATTTAGCTGAATTCCGCTCATGCTTCGCGTAGCAGCATTAAATAATTTGGTAGGGATTGTTTTAGAGATGGGATCATAGCGTTTAGCTTTCCATCCCGACACGAGGTCGTAGTTTTCTTCTTTTATGCGACGGTATAATTCGGGTATTTCGTCTGGACTATCTTGCAAATCGGCATCCATGGTAATGACTACGTCGCCCCGTACGGCTTCGAAGCCTACATTTAGTGCGGCAGATTTCCCGTAGTTCCGTCTAAATTTGATTCCTTTAACTGCAGTATACTGTTCTTTTAAGGAGGTAATTACCTGCCACGAAGAGTCGGTACTTCCATCGTCAACGAAGACGACTTCATAAGAGAAATTATTCTCCGACATTACTTTCTGAATCCAAGCCATTAATTCTGGCAGCGATTCTTCTTCATTAAATAAGGGTACTACAACTGATATATCCATCTAACCTTTATAATCCACGGCTTTTACCTTCACAATTTTTCCATTCTCTGAAAAAACAAAAACACCATTATTCTTCTTCTTTTCAGCAACAAGTTTTTTGAAAGCTAAATCAAGACCTTGTTTTATTTTTTCTTGAAGTTCGTCAAGTGTAAATTCCTTGTTCATCAATTTTTGATTAAATTTTCAAAAAATTTCGTGATCAAAGATAGCAATTCCCTTTTTATTCCCTTTAGCAATTTTCCTCAACCCTCTGAATGGCAAGATTCACATTATTTAAACAAAAAACAACCAGTTCACTTTTTAATTCATTCGTTGAGCTAGCTTAAACAACAAATCATATATCTGTTTAAGCATTATTTTACCTGCTTGAAAGACAAAACGTTTGGAAAAAAAGGCGATAATCTTCTCACTATTTCGTCTGCATTTACAAACTCTCTACAAGTTAACATTTCTGGTAATACGGTAAACGAAGCAGTAGTTTTACCTGCTCCATTATATCCAGAAATGATATATAAGTTTGGCATTTTTTAGTATTGGGTAGTGAGATAAAATGCGCTATAAAAAACAACGTGCAAACTTCATCAAATATTTTGATAAAACCTGCACGTTGATAAATTTATGCTTGGTTCGATTTATTCTTGAAGAACAGGTTCTTCTTCCTGTTCTGACCAAGGATTAGGATTAGCTTTTTTGAAAATAGCAGCAAATATTAGCGCGCCTATAAAATAAAATACTGCAGACATTCCATATTGAAAGATGAAGTCGCCAACAGATGGGTTAAATTGTTTATCTAATCGTTCTTCAGTTTTTGCCATTGCTTCTTGCAACTGAGACTCATCCATGCCCATAGACGACATCATTTTTTCTGTTCCTGCCATAGAAACTTCTTTCATCTTAACAGGATAGGTGGGATCGATTACTTTTCCAAATACCAATGTAAATACCAACACAATGGTCATATTTGTTAAGAACATGGCAAGTATTGGCCAAAGTGCTTCACTGAACGACCAATAGCCACCCGCCTTCTTTCTCAAATCGATACAAAAGAAAACGGCTAGCAAAATGCCTATAACTACGGTAATACCAACATAAACATACGAGCTCATTAAGCTTGGCATTCCATACCAGACCACCGCAAATAATACAATATTAATTACGCCCCAGATTGCGCCATTTTTTAGCGCTTCTGTTTTTAAATTTACTTTCGTAGCTGTTGCTTCCATATTTTTTTTTGTTTGGTTTAACGATTTTTATTAAAATTAGTAATTAATGTGTAAACCGCAACATCAAAACTGCTATTATTGCTATATTTTATTAATTCGAGCTGTACACCTTCACTGGTGTTTGGCTGCAAGAAAAACGTCATAAAGGGTACAAAAAGTTCTTCCATTTCTTCACTCAACTCCAATAAGTCAGCATTACTACAAATATCTTCCACACTACTTTCGGCCAATTGTTGGTTGCTGATTAAATCTTCATAAATATGGAACTCGTCTTGAAATTCATCTTCTTCGACCAACAAAAATTCTTTTAGGAAATCTTCAAGCCCAGGTTTGATTTCTTCATCGTGACATTCATTAATGTACAATAACAAATTCAGCAATTCCGTTCCCCGATCAATCGTTTCTTCTTCAATATCCGCCCATTCTTTCGATTCAAGATAATCTTCTTCCAGCTTAATTACGTCACTAGTAAAGAAATTAATCATCAGTAAATCGAAATACACCTCTCTTAACTCGTTAAAAGCCGGCTGTTCATCAAAAACCTCATCAAATTCTGCAACTTTCTCTAAAAAGTTCATGTCTTTTCCAAAAACTTCTACCAATCGTGTTTCGATAGCAATCGAATCTATTTTTTTGGTTTCAGCAAATTTATCAAGTGAAGCAATTAATGCTTGTTCTACGCTAGTGTTCATATTTTTGAAATTGTTTATGGTTATAAACCAGTTGCACTTTTCCTTTTAAGGTTTTACCGAGCAAAGGCGAATTATTTGATTTAGAAGCATTTGTTTGTGAATTAAAAACCCATTCTTGGGTAGGGTGATAAATAGTGAAATTGGCATCTTCACCAATGTTAACCGTCGCAACTGGCAGCCCCAATAGTTTACGTGGATTAATTGCTAATTTTTCCGCAATCAATTCGGCACTTAAACCAACTTCTAGTAAAAGCGGCAAGGCAGTTTGTAAAGCGATGATCCCATAGGCTGCGCGTTCGAACTCTACATCTTTAAATTCGATTTCATGTGGACGATGTTGCGTGCAAATCGCATCTATTGTTCCGTCTTTTAGCCCGGCCAATAGCGCTTTAGTATCGTTTTTACTTCTTAGCGGAGGTTTTACTTTATAATTGCTATCAAAATCGTTCAGCAAATCTTCTGTAAAAATGAGTTGATGGGCCGCCACATCGCAAGTAATTTTAACTCCATCCTTTTTAGCGCGTTTAATTAACGCCACCGACCCTGCAGTAGAGATCGTACTAATGTGGATAGGTGAATGATGATAGGTAGCCAAATAAATATCGCGAGCGATGTGCATTTCTTCGGCCAATGCGGGCAATCCTTTCATCCCTAAAAGGATACTATTTTTGCTTTCATTAATTTGTGATTTACCAGCCATCGATTTATTTTCGGGATATACCATTAATAAGGCATCAAATCCTTGTGCATATTGTAAAGCCCTACTCATAAAACCATCGTCGGCAATAGCATAATCACCATCAGAAAAAGCTACCGCCCCTGCCCTTTTCATGTCGTACAGCTCGGCAAGCTCTTTTCCTTCTAGTTCATTGCTGATGGCGCCAATTGGGTGCACCTCTACAAGATTGTTTTTTGTTTTATTTAAAATGTATTCAACTTGCCCTTTATTTTGTACTACAGGTTTGCTTGTTGGCAATACAGCTAATGCAGTGAAGCCACCTGCCTTGGCAGCTGCCGTAGCGGTTTCTAGATCTTCTTTGGTTTCTAATCCTGGATCGCCTATCGAACAATTTAAATCGAAAAAACCTGGCGATAGAATTGCACCTTGTGCTTCAAAAATTTGATCACCTTTAGCTGGCGCTAACGCATTTGAAATGGCCACAATCTTTCCATCTTCAACGCGTATATCGCAATTTTGTTGATTAAACTGGCTATTTGGATCGGCTATTGTTATTCCCTTAATAAAGAGGTTCATGAATTTGAATTATTGTTTATATGATAAAATCTAACCAATAGTATTTCAATCGCTAAAAAAATAACACTTAAAATTAGGCAAAGTTTCCATAACTCTGTACCGCTATTTTTTGCAGAGACTGTAGCTGCAACCGGATCAACAGTTGGGTCGATTAGGTTTGCTTGTTGCTTATTAATTACCTTACTTAAATCGGATGGGCCGTCATAATGCATATCCGACTCTATTCTGTTATCGTTAAAAGCAATAACAGAGAGTAGTGAATCTGCTTGTTTTAACTCGTAAAAACCAGAATTTTTAACTTGGTCTGCTGTATACAACCGTGTTTTGTCGTTACTCTGCCGTATTTCTGGAATAATTTCAAAATTATCACTCACTAACCTGAGCGATTGATTATTACTTAAGTTGATTTTATTACTTTCTATAACATTATCCTTTATCACGGTATAATAAAGCGGTTGTTCGCGTACACTTGCAAAAGCTATTTTATACATTAAGGGCACAAAAACAGGATGTTCAGGTAAATTGCTATCGTTCTTATTTAAGCCTGTTGCCGCTAGATAAATTTGCCCACTTTTTTGAGGATAACGGGCAAAAAATAATTTGTTAGCTGGCAACTGAAGTAAATTTTCTTTGTTAATATTGTTATTTTCTACAAAACTAAAATATTGTTTTACCTGTGGAAGATCTAATTTTTGAGGTAAACTTTCGAATACATCTTTGAAAAGGGCATTTTTTAGTTCGATGGCACTTACTTTGGTTGGCGTGGTATTTAATTCGGCAACTGCCGGAAGATTTAAGTTGGTAAAAAACTGACTGTATACTTCTTTACTCGAAGCCATATCCGGAAAAACAACAACAGAACCTCCATTTTCTACATAAAGTTTAAGTGCCGATGCAAGACCACTTGAAGGATTATTTAATCCATTAAGTACGATTAAACTATAGTTGGCGAATGTAGAGTAATTAATATTACTTTCGGGCATTTCCGTTAACTTAAAATAGGAATCAGACTTAAAAAGCGCGCTAATATATTTTTCACTACTTGTGCCATTTATACTTAATACCTGTTGATCTGCACTTACCTTAAAGCTAAAGTTAAGTTGGTCGTCGAATGTTAAAGGAAAATCTTTTATACTTAATTGCCCCTTTTGCCAACCGAGGTTTAATCCACTAAAAGAAAGTGTATCTATTGTAGTTTCGCCAGCGGGAATAGTTAAACTGCTAATGGCTTTTTGATGATTGTTAACGGTTAATTTAACTGGGATATTTTTTGCTTCCTCATCTCCATAATTTTTTAAACGGATTGCAACCTTCTCAGTGGCATTGATTTGATGTACGGGAGATAATAACCATACACTATCTACCGCAACATTTGGCAAGTGGTTGGATTTTAATTTGATGAGCGAAATGTTTGTATTGTTATCCGTTAAAATTGGAACATCGCCTGCAAAGCCTTTCTGAAAATCTGAAATTAAGTAGCTAAAACGATTACTTGTTCCTGTAAATATGCTTTGTTGACGGTTAATAACCTGTTGTAAAGACCTACTCGCAGCAGAAATTTTCACCTCATCAACTGCCTGTATCAATTCATCGGCATTAAGTAAACGCTGGTGTTTACCTTCAAAATCGTTGGTTAACAACTGAAATCGATCGTTCAGTTGAAATGCCTTTACAATTTCTTTTGCTTTTCTTTTTGCTTCGTCTAATAGATTACCTTCCTTATTAACAGCTTCCATGCTGTAGGAGTTATCGATATAAATGCTTACTGTATTTCCTCTGCTTTGATCGTGTTTTGTACCAGAAGGGATAAATGGGCGAGAAAATGCAAGAACAAGGAAAATAATAGCCAATAGCCTACTCGCAAGTACAAGGAGGTTTTTTAGTTTCTCCTGAGAAGAATTTTGTTCTTTAATTTCCTTCAGAAAAGCAACATTGCTAAAATATACTTTCTTAAACTTTCTAAAATTAAATAAGTGTATTATGACCGGAATAGCGATCGAAAAAAGCGCAAAAAGAAAGCCTGGATACAGGAAATTCATTAAAAACCAAAGATAGAAAAAATTCGGATATTAATAGCCTGTTTAAATTTATGTTGTGAAAATGTTTATTGCTTATTTTTGAGCGAAACATGCTCTAAATAACTTACTTTTTCAATTCTCGGTCTAAAAGCATTTCAACATCTTCAGCTAAACCTACTGCTTTAACCAATAATCCCTGTTTATTAATTAAGAAATGCCATGGGTAAGCAGCGACTTTTAATTCTTCATCCATGTATTTATCCTGATTAGGAACGGCGGCATAATCGAATTGCGTTTTTTTTAGGAAAGTTTGAAGTGACTTTTTAGGGTCTGATGCAAGACTGATAAACAAAATATCGTTCCTATCTTTATATTTTTGCACCATTTTATTTAACTGGGGCATTTCTAAAATGCAAGCCCCACAATTGATAAACCAACATTTAAAAAGAACAATTTTACCTTTTGTATTTTCTGAAGTATAATGTTTACCATTCACATCGATAAAATCAAACGCAGGAATGGCTTTGCCCTCCATGTCGTAATGTACTAAAGCAATTTTCGAATCTTGTCTTAAATAGGCCCCTGCATCTTTTGGTCCATTTGCAGGTATTTTAGCTAACTTATAATTAATTAACGAGTCTTTTGATTTAATAAGCAAGGGATAGTAATCTCCAGAAGTTAAGGTATTTAAGAAATCTCTCTTCTTCATTTCAACTCCTGCTGTATCAAAGGGGACAAAGTCTTCGAAAAACTTAATATTTGCGTTATAATATGCCCAAAATGTATTAAAATTAGACATAATTAACTTCTCTTCAATTATTGGCTTTCCTATTTTATCCTTATCAATTTTTGGGTTTTCTGCAGTCTTTTTTTCCTCTTGTTTTGGAATCTGCACACAAGAACCAAAACTAATTACAAAACCCAATGTAAAAATAATAGGGAGCATTTTATTCATTTTGTTTAGCTTAATATTTAAATGACCCTAAAATAACTATATTTTTAGGAGTTATAAAATTAAACATGGAATTATTCCAAAAAAGAGTATAACACTTTGAATTTCAACTCGTTGAATTAGTCACTATAAAGCAATAATGGGACAAAACTTAACATAACTATTAAAAAATGCGTATATTTGGTTAATATCTAATACATAAAACAACGCTATTCGAAAAAACCTATACGTAAATAATTATACAGCACGCATAAAAAGCAAACGCTATGAAAAAATACATTTTAGGATTATCTGGACTAGCAGCACTCGCCATTTTCTTCATTAGCATGGGATGGAAATCATCAAAAGACGAGGTAAAACCGAGAACTGTTGTTTCCATTGATAGTATGTACATTAAACATGTAGATGGTATTTATCAAGCTGCACACTTAAAAGATGCAGGATTACTGGAAGCTACCTTCGAAAAGGCATTAACAGGCTTTTATAATCTAAAAAAAGCAGGTCAGCTTTCCAAAAAATCGATATTAACGATTGTCGACTTTGATCAAGTAAGTACAAAGAAACGTCTTTACATTATCGATCTTGATAAAAAAGAAATTTTGTTGAATACTTGGGTGGCTCACGGACAACGCAGTGGAAATAATGAAGCGATAAAATTCTCTAATCAAAACGATTCGTTTAGCAGTAGCCTAGGTTTCTATGTTACTGGCGAGGTATATCGGGGCATGCATGGCAAATCGCTTAAATTAGATGGAATGGATGAGGGTTTTAACAACAATGCACGCATGCGATCTATTGTAGTACATGGAGCGGCTTATGTTAGTAAGGGGACGATACAGGCCCTTGGAAGATTGGGCAGAAGTCAGGGTTGTCCTGCAGTGGCCCCTGAGTTGGCCGATAAGGTAATTAGCACCATCGAAGATAAAACGGTGCTATTTATCAACAAAAGCCAAGAAGCCTATACATCTAAGTATTTAGATCACACCTTGGCTGCAAATTTTGCACTCGAACATACTACCTACTAGCCTTTTAAAATTTAAGTTTTCACCATAGAATAGAAGGAACATAAACGCTAAAATTAGGCTTGTATGCTCCTTCTATAAAATCACTACGCCATTTTTTTCAGGTAAGCATAGAGCACGATATCTAAACCGTAAACATCTTTTCTGAACTGTAACACACCATTTGCATCCACCCAACAGGTTGAGTACGCTAGGTACACCGGAACTTTATTGGATAAACCGATGTCTTCTGCATCGGTTCGCTTACCTTCCATACCCGATTTTATTTTGTCAAATTTATTTCCTTCACCAAATAATGCACGGGCAAGTTCTAAAGGCTGCTCAACTCGAACACAGCCATGACTAACGGCTCTCATGGTTTGTTTAAATGCTGCTTTAGAAGGTGTATCGTGAAGGTATACACTGCTTTGATTGTTGAACAAAAACTTAATTTTACCCAATGCATTATCTTCGCCTGGTCGCTGTTTAAACGCATATTTTTTACCTGCATCTGGCGACGACCAATCTATGGTTTCAGTATCTTCAATTCTGTTTCCGTCTAAAAAAACATCTATATTATGATTGGAAAGGTAATAACGATCTTTAGCAGCTAATTTGGTGATTTCGTTAGTCGCAATACTTTCAGGTATATTCCATATTGGATTAACTTGAACACTATGAATTATACTTTTTAACTGAGGAGTTTCTCTATTAAACGGTCGATCGCTATCGAAGTCGTTCTCATCGTATTCCATTAATTTATCTGAATAGTCTTTATTTCTTCCCTCTCCTACGCATACTTTCATATTTAAAATAGATTTTCCATTTTCAACAACATCTAATCTAAAATCAGGAATATTAACCCAAACATACTTTTCTTCTGTAGGTTTATTTTTCCATCTCATCCGCTCCAAGTTTACAATTAAAATTCTTTCCGACTCTTCTTTGTTTGTGCCCGGCACTTGAACATTATCTTGAAGGGCCTTTTGCAGCATAAGGTATTCGCTATCTTTTGGCTGTATGCTGTCTAAAAATGATGTAATACTCTTAGTGGTAAACACCTCCATAAAACTTGCACTATCTGGTCTTTTGGTTTCGGTATAATATTGAGCATAAATCTTTCTGGGACTAATTAATCCAAATTGCAGCGCATTGCTATAATTGGTGAAAGCGTTGGCTGCTGTAAGCTCTAGAGCTATCAGCACTTGATAGGCTTCATTTAATGTTTTTATCGACTTTTTATTATATACTTGTGCTACCAGTTGGTCTAATTTGGAAGTTTGAAAGGTTTCAGGGTTTAAACCGTGGGCATTTGATTCACCTAATTTGATAACAGCTTTTTTTAGCTTATTTTGCGGTAAATCCCTCATCAAAATCAGGGGCTCAAAATCGTTCGCTTCGTATAGCGCAGCTAAAAATTTGGGGTTTCTATAGGTATTTTTTTGTTTCTCAAAGGTTTCTTTAAATTTCTCAATAAAAACATCCGTTTCAATATCCTTAAAAATTTTGTTTCGAGTTTCCTTGAAAACAACTGCTCCAATATCAGAATGGGGTTTTTTGCAAGATGGGAGAATAAAAAGTAGTAAGGATATACTTACGAGGAAAGCAGAGTTAGGGTAGCGTTTTAATTTCATACTTACAAAATGAAATAAAATCGAATTTGTTTTAAAAATTGTTGAAATGTTGGAATGTTAAATGTTTGAATGTTGCTAGCGCTTTACCGATAAGGCTTCATCGCTTCCCACAGCAATCCGTCGTAATCATAAACATCTGGACGGAATTGAACCCTACCATTTTCTACCCATGCGGTAGCATAGCCAATAATTACAGCAATATTTTTTCGCGTAGCGAACCAAGCCGGATTTAATTGAAATCTTTTTAATGTGTCAGTTTTTTTAGCCATTAATCGCTTATACTTCGCATTTCTAGTGGTATCTATTGGAGGTAGATTCACTTCCATCCGCAAATTATCATACTGATATTTATCTTTCACCATTAACTGGGCAAACTTTAACGGATCTTCAATTCGCACACAACCGTGACTAATTGCTCTATTTTTTAATTTGAAACCATTTTTATTATTGGTATCATGAAGATAAATACTCGAACTGTTGTCGAAGATAAATTTAAATTTCCCCAATGCATTTCCCTCACCAGAACCCTGTTTAAACTTAAAAGGTAATTTTTCGCGTGCATATCTACCCCATCTTATGGTGTCGGGATCTTTAACCAGCTTTTCTTTATAGTAAACTTTTATATTATTATTCGATAGGTAATAAGGGTCTTTCAGTGCTTGATGGTAAATCTCACTTTGTGCAATACTAACCGGAATATTCCAAATTGGATTTACTTGTATTGCATTGAAAACACTATACAATTGGGGGGTCTCGTGATTTCTTGGCTTATCATCAAGCTTACCCGATTGTAGGAAAATTCTCATCTTTTCGGCATAAGTCTGCTCTCTTTTCGCGCCAACGCATACATTCATGTGTACCAGCGTGTCTTCCTTCGAAAACCAGGTTAGCGAAAAATCTGGAATATTTACCCTAACAACTTCATCCGCAGTTATTGGAATTTGCCATCTCAGGCGTTCCATATTTAGCTTAATTGTCCTTATTAATGGATTATCATCTGTTTTTAGGCTATCACGGTAATGTGCTAACGCCATTTTTAAATCGATGTAAGCCTTTGTAGTCTGTTGCGAATTATTTAGCACTAAAAGCAGATCTGAAGTACTAAGTATCGAATCCATGTGCACACTATCTGGTCGTAGTTGCTTTATAAAATAGCGATTAAAATATTTTCGCGGATTAACACTACCATATTTCATAACGCTATGATACCGAAGGAGCGCATCAGCAGCTTTAAGTTCTAATGTAGCAATTAAAGGATAAACCTCATCAATAGTTTTAAACTGATTAGAATCTAATTGTGCTAAGAGATTGGATAATTCTTTTAATCCAAATGCTTTCGGATCAAATCCATCGGCCTTACTGCGTTCGATATACCTCTTTAAACTATCTAACCCGCCATTTGAATAGAATTTGATTATAAGTTCAGGTTTATACTCATTTACAGCATAATGAGCTGCAGTAACTTTCGGATTAGATAACCTGCTCTTTAGATCTTTAAGCTTGTTCAAAAAAATTATTTTGTAAACAGCTGTATCAAATTCTTTATATAATTTATTTTTAAAATGTGTAGCTAAAACAACTCCGATTTCTGGCTTAGGTTTAAACCACTCGCAAGAACTAAAGAACACACATACTAATAGAAAAAGCAACGTTTTCTTCATTTTTTTTGATTTTTACAATAACAAAGCTATATTTGCAATCTATTCTCCACAAAATTACGGAAAGTAAAGCAATATATGACCCAAGTTTTAAATCATAACGTACATTTACATCATCGCCATTGTGGCGATAGATAGATAATGTTTTGTACGCAAAACGATTTTTAAAACAGACTCAATATTCTTATTCCTAATTTTATAACAAGTGAAAACACTTAAAATCGCTATCCAGAAATCGGGTAGGTTAAACGAAAAATCAGTAGAAATTCTAAAAAATTGTGGCTTATCATTCGAGAACTACAAAAGCTCATTAATATCAACGGTTACTAATTTCCCCTTAGAAATCCTATTCCTGAGAGACGATGATATTCCAGAATATGTTCAAGATGGCATTGCCGATTTAGGTATAGTCGGCGAAAATGTAATCATCGAAGCGGGCGCCGACGTGTCGTATTTGCAGCCTTTAGGATTTGGAAAATGCACCCTAAAAATTGCGGTTCAAACTAACAGTACAATTACCAAATTAGCTGAATTAAATGGCAAAGCAATTGCTACTTCCTACCCTGTAATTTTACAAAAATATTTATCCGAAAACAATGTTGATGCACAGATTAGAAATATCTCTGGCTCGGTAGAAATTGGCCCAGGTTTAGGGTTAAGTGATGCTATTTTCGACATCGTTTCTACAGGTGGAACCCTAAAAAGTAATGGCCTAAAACCATTTAAAAATGTGATGGATTCGGAGGCTGTGTTAATCTGCAGCAAAGGCATGGAAAGCAATCCGGAAATCTTAGAATTGATGCAAAGGATACAATCTGTACTTCGCGCTAAAGCCACCAAATATGTTGTACTTAATGTAGAAAAAAGCAAGCTTCAAGCAGTGGTCGATTTATTACCAGGCGTAAAAAGTCCTACCATAGTACCTTTGTTTGAAGAGGGTTGGGTAGCCGTTCATTCGGTTATTGCAGAGCAAGATTTCTGGGAAAAAATAAACAGTCTAAAAGCAGCTGGTGCACAAGGTATTGTAGTAATGCCAATTGAAAAAATCATCACTTAATTTAACTGAAAGCGCCAATAAATCATTAAAATATACATTAACTAATAGTTAAATCAAAAACATAATAAATTGAAAATCTATAATTTAAAAGATTTAAGTAAAGAAAAAATTAACCTCTTGTGTTCACGCAAAGCGGAAGATGATAGTTTGATTTTTTCGAGGGTAGAAACCATCCTTTTTAAGGTAAAAAGTGAAGGCGATTCTGCACTTCTCTCCTACGCAGCACAATTTGATAATGTTAAATTAACCTCTTTATTTATTGGTCATGAACAGTTGGTAGAGTTGGCCAATCAAATTCCAAAAGAAGTAAAAAGTGCCATTGATATTGCCTATCAAAATATTTACAAATTTCACGAAGCACAATTAAGAACCGAAGCAAAAATAGAGACCATGGCAGGTGTAACTTGTTGGCGAGAAGCAAGGGCAATCGAAAAAGTTGGGTTATATATTCCTGGCGGAACGGCAGTTTTACCAAGCACTTTTTTGATGCTTGGCATTCCTGCAAAAATTGCCGGATGTAAAGAAATTATTGTCTGTTCTCCTCCACAAGGTGATGGTAAAATAAACTGCTATATTGCGTATGTCGCTACCTTGCTGAACATCAAAAAAATTTACCTTACCGGTGGCGCGCAAGCCGTGGGCGCGATGGCTTATGGAACCGAAAGCATTCCAAAAGTAGATAAGATATTTGGCCCCGGAAACCGCTATGTTACCGAAGCAAAAAAGCAAGTTCAAAATACCGTTGCGATCGACATGCCCGCCGGCCCTTCAGAGGTTTTAATTATCGCCGACCAAACCGCTAACCCAGCTTTTGTAGCTGCCGATCTGTTGGCACAAGCCGAGCATGGATCCGATAGCCAAGCTATACTTGTAAGTAATGATAAAAAAATAATTTCGGAAACTTTAAAGGAAATTGAACAACAGTTAAACAAATTACCTCGTAAAGAAATTGCATCAAAAGCAATCGATAATTCTTATGTGGTTTTTGCAGAATCCTTATCAGAAGCAATGGATTTTAGTAATCGTTACGCACCTGAACATTTAATTTTAGCTACCGACAATTTCGAGCCTTTAATTTCTACTATAATTAATGCTGGATCTGTGTTTCTAGGGAATTTAACTCCAGAAAGTGTTGGCGATTATGCCTCTGGCACCAATCATACCCTACCAACAAGTGGTTTTGCGAAAGCTTTTTCAGGCGTATCGGTAGATACA
Organism: Pedobacter anseongensis; assembly: GCF_037482965.1. Taxonomy (NCBI): domain Bacteria; kingdom Pseudomonadati; phylum Bacteroidota; class Sphingobacteriia; order Sphingobacteriales; family Sphingobacteriaceae; genus Pedobacter; species Pedobacter anseongensis. The sequence goes on along the minus strand of NZ_JBBHKB010000005.1, from coordinate 112,870 downwards.
TTTTTAAAGAAGATTACTTTTCAATATTTATCAGCTACTGGCTTAAAAAACATTGGCCCTACGGTTGAGGTACTGGCTAGTGCGGAAGGGTTAGAAGCGCATAGAAATGCAGTTAGCATAAGAATTAGGAAATTAGCTGATTAGTGAATTTGACAATGGGGTACACCCCCAAAAAAACCAAACATCGAAAAAACCAAAAAACCAGCAATGGACATTAAAGCCTTACAACGAGAAAACATAAAAACATTAAAGCCCTACTCTACCGCAAGAGATGAGTTTAAAGGGCAAGCGAGCGTTTTTTTAGATGCAAACGAGAATAATTTCGGTTCGCCACTTCCCGCCAATTACAACCGTTATCCCGACCCGCTACAATTAGACTTGAAGGATGCGATTAGCAAAATTAAAGGTGTACCCATCGAAAACACCTTCTTAGGCAATGGAAGCGATGAGGCGATCGACCTCCTGTTTCGGGCATTCTGTAATCCGGGCAAAGACAATGTAATTATCTTACCTCCCACCTATGGAATGTACGAAGTTTCAGCAAACATTAATGATATCGAAATTAGAAAGGTAGATTTACTACCTAATTTTCAATTGGATTTAGAAAAAATTGCCGAAACTATTGATGCACATACCAAAATGATTTTCATTTGTTCGCCAAACAACCCTACAGGCAATTCAATTAACAGAACAGATATAGAAACTATATTAGCCAACTTTAAAGGCCTGGTAGTGATCGATGAGGCCTATATCAATTTCGCTAAACAAAAGACATTTATTCAGGAGTTAACTGAATATGCAAATTTGGTGGTGCTTCAAACCTTCTCAAAGGCTTGGGGATTAGCTGCACTCCGTTTAGGTATGGCTTTCTCGTCTGTTCCCGTAATTGATATACTAAATAAGGTAAAGCCTCCTTATAACATTAATCAAGCCACACAAGATTTGGCTTTAGCTGCCTTGGCAAACATTAAACAAGTAAATGAATGGATTAAAACAATTGTTACTGAAAGAGAACGATTAAGCAATAAATTGGCAAATCTCGCCATAGTTAAAAAAGTTTACCCATCAGATGCTAATTTTATATTAGTAGAAGTAAGCGATGCTTTGGGCACATATAATACTTTAGTAGAGAAGGGCATTATCGTTCGAGATCGTTCAAAAGTTGCACTTTGTGAGGGATGTTTACGTATAACGATAGGTACTATCGAAGAAAATAACCAATTGATAACTATTTTAAACCAACTATAATGAAGACCGTTCTTTTTATAGATCGAGATGGCACCTTAAACATCGAACCCGATGATGAACAAGTAGATAGTTTTGCTAAGCTTACATTTTATCCACGATCGCTGTATTATCTTTCTAAAATAGCGAAAGAACTCGATTTCGAGTTGGTAATGGTAACGAATCAAGATGGTTTAGGAACAGCAGCTAACCCCGAAGAAAATTTTTGGCCCGTTCACAATTTCATGGTTGATACTTTTGCCAATGAAGGGGTTATATTTAGCGAAATTGTGATTGATCGAACCTTTGCGAAAGATAATGCCCCTACACGCAAACCAAACACAGGTTTATTAACCAAATACCTTGGCGAAGGATATGATCTTGCTAATTCTTTTGTAATTGGCGATCGGTTAAACGATGTGCTTTTAGCGAAAAATTTAGGCGCAAAGGCAATTTTCTTACGCCAGAACGATGCTTTAGGCGCTAACGAAGGTATGGGCAAAGTTGAAGCCTTAGCCGATGTAATCGCTCTAGAAACCAGAAATTGGGAAGATATTTATACGTTTTTACGTGCTGGGGCACGACAAGTATATCACCAACGTAAAACAAACGAAACGGATATTACGATTAATCTCGATTTAGATGGAACTGGCCAGGCAACTATAAAAACAGGTATAAACTTCTTCGATCATATGTTAGATCAAATTGCCAGACATGGAAGCATGAATTTAAACCTATTGGCAAATGGAGATTTACATATTGATGAACATCATACCATTGAAGATACAGGAATTGCCTTAGGAGAAACCTTTGCAAAGGCTTTAGGTAACAAATTAGGTATCGAAAGATATGGTTTTTGTTTACCAATGGACGATTGTTTGGCACAAGTTGCCATAGATTTTGGAGGTCGAAATTGGATCGTTTGGGAAGCTGAATTTAAGCGCGAAAAAGTGGGCGATATGCCAACAGAAATGTTTTATCACTTCTTTAAATCGTTTAGCGATGCCGCCAAGTGCAACCTTAACATCAAAGCAGAAGGGGAAAATGAACATCATAAAATAGAAGCTATTTTCAAAGCATTTGCAAAAGCAATCAAAATGGCGGTTAAACGAGACGCCGAAAAATTAGTTTTACCGAGTACAAAAGGGGTTTTATAAGAGGTTGAAATGTTTAAGGTTGGAATGTTCTGGATGTTTAGGGAACACCGGTTATGAATCCAAAACGTTACAGCTTTTCAACATTAAACCATGCGACTAAAAAAGAAATTATGATAGGAATCATCAATTACGGTGCTGGAAATATTTTTTCGTTAACTGCGGCTTTAGAAAGGCAAAACATTAGCTTTGGAATGGTAAATACTGAGGCTGATTTGGAATTATATAGTCATATTATTATTCCAGGAGTTGGCCATGCCGGTGCAGCGATGCAAAAACTACGAGAAACGGGCTTGGTAAATGCTATAAAAGCTTTAAAAAAACCGGTTTTGGGGATTTGCGTGGGCATGCAATTGCTAACCGAACATTCTGAAGAGGGAAATGCCAATCTTTTAACTATTTTTCCACTAAAAACCAAGCTCTTCAAAAAGGATTTATCCATTAAAATTCCTCATATAGGATGGAATACGATCGATTTTAAAAACAATTCATTGTTTGAGGGTGTTGCTCAAGGAACACAATTTTACTTTGTGCATTCTTATTTTATTGAATATAACCCTATTTTTGATATTGCAGCTGTTAATTATGGAAACAGGTTTTCTGCTGCCATACAAAAAGATAACTTCTATGGCGTTCAGTTTCACCCAGAGAAATCTGGCGAAGCGGGAGAGCGTTTATTGAAAAATTTTTCAAACCTAAGTTTATAAAATGTACATAATTCCTGCAATTGATATTTTAGATGGTAAAGTAGTTCGTTTACGTGAGGGCGACTATAACCAAAAAACTGAATATGATGTGTCGATCGAAGAAATGATCGAACGCTACCAATCTAACGGTACTGATTTTATTCACATTATTGATTTGAACGGCGCAAAAGGAGATTTTAGTAACCAAAAAACGTTGTTCAGTATTATCAAAAAAACGGAGATGCGCGTGCAATATGGCGGTGGCATTAGAACAATTGAACAAGTCACAAATTTACTTGATTCGGGCATTCACCGGGTGATTGTAGGCACTCAAGCCATTAGCAATCCTGATTTTTTGCCTTCCTTGAGTAAGGCTTTTGTAAAAAAAGACGATTATGCCAATAGAATTGTAATTGCAATCGACGTCCTTGATGAGGTTATTAAATATTCGGGCTGGATGGAAAGTTCGCCAATTAAATTAATGGATTATGTAGACCGCTGTTTGCAATTGGGTTTTTTCCGCTTTTTATGTACGGATATTAACAAAGATGGCAAGCTAGAAGGCGCTGCAATTGATCTTTATAAAAAATTATTAGATCATTCTCCTTTTATTAAACTTATTGCTTCTGGAGGGGTAAGCTCAATGAAAGATATTAAGGATCTTGCTAAACTAGATATTAGAAGTGTTGTTGTGGGCAAAGCTATTTATGAAAATTTAATATCTATCGAAGAGATTAAAGAGTGGAATTTAAAGGCAATGACCAGCCTATAGTATGCTTTCTAAACGAATAATACCTTGTCTTGATGTAAAAGACGGACGTACCGTAAAAGGTGTAAACTTTGTCGATTTGCGTGATGCAGGTGATCCGGTTGAACTAGCTGCCCAATATGCTGCGCAAGGTGCTGATGAACTTGTTTTTTTAGACATCACTGCCACACACGAGCGACGTAAAACGATGATTGAAATGGTTAAAGCGGTTGCTCGCCAGTTAAATATCCCCTTTACTATCGGCGGCGGCATAACTGAAATCGCTGATGCTGATGCCTTATTAAGTGCGGGTGCAGATAAAATCAGTATTAACTCGGCAGCAGTAAAAAACCCACAACTCATTGAAGATTTAGCCAAAACATTTGGAGTTCAGTTTGTAGTTTTAGCTGTTGATACCAAGTACATTAATGGAAAAAATATCGTACACCTAAATGGCGGAAGGCTAATAACCGAATTGGAAACTGAAAGTTGGATTAAAAAAGCAGAAAATTTAGGTGCGGGCGAAATCTTATTAACTTCGATGGATCATGATGGTACCAAACAGGGCTTCGACTGTAATTTATTAGCCAAAATCAATAAAATAATCAATATCCCTCTCATCGCATCAGGCGGAGCGGGAAAAATAGAACACTTTACCGATATTTTTCAAACTGCTGGAGTAGATGCAGCCTTGGCGGCTTCGGTTTTTCATTACGGAGAGATTTTGATACCTGAGTTGAAACAAGAGTTGAGAAGGAATGGAATTCCGGTAAGAATGTAAGATAAAAATAAAATGAAGATAGATTTTGATAAAAGTGATGGTTTAGTTCCTGTTGTAGTACAAGACAGCCAAACCTTAGAGGTTTTGATGTTAGGTTATATGAATGCCGAAGCATTCGAAAAAACTCAAAAAGAAGGGAAAGTTACTTTCTTTTCACGGTCAAAAAATCGCTTGTGGACAAAAGGTGAAGAAAGTGGCAATTTTTTGTCGGTTAATTCCATTCATATCGATTGCGATAAAGACACGGTTTTAATTAAAGCAAATCCTGTCGGACCTACCTGTCACACCGGTAGTAGGAGTTGTTTTAATACCGATTTTAATCAGAATTTCTTATTTGAGCTGGAGAAAATCATCACCAACAGATACGAAAATCCTATTGAAGGCTCATATATTAATAAGATGCGCAATAAGGGGCTTAATAAAATTGCCCAAAAAGTTGGTGAAGAAGGCGTTGAGACTGTGATTGCTGCACTGGCCGAAACACAAGAAGATTTGATTGGTGAAGCTGCAGACTTAGTCTTCCATTTGCTATTTTTACTCAAAGAAAAAGGGCTTTCTATCAAGGATATCGCTACTAAACTGGAAAGTAGACACAAATAGATTTGAGACATCCACAACCTCAATACGTTATAGCAAAATGTTAACCCACATAAAAACCCTTTCTGGTCACCAAAACCCCGTTTATGCCTTAGCCAATTCGGATGAAGAAGGATTATTTTTCAGCGCAGGAAATGATAAAGGTGTAGTCGAATGGTCACTCCATGACATGGCTTTCGTGAAAGTTAAAATGCCTGTCCAAACTTCTGTTTATTGCTTAGCGACTTATCAAAATCTTCTTTTTGTAGGTGAAAGAAGCGGCAGTTTTAGTGTTTATGATTTAAAGAAACAAAAAATAATTATCCACATTGCTGCACACTCGAAACCTATTTTTGACATTAAAATAATTAAGTCTAAGAATGAATTTTTAACCACAGGTGAAGATGGAACAGTTGCGGTTTGGTCGTTGGTAGACTTTAAAGAAATATACCGGTTCCAAGTAGCTTACGATACGGTTAGGGCGATTGCAATTTCTCCGGACGAAACAACTGTTGCTTTTGGATGTAAAGATCATCTTATTCGCATCTATAATTTGGCAGATTATAGTTTAACGCAATCATTAGAAGGACATACCTTTCCGGTAACTTCGTTGGCTTATCATCCAAATGGAAAATATCTACTCTCTGGCAGCAGGGATGCCCAGTTAAAAATATGGAATCTGCCAACTTATGAATTCAGGCAAACCATACCTGCACATTTATTTACCATATACAGTATTCTTTTTCACCCCTCTCTGCCCTATTTTGCAACAAGCAGTCAAGATAAAAGCATTAAACTTTGGGATGCTGAAAATTTTAAATTATATAAAATTCTAAGCTTGGAGAAAACTGGTATCGGGCACACGCACTCCATTAATAAAATGGTATGGTCTGCTAATGGAAAATATTTGATTTCTACTGGCGATGATCGGAAAGTGATGATTTGGGCATTAGATTAAGATAATTCCATTATATTTAGCCCATGGACACACCAAAACCCTTACCAATCTTAGATGCAGCGCAACTTAGAGTTTTAGGCGCATTAATGGAGAAATGTAAAACCACTCCAGATTATTACCCTATGACCTTAAATGGCTTAGCTGCAGCCTGCAACCAAAAAACATCTCGAAAACCTGTTGTAAACTACGATGAATCGACGATTATGTCGGCCTTAAATTCATTAAAAATCGCTGGATTAATTTCTACTGCAACGGGTGGGTCTATCCGAGCTACCAAATACAAACATAATTTTGCCATTGTATTTCCAGTTATTCCTGCAGAGGTAGCCATTATGTGTTTGTTATTTTTACGTGGGCCGCAAACCCCAGGCGAAATAAATACCAATTCGGGTAGATTATACGAATTTGAAACGCTAGAAGAAGTACAGCAAACGCTAGAAAAATTAGCGAACGAATCTCCTGCTTATGTAAAGCAACTCCCTCGTAAACCCGGGCAAAAAGAAGTGCGTTACATGCATTTATTTGCAGGTGATAATGAAGCATTTGAAGAAGACTACTTAGCCGACCCTTCATCAAAAGCAAATAATGAACTCGAAGAACGTTTAACGAAAGTGGAAGAGGAACTTACCGAATTAAAAGCAAACTTCGATAAATTGATGAAAGAGTTGATGGGTTAACTTATAAAAACCGTTTTATTATCCTCAATTTATGGGTATAACGTCCTAATTCTACACTATAAATGCCCTGACCATCAATGGGATCAATGTGAACCTTACCTGCAGAGTGAATAATTTCGTGATTGTTTAGCATCAATCCAACATGTGTAATTTTCCCTTCTTCATTATCAAAAAATGCCAGATCTCCTAAAATGGCGGCTTCTAAGAAATCAACTGTCTCACCTTGTTCTGCTTGTTGTGAAGCATCTCGCCGAAGTTGAATTCCATTTAGCTTATACACCGTTTGTACAAATCCAGAGCAATCGATACCAAAAAGTGTCCTTCCACCCCATAAATAGGATGTATTTTCAAAAAATTTTGCTGCTTTTTCAACATTTTCTTTGAAATTTTCTTTATTTGGAATAAAAGGTGTAGAAACTACTTCGAATTTTTCATCACCAACAGAACAAAAGCCATCTTTAAAATTTGGCAAAGTGCTTCCTGGAGTTAGATAATACTTTGTTCCATTACTTGCGATTAGGGTGTTATCTAATTGTAATGGAGTTAAATTCACATAGGATTGCTCATCAAAAAATTGGGTCTCAGTAATTAATTTAAGTTGCTTATAATCCATCCAACCCTCATAATCATCATGCAACGTAATTACTTTACACCATTTTTCTTTATTCTCTAAAAGTTTAACACGTTCACCAAATAAAAGTTGAGAAACTATTTCGCTTCGATCTGAAGGGTCTTTTCTTAACGGTGCTACAGCAACCCTACATAAATGATAAATATCCATAGTCAAAAATAACGATTAACCGCTATAACTAAACATTTGTGCTTAAAATTTGTTATTTTTATTAAGTATTTACTTAACCACTCAGTTTCATGAACTTTAAAAAAATTTTAATTGCGGTAGATAACAGTATCTGCGCCGAAAAAGCAGCTAAGGTAGGTTTTGAAATGGCTTCGAAATTTAATGCCGAAGTGGCATTGATTAATATTATTGAACCTACTCCTGCAACTGTTAATCCAGATTTTACGTTAGCTCCCGTTTTTTTAGAAGCCTATGATAATAGTGAAGAAAACAGCCATTTATTATTAAAAGAGATTGAAAATAAATATGGTAATGGGATTCATACAACGTATTTGTCCATAATTGACACTGCTAGTCACGGTATCGTACATCAAGCCGAAGAATGGGAAGCAGGCTTAATTGTTATCGGAACACATGGAAGGGGTGGCCTATATCATTTTTTAATGGGCAGTGTTGCAGAACACGTCGCTAGAAAATCGGCTTGTCCAGTTCTAATTGTACCAAATAAAGATTAATTAAATACTTGAGTCTAGGCTACCCTTCTTGATGTAACCAAGCTTTTTTAGCTAATAATTCTTCTTCAGTTTCACGAACATCTTCATCATCAATACAACAATCTACCGGACAAACCGCAGCACACTGTGGTTCGTCGTGAAAACCTTTACATTCAGTACATTTATCTGAAACAATATAATAAACCTCATCAGAAACTGCATCTTGAGCAGCACCTGCATCTATTTGTGCTCCTCCAAAATCGATGATACCATCTAAATTTGTACCATCAGAAAATCTCCAAGCAGTACCTGCGTCATATATTGCATTATTTGGGCATTCTGGTTCGCATGCTCCACAATTAATACACTCGTCTGTTATTTTAATTGCCATGTGTTCGTCTATATCTATTGCTAAGTTTAACTTTGCACTGCAAATATAACACTAAAACATTTATAATAGTTCTAAATATGTCATCACTTACTCCTAATAAGTTAATAAATGCCTTAAAAAGGCTAGGTAAATTATTGACCACACCGAGCCAAGATCTAACTGCTATTATAGAAGTTGCTCAGCATCATAATGCTTGGTTTACGCCAGAAGAGGTTAAAAAATCACTATTGTCTTTTGGAGAAATGTTAAACCACGAAGATTTAACTCATTGGTTTAGCAAGATTACGATGACTAACTCGCCAAAAAGAATTGGGTTAATTCTGGCTGGAAACATTCCTTTAGTCGGTTTTCACGATGTAATCTGTGTGTTGGCCACTGGCAATATTGCTATGATTAAAATGTCATCATCAGACGATAAACTGTTACCCGCTGTAATAAAACAATTGATAACTATTGAACCCTCAATAACCGATTATATTGAGTATGTAGAACGATTAAAAGAATTCGATGCCATTATTGCCACTGGAAGCAATAATTCTTCACGATATTTCGATTATTATTTCGGAAAAGTACCCAATATCATTCGAAAAAATAGAAATAGTATTGCAGTATTAGGTGGTGATGAAACGGCGATTGAAATTGAAAACCTCGGACATGATATCTTCGATTATTTTGGCCTAGGTTGTAGAAACGTTTCTAAAATCTACGTTCCTAAGGGTTATGAGATGAAGAATTTTTTCGAGCCTTTAGAAAAATATCGACCTATTATCAATCATTTCAAATACAATAACAATTATGATTATAATAAATCGATTTATTTGGTTAATGCTGTTAATCATTTAGATAATGGTTTCTTATTGGTTAAGGAAGATGCATTATTCACCTCTCCTTTAGCGGTATTGTTCTATGAAGAATACCAATTGATTGCAGAAGTGGAGGAGTTAATTGAAAAAGAGAGCGAAAACATCCAATGTATCGTTTCCAAGCTCGATTTAAAGCTAAAAAAGGGTAAAATAAGTTTTGGTCAAAGCCAACACCCCAAGCTTTGGGATTATGCTGACGATGTAAATACGATTGCTTTTTTAATGAGTATTGAGTAGTAAGAATTGCTTGCTTACCAGTTCAGTTGACTAACATTAAGCCATTAAGAAACGTAAAGGACTGTTATTTATGTTAAAATATCACCTAGAAATGCTATTTTTGAACCTAATGTATATCATAAAAGTTAAAGGCATTGCCAAAATACCCGATTATGTTCAGCTAAGGGATGAAAAATTTACATTATTAGCTTATTTTAGGGTAGATCGCCCTGATAAATCTTTAGAAAAATTAGGTTTTGGTGATAAACAAGACTATATTATGAATTTCATAAATGATTTGCCTTTTGGGCAAATTGCTAAAATTGATCTTTAAAACATGGCAGAACACTCAGTAATAAACTTGCAAAAAGTAGATGTTTTTCAGCAAAAGCATCTTGTTTTATCAAATGTAAATTTGAATATCTTAAAGGGAGAGTTTGTTTTCCTAATTGGGCAAACTGGATCGGGAAAAAGTAGCTTGCTTAAAATTATTTATGGCGATTTACACATTGGGAATGGAAATGGGCAAGTTGCTGGTTTTGACCTTAAAAACTTAACAGACAAAGAAATCCCTTATTTAAGACGTAAATTGGGGATTGTTTTTCAAGATTTTCAGCTATTGAGCGATAGAACTATTGAAAAAAACTTAGAATTTGTATTAAAAGCTACTGGTTGGACGGATCAAAATTTGATTAATGAGCGAATTAAAGACGTTTTAGATAAAGTAGGGTTACGTTCGAAGATTAAAAAAATGCCACACGAAATTTCAGGGGGTGAGCAGCAACGCGTTGTAATTGCAAGAGCGCTTTTAAATAATCCTGAGATAATCTTGGCTGATGAGCCTACCGGAAACTTAGATCCTGAAACCTCAGAAGAAATTGTTTTATTACTTAAGCAAATTAGTCAAAACGGAACAGCAGTTTTAATGGCTACACACGATTATCATATCATCAGAACCTTCCCTTCTCGAATCATCAAATGTGAAGGTGGTGTAATGCACGAAGATGTACAAATAGTGTAAGTCAATTCTGACAAAAAACAATAAATCAGTCAATCTGTTCAGCTTTTTCTATTCAAAACTGACAGCATGGCTGATTTTTTAGTATTGGCAAAACTTTTGAGTTTAAACAGAAAAACACGAGTATACAACATGTTTAATAAGAAGAAAAAGAGCGAAGAGCCCATTATGGATGAGCAATTAGAAGGACAAGACACAGTTGATCAACAAACTGACGAAAATAGTATAGCCGAACCCGCTATAGAATTATCGGCGGAAGAAAAATTACAGCTTGAAAACAGCACCTTAAACGATAAATATTTACGTTTATTTGCTGAATTCGATAACTATAAACGACGTACTCAAAAAGAACGTATCGAATTGTTGCAAACTGCTGGCAAAGACGTGGTGGTTTCGTTATTACCGGTTTTGGATGATTTTGATCGTGCCCTAAAGGCCACAGAAAACGCAACTGAGGTAAATGCTATTCGCGAAGGGATTATGCTTGTTCAAACGAAGTTAAAAAGCATTTTAACGCAAAAAGGATTAAAAGAAATGGAAAGTTTACATACTCCTTTTGATACCGATATACACGAAGCAATCACCAAAATACCCGCACCTACCGATGATTTAAAAGGAAAAGTAGTTGATGAACTCGAAAAAGGATATACTTTAAATGATAAAGTCATTCGTTTTGCGAAAGTAGTTGTTGGAGCATAATATAATGAGCAAAAGAGATTTTTACGACATCCTTGGCATAGCCAAAAATGCATCGGCAGAAGAGATTAAGAAAGCATACCGTAAATTAGCGATTAAATATCACCCCGATAAAAACCCAGGCGATAAAGCATCTGAAGATAAATTCAAGGAAGCTGCCGAAGCTTACGAAGTATTAAGCAGTCCAGAGAAAAAACAACGGTACGATCAATACGGTCACGCAGGTGTTGGCGGAGCAGGTGGAGGGGGAGGTTACGGCGGCGGCGGCATGAACATGGAAGATATTTTCAGTCAATTTGGCGATATCTTTGGTGGTGGCGGCGGAAGTCCTTTCGACAGTTTTTTTGGCGGTCAGCAATCTCGCAGTAGTGGAAGAAGAGTTACTAAAGGTTCAAATCTTCGTATTAAGGTAAAATTAACCTTAGAAGAAATTGCGAATGGTGCTGAGAAAAAAATTAAAGTAAATAAGCAAATTACATGTAAAACTTGTGATGGTAGTGGCGCTAAAGATAGGTCATCCGTAAGCACCTGTAACACCTGTGGAGGCAGTGGTGCCGTTCGTAGAGTTACGAATACCATTTTAGGGCAAATGCAAACTACAGCAACCTGTCCAACGTGTCACGGTAGCGGTCAGCAAATTACTGCAAAATGTACATCTTGCCATGGCGAGGGTAGCGTACGTGGCGAAGAAACCATTACGATTAATATTCCTGCGGGTGTAAGTGATGGTATGCAATTAAGCATGGCAGGCAAAGGAAATGCTGCTCCAAATGGTGGTATACCAGGAGATTTAATTATATTGATTGAGGAATTACCACACGAAACGTTAAAGCGTGAAGGCAATAACATCGTTTACGATTTACATGTAAGTATAGTCGATGCAGCTTTAGGCTATAGTGCAGAAGTACCAACGATAGATGGAAAGGCAAAAATTAAAATCGATCCGGGTACACAAAGCGGAAAATTATTACGCTTAAAAGGTAAAGGTATTCCAGAAGTGAATTCATATCACCGTGGTGATGAAATTATCCATGTAAATATATGGACACCAAAGGTATTAAATAGCGAAGAAAGAGCAATCCTAGAAAAGTTAAGAGAGTCGCCTAACTTTAAGCCGCAACCTGGTAAACATGATAAGAGTTTCTTCGATAAGATGAAAGAATACTTTGAGTAAATAAATTAAAATTTGATAAAAAAGCCATCCTAGGATGGTTTTTTTATATCTGTTAAGGTCTAATCAAGTAGAAAATATTAAACGGATACTCGCTTGGTAAGTTGTTCTCTTTTTGTGCCTCCTTACTATCAATCAATAAACGATCAGTTTTTTTATTCGTAGTGTTAATTCCCAAATTTAAAACGTATGGTTCGTGGTCGCCAAGCTTCAAATAGTAGGTATCATGAATTGAATTTGTAATTCTTCCAATTTCATCAGAGAAGATTTGAAAATATTCGAATTTCCCATTTTGATAATTAAATGGTGGTCTTATGGTAAAACTTATAGCAATCTTATCCCCATTAGCAGCTTTTTTATATAATTGAATTTGATTGGCCGTGAATGAATTAGAAGTCGCGGGGTTTAATAAATCCTGATTAGCTGCATCTTTAATCGATAAATTTAAGCCCATATAAGAAATGTAACTACAAGCGCACAGGCCACCTCCGCCAATATCTTCTTTTTTACACGCTAAATTGACGGTAAACAAGGCTAATAAAATAATAATGGTTTTTTTCATCTGTAAAAAATTATTAATACTTGGCTTACTGATTTTCATTTGTATTAATGAACTCGTAAACTCAGTTTGTTTTCAATGGTGATGAAGCTATCATGATTTTTCAACGACACTATATCTTCAATGGCGTGGAAGTGGGCTAAGCCGTTTATTCATTTCCCTGTGAGTTTTGAAAAATCATGATGGTTTCATTTCGATAACTGTTAATCTTTTCGATATCAAATCATTGCTTGAACGAATACGTTACTTGCGGATGAAATGTGACAAGGAGTATATAGATAATTCCACATAATCACTTCATGTAACAAATTTCCTCGTCCAACATCTTATCTTTGCTAATGAAAACAAGAAATTTATGTTAAGTGTAAAAAATATAGTTAAACAATATGCATCTCATCGCGCCTTAGACCACGTAAGTCTGGAAGTAGAAAGAGGGAAAATATTTGGACTCTTAGGTCCAAATGGCGCAGGTAAAACTTCACTCATCCGTATCATTACACAAATTACCGCTCCAGACAGTGGTGAAGTAATTTTTAATGGAGAGCGGTTAAATTCCAATCATATTTCTCAAATTGGTTATTTGCCCGAAGAACGTGGTTTGTATAAGAAAATGGAAATTGGTGAGCAAATCTTATATCTTTCAAAACTAAAAGGGCTAAGCACGGACGACGCTACCAAACGCATCAAATTCTGGTTCGAAAAGCTCGAAATGAAAGATTGGTGGAGCAAAAAAGTGGAAGATCTAAGTAAGGGAATGCAACAAAAAGTGCAATTTGTGGCCACTGTATTACATCAACCTGAATTAATTATCTTAGACGAGCCCTTTTCAGGTTTCGACCCAGTAAACGCCGATACTATTAAAAACGAAATCCTCGAACTCAACAAGCAAGGTGCAACTTTTATCTTTTCTACCCACCGTATGGAAAGTGTTGAAGAACTTTGTGATCATATTGCATTAATCCATCACTCGAAAAAGATTTTAGATGGAAGTGTGGATGAAATTAAAGGTACTTATCGTAATAATACCTATTGGATTGAATTCGAGGGCGACTACCAACCAACTACTAATGCGATTTTCGATGTAGTGCAAACGGAAGAAGTTAAGGGAAAAACCTTAATCAAGGTGCAAATTAAACCCGAGAAAACTGTTAACGAAGCATTATCGTCACTTTTACCATACGTTTCAATAAGTAGATTAGATGAAGTAATTCCAACAATGAACGATATTTTTATAGACAAAGTTAAAGGACAAAATCATGAATAAAATCTTACTCATTATACGCAGAGAATATTTATCGAGAGTTAAGAAAAAATCGTTCATCATCATGACATTTTTAACTCCGCTATTAATTGCTGGAATTTATGGCTTAATTGGTTATTTTACCTATAAAGGAATTAAGGATACGCATGATAAAATTGCAGTAGTAAGCAAAAATACTGTGCTAAAAGAAAAATTAGTATCCGATAAGAACATCCAATACGAATATGTAACTCAATCTTTAGAAGAAATGAAAAAATCACTCCATAAAAGTGATTTTGACTATGTGCTCTATTTGCCAAACTTTACCTTACAAGCGCCAAATAATATTCAGCTTTATGGTGCAAAACAAGCAGGATTATCATTAAATAGAAGAATTTCTAATGATATTGAGGAATTAATTCGTAACCAAAAGTTAAAAGAGTCGGGAATTGCGCAAAGCGATCTTGATCAATTAAAAACTTCAGTTGATATCTCGACCAAAAAAATAGCTGAAACTGGTCAAGAGCAAGATTCGAGCGCTGGTGCAAGCACTATTATTGCCTTCATAGCTGGCATATTGATGTTTATGTTTATTATGCTTTACGGCATTCAAGTAATGCGTGGTGTAATTGAAGAAAAAACAAGTCGCATTATCGAAGTAATGATTTCTTCAGTTAAACCTTTTCAACTGATGATGGGTAAAATTATTGGCATAGCTATGGTTGGCTTAACACAATTCATATTATGGATTGTGCTTACGTTAACGATTTCTACTGTAGCAGTGAGTTTTTTCGTTAACAAAGAAGATGTTAAAAAATCAATAGCCGTTTCGCAAGCTGGTCAGGGTGCCGCTCAACTATCTCAGGGTACTTCGGCCGTTTCCATGC
Source organism: Pedobacter anseongensis (assembly GCF_037482965.1). Classification (NCBI taxonomy): domain Bacteria; kingdom Pseudomonadati; phylum Bacteroidota; class Sphingobacteriia; order Sphingobacteriales; family Sphingobacteriaceae; genus Pedobacter; species Pedobacter anseongensis. The sequence goes on along the minus strand of NZ_JBBHKB010000005.1, from coordinate 97,732 downwards.
AACAAGGACCGATGGCAGATATACAAAAAAGCCTAGCAGGTTTAGATATTGGAAAAATCGTAACTGTATTTATATTTTTCTTCTTAGGAGGATATTTATTTTACAGCGCCTTGTATGCAGCTATCGGCTCGGCGGTTGATAGTGAAACCGAAACCCAGCAATTTATGATGCCGGTAATGATGCCGCTGCTACTGGGTTATGCGCTTTCATTAAGTGTTGTAACGAACGATCCGTACGGACCAATTGCATTTTGGTTATCGATGATTCCATTTACTTCACCAATTGCCATGGTAGTGCGTTTGCCCTATGGTGTCCCCAATTGGGAATTAGCCCTATCTATGGTTATTTTAGTAGCCGGCTTTATCGGAACGGTTTGGGTAGCTGGGCGAATTTATCGTGTAGGAATTTTAATGTATGGCAAAAAAACTACGTTCAAAGAAATGTTTAAGTGGTTTAGGTATAAGGCCTAGGACAAATGAAAGTTGCAATAATCGATTTAGGCACGAATACCTTTCATCTCTTGATTGCTGAAATTAATGGTAAAGAACCTAAGATTCTTTATAAAACCAATATACCTGTTCGATTAGGTGAGGATATAACAAAAGGAAATCGCATTATACCAATTGCATTTGAAAGAGGGATAACTTGCTTGCAGGAATTTAGGAAAACAATTACTCAATATGGTGTATATAAGATAAAAGCAGTAGCTACTTCTGGTGTTCGAAGTGCAAAAAACGGAGAGGATTTTGTAAATTCGGCAAAAGAACTAGCGGCGATTACAATAGATATTATTGATGGCGATGAAGAAGCAAACTACATTTACGAAGGTGTAAAATGGAGCGGTGCAATAACCGAAACCTCATTAATAATGGATATTGGGGGTGGTAGTACCGAATTTATTCTTTGCAATCCAAAGCAACTCATTTGGAAAAAAAGTTATAATATTGGTGCAGCAAGGCTCATGCAAGCCTTTTTCAAATCAGACCCCATAAATGAGGCCGACCAATTGATGATTACAAATCATTTAAATGAGCAATTGAAAGATTTAATAGCGATTTGTAGAATTCACCAACCTCAAGTTTTAATCGGATCTGCTGGCGCTTTCGAAACTTTCGATGCGATGATTAATAAAGAATTGGCCATTACGACTGCCAATCTAGATTATGAAGCCTATAAAATCTTGTCTTTAACTTTAATGAATGCTAACCATGAAGAAAGGGCACAAATGAAGGGATTAATTCCATTGCGGGTAGACATGATTGTGATGGCTACTTTATTGATCAATTTTGTGTTGGAAAAACTTTATATTAAGAAAATAACGCTTTCAACATACGATTTAAAAATGGGGGTATTGAGTTTGGAGTGTAAAGCGTAATGACGAATTTTAAAATCTTTTCAACTCTTCAAATAATCTTTCTGTCGGCAAACCCATCACATTGGTGTATGAGCCATTAATGCGTTGAACTACTCCTACTCCCCAATAATCTTGTATACCATAACTTCCAGCCTTATCGAAAGGTTTAAAATTGTCGATGTAAAAATCGATTTCTTCGTCATTTACTTCCCTGCAAAACACTTCAGTTCTATCAAAAAAAGAACGCATCTTATCTTCTTTAACCAGTACTACTCCAGTATAAACTTCATGCTTATTTCCTGAAAGCGATTTTAACATTTCTTTTGCGTGTGCTCGATCATTAGGCTTTCCTAAAATTTCTCCATTTAAGGCCACTATTGTATCAGAAGTAATTACAATTTTACCTGGAACATTTCCAAAAGCCTTTGCCTTTTGCTCAGCAACATACACTGCAATTTCAGGAGGATTTAAACCATCTGGATAGCTTTCGTCTACCTCTTTAAATTCAATGGTAAAGTCTAACCCCATCAATTTTAATAATTCATGTCTACGAGGGGATTTAGAAGCTAAAATAATGGGAAATTTCTGTTTGTACATGACACAAAAATAGTAAATAAACAACAAAAGCGACCCGAAGATCGCTTTTGTTGTAAATATATTGATGGACTTAACTATTTACCTCCACCACCAGCTGCTCTTTCTTTTTGCATCTTCTCTCTTGCAGCTTTTTGCTCTTCTATCATAGTTTTGTAGGCTTTTTTCTGATCATCATTTAAAATCTCAGTGATTTTAGCTTGAACTTCAGCATTAGCTTTTTGCATTTTTTCCATCATTGCAGCTCTATCACCACCACCTGCTTGCATTTCCTCACGCATTTTGGTTTGAGCAGCAATCTGTGCGGTAAAAATTGCAGTTGCTTTTGTTTTTTGATCATCAGTTAATTTTAATTTCTCAACCAACTGATCAGTTTGTCTTTTAATACGTTCTTCTGGAGTACCCCCCATACGGCCACCGCCTTGTCCTTGTGCACTAGCGAATGTTGCTACGCCGAATACGAATGCGCAAATAATTAATAATTTTTTCATGTTTTTTGTTTTTTTTAATGCTTTGAAGCGCTAATTTAATTCAGTACCTCGTTTTGGTTTTGTGATTTACGGTTGTTAGAAGCTAAAAATAGAATTAAGTTTAATCGCTCTGCGTAACTTAATTGTTGCAAATCAGCTATTAGATTTATTTAGCTGAATCAGAAGCATTTGGATTTAAATCGAACCAGTTATGTTGCACTTTTAATACCTTTTCGATTACATCGCGCACCGCAGTATCCCCTCCTTTACGCGGCGAAATATAATGTGCGATCTGTTTTATCTCGTCTACAGCATCGATGGGACAAGTAGCAATCCCAACCAATTTCATCACTTCATAATCAGGCATATCATCGCCCATATATAGGACTTGCGATGAAGAAATATTTTTTTCTTTTAGGTAACTTTCAAAAACTGGAACTTTATCCCCAACTCTTAAATACACATCTGGCAATCCTAAGTTTTCAAAACGTTTTGTGGTAGCCGGACCACCACTTCCTGAAATAATGCAAATATTATATCCCTTTTTTAGCGCTAATTGCAAGGCATACCCATCTTTTATACTAAATGTGCGCAATAAATCGCCAGATTCAGAAGCAATAGCCGTTCCATCGGTTAAAACTCCGTCTACATCAAAGATGAAAGTGGTAATATTTTTAAGATTTTCTAGCATCTATTGATTATCTCTCCACTCGTATACCCAAGCCGATTGTATTTGCTCTAAATGACCTTCGTTACTTTCTTCTCTTGTTCCTTTAAAATTTGGCAGGCTAAGTACCCACTCTATTAACTCTGTAAAGCGGATACGGTATATTTTGGCCTCGTTAAATTCGTCGCCGAACTTTTCATAAAGCTCCTGCGCAATATCTTCATGGTCGTTCCAGTATATGGGTAATGCAAATTTATCGTTGTTCATTGCTTTAGTTTGTTAATTCGTTGGTTGTTTAGTTTTTGGGATATTAATGCCCGAGGAACGCTGATTGATCAGGAATGGTGACCTCAATATCGCCATCTAATACAATACACTGGCAGGCTAATCTAGAGGTGATCTTTGGACGAACCGCACGATCAATAAAATCTTCTTCTTTATCGGAAATCTCCTGAATGTTATCCATTCCCTTATTCACGTAAATATGACATGTACTACATCCACATACTCCTCCACAGTTGTGCTGTAAATCTATCCCATTATCTAAAACGATATCTAGAACATCTTCACCAGCAGCAATTGGAAGTTCGATCGACTCTCTTCCCCACTCTTCAAAATTTATCTTTAATTTAAAAATACTCATAATTATATGCAAAAGTAAGCAGCCTAAACCGAAATCGTATTATTTCTTTGTTTTTTTAATGCTCTCACTTAATGTTTGATATATCGTTAGTAATTGCGGTTGCTTTAACAGCAATTCTTCATGTTTTCTTATGGTTTGCTCGTCGCCCCTAATCGCCGGCCCTGTTTGTACGTCTTTTGGGGATGAAAATTCCACCTTAGCCGCTGTTTCCAAAATTAAGGGCCTTAACAATTTGAAATCTAAATTATATTCAGTTACCAAATCTTCCGCTAAAGCATACAAATGATTGGTGAAGTTACATGCAAAAACGGCAGCAACGTGTAAAATTTTACGCTTTTCGCTAACTACTTCAACTACAGTATCGCTTAGCTTTTCAGCCAATTGTCTGATTAATTTTAAGGTTTCTAGACCATTTGCCTCAATGCAAACAGGAATTGTTCTAAAATTGACATGTTTTTGTTTAGAAAAAGTTTGCAAAGGATATAAAACGCCATATTTATTAAAGTCGTCTCCAAAAACACCTAAATTAACCGTACCCGAAGTGTGTAAAATCACCCCTTTAAAACCTTTCAGCTCATTAAGGATGCTCGGTATAGCATCATCCTTTATCGAAACAATACAAAAATGGGCATTTTGATCTATTTCTGATAAATGAGCAATAACAGTTGAGCCAATTTGCTCAGCTAATTGTTTTGAGTTTTCAACATGTTTACTCCAGATTTGCACAACTTCAATTTCAGCAGCTTTAAGTGCTAAAGCAAGGTGGGTGGCTACATTTCCAGAACCAACAAGTACAGCTTTCATTTATTAGGCGCTCACTTCCTTTTTCCTTCTCCATATAGACATGATGAAGCCAATTACCATTACTATCGTTCCAGCCCAATATAAATTGATATAAGGAAACTCGATAGATTTAAAAGTTACCCAATCTTTTGTTGCTTTTGGTTTTTCATATACTTGCAACTCTACTTTGTTTTGCGCAGGAATAATTTTTGTAAACCGTACCCTTAGTCCCAATTCTTTAATATTTCTTGCAAAATCAAAAGTATTGTTGCCTTTTACTAAAAACAGAGGTTCGGCAGCGAATATTCTACCACTTACATCTACTTCCAACGGTAAACCCACAGCTAAATCGCCAGGAGCCAATTTTAAATCTTTAACTACAGGCGAAGTATTCATTGGCTTAACCGTTAAAATTCCACTACTGGTGTGAATGGTATCGCCAACAGACAAGGTTAGAATGCGTGGGGCCATATAATTTTCATCTTCAGAATGTCCTTCATGATCTCCGTGCTCCTCTTTTTTATCAGGAACGCTTGTTATGTGAGTATAAATATCAGAAGTTAAAAAATGTTTCGTATCTGGCGAAGCAATTATGCCGCCCATTGCTTCATTTTCTTGAACACGGGGAGTTAAATCAAAATCTTCTTTAATCTTACCCGTTTTTTCATCAATTTCTTTAAAATTTAGCGTATAGAATGTATTTGGTGCTACAGCTGTATCACTAATATAAGTGACTGTGTACTTACCCATTTTTTTAGGTTCATTCTTATATAGCATGATATTTTCTCCGGGATTTGCCGCCTTCTCGAAACCCGCTACGGGAATATCCCTGGTTTTATTTATAGAAATCGTGTTACTTGTTGCCGCTGCAACTAGTGCACCCAACAGCAAAAGGGCAAAACCAATATGGGCAACTGCCGATCCAGCTAACTTATTGATTTTCCCACTAATACCTCCTGTTAACAAACGTGCATTGGATAAAATTGCAAATAAACAGCTAAAGGTTAAGATAATGTACATCAAATTGGTATAAATACCCGTTAAATAGGCAAAACCGGCAGTTATTACCAATGAAAATACTATCGACGACACTAAACTGCTATAAAATTTACGGGGATCGGTTCTTTTATACTTCAAAAACTGAGAAAAGCCAGAAACTAAAGTAACCAAAACAGCAAATGGGACTTGCCATTTATTATAATATTGAATAGCATTGATTGGTGGTGTAAAATTGGTACCAAAAGCTTTGTTAAATACTGGAACAGAAGTTGTAAATATAACTTGCAAACACGCTACCGTTAAAACCAGTGCACCAATAAACATCCAGAATTCTCTCGAATAGGTTTCTTCATCTTTGTGCGTAATTGGCAATTCTTTCCATCGTGTAGCCACAAAATAGACCGCAATACCCAAAAATACAACATTGTATAGGATCAAATGACCAAACATGCCCATATCGGTAAACGAGTGAACTGAAGTTTCGCCCAAAATACCACTCCGCGTTAAGAAAGAAGCATAAAGTACCAAAATAAAGCTAATAAAGATTAAGGCAATGGCAGTAAAGTATGCGTGACCTGTATTTTTAAAAGCAATCATCACGTGAACACCAGCAATAAGTGTTAACCATGGAATAATAGATGCATTTTCTACTGGATCCCAAGCCCAAAAACCTCCAAAATTAAGCGCCTCGTAGGCCCAAAAAGAACCCATGATAATTCCAGTACCCAAGATCATTACTGCAAATAAAGCCCAAGGCATCACAGGCTTAATCCACTCTTTATATCTTCTTTGCCATAATGCTGCAATTCCATAAGCAAAAGGAACAACCATGCTTGCAAATCCTAAAAATAATGTTGGGGGGTGTATAACCATCCAATAGTTTTGTAATAATGGATTTAAGCCTTTACCATCGGTAATAAATTTTAAGTAATTCTTTAAATTCTCGGGGTTGTTAAAGACCATAGGAGCCATATCCTTAATACTTCGGGCTTCTCTTAAGAGAATAAATGGTGAACTACCGATACGCTCGCCAAAAATTTCGACACCTAACAGCATAGAGGTTAAAAACACTTGAGAGAATGCAATAACAGTCATCACCCCATTTTCCCACGTTTTGGCTTTCCAGATTAAAATGACACCTAAAAGCGATTGCCAAAAAGCCCACAACCAGAAACTCCCCTCCTGTCCTTCCCAAAAAGCCGAAACAATGTAATAAACTGGTAATTCTTTAGAAGAATGGCTATAAACGTAATAATATTCGTTATTATGATTTAGGATTAAATAGAATAAGGTAACTCCGATTCCAATGATGCTAATTAAATTAAGCAAAAAACCAGCGCGACCGATTTTTGTCCACGAAAGATCAAGTTCGTTTTTATTCTTTACTGCGAAAAAATAAGCAAGGGTAGAAAGTAGCGAACCTACAAAGGCAAGCACAATAAAAAGCTGACCTATTTGACCAGGAAGGAGGTTTTCTCCAATAAAATTTGAGGAATCCATTAAGATTTATTGTAGGGTTTTACTTGGCCGTCTTTTTGAACTTCGACCAGGTTATCGTTATACTTAGAAGGGCACTTCATTAATATCTTAGAGGCATAAAAGGTATCATTTTCCATTTTACCTATTAATACAATTTTCTCAGAACGCTCAAAATCTTGAGGTTTTGTACCGTTTAAAACTACCTGTTTTACTTTCCCTTTATCGTCTTTCATAAAAAAAGCAAAATGATTAGGGTCTTTAGCTGCATCGTAGTGCATCCCTTTACTTTTTTCCCAATAGCCCATCACATGTTCTTCTTTATTTGATGTAGCGGCTTCGGTAAAATTAGAATAGGTATCAGAATCCGCATTTAAGCTCACTAAAAAGCCAATACAGATGGCAATAGTGATTAAACCAATGATTGCACTTTTCCTCATTTAAGTTTTAGTTTTAAATCTCTGACTACAAAGATAAAAAAACATACTTAGCTGAAGCATTTTGCCTAGTTGGTATTGTATATCATGACATTTGGTTGATATATTGGTTGCTTTACTAGTTCAATGGTTAATTGGTTCAATAGTTCATTGGGTTAAGCGACCTCCACAAATGAACTAATGACTAGTGAACTATTTAAACTCCTCCTTTAGCAATTCTGGAAACGCTGCCCTAAGTTTATCGATCTTTGGTCCACATACCGCTTCAACATACGGTTGATTGGGATTAAGCTTAACATAATTTTGATGATATTTTTCGGCGGGATAGAATGTTGCCATTGGCCTAACTTCGGTTACAATTTGCCCGGCATGTAATTGTGAATTATTGCTTTCAATAATTGCCTGCTCGATCTGTTTTTTTTCCTCCTCATCACTGTAAAAAGCGATTGAGCGATAACTTGTCCCAATATCAGGCCCTTGTCTATTTAATTGCGTACCATCGTGTACCACAAAGAAAACGGCCAATAATTGCTTAAAAGAGATTACTGATGGGTCGTAAATCACTTGCACCGCCTCTGCATGGCCAGTTGTTTCTGTATTCACTTCCTCATACGTAGGATTCTTAGTGCTTCCACCGGCGTAACCACTTGTGGCTTTGCTAACGCCTTTCAATTCTGAGAATCCTTCTTGCATTCCCCAGAAACATCCACCAGCGAAAACAGCAATTTTTTCTGTTCCCTTAGGCACGGTTAATTTAGCTTTCAACTTTTCTTGCGGAGAATTACCACAACCTAGGATGAAGAGCAATGGTAATGAAGTTAAGAGTAATCGTAGTGGTTTCATGATGTTATTTTATACAATATACGTTGAAAGGTGGAAACAAGTTTGTTTTTTTAAATTTTCTTACCAACTCAGCTTATTAACCATATAAGGAATATATAAGATACATATAAGTTAGGTAGTGTTTGTTTTTTCAACACATAGAAACTATCTGGTTATTTTACCCCCATAGAAACCTTAGCACACCTTAGCCTTAGGTTCTCTCGGGCGTATAGGGTGGTGAAAATAATGAGGCAAATGCATTAAATAATAAAAAAATTAAGCAAACAAAAAAGCCCAGATAAATCTGAGCTTTTCATCAAGAGTTTAATTAATTACGGCCAAATACCCAAGTTCATATAAGAAACAGCTATTTTATCAATCGAATTTACAAAAGCAGCAGTTCTTAACGTTTTAACTTGAGGTTTATTGATCCAAGTTTCTCTAATTTCTCGATAAGAATGAATCATGGTGTCTTCCAAACCTGAATTTACCAATTCCATTTCAGATGCACCCTTAACAATCATTAAGCGATTTTCTGCTGGAATTTGTTTACCGGTTAGGCTTTCTAACGTGTTAATCAAATTTGCATTTGAGTTCTCGGCATAGCGACTTTCCATACGACCAAAAGCTACGTGAGAAAGGTTTTTTAGCCATTCAAAATAAGAAACGGTAACCCCGCCTGCGTTACAATACATATCGGGGATAATCATACCTCCCATTTCTGTGAAAATCTCTTCTGCTTCTGGCGTACAAGGTCCATTTGCACCTTCAGCTATAATTTTTGCTTTAATATTGCGAATGTTGGTTACTGTAATTTGATTTTCTAAAGCAGCAGGAACTAGGATATCGCAATCTTGCTCTAAACCTTCCATAGAGTTCTTGAAATCTGTAGCCCCAGGAAAACCTAAAATCGAACCTGTATTTTTACGATGAGCGAAAACCTCGTCAATATTTACGCCATCAGCATTATAAATTGCACCTTCGAATTCGCAAATTCCAACTATGGTAGCGCCAAATTCAGCTAAAAATTTAGCCGAATGGTAACCTACGTTACCTAAACCTTGAACAATTACGCGCTTACCATCTAAACCAGCAGTTAAGCCAACCCTAGCCATATCTTCTGCAAATGAAACACATTCACGTACTGCATAAGCTACACCTCTACCTGTAGCTTCTTTTCTACCACGAATACCATGTAAAGCAATTGGTTTACCCGTAACACAGCCTAAAGCATCTAAAGAGCCCGGATTCATTGTCATATACGTATCGGCAATCCAACTCATTTCGCGCTCACCAGACCCATAATCAGGAGCAGGAACGTCGATACCAGGACCAATAAAATTCTTTTTAATTAATTCTGTAGTGTAACGGCGTGTAATGGTCTCTAATTCGGCAATTGAATAATTTTTCGGATTGATACAAATTCCGCCTTTAGCACCCCCAAATGGAACATTTACAATGGCACATTTATAGGTCATTAACGCCGCTAAAGCCATTACCTCGTCTTCGTTAACCATTTCACTGTACCGAATACCACCTTTTGTTGGACTCATGTGATGCGAATGTTCTACACGCCAAGCATCAATTACCTCGAAACCATTTCCCCTACGAATAGGAAATTGAAAACGATATACACTGTTACATGCTTTTATTTGAGCCAATAAACCTTCGGGATGATTGGTAAATTGTGCGGCACTATCAAAGTTCTTACAAACATCTTGGAAGAAACTTGTCTCGTTTGCTGTATTAGCCATTTTTTATTGTTTTATAAATTGTAGTTATCTCTTTTACGGGTGCAAAATTGCATTAAAATAAACCACTATTGCAAGTAAAATTTTGCTTAGTGTAAGATAAACACCTTAGCAAAATGGCTAAAAGATTAGGCTGATGATGTTTAAAATTAGTTTTTGTTAGCAGATTTTTTTTCTAACATTTTTAATCTTTTGTCGATTACGAAGAGATAGGTTAATAATCCAAGCAAAATGATCAAAATACAAATCACAACTATGTAAATTTTTCCACTGCTACGTAGCGCATCGGCCATTTCCACATCGTTATTTTGAGCAAACAAATTTAGGGTAGTTAGCACTAACAAAGCTAACATCAATATCTTCTTCATATTTATTGTTGTTTATACGCTAATGAACTTATTCTAAAACGGATGGTATATATCCAATAACCAATTAAAATCCACCCTAAGCAAGCTGGATAGAAAACCATTCGCATTCTACTATCTAAGTCGTACATGTTAAAACCTGGATTACCGCCATTTCCGGGGTGGAGTGAATCTTTTAATCGTGGCAAAACAAAAATGAGCACAATCATCATTGGAAAGGCAAAAATATTGTAAATAGCAGATATTTTAGCTCTTTTTTGCTCTTCATCTATCGCATTTCTTAGAATTAAGTAAGCAAAATAAAGTAAAAGTGAAATTGCCGAGAAATTTTGTTTCGGATCGAAGCTCCAAAATTCTCCCCAAGCAAATTTTGCCCAAACCATACCAGTAAGTAAACCTAAAATACCAAAAAACACACCCACATTTACACTTTCTACGGCTTTTAGGTCGTCTTCTTCACTTTGGGTTAATAATGATTTAACGCTAAAATAAATCGAATTGGAAAATAACACAATCATGGAGAACCACATCGGAACATGAAAATAAAGATTTCGTATCGATTCGTGCAGAATAGGCAACCGTGGAACGCTCATCAGCAAACCCGCAATGGTTGAATAAATTACTAAAATAGCACCAAAAATTTTCCACCAATTACTTTTCATACTTTTCAAATGTGCCAATTAGCTGATTTGCTAATTAGCTAATTAACTAATTTAATCGCGCCACAAATATGGGAATAATATTAAAGATGCGGCCATAACCATTACATTTATCACTACTAAAAGTCCAATATCATCTAAACTTACGCTTCGATCTAATCCATCAATTGCATTTTTTGCCAATTTAATCAACACAATTAGCACAGGTATAATAATGGGAAAACTTAAAATGGCCATTAACATCCCCCCGTTACCAGCTTTGGAGGCAATTGCCGAAACCATGGTAAATATGGTTGCAAAACTTAAGCTTCCTAAAATAACAGCCAAGAAATACATTAAAAAATCTATGTCTTTTGGAGGATCGAAAACTAAACAATAAAATAGCAAGGCGACCAGTGTTACACCTATCATCAATAAACTATTGTAGATAGTTTTAGCAATGATCAGGGCAATCGGACTTACAAGTGTATACATATATAAATGTCGGCCCCTACTTTCTTGCAAAAAACTTTTGGCCACTGCATTAATCGATGCAAACAGCATGATAATCCAAAACAAGGCGTTCCATGTTAATTTTTCGGGCATGGAAATGAAAGACATATAACAAACAAAGACTGTAGAAACCACGTATAATAAAACGCCATTGAGGGCGTATTTTGATCGCCATTCTAAACGCATTTCTTTTTTTACGAGTTGTTGAACTTGATTTGCTAAGCGCATTCGGCAAAGATAAACAAAGAGATGGAAAGTTTTTAGTTCGAAAGTCTGTGAAGAGCAAGATTGATTGCCTAATCTATGGGTCTTCCCGCCTTTCTGACTTTCCGTCTTTCAAAAAAAAGAAGTAAATTGCCTTTCCATGAAAAAATTCCGCAGCATTTTAAAAAGTCCGATAGGAGATATTACTATTATTGCTACTGATGAAGTGGTAATTGTTATTTCGTTTGGAGAAAAAAACACGGAGGGTTTGAAAGAAAATTCCATCAGCCGTTTAGCGGCAAGGCAGCTAGAAGCTTATTTTGAGGGTAAATTAAAAGATTTTACATTTCCAATGGAACAAAGCGGAACGGAATTCCAGCAAGAAGTGTGGAGAAATTTATTAAAAATACCGTATGCAGAAACGGTCTCGTATGCTAAATTCTCAGCAAATAAACCTCTGGCTATCCGTGCTATCGCTGCAGCAAATGGAAAAAATAATTTGGCAATTGTAGTTCCTTGTCACCGGGTAATTGGGAGCGATGGAAAATTAGTGGGTTATGCTGGCGAGTTATGGCGCAAAAAATGGCTTTTACAGCACGAGCGAGAAGTGGCTCAAAAAGGCCAGACAGAGTTAAAATTTTAGCATGAACCCGACATAATGAATTATCAAAGGCTCCATCTAACCGATTAAGAAAACAAGAAACCCGATGAACCCTTATCTTGATATTGCACTTAGAAGTTTAGCTGTTTATGCATTTATGCTTATTGCTATTCGGTTAACTGGAAAAAAAGAATTTTCTCAGTTAAACACTATTGATGTTGTATTAATTTTATTAATCAGCAATGCCGTACAAAATGCAATGGTGGGCAATAACACTAGTTTACTAGGCGGGTTGGCAGCAGCAGCGGTACTTTTTATATTAAACTATCTACTTAAAAGAGCAATGTTTAAAAGCAGTTGGGTTAGGGAACTTATTTCTCAACATCCCGAAATACTGATACACGGCGGAAAACTTAATTTTAAAAAACTAAGTCAGTTAGGCATTAGCGATGATGAATTAAAGGAAGCCATGCGTGAACATGGCATTGAACATTATAAGGATGTAAAATTGGCCATTTTTGAAGTTGATGGCAATATCAGCATCATTAGCGGCAATAAAGAATTAAAGCAAACCCACTATAAAAGAAGGAAGCAACATAAAGTATTAAAATTTTAATCTTTCTTTTTTAACGCTTGTTAGCAATAATAACACCCCTACTAAAAGCACAATCCACCCCCATTGGTAGTGAATGGTTTTTGCTAATAATTTATCAAAAAACTTAGATTCAAAATAATGATTTGATTTGAAATATACCGCAGCTGCCATTAATAAGCTCCAAATAAAAAGTACGAACGACATTAATCTAAATGCACCCAACTTTCTAACAAACAAGCAAAGTCCAGCAATCCCAATTATGGCAAAGCTGATTATAAATAAGCTTTGATCGGTTTGATATAACACCCAATTTCCTTTAAATGGCACTTTAATCATAGGGCAAACTGTGATTGCAATTACGGTTAATAGGAGACCGATATAAGCATTTATTTTATTAACGATGAGCATGATAATTTGGAGTTTGGAGGTGTGAGTTTTAAGTGGTAAGTTGTAAGTGAATTGACTCAAGACTAATGACTCGAGACTCTGGACTATTTCCTTGTATCAATTCCCATTTTTTCGGCAAAGTGTGCGCAATAATCACGAAGGTCTTCTACAATATTTTCTTCGCCTGTGGCTTTTAAAAAACTATCGCCCATCGTTTGCAAGGTCTCATAAAAAAAACGTTTCATTTCGTCTACCGGCATATCTTTTGTCCAAAGATCAATTCGCATTGAATTTTTATAATTATGATCCCAAAGAGCCAATATCATCGATTTTACGGGTACTTGATCTTTGCTTTCTGCATCTGTACTTTCCCAAAGTATATTTTCGGGCATATTTTGATCGTCTAGTTCGACGGTAATTTTTATTTCTGCTTTCCTCATACTAGGACTATAGGATTATTAGATTATATGGATTTAAGTTGGCCAAATAGCGATACAAAGATGTGATTTTACAAATGATTTTTAAATTCTTATCGTTTTACTTTTGTAATAATAAAAAAATAATGATGGTTAACGAAATAAAACTTAGTTCTACAAACCAAACTCTTTTTAAATCTTTAAAAACAAATCTGAAAATTAGATCGGTAACGATAGAAACTAAAATTAAGCAGCCTAAGATAATTCTATATAATGGCTCCATACCTACTTTAATGAGCAAACCTCCCGAATTGTAACTAAAAAAGCTGAGCGCCAAGAACACCAAGCCCAATGAGGTCACAACATTTAAAGGGGTTATTCTTAACTTCTTCATCACTTCTTCTTATCAAAACGTTTTTTGTTTTTAAATACTTTTTGCTTGTGAGCAGTAGCTCTCGCTTTATCCCTTTCTCGTTGTTCGATCACTTTAGCATTTTTCTTTTCATGAAAAGCACCTTTAAAATCTGGGTCGTCTTTACGTTTTTGTAGATCAATTTCCTTGGCAATATATTGACGTTCATTGTAAGGTGTTTCTTCGATAAAAACTTCTGTCGGAATTTCTACTACTGGGATGGTTTGCCTGATTAATTTTTCTATTTTACGGATGTAATATTTCTCGGCCTCGGTACAAAAAGTAATGGCATCGCCCTTAGCAAATGCACGGCCTGTACGACCAATCCGATGCACATAATCTTCGATAATAATGGGCACATCGAAGTTAATTACATGACTAACTTCACTCACATCAATCCCTCTCGATGCCACATCGGTGGCAACGAGCACTCTAATATTTCCCTCTTTAAAACTATTTATGGAGTTAATACGGGTATTCTGACCTTTATTTGCATGAATTACCCTCACCGTTTCTTCACCAAAACGACGCACTACGAAGCTAAAAATATTGTCGGCAACTGCCTTCGTTTTGCAAAAAATAATGAGGCGATTAAAAACCTCATCATCTTTTAATAAATGTTGTAGTAAGTTAATTTTGGTTTTAAAGTTTGGCACTTCGTACAAGATCTGAGTTACTGTTTGCGCTGGTGTGGCTTGTTCAGAAGCTTCGATTATAGTGGGATGTTTTAAGAAATCGCCAGCAATTTTCTGTACCAAATTGCTCATGGTTGCTGAAAAAAGCAGGTTTTGACGTTTGCGAGGCACAACTTCAAGAATTCTATGAATAGACCCAATGAATCCCATATCCATCATTTTATCAGCCTCGTCTAGCACTAAAAACTGTAAATATTTTGTATTAAGATCACCTGTTAAATAAATATCTAAAAATCGGCCTGGAGTAGCGATAATAATATCAACTCCAGCTTTTATCTGTTCTTTTTGGGTCTTCGGACCAATTCCGCCAAAAATCACAACCGAACGTAAATCGGTATAGATGCTAAATCGTTTCACTTCCTCGGCAATTTGCATAGCCAATTCTCGTGTCGGAGCTAAAATCAAGGCTCTTGCAGCATCACCTTGTGCATATTTTAGCTTCATTAACATTGGCAATACATACGCTGCCGTTTTTCCTGTTCCTGTTTCTGCAATTCCACAAATATCCTGACCAGATAATACCGGGGCAATGGCTTTTTCTTGAATAGGCGTGGCAACAGTATATCCTGCGTCGGCTACAGCATTTAATAGCTGCCTATTTAGGTTAAATTCTTCGAATGATTTTGCCATAAGACGCAAAGATACGATTTTAGTCTGGAGTCGTTAGTGCTAAGTCTGGAGTCTTCATGGTCTTACGACTAAAGACTTTGGACTCAAGACTAAATGAACTACCTTTGAAACTATGAACACATACCTCATAAAAGGCGCCACATTGGTAAACGAAGGGCAGCAAATTGTTGCTGATGTTTTAATTAAAAATGGATTCATTGAAAAAATTGGCAATAATTTATCAGCCCTAGAAGCACAACAGATTAATGCAGAAGGACTTTACCTTTTACCAGGCATGATTGATGATCAAGTGCATTTTCGTGAACCGGGTCTAACGCATAAGGCCGATATTTTTACCGAGAGTATGGCAGCTGTAGCCGGAGGAATAACCTCTTTTATGGAGATGCCAAATACTGTTCCGAATACGTTAACTCAAGGTTTATTGGCCGATAAATATGCAATTGCTGCCCAAACTTCGTTGGCTAACTACTCTTTTTACATGGGTGCGAGCAATGATAATTTAGAGGAAGTTTTAAAGACCGACCCTAAAAATGTTTGCGGAATTAAAGTTTTTATGGGTTCATCTACCGGGAATATGCTGGTTGATAATGAACAAACCCTGGAAAATATTTTTAGTAAAGCACCGATATTGGTGGCAACGCATTGCGAAGATGAACAAACCATTCGCGAAAATTTAGTTGCTTTTAAAGCAAAATACGGGGAAGAATTAACTATAGAAATGCATCCGCTAATTCGTAGTGCCGAAGCGTGCTATAAATCTTCTTCTTTAGCAGTAGAATTGGCTAAGCGTTACCAAACCCGCTTGCATATTTTACATATCTCCACGGCAAAAGAAATTGCTTTATTTGATAATTTAACTCCATTAAAAGATAAAAAAATAACCGCAGAAGCCTGTGTTCATCATCTTTGGTTTAATGATGAGGATTATGCTGAAAAAGGTAATTTTATTAAATGGAATCCTGCGGTAAAAACTGCAGCTGATCAGGCTGGCATATTACAAGGGGTATTGGCGAATAATATCGATGTAATTGCAACCGATCATGCACCGCATACACTTGCAGAAAAACAGCAGAAGTATGCTCAAGCGCCTTCTGGTGGACCGCTAGTTCAACATGCTTTGCCTGCCTTATTGGAGATGCATCTTCAAGGAAAGATTCCTTTAGAGCGAATTGTTGAAAAAACAGCGCATAATTTGGCCATTTGTTTTGATATTGATAAACGCGGTTATATAAGAGAGGGGTATTGGGCCGATTTAGTGTTG
The DNA here is from genome assembly GCF_037482965.1 of Pedobacter anseongensis. NCBI lineage: Bacteria > Pseudomonadati > Bacteroidota > Sphingobacteriia > Sphingobacteriales > Sphingobacteriaceae > Pedobacter > Pedobacter anseongensis. Next base: position 81,019 of record NZ_JBBHKB010000005.1, on the reverse strand, counting down.
GTAAATTTGAATGATCCGTTTAAGGTTACTCCACTCAATGTATTTTATAAGTGTGGGTGGTCTCCTTTTGATGGTGAAACCTTTAGGGCAAGTGTTACACACACTTTCGTTTCAGGAAATTTAGCTTACCAAAATGGAAAGTTTACTACGAATGAGATTGGGAAGAGATTAAATTTTAATCGGTAAATCAAATATCTTAAATGGCCATTAGAAATAAAATGCCTTACCCTCGCAAGCTTCTCCTAACTTCAACTATCTTATTTTCAATTTCGTTATTAATTTTTCTCTTTGGCTTAAGCCCCACTTTAGTATTTAATTATTATTCTACAGGAATTTATCCTGTAATTTCAATTTGTTTAAGATGGTTTTCGTCTATCTTCCCGTTTGCCTTAGGCGATATGCTATATTTCTGTCTCCTCATTTTTGCCTTTATCCAATTTTTTTTGTTGTTTAAGAACAGAAAATCTTTAACTAAAAATGATCGATTTATCATACCGCTTAAGACATTAAATATTTTATTCGTTCTTTATATTAGTTTTAAATTACTCTGGGGATTAAATTATTCAAGACCGAGCATTAGCAGTCAATTATCAATCCATGACAACAAATACAGCGTTAAAGAATTGATCTCATTAAGCAATTTTTTTATCGATAGATTAAATGGACTTCAACCAAAGATCAATCCTAAACAAACCTATACCTTAAAAGAAATTAAAGATAAATCTGTTTTAGCGTATCGCAAGATGCAGCAAAAGCAATCCTTTTTTACCTACCACGTACCCTCTTTTAAACCTTCATTGAGCGGTTGGGCAACGAGTACAATAGGTATCGAGGGGTATTACAATCCTTTAACTGGTGAAGCAAACTTAAATATGCTTTTACCTTCGTGGGTTTTACCATTTGTAGCCTGCCACGAAATTTCACATCAGTTGGGGGTTGCAAGAGAAGATGAAGCTAATTTGGTGGGTTATTTAACTGCAGTAAATAGTGATGATGTAAACTTCCAATACTCGGCGAATTATAATATGTTACGTTATCTTTTGTTGGAAGTCCGAATAAAATCGCCCGAAGACTATGAAGCTCTATATAAGAAAATAACGCCTGGTGTTTTAGCTAATTTTAAAGCAGAAAGTGAGTTTTGGCAAAAATATAACAGTGAGATGTCGGGCTACATGAATGTTGCTTTTGATAAGTTCCTTAAACTAAACAACCAAAAAAAAGGGATTAAAAGTTACCAAAATATAGTGATTTGGCTGTGGAACGTGCATAAGTCGGAAGTCTTGAGTCGGTAGTCTCAAGTCTATTTGTGCTTAACCATGTATGGCTTCTTTATTCCCAAAGCTTTGAATCAATTTTCCTTCGAAGTCGAGCCATTCTTTCCAACGTTTATCTATATCCACATCGATGGTATATTTACGTGCAAAATTTAAAAAAGTGGTATAATGGCCCGCTTCAGAAATCATCAAATCATGATAGAATTTCGCCAGATCTTGATCCTTAATGTGTAAAGAAAGAACACGAAATCGCTCACAGCTTCGAGCTTCGATCATTGCAGCAAACAAAAGTCGGTCGATAAATGCGGTGTTTCTACTTCCATCCTTTTTGCTAAACTTTACCAACTGGCCAACGTAATCGTCTTTTCGCTCTCTTCCAAGTGTGTATCCACGTCGCTTAATGATGCCAACCACTTGTTGAAAATGTTCCATCTCTTCGATAGCAATAGCCGTAAGTTCTTCTACTAAATCGTGATGCTCTGAATTATTAGCGATTAAAGTAATTGCATTGGTCGCTGCTTTTTGCTCGCACCAAGCATGATCGGTTAAAATCTCTTCCAAATTAGATTCAGCAATATTTGCCCAACGAGGGTCGGTTAATAATTTTAATCCAAGCATATTCAAAATTAATAAAATAGTATCAAGTGTGGAAGTTTCTAGTCTGGAAGTCCGCAAAGTCTGAGCGCGAAAAGCGTAAATTCATCTCAAAAAGCACTTTTCAGCTAATCTGACAAATAAATGATATGTAAATTAAAAACACTTTATACATTTGCTTAACGGTGTTAGATTATTTTATACCACTAAACCTTAATATGGGAAGTAAAGAAAGAATACAGCGACAAAAGGATGATACTCGTAAAAGTATCTTAGCTGCTGCTTTACAGATTGTAAAACAAGAAGGTTGGTCTGCTTTGAGCATGCGAAAAATTGCGGATGTGATTGAGTATACTGCTCCTATTATTTATGAATACTTTGCGAACAAAGAAGGGATCTTGTTTGAACTAACAAGACAAGGCTATATGCACTTAGGTGTTAAAGTAAAAGCTGCCAGAGATAGTAAAGAAGATGCCGAAGACCAATTAGAAGCAATGTGGCTTGCCTATTGGGATTTCGCATTTGAAGAAAAAGAGTTTTATCAATTAATGTATGGTGTGCAAGTAAATTGTTGCGAACTCTATACTAAAATGCCCGAAGCAGAATATACGACTGATTTGTTTTATGATGCCATTGAAAAATTACTTACCCTACCGATTGCAGAAGATACCTCTTGTTTAAAATATTATACTTTTTGGTCATTAATACACGGATTGGTATCTATCAATCTTGTTCAAAAAGGAGCTAATGATGAAATTAATCAGCAAATTTTGAGAAGTGCAATTAAGGCAATTATTAAAACGATAAACGACTAAAAAATTTTTACCCAAAAACCTAACGGTGTTAAATAGATTATAAGAGTTAGAAATCAATTATTTTTCTAAAAAAAATTCGCCTATAACTTAACGCTGTTAAATAATTTATTAACGTAAAATACAAATTATAAAACACAATTATTATGAATCATATCTCCACACACACGTCATTATCTAACAATGTTAAATTATTTAACGAATGGATAATTTTATTATTCATCACCATTGCTTTATTCCTAGCAAGCTGTACAAGTAAGCCAATGCAAATGTCGGCACCGATATTAACCTTACCTGTAATAACGGTTAGCGAAAGCTCTCAACAAACGTATGTAGACTATCCTGCAGCTATACAAGGGGCTACAGACTTAGAGATTAGACCACAGATTTCGGGCACAATAGATAAAATCTACGTAAACGAAGGGCAATTGGTAAACAAAGGCCAATTGCTGTTTAAAATTTCTGAACTTCCTTTTAGAGCACAGTTAAATAATGCAATTGCGGCACTAAATGCAGCAAAAGCGGCGGTCTTGAATGCCCAATTGGAAATCGATAAATTAACTCCGTTGGTACAGGCAAAAGTTGTATCATCCTTTCAATTGCAAACCGCAAAAACCGCCTATCAAATTGCATTAGCAAATGTAGAGCAAGCAAAATCGAGCGTAAACAGCGCTCAAATAAACTTAAATTATACACAGATCAAAGCGCCAATAAGTGGTTACATCGGCCGACTGCCAAAAAAACAAGGCAGCTTAGTAAGTCAAGCAGACTCTGAGGCCCTAACTGGTCTTTCTGATGTTCATGAAGTACATGTGTATTTTTCACTAGCCGAAACAGATTTCATCAACTTTAATACCAAATACGAAGGTAAATCTGTTGCTGATCGCATTAAACACTTACCTCAAGTAACTTTGGTATTGGCCGATCAATCCATTTATCCTGCTAAAGGTAAAATTGATATGATTGATGGACAGTTTAACAAAACAACTGGAGCAATTACGTTAAGAGCGAGTTTTGCAAATACAGAAGGTCTATTAAGATCGGGTAATACGGGCAAAATCCGCTTAAGTCTAGAACACAACAATATTCTGTTAGTTCCACAATCATCGACCATTGAAATCCAAGATAAGGTCTTTGTATTTGCAGTAAATAAAGATAACAAAATAAGTAAACTACCCATTAAAGTTTTAGGTACAAGCGGCACAAATTATCTTGTAGAAGACGGTTTAAAATCAGGCGACCAAATTGTATCTAAAGGCTTCGAAAGCTTAAAAGAAGGAGATTCTATTCAACCTGAAAAAGCAAAAACAGTAACAGCATTTAACGCCTCACCTAACTAATTTAAAATGTTCAAAATATTTCTAAATAGACCGGTACTCGCAACGGTTATTTCTATCCTTTTAGTTATCCTAGGTGTTTTAGGATTAATTAAACTCCCCCTACAACAGTTTCCAGATATTGCACCACCTGCTGTTCAAGTAATTGCATTTTATCCAGGTGCTAACGCCGAAACGGTATTGCGTTCGGTTGCACCATCGTTAGAAGAAGCTATTAATGGCGTAGAAAACATGAGCTACATGAGTTCTACGGCAAGCAATGATGGTTCTTTGATGATTTCAGTTTACTTTAAACTAGGCACCAACCCCGATCAAGCAGCTGTAAATGTTCAAAATCGCGTTTCGCAAGCCACTAGTCAACTCCCCACCGAAGTGGTACAAGCGGGCATTACTACTGCTAAACAGCAGAATAGCTTGATCATGGTGGTCGATCTCTTCACTGACGATGAAAAAAACTACGACCAAACTTTCCTAGCCAATTATGCCCAAATAAATATCATTCCTGATATTAAAAGAATTCCAGGCGTTGGTTCAGCCAGCATTTTTGGTGGCAACAAAGATTATTCGATGAGGGTTTGGTTAAATCCTTCGAAAATGGCTACCCATGGCCTTACGCCAAAAGAAGTGATGGCTGTTATTCAAGATAAGAATTTAGAGGCCGCACCAGGCAAATTTGGAGAAAGCAGCAAAGAATCTTTCGAATACGTAATTACCTATAAAGGAAAATTAAATAAACCCGAGCAATATGGAGAAATGGTGATCAAAGCAAATCCTGATGGTTCGGTTTTAAGATTGAAAGATTTAGCTAGAATTGAATTTGGAGCCTACTCATACACCAACTTTACCCGTGTAAATGGGAAACCTGGGGTAAATATAGGTGTAGTTCAGCTGGCAGGTTCTAATTCTAACGAAATCCAAATCGCTATTGCGAAATTGATGGAAAAATCGGCCAAAAATTTCCCAAAAGGTGTAAAGCATTTAATTCTATACAACACTAAAAACTCATTAGATCAATCTATTAGCCAAGTTATCCATACCTTAATCGAGGCGTTTATACTGGTATTCATTGTGGTATTTATTTTCTTGCAGGACTTCCGTTCTACCTTAATTCCGGCCATTGCAGTACCTGTAGCCATTGTAGGCACCTTTTTCTTTATGTGGATTTTTGGTTTTTCTATCAACCTATTAACCCTTTTCGCATTGGTTTTAGCTATTGGTATTGTGGTAGATGATGCCATTGTGGTGGTTGAGGCCGTGCATGCAAAAATGGAACATCGCCATTTGGTGCCAAAAGTGGCCACTGCAGCGGCGATGAGTGAAATTACTGGGGCAATTATTTCAATTACCTTGGTTATGTCGGCCGTTTTCTTGCCCGTTGGCTTTATGGAAGGATCTACTGGATTATTCTACAGACAATTCGCTTTTACTTTAGCCATTGCAATTGTAATTTCAGCAGCAAATGCATTAACATTAAGTCCAGCTCTAGCCGCCTTATTTTTAAAGGAAATTCCTCACGCAGGTGCGGAAAAGAAAACGTTTAAGCAAAAATTTTTTGCTGGATTTAACTCAGGCTTTGAGAAAATAACTAATCAATATACCTCTGCTTTAAAATTTTTAGTCCGTTTTCGTTGGGCTACTTTGGTGGGTTTAGTGGCAGTAATTATTGCAACAGGTGTGATGATTAAACGTACTCCATCAGGCTTTATTCCATCAGAAGATCAAGGCTTCATAGCTATTTCGCTCGCAATGCCAGCAGGTGCATCATTAGATCGCACCACAACCGTAATTAAGCAAGCAGAAAGTTTGCTAGGCACCATAGAATCGAAGCAAACCTTGATGGGGCTTTCAGGTTTTAATATGCTAACCCAATCGTCTAGCCCTTCGTCTGGTGTATTATTCGTGCTTTTAAAATTAACAGATCAAAGAGGGAAAATAAAAGACATCGACGGAATTATGAACGAGGTAAGAGGCAAGTTGGCTGCTATTAAAGGTGCTAATTTCTTCGTGTTCACCTTCCCTACTGTGCCAGGTTTCAGCAATATCGACGGACTGGATATGGTTTTACAAGATAAAACAGGAGGCTCCTTAGATAAGTTCAGTGCTGTTTCTAATAATTTTATTGCAGAACTTATGAAAAGACCAGAAATCGAATTTGCTTTTAGCTCATTTAAATCAGATTATCCTCAACTGGAAATGAAATTAGATGAAGTTAAAGCTGCCCAATTAGGTGTCAGTGTGAAAGATATTCTTCAAACCATGCAAGCCTATTTTGGTAGCGCACAAGCATCCGATTTTAATCGTTTTGGTAAATATTACAGAGTTGTGGTTCAGGCCGATAAAGATGATCGTGCAAACTCAGCAGCTATGGATGGGGTATTTGTAAAAAACAAAAATGGTGAAATGGTACCGATTAACACCTTAGTGAAGTTAGTGCGTGTATATGGGCCTGAAACGGCATCGCGCTATAACTTGTTTAATTCTATCGGCCTTAATGCGATGGAAAAACCCGGATTTAGCTCTGGCGATGCCATTAGGGCAGTAGAAGAAGTGGCCGCTAAACACTTACCTGGTGGATATGGCTATGAATTCTCGGGTATGACGAAAGAAGAGCTTTCTTCTGGCGGACAATCGGCCATTATCTTTATTCTTTGCTTATTGTTCGTTTACTTCTTATTATCAGCGCAATATGAAAGTTATATCTTGCCTTGGGCGGTTATTTTATCAATCCCAACTGGAATATTTGGTGTATTTGCGGCAATTGGTTTAACTGGAATATCAAATAATATATATGTACAGGTTGCATTGGTTATGCTTATAGGTCTGTTGGCTAAAAATGCAATTTTAATTGTTGAGTTTGCCATCCAGCGACGAAGAGCAGGTAAATCCCTCCTATCAGCCTCGTTAGAAGCAGCAAAATTAAGGTTACGCCCAATTATTATGACTTCCTTAGCATTTATTGTAGGTATGATCCCTATGATGAGAGCAGTTGGTCCTTCAGCTTTAGGAAACCATTCTATCAGTATTGCAGCGGCTGGAGGAATGATCTTTGGCGTGGTGTTGGGCGTATTTATTATTCCTGTACTCTTTATCATCTTCCAATTCTTACAGGAGAAAATCACAGGCGCGCCACTAGCGGCTCTGCACGCCGAGCAAAATATTGAACATCATGAACACTAACCAAAATGAGTTTGCACCATTTATTGCCGCATTGTTGCGAAAATGGTTTAATTAAGTATCAAATGGTTTTCCGCAGATGCGCAGATTTTAACCGTATTAAATTTAAATCTGCGAATCTGTGGCTAATAAAATTTTAAAACATGAACCGACCATGATTAAAGAATCATTAAACACACAGGGGTATGATTATTTAATCATGGTAAGGAACATCTGACAGCTAAAAACAAAATTATAAACAGATGAAAACACATATAAATTATTCCTTGGCTTTCCTGCTGCTCATTTTAAGCAGTTGCAGCCTTACAAAAAACATCTTACCGCCAACAAAAGACATTCCCAAACAATTTAGAAATATTCTAGATGGGGATAGCTCTAGCATAGGTAAATTACCTGTAAATGAATTTTTTGGCACCACTGCGCTTCACAATTTAATTGATAGTGCTTTAGTAAGAAATCTCGACATACAAATTGCCCTAAAAAATATCGATGCCTCATCATTAATTTTGAAAAGGTCGAAACTGGGTAATTTACCCGAACTAACTTTACAAGTTACTGCAACTTCCAATCGCCCTTCTGATAATAGTTTGAATGGATTAAGTGCATCCCAGTTCTTGCAAACGAAACATATCGAAGATTTTAACACGAATCTAGCTTTGAGCTGGGAAGCAGATATTTGGGGTAAAATAAGCCGACAAAAAGATGTTGCTTATGCAGGTTATCTTCAATCTGCAGAGGCTAAAAAAGCTGTTCAAACGCATATTGTAAGCGCACTTGCCAGTGGTTTTTACAGACTGTTAATGCTCGATGCACAGCTTCAGGTGGCTCAAAAAAATGTGGCGTTAACTAAAAACACGCTAGAAATGATTAAAATGCAGTTCGATGCAGGTCAGGTTACTTCTTTGGCCATCCAACAAGCAGAGGCACAATTACTAAAAGCAACTCAATTCATTCCACAACTTAATCAAGAAATAACGATCCAAGAAAATGCAATAAGCGCATTAACAGGTACATTTCCTACTGCCATAGAACGGTCTATTACATTCGAACAATTAACTATTCCAGAGCAACTAGCCACAGGTGTCCCAGCCGCCATGCTAAGCATCAGACCCGATGTTAAAGATGTTGAACTTGGTTTAACCATCGCCAATGCTAAGGTGGGTATTGCAAATGCAAGATTATATCCCAGCTTAATTATTTCGGCAAGTGGTGGTTTAAATGCTTTTAAAGCGAGCAGTTGGCTTAACATCCCAGCATCGCTATTTGGAGTTGTTGGAGGTGGCATTACTCAGCCAATTTTTCAGCGTGGAGCCTTAAAAACGCAGTTTGAACTAGCCAAAATAGAACGAGAGCAATCAGTTTTACGATTCAGGCAAGTTGTAATTGCAGCAGTTGTTGAGGTTTCTAATGAACAAGCAAAATTGGTAAACTTAAAAAATGAATACAGTATTGCCCAACAAAGAGTTAAAACCCTACAACTTGCAGTTAAAAATTCTGATTTGCTTTTCAAGAGTGGTATGGCTAATTATTTAGAGGTAATTACAGCACAAGGGAACCTATTGCAAGGCGAATTAGATCTAACTAGTCTGAAAACAGCTCAGTTAACAGCAAGTGTAGGTTTATACAGAGCGCTTGGAGGAGGGTGGCAATAATGACTCTCTATTAACTAAGAAATCCGTAAATTTGCAGTCTTATGGCAAAAATATCCATTAACCTCGCTACGGGTTCTTTTCAGAAAGAAGAAATTATTGTTGGCATCGATTTAGGGACGACCAACAGTTTAGTCGCTTTTATCAATCCCGATAAAAATCCACAGGTAATAAACGATACTGGGAAAGGCGTATTGGTTCCTTCAGTAGTTCATTTTAACGCACAGGGTGAAGCTGAGGTGGGAAACGAAGCGAAAGTGTTTTTAACTACAGACCCTACAAACACCATATTTTCGGTAAAACGTTTATTAGGCCGTTCGTATAAAGACGTGGCTAGCCATGCAGCCATTTTTAGTTATAAAATAATAGACGACGATAGCGATTCGTTGGTTAAAATTAAGGCTGGGGATAAATTTTACACACCGATAGAGCTTTCTGCTGAAATTTTAAAAGAATTAAAAGCTAGAGCAGAACATGCCTTAAAAACCCCGGTTAATAGAGCAGTTATCACCGTTCCGGCTTATTTTAACGATAGTCAACGACAAGCTACTCGCGATGCAGGAAAGTTCGCTGGACTAGATGTATTGCGCATTGTAAACGAACCTACCGCAGCAAGTTTAGCCTATGGATTAGGATTAGACCCAACGCAACAAAAAACAATTGCCGTATACGATTTAGGCGGAGGTACGTTCGATGTGTCGATTCTTCAAATTCAGAATGGCATTTTCGAAGTGTTATCAACCAATGGAAATACCTTTTTAGGTGGTGATGATTTTGACCGTGCCATTTTAAATTATTGGATAGAAAAGAATAAACTAGATCTTAAGAAGGTTTCCGCAGACACTATTTTAATGCAAACTTTACGTTTACAGGCAGAATTGGCAAAAAAAGCGTTATCAACCCAGAATTTATATAACGAGCAAGTTGGCGAGATTTGGTGTACGTTGGCTAAACAAACATTTGAGGAGTTAATTGCTGATAAGGTTGCGGAAACCATAACCTGTTGTAAGCAAGCCTTGGCAGATGCAAATTTATCAATTGATGCTATTGATGAAGTGGTTTTGGTTGGTGGATCTACACGCACGCCTTATGTAAAGCAGGAGGTGAGTGCATTTTTTAACAGACAGCCACACGATCAAATTAATCCTGATGAGGTAGTGGCGCTTGGGGCAGCCATCCAGGCTGATATATTAGCCGGTAACCGATCAGATATTTTATTATTAGATGTTACTCCCCTTTCGCTGGGAATCGAAACGATGGGGGGGTTAATGGATGTTATTATCGCTCGGAATAGCAAAGTACCTACGAAGGCTGGTCGACAATACACGACTTCTCTCGATGGACAGGTAAATATGAAAATTTCTGTTTATCAAGGCGAGCGCGATTTAGTAAAGGAAAACAGAAAATTGGCCGAATTTGATTTAAAAGGCATTCCGGCTATGCCTGCCGGCTTGCCTAAAGTTGATATTAATTTTTTGCTTAATGCGGATGGCATTTTAACGGTTCAGGCCATCGAACTCCGCTCGGGCGTTAAACAAGAGATAGACATTGTACCAAGTTATGGCTTGAGCGACGATAAAGTCGAACAAATGCTCATCGACAGCATTGAAAATGCCAAAAGTGATGTAGAACAGCGTATGCTTATTGAAGCGAAAAGTGAGGGCGAGCAATTGGTCTATACTGCAGAACGTTTCATCAAGAAAAATGGAAACATCTTAAACGAGCAAGAATTAACCTTAACCATTGTAATAATCGCAGAACTTAAAGATGCGTTAGACAGTGGAGACAAAGACCGTATCCTTAAAAAAGCAGATGAATTGAACGAATTTACACGTCCATTTGCAGAGCGTTTAATGGATATGGCCGTTGGGCAGGCAATGAAAGGGAAGAAGATTGATTAAAAATTCATTAAACGTTAAACCTAAAATGCATAATATCACCATCTTCTACAACATAGGCTTTACCCTCTACGCCTAGTTTCCCTGCATCTTTACAGGCAAGTTCTGATCCTAGGGTTATAAAATCGTTATATTTAATTACTTCCGCACGGATAAAGCCTTTTTCGAAGTCGGTGTGGATTACCCCTGCTGCTTGTGGTGCCGTAAATCCTTTGGTAATGGTCCATGCTCTTACTTCTTGCACCCCTGCAGTAAAGTAGGTATATAAATCTAGTAATCGATAAGCTGCCCTGATTAATTTATTTACACCAGATTCAGTTAACCCTAAATCGGCTAAAAATTCTTGTCTTTCTTCATATGAATCGAGCTCTGCGATTTCAGATTCGATTTTAGCAGAAATAATTAATACTTCGGCGTTTTCGTCTTTAACTGCATCTTGTACTTTCGCCGTATAAGCATTTCCTGTTAATACAGAATTTTCGTCTACATTACACACGTACATTACTGGTTTTTGCGTTAGCAGCCCTAAACCTTCAATAAAATCAAAATCCTCAGCCTCTAAAGCAGCCGAGCGAACTGATTTACCACTTTCTAAATGTGCTTTTACCACACTCAAAATTTCGAAAGTCCTCTTTGCTTCTTTATCGGTTTTTGCTAATTTCTCTACTTTTTGAATTCTTTTATCAACCGTATCTAAATCTTTCAATTGCAATTCGGTATCAATAATCTCCTTATCGCGGATGGGGTCTACCGAACCGTCTACATGGATTACATTTCCATCGTCGAAACAACGTAAAACGTGGATAATTGCATTGGTTGCTCTAATATTTCCTAAAAATTGGTTGCCTAAGCCCTCTCCTTTCGATGCACCTTTTACTAAACCAGCAATGTCTACAATTTCGATGGTGTTTGGCTGAACTTTATTTGGCTTTACCAAATCGGCTAATTTAGTTAAGCGATCATCTGGTACCGTAATTACACCAACATTAGGTTCTATAGTACAGAATGGAAAATTTGCAGCTTGCGCTTTTGCGTTCGATAAACAGTTAAATAAGGTAGATTTACCAACATTAGGTAAGCCAACTATACCACATTGTAATGCCATGTTTTTAGATTTTGCGCAAAGATATGGTTAATTTGTGAATTAGCGAATGTGCGGATTAGTTAATTTCTGAATAGGCACCTTAGCTAATAAAAAAAGCCCCAGAAAAATATCCGAGGCTTTAGGGTACTTTTTAGCTTTTTACTTAGTCTTTAGACAAAGCAGTTTCGATACGGTCGTTCAGATCAGCTAAGTGATATTTGCTTAACGAATCAGTTGGACTAGCCGCCTTGATTGCGCTTTGCAGTTCACGTAATTGTCCTTTTACTACCGAAAGCACGTCACTTTGTGCAGCAGTTAATCCAGATGGAACACCACCTCGGCCACCGCCACCACCTGGGATTGCGCCAACAACTGTGGGAGTTGGAGCAGGTTTAGCGATAGCAATTAATTTTTCAATATACGCTTTTTGTAAGTTACGACGATACACATCAATAGCAGCATTCGATTTTAATTCGGTGAAAATTGCACCATTTAAATCTGTAAATAAATCAGAGATTTTGTATGCTGTTGGGCCATCAATTGCTTCGGCTGCAACCAATTTACTTAATGTGCTATTGCTGGTTAAACGAGCTAAGGTAGGAGCTTGCAACCTCGAGATAATTTCTAAAGGATTTCCTTCAATATTATCTAAAATAGGCTGATTTAACAACCATTTCGGCGTGGTAAACAAGTTTCTGTTCAAGAATTCCATTGCTTCTCTTTGCGTAGCTGCAGGTGTACGTTCGTAAACAGGGCCAGCTTGATCTACTGTTTTTGGATTTTCGTAAATACCACCAATGTTTTTAGCAACATGACCCATGTAACGACCAAATTGGGTAGTTAATTGACCGTACATGTTCGTTAAGTTTTCATATCCTTCGCCTTTTACTTTTGTCCACTCAGGCAAGCCAGCCAAGATTACCTTAAGGTTTTTAATCCCGTAATCACTTGCTTTCATTGCGTTATCACTCAAATCTTCATTTTGTGAGTGTGGATCGTCTGGATTTGTTTCAGTACCGAACCATAAACGTCTATTTTTAGCCGACTCGGTAGTCATTTTATCTAAAATAGCCATATCAGAAGCTACAGTTTTGCTATCAGGGAAGTATTTATATCCCCATTCTATTGCCCAATTATCATAATCGCCAATACGAGGGTATAGTCCCTTAGAAGTGATATTATCTTCTGGTTGTGCTACGTAGTTAAAACGTGCATAATCCATGATCGAAGGGGTGTGACCATTTGCTTCAACCCATTTTTTATTTCGTAATAGCTCGGTAGGTACGGTCGAACTTGAACCATAGTTGTGACGAAGGCCTAACGTATGTCCAACTTCGTGTGATGATACAAAACGGATTAGATCGCCCATTAATTCATCACTGAACGTCATTTTACGAGATCTCGGATCAACTGCTGCTGTTTGGATCATGTACCAATCGTGCACCAATTTTTGAACGTTATGGAACCAGTTTACGTGACTTTCCATAATCTCACCGCTCCTTGGATCTGAGATACTTGGTCCACTTGCATTTGCAATTTCTGATGGTTTATAAACGATTGCAGAGTTGCGTGCATCATCGATACTCCAGGTAGAATCTTGTGCAAATGTAGGAGCCATTTTGCCCATTACCGCATTCTTAAATCCTGCTTTTTCGAAAGCTTTAGCCCAATCGTTAACACCAGCAATTAGATAGGGAACCCATTTTTTAGGTGTAGCTGGGTCGATATAGAAAACAATTGGTTTTTTAGGCTCAACTAATTCTCCACGTTTATATTTTGCCATGTCTTCAGCCTTTGGCTCTAATCTCCATCTTTTAACCAGTTCAATTTCTTTTACACCTTGAGGATTGAGGTCGAAATCGGTGTAGCCTACTGCAAAATAACCAACCCTTGGATCGAAATAACGTGCTTTCATTGGCACTTTAGGTAAAATTACCAAAGAAGCATTTAACTCGATAGTTGAAGAACCTGAAGCAGCGCCTCCACCAAAACCACCACCCCCACCAGTCGTTGCAGCTGTTTTTGCATACGTTTTAACGGCTGTAATCTCAACATTTGTCGGGAAACTGCGGACATTTATGATGTAACTCCTATCTGCTAACTGATTGCCCAGTCTGAAACGAGTTTTAGATGCAGGAGAGCTGAAATAGAAAATATCGTTATCGCTGTTAATATAATCGGTCATATCAATTACACTTCCATTTTTATCTGGCGTATAAGCAGCAATGTTAAATGCAGCTGCAATAGCTTGGATACTTGAATTTTTTAGCGATTGATACATCGAGGCTGTACTATCTGGACTGTAGGTGCTAAAACTCACTTTACGTAGAAAAATACGATTATTTGGGCCTTTTTCGAAGCGGATAACCGTGCTCCCTATCTGATCACCTGCATAACCTTGAGCGTCTCTTACTTCAGCACCCGATTTAGAGATTCGGCTAACTACCAAAATGTCTCTACCCAAGGTAGTATCTGCAATTTCAAAAAAGAACTTGTCGTCTAATTTGTGCGTGGTAATCATCCCTTTACGGGTAAGTGCCTTATCGGTAATTACACTAGCATACGGTTTAGGTTGTGCCCTTGAGCTCGGCAACACGCCAGCTCTACGCGATGAATCTTGAACCGCGCCTCCTGCCCCACCTGGTCTATTCTGAGCACTAGCAATGGCAATAGTACCAACTGCCAATAAAATGGTTAGTAATTTTGTTTTCATTCGTTATAATAAGTTAATGGATAAGCAAATATAGAAGACAATGCACTATAAGTTTACATTCAGATATAACTTTATAGTTACACTCAAAAAATAATTGACATATCAAATATATTGACGATTTACAAATTAGCTAGTTGGTAGATGGGCTAATTAATGAATCATTTTAAAAAGGAGTTCCTTCAGCAATTCACCGTCGCTTGTATTTCCACTGCTATCGAGACCTTTGCTTTTTAAATCATATTCTCGGAGTAAGCTAATGATATCGAATGTTTTGGCGTGACTAAAAGTGCGGGCAGCATTTTCATAATCCTTTATAAAGTAAGGGCTTACACCTAACTCTTTGGCTGCATCGTTCTTATTGGGCAAGTAATGATACTTCAATATTTTGGTAAAATACCCAATTAAATTTGCCATAATCATCACCATTGGGTTTGCTTTTGGGTTGTCGGCAAAATAGTTGATGATTTGATTGCATTTGAAGACATTTCTTGTTGCTAAGGCTTTTTGCAATTCGAAAACATTATATTCTTTACTTATACCAATGTTTTTTTGGATATGGTCGGTTTGAATGGTGGTTTCTTTATTAATATTTAAGCAAAGTTTTTCTACTTCATTTGCAATTTTTGATAAATCTGTACCTAAATATTCGGCCATTAAAGCCGCAGCTTGAGGAGCAATTTTATAGCCCTTTTCTTTGATATGTTCTTCGATCCAAGGCATTAATTTATAATCGCGTACAGGATCAGATTGAAAAATGATGCCATTCTTAGAAATAGCCTTATAAATTTTTTTTCGTTTATCGAAATTTGCATACTTATATGCTAAAACTAATATAGTGCTAGGCAAAGGTTTCTCGAAGTAATTCAGTACAACTTCTGTTTCTTTTCCACTCCCTTCGGTTTCTTTGGCCCATTTTAAATCTTGCGCTTCTTTTACAATAATGAGCTGAAATTCGGCCATCATTGGGTAACGTTTAGCTGCATTTAAAATGGTAGCCATGTCGGTATCTTTACCATACAAAACGGTTTGATTAAATCCTTTTTCACCATCACTTAATACATGATGCTCCATATACTCAACAACTTGGTCGATGTAATAAGGTTCTTCGCCTTGTAATAAATAAAGGGGCTTAAATTTTCTTGCCTTTAAATCTCTGATTATTTCTACCGCGCTCATTGCTTGTAAAATTACGATTTTATTTAGTATTGAGATACGAGTATTGCGTATTGAGACATAGTTTTATTTAGTATCGAGGCATAGTTTTGTGGGGAGCATCTTTTTGGTTAAATTGCAGCTCCAATCTCAATACGCAACACTCATTAGTTATACCCAAACAATGTTCAGCCCCACTCCCTTAAACCTTCCAACTCATCCTTTTAAAATTACTCAAAGAGGAGATTTATACTACATTTTCGATGAGATTCGGAAAAAGCATTTGGTTTTAACGTCTGAGGAATGGGTTAGGCAGCATTTTTTACGGTATTTGATTAATGAAAGGGGATTTCCTTCAACTTTGCTTCAAATTGAGGGCGGATTGAATTTAAATCAGACCAGAAAACGGAGTGATATTTTGGTTTATAATAATTTGGGCGAAAAAATAATGGTAATTGAATGTAAAGCGCCATCTGTAGCGATTACACAGGCTACATTTGATCAAGCAGCCCGGTACAATTCGGTTTATAAAGCCAGGTGGTTAGCCGTTACGAATGGGTTGGAACATTATTTTGCCAAGATCGATCATGGCGTAGGGGCTTTTGTTTTTGTGGAGGAATTGCCCTTTTATCAGGATTTGTGAATTTGTAGATAGAAAATTAGTCAGGGCCCAAAGCTAAAAACCAATCTAAAAATACTCTTTTTTCCAGAACTGCGTTTTTCCAGAATAGATCGCCTCATTGCACATCGCTACACAAATGGCAGCTTGTGTTCCGGTTTTAATGTTCGAAACGGGCATTTTATTTTCTACAATCGCAGCATAAAACTCCTCTAAGGCGTATATGGTGCCGTCTTTTGTAGGTTTATCTAAAATTGGGATCCCCCCATCTTTATTGATCACAATTTTTGTAGCACTTGTTACACCATCTACAATTCCAAGTTCTTTTTTCGTTTCACTTTCAGGATAAAAAATACCAGTATCGGGGTATAATGAAACCGCACCTTTAGTGCCTTTAATTTTAAACAAATAACCATCGTGCGCATTACCGCATGTTGCCCCGAAATTACCGATCATACCTGCCTCGTTGTAGCGCAAGGTGGCTTGAATATTATCGTAAGTTTCTCTCCCGTCTTTAAAAATATCGATTCCACCAGTACCCGTAATCTCATCAGGTTGTGTTTCGAAAGCCCAATTAATAAAATCGATTTGATGCGACAAAAGTTCGGCCGCTAGTCCGCCAGAATATTCTTTATACATCCGCCAGTTGATTTGCCTTTCTAAACTCGGATCGGGCACAGGTCTACGCCAATTTCCATTACGGTCCCATCGGCAATCGATTTGTGACACTTTACCCAAATAGCCTGTTTTAATCATGTCTTTCACCTTAAAGTATAAAGGCGAGTAGCGGTATTGATAACCAACCTGAAAAGCCTGCTTTGGATAAGCTGCGACTAATTTTCTTAATTCTAAGGCTTGTGCAGTAGTATAGGTCATTGTTTTTTCTACATACACATGCTTACCGGCACGAATGGCATCGGCTGCAATCTTAAAATGTTCGCTTAGCGGTGTGGCAATGAAAACCGCTGAAATACTTTTATCATCGAGAACTTTTCTATAATCCCTAACCGCTTTCGACGAAGGAACGACGTATCTTTTTGTTTCTTCTAATCTAAAATCTAACACATCACAATAGGCCACAATGTTAAACTTATCACTCATTTTTTTAATTACAGAAAGTACCCCTTTTCCTCTATCGCCACAACCAATCATGGCAATATTTATAGGCGCTAAAGCTAAACTTGCATGCAACTGATTAGCAAATAATAAACTTGAACTTAATAAAGCAGATTTTTTAACAAAAGAACGGCGATGCATTATAAGGTTTTGATTTTTATGGTTCTAAAACTCACGTTATTTCCATGGTCTTGAAGCAAGATCCTGCCTTTAGGAGCTTCGCCAAAGTTTGGCCAATCTTTGTATTTACTAATGGCAACCAATTTCTTGTATTCTTCGCTACCTCTTGTGTATTCCAACACTTTAATGCCATTTAGATAATGTTCTACTTTGTTATTTGGATAGACAATTACTCTTCCTCTATTCCAAGTACCTATTGGGCGTGGACTCCCTAATTTTTTATCGGCTTTAATTAAATCATATAAGGATGCTAATGTTCTATTTCCGTCGCGTCCAAGTTTTGCATCGGGATGTTTTCCATCGTCTAAAATCTGATACTCTAATCCGATAGCAGACCCAGAGGTCTTTTCTGCCAAGGTTACAAAATATTTAACTCCACTATTTGCACCTTCAGTTAATTTAAACTCAAACGATAAATCGAAGGCAGAGAATTGTTCTTTGGTTACAATATCTCCTCCATTAGTAGATTCAGCCCCATCAGCTGGTAAAACGCTGATTAATCCATTCGAAATGTCCCATCCTTTAGAAGGAAATGCACCTGTTTTTGCGCCAACCCATCCAGTATTGGTTTTTCCATCGAAAAGCAGTTTATAGCCGTTTGCTTTTTCTTGGTTTGATAATGCATTTGGTGTTAAATTAACCACATAATTCGATTTCGGAAAGGCTTGGGGCTTCAAATTTTCGGTTTGAATAAGAATATTTTTAAAATAAACTTTTTTGCCCTCCAATTCCTTTTTGCTGATACTATGAACTTGCAACGCAATAAAGCCTGTTTTATCTAAAGTATCGATTACATAGGATACTGGAATTCCATTTACCCAGGTTTTAATTCCGTTGCCTATACATTCTATTTTATAGTGATTAAATGCTTCTGGCTTATATGCTGTTTTTGCGGTAGGATTAAGTTCTACAGGATACAACCAAAGTCGTCTAGCTTCGTCATAAACCCCTCCAGACCATGCTCTAGGCGTTGGATCAATCTCTACCTGTCGCCCATAAACTTGCCCAGCACCCTTATTTCCTTCAGGATTAAAATGACTACGGGTTTGCACGCCAGAATTCGTCTCCAAGCCTTCCAATTTCACATCCAGTTCTAAGATAAAATCTCCATATTCTTTGGTTGTAGCCAAAAACGAATTTGGAGAACCTGATGTCATTGTTCCAATAATCATCCCATCTTTTATTTCATAAGGCGCTTTACCTGTAAGCGCTTTCCACCCATTCAGCGTTTTTCCGTCGAACAAGGGTTTTTTCTGAGCATAAGTTGTGGTTAAGAGAAACGTTAAGGAGAGGACTAGTAGGCTGTATTTTTTTAACATTTGAATTTTATTTTATGTGCGTCGACAGGCTCAGCATTACAATTTATAAATTATTTATGTTTTTGTTATTGATTAATATTTAAATATTTTGCCACCCGCCATTACCTCTTGCAATTTTTCGTCAAAAGTGGCTTTGTTGCCCGTATGAACAGCAGCATTTGTCATAATATTTGCAATAGAGTGAGAATAACCCGCTTCTACAGGTGCATTTGGTGTTTTTCGGCTTCTTACACATTCCATCCAATTACGCATGTGTGCTGATGTTAACGAATCTCCACCTGTATTTGATCCGGTTGCAACCTTAACTTCTGCCTTTGATAAATCGAACGGTGCAAGCAAATTTGCTTTCATTCCCATGGCGGCAGCTTCTCTCTCCCCTAATCCGCCTTTTGGCGAAACCTTGTTGGTAATTAGGTTTAACTCGCCACCATTGGCATAATACACCTCGCCAACATCGCCAACGCTATTTTGCATTCTAGAGGTAAATGTAACTTGAAAACCATCGCTCGAGTTGGGTTGGCCATAATCAAATACTGCAACCATCGAATCCCAATTTTTACGACCATCTTTCCAAGTGTAAATACCACCATTAGCCACTACGCTACGTGGGTGTTTTAAATTGGTAAACCAATGAACGGTATCGATTTGATGCGACATCCATTGACCGGGCATTCCAGAAGAATAAGGCCAGAACAGACGATATTCTAAATATTTTCTTGGATCCCAGGTGTCGGCAGGACGATTTAAGATAAAACGTTTCCAGTCGATATCTTCTTGCTTTAGTTTGGCAACCAAAGCCGGACGGCGCCAGCGACCAGGCTGATTTACATTCCAAACTAAATCTACGGCCGTAATGGCGCCAAATTTTCCTTCTTGAATAAAATTGGCTGCGTTTTTATAATTTTCACCACTCCTTCGCTGAGAACCAATTTGTACAATTTTATTCGACTCTTTTACGGCCTTTAAAGCTAGTTTGGCATCGGCCATGGTTTCGGCAAATGGTTTCTCGACATAAGCATCACAACCTGCTTTTACCGCTTCAACGGTATGCAGTGCGTGCTGAAAATCGGCTGTACTGATAATAACCGCATCCAAATCTTTCATGGAATACAACTCATCGTTATTTCTACATCCTTGGATATCGTGACCAATTTTCTCCTTAATATGAGCAAGACCTAGATCTCTGCGGTAGCTCCATAAATCAGAAAGGCCAACAATATCGAAGTTCAGTTCTTTGTGGTGATTTAAAAAGCAGGGGAAAAGTGTATCCTTAAAACGGTCGGAAAAAGCAGCAATACCTACCCTTACCCTATCGTTAGCACCTATTATACGGTTATAACTTTTCGCACTCGCACTAAAAGTTCCAGAATAAGCAGCCGCAGCAAGGAGGGCAGATTGTTTAACAAATGTTCTTCTTGAATTATCCATTTGAATGAAGATTTATATTGGTTCGATTGTTTTTTAATCTATTGTAATAATAAGCATTAAAAATCAAAAATTAATAATCACAATAGTAACAATTTAAATATATTATGTAGTACATATTAATAAGGATTTTTATTATTTAGAAATAATCTAAATAATAGGTACTTTTGGAGCATGAAATACTTGTTATTCTTTTCTGTATTTTTTGGTGCATTTCAGAGTTCTGCTCAACTATTGAGAAAGCGGTCGACCACCCTGATGGGAAGCCGTTTCGACATTACAATTGTTGCGGCAGATTCAGCATCAGCAGAAGCAAACATCGATTTGGTGATTGCCGAGGTAAGTCGGATTGAAAATTTAATATCAGACTGGCGTTCCACAACTCAAATTGGGCAAGTAAACAGCAATGCGGGCATTAAACCTGTAAAAGTTGATTCAGAAGTTTTTGCACTTACCGAACGTGCCATCCATCTTTCAGAAATTACGGACGGGTTTTTCGACATTAGCTTTGCAGCAATGGATCGAATTTGGAAGTTCGATGGGTCGATGACCGAGATGCCATCGCCTGAAGCCATAAAAAAATCGGTCGAGAAAGTTGGCTATAAAAACATTGTACTCGATAAAGCGAATAGTACTATTTTCTTAAAATTTAAAGGCATGAAAATTGGCTTTGGCGCTCTTGGCGAAGGATATGCAGCTGATAGATGTAAGGAATTAATGCTGAAAAAAGGAATTGAAGCGGGCATTGTAAATGGCTCTGGCGACATGAATACCTGGGGTAAACAACCGGATGGAAGTGCGTGGAATATTGGCATAACTGACCCTAAAAACCCTACGGCACTGTTGGCAGTAGTACCATTAGCTCATGGGGCTGTGGTTACATCGGGAAGTTATGAAAAATTTGTCGTCTTCAATGGCAAACGGTATGCACATATTATTAACCCTAAAACAGGTTATCCTGCTACCGGACTTTCTAGTGTAACTATTTTTGGGCCAAGTGCCGAAATGGCGAATGGATTAAGTACATCGATTATGGTGCTTGGTAAAAAGGCAGGATTGAAGTTATTAAAGAGTTATCCTGAAATGAGTTATATTTTGATTTCTGATAAGAATCGGATCTACTCGTCGCCAGGTCTTAAGCTTTCGAAATTTAACTAATAACAATCCATTAAAATCCTATTGTGCGATTGATAATAACTTAATCCTTGATTGTTTTTTTCTTTAAAAATAAAATCCAGTACTTCGATTACATCCTTTTGCATAGCTAGAGCGCCACAAATCATAATTACTCCATCATTTTTCATGGCGTTGGCAATTAATTCTTGATCTCTTTTCAAAAGATCGCTAACATATTGCTTTTCCCCTTCTCGAGAATAAGACAAATGCAAACTACTTAGCTTTTGTTCTTTTAGATTTACATCCATCGCCTTTTGGTAAAGTTCAAAGGAAGAGGCTCCTCGAAAACCAGCATATAAATGCGCAGTCACTTTTTTGCGATTATCGCTTATCATCCCCAAAAATGGTGCAATTCCGGTTCCATTAGAAATCATTATCACCGTAGATGCCCTTTTTGGAAAATGAAAATGAGGATTTCTATCAATACTTGCACTAATGGTTTGTCCGGGTTCCAGCTGATACAAAAAGCCAGAGCCTAATCCGCTTTGATGTAATTTAACACTTAACTGTACATTTTTATTGACTCTACCGATGGAATATAATCTTTCGCGGTGATCATTTGCAGGATAAATGGCAAGCAAATCACCAGATTTAAAACGACTACTTCGTTTTGGTTTCAAATGAATCAAGAAAGAACCTTCTTCGTGGGTTAAGCCTGTTTTTTTGGTTACGACTAACTTTTGTAAACGTTTAGATTTTGTAGCGAATAACTTTGGCGAAATGTTAAGCTGAATTTCGGTTTTTTGAGACCATAACGATGCCCATTGGCCAAATTCTTCCGGTGAGCATTCATTTACGGTATGAATTTCGAGTAAAGAAGTGGCCCATTCTTGAAGAGAAAGTGTATTATTTACTTCAAAAGCAAATTTACAAAAATCTGGATAGGCTTTTGAGCCAAAACCCACTACCGAGAAATCAACTTTTAAAGGCTGTTTATTTTTCCTCAATAACTCGATAAACCTGTTCGAATTTGCTGGCGGGTTACCTAGTCCGTATGTTGCGGTAAATACAAGAATGTGCTCCGCTTTTGGAAAAATGGTAAAATTATTGAGTTCGGTTAAAAAGCATTTTTCTCCCCTTTTAATGAGTTGTTGATGTACCGCTCTAGCGAAATGAAAGGTACTTCCGTTCTCAGAACCAACTAAAATAATGTATTTACACTCTTCTTTTTTGTATGTATTCTTGATTCGTCCAGCCATACGTTTTAGCGAAATTGCAAAACCTGAATAGATAAAGAATAGAATATTTACCGAAGCTAGTGCCAAAACAATGGCCCAAATGATATGTGTTCTACCAGTATGCAAATCAAGACTTCGCTCATTTAACAACACCCGCGTGGGATAAATAGCCTCTGTTAAGATATCGCCTGTAACTTGATTAACTGTAAGTTCCCTATCTTTTAATTTAAAGGTAAAATAATCTTCAACATCTTCCGAAAATGGAAATTCGATGCTATTCACTTCAGCTAACTTTGTGTTTTTAAAAATGGAGAGTTCTTGTATTTTCTTTTGTGGAGTCGATTTTATCGAGTCGAAATCAACTTTCTCCGAAACTTTATACTCCGGAATTATTTTAAAACGTGTTAGTGATAAATATGTTCCGCTGAGGGTGATAAGTAACAGTGGGATAAGTAGCAAACGGCCTAAAGTAACGTGATAATACTGCGCAAAATTCGTTCTTACTATTTCAGTGAAAAATCTTTTTATTCCTCGCTGACGCTGTATAATAAGCGCTAGGCCCGAAAGTGTGATTAAAAGCAAAATAAAAGTGGTAAGCCCTACAAAGAATCTACCCAAATTATGTAAAAAAAGCGACCGGTGTAAAGACGTAACCCATTGAAAAAATTCACTTTCTTTCTCAGGAATTCCCATGGTTTTCCCAGTTCTTGGATCAACATACACCGTTACATAATCACCTTCTAAATTAATACCTTTTACAATTACGAACTGATTCGCATCAACGGTTAAGCTGGTGATCTCTTCAAAATTATTTTTAATTGCAGGAATAGATTCCGCTAAGGTTATTTTGTTAAATTCATCCACTTTGTAGGGAAGCATTTTCAACGAAATCGGTTCAAATGCAAGGATAATTCCAGTAATAGCGGCAAGTGCAATAAATAGGAAAGAAGATAAAGCCAGCGCTAAGTGGCTATATCTCCAAACTGAAATAGTCATATGCTAAACCCTAATTTGCGCTAAATCTCACGTAACGGATGTAATTTGTACCTTCTGTTTTTCCTGATAAGCTTTCAGTAGTTAATGGGATTTCGATGTCCTTGGTATGATATTCTTTATCCTCTACGGCGGTCTCGAACCTTAACTTGTAACCTGCATTTAACTTAGCATTTTCAATTTCAAAAGTGGTTACACTGCGATCGCCACCCGCAACAGATGCACCAGTAATTGCACTGAGGTTGATGGGCCTTTTTGAATTGAATTTGTGCCATTCCTTAAGGCTATTATACCATTTTTTATCAGGCCCCATTACATATAATGTTCTTTCATAGGTACCCTTTGGATTGATAAGCGATACCACAACATACGAAGATTCGCCAACATAATTGGTCATTTGCACCATACATTTATATTTCGTGAAACCAGGTTTCTGAGCGGATAACATAAAAGGTAAGGTAATGATTAAGGCAATTGATAATAGGGTTTTCGAAATATTCATGTCTTTTTTAAATTATGCTTTAAGTTAATTTAGCATTTACGCCACAAACTTAATAAGAATTAATCTAAATAAGAAGCGATTTAATTTTTATTTAGACTGATTCTTATTAGCTTTACACCCGAAAGTTGAATTAGTCAACCCTATATATTCTTTATCAATTATGTTATATTCAAAAATCAGACCGCTCGCTATTGCGATTTTAACCTTAGTTTCTGCTTCTGTAATGGGGCAAAAGAACATTTTTTTAGATCAAGGGTATTGGAAAACGAATCCTACTGCGGTTCAGATTAGCAGTGAAATGGAAAAGGGAAATAGCCCATCTGAACTGAGCAGTAACAGTTTTGATGCTGTGGTGATGGCTATAAATGCAGGAGCACCTAACGAATCCATTAAATTTTTGCTTTCGCAACCTGGCAACGACGCCAATAAATTAACCCATGATGGCAGAACATATATCTTTTGGGCAGCTTCTCGAGGCAATGTAGAAATTATGGAATACTTGTTAAGCAAGGGTGCAAAAGTAGATGTAATTGATAGTCATGGCGCTACCGTATTAAATTTCGCAGCTTCTGGTGGGCAACAACATACAAAAGTATATGATTTATTAATTAGCAATGGCTATGACTTGAAAAAAGGCGTAAATGGTGAAGGGGCTAATGCACTTTTATTAACCATGGCTACTGCTAAAGATTTTAAATTAACAGATTATTTTATTTCGAAGGGGCTTGACCTAAAAAGCACAGATGCGAAAGGAAATACTGCTTTTAATTATGCCGCAAGGACTGGAAATATAGAAATATTAAAAGCACTTGTAGCAAAAGGAGTTAAGTATAACGACAATGCCATGTTAATGGCTGCACAAGGTGGAAGAGGTAGCGCAAATACGCTTGATCTTTTCAAATACTTAGAAAGCCTTAAAATAAATCCTGCAGTTATTGGCCCAAATGGAGAAAATGTACTTCATGCGCTTGCGAGAAAACCAAATCAAGCAGAAATTATCAATTATTTCATTGCTAAAGGGGTAGACTTGAATAAAGCAGATAATGATGGAACCACACCATTTATGAATGCCGCTGCGTCAAATTCAGATCTTGAATTGATTACTTTGTTAAGCTCATCAGTTAAAAACATTAATCTAGTAAACAAAAAAGGTAATTCTGCATTAACGTTAGCTATACGTGGCAATACGCCTGCCGTAGTTAATCTATTGCTTTCGAAAGGTGCAGATGTAAATGTAGTGGATGCAAACGGCAATAATTTGGCTGCCTATTTAATTGACACCTATAGTCCGCAACGCTTAACCGCATTTGAAGCTAAATTAAAATTATTACAAGATAAGGGCCTCGCGATTACAGCCCCTCAAAAAAATGGAAATACGTTATATCATTTAGCTTTGGCTAAAAATGATTTCGCATTACTTAAACGCATAGAAATTTTCAATGTAGATGTGAATGCGAAAAACAAAGAAGGAATAACTGCATTGCATAAAGCAGCAATGACGGCTAAAGACGATAGCATGATGAAATATTTACTTGCCATCGGCGCAAAAAAAGATGTGGTTACCGAATTCAAAGAAACTGCGTTTGATTTGGCAAAAGAAAATGAATTTCTTTCTAAGAATAAAGTTTCGATAGAGTTTTTAAAGTAATAAACAAAGAATCGTAATCTCGACCGAGGAACGAGGAGAGATCTAGAGCATTCTTATAGATATCTCTTCGCTCCTGCAGTCGCTCGAAATGACGATTATTTTGCAAAAAAAATTAAGATTAAAGGGCCTTAAACCCTGTAATTACAAAAGTATATTGTCCGAGATGGTACCCTTTAAAATCGGCAACATGAATAAATTTAACATCTTTTCTTTTGCCTTGTGTATGCAAGGTTCCGGTTAAGGTGTATTTTTTATCGATAGCTAAATCATTGACTTGATTGTCGTTAACGATTCCTAAAATTCGAATTTGAATGTAATTTAATAAAGACCCAGCATTCCTACTGGTATCATTATAAGCTTCAAATCTAGCTATTTTAGTACGAATCTCGTTAATTGAAGTGTCTTTTATTTCCTTTAGCTGTAAAGGCATACCTTTCAAGAAACTAGTATCATTACTTAAGTTAATTAACTTGTGCTTAAATTTTTCGGTGGTTTCACCTTCAATGGTTTCATTTTTTGCCCAATCTGGATTATTTTCAATAAACTCACTTACATTTTGTTCAATAAAAATTGTTGATTTTTCTGATTCAGTTTTTTTAGTTGAGCAAGAAGCTAGTACAGCCAATGCACATAGAAATAGTAGTTTTCTCATAATTATCCTTCTAAAACGGCTAAACTTTCGGTAATAATATTAATTTTAGACTCTGCATCTGCCTTTTTATTACGCTCGTTGGCAATGATCTCGGGTTTTGCATTCTGCACAAAGCGTTCGTTATTTAATTTTGCATCCACCGACTTTAAAAAACCTTGCAAATACACTAGTTCTTTGGTTAATCGTTCCTTTTCTGCCTCTAAATCTATATTTTCATTTAAAATGATAAAGAATTCATCTTTACCAATCATAAAGCTAGCGGCACCTGCAATTTTTTCGTTCACCAATTCAATTTCTCCAATATTGGCTAATTTAAAAATGATATTGGTCCATTTTTCGTAAGCTACACTTGAATTTATTTTAATGCACAAATGCAATGCATCTTTTGGAGAAATTTGACGGATATTTCTTACGTTTCTAATTTCAGAGATCAGCTCTTTAACTAGCTCTCCTTCTTTAAGTAAAGTTTCGTTGATATTGCCAATTTTCGGAAAATCGGCAACAATACAGCAATCCATTTCTTCTCTTTCACCAAATAACTCATCGTGATAAAGTTCTTCCGTAATAAAAGGCATAAAAGGATGCAATACTTTAAGAATTTGCTCAAAATACCCGATACTAATCTGTTTTGTTTCGGCATCGATAGGTTGTTGATATGCCGGCTTAACCATTTCTAGGTACCACGCACAGAAATCGTCCCATACCAATTTATAAGTCGTCATTAAGGCTTCCGACAATCGGTATTGTTTAAAATTGGCTTCAATTTCTCCCAAAGCTTCGTTTAATCGATTTTCGAACCAAGAAATAGCTTGCTGGTTGGGGTTTTCTAAATTTTCGTTAACCTCCCACCCTTTAACTAAACGGAAGGCATTCCATATCTTATTCGCAAAATTTCTTCCTTGTTCGCAATAGGTTTCGTCGAACATTAAATCATTTCCGGCAGGCGACGACATCAACATGCCTACCCTTACCCCGTCTGCACCATATTTTTCAATTAACCCAATCGGATCTGGAGAATTGCCTAAAGATTTAGACATCTTTCGGCCCAACTTATCACGTACGATACCCGTTAAATATACATTTGTAAAAGGTTTTTGACCTCTAAATTCATGCCCGGCCATAATCATCCTTGCCACCCAGAAAAATAAAATTTCGGGAGCCGTTACCAAATCATTGGTAGGATAGTAATAGTTAATATCTTTATTATCGGGATTTTTAAACCCGTCAAAAACAGAAATAGGCCACAACCACGAAGAGAACCACGTATCCATTACATCTTCATCCTGTGTAATAAATTCGCTTGCTTGTGCTCTAAAACCTTGTTTTTCTTGCTCAGAAAACGCACTGCGTTCTGACGAGCGATTAATTAATTCTTCTATCGCTTCTTCCTTAGTTTTTGCAACTACTGGAATTTCGTGTTGAAAATACCAAGCTGGAATACGTTGTCCCCACCACAATTGCCTACTAATGCACCAATCCTTTACATTCTCCATCCAATGGCGATAGGTATTCACAAATTTCTCTGGTATTAACTTTATCTCACCATTTAATACATCGGCCAATGCTGGCTTAGCCAATTCGTCCATTTTACTAAACCATTGCAAAGAGAGCTTAGGTTCAATTACTGCATCCGTACGTTCAGAATAACCCACTTGAGATTTATAGTCTTCAACTTTATCTAAATTACCGCTTTCTTCGAGCATTTTGGCAATTTTCTTTCTGGCTATAAATCGATCTTCCCCTATTAAAATTTCAGCTTTGTCATTTAAAGTACCATCGTCATTTAAAATATCGATTACAGGCAATTGATGTTTTAAACCTAGTTCATAATCGTTTAAATCGTGAGCTGGCGTAACCTTTAAACAACCCGTACCAAAATCCATCGTTACGTAATCATCCAATATTATTGGAATTGCACGGTGAATTAAAGGCACATAAACTTGCTTACCATGCAAATGAAAGTAGCGTTCATCATTTGGGTTAATGCATATCGCACTATCGGCCATGATGGTTTCGGGCCGAGTGGTAGCTATTGTTAATGAATTATGAGTGGTGAGTTGCGAGTTTTGAGGCTGGGCGCCACCTAATCCTTGCTCAGTGTTCTTAATGGCATACTTAATATAGTAAAGTTTCGAATTTACCTCTTTGCGGATAACTTCCTCATCAGAAACTGCCGATTTAGCAGAGGGGTCCCAATTTACCATACGAATGCCCCGATAAATATTTCCCTTCTTGTATAAGTGAATAAAGCTATCGATTACGGCATCTGATAAATCTTCTTCCATGGTAAAGCGTGTTCTATCCCAATCGCAGCTTGCACCCAGTTTTTTTAATTGCTCTAAAATTATACCCCCGTATTTTTCTTTCCATTCCCAAGCATAAGCTAAAAATTCCTCGCGAGTAAGATCTTTTTTGCTAATTCCGCGTTCCTTAAGCATGGCAACAACTTTAGCTTCTGTAGCAATCGAAGCATGATCTGTACCCGGCACCCAACACGCATTTTTACCTTGCATACGGGCTTTGCGAATCAGCACGTCCTGAATGGTATTGTTCAGCATATGGCCCATATGCAGCACTCCAGTTACGTTTGGGGGTGGAATAACAATGGTATACGGCTCTCTTTCGTCGGGTTCAGAATGAAAAAATTTTTTGGCAAGCCAGTAGCTATACCATTTATCTTCGGTCTCGGTTGGATTGTATTTTGTAGATGTGCTCATGAATTACAAAAATAGTTAAAAAACTCGGAAAGTCCGAAAGCCAGATGGTCCATTCCATCCGTACAATTTTCATGTGCAAACACAATAAAAATTCGATACTGCTGTTATAGCTATATAATTTATCAATTGTGAACCGTCCATAATTAATTATGGCAAGGAACATCTGATAATTAAAAACAAAATCATAAACTGATGAAATCATTTAGGTTGTCGATATTTAACTACCATTTTTTCCGCAAATTTGGATTGAATAAAATCTATAATTGGTTTAACAAGTAATATTTCTATTATCTTGTTCGAATTAGGCTGCGAATGCTTAATTTTCGTTTTTAATTTCTTAAAGGATATGAAGCAACTCAAAAATTATTGTGCAATTTTTGGCATTATGGCGAGCAGTTTTTCTGTTTTTGCGCAAACTGCCCCTAAAAAATATATAGATCCGGCGAATATGGATTTAAGCGTAAAGCCTGGAGACGACTTTTACCAATATGCCAGTGGCACCTGGATTAAGAAAAATCCTGTTCCAGCCAAAGAAACCAGATGGGGTTCTTTTAACGAACTTCGTGAATTCAACGCTCAAGCAGTTAGAGGTTTGCTAGAAAATGCAGCAAAAGATAAAACGGCTTTACCCGGTTCGGTTACAAAGCGAGTGGGCGATTTCTATGCTGCCGCTATGGATAGCATAACCATCGAAAAACTAGGCTATACGCCTATAAAGGCCGATTTGGAAAAAATTAAACAAATTAAAGATGTGCCAGGTATTTTAGATCAGATTGCGTACATGCGTACTTCTGGGATTGGCAGTCCAATGTTCGGTTTTGGGGTTGGACAGGATCGAAAAAATGTAACCAAATATGTGGTGAACATCTCACAAGGTGGAACAAGCTTGGGCGATCGTGATTATTATTTAAAAGATGATCCACAAAGCGTTCGAATCCGCAACGCATACAATACGTATATGGTTCAACTATTTACGCTTACAGGAAGCACTGATGCCGAAGCAAAACAAAAAGCAATAACTGTTTTTAATTTAGAAAAAGCATTAGCTACGGCACAAATGAGTCGTATCGAAATGCGCGATCAATATAAAACCTATAATAAACTTACCGTTGCTGAATTTAATAAAGTTACACCAAATATCAATTGGACAACCTTAATGCCTAAGTTTAAAATTACTGGGCAAGATACGGTATTGGTAAATTCGTTGGGTTTCTTTAAGAGTTTAAATGAAATGTTAAACAGTGTTGCTTTAGAAGATTGGAAAACCTATTTATCTTGGAACATTCTTAAAGGTTCGGCAAATAATTTAAGTTCTCCGTTTGTTAAAGCAAGTTTTGCTTTTACTCAAGCACAAACCGGACAGAAAGTTCAAACACCAAGATGGCAACGCATGTCGTCGTTAACCGATGGCACAATTGGCGAATTATTAGGGCAGCTTTACGTAGCGAAATATTTTAAACCAGACGCAAAAGTTAGAATGGATGAGATGATCGTAAACCTTCGTAAAGCATTCGAAATTAGAATTAATGGCTTAGCGTGGATGAGCGATGTGACCAAGAAAAAAGCATTAGAGAAGTTGCACGCCTTTACACCAAAGGTTGGATATACTACAAAATGGAAGACCTATGATGGATTAGTAATTAACAGATCAACTTATTTTCAAAATTTGCGCAATGTTGGCGTTTGGGGATATAATGAAAACATTAAGCAGTTAGGTAAACCTGTAGACCGTACACGTTTTGGAATGACACCTCCAACGGTAAATGCATCGTATAGTCCTACGATGAACGAAATAGTTTTCCCAGCTGGGATTTTGCAGTTTCCATTTTTTGACCCAAATGCTGATGATGCTGTAAACTATGGAGGTATTGGAGCAGTAATTGGTCACGAAATGAGCCATGGTTTTGATGATACCGGAAGCCAATACGATAAAGATGGAAACCTTAAAAACTGGTGGACAGATGAAGACCGTGCTAAATTTAACGATAAAACAAAAGCATTAGGCGAACAGTTCAGCACCTATACTGTTGTAGATACCATTCATGTTTTAGGGAAATTAACGATGGGCGAAAATATTGGCGACCTGGGTGGACTAAATGCTGCTTATACAGCATTCAAAATGACTAAACAAGGACAAGGCAATGTTAAAATAGATGGTTTTACGCCAGATCAGCGTTTCTTCTTGTCGTGGGCACAAGTTTGGAGAGGGAATATTTTACCAGAAGCTGCAGCACAGCTGATTAAAACTGATTCGCATTCACCTGGTCCGTATCGTACAATTGGTGCACCTGTAAATATGGATGCCTGGTACAATGCGTTTGATGTGAAGCCTGGAGATAAATTGTATAAAAAGCCAGAAGATCGGATTCGGTTGTGGTAGCCTAATTAATTAGCTAATTAGCACATCTACTAATTAGCTAATTATATTTTTCTTGAATTTTCTTGGGTAATTTTGCCAACACTAATGCGCGAGAAGTTTCAACTCTTTTCTTTAATTCCGCATCATTTAAAACTTCTAGGTTATCTATTTGAATCCATTGGCGTTTCGCCATGTGATAAGCTTGTTTAATTCCATCACGAGAAGTTAACTCATCAAATTCTTCGGGGTCACATTTTGTAGAAAAACTATTTCCTTCCTCTATTGCAATAATGACAAAGATTTTTTCTTCGATCATAAAGCATAAATGTTCCCATTTCATCCCTTCGGTAGTACCCGGTAAACTAAGACAATATTCTCTAAAACTTTCGATGTCCATTTTTTGGCTTGCTGATTGGTTAGTTGATTGGATTGCTAATTTAAAAACTTATTTTTGAAACCTCATGAATATCTTAATCCAAACAGCAGATGGCTCAAATACGTTATTTAACGAGACTATTGGCGAACATTATCATTCGTCGAATGGTGCATTGCAAGAGAGCAAACATGTTTTTATTGCGGCCGGATTGGAGTTTGCCCTTAGTAGAGATAGAGAAAACGAAATTAGCATTTTAGAGGTAGGCTTTGGCACAGGCTTAAATTTTTTGCTAAGCTTTGCGCATTGCGAAGAAAATTATGTAAAAGTTAACTATACAGGAATCGAAGCTTTTCCTCTTCCTAAATCAATTTTAAAGGAAACTGCATATAATAATTATGTTTCACCATATGTATGGGAGGCATTTCTTCTCCATTATGAAAATTGTTTAAACAGCATGCAAATGTTATCACCAAATTGCTCTTTAGAAATCTTACCTCAAAAATTAGATGCTGTAAAACAAAAACTAGAAGTTGATCTTATTTATTACGATGCATTTTCTGTTAGCAACCAACCCGAAATGTGGACCGATGAAATTATTGCACATGTTTGTAGTTTCCTAAAGCCAAATGGCATTTTTGTGAGCTACGCAATTACAGGGAATTTAAAAAGGGCGCTAAAAAATTGTGGTTTTAAAATTGAGAAGCTACCCGGTGCACCAGGCAAACGAGAAATGTTGAGAGCTGTTAAGTCGGATATTATTTTAACTTTATCATAAATTGCCATTTATGAAAGAGATTACATTACCATTCATTGCAAAATTAGCTTTAGTTTTATTATCGCTGATTATGCTGGGCTACTTAGCTATTCTGGGTAAAAGTCTGTTATCACCATTACTTTTCTCATTATTGATGGCCTTTCTTTTATTGCCGTTTGCAAACTTCTTGGAAATCAGGTTAAAGTTTAGAAGAAGTCTCTCTTCTATTACCTCAGTAGTTGTATTAATTGCGCTTATTTATGCTTTGCTTCATTTTTTAGCCAATCAACTAACAGAATTATGGGCCGATTGGCCCCTTTTAGTAAAACAGGTTACTACTGCATTTCATGATATTCAACATTGGATTTCTAGAACCTTTCATATTAATACCACAAAACAACAACTTTATCTTACAGATGGAGCCGAAAAAGCTTTATCTACAAGTGCAATTGTAATTGGAAGCACGTTAATAACGCTTTCATCGAGCCTATTATTCTTAGCTTTCACTTTACTCTTCACTTTTTTCATTCTTAATTACAGAAAATTATTATTTGCCTTTTTGACAACCGTTTTTGCGGAAGAGCACAAAACAAAAGTGGCTGATATTGTACAAGAAATTCAACGAATAATTAGAAAGTATGTATCAGGTTTATTTATCCAAATGGCAATCGTTACCATTTTGATGACGTTAACCCTCACTTTTTTAGGTGTAAAATATGCTATACTCTTAGGTTTAATTACTGGAATTTTTAACATTATCCCATATTTGGGGATTTCTACTGCATTACTAATCAGCGCACTCATTACTTTTGCAACGGCCGGCGCCGCTAAAGCCCTTTTCGTAATCTTTGCATTCATAGGCATTCATACCATCGACGGAAATCTACTGATGCCTTTAGTGGTTGGCTCTAAAGTTAAAATCAATGCCCTCTTTGCCTTTATTGGAATTATTGTGGGAGAAATGATTTGGGGAATATCAGGAATGTTTTTGTGCATCCCTTATTTGGCAATGCTAAAAATTATTTTTGAACGCGTAGATGGGCTAAAGGCCTGGGGCACATTATTAGGAGAGGAAGAAAAAAAACCACGAAAACGAAGAACCTATAGAATTACAAAAAAGATAAAATTAGAAGAAGCCGAATAAATCAATAAAAACTATGCCTTTAAATATTCCACCAGTAGCAACCACTAGTCCCGACACTGCATTTTTAAGACTATTAAATGTACTCGATACCCTTCGTACCCAATGTCCTTGGGATAAAAAACAAACTATGGAAACACTTAGGCACCTCACCATTGAGGAAACCTATGAGCTATCGGATGCAATTTTAGAAGGCGATAGTAATGAAATTAAAAAAGAGCTCGGCGATCTTATGATGCACCTCGTTTTTTACGCACGCATTGGAAGTGAAACCAACGATTTCGATATTACTGATGTATTAAATGGAGTTTGCGATAAACTTATCAATCGTCACCCCCATATCTATGGCGACGTAGTTGTAAATGATGAAGAAGATGTAAAAAGGAACTGGGAGCAGCTTAAATTAAAAGAGGGAAACAAATCGGTATTGGGTGGTGTACCTACCTCACTACCTGCCTTAGTGAAAGCAAGTCGCATTCAAGAAAAGGCAAGGGGCGTTGGCTTCGATTGGGAGCAGAAAGAACAAGTATGGGCTAAAGTTGAAGAAGAATTACAAGAATTTAAGGCAGAGTTTAACGTTGCCAAAAACGAAACTATCGATAAAGAAAAAGCCGAGGGTGAATTCGGCGATTTACTTTTCTCTCTAATTAATTATGCTCGATTTATCGACATCAACCCCGAAAATGCGCTAGAAAAAACGAACAAAAAATTCATTAAACGATTTCAATTCTTAGAAAACAAAGCTAAAGAAAATGGCAAGGCATTACAGGATATGACCTTAGCTGAAATGGATGTGCATTGGAATGAGGCAAAGAAGCTATAGGTGATTTTTAGATAAAAAATCATACCTTTAACTATGAAACGATTAACAACACTCCTATTGTTAATCATCCCTTTCCTCTTCTGTACTTCTTGGGGCTTTTTTGCGCACAAACGCATTAACCAGTTGGCCATTTTTACCCTACCTTTAGAAATGATTAATTTCTACAAAGCAGGGAGTAAGTACATCATTAGCCATGCAGTAGACCCCGATAAACGACGATACATCGACACGTTAGAAGCTCCTCGTCATTATTTAGACGTAGAAAATTTTGAAGAGTTTATGGATAGTATTCCCGAAAAGTGGAACACTGCCTTGGCAAAATATGGGCTAAGAAAATTAAATGCAAGCGGTATTGTTCCTTGGCAAATTGAACGAAGTTATTATAGCCTAGTGAAAGCATTTAAATCTCGAGATTCGTTGAAAATTTTAAAATACTCATCTGATCTGGGTCACTATGTTGGCGATGCTCATGTACCCTTACATACTACACATAACCATAACGGACAGTTAACGAATCAATCAGGCATACATGCTTTTTGGGAGAGTAGATTACCCGAACTTTTCGCCGGAAATTACAATTTACTAGCAGGAAAAGCGGTATATATAGAAAATCCATTAAAAATGGCCTGGTCTATTGTAAAAGAATCCCATCAATCGGTAGATACCGTATTAAGATTTGAAGAGGAGCTTAATCTTTCCTTTCCGGCCGACCAAAAATACAGCTTTACCAAGCGTGCTAATCGAGTAACGAGACAATATTCTTTAGCTTATTCAAAGGCCTATCAGGATAAAATGAATAACATGGTCGAAAAGAGAATGCGCGCTGCAATCTTAGCCGTAGGCTCTTTCTGGTTTTCGGCTTGGGTGGATGCTGGGCAGCCTAAACTAAAAAACTTAATTAAAATTGATTTAACTAACGAAGAAAAAAGACAAATAGAGTTAGAAGAAAAAAAATATGCAGAAGGAAAAATTATTGGACGAGAAAATTGATTTCGACTTAAGACTTAGGACTAACTTTAAACCTACTCGCTATAGCCGCATAAATTGCCGGTAAAAAGGTAACTACCGCAATTAATACAATAACAATATCAAAGTTATCTTTAAACCATTGAATTTGCCCTAATAAATATCCTGCAAACAATAAACTGAAAATCCATGATATTCCGCCAATAATATTGAAAGTAGTATACCTGCCAAATGGCATTTTTGCAATACCTGCTACAAAAGGAGCAATTGTTCTAAAAATTGGCAAAAAGCGGCTAAAAATAATAGCCTTTCCCCCATGTTTTTCGAAAAATTCGTGCGATTGATGATAATATTTAAGCTTTAAGATTTTGTTTTTTTCTTTAAAAACACCTGCACCGAGCACACTTCCGAGCTTATAATTTAAGGTATTGCCTAAGATGGCAGCCGCAACCAAAATAAAGAACATCACCCAAATATTTAAATCAGTTTTACCTCCTGCTATAAGTGCACCCGTTGCAAACAATAGTGAATCACCAGGTAAAAAAGGAGTAATTACAAACCCTGTTTCGGCAAAGATGATTAAGAATAAAATGAGGTAGGTTAGCGTATGATATTCATTAACAATTTCGGCAAGATGCTTATCAATGTGAAGAATAAAGTCTATGAGCTGTTCGAGTAATTCCAAGATATTTAATTTTCGACAAAAGTAGTAATATGCTTTCGATAAGCCTATCTATTTCTAGGATTTTCATGTTAATTGTAGGTAATTTTTAATTTACTTGGCACCAATATAGACTAGCTACCAATTAAAGGTTTAATCAGATGTTTCCTTCGAAAAGTTCAGGATAGCGATTAATAGCTATTGTTAAGCATTACCGGCATCACCAACATCAGCACGTCTTCGTTTTCATCGTTGGTTTGAGGAATAAGCAATCCTGCTCTGTTAGGTGTAGAAAGTTCTAAGGTAACTTCTTCTCCACTTAAGTTACTGAGCATTTCGATTAAGAAACGGGCATTAAAGCCAATTTCCAAATCTTCGCCTTCGTATTGGCAACTTAAACGCTCATGTGCTTCGTTTGCAAAATCTAAGTCTTCTGAAGATATATTTAATTCACTTCCATTAATTTTTAAACGTACCTGATGGGTAGTTTTATTTGCAAAAATAACCACTCTTCGTAGGGTATTTAAAAATAAGGCTCTATCGATGACCAATTTATTTGGATTATTTGCAGGTATTACTGCCTCATAATCTGGATAACGCTCGTCAATTAAGCGACAAACCAGGTTAATATTTTCGAATTTGAAGAAAGCACTAGTTGCATTATAATCAACTGAAACGTTTACATCGGTACTTGGCAAAGCAGCCTTTAATAAGGTGAGTGCTTTTTTAGGCAAGATAAATGAAGATGCTTTTTCAGCCTTACTATCCATTCGGCGATATCTCACCAATTTATGAGCATCAGTAGCCACAAAGGTAATATGCTGCGGAGAAAGCTGGCAATATACACCTGTCATCGCTGGGCGTAACTCATCATTACTTACAGCGAATATTGTTTTAGTGATGGCCTCGGTTAAAACTGAAGCTGGCAAGTTTACAGACGACGCATTCTCTACTACTGGAATTTTCGGAAAATCATCACCATTTTCACCACTTAATTTGTATTTACCATCGCCAGCACTAATCTCTATTGAGAACGAATTATCATCTATATTAAAGGATATAGGTTGATCTGGTAAGGTTTTAAGGGTATCTAATAATATCCTAGATGGAACGGCAACTTTGCCTCCTTCTTTAGACTCAACAGGTAAAGAAGTAGTCATGCTAGTTTGCAAATCTGTTGCCGAAATGGTTAAATTGCCTTCCTTAATTTCGAACAGAAAATTTTCTAATATGGGCAAAACAGTACTGCTACTAGAAGCTCCATTAACAGTTTGTAAATGTTTTAATAACGTCGAAGTTGATACTATAAATCTCATTGTTGGGTTTATCTGTTCTCAAAAATATAAAAATTACTTCGTATACTTATGCTTACGATAATAATGTTGAAAAGTTGCGAACAATATTAACAAAAAGAGCGGAAAAATAGCATTAAATACTTGCCATTTTGTTTTTTCGCTTCTCAACAACATCTTATTCAATAGTCTTACTTTAATTTCTTTATTTCGCAGGGCGATAAGATGATGATCGTCTGTAAAGTAATCGGCTATATTTAAAAGCAAGGCTTTATTCCCATAGTTCTGCTTAGAATAGCGATCAAATCCCAATGGAAAAGGCATTTTATCCGACTTACTTACCTGATTGGTAAATAGATTTCCATCGCCAATTACAATCATTTTAGTGGCCTTACTTTTTACAGGCACATCATATACTTCAGTTATGCCCTCGGGTACGGGCCGATTTAAAAATACAGATTTAAAACTACCTTCGAGCAAAACTCCAACAGGCTTTGGCGCATGATAGAATTCTTGGGGATCAGGTTGATCATTGAGCAACTCTAGCGACATCATTTTAGGCGTTTCGTAAACCTTATGATACGACGAAGTGCGTAATATCACAGTTTTATGCACATTGGGCACAGCAATGGTATCTATTGTACTTGCAAACTCTGTTCGAATGCCGTCGATATTCTTCACTACGTTATGGACGCTATCGGGCATCAAAACCGGATAATATAACCAAGGCACCAACTGTATCTGACCTTGGCCTAATGGCCCAGAGGCAACTGGTATAAGTGAAGAATTGGCATCAGCAATTAAATTGTAGTTAACCCTTACACCATATTCGAAAAGCATATCATCTATGTTAAGTGTACTATTAGCCGCTAAACTTGGCTTCCCACTTTGCATATCGTCTAAGCTAACGCGAACTTGATCTACCAACCAAACCACTTTACCACCTTTCATTACAAAATAATTGATCTTATATTTTTCGGCTTCGGTAAAAGCTTCTTTTGGGTTATCAATAAAAAGCAATTTTAAGCTATCTAGGCCTTCCTTGTTAATTAACTTTAAATCTACCCTTCCCACATAGAAACGCTGACTAAGGCTGGTTATGGCATCATAGAGTTCTAAATTAGAGGGCTCGCCCATACCTTCGGTAAAGCCTATGCGTGGATTTTGCCCAGTAAGCAAAGTTTGAATAGCGGAAGAAAATGTGTATTCAAGATTTTGAATAGAATTAGTAATATTTTCTTCGTAGTTCGTTGCTGGTCCCCCAGACTTCTGTAAAAGATTAACGGGCATTGGTTTCCCATCCACTTCCACCAAAGCCATCGGAAAAATAATTTTTTGCGTTAATCCAGCATCGCTTTTAATGTTCACCGCAACGGGTTTAATGCCAATCTCATCTAAGTCGCTCAAGACCTTATTTTGTTCATCAGCCCCTAAACCCGATATAGGATCAATGTAAATCAACTTTACATTTGTTTTAGCGTAACTTTTATAGTCGACCAATAAATCTTCCGTTGCACTTTTTAACCGCTTAAAAGCGGATGGCATTTCACCATCTAGAAAAACGGTTATAGTAATTTCTTTCTTGGCTTCGCTGAGAATTTCTTTGGTGCGTTGCGTTAGCGTATAGCGTTTTTCTTTGGTAAAATCGAAACGCCAATACAGGTAATGCGACACTACATTCAAAAGAATTAACAACACGATAAAAAACAGCGCTCTTTTCCCTACCATTTCCTACCTCCTATTACCCATTTCGTTAATCCTAAAAATAATGCAACAAAAGAAATAAAATAAATAAGATCCCGGGTGTCTAACACACCCCTACTTATCGATTGATAATGTTCGGCAATTCCTAAATTAACCAATACCGTACCTAAACTATTCAATTCGAATAATTTACTCGTCGATTCTAGTCCGCTAAAAGCAAAAAAACATAGCAATACGGCAAGTGAAAAAGCTACCACTTGATTTTTAGTTAGTGAAGAAGCAAATATGCCAACAGACACAAAAGCACTCCCTAGCAGAAATAAACCTATATATGAACCCATTACAGCTCCAGTATCGATATTCCCTTTAGGCATACCAAGTTGATAAATGCTATAATAGTAAACTAATGTTGGTAAAAGAGCAAAAAGCACCAAAACCACACAGGCAAAATACTTTGCTAGAATAATTTGCCAATCGCTCAATGGTCGCGTTGCTAAAAGCACATAGGTGCCTTCCTTCCGCTCTTCGGCAAAAGAGCGCATTGAAATTGCAGGAATAAGGAAAATGAACAAAAATGGGACTAAATTAAAAAAGCTATTCATTTCGGCATAGCCATAATCGAGTATCGAAGTATCCGGAAAAAACCATAATAACAACGCACAGGCCAATAAAAAAACACCAATGGTACTATAAGCCATTAGTGAGTTTAATAAGCTGAATAATTCTCTTTTAAAAACAGGAAACATCTTTTCTATTGTGTTATTGCAAATACGCCCATTTCCTATTCCCTAATTTCTATTTCCTCCCTAAAACCCAAAAACGTATGCTGCTCTTAACCCAACAAACGACAATCTATCCGTTGAACTTACTGCCCATTCTTCAAATCTTAACCCCACATCTATACTCGTCTTATTAGAAATTTCAAAGTTTGTTCCTACACCCCCAGCATAGGCAAACGAATTACCACGAACTCCCTTATCTTTTGAAATAGCCATCCCACCCTCTGCAGCAGCATAATATTTTTTATAAAAATTGTATTTTAAACCGGCTTTAGCAGGATAGACAACGGTGTTTTTTGGAACATAGCCCCATGGGGTAAAAATATCTTTATAGCGTTTACTCACTTCAACCGACACATAACCGCCAGATAATGTTACATTTAATTTTGACGACAAGCTATATTCGGCTTGAAGAGACCCTCCATAACCCATACCATAAAATTCGGCCGTACTCCCAAAGGCACTTAAAAGTTCCCCACCTAAACTCACTTTATATTTCGAATCGAGTTGTTGCGCATTTGCAGATAAAAGTAAACCTGCGATAAAAAAAAGTGATAGTATATATTTCATTATATGTGTGTTGAAGATTTACAATATTAAAGAATTAAAGATTAAATGCATACCCAGCTCTGAAAGTAAAAAAACCAAAGGTGGTGGTTTTGGAGGTGAATGTGCTTTTCCCCGTCCACCCTTCGTAACGAAGGCCGAAATCGAACTGGTTATTACTATTTCTGCTTCTAATGAATGTTCCTGCACCGGGCGACCATGCAAATCGAGTTGCACCGGTCTCATTCACAGGAATTGAAGCCCCTAGTTGACCTTCGAAATAAAAATTCTTGTCGGTGTAGTATTTTAATCCCGCTTTTACGGGTAAGTAAGAAAGGGTTTCGGCTCTGGGGCCAAGGAATTTTTTCCCTAAAAAACTCACTACACCACCACTCCCAGTAATGGAAAACTTTGGACTAAGGCCAATTTCTCCTTTTACATAACCGCCATACCCAATCGGACTTTGAGTGGTGGAGTTTCCGGTTGGCAAACTTAGTTCGGGACCGATAACAAGGTTATAATGCTGAGCCTTAGCGCCTAAAACAACCAATAAGAGGAATGAGAAAACAGTTAATTTTTTTATGTACATATTAATTATTGGTCAGTTTTTTGAAAATCTCTTCGAGCGATTGTGGTGCATACTTCTCCTTTAACGATAAAAGTGAGCTATTCGCTACAATTTTACCTTTATTAATGATGATTATGTCGTCGCAAATGGCTTCTACCTCTTGCATAATGTGCGTAGAAATAATAATGGTTTTATCCTTTCCCAATTCCTTTATTAGGGTTCTAATATCAGTCAATTGATTGGGATCCAAGCCCGATGTGGGCTCGTCGAGGATTAAAATTTTTGGATTATGGATGATGGCTTGGGCAATCCCCACTCTTTGCTTATAACCTTTAGAGAGCATTCCGATTTTCTTATGTTGCTCAGGTGTTAATCCAACTTGCTTGATCACCTCATTAATCGTTTGAGTTAAATTTTTAAGTCCGTAAGTTTCTCCTACGAAGTTTAAAAATTCTTTTACATACATATCGGTGTAAAGAGGTGTGTTTTCGGGTAAATACCCAATTTCCTTACGAATGGTTGTAGTGGCGGAGGTAATTAACTCACTTTCTATTTGAACCGTACCCGATGTAGGGTTTAAATAGCCTGTAAGCATGCGCATGGTGGTGGATTTCCCAGCTCCATTTGGACCTAAAAATCCTAAAATCTTGCCAGGTCTTGCTTCAAAACTAATTGCATCTACTGCTTTTTGTTGGCCAAAATGTTTGGTTAGTTCGTTTACCTTTATGCTCATGTGGTTTCAAATTTAGGGTTAAATTTGGAATATTCTAGGAGTTGTAATGTTAAAATGTTGTCAAGTTGAAATGTTCGTGGTACGTACTATTATAGCCTCAAACAATCTCCGCATAGCATTTTACATCTACCACATAAAATATTACCTTTGCCTCATTATGGCTAAAACGAACGACGAACAATTTAAAAATGTGATCTCTCATGCTAAGGAATACGGTTTTGTATTTCAAAGCAGCGAAATATATGATGGCTTAAGTGCCGTTTATGACTATGGACAACTCGGTGCCGAGCTTAAAAACAACATCAAAACCTATTGGTGGAAAGCCATGGTACAGATGCATGAAAATATTGTAGGTATCGATTCGGCTATATTTATGCATCCAAAGGTCTGGAAAGCAAGTGGTCACGTTGATGGTTTTAACGATCCCATGATCGATAATAAAGATTCTAAAAAACGTTACCGTGCCGATCAACTGTTAGAAGATAAAATTGCCAGATACGAAAAAGATGGCAAAACCGATAAAGCGGCTAAATTACAGGCCGATATGGATGCCGCATTAACTGCCGAAGATCTTCCACGCTTAAAAATATTAATTGAAGAACATGAAATAGCTTGTCCGGTAAGCGGAACGAAAAACTGGACCGATGTTCGTCAATTTAACCTCATGTTTAGCACCCAATTTGGTGCCATGGCCGAGGGTAGCGACGAGGTTTATCTTCGCCCAGAAACCG
This sequence comes from Pedobacter anseongensis, assembly GCF_037482965.1. Classification (NCBI taxonomy): domain Bacteria; kingdom Pseudomonadati; phylum Bacteroidota; class Sphingobacteriia; order Sphingobacteriales; family Sphingobacteriaceae; genus Pedobacter; species Pedobacter anseongensis. The sequence continues at coordinate 38,374 of NZ_JBBHKB010000005.1, read as the reverse complement.
CTCAAGGCATATTTGTGAACTTTTTAAATGTGCAAAAATCGGGAAGAATGAAAATTCCTTTCGGAATTGCACAAATCGGAAAAGCTTTTAGAAATGAGGTAATTGCCCGTCAGTTCATCATGCGGATGCGCGAGTTTGAGCAAATGGAAATGCAATTTTTTGTTCGCCCTGGTGAGGATAAAAAATGGTTCGCCTATTGGAAAGAAGCTCGTTTAAAATGGCATAAAGCGCTAGGCACTTCGGCCGATAAATACCGTTTCCACGACCATGTGAAGTTAGCACACTACGCTAACGCCGCTACGGATATCGAATTTGAATTCCCTTTTGGCTTTAAAGAAGTGGAAGGTATTCACAGTAGAACCGATTTCGATTTAACGCAACATCAGGAATATTCTGGCAAGAAAATGCAATATTTTGATAACGATTTAGACGAAAACGGAAAGCCATATGGCAATTACGTGCCTTACGTTATCGAAACATCGATCGGTTTAGACCGGATGTTCTTATTAACAATGATTAATGCCTTTGAAGAGGAAGATTTAAGCACAGCAGACAAACAGGATAGTAGAACCTTACTACGTTTACATCCTGCTTTGGCGCCAATTAAAGTAGCTATTTTCCCATTGACCAAAAAAGATGGCCTCCCAGAAAAGGCGCGCGAAATTATGGATAGCTTAAAGTTTGATTTCAACTGCGTGTACGAAGAAAAAGATGCGATTGGAAAGCGTTATCGCCGTCAAGATGCCATTGGAACGCCTTTTTGTTTAACGGTTGATCATCAAACACTAGAAGACAATACGGTTACCATTCGCCACAGAGATACGATGGAGCAGCAACGGATTGAAATTAAAGATTTACATGTAATTATAGAAGGCAAAGTAAGTTGGAGAAATTTATTAGCTCATTAAAAGTTAAAACCGCTTGATTAGCGGTTTTTTTTATGTATTTTAATGCAGTTAACCATCATTTAATTATGAAGCAACTCATTAAAAAATTAGGAATAACTTTTATATTTTTCCTCTTTTCGATACCACTTTATCCTTGCAGTTGCGCACCAATAAATTTGAGCGAAAGGGTTGGAATAAGTGATTTTATTGCCACTGCCAAAATTTTCTCCGTTAAACCAGATATAAAAGATGAAAATTATCATTTTATCGAAATACAACTTTATAATCTTTATAAAGGCCCAAAAATTAAAAAGTTAAAAATTTATAGTGCATCAATGAGTTCTTGCTCATTTTTTACTGAAGAAAATAGCAAATGGTTAATTTTCGCCACTTACAACAAAGACAAAGAGTTGGTTTTTGGCCAATGCTCTGGGGCTATACAATTGGATAGAAAATTTAACGTTGCTGAATATCCCACACTTGAACAGCGGGTTGGAGAAAGTAATGCCTTAAAAATTGGTGTATTAAGAGTGCTGAAAAATCATAGTATTCAACACACTAACGAAGCAAATTTAGGTTTTTTAATTTCAAAAGATGCAATAGACAGCCTTAAAGGATTCTCCGGAAAAAATAAAGACTTTTCCATTTATGAATATACCTTAAATGAAAATCTTTCTATCAGTTCTATTAAAGTTTTAAAAAGTTTTAAGAACGCAAAACTTAGCAAAAAACATCTTGAAGTAGCTACGAATACGATACGCATTACACCTCCCAAAACAAAAATGATCCCTCAAGGAACTAAATTTTATCTGATATCCTATTTTTACCCTGAAGAAGAAAATAACGAGAGCTTTATTTCTACCTATGATTTATAGTTTTAAGATGAAAAAATTATTAGTTTTCAGCGAGTAGCTAAGCAGGCAGGTGCGCTCCGGCTTCACTTGTTAGCCATCTTAATCGAAGCGATTTTGCCGCAACCGCAAAAATTATAACCATTGAAATCGAAATCATCCACAATCCACCCACCCACTATCTTCGTTTGTAGTAAAAATAAACCGCTAATCTTTACCATTATGTTTTAAAATGCTGCGAAAAAGATATCCTCTAAAAATTTATCTTTGTTTTAAATGCTAAAAAGAACGCTTTTATTTCTAACCCTATGCCTCGCCTTTAAAGCAAAGGCCCAACCCGCTTCAAATCCTGAAAAAATGGAATGGTTTGGTGATGCAAAACTTGGCATATTCATCCATTGGGGGATTTATTCAGTTAATGGGATTTCTGAATCATGGTCGTTCTTTAATAATTACTTAAATCACGATACCTACATGAAGCAGCTACAAGGTTTTAATGCTTCGAAGTACAATCCGCAGCAATGGGTACAACTCATCAAAGAAAGTGGCGCTAAATATGCTGTGATCACCACAAAACATCACGATGGCGTGGCATTATGGGACACGAAAACGGTAAATGCCACAACGACTATAAAAAATAGTGCTGCTAAACGAGACTTAATCACCCCATTTGTAAGTGCGCTAAAAAACTCAGGTCTAAAAACAGGTTTATACTTTTCTTTACCCGACTGGAGTTACCCCGATTACGATGTATTTACCAGAGATCGAAAACGTTATAACTTAAAAGAAGAGCCAAAACGTTGGGATACCTTTCTAAATTATTATCAAACGCAACTGAATGAACTTTCCGTTAAGTTTAAACCCGATTTACTCTGGTTTGATGGCGACTGGGAACATTCATCAGCCGAGTGGCAAACCGATAAGGTGCGTAAATCACTCTTTAGCTTTAACCCTAACTTAATTATTAACTCACGCTTAGATGCGCATGGCGATTATGAAACGCCAGAGCAAGGTGTACCCATTGTAAAGCCAAATGCCTCCTATTGGGAACTCTGTTATACCATGAACGACTCATGGGGCTATCAACCCTATGATAAAAAATATAAATCGACAAATATGATTATCCGAACCTTGGTAGATTGCATTAGCATGGGCGGTAATTTATTGTTAGACATTGGCCCTAAGCCAGACGGCACCATTGCCCTCGAGCAGCAGAAGATTTTGATAGGCTTGGGGAGGTGGACGAGCAAACATAAAGAAGCCATTTATGGTACCAGAGCAGGCATCGAAAAAGGTCACTTTAACGGAAAAACAGCGCTATCGAAAGATAAAAAAACGCTCTATTTATACTTAGACTACAAAGACCAAAACGGTATTTTGCTAAAAAATATATCGTCTAAAATTAGTGGACTTTCTGTTATTGGCTATGCTGGAAAAATCGATTACAGCATTTTAGATAAAGAAAACTATTTAATCAAAATTCCAGAACTTGCTTACGACAAAGATGTTACAGTTATTAAAATTAAGTTCAACGAAACTATTAAATTAAGTGGGGAAAATACCCCTAACATTACGCTTAAAGACATCTATTCAGATCAAGGCGAAAAAGCAAACTTAAAAATTAAGAAAATTGCTTCGGCTGTTAATTTTGGATTAAATCCTTTAAAAGATAGTCCACTAACATTCGATGGTTTCGAGCCAATCATTGCTGCTAGACCACTTGATCAAACCATAAGCAACTGGCTAATCAAAAATGCAGAAGCACTCTATCAAACAAAAAAAGGAATTCCAGAAGGACATTTTGATGGCCATACGGTTTTAGCTGCCGATTTAAAAACACTGTACCTATTTGTGGAGGGACAACCTTCGGGCCCCATCTCCATAAAAGGACTAAAAAATCAGATCAGCAGAATTAGAGTAGTTGGAGAAGGCACAATGCTAGACCACTCAATTTATAACAAATTATATTGGAGCAAAGTACCTGGAATTGTGTACATCGACATTCCGAAAGATCGATTAGATAAAAATATCACGGTTATCGCAGTTTTGCTAGATGGCCCAATAGATCTTTATCGAGAAAAAGTATCTGCAATAGAAAGTAATTAAAATAATATGAAAATTAGACTTCAAGAAATTGAATTTGGCTCGACCGATGTAGAAAAAACCAAGCAGTTTTATCAAACTATTTTTGGTTTTAACACCGCTGTAGACCAGGAAAATTTAACTGTTTTTACTCTAGAAACGCATACAATTGATTATAATATTTCAACTCATTTACCTGCAAAAGCAACCTGCATCAGTTTTTTAACGGATAACCTTGAAGAAATAATCGAAAAATTGCACAAAAATTCAATCCCTTTTGATGGCCCTCAGCCTTCGCATTTAGGCATGAAAAGCATTTCTTTCAAAGACCCTGATGGAAATCTCCTAAAAGTTAACGAAGCAACTAATTCTTCACCAGAATGGCTTAAATAAGATTAAAAATTTGTCTAGAGACCTAAAATTGTAATTTTATTTCCCATACCAATTATGACGATCAATTCTCGTAATTTGAGCCTTGCCAATCGCCGTTAAAATTCGCCTAGCCCCTACCAAGGTACTACTTTGTGTGCCATCATAATTACCAGCTTTTGGAACAAGGCTATTTACTTTTACCATTCCGGCCGATTGGATAAACTCGCCATTACCCATGTAAATAGCGGTATGACTTACTCTTCCGCCATTAATCCCTCTACGTTTAGCTGCCGAAAAAAACAACAAATCGCCCGCTTGAAGGTTTTTTAAGCATTTGCTAACACTGATGGTATCGTTTTCGAGCACATCTACCGCATCGCCAACCAATGCCTGTTGTGAAGCATCACGTGGAATAATTACACCATTTAAAAAGTAAGCCGTTTTGGTAAATCCACTACAGTCCACCCCCTTTATCGATGTACCACCCCAAAGGTAGGGTACCCCCATTAAAGTAAGTGCCTTCGATAAGATTTCATTTGCAGTCGGATTAGGTCTACTGATCCATTGCTGGTAAGAAGTAGTCAACGATTTTTCGATAAAACCAACGCGCCCATCTGGGAAGGCCACTTTAAGAAAATTATTTTCTCGTCCCAATAATTGCAGGATATTTCCACTTACCAAATCAGAAACCCTAGACGACTTCGCATCAGCTTTGCTAAAAGCGTGCCCATAATCTGCACTAAAAACAACTTTATCGGCCAACTGCCATGTTTTAAATTTTTGTTCATCTAGTAAGGCCAAAGCTCCTCCATCGGTCCAAGCCAAATACTGGTCGGGCGTTTTAACTAAATAGAAACCTCCTTGCTTTTTAAGCACTTGTACCGGTGTTCCAAGAAGCATTTGAGTCATCAGTTCAGCGCCATGAAGCGGGTTACTTCGATTATTAGCTACAGAGATATTCGCAATGCCGTAAACTAAGCCATTAAGAGATTTTGAGGGCAACAACGTGGATGAATAGCTAATGAGCCCTTCTTTTGGCCTCGCTTTTTCAAACTCCTGCAAAACAAGGTCTGAACTGCTTTCCAATTTAACCGAATCGCCCTTTATTTGAATGTTGAAATAAATATCGCGCTTATCTGGCGCAAATCTGCGTTGAATTTGATTGGCTAGCGTTCGATAAGCAGAAGTATCTACCTGAGCGCTTAAAGTAAAGCCAAGGGAACTTAAAAAAAGTAGGAGATAAAATTTCTTCATAAAACCTAATTGTTAGGCTAAGATACATTCTTAATTTACAAATTAGCTACTTAGCCCATTAGTTAATCACCTCATATTTCCTTAAATTGCAAGCCTTAGTAAAATGACCCTAAAAAAGCAATCCATTTATATCGCATTAGTGTACAGATTTGTACTGTTACTGGTTTTGTACACCTTGTGTCGATTAGGATTTTACTTCTCCAATCAATCTTTTTTCAACCACCTAAGCTTTGCAGAATTAGCGTATATTTTTTTAGGGGGCATAAAATTCGATTTGGTTGCGCTACTTTATCTCAATTCGCTATACATTGTTCTGCAAACCATCCCATTTCCTTTCCGCTATAAAAGTGGCTATCAGAACGTTTGTAAATGGCTATTCATCACCACCAACAGCTTAGGCTTTTTAGCCAATTTTGCCGATTTTGTGTACTATAAATATACCTTAAAACACACCACCGCCAGTGTATTTTCGCAGTTCGCAAACGAGCAAAACAAGGGTAAACTACTGCTCGATTTTTTGGCCGATTATTGGTTTTTGGCTATTCTTTTCATTGTTTTTATCTATCTATTTATAAAGATATACCAAACTATCGAGATTAAAAAAGCACCCAAATTTAACTGGAAAATCTATTTAGCACATACTTTTTTACTAGTACTTATCTCAGGGATAGTGGTAATTGGCATGCGAGGCGGCTGGCGACACAGCACTCGCCCCATAACCATTAGCAATGCAGGCGATTTTGTAACGCAGCCAAGTGATATGAGCCTGGTGCTAAATACACCCTTTACCCTTATGAAAACCTTAAAGCGGACGGCTCTTAAACCTGTTCATTATTATGATGATCAAACCTTGAAATCGCTTTATACTCCTATTCATCAACCCCAAAAAAGAGGCCCTTTTAAAAAATTAAATGTTATTTTTTTAATTATCGAAAGCCTAGGCAAAGAACACATTGGCGCATTAAATAAAGACCTATTAAATGGCAATTACAAAGGCTACACGCCTTTTTTAGATAGTTTGGTTTACCAGAGCTTTACCTCTACACACACCTATGCTAATGGACGAAAATCTATCGACGCCCTACCTTCTGTTATTTCTGGTATTCCATCTATCAAGGAGCCCTTTGTACTGTCGAGCTATTCTAGCAATAAAACGACCAGCATTGCTAAATTATTGGGCGATGAAGGCTATGAAACTGCCTTTTTTCATGGTGCACCAAACGGTTCTATGGGATTTTCGGCCTATACCAATCTTGCTGGAATAAAACACTACTACGGCAAAACAGAATATGCAAATGATGCCGATTTTGATGGAATATGGGGAATATGGGATGAGCCTTTTATGCAGTATATGGCCAAAACCATCAATACCTTTAAGCAACCATTTTTTTCTGCATTTTTCTCGGTTTCCTCACACCATCCTTTCAAAGTACCCGAAAAATATGTTGGTAAATTTCCGAAAGGACCGTTACCCGTGCAAGAACCAATAGGTTATACCGATTTGGCCATTCGTGAATTTTTCACCACAGCCTCAAAAATGCCTTGGTATAAAAATACCTTGTTTGTAATTTGTGCCGATCATGCCACAGTTTCTTATTTACCAGAATACCAAACCTTACCTGGTTATTTTTCTATCCCTATCTTATTTTACTATCCAGGCGGCGATCTGAAAGGAAAAACACATAAATTGATTCAACAAATCGATATTATGCCCACTGTATTAAATTATTTAAATTACGATAAACCTTATTTTGCATTTGGTTTTGATGCATTCGATAATAAAAACAACAATTTTGTGGTTAACAATAATGATGGTAGCTTTAGCTTTTATGAGGGCGATTATTTCTTGCAGAATGATGGGCAAAAGTCTACCGCCTTATACAACTTAAAAGAAGATCGTTTAACTAAAAATAATATCGTGGGTAAAAACAATTCGGTGCAAAGGAATATGGAGAATAAGTTAAAGGCTTTTATCCAACAATATAATAATCGAATGATAAAAGATCAGTTAACAGTTAAATAGTTGGTTAAATGGTTAGAAAGTAGCATCCGCCTAAAAAACCAAACAACCAGCAAACCAAACACCTAATATGCGCAAAAAACTCCTTTCCATTATTGATTTTTTTTACCCTCCTTTTCAACGATGGTTTAGCTTGCATACGTTTCGGTACATGGCTTCTGGCGGAACAACAGCCGCTACTGGAATTGTGGTCTTCTACATCGCTTATAATTATATTTTCCATCAAAATGATGTTGCATTAAACATCAAGCATCTTCCAAATTTAATTACAGCAGAAACTGCAGCACTTATTGTCGAAACCCCTATTACTTTTTTTGTGGGCTTTTTTCTGAATAAATATTTAGTATTTACCCAATCGAATTTAAGGGGAAGAATACAGCTGTTTAGATATGGGTCGGTAGTGGCCACAAACTTTTTATTAAATCTCGCTTTGATTAAAATCATGGTCGACGGATTTGGATTTTACGGTAGCGTTGCAAAAATAATTACGACTTTGATTCTTATCATTTTCAGCTATTTCTCTCAAAAACATTTTTCGTTTAGGGTTAATAAAGTATAAAATAAATATAAATCGCTATGGAATCCCTAAAAGCCCTGTTTAAACGCGACCTTAATAAACTAAAAATCGAGATCGAATCATATACTTCAGAAAAAAACATTTGGATTGTAGATAAGAAAATTTCAAACTCTGGGGGAAATTTATGCCTACATCTTATTGGAAACCTTAATGCCTATGTTGGTGTAGGACTTGCAAAAACTGGTTATATTAGAAATCGAGAACGTGAATTTGCCAACAAAAATGTCGAAAGAGCAGTACTTGTAAAACAAATTGAAGATACCATCACGATGGTAGAAAATGGACTTAACGGGTTAACAGAAAGTAAAATGAGTACTGACTTTCCAATTGAGATTTGGGATAAACCAACTGAAATGGGCTATACGTTAATACACTTATTATCGCACCTAAATTATCACCTCGGACAAATAAATTATCATAGAAGATTATTGGATAAATAGCCCAAATCAAAAAATGATACCCATCAGATTCGCGTAAAAGGATACTCATTTTTTGGATTAGTAGCTAAAACACCCTATTTTAGCCATTATCACATCAGTACAGCATAGAATGAGCGACTTTAATGATTTTAATAACGAGCAGGTAGCTAAACTTCCTAAACACTTAAGGCAGTTTATCGTTGAGCAGCATTATGAAAAATACACGCCAATAGACCAAGCGGTTTGGCGTTATGTAATGCGTCAGAATTATAGTTATTTAAAATCGGTTGCCTATTACCCCTACATTAAAGGCTTACAACGTGCAGGCCTTAGTATCGAGTACATTCCTAACTTGCAAACAATGAACGATAGCCTTGGTAAAATTGGCTGGGGAGCAGTTACAGTTGATGGATTTATTCCACCTGCAGCATTTATGGAATACCAGGCCTATAGGGTTTTAGTTATTGCGGCCGATATTCGACAAATTAATCATATCGAATACACACCTGCGCCAGATATTATCCACGAGAGTGCCGGCCACGCCCCAATTATAGCAGATACCGATTACAACAATTATTTAAGCTATTTTGGTTCTATCGGTGCAAAAGCAATGTTCTCGAGCAAAGATTTCGAACTGTATGAAGCCATTCGGAAACTTTCGATATTGAAAGAAGCTGTAGATAGTGATGAAAAAGAAATTGCGGCTGCCGAAAAATCGCTACGCCACATTGGCGATAATATGGGCGAGCCTTCTGAAATGGCTTTACTCGGGCGTTTGCATTGGTGGACGGTAGAGTATGGCTTAATTGGAACCTTAGAAAACCCTAAAATCTATGGAGCCGGATTATTATCTTCTATCGGAGAAAGTGCAACTTGCATGAATCCCGAAGTGAAAAAGATTTGGTATACTTTAGACACCATCAACTATCCATACGACATTACCATGCAGCAGCCTCAGTTATTTGTAACGGAGACTTTCCAAAATTTAATTGATGTTTTAGAAGCATTTGCAGAAACCATGGCCTTTAGAAGAGGTGGAACAGAGAGTATTTTAAAAGCAATTGAGTGTAAAAATACCAGTACAGCTGTTTATAGCTCTGGGCTACAAGTAACGGGCATTTTCACCGATGTAGGAATGGATAAAGCAGATGAGCTTACTTTTATTAAAACAACTGGTCCTTCAGCACTGGCATTTAACGGAAAACAATTGCTTGGACATGGGAAAACATATCACGCAGATGGCTTCTCATCGCCCGTTGGCAAGCTTAAAAATATAGAGAAACCACTCGAATTGCATACGCTCATTGAGCTTGAAGCCTTAGGTATTCTAATTGGTAAAGAAACAGAAATTACTTTTGAAAGCGGGATACAGGTATTTGGTAAGGTAAAAGAAATTACTATTCAAAACGATAAATTAATTCTTCTCACTTTCGAAAACTGTACGGTAAAAGAAAGCAATGGCAATTTGTTGTTCGATCCTTCATGGGGAGTGTACGACATGGCTATTGGCGAGAAAATAGTTTCAGTGTTTAATGGAGCAGCCGATAAAGATGCTTATGAGGAAATCACTTTTGTAAGCAAAGAGCAAACCCATAAAATTAACTACGACGAAAAGACTAAACAATTACACCTTTTGTATCAAAAAGTGCGAACGGTAAGAGAAGAACAAAAGGGGTATGAAGAATTGGAAGCAGTTTTTAACGAGCTACAGGCTGCCCATCGTACCGATTGGTTATGTTCGCTCGAAATTCTCGAAATTGTATATCATCAAAAAATAAATCCTGCATTTGAAAAGGAATTACGCATATATTTAGAGATGAAAGCTGCGAACGAGCCCGAACATAGCAAATTAATTAACGATGGGTTACATGTAATTGCCAACCCAGTAACGCAGCTGATAACGGTCGAAGATTGATTTTTTGGTTAACTGTTTATAGATTAAGAATATTGACTTTGCAAATTACCCAATCACGATTAATCAGTTAACCAAATAAACTGTTAAATAAACGATTAACCAAACAAATGAACATCATTATAACCGGTGCAAGTAGTGGAATTGGCTTCGAAACGGCGCTCGAATTTGCTCTAGATTCTAAAAATAAAGTGGTTTGTATTGCCCGATCGGCTGAAAAACTACGTAAGCTTTTAGAAATAGCCAAAGGAATTAACCCCGCTTGCACGCTTCTACCCGTTGCTTTCGATTTGGTAAATGATGATTATGTTGCTTTAGTTAATTTCTTAGCCGAGCGCTTAGGTACTGTAGATATTCTTATTAATAATGCTGGAAGTTTAGTAAACAAGCCATTTTTGGAAACCACTTCTGCCGATTTAGCCGAAATGTTAGAAAGCAATGTGATGAGTCATTTTAAAATGATCCAGCACACCCTTCCTTTGTTAAAAAGTGGAAGTCATATTGTGAACGTTGGTAGTATGGGTGGCTTTCAAGGAAGTGTAAAATTTGCTGGGCTCTCGGCCTATTCGGCAAGCAAAGCAGCTTTACATACCTTAAGCGAGTGTCTCGCCTTCGAACTTGCTGAAACAGGCATTAAAGTAAATTGCTTAGCCTTGGGATCAGCACAAACTGAAATGTTAGAGGCGGCATTTCCAGGGTACGAAAGCCCTGTTTTAGCTTTCGAAATGGGAAAATACATTGCCGATTTTGCTAAAACTGGTCATAAATTTTTCAATGGAAAAATATTGCCGGTAGCGGTAACTACGCCCTAACCCCTAAAAATCGTCATCTCGATCGAGTGAAACGACGAGAGAACGTGAAATTAATTCGAATAGATATCTCCTTGCAATGCTGAGTTATCACACTAGATTGTGAGATTAATTTCTTTTTTCGTACCTTTATATGATTAATGATGAACAAAACACTCCTTATTTTATGTCTGTTTGCATGTCTCGCTTTAACTAGCAATGCCCAAGAAAAAGAAAATACTTCTTTGCCTAAGCAATACCAGCAAATAATGGGAGGAAAGCTATTAGATTTTGCAAAGTCATTCATCGGTACCCGTTATCGTTATGCATCAAGCAATCCCAAAATAGGATTCGATTGCTCAGGTTTTGTAAGTTATGTATATAAGCAATTTGGTTTTAGCGGGGCTCGCTCCTCTGCCGATTTTGCTAAAAAAGGTAAAACCATTACCTTATCAGAAGCTAAATTGGGCGATATTCTTATTTTCACGGGTACAAATAGCAAATTAAGAACTGCTGGCCACGTAGGCATCATTTATGCTAAGGACGAAGATGGCAATATTAAATTTATTCATTCATCTTCCGGAAAAGCAAAGGGTGTAACCATCACTAATTTAGATGGGGTTTACAAGCATCGCTTCTTAAAAGCCGTTACTGTAGTAGAATAAAAAATACGTTACAAAAGCACCACTTTTAGCGCATCTTCTACGTTTCCAATCGCTAGCAGCTGATGGGCCAACTCATGCAATTCACGCGCTCTTGTGGTAGCATCCCCTATGGTAGCATCTAAAATCTCTTTTACCTTCGTATTTGAAAGCATGGCATCGATTTCTTCAACACTTGGCAATTTTTCTCGATTACCCAACATTCCTAAGTCATTTCCAGTTAATACGGTCGAATTTCGAACTGAAACGGGTAAAGCATCTATACCAATTCCTAAAGTTGTTAAGGGTTTGGCCACTTTGAACAAGTTTTCTGAACGTATTCTACAATACCAATCGCCACCTAATCGTGCCACCAAGTCAATTTTGGTTTGATCAATTTTTCCTTCTTCATCTAAAATCTCTTCCTTAATGTGAATACGTTTAATTTCAGCCAATATTAAATTACCCGCACCATTTCTATCCCCTAACGGCATAACTTGCGTAACAATGCATTCCAACTGAACGGGCGCCTCCGCAACACGTGGTGGTTTAACTAATTCAGACGCAAGCATAGTGAAGCCAGATTTTTCAAACTCATTTACACCTTTGGCATATTCAGTGCTGGCCAAGCTGGTTTGCTGAACCATGGCATAGTTAACAATATTGATAACACATTCATTAACTTCCAGGACATTTTCTAGCGTATGTTTAGTGGTATTATCTCGCACTCGCCGAGCAGGTGAGAAAACGCATATGGGCGGATTGGTGCTAAATAAGTTAAAAAAACTAAAAGGGCTTAAATTAATATTTCCGGCCTTGTCTATAGTCGACGCAAAACAAATTGGCCGTGGTGCTATGGCATATTGGAGATAGTTTTGGAGCTGGTTTGGGGATAATTCTGAGGTATTAAGGGTTAGCATAATTTTTGTTGAAATGTTGGAATGTGTTAAAGTTGTAATGTTTTGGATTCATATAGCCAACGATCTTAAAATATTTATATTTTTTTTAACGCCTTTTTATTCTTTTCAAAATTTTGTAAGTAATCAATTAGTCGCTTTGTTTTAGCAGAAGGTCTGGGTTATTATTATATTCAAAACCTTCCGCAATGTTATCAGACATTGACGTTGCAGCTCTTCGAAATTGATCTTTTAAACCAAAATCAGATTTTAAGGGCTCAAAATCAGAAATTTTATACGCTTCTATTCCAATTTTTTTTGCTATCCGCCAAATTTCTAAGTCTTCAAAACGCTCTACTTTGCTCCTAAATCAATAATACTATTATCAATTTATGAATCCAAAATCGTTCAAAAGGCAATTTAATAAGCCCTAACCACCTAAAATATTATAACTTTTTAAGCCCCAAAATCGAAAAATCCGTATCCACTTTTGTAATGATATTCGTTAAAATCCCCAATCCCGTAATTTCCATTTCCACATCGTCGCCAGGCTGTAGCCATTGTGGTGTATAATTTGGATTGTTTAATAAACCTGTACCATTAAGTTCAAGAAAACAACCCGTTCCTACTGTTCCCGAGCCGATAACATCACCTGGTAAAACATCTACGCCATAAGCACAGCGCTCTATAATTTCGGCAAATGTCCAATCCATATCAGCCATATTGCCAGCCGAAACTTCTTTCCCATTTACACGACAGGTCATTTTCAAGTTATAAGCGTTACCAACATGGTTGGGTTTGGCATCTACTTTAAATGCTTCCAATTCATCGGGGGTAACCAACCAAGGACCAATAACTGTCGAAAAATCCTTTCCTTTAGCTGGACCCAAATTGAGTAGCATTTCTTCCATTTGCAAGGTTCGCGCACTCATATCGTTCATAATCATGTAACCAGCAATGTAATTATCAGCTTCTGCTGCCGTAATATTTCTGCCTTTTTTACCAATTACCACTGCAACCTCTAACTCAAAATCTAATTTCTGAAAATGATCGGGCATACACTCAATCTCTCCCGGCCCTTGAATGGCATTGTGATTGGTGAAGTAGAATATAGGATATTGGTCGAATTCGGCAATCATTTCTACTTTTCTATTTCGCCTTGCTGAAGCTACATGCTGACGAAATGCATACCCATCTCTGCACGAAGTTGGATGGGGTACGGGAGCCAATACCTCGTAAAAAACTTCCTCTTTTGGCTTTAATTTTCCATTCAAAATATCTTCATTGATCTTCTTTGCACGCTCCATCAATGCGTCTCCACCCTGTAAAAAAGCATTCATTTCGTCTGGAATAAGCTTATTGCAAGAGTTTAAATTATAGATATGTCCATTCACAAAAACACCTAAGTGCTCTCTATCTTCGGTTTTATAGGATACTAACTTCATACAGAACTTGGTTTATGGGCTCAAAGCTATAAAAATAATTTGAGCACCAATGTGGTTGAATTGAATTATTAATTTTGAATATAGCAATAAAAAAACATAATTTAGCAGCTGTAATGATTAGCCATTTAACCTATCACAATCACGATGCAAACGAAGTTCTCGCTGCATTTAGGTATGCCATGCTTTCTAAAATCATTTTTGCGCAATATTCTTAAAGAATCATCTTTTATTTGCTCCAAGAAAAAGGTTTTTACGTTCTTTTCGTTATAAATTTATACACTAACCAAATTACCTAACGTTATGCCCATATACCATACATTAGGAACCATTCCTCCTAAAAGACATACGGTTTTTCGTAAGCCTGATGGCAATTTATATGCTGAAGAGTTGGTTTCTACCGAAGGTTTTTCAAGTTTATACTCCTTGGTTTACCATTGCCACCCTCCCACTATCGTAAAATCATTAGGCGAACCCTATTCGGTTGAGCCAAAAATAGCAAGAGAAAAGCATTTACGGCATACCAGTTTAATTGGTTTTAACATACAGCCTGAGGATGATTATTTAACTAGCCGTAAACCTGTTTTAGTGAATAGCGATTTGCACATTTCGCTCGCTGCACCAAAAAAATCGATGACTGATTATTTTTACAAGAACAGTCAAGCCGACGAAGTTATTTTTATACACGAAGGCACTGGAACGCTAAAAACGGGATTCGGAAAGATTAAGTTTGCGTATGGCGATTATTTAGTGATCCCTCGCGGCACCATCTATCAGCTCGAGTTTAACGATGAAAAAAATAGACTTTTCATTGTCGAAAGTTTTAGTCCAATTCGTACCCCAAAGCGTTATCGCAACTCCTTTGGTCAGCTAGAAGAACACGCTCCCTACTGTGAGCGAGACATTAAGCGCCCACAAGATTTAGAGACAATTGATGCATTTGGCGACTTTAAAGTATTGATTAAAAAACAAGGCATCATGTATCCTTACACGTATGGCACCCATCCTTTTGATTTTGTAGGTTGGGATGGATTTCATTATCCTTGGGCATTCTCCATTCACGATTTTGAACCGATAACGGGTCGTTTACATCAACCGCCTCCCGTTCATCAGACCTTTGAAGGACATAATTTTGTGATCTGTTCTTTTGTGCCTCGAAAATACGACTATCATCCATTGTCTATTCCAGCTCCGTATAATCACAGTAATGTAGATAGCGATGAGGTTTTATATTATGTTGATGGCGATTTCATGAGCCGTAAAAGTGTGGTAAAAGGCCAAATTACCTTACATCCAGGGGGTATACCACATGGACCACACCCAGGTACGGTAGAAAAATCGATTGGCAAAGAAAAAACTGAGGAACTAGCGGTAATGATAGATCCTTTTAGGCCTTTAATGCTTACGCATGATGCTGTAGCTATTGAGGATGAGAGTTATCATACGAGCTGGCAAATTAATATTGAATAATTTAGTCCGAAAGTTTTTAGTCCGAAAGTCCGTGATTTTATCCTTCGGCTTTCTGACTTCTTGACTTCCCGACCTTAAAAAAGACAAAAAATGAGTACACAAACTTTCGCAGAAAAAATAGCTGAAGCACCAGATTTTCTTCCTATAAACGGAACCGACTATATAGAATTTTATGTAGGTAATGCTAAGCAAGCTGCACATTATTACAAAACAGCGTTCGGATTTCAATCTTTAGCGTATGCTGGACCAGAAACAGGCGTTCGCGATCGAGCTTCTTATGTATTAAAACAAGGGAAAATTCGCTTGATTTTAACCACCGCCTTAAAATCGGAGCACCCTATTGCTGAGCATGTAAAAAAACATGGTGATGGAGTTAAAATTTTAGCACTTTGGGTTGATGATGCCTATAGTGCCTTTGAAGAAACCACCAAAAGAGGAGCAAAGCCATATTTGGAACCTCAAACCTTAACCGATGATCAAGGAGTAGTTAAAATGTCGGGGATTTACACCTATGGCGAAACCATTCATATGTTTATTGAGCGCAAAAATTACACTGGAATTTTTATGCCGGGTTATCGTGAATGGGTTAGTGAATATAATCCAGAAGATACCGGGTTACTTTATATCGACCATTGCGTTGGAAATGTGGGCTGGAACAGAATGAACGAAACGGTTAAATGGTACGAAGAGGTAATGGGTTTTGTAAACATTTTATCATTCGACGATAAGCAGATTAATACAGAGTACTCGGCGTTAATGAGTAAAGTAATGAGTAATGGAAATGGTTTTTCAAAATTTCCAATCAACGAACCTGCTGAGGGGAAAAAGAAATCGCAGATTGAAGAATATTTAGAATTTTATGAAGGTGAAGGCGTTCAGCACATTGCGGTTGCGACGAAAGACATTGTAAAAACGGTAAGAGGATTAAAAGCAAGGGGTGTAGAATTTTTAAGTGCACCACCAGAAGCCTACTACGAAATGATGCCAAGCCGTGTAGGCGAAATTGATGAAGAAATTGAGTTATTAAAAAGTTTAGGCATTTTGGTAGACTGCGATGAAGAGGGCTATTTACTTCAAATATTCACAAAGCCCGTTGAAGATCGACCAACGCTATTCTTCGAGATTATTCAACGTAAGGGGGCGCAGTCATTTGGAGCGGGAAATTTTAAAGCCCTGTTCGAGTCGCTCGAAAGAGAGCAAGAATTGCGAGGAAATCTGTAATTTACAATAGCACCTAACAATGTCCCAAAGCATAGTAAATAATAACAAATATAACGATGGTCGACAAGCAGCCTCCGCCTAATTTTTTTGCGCTATAGCCAGCAATGATTGTTCTGAAAAAATTATTCATATGTAGATTATGTTGTTTTCAATTGTCATATGGAATACGCCATGTATCTTCATTTGTGTTTGTGCGTTTCGGCACATGGCTATTTCATATGTAGATTATATTGTTTTCAATTGTCATATGGAATACGCCATGTACCTTTATTTGCGTTTGTATGTTTTGGAACATGGCTATTCATAAATTTAGATTTTAGATATAACCATTAAAAAGGTAAAAAGTTTATGAAATGTAAAATGTGCCACGCATTTTTAGCAGTTTCAAAAAAGCCTTTGGTAAACGTTAAATTGTTAGCTAACTGATGAATTTGAGGAGAAAATTACTTCTCCTTAATTATAACCAGTAGGCCTTTACCTTTAGCAATCCCAATTTCTTGCTGCGAAGTTAAGCTCGCCCCCTCTTGAAAATTTTTAATTTGGGGTATGGTGATCACTGCCTTTGCTGGGTCGATCCCTAGTTTTTTCCAATCAATAATTAATTTAATCGACTCATCTTTATCTGCCCAACTCGCAATGGCTACTAAGACTGCCCCAGGTTTTTTATACACTGTAGCTAAAATTTCGGCATTTCCAGTCTTAATTCCACTGTTTTCAGACCAGTATCCAAACATTTTAGTGCCTTTCATGCCAAAGCTGTCCCAAATCTTCC
This sequence comes from Pedobacter anseongensis, assembly GCF_037482965.1. Lineage (NCBI taxonomy): Bacteria > Pseudomonadati > Bacteroidota > Sphingobacteriia > Sphingobacteriales > Sphingobacteriaceae > Pedobacter > Pedobacter anseongensis. Next base: position 20,770 of record NZ_JBBHKB010000005.1, on the reverse strand, counting down.
AAAGTGGAGTGGGATCGTTATTGCCCGACCACGGTAGGCGATTTGTCATTCCAAATACCATTCCTCGCCATTGGTTACCTCCATCTTGTAGCATTTCGCCCATCAGTCCAAAAGGAATGCCACTTACCTCAGTGAGATAAAAATCTGGTTTACTTTTTTCATAATCGAAATATTCGCCAAACCATAATCTATTAAGGTAAGGGAAATGTTCCATATAAAGGTTTGCACTATTATTAAAACCATCACTTTTATTATATTGGTTTGCAGAGTGCAAATCTATAATGCCAGGGCGACCATTTTGTGTTAACACGCGCTTAACTCTTTTCATGGTTATTCGATCAAATGCTACATCATCGAGATAAATACCATCGATACCTACATTTTTGGTTAGCCAATTCATGCCTTCCACATAGTAATTATGCCAACGGCTCATTCCACTATTTACAATGGCGGCATCCTTAATTTCAGGAACAAACCAAGCAGCAATATAATCTTCTTTTATGTGCTCCTGTAACCACGAAAAACCTCCGCCTTTGCCTGGCGAATAAATTTCATGCCCCAAACTTCTCATTGGAAAAGTCTCGTATGCACGATTAGACAATTCACGCACCGTGTTATAAATTTTCACTTTTAAACCTTTTTTATGCGCCTCGTCTATATAGTTTTTCATTTTAACATGCTCGATAAATGGATAATTAATCCACGGATTTATCGGTGTTGCATGATGAATATTCACTACCGTTGCGCCTGTTGCTTTGATGCTATCGATGCTATTATATTTATGATAAAAACGATTTCCCCATTGAAAGTCGGTATTAATGGTATGAAATGGAGTGATTAAAAGCGTAAAATTATAATACAGCACATCACCTTTGTTCATTTTGCGTTCGCCGGTATAATTATTTACCAACATGGAGCTCCCTTTAATTCCGATGGTTACTCCGCCCTTATTTTCATTGCCCCATGATGTTGGCAATACCAAGGGTTTTTGGAGGTAAAAATTAGTATTTAACGGTCTAACATAATGCTCGTCTCGCAAGCTGTATTGTAGCCCAGCATTTATATTACCTAACCATGCACCATCTTGATTTTTATTAGCTACATCCCATTTCCAGTCTACCTTTTCAGGTCGTTCGCCTCCTTTTAATCCAAAACCCATCATATACTTAGCGGCAGTAGGATTAAAAGGGATGTGCATAGTTACATCTTTAAAATCAACATCCTTTAGTGCGGTAACCTTTACGTTGTACACTAAAAAACCATCAAATTCTAAGGTTCCAGTAACATCCATCACTAAGCTGTCGTTTGCATTTTTACTTATCCACTGCACCGTTCCAGGTTCCTTTTTTATAAATTGAACTCCGCCATCTTTTAGAACAGTGTTTTTACCATCTGCCTTTCGCACAAAGTGGAAGTGAATATTCTCGTATAACACATTGTTTGGTGTGGTGGTATAGTCTGTCATTTCTGGACTAAAAAATGTTTGAATTTGTTTAGGGAAGCCATTTTTATCCAATATTACCTTTCTACCCAACAAACTAATGGTGTTGTCTTGAATTTGTAGCGGAGTATAGGGCGCAATAACGGTGTTTTTTTGAGCTAGGGTAGAATTTAGCCAGGTTAGTCTCGTTTGTTTCCAAGGCTCATTAATGCCATTTTCCTTGCTCAGTTTGGGGTCGATCGTTATGCTTAGCTTAATAGTTTGAGCAGGAGCATTAGCCACATTAACCATCACAGTTCCAGTATATTTTCCTGCTAAAGTTGCATTGGGTACATTGAGCAAGCACCAAAGGGCTTGAACTTTATTTGAAGGTACATTTACCACTTTAGTTAACCTATTCCCGTCGTAAGCGATACCACTAGTATTTAAGCAGGATATTAAATTAGAAGAAATTTTATGTCCGCTCTGATCTTTTAAGTCACTAAACTTCAAGGTTACATGCTCCAAATCCTTTAACGCATAAATTCCTAGCTGAAATGAGAAGTTTTCCCCTCTTAATGCTTTATCGCTAAATGTTTTTTTTACGCCATTTATAATCCACCTCTGAGGGATATCATTTTGCATCACGATCGGATAATTTCTGCTTTCCGGAAAAACCAGATATGCAGGCTCAGCATATTTTGCTTTCAGTTTCTTAACCTCATCAGCAGTTGCGATCACCTCCATTGGATAAACACTATTAAAAGCATTTATGGATTGAATTTCTACCACTTTTGTGTTTATTGGGATACGATTAGCATTCGCAAGGCTTGTCTTTTGTTGTTTTACATAAACACCTTTGGGATAATTAGATCGTCCTTCATTTTTATAGGGTTCATAATACGCATAATACATGCCTGCCCCTCCTTCTGCCTCAAAGCAAAATACTCCCTCCTCTTTAGTAATGGATAAGGGGTAAACTTTACTCATTAGTTTACCCGTTTTAGCATCCTGAACAATAATTGCCTTGTCTTCTGGATAAGGGTCGCTTCTACGCCAGGTTATGCTTACTTTCGCTAATTTTGTTGAACCAAGAAAGCTGATTACTGCTCGGTGATTACCCAGCGAATCTGCATTCCAGCCATTATTACTTGCTACATATTTTAACTCTTGCGCATAGCCGGTAACCATTAATTGCAAAAGCAAGCCCATTGTAAATAGAAGTTTCCTCATCGATTTTATTAAATACATTAGGACAGTAAATTTAATTTTTTTATTTATTGTTTAACCATTGTTTATCATAAGATTCGGTTATACGATAATTTTGTTAATTTTGGTCGAGTTTAAATGCCTAACATGTACGAAAAAGTAATAAATAGAACGAAATCATTTTTCAAACATTTAAAAATTGCCTTTAAGCTATTTCAAAAAAACGATCCTTTGCGCTTAGCGGGTGCGACTGCTTTTTTTGCCAATTTTGCCCTCCCCCCCATTTTATTAATTTTAATTCGCTTATTTGGATTTTTCGTAGACCGACGAACGTTTGCTACACGACTTTTTGAAAGGCTATCGGGAATCTTAGACGATAGTAGCATTACACAGATTAGGCAAGTTTTAAGGAATATAAGGGGTGCCGATTCTAATTGGTGGGCAACAATTTTGAGTTTTGTGTTTTTTATGTTCGTAGCCACAACGTTGTTCGGGGTGATTAAAAATTCGCTCGATCAGATCTGGAGTATCGGAATGAACGAAAAAATGGGCATTTTATTTAATCTAAAATTAAGAGGTAGATCGATGATTATCATCTTACTTGCTGGTCTCTTATTTTTTGTTGGCTTGATAACCGATAGTATTCAAGCATTTATTGGCATTTATCTTAATCCCGCAGCGCCAACATTCGGAAAAATTTTTTTATCTATATTAAACGAATTGCTTTTTATAGCTATCGTAACCAGTTGGTTTGCCGTGTTGTTCCGCTTTTTAACCAATGGTAGGCCAAACTGGAAAATAGCTATAAAAGGTGGATTATTAACTGGTATTTTATTTACGCTTGGTAAACATATTTTACGAGTTATGCTTCCGCTAAGCAATATTGGAACCATTTATGGAGCTTCAGGATCGATCGTATTAATTATGCTCTTTGTTTTCTATTCTTCTTTCATCTTTTATTTTGGTGCATGCTTCGTAAAAGTACTTAGCGATACTGGCAAAAAGCATATAAGACCCATAAAAGGGGCATTCCTTTATGAGTTAAAAGAAGTTATAAAATAAAGTTAGGTAGTACGCAAATCGATTTGTTCAAATCCTTGCATTTCAAAAATAGCAAGCTTATTTAAGCTATTAAGATGCAATACGCCAAAGAAATTGAATACTCCATTTTTTCCTTTTCCTTCAATACAAATGTTCTCTTTTAAAATTTCCTTCTGTGCTAAATTTTGGTCATTCAAGAGTACGTTTTCGTCCTGAATATTTACATCATTTGCTTCAATTGAAAATTCTTTCAAAAGCGCTAAAAAGCTCTGACCGTTTAAAAGTAATTCTTTGATGTTCATAAGGCTTAGGTTTTAAGATACTTAAATTGAACATCAAATTTGAGACCAAAAAAAAGATCTCGGAGGTTTTCAAAACCCTACGAGATCCTGTTCAAGCCAAAAAAACTAAAATATTCTAAACCCTACTCCTATTGTGAATAAATTTAACTTTGTAGTAGGGTATCCTGCGGCTGAATTAATTTCAGATAATCCGTATTCGTATCTTCCATCAATATTTAATTTACCAATATCTAAGCCAACACCAGCTTGCCAAGCCAACGTTGCATCTTTAAATTTGCCTTTAAACGCAGCTGAAGCTGCTTGTGGGAAATCTTGTTGTTCATTTAACATAAATGTAAACACAGGACCTGTATTTAACCGAACACCAAAACCTGCTGCTCCAATTTTAGTTCCCACCAAAACCGGCAGATCTAAACTGGTAAATTTTACACTGTTGGTTTGGGTTTGACCGGTAACTGTAACCAAATTTGAGTTCTTGCCAGATAAGTATAATTCTGGTTGTAAAAATATACCTGCCCCACCAATTCTTGCCCAAATACCACCATAATACCCACCTTTGTTGTCGCTATCAAAGGTATTCTCTGTTTTAAATTTGGCTAAATTCATACCTCCTTTAATCCCTAATTGGAATGTAGGTAAACCTTGACTGAAAACATAAAAGCTCGACAAGGTGAACATTATTGACAATACAATTTTTTTCATAACTATTAATTAATTTATCTAAAAATAAGTATATTTTTTATTGAAAGCTAAATTATGTAGTTTTATGGCCGACCTTGACGAAATTCTGGATCAACACTATTAGCTATATGACCGCTCTGTAATGAATTTTACGTTCAATATTTATGCCATAGTTCTACTAATCTGTGGGTCGATTACAATTGCATTAGCTTGCTTTATCTTCAGAAAGGGTGGTAATGCGGTGCGTTGGTTCAGCTTAATGATGGCCTCGAATGCGATTTGGTCTATTGCCTATGGTTTCGAATTAGCAAGTAGCGATATTTCCCAAATTAAAATGCTGTTGAATATCGAGTATATTGGCATTGCTACTGTACCCTTAAACTGGTTCTTATTTTGTCTTCATTTTAGTGGAAAAGAATGTTGGTATAAAAAGCCTTTCAATCTGATCGCCATCCTAATTGTTCCAGTATTTACCATTTTAGCCGTTTGGACGAATTCTTATCATCATTTACATTATGCGAGTTACCGGATGGCCACCAATACGCCATTTCCCATGATCGATCTTACTCCTGGTATTTGGTATCGAATATTTACCATTTATTTTTACCTAATAATGGCTTGTGGTTGTTATTTATTGGCCATAAAATTCCGAATCTCAGATCCTATTTTCAGGAAACAGAACTACAGTTTAATTATCGCAGCAGCTATACCTTGGATTGCGAATGTTGCCTATCTTCTCGGCATCCGGCCTTTAGGATACATTGATGTTACACCTTTCGCATTTATCATTACCACCTTTTTAATTTTAATGGGCATTTATCGATTTAAGTTATTCGATATTATTCCACTTGCACGCGAAAAGGTTTTGGAATTAATGAGCGACGGCTTTTTTGTACTCGATAAAGATTTTAGAATTATCGATTATAATCCGTCGATAAAAGCCTACATCAATTACACTGATAAGATGAAACTAATTGGGATTGGATTAGACGAGCTTTTTCCTAATCAACCTAATTTTTTAACCATGTTAAAAACACGAAATCCAGGCAAAATAGAATTGGAAGTTTTTATCAGGGACCAGCATTTATTTCTTGAAGCTGATATTTTATTTTTAAATGATAATAAAATAAATAATGATTTTAGCATCATTAAGCTACAGGATTTAACTGCCTATAAAAAAGAGGCCATCCGATCAAGAGAACAGGCAATGGAACTAGAACGTTTAAACCAACTTAAAGACCGGATATTTTCTATTATTGCACACGATTTGAGAGGCCCTCTGGTTAATCTTTCGGAGGTGTTAAAAATGATTGCAAACGACCAGATTAGCAGCGAAGAATTTAAAAATCTTTCACCAACCTTGAGTAAAGATATTATTTATACCACCGATCTTTTAGAGAATATTCTTCATTGGTCACGCAGTCAGTTAAAGGGATATGGCATAAAAAAAGAGCCATTTAACCTTCGAAACTTAATTATCAACGAAATCAATTATCATCTACCGGCTGCTAATCTCAAGAAAATTGTGATTATACATGATGTATTTCCGGGTGAGATGGCCTATGCCGATATGTTAATGATCCAGATTGTAATTCGAAATATCATCAACAATGCAATTAAATTTTGCAACGAAGGTTGTGAAATTCATATTACGGCCGTTTATCAAAAAGAGAACAACATTCTAGTCTGCATCCAAGATAACGGCATAGGCATTCCAAAAAGTGTGCTAAATAAACTTTTTAAAGACGAAAACATTACCACCAGAGGCACTTTAAACGAAAAAGGGACTGGATTAGGTTTACTGGTGTGTAAAGACTTTATGAAGCGTAACGATGGCAACATTACGGTAAGCAGCACAGAAGGAAAGGGCGCAAAATTTTGCATAACTATCCCTGTAGGAACCTCCTAGTGGCCAGTTACCTCGTCAATAGCCTGCTGCTCTTTTAAGGCGTCAACATTATTCTTGTTTCCAAAATTTTGGGTTTTATCGGCAAAATAAGCCAATATATCGGTTATTGTATCCAAGTTATCTGCCACTCTTTGATGCATGTCGGGCAAATCTTTGTCCAATTTTTTATCGCCAAGCTCTATATTGTCGACCTCTATTTTACCAATCTTCTGAATAATTGCTTGTTGCGAGTGTTGTAAGTCGACCAATTCTCTTACAATTTTCTCCATTAACTCAAATTTCTTTAACGTATCCATATTTTATAAAATTTTAATTTGCTAGTGTTTACACATAATGAACCAACAGTTACCTTAAAAGTTTTAATTAATTGAATTTACATTTGGACAATTCACAAATAACTAATAATTTAGTTTAAAATTATGTGACATGAAGAGTTTGATTACGTTCATCCTATTTACAATTTTTTATCAGCATGCCCATGCTCAAACCGTAATTAATTACGACAAAGAAAAACTTCTCGAATTCTATCAGTCACAGCGGTATGCCGATGCCGCAGAATACCTCCAAGGTATTTATCCGGAAGAAATACAAGATGTTAAAGTACTTCAACAAATTGCGTACTGCTTTATGATGGCAGGAAAATTACCCGAGGCTGAAAAAAACTATCTCAAGATCATCAATCAACAACCAACTTCCATTCCTGTACTTTTTAGCTTAGCAAATATTAACATCAGAAGGGGAAATGATACAAATGCAAAGCTGTATTTAGAAAATATCATAACCCTGGATAGCTCAAACTTTAACGCCTACAAGCAACTAGCGGGATTGTACCATGGTGAGGTGGATAGTCAAAAAGTGCTTTATTTACAAAAGGCTAACAAACTTAATCCTATCGAAGCAGATGTTGCTATTAACTTATCGAGCGCTTATAGAAGATTAAAAAAATATGAGCCTGCGTATGAAATTCTTGCGCTGGCAATCGAAGCCGATACTGGCAATTTTACTTTGCAACAAGTGAAGTTACCCATTGCTATTCAACTTAAGAAGTTTAAAGAGGTAATCACAACAGGCGAGAAACTTTTACAACAGGGAGATGATGAAAATGTGCTTAAAGACGTAGGTATGGCCTATTATTACCTTAAGAATTATGAAAAAGCAATCGAATATTTCAAAAAATTAGAGGGCTTGAAAGCTCAAAATGAGAGCACTTTATATTATACCTCACTAAGCTATCGAAATCTTGAAAATTTTAAACAAGCTGCTGAATACGCAAAAAAAACTATAAATGAAGGGATATCGCCTTATACACCAATTTATTATCAACTATTAGGGGGTATTTATGAAGTTAATAACCAACCTAACACAGCTATTTCAGCCTATAAAAAAGGACTAACATTCGGTGCTAATGGCAGTATCTATTATCGTTTAGGAATACTGTATGATACGAAATTGAATCAGAAGAAAACGGCATTACTTAATTACAAGCTTTACCTAAAAAGCAAACCCGATGCGATTGTAGAAAAAGCGGAGATTACTTATGTAAAACAACGGATTGTAGCATTAGGTGGTTCAAAGTCGGAAAGTCCGAAAGTCCAATAAATCTTCCAGACCGGCTGCCTTCACCACTGTTAACCAATAGCTTCAAAAGCAGGCTTTACATCAACCCAAAACTGATCTAATGCAACTATTCGAGGTTTCAAAAAAGAAATTAAAGTAGGCCAATGCGCTTGATCAAAAATATTCACTGGCTTTAGCGTTTTAGAAATTCGACTAAAAGAATTACCCTGCTCATTAATCGAATCTTGTTCCCATACCCATTCCTCGCCTATCGAGTTATCAAACAATAATTTAAAAGCGCAAAACTGCTCAAAATATACCTTTCTAATTTCCGAATTAGAATGAGTGATTTCTATTGATATTACTGCCTCTTTTTGCGTAACATCCATGCGAAAAAACACTTGTTTTAGACCTGTCTTATAGTTTACCCAGTTAATTGGCAAACCTTCTGCTGAAGGGATGGGCTTCATATACTTGCCAAAGGTGATCCAAAATTGATGGCGAAGTTTTGATGCTTCTTCTTTGCTGTACATGTTTACCTAATTACATGCTAGGCCTCATCAGCCTTGCCACATATTTCCCAATAATATCGAACTCAAGGTTAACCGTATCCCCTGCTTTTACCTGATGGAGGTTCGTGTGCTCGTGCGTATAAGGGATAATAAAGACCGAAAATTCATCACGTGCTGAATTCACAACTGTTAAACTAATGCCATTTACACAAATCGACCCCTTTTCTACCGTCACATTTCCAACATTCGGATCGTACTTAAAACGGTATTCCCAACTCCCATTTAGCTCGTTTACTCCTATACAAATTGCCGTTTGATCTACATGGCCTTGAACCATGTGGCCATCTAAACGTGCATTCATTTGCATACAACGCTCTAGATTTACCTTATCGGCTACTTTTAACTGTCCTAGGCTACTTTTTTCCAGTGTTTCTGCTATGGCTGTTACTTTATGACTATCCTCATCAACCCCCACAACAGTTAAGCAAACTCCATTATGGGCAACGCTTTGATCAATTTTTAGTTCTTTGCTAATTACAGATGAAATTGTAAAATGCACATTACTTTCCTCAACCTCAATGCTTTTAACTTCGCCAAGTGTTTCAATTATTCCTGTAAACATTAATTTAATATTGTTTTCTATTTTTAATCCAGTTGTTTTGTGTTGTTGCTGCAAAGGTAGACGAATCGACTTTTTGGTTTTTCAATAAGAGTACAGTGGTTATAGCTGCAAGAAGTGCTTCTTCTTCATTTTCATTTTTTAAGCTATCGGCATTAAAATATTTATTTACAAAATGCGTATCGAATTTACCCGAAATAAATGCATTGTGCTGCATTACAAATTTACCAAAGCTTAAGGTGGTTTGTATTCCGGTAATGCCATATTCGTCTATCGCCCTAATCATTCTTTCAATGGCTTCCTCCCTATTTGCACCATAGGTGATTAGTTTAGCAATCATGGGGTCGTAATAAATGGGTATTTCCATTCCTTCTTCAAAACCATCATCCACTCGAATACCATTTCCCTTTGGGGTTTTATAGGTTTGTAAAATGCCTATATCGGGTAAAAAGTTATTTAACGGATCTTCGGCATATACTCTAAGTTCTATGGCGTGACCGCTAATTTTTAAATCTTCTTGCTTGAATGAAAGCACTTCGCCACTTGCAATTTTTAGTTGCTCTTTTACCAAGTCGAGCCCCGTAATCATTTCTGTAACGGGATGTTCTACCTGCAAACGGGTATTCATCTCTAAAAAGAAAAAATCGAGATTTTCGTCCAATATAAACTCTACAGTTCCTGCACCCACGTAGTCTACTGCCCGTGCAACATCAACTGCACACTTACCCATTTTTTCTCTAATTTCTTCTGTTAATACCGACGATGGTGCCTCTTCCACTACTTTTTGATGTCGACGTTGAACCGAACATTCACGTTCAAAAAGATGGACAATATTTCCATGTGTATCGCCCAAAACCTGTATTTCGATGTGTCGAGGCGACGTCACGTAACGCTCTATAAATACTGCCCCATCGCCAAAGGCCGAGGTTGCTTCGCTAACGGCCAAATGCATTTGTTCTTCAAAATCATCTGCTTTTTCTACAATCCTCATCCCCTTACCTCCGCCACCTGCGGCAGCTTTAATCAATATCGGAAAGCCTACTTCTACTGCTCTCTTTTTGGCTTCTTCTATATCGGTTATTGCTTCTTCGGTTCCCGGAACCATTGGAATATCGTACTTTAGGGCTGCAGCTTTGGCTGATAATTTATTACCCATAATTTCCATTGCTTCGGGAGTTGGGCCAACTAAGATTAATCCTGCTGCCTTAACTTCACGTGCAAATGCAGCGTTCTCCGATAAAAATCCGTAGCCAGGATGAATGGCTTGGGCACCGGTTTGTTTGCACGCTTCAATAATTTTGCTCCCTACTAAATACGATTGATTGGAGGCCGCTGGACCTATGCAAATCGCTTCATCAGCATAACGCACATGCAAAGCGGTACGATCTGCTTCAGAATAAACAGCCACTGTTCTAATTCCCATTTCGCGGGCTGAACGCATAATTCTCAAGGCAATTTCACCGCGATTGGCAACAAGGAGTTTTGAAATAGTAGATGTGAGACTGGGGTTGGGAGTTAGGCGTTGGGAGTTGGTTGGCATATTTTTCAATTCTAGTACAAATTCGAAATCGCTTCCATAGTTTGGTCCACCATGCTCGATGAAACATCCAAATGTGTTACAAATCTAATGGTTTGCGACGAAGTAGTGTTACATAAAATGCCTTTTTGTTCGAGTTGCCTTACTACATTATCGGCACTTATGCCCTTTCTTACATCAAATAGCACAATATTGGTTTCTACTGGCATTACCGAACTTACAAAGCTTGCAGTAGTTAAGCTATCGGCAAGTGCCTTTGCATGCTGGTGATCTTCTGTAAGTCTGTTTACATGATGATCGAGGGCATATATTCCTGCCGCGGCTAAAAAACCGGCCTGGCGCATGCCACCGCCTAAAACCTTTCTTATTTTGCGTGCTTTTTTAATTGTTTCTTTTGAAGCTAAAAACACGGAGCCAATCGGAGCGCCAAGTCCTTTCGATAAGCATACTGAAATGCCATCAAAATATTTGCCATAAACAGAAGCTTTATCGCCCGTGGTCACTAACGCATTAAATATTCGAGCACCATCCAAATGCAGTTTAATGCCCTTTATTGCACATAGATGATGGATTGGCTCAATATCGCTCAAACGATAGCACTTTCCTCCGCCTTTGTTTACCGTATTTTCTAAAACTACCAAACTCGAATTTGGATAATGAACATTATCAGCATTAATTTCAGGTTCAATTAATTCTGGTGTTAAAATACCTCGTTCGCCATACAATAAGCGCACTGAAGCTAAAGAATTATACGCAATACCACCCCCTTCATAGCGGTAAACATGTGCCGTTTGGTCGCAAATTACCTCATCCATCGGTTGTGTAAAGCACTTTATGGCAATTTGATTGCTCATGGTGCCCGACGGACAAAACATTGCGGCTTCCATGTTAAATAGTTGCGCCAACTTTTCTTCTAATGCATTTACAGTTTCATCTTCCCCGAAAACATCGTCGCCAACTTTAGCGCTCATCATGGCATCGAGCATACCAGGTGTTGGTTTGGTAACAGTATCGCTTCTATAATCTATTTTGTTCATTTTTAACGTATAATATTCAACATTTTTTAACTTCATCTATGTTTTTCAACATTAAGAAATTAAATCTATTAGTTTCAGTCTTCTAGCATACTAAAGTATACATTTGCAAGTGGCTTCATCGACTTAACTATGTTATCAACCGTTTTTAACTCAACAACAATTAAATCATTTACCAACAAATCTAACTTCAATTTGGTATTTATTTGCAAATTATCATAAAATACAGGAACGTTCAATTGTTTTTTTACGAAGAAACCATTTTTAATTAATTCATATGTAGATAATGTTGTTTTCAATTGTCATATGGAATACGCCATGTACCTTCATTTGTGTTTGCGTTTCGGCACATGGCTATTTCATAATAAAAGCATTTCTCATAAACACTTTCTCATAGGCCTGAACCTAAAGCTTTATGTACTTTAATTACATATCCTGTAACCTTATAAGATAATTGCGTAACTTCCCTTTTAGTCATATTGCATTATGATAATAGTTTTAATAAAAACAACAGGGATTCATTAACCAGATTTAAAGGGAAAAAATATCTTAATATTCTTAATCCTTTAATGTTTCAAGAATAAAAGGATTAAATTATTGGTAAGACTTCATTTTTTATCATTTAGTTTATCCGCTACTTCTCTCCTCATACCAATTACAAAAATGGTCTTATTTCACCCTTCTTGGTGTATAAAATACACTTTCTAAAAATTTCTGTTTTTCTGCCTTTACGATATTGTTTACTGTAAATTGAAGATTAAGAAATAAAAAACTAAAAATTAATTTTTTATTTCAAAAAACCCACATATATTGGTAGACTTTTTATTTAATATCAAACCTAAAAAACCAAAAATGATTGTTATTGCAGATGGTGGATCGACCAAAACGAACTGGTGCCTCATAAACGAGGCAGGCCGGAAAATTCATTTTAACACTGAGGGCTATAATCCATATTTTGTGGATAGTGATTATATTGAAAATTCATTGAAAACTTCATTGCCCGACCATCTTGAAGCGGAAAGATTAACAGAGGTTTACTATTATGGTGCGGGTTGTTCTACCGATGCGAAAAGGAAAGTAGTAGCAGATGGTATGCAAAAAATATTTCTAAATGCTCAGATTATTATCGGACACGATTTATTGGCATCTTGCCGTGCTTTATTAGGTGATAACGAGGGTTTTGCCGCTATTTTGGGCACAGGAACAAACACCTGTTTATATGACGGCACCGATATTTCACTAAATATCGATTCATTAGGTTATTTTTTAGGTGACGAAGGAAGTGGAAGTTACCTTGGTAAAAGAATACTGGCCGATTACATGAAAGGGTATATGCCTAAAGGCTTAAGAGAAAGCTTTTATGATAATTATGCCCTAACAAACGAAGATATTTTCGATCATATTTATAATAAACCTTTACCTAACCGTTTCTGTGCTAGTTTTAGTAAATTCATTTACGATTATAAAGAAACGTACGAAGATTATACCAATTCGGTAGTGGACTATGGCTTTACTGCATTTTTCGAAAACCTAGTTATCCATTATCCAAATTATAAAAATTACGAATTAAATTGTGTAGGCTCTGTTGGCTACAGTTTTAGAGATATTTTAAGCCTTGTTGCCGATCGTTATGAGATGGGTGTTGGCAAAATCATCCGCTCACCAATAGACGATCTTGTAGAGTATCATTTAAGTAAAAGATAAACACAATAACAAGCGCATTTTATTTTACCACATAGGCACATAGATAACATAGCTTAAATTTTCTATGTGTGCTATGTATCTATGTGGTTAATGAGTTAAACAGCATCTGATAGCGATGTAAACGTAAACTCTTTTATTTTTAAAGGCGGCAGCAAATAATTTGTATCCGACTCTGCACTAACTGTACGCTCCGATTGACCAATTTCTTCCAAGTTATTTAGCATAATGATCGGACTTTCATTAAAACGGAAATTTTTAATCGGAAACTTAATTTCACCATTTTCGATGTAAAAGGTACCATCACGTGTTAGTCCCGTAAGCAATAACGTTTGCGGATCAACCGAGCGAATATACCATAAACGCGTAACCAATATCCCCTTTTCGGTGCCCTTAATTAGTTCTTCCAATGTTTTTGTTCCCCCCAGCATAATGGCTCCATCGGGTGATGGGATCGACTTAATGCCAGTTTTTTGCGCCCAATATCTTGAAGTGTATAAATTCTTCACTACCCCTTTTTCAATCCAATTTATCTTTTGTTGAGGCCTGCCATCTCCCGACCATGTTGAGGTTGGAAGTTCAGCATTCCAGGGATCTGAATAGATGTTAACCCTTTCATCAAGCAATTGCTCGCCTACTTTTGTTTTGCCTCCAGGCTTGCTCATCGAGCTTCTACCCTCGTCGGCCTGCCGTGCATCCATATCGAAAAAAAGATTTTCTAACATCACCGCCACTGCGGTTGGCTCCAGAATAACCGTATATTTACCTGGTTCAATTGCTTTTGCGGTTACCGAAGCCAAAGCCTTTTTTGCGGCAATTGCAGTATCGGCTTTGGCATTCAAATTTTTAAAATCATTATAGCCTTTGGTAGCGTAACCGGAGCCTTTCCCATCCTCAGTACGCAAGGTTACATTAAAAGCAACGTTGGTTGATTTATTATAAGCAAATAAGCCTTTGCTGTTCATCATCGCCGAAAAGGCCACACTATTAGACAGAAAACCTGCAGCTGTTAATTTATTTTCTTTTGAAGTGGTTAAACTTCCTTGCACCGCATCAGCTCTTTCTTTTGCGCCCATTGCAGCGGTAGATTCTGAAAAAGTTGGCGAATCTGGTCCATATTCCTGTGGACCTAAAAACGGCATAAACTCTGGGTTCTCCGGAGCCAATTGGGCCAATTCTTCTGATCTACGCACTACCTTTTCTAAAGAAGCTTCATCAAATTCATTAATGGTTGCAACACCCATTTTTTTCCCGAATGCGGATGACACGACCATGCTATTAACAGTAATTCCTCCACTTGTAGAAACTGAATTTCGTGCATAACGAATATTACCGCTATCAGATCCTCCTAAATTTATTTCGCATTGCTCTGCTTTTGAGAAGCTAAGTGCCTTTGTTAAAAGCGCTTTAGCTTGTTCTTTAGTTAAAATTGCCATAATTTCTATCCGATTTTTCTAGCTGTGTTAATTACATTCACTTTATTAAAACGAGCAGTAGCCGAGCCATGAGATACAGCGCTCGACTGGCTTGGCTGCCCTTTACCATCGAAAAACGAGCCCCCTAAACGATAATCGCGCTCATCGCAAACTGCAGCACATGAATTCCAAAATTCCTGAGTGTTAGCCTGATAAGCCACATCCTTTAGCATCCCTACAATTTTGCCTTCTTTAATCTCATAATAAAGCTGGCCACCGAATTGAAAATTATAACGTTGTTGATCGATAGAGAAAGAACCATCGCCTACAATATAAATTCCCTTTTCAACATTCTTTATCTGATCGTCTATTGTAAGTGGCTGCTTGCCCGGTTGCAATGAAATGTTTGCCATGCGCTGAAACTGTACGCTGCTCCAATTATCGGCATAGCAACACCCTTGCGAATGGTCTAATCCCACAATGTGCGCTTGATCTCTGATGGCTTGATAATTTACCAAAATACCTTCCTTAATCACGTCCCATTTTCCACATTTTACACCCTCATCGTCATAACCAACCGCACCTAAAGAACCCTCTTCAGTTTTATCAGCCGTAATATTTACTTCCTTACTGCCATAATTGAATTTCTTCGATTCCCATTTATCTAAGGTTAAGAAGCTTGTTCCCGCGAAGTTTGCTTCATATCCTAAGACACGGTCGAGTTCGGTTGGATGGCCACACGATTCGTGAATGGTTAGCCACAGGTGTGATGGATCTAACACTAAGTCGTACTTTCCAGGTTCTACCGATTTGGCTTTCATTTTTTCGGCAACCTGTTTAGCCGCTTGCTTTGCATCTTCGAGCATATCGTATCGACCTTTATATAGGGTGCCGGATGGTGATTGAATCTTGTCTTCGGGCCGGGCGTTTAAATACTCGTATCCTTTTCCACTTGGTGCGCTTAATGCATTTCTGGTTTCAAATTTTCCGGTTGCTTTATCGATTTTGGTGATGAAAAATGTTGGCCAGATGCGATGAATATCTTGATCGATATAGGATCCATCGGTAGAAGCAAAATACTTTTGTTCGTTTACCATAAACAGGATAGAATTAACGTAATCTGCACCACCCTTCATGGCTGCATCATTAACCGATAGCAATAAATCTACCTTTTCTTTGATCGGAACCTCAAATGCGTTTTTCTCAATTGGCGCTTTCCAACTTACTTCTCCATAGCCTTTTTGAGGTGCTAGTTTTACGGGCTCTAATTGTAAACGGGCATTTTCTTTCGCAATAGCTACCGCTAGTTCTGCAGCTTTGGCGATACTATCCTTATCCATTTTATCGGTAGCTGCGAAACCCCAGCACCCATTAGCAATTACTCTGATGCCTATGCCATAAGACTCGGTATTTACAATGTTTTGCACCTTATCTTCGCGAGTAACTACAAATTGGTTGAGGTAGCGACCAACACGAACATCGGTATAGGTTGCGCCTTTTGTACGTGCCGCATTTAAGGCAACATCAGCCATTATTTTTTTTACGGCAGGGTCGATATATTCAAGCGATCGCTCAATGGGGATTTCGTTACCCATAACTGGAATAGCTGGAAGCATTGCCGCAGCAGCTCCGAGGCCAGTTAAATAAATAAAATTTCTACGTTTCAAGGATTTCGGTTTAAAGGTTAGCTAAATATAGGATTTTCTAAACTTTGTTTTGACACAAAGTTTAACAATCTTGAAGCACAGCGGAAAGCATGAATACCGACGAAAATATAAGTACTAATGAATAAATCAAGGCTCATTTTAAGTTCGGATAATACATTAATTGTTTTTTAACCACAAGATGAAGTCGCTTCGCTGAAAGGCTTCGCTTTACCATCTTGTTGATTTAAGTAAAATAGCAATCAAGTGAGCACAATTACCTACTCTCCTCCTTAAGATTCGAGGCCGTCCTATTGGACGCATACTTGTTTGGCGCTATGAACACTCCAAGCTTTCAACCTTACAACTTTACAACACTAAAAAGAAATCTCCTTACCAAATAACTTAGCGTACTTTCTTTTGTCGAACTTATAAAGGGTAGCGGCCCTGAACGAAACGCCTTTTTGCTTTTCGTCGAGTTCCTTTAACACACCGAAACTTAGGATTTTTTTCCGAAAGTTCCTTTTATCCAGTTTTTTACCCAAAATAAGCTCATACACATTCTGAACTTGCGTTAACGTAAACTTTTCTGGCAGCAACTCGAATGCAATAGGCAAGTGCTTAATACGTCGTTTAATTTTCTCTAATCCTTTATCAAAAATATGCTGATGGTCGAATGCTAGTTTTGGAAGTTCACGCACGTTAATCCACTGCGCTTTTTTAGCATAGGTAGTTAGTGGCTTTAAGGCTTTATCGCCACCTAAACGCAACATGGCATAGTAGGCAACCGTAATTACCCGGCCTTGTGGATGTCGGGTTACTTCGCCAAATGTATAATATTGTTCCATATATACATCGCTCAACCCTGTAAGCTCGTGCAAGATACGAGAGGCCGATTGGTCTACACTTTCATCTTCGCCAACCAAATTGCCAGGCAAAGCCCACCAATCTTTAAAAGGTTCTTCATTTCGTTCGATCAACAAGATTTTAAGCTCACCGCCATCAAAACCAAATAATACACAATCTATCGAAACTGCAGAGTTAAACTGAGGTAATACTTCTTTCAAAACATTATCATTTTATGAGGGCCTATCTAAAATTTATTTAATAATTCGTTCCATCAACTAAATTTGAACAGACTCTAAATATTTACAATTTTAGAACAAAAAAAATACACTTAGGGTGTTATTTCGTAAAAATAATGAAAAAAAATTACTTAGTGTAAAAAATACACACTATATTCGTATAACAAAATGGAACCAAATATTAGAAATATTGCTGTACTAACCTCAGGAGGAGATGCTCCCGGTATGAATGCATGCATCCGAGCTGTTATTCGAACAGGGATTTATCATGGAAAAAACATGTTTGGCGTAATGCAAGGTTATCAAGGATTAATCAATAATCACATAAACCCGATGGATTCCCGATCTGTAAGTAATATTTTACACTTGGGTGGCACAGTTTTAAAAACGGCCAGATGTTTAGAATTTAAGGAAGAAGAAGGCATGGCAAAAGCCTTCAAAAATTTGCAAGAAAAAGAAATAGACGGGCTAATTGTAATTGGGGGCGACGGTACCTTTACCGGGGCACGGCGCTTTGGCGCCAAATTCGGTATAAATGTAATTGGCATTCCTGGTACAATTGATAATGATTTATACGGGTCTGATTTTACATTGGGCTACGATACGGCAGTAAATACCATTATCGAAGCTATTGATAAAATTAGGGACACAGCAGATTCGCACGATCGATTGTTTTTTATCGAGGTAATGGGAAGAGATTCGGGCTGCATTGCCTTAAGAAGTGCAATAGCGAGCGGTGCTGAAGCGGTTTTATTACCAGAGAAAGAAACTTCACTCAAAGAATTAATTATAAAATTAAAAGAAGGTGCAACCACCAAAAAATCGTCGAGCATTGTAATTGTATCTGAGGGAAATAAATATGGCGGAGCATATGATATTGCGAAGGCGGTAAAGCGTAAGTTTACTTTTTACGATACCAAGGTTACCATTTTAGGGCATTTGCAGCGTGGAGGTAGCCCTAGTGGCTTCGATCGTATTTTGGGAAGTCGTCTAGGATTTGCCGCCGTAAATGAAATGCTAAAAGGTGCAACCATGCAAATGGTAGGGTTAAGAGGAAATGAAATTAAATTAACTAGCTTAGAGGAGGCTCTCCACGGACATCATTATAAATTGGAAGACGACTTATTAGAAATGACACACGTATTATCGATATGATTGCAGTGGTTTACAGTGGCTCGAAAAGTGCGTTCTGGAAGATCGCAACCAATGGAAAAACCATTGCAGAGTGCACTATGCCCGGTATTAATCCTTGTTTTAATGATCCAAAACATATTCTTTACCTGTTAGGAAAAAAAATTGAGCTAATTAATTACGCCGAAAAAATTAAGCAGATTTATGTTTTTGCAGCGGGAGCATCGGCACCTAACAAACAAAAAGAACTCGCCGATACCCTCAGCTTATTTTTCAAGAACAGCAAAATCACAGTTAAAGACGATCTTTTGGGTGCTTCGATTGCGGCTTGCTATAACGAAACCGGTATTGTAGGTATTTTAGGGAGCGGATCGAATTGTGCGTATTACGATGGCAAAACTCACGAACAAAATAACTATGGCTTAGGCTTTATTTTGGGCGATGAAGGTTCTGCAAATTATTTAGGTAAAATTTTACTGAAAAAATACCTTGAAGATAGGATGCCTGATGACCTGAAGTTGAAGTTAGAGGAAAAATATAATGTAGACCGACCAATTATATTAGAAAGGGTATACAAGAAGCCAGGTGTTCAACAATATTTAAGTTCTTTCTTAGATTTTTATATCGAAAACAGAACGCATAAATATATTGTTCAACTCATCGACCAGGCCTTCGAAGCTTTTTTTAAAATATACCTCCTCCCCACTATGGTAAAGCACCCCAATAAGGATGTCCACTTTGTGGGAACCGTAGCTGGCAATTTTCAAGACCGGTTACGCACCATTGCACAAAAACACGATATTAATATTATTTCAATAACAAAAGAACCCATCTATAATTTACTAAATTATTATTCAAATTAAATAAAATGACTAAAGTAGGAATAAACGGATTTGGCCGTATCGGCAGACTAGTTTTTAGAGCTGCCTTAAAAAGAGGCCTTGATATTGTTGCCATCAACGATTTAATTGAGCCAGATTACATGGCTTATATGTTAAAATATGATTCTACCCATGGCCGTTTCGATGGCACCATCGAAGTAAAAGACGGACAACTGGTAGTGAACGGAAAAACCATTCGCATTACGGCAGAGCGCGACCCTGCAAATTTAAAATGGGGCGATGTAGGTGTTGATATCGTTATCGAATCGACCGGATTATTTTTAACTCGTGCCGATGCCGACAAACATATTGCAGCGGGTGCTAAAAAAGTAGTATTCTCCGCTCCTGCTAAGGATGCTGATATTCCAACCTATGTAATGGGTGTTAACCATCGCAAATTAACGGCCGATCAAACTATTGTTTCGAATGCATCGTGTACTACAAACTGCTTAGCACCTATTGCGAAAGTTTTAAACGATAATTTCGGTATTGTAGAAGGCTTGATGAGTACCATCCACGCTGTAACTGCAACACAAAAAACAGTAGATGGACCTTCTGTTAAAGACTGGAGAGGGGGCCGTGGGGGCTTCTCTAACATTATCCCTTCTTCTACAGGTGCTGCAAAAGCAGTAGGCATGGTTCTTCCAGAATTAAAAGGCAAGTTAACTGGTATGTCGTTCCGTGTTCCCGTTTCTGATGTTTCTGTGGTAGATTTAACTGCACGTTTGGAGAAACCAGCTACTTACGAGCAAATTAAAGCGGTAATGAAAAAAGCTTCTGAAGAGGGCGACCTGGTTGGTGTTTTAGGCTATACAGAAGACGAAGTAGTATCTACAGACTTCATTGGCAACGATCATGCCTCAATCTTTGACGCAGGCGCAGGTATTTCACTAAATGATAACTTTGTTAAAGTGGTATCTTGGTACGACAACGAATGGGGATATTCATCGGCATTAGCAAAGTTTGTAGAATATTATGGAACGGTTAAGTAATATTTAGTACTTAGTATTTAGTATATGGTACTTAGTATTTAGTACTTAGTATTTAGACTGGGTGCTTAGCATTATGTTATAAAGATTAGCCGCGAGTAAAT
>NZ_JBBHKB010000004.1:0-641485 GCF_037482965.1 Pedobacter anseongensis | reverse complement strand
TTTCAGATCAGGAGGGTTTTTTTTTGCTTTTATGTATTAAGTTAACCAATTAAAAATTTTCTTAATATTTCTATTGTTTTTAAATACATAAACATTTATACTTGTTCTAATTCGGAATTTAAACTCAAGCTTTCAAATATCAAGGAGAAATTTGAGAACGAAAAGAATTCACATTACGATTTGGCAAGTCGTAGATGGAAAGACGGTGAGGTAAGGTGTCTACATTGCAACCACACAGATTATTACCACTTTGGTGGCGGAATAAGGTTTAAGTGCAATAGAATCTAAACTGCATATCTACAAATGGATTTACGGTATGTACCTAATGAAGCAGAAGAAAGGCATTAGCTCCGTTCAGTTTGCTGTGATACTTGAAATTCAACAGCGTTCTGCTTGCTTCGTATTGCAAAGGCTTAGATTTGCCATGGGAAATTCTGATGATGGGGACAAGCAGTTAAAGGGAGCCGTAAGCGTAGATTGTGCTTTTGTTGGGGGCAAGAACAAAAACCGCCATGCAGATAAAAAAGTAAAGTACGAGCGAGGTAGCCGTGTGTTCGTGGACAAGTCAACGGTTTGCGGAATGTCGGAGCAGAACGGGAAGCTACGTATCTTTATCGTTAACAGGGAAGACCAAGTAAACGTTAACCCCTAATATTCTCAAATATAGAACATGATTATGTTTTGGTTACTGACGGGTACAAGATATTCCACACACTAAAGTCAGTATGCTAAGGATGGCTATTCACCTAACAACGCGGAAAATTTCTGGTCACATCTTAAAAGGGGTTTAACAGTGATTTACATTCAGGTAAGAAAGAAACATTTTGATAAATATCTAAGTGAATTTCAGATTAGACATAATAAACGTAAATTATACATCTCCTAAAAAATTGACTTTATCGTTGACAATATGGTTTGAAGGTTGAAGTATAAAGAATTGATAGCGTAAAATTTACTACATGCAATTAGCAGTATTCAAGTACGAAGACGAAGATGACAATGTGATCAATGATTTCACTACAGTAGAAATTGATGGAGCCTTGGTTTATCGATAGTGATGTTTATGCTTTATTAGATATAAAAAATGTTTCTGATGCGATTTCTACGTTAGACGAAGATGAAAAGCTGGTATCAGTTGTAACGAGGGCAGGTCAAAACAGAAGCGTTAACTTAATAAACGAGAGGCACTTGACTACTTACTCAAATTACTTAATCCCAAAAATAAAGAAGTAGAAGTCGCTAGAAAAGTAGTAATGCCACCTCCCCCAACAAGCGGTGACAGTGATTTAGGTGAAGCTCTTAATAGAGGTAAACTACCCAAAAACAATATAAGATACTTAAGTCGAAGCCTCGCACCCTACTTGGAATCAAGATTCCTGTGGGGTGGCAGAGGATGATTTGGTTTGTGAGTTTAGTATAATAATTTTATTGATAGTTTCATCTAGCATTTTTAAGTGTGATGATATTTTATCAATAGTAAATACTTCTTTTTTTCTTTTTTTATCAAACTTTATAAATGATATTTCATTGATTGAAAAACCTTCTACGACATCCCATTCTGTATCTAAAAGGTAATGAGCCATGATATTTCTTATTCTAATTATTTCATCTATATCCTTATGTATAGTTTTATTTGCGCTTTGAAAATCTTTATTGTGTCGATTTAGTATTTCCCTAAATACTTGATGTTTAGACTCAAATGTTATCAATTTGTTTCCGAATATTAAATCCATTATTTCAACCACACTTTTCTGCGTTTTACAAAAATGATTACTCAGATACTCGTCAATTAATCTTTCAAGCATAATGGTTTGATTTATAATATTGCCCCTAGTATCTACCCCTAATGCGAACAACTTTTGTAATTTTTCCTCGTTTTCCATATTACCACATTTTTTGTTTAGAAGTTTTAGCCCATGTAAGAAAATATCTTCTTTTCTCGTTTTGAGCAAATGATGACATGTTATCAACGAATAACCCAAGCATAGTTCCTTCATCTTTAAAATCCCATCCGAATCCGTTTTTTTGGGAATTTGGTTTATCTAAGTCAACCGTGACTGGTTTACCAACCGAACCTATTATACATGTAGCAATGTTTTTGGTGTTGTTTAAATAATCTGTAAAATCTTTAAAAATAACTTCTTTAGTTACGACTTGTACTATATTTATCTTATACTCATCATCACGCCATATTTTAACATATTCAACACTATGCCCACATATTTTAAAAGATGAGTCTACTATTAGAATGAAGCCTTCTTCCCCATTTTTTGCCTCAAAAGCCTTAAACTTATATTCATTCTCTAATAAGACACTAATTGTTTTACCTATTTGAATTTCTTTATATCCCAGCTTTTGTGAATATGATGAAAATGAAAACAATGCCAGCAGGCACATTAAGAGATACTGTTTTTTCATGTTGTCGTAATTAGAGTAAAGTAAATGGCGTGGACTATAAAATCCTTAGCTACTCTGGGTTAAGATGCCCCCCATATATAAAGATAAAGCCACTCCATTGCCAGCCTATTTAGATCGATATATTGCGTGTGCTTAAAGTCGTATTTTGAGTAGAAGTACGGATTAGTATAGTACTATTAAATTCTTTTTTTAGTCAATATCTATTTTCATAGCTTTTTAATGTTTGCAAGCGCTATGCATTTGTCTAAGTTATATGTTTTTAATTTCATTAACAAAATTTTACTGCAGTTCAAGTTAATCAATTCAATTAACACATTTATTCACAATTAAAGGTTATAAAAAATGAAAAAGAAAAGATCTAGAAAACATTCCAAATCAGTTTATTCCTCAGTTAGGTCAAACTAACACTTTCTTGCAGAAGGTAAAAAATCGTTTGTGCCTAATTTACTTTGCTATGAAAAACTAGTGAAATAAATTCTTGCAATTTTTGCAAAGCATTTAATGCCGACATAGATAATATACTAGTTAAAGTGTTTATACTTAAATCACTTCTTTCAAGTTCGTGGTTGTAAGTTATTAATAGGCCTAGAAATTATTTTTTGACTACAGTATAATGTATTTTCCAAATTATCTTTAACTATAAAATATTTTCTTGAATTGGAACTGCACCACTTTCTTAGTTTAAAGATATTTTCTCATCTGTAATTGACAATTGATAACTTCTGATAAATCGATACCTCTTCGTATGATTTTCTGCTGATAGGTTCTCATTTGAATAATTAATTTAAAACACCAATATAATGAAAACAAAATGCAAAGGTTAGCTTTGCGTATAATTACCATTTATAATAAAAATTTGAAGATTTAAACCATTGGTTAACTTAATACATAAATGCAAGTTTTTTTTAAATTTGACTAATGAAGAAAAAACTTGTTGTTTTAACGGGGGCTGGAATTAGTGCCGAGAGCGGATTAAAAACCTTTAGAGATTCTGATGGCTTGTGGGAAGGCTATAATGTGATGGATGTTGCAACTCCACAAGCTTGGCAACGCAATCCGGCTCTTGTACAACAATTTTATAACGAGCGGCGAAAACAAATATTAGCAGCAACTCCAAATGAAGCTCACCTGCAACTTGCAAAACTCGAAGAACATTTCGATGTATATATCATCACCCAAAATATTGATGATTTACACGAAAGAGCAGGTTCTAAGAATATTACACATTTGCATGGAATAATTACATTATCACAATCCGATAAAAATGCAAGTTTAACCTATCCAATTATGGGAGAGGAACTAAAAATGGGAAGTGTATGTGAATTGGGTTCTCAACTTCGTCCACATGTAGTGTGGTTTGGGGAGCCGGTACCAATGATTAATATAGCTGCCGAAATTTGCTCAAAAGCAGATATTTTTATGCTGGTAGGCACCTCCCTTGCCGTTTATCCTGCAGCAGGACTAATGGATTTTGTCCCTATTGATACACCAAAATATATAGTCGATAAGAAAATACCGTCGGTTAATCACTATAAGCATATCATTAAAGTAGAAAAAGTAGCTACTGAAGGGGTTAGCGAAGTAGCTAAACAATTACAAGCCTATGTATAAGCCGCTTGTATTTAATTGGAGTGGGGGTAAGGACAGCACGTTAGCCCTTCATGAGATCTTAAAGGCAAGTAAATTTAAAGTTCGGTGTTTATTAACTACAGTAAATGAAGCGTATAATAGAATTGCTATGCATGGTGTGCGCGAGTCATTGTTAATGGCGCAGGCGAAAAGCCTTGGTTTGCCTTTACATATAGTTCGTCTTCCCGAAATGCCTGATATGAATACTTATGAAAAGGCAATGGATTTGCATTTTGGGATTCTGAAAGAGCAGGGAGTAGGGTATGCTGCATTTGGCGACATCTTTCTTGAAGACCTTAAAAAGTACAGAGAAAGCCAATTCGAACGGATTGGTTTAAAAACAATATTTCCATTGTGGAACAGGGATAGCCTCGATTTGGTGAAAGAATTTATTGCCCTTGGTTATAAAACAATAGTGGTGTGCGCACGAGCAGATTTGAAAGATTTTTGCGGAAGGGTAATCGACCAATCTTTTTTAGATGATTTACCTCAAGGTGTAGATCCTTGTGGTGAAAATGGAGAGTTTCATACGTTCGTATTCGAAGGGCCAATTTTTGCTAAACCAATTAAGTTTACACTAGGGGAGTTGGTTTTTAAAACAGTAGCGGTAGAGAATTCTACTGATCAAAATCTCGGTTATTGGTATTTCGATTTAGTACCTGTCGATTAGTATTTCAGCATTCAATTTTAATTTCATAAAATAGCTTAAAATTGCAATACTTCTATATAATTTGGCAAATTAAGTATTCAAAATAATGTTTTGTTAACATATATAAATATCTATTTATCAATAATTTATGTTTATATAATTAAACTAAAACTTTACTTAACAATCGCGATTGGTCTTATAAATCTCTATTTTTTCAAAATTATATTTTGTTTTATACTCAAAATTATTATTTTACAGATAGTTATGAAAATTATATAAAGTTTTACTGCTGTCTTTGATAGGCTGCAGCAAAATCACTTCTCATGGTCTTAAATCGTTCTACAACGGTGGCAATAAATTCCTCATCGAGCATTTGGAATATCTCATTAGCTCCCCCGCCCGAAAGGTCGAGCTCTGATAATTTAAAGCTTTGTTCGAGTTGACCCTGTTCGAATTTCACAATGTATTTTTGGTTCATATTGAACAGCGTAATTTTACAACTTGGGTGTGGTAATTCAGCTATAATCCTCATAAGGTTACCCCCATTTCTTTTAGTAAAAAATCGGCATGATCTATTTTTGCTGCAACCCATAAAACATAACGGATATCTACCCCAATAGATCGGCTATAGCTCTCGTTCCATGCATAATCATTTATGGTGGCACCATAGGCGCGATCGAAGTTTACACCTATTAGTTCGCCATAAGCATTCATGATTGGCGAACCTGAATTTCCGCCAGTAGTATCCATATTGTATAAGAAACACACGGGTACATCATTCAATTCCTTCTTAATAAAGGGGCCGAAATCTTTCGATTCCCATAACGATTTAATTTGAGAAGGGTAGGTATACTCTGGATTTCCGGTAGCACCCTTTTCTAAAATTCCACGAATGGTGGTATAAGGCGCCATAAAATTGGCATCTGCAGGCGAATAGCCACGCACATGACCATAAGTTAACCTTAACGTACTATTTGCGTCTGGAATAAAATCTTTCTGCAAAAATTTCTCTTTCACGTTTACATAATCGCCCATTAATTTATTTAACAGACCATCGCGCCGATCCTTCTCAGGTTTTAATTCGCCAATTTGCCTTGCAATGTCTTTTTCAAATAATAGTAAGCCATCGTTATAGTTCTGTACCGACTTGGCCGATTTTAATATCGTATTTAAGATATAGTTTTGATCTTTAAGCTTGCTCAAACTAAACGTTTCATTAATAAACTCATTTATCATGGCTTCACTACTCGAACCCTTGCCCGTAATTTTATCAATTGCGTTAACCCGCTGATTTGAGGATAACCGGGTGGCATCGGTCATCATTTTCTTTAAAATCTTTCGATCTACATCGATATCGAACGAATCGTAAATTCCATTAATCGTTAGCTTTAAGGCCTCTATATTTGCATTAAAGTAAGCGTCTTTTTGAGCAATAGGTTTCGATTCAAGGGCAATTTTAAAGGTGTTAATTTGCTTCGCTATATTTAATAGGTTGGTCGAGGTATAGATTTGCCCCATCCACAAGTCCCGAATAGCATCGCCATTAATCTGTTGGTACAATTGATCGATATCAACCATTAAATCGCCGTATTTTTCTTTAATATCAATGTTGTTGTTTATAAATTGTGCTAAGGCATTATCTTCATTTCTTTTTTGGTTAACTAAATCTATCCCTTTTAAGCCGGTTAGTTTACCTCTATAATTTTTCATTACATTGGCATTCTTTTTAATACGGGTTGCGAGCTTTAGCGTTGTAGCTTTATCCCTTTTGCCAATACTCTCCATGGTCGTATTTTGAAAATCATATAGGTCTGAAGTATAAGGAAGCAAATATTTTTCTTGATAGTTGATAAATGCAGCTGGGCGGTGACGAAAAGTTTTGCCTGGGTAACCAAGTATGAAAACAAAATCTTCTTCATTTGTGCCATTAGGATTAACTGTTAAGAACTTTTTTGGGGTGTAGGGTACATTATCTTTCGAATATTTAGCTGGTGAACCATCTTTAGCTACATAGGCTCTCATGAATGAATAATCGCCTGTATGCCTAGGCCATACCCAATTGTCGGTTTCGCCTCCATATTCTCCTATTTTTCGATTCGGCACATAAACCAAGCGAACATCAAGAATAATCTTATATTTAAATAATACGTAGGTTTTACCAATAAACATTTCAGAAACTTCGGCCTTAATGCTAGGATCTTTTTTCTCGGCCTCAATAACGATGTTCTTCATGGCATTGTTTATTATTTTTAAGCGCGAGGTGGGGTCGTCTATTGAAGCAACAGCCCCTAAAACTTTATCAGAGACATCTTCATAACTATCGGTAATTCGACAAGTTAAACCTTTACCTTCAAGTTCTTGTTCGCGATTTTTAGCTACAAAGCCGTTGTTTAAATAATCATTCTCTGGTGTGCTAGCCTGCTGTACAGCACTAAACGCGCAATGATGATTGGTGATGATTAATCCCTCATTCGATACAAATGATCCTGTACAGCCACCCACATTAACCAAGGCGTCGACTAAACTAATGCCATTCGGATTATATACTTCGTTTTGATCGATTTTTAGTCCAGCTTTTTTGAGGTCTAATTTGTGGATTTCACTTAAAGGAAACATTCCTTCTTCGGGAATGCGATAGCCGAATTGAGCTCCCGCAAAGCATAGTAAAGTAATTAATAAGATTCTTTTATTCATTGTATTGTGTGCTAGTGATTTTCAAAGCTAATAATTTTGTTGAAGGAAGGGATAGAATGTGGAATAGTTTCCTTTATCTTTGTTCTTATTTTTAAAATACAAATGGCAGAAGATTTAACTATCACCAAAACAGGGACAAAAGAAGAGCAATATTTATCCTTAATTCCTCAAATTGAGGCTTTGCTTCATGGCGAAACAGATCAAATTGCCAACTTAGCGAATGTTTGTGCTGCCTTAAAAGAGCAGTTTAATTGGTTTTGGGTAGGTTTCTATTTGGTAAAGGATGAGGAATTGGTCTTAGGTCCTTTCCAAGGCCCGGTAGCCTGTACCCGCATAAAAAAGGGAAAAGGGGTTTGTGGGGCATCTTGGGCGCAAGAAGAAACCCTAATTGTAGCTGATGTTGACGCTTTTCCAGGGCATATTGCTTGTGCATCGGCATCAAGATCTGAAATCGTATTGCCTTTGTATAAAGGAGAGAATATTATCGGGGTATTAGATGTTGATAGTGAATATCTTGCTCATTTTGATGAAATTGACTCACTTTACCTTAATAAAATTATTAAGTTATTAAATGCCTAAATTACCCTATTCATTTTATCTACAAGAGGGTGTAGTCGATCTTGCTATTGAGCTGTTAGGTAAGAAACTTTTCACTAAGATAGATGGGCACGTAACCGGCGGGATAATAGTTGAAACCGAAGCATACAATGGAATAACCGACAAAGCATCTCATGCTTATGGAGATCGTTTTACTTCCCGTACCTCTACTATGTACGAAAATGGGGGGATAACCTATGTATACCTTTGCTACGGCATTCATCACTTGCTCAATGTGGTTGTGGGTTCAAAAAACAACCCTCTTGCTATATTAATTCGTGGTATTGAGCCTATAGAAGGCATTAAAACTATGCTTGAGCGTAGAAATATGAGCCGTTTGGAGCCGAGAATTACAGCTGGACCAGGTTCTGTTGCAAAAGCATTGGGTGTTAACAAGGATTTAAATGCTAAAGATTTACTGGGCGATGAAATTTGGATTGAAGAAGGTATTAAGGTTATACCAGAACATATTATTTCCTCTCCAAGAGTTGGCGTAGCTTATGCAGAAGATCATGCACTCTTGCCGTGGCGATTTTATATTAAAGGAAATAAGTATGTAAGCAAGCCTAATTCTTAAAGTTTTTGCGCTAATTTTACGCCATGAATTTTGAGAATACATTATCCTTTGCACAACACTTAGATGGTGAAGACCCTTTACGCCAAATGCGTGATGAATATCTATTTCCTTCACTAAATAATAAAAATTTTATCTATCTGTGTGGCAATTCATTAGGATTACAACCTAAAGTAGCGAAAGAGGTATTGAATGTGCAGTTAAACAACTGGCAAAATCTAGCTGTTGAGGGTTGGTTTGAAGGAGATTCGCCGTGGATGTTCTATCATAAGGAACTTAAAAAATTAATGGCGCCGTTAGTAGGTGCAAAACCTGCGGAGGTATGCCCAATGAATACGTTAACGGTAAATCTTCACTTGTTGATGGTGAGCTTTTATCGGCCTAAATCTAATCGTTTTAAAATCATTATGGAGGCTGGCGCATTTCCTTCTGATCAATATGCAATCGAAAGTCAAGTACGTTTTCATGGCTACGACCCTAATGAAGCCATCATTGAGGTGAAACCAAGGGAAGGTGAGTACATCTTAAGTACCGACGACATTCTTAAAGCCATCGAATTAAATGGAAATGAACTTGCTTTAGTATTATTTGGCGGTGTAAATTATTTTACCGGTCAATGCTTCGATATGCCGGCAATTACGAAAGCTGGACATCATGCTGGTGCATTGGTAGGGTTCGATTTAGCTCATGCCGCAGGTAATGTACCTTTATCTTTGCATAAATGGGATGTCGATTTTGCCTGTTGGTGCTCTTATAAATATCAAAATGCTGGCCCTGGGGGAATTAGTGCGATTTTTGTTCACGAAAAGCATTTTACCGATACGAATTTAAATCGTTTCGCTGGTTGGTGGGGATACAACGAAAGTAAACGATTTAAAATGGAGAAAGGTTTCGTTCCAGAGCTTGGTGCAGATGGTTGGCAGGTAAGTTGCACTCAAGTAATGCCCATGGCTTTGTATCATGCATCGCTTCTGCTTTTCGAAAAGGCAGGGTATATTGAACCGCTAAGAACTAAAAGTAAAACTTTAACTAATTATCTATTTTATGTTATAAATGAGGTTAATATAGCTATAGGGTTTGAGCAATTTAAAATAATTACCCCATTAGAAGAAGCCGACAGAGGCGCACAAGTTTCGATCATTGCACAAAGCAAGGGCAAGGAGTTTTTTGATAAATTAGTTGAAAATTATGTGCTGGGCGATTGGCGCGAACCTAATGTAATTAGACTAAGTCCGGTACCTATGTACAACAGTTTCGAAGATGTATACAGAACAGGTGAATTATTGTTAACCCTTAGTAAGTCAATTTTATGATTAATTATAATCCTAAAGAATGGATCAGCTTTATTTTCCATGTTCATAAAGCGGATACTTTTCGAAAGTTGTGGCCCTTAATGGTAAGCGTTTCTATCTTTTCAGGCATGATTGCTTATCTAGAACTTAATCATTTAAAATTAGCCGAAACCACTTACATCAAAAACGTAGGCATGATGCATAGTTTATTAGGCTTTGTTATTTCAATGCTTTTGGTGTTTAGAACAAATACTTCGTACGATAGATGGTGGGATGGAAGAAAGCTTTTGGGTGGATTAACAAATGTGAGTAGAAATTTAGCCATAAAAATTAAGGCGCTGGATTTGGGAGAGGAGGAAATAATATTCTTCAAATACGCTATTCCTAAGTATGCTTTCGCATTAAAAGAACATTTAAGAGAAAAGCAGTATTTTGGTAAGGATAGCTTTCAGATCGAAATTGATGGAGGAAAACACATTCCAAATCAAGTTGCATCCAGTTTGGTGAGTAGGATTTATACTTTGCAAAAAAATAATCTTATCTCACAAGAACAACTTATCATTTTAAGCAACGATGTTGGTCAATTTACCGACATATGTGGAGGATGTGAGCGGATAAAAAATACACCTATACCATACTCATATAGTGCTTTTATCAAGAAATTCATTTTTATTTATGTAATTACTTTACCATTTGGATGGGTATTTAGTTTGGGATATTTTGTAATTCCTATTGTGCCATTTATTTTATATGTATTGGCCAGTTTAGAACTCATTGCCGAGGAAATTGAAAATCCTTTCGGTAAAGACGCTAACGATTTGCCTGTAGACCAGATTTGTAATAATATAGAAAAGCATGTAGGAGAGATCTTGTGCTAAAAATAGCTTATCATCCTTTATATGCGCATCCTTTACCAGAAGGGCATCGTTTTCCTATGCTCAAGTACGAGTTAATACCTGAGCAATTGTTGTACGAGGGAACAATCACTGCAGAGAATTTGTTCTCCCCAACGCTTTTAGACGAACATTACATTATCAATACGCATCGGTTTGATTATTGGGAGCAATTAAAAAATTTAACACTTCCTGCTAAAGAACAACGTAGAATTGGCTTTCCGTTAACTGCACAGTTGGTAGAACGGGAAATTAGAATTGCACAAGGAACCATAGAGGGGGCATTGTTTGCCAGGCAGTTTGGTGTAGCCTTTAATGTAGCTGGTGGGACACATCATGCGGGGAGTAATTGGGGCGAGGGTTTTTGCCTTTTAAACGATCAAGCTATTGCCGCAAACTATTTGATGGATAATAATTTAGCTTCACGCATCTTAATAATCGATTTAGATGTACATCAAGGTAATGGAACGGCTCAGATTTTTAATAATAATCCTAAAGTTTTTACTTTTTCGATGCATGGTGCAGCTAATTTTCCCTTTAGGAAAGAAAAATCTGACTTGGATATTCCCTTAGAAAATGGAACGGAGGACGAATTTTTTTTAACTGAATTGAGTAAGGCATTAAGATTTGTTTTCGAAAAACATCAGCCTGATTTTGTTTTCTATCTATCAGGGGTTGATGTTTTGGCTACAGATAAACTTGGTAAATTAGCTTTATCCAAAGAAGGATGTAAAAGGAGAGATGAAATCGTATTTGAATGTTGCTTCAATTGCCAAGTACCTGTTCAGGTGAGCATGGGCGGAGGCTATTCTTCCGACATTAAAACCATTGTAGATGCGCATTGCAATACGTTTAGAGTAGCTAATCACCTTTATTTTTAAATCATGTTAGAAATTATATACCAAGACGATCATTTAATTGCGATTAACAAACCGCATGGATTATTGGTGCATCGCTCTAAACTAGCAAATGATGCTACAGAATTCGCTTTGCAAATGCTTCGTGATCAAATTGGCAGGCAGGTAAGTCCAGTGCATCGTCTAGATCGAAAAACAAGTGGAATTTTACTTTTTGCATTCGAAAAGGATGTTGAGATAGCCATGCACAAACAATTCCAGGAAACTTTGGTAGACAAAAAGTATTTAGCCATTTTAAGGGGCTATGCACCTGATCAATTGGATATTGATTATCCGTTGGCTAAAGAAAATGGAAATATGCAAGAAGCCTTTACTGCTTTTATAACCTTGCAACGTGCAGAAATTGATGTGCCATTTGGTAAACATCCCACTTCGCGGTATTCTTTTGTTGAAGCGACTCCAAAAACAGGTCGAATGCATCAATTGCGACGACATTTCGCACATATATTTTATCCTATTATTGGCGATCGTAAGCACGGATGCAATAAGCAAAATCGATTTTTTAAGGAGCAATTTGAAATGACAACGATGTTGCTTCATGCTTCTGAACTTACTTTTAAACATCCTGTTACTGGTAGTGATGTAAAGTTAAAAGCCAAGATCCAACCTGAGTTTAATAGAATGATGAAATTATTGAATTTTAAACGTTAGCATACTATTTGCTAGGTAAAAACTGTTATTATCTATAAAATATGAAAATAGTATACCTTTTACTTTTAACAATTTTAACCAGTTGTTCATCTATTTACATTCCGAGTGTACCGAACACACCAATGCTTACTACTCAGGGCGAAATTGCAGCAGGCGCACATATTTCGTTAAAAGGTAATTTCAATTTCAATTCTGCGTACGCAGTTAGCAATCATTTTGCTTTATTGGCAAATGGAGCTTCAATGACCAATGAAAGGGAAAAAAAAGACATAAAACATAAAATGCTTGAGTTTGGAGCAGGTTATTTCGATACATTCGGGCCAAATAAAAACAGGATATTGGAAGTTTATGCTGGTTTTGGGAGTGGGAAGAGTGAGCGGGTATTTCGCGAATTCGATAAGGATGATTTTCTTTTAAGTACCGACTTGCAAAAATCGAAATACGACAAGAAGTTTATCCAAGTAAATTATAGCTCTAAAAAGGTCGATAATCTACGTCTTTTTGGGGTAGATTTTGGTTTAAATTATGGTACTGCATTGCGAATGAGTTTTATAAAGACTAATGATTTTTATAGAAATGGTGTATTACAATCAAATGAAGATAATATTTTCTTAGAACCTGTATTCTTTACCAGAATGGTATTAAGTGATGAAGTGCAGTTACAATATACCAGCGGAAGTAATTTCGGATTAAAGAACCGTAAGTTTCTAAATGCAGGGAATTCTGTATTCAGTGTGGGTGTGGTGGTGAATTTGGGCAGAGAGATGAAATAATCATTGTACGAGGTTATGTGAGTAAGCAGATGGTAAGGAAATTATTGATAAATATTATTCGGTGATTATCGTATATTTATTGAATGAGATGGTATTTATTAACTTTCTTCCTTTTCGCAGTAACCAATCTAAATGCGCAAACAACCTTTGATGCACATTTTAATACCTTAAAAAAGCAAACAATCGATAGTGGCATCACCCTAACATTCGATGAGCCTAAAGATTTAAGTCTGCTAAAACCCACTAAAATTATCATTTTTGCCTTGCCAAATGGCAATACCACTGCACAAACCTTTGGGAAAAGATTAGCACAAGGTGATGATTGGCATTACGATATTCAACATATTGGTGCACAAACTGCTTTTATCAGAAATTCAGATCCAAAAACAAATTACATTATAGTTTATTTCGAAAATGAGCTAAAGAGCTGGCCGACATGGCGACGAAAGTATGCTTCTGGTGATAACCAGATTGGAAAAATGGTTAATCAGTTGTTAAGGAGCTACCAGCATTATCAACCCAAACTCATTTTAACTTGCCATAGTGGTGGTGGCAGTTTTATTTTTGGTTATATTAACTCACAAGCACAAATTCCTGCTGTGGTAGAACGTATTGGTTTTTTAGATGCCACGTATGGCTATGAAACGGGGAAACAACTAGAGAAGCTTAAAAAGTGGCTAAAAATTAAAAATAGTTCTTTACAAGTAATAGCTTATAACGATAGCGTTGTCGTCTATAATGGAAAGCCCTTAGTATCGCCAACTGGCGGAACATGGTATCGAAGTAAATTGATGGCAAATGATTTAGAAATGGACTTCAAATTAAAAGCATATGATTTCACTGATCGCTTAATTTGGGACAATAAAAGACGTTTGGTTTCCTTTAGCTTAATCAAAAATCCCGAAGCAAAAATATTTCATACGGTTTTGGTTGAAAAGAATGGGTTTATTCATCTTGTCTTTAATGGAACAAGTTTTCAATCTAAGAACTATCAATTTTGGGGAGAAAGAGCTTATGAAAATTACATTTTGAATTAAAAATGGAAAATGAAAGCAAGACTGTGGTTCGCAAAATTATCCATATAGATATGGATGCATTTTACGCATCGGTTGAGCAACGAGATTTCCCTGAATATAGAGGCAAGCCTTTAGTAGTTGGCGGATCGCCAGAAGGTAGAGGAGGGGTGGTGGCTACGGCAAGCTACGAAGCTAGAAAATTTGGAATTCGTTCAGCTATGACTTCAAAAAAGGCACAACAACTGTGTCCATATGCAATTTTTGTGCGACCTCGATTTGCAGCATACAAGGAAGTATCTCAAAAAATAAGAGAAATTTTTCGTCGTTATACAGATTTAATAGAGCCCTTATCACTAGATGAAGCCTATCTTGATGTTACGGTAGATAAAATGAACATCGGCTCGGCAATAACCATTGCCGAAGAAATAAAAAAGGCCATTAAAGAGGAGTTACATTTAACGGCTTCGGCTGGAGTTTCAATTAATAAATTTACCGCTAAAATTGCTTCCGATATGAATAAACCAGATGGATTAACCTTTATTGGACCTTCTCGATTAGAAGCATTTATGGAAAATCTTCCTGTCGAAAAATTTTTTGGGGTGGGTAAAGTAACTGCCGAAAAAATGAGGAGGCAAGGATTATTTACAGGGGCCGATTTAAAAGTACTCAGTGAGCATCGCTTAGTTCAACTTTTTGGTAAAACGGGAAAATTTTTTTACAAAATTGTTAGGGGTATTGATGATCGTGAAGTGCAACCCAATCAAGAGATTAAATCAATAAGTGCAGAAGATACTTTTATGGACGATTTAGACCGGGGCGAAGAGCTAGACGATTGGTTAGTGCAAATTACGAAGTCGGCTTTTAAACGATTGCAACAGTATCACATATATGGAAGAACGGTAACTTTAAAAGTGAAATTTGGAGATTTTAAAATCATTACTCGAAGTCAGTCTTCTACTTTCCCGATAGTCGAATTGGAAGAAGTTTTAGTCCTTACGAAATTGCTTTTAGAAAAAGTAGATTTCGAAACAAAGAAGGTTAGACTTTTAGGCGTGTCTTTCTCAAATTTCGGAGAAATAAGGAATCGAGAAATAGATATAAACTATCAACAAAGGCTTTTTCCTGATAATTAATGTTAAATTAACATTATAAAGCTATTTTAGAGAAATAAACTTATAATTTCAATTATGGAAGTCAATAGTACTGTAATCGCCGTCGCAATAATTGCTATTTTGGCATTTGCTTATTTTATCATCAAAAGAAATAGAAAAGACCAAAAAAACTTGGAGAAGGAGTTAAATCAAAGCGAACTAAAGCCAGAGAAACACGATAGCGAAAAAATTTAGTTTAGTTGTTCATTTAAAGCAAATAGCAATCCTTCAATATCAAAGGGTTTCTCTACTATATCATCTGCACAAATTTCTTTTACCTTTTCGATTTGCGGATGGGTTGATAGTACGATTACAGGTATATGTTTTGTGCCTTCTGCATCCTTAATTTGTCGACATAATTCTGTACCTTCTACTGTTGGTTTAATGATATCCAATAAAATAGCATGAGGTTTAAATTCGGTAATATGTTCAAATATTCCTTTTTCATTAAGGTATAGGCTACTTTCATAACCTGCATCTTCGAGCACTATCGAAATCAATTCTAAAATTTCTTTGTTATTTTCTACTACTAATACACGTTTCTTCATCTCTGAGCTAAAAGTCGCTCTAAATATAAAGAAATATCAGCCACACTATAAAAATTTTTTAATTTATTTTGGCTGTTTTGGGATTTCAAAATTAGCCGATTTTGTAGATATGGCATTTAAAAAAGCTACTAGAGCATGGAGTTCCGATTTATTTAAACGTATTCCTCTCAAAAGCCGGTCGTTCTTTGGTAAAAGTGGATCATCCAATTGCGCCAAGGTAACTGCCGGAAATGGCATGCCCATATTATAAAGTAGCATTAAGCTGTCTATAGATTTTACCGACCCATCGTGAAACCATGGTCCGGTAAACATCACGTTTCGTAAACTTGGTGTTTTAAACTTGCCTACATCGTTGGGGTTTTTAGTGGTTTGATATAAGCCAAGATCCTGATTTGTTTGTCCGTAGTTAGACAAACCTAGGTTATGGAAGTCGTTATCGGTAAATAAGGCACCATAATGGCAATTCATGCACCGTGCTTTGGTTCTGAATAGGTGTAGACCTAAAAGTTGCTCGTCGGTTAAGCTATTTTTATCACCGGCTAAAAACCGATCAAAAGCTGAAGGACTGCTCACAATCGTTCGTTGGAAGTCGGCAAGGCTTTTAACGATACGTTCAGAAGTTATCCTGCTATCTCCAAATGCTGCCCTAAAAAGTGGAAGATAACCACTAATTTTTTCTAGTTTTTTAGGGAGTAAACTCATGTTTTGGTGCATTTCTATTTTCGAAGTAAGCGGTATTTGTGCTTGTTCCTCTAAATTTTTGGCCCTTCCATCCCAAAATAATTGCTTATAAAACCACACATTTTCTATCGTTGGCGAATTGCGAGTGTTTAAGGCGTTATTATGCCCAATCGAAACCGGTAATCCATCTGTCCAGTTTAAATGAGGTTGATGACAAGAAGAACATGAAATTTTATCGGATGATGATAAACGTTTATCGAAAAATAGAATTTTTCCAAGTTCAACACGCTTCGGGTCTGTTTTAAAAGCAGAAGCAGGTATGCTCCCTAATTCGTCAAAATTTACTCCTTTATCTATTGTAGGTTTAGGCCATTTTGACGAAGGTTGAGCATATAGTTTGCGAAGCGTATCGGCCGTTAGATAAAGCTGATCATTTAACTCAAAAGATCTAAAGGACAGCAATACTAAAAAACATAAAGCCATTATTAAACCAATTAATACTTTATAGAATTGCATGAACCTATATTTTATGAATTAAAAATTTGGTTCGTTGTTGAAACCTAAAGAACAATAATATAGAGGCTGTTAATAAACCAATTGTTAAGCCATACCAAATCCCATTAACCCCTAACTCGAGATAAATACCTAGAAAATAGCCCAGAGGAATGCCAACAATCCAATACGAAAGAAAAGTAATATAGGTGGGCACATTTACATCCCCAATACCCCTTAAAACCCCAAGTCCAACTACCTGGGTACCATCAAACAACTGAAAGAAACCTGCAATAATTAATAATTGTGCAGCGATTTGAACAACGTTTATATCTTTTGTATAAAAATAGGGCAATAAACTGCTGGCAAACATAAATAATAGTGCAGTACAGGTCATAAATAAAATAACGACATGGTAACTTGCAATGGCCGATCTACGTAAATCGGTAAAACTCTTTTCTCCTAAATAATTACCTGTTTTTATAGTGGCCGATGAGGCAATTCCGCTAGCTACCATATAGGTTAAAGCCGCTAAGCTAATGGCAATTTGATGTGCGGCTTGTTCTGCTGTGCCAATGGTTCCGATAAGTACTGCAGCACCACTAAATGCACTGATTTCAAAAATATACTGCATCGCTACTGGTGCACCAATTCTAATGATTTGCGTACTTCTAATTTTATCGATGAAGCTAAACTTAAACTGTATTAAATACGTTTTAAAATGAACTGAACGAAGTACATATACTCCCATTACCAAAGCCATTAATACTCGATCTATTAAGGTACTTAAACCTACGCCTTTAACTCCCATGGGCTCGATACCAAACATTCCCTTTACAAAAATAATTCCAAGTAAAATATTGATCACATTGCCAATAATAGAGATTCGCATGGCTTGCATGGTAAAACCTAAACCTTCTGCGAATTGTTTGAAGGTTTGAAAAACCATCAAGGGAACTATAGATAAAGCTAAATAGGCTAGATAAGGTTTTGCATGGGCAACTACTTCGGCCGATTGACCTAAATGGTCAATAACACTTAATGTACCAAAATGAATAAGTGCATAAAGAAAAATTCCTGTTATGAGATTTATGATTAAGCTATTTGAAAGCAATTTTCCGCACTCATCTCTATCTTTTCGTCCACTTGCCTGCGCTATTAATGGGGTTAAGCCATAGGATATACCCAAACCGATCACCAAAACCAACATGAATAAACTATTTACCAACGATACCGCAGCAAGTTGGGTTGTGCCAGCAAATTGCCCGACAATTACACTATCAGCTATATGTGTTGCCATGTGCCCAATTTGAGAAACTACAATTGGTGCGGCAAGAATTAGATTTTCCTTGTAATAGGTTTTATACTTGGTTAAGAGTGATGGTAACATACGCTTGCAAAAATGCGTTTTTTTTTTACAGGACTTACTAAGTTTTATCGGCATTGTGCATAGAAACTTCGTAAGTCATCAGCTTGCTGCGGTAAAATATTCTTCTTTTTCTGAGAGATGGGGAATAAGCACGCCCGCTAATATTAGACTCACAATTACTTTTTGCGCTTTTTTATGAGCACTTTTTGTAAGTTTAGTATATTCTTTAAGTGTGATTCGCCCATGCTCTTCTAAATAGACGAGTAGTTTTTTTTCGTAATCTGAATAGGTGATAAGCTGGCCCGTTTCTTTTGTCCCTTCCTTTAAAACGTCGACAATAATTTTGCTGGCTAAAACACTTTTATCTTTTACACGAAAATACACCCACCATTTTTTATCCTCTGTTAGTGCATAATGTGGTTTTACGTCACTTTTTGGAATATCGACCACTAATACCACTTTATCATCAATGTAAATTTCTTCAAATTTGGGTTCGATTGCTGGTTTACAAAATTGATAGGCAGATTTGGTAATCATGTATTTTTCTTCATCTTCAGATTTTACACCTTTTATAGTTCCATCATCGGCCACGCCAATTAGAAGTTTACCGCCACGATTATTGGCGAAAGCAACTAAGGTTTTTGCAATTTTTTCAGCACTACTAATGGTTTTTTTAAAGTCTAGGCTTACATTTTCACCTTCTAGTATTAATCTTTTAATGTTCATATGTAGATGCTAAAGGTTGGTTAATAAGCTTAATTAAATGGCAACTCGCTGTTTTTCGTCAGGAAATTTATAACGTAAATAAATCTCGTTCATTACTGTTGCACACAATTCGCCTTTCAAATTATAAAGTTCCATGGGGTACGACTTCACAAATTTTCCGGTTTCATTTAATGCATTTTCGGCTTCGGTAATCATCTCTTCAGTAATTTTTAGGGTAAAATGTAGACTTGTTAAACCAGGTTTTAGGTATTGGATGGATGCGCTTTTAAGCCATACTCTAACTTTAAATCCTCTACGTTGCATTAACTGATCGAACAAAAGGGCATAGAATGGGTCTGTAGCGGCGTAAATAGAGCCCCCAAAAATAGAACCGTTATAATTACGGTTTAAAAAGCTATTGGTAATTTTTACATCTACACCTAAAAAATTATCATGAAATTTTTTAACCCAAATGCGCTGAAATAAGAATGGCGGGTACAAACATAAGGCCCATTTAAGGGTTTTCTCCGAAACGATCATGATGCTTAAACTTAGATAAATTTATCGATCTCTTCTCTATCTTTGAAATCATATTTTTACAGGGGAAATATCAGAAATAGAATTGAAGTTTTAAAATATTTACCCGCATTAAATATACTTAGCTTACTTTTGTCGTTAATAGATTTAAAATTACCATCATCTTGACAAAATTTTCCTCAATTACAAAAGTACTTTTCCTACTAATTATTTCATTTTTCGTTAATAAAATGCTTTATGCTCAAAAAAATTATAGCGTAAGTGGGATAGTCAAAAATGCATCAACAGGTGAGACCTTGATTGGCGCAAGTGTTAAAATAGTGGGTGTTTCGCCACAAGGCACGTCTACCAATTCATATGGATTTTATTCGCTTAGTTTGCCAGAAGGCAACTATAAATTAGAAGTTTCTTACGTGGGTTATAGTCCTATAGCAAAAGAAATTATAGTGAAATCGAATATAAAAGAAGATTTCAATCTAGAAGAATCAAATAGGCTTAATGAAGTGGTGATTAGTAGTGTTAGAAGGAATGACAACCTCATTAAGGCACAAATGGGAGTCGAAAAATTGAATGTAAAAGACATACAAAATGTACCTGTTTTATTCGGCGAGAAAGATATTTTAAAGACTTTACAACTATTACCTGGAATTAAGTCGGCAGGTGAAGGAAATAGTGGTTTTTACGTACGAGGAGGAGCAACCGATCAGAATTTAATCTTGCTTGATGAAGCACCTGTTTACAATGCATCTCATTTACTGGGTTTTTTCTCAACGTTTAATTCTGACGCCATAAAAGACGCTACTGTGTATAAAGGAGGAATGCCAGCCCAATATGGCGGAAGATTATCTTCGGTACTGGATATTAGAATGAACGATGGAAATAAGAAAGAAATGACCTATGAGGGCGGCATTGGATTAATTTCGTCAAGGTTAAAAATCGAGGGTCCATTTAAAAAAGACAAAAGTTCCTTTATGATTAGTGGTAGGCGAACGTATGCCGATTCGTTTTTGGCATTTGCTCCTGATACTTCCATTCGTGGCAGCGTTTTATATTTTTACGATTTAAATGCAAAGGCCAATTATCAGATTAATGATAAAAACACACTGTATTTATCGGGTTATTTTGGTAGAGATAAATTGGGCTTAAACAACACTTTTGGCTTTAATTGGGGCAATGCTACCGGAACACTTAGGTGGAATCACCTCTTTAGCAATCGTTTATTCTCTAACACCTCATTAATTATGAGTAAATATGATTATACGATTGAGAATTTATTAAGTGGAAGTGAATTTTCAGTAAACTCGAGCATAAAAGATTTGAACCTAAAACAAGATTTCTCATTTGCTTTAAACAATAAGCATGAGCTTAAATTTGGTTTCGATGTTATTCATCATACGATCGCACCTGGTCAAATTACTTCGCCAAGTACATCCAGTGTTAATCCGATAAAAATAGAAACCAGAAAGGGGATAGAATTGGCAGCGTATGTTTCAGACCAATATAATGTAAGCGATAATTTTAAACTGGTATATGGTTTAAGGTTATCGTCTTTTTCTGTATTGGGGGGAGGGGAATTCAAAATTTACAACACGGATGGGATTGCAACGAGTTCTATCTTTTATAAGGCGGGAGCATTTGTTAAGACCTTTGTTAATTTAGAACCACGTATTTCTGCAAGTTTTCAGCTTAGTGCTTCGAAGGCAATTAAAGCAGCATATGCCAGAAATGTTCAAAACCTGCATCTAATGTCTAATTCTACCGCTACATCGCCAACCGATTTGTATATTATGAACAGTTTAAATACGAAACCTGAATTATCAGATCAATATTCTTTAGGATACTTTAATAACTTCAGAAACAATAGTTACGAGTTTTCGGCCGAAGCTTATTATAAGCCCATGCAAAATCAGATCGAGTACAGGAATGGTACAGATTTACGAGGAAATCAGAATGTAGAAGCTGATTTAATTTATGGTAAAGGCCGAGCGTATGGTTTAGAATTGTTCTTTAAAAAGAAATATGGCAAATTTAATGGGTGGATTGGGTATACACTTTCTAAAACCGAAAGGCAATTTGCATTAATCAATAATGGAAGTTGGTTTACGGCTAGACAAGACCGCCCTCATGATGTCTCGGTGGTTGGTATTTATAAGGCTTCAAAAAGGTGGACATTTGCATCTACTTTTGTTTACAGTACGGGTAATGCGGTAACTTTTC
This sequence comes from Pedobacter anseongensis, assembly GCF_037482965.1. Taxonomy (NCBI): domain Bacteria; kingdom Pseudomonadati; phylum Bacteroidota; class Sphingobacteriia; order Sphingobacteriales; family Sphingobacteriaceae; genus Pedobacter; species Pedobacter anseongensis. Next base: position 619,682 of record NZ_JBBHKB010000004.1, on the reverse strand, counting down.
CTCTTGCTAAATATACTTTAGATGGTAGAACAATATTTTACTATGGCGAAAGAAATGCAAATAGAACTCCCGATTTTCATCGTTTAGATTTATCAGCAACCCTAGAAGCGAAACCAAATAAAAAATTTAAATCGAGCTGGAATTTTGGGATTTATAATGTTTATAACCGTATGAATCCATTTTCAATCGAATTTAAGAATAACCCAGATAATAGCTCACAAACTCAGGCTGTACAAACTTCATTGTTTGGCATTATACCTTCAGCCACATGGAATTTCAAATTTTAACTATGCGTAAACTCATTATTATTCTCATTGCCGTACTTTGTTCATCTTGTGAAAAGGTAATTGATTTGAAGTTAAATACTACCGAACCTAAAATAGTTATTGAAGCTATTTTTACGGATTTAAATGTTAGACATTCTTTTACGATATCTAGCACTTCAAATTTCGACCAAAGCAACACTAAGATACCTGTTACGGGTGCGAAACTTACATTAACTGAAGAGAATGGACCAACGCTTAGCTTTATCGAACTAACTCCGGGAACTTACACAACAGCTGTACGCTATAAGGGGATTCCAGGTAAAAAATATACACTCAGTGTTATCGCAGATGGAAAAACATACACAGCTACTTCCATAATGCCTGTAGCTGTACCAATTAAAACATTAAACCAAGCTGAGCTAACCTTCTTTAAAAACACCAGAAAAATTGTGCAGATAAACTATACAGATCCTTTAGGTATACCTAATTATTATTACAACCGTGTGTTTGTAAATGGGGTAAAGCGTGAAGATTTTTCTGTAGACTCTGATCGTTTTAACGACGGAAAGGAGGTTAAGAATACCATTTTTATCGGTGAACCTGATTTAGTTAAAGGTGATGTGGTACGGGTTCAATTCCTTACCATTGATGTAAATGTATATCGGTATCTATTTTCCATAACACAAATCACAGGCAATGGTGGTCCACCAACAACTCCTGCAAATCCAAATTCTAACTTTAACAATGGTGCATTAGGTTTTTTTAGTGCATCTTCCTCTACCGAACAAACGATAGTAATCGAATGATTAACCTGCCCATTAGTAGTGGGGTTCAAGTAATTTGTATTCGGGTAAAACCATAAGTTCATTTTAATCGTATATACCAAAAAATTAAAACGACTTAACTTAAATTATGAAAAAGCAATTTTTAAGCCTAGCAATGGGTGTAGCTTTTATGGCTACAATTACCGCATGTGGTTCATCTAAAACAGAATCGACAGATGCCGATACTTCGATGACCGATAGTCCGATGGTAGATACTTCCATGACCACAGAAGCAGGAGTAGAAGTAGGTGGGGCAATGATGGTTCCATCAAAAAATATTGTGGAAAATGCAATAGGCTCTGCTGATCACACTACCCTAGTGGCTGCGGTAAAACAAGCAGGATTAGTAGAAACATTAAGTGGAGCAGGTCCATTTACCGTATTTGCGCCAACTAACGAAGCATTTGCAAAAATTCCTGCAGCAACATTAGATGGTTTGATGAAACCAGAAATGAAGGCAGATTTAACTAAAATTTTAACTTATCATGTAGTTCCAGGAGCATTAAAGGCTGCTGATTTAACTGATGGTCAAGAATTAACTACCGTTCAAGGTCAGAAATTAAAAGTTTCGGTTAAAGACGGTAAAGTGATGATTAATGGTGCAAATGTAACCATTGCTGATGTGATTTCGAGCAATGGCGTTACCCATGTAATCGATGGAGTATTGATGCCAAAATAACTTTCTGTATATAATTAATTAATTTTTAAACCATCATATTCGCTAATTTTAACGGTTAGCAGATGTGATGGTTTTTTTGTAGATTTCTAGCTATAATTGCCAGGAGTATTATTTAAAATTCTCAATATTTTTTGTAGTTTACAGGCTTCAAATTGATGATATGAACGCCTCGACCAAAAAGAATGTTACCCTTATTATTATTGTAGCCGCCTTAGGTTATTTTGTAGATATTTACGATTTAATCTTATTCTCAGTAGTTAGAGTTAAAAGCCTGAGAGATTTGGGTGTTGCAGACGACGACATGTTAAGTGTAGGTGCAAATATCATCAATAGCCAAATGTTTGGAATGTTAGTGGGTGGCATACTATGGGGCATGTTGGGCGATAAAAAAGGGCGATTGAGCGTATTATTTGGCTCGATCATCGTGTATTCATTAGCCAATATTGCCAATGGTTTTGTAAGTTCTGTTGGGGCGTATACCTTAATTCGCTTTATTGCAGGCATAGGTTTAGCAGGAGAATTAGGTGCGGGAATTACCCTTGTAACCGAAACCATGAGTAAAGAAAATAGGGGCTATGGTACGATGATTGTTGCAGGTGTTGGTTTATTTGGTGCGGTAGCAGCGGCGTTGATTAGTGATCATTACACTTGGCAAACCAGCTATTTTATTGGAGGTGGAATGGGTTTATTACTGCTGTTCTTACGTGTTGGGTTGGCCGAGTCGGGTTTGTTTAACGATGTAAAAGAAAGTACAGTTAAGCGAGGTAATATATTAATGTTATTCACTAACGCTAGTCGTTTTAAAAAATATTTATGTTGCATTTTAATTGGCCTACCCCTGTGGTTTGTAGTGGGTGTACTCATTACCTTTTCACCAGAATTTGGTAAGGCATTACATGCAACTGGTATCATTAATGCTGGAAAAGGGGTAATGTACTGCTACATTGGAATTGCAGTGGGCGACGTTGTAGCAGGTTTCTTGTGCCAGCTCCTAAAATCGCGCAAAAAAGTGATGCTTATGTTTTTGATATTAACAGCAATCGCAATTGCGGTTTATCTATCAGCAGAAGGCCTAAGTCCAGAAACCTTTATTTGGTTAAGTTTATTCCTAGGTTTTGCATCGGGATACTGGGCAACCTTCGTAACGATTGCTTCTGAGCAATTTGGGACCAATTTAAGGGCTACTGTAACCACTACCGTACCAAATTTTGTACGGGGTTCGGTGGTTGCGGTTACGATTTCTTTCCAATTTTTGAAAGGTGAAGTGGGTATTTTGCAAAGTGCGATGATAGTGGGTTCCGTGTGTTTAATAATTGCTTTGGTGGCTTTAAGTCAACTGAAAGAAACATTTAGTAAGGATTTAGATTACGTTGAGGTGTAATCGATTTACACATTAGCGAAATGCTAGTTAACGAATTGCAATCTATGTCAAAAAAATGTACTTTCTGTTTATTTTTAAGAATAAGCCTTCTATTACCTTTACCTTTAACCTTTCAAACTACAAAAAAATGTTTAGAGACGAGGTAGCGGCAGCATATCAGCATATTCAAGATCAAATTTGTGAAGGTTTAGCGCAGGCTGATGGGAAATCAAAGTTTGAAGAAGAACTTTGGCAACGGGATGGAGGAGGTGGTGGCCGAACTCGAGTTATCCAGCATGGCCATGTAATTGAAAAGGGTGGAGTTAATTTTTCTGCTGTTCATGGGAAGCTCCCTGAAGCGGTTAAAAAAGCATTTAAAGTAGAAAGCGATAAATTTTTTGCTACCGGTGTTTCTATTGTAATGCATCCAGAGAATCCATTTGTGCCGATTATACACATGAACATTCGGTATTTTGAAATGGATGAACAAACAAGGTGGTTCGGAGGTGGGATAGATCTAACTCCACATTATGTTATTCCAACAGATGCTCGATTTTTTCACTATCGTTTAAAGCAAACGTGTGATGAATTCGATCCTTCTTTTTATCCTAAATTTAAGGCAACAGCCGATGATTATTTTTTTATTAAACACCGAGAAGAAACTCGGGGGGTTGGTGGAATATTTTATGACCGTTTAAAACCTGAAAATACATCGCTCGATTTTAACCAAATCTTAAATTTTTCTTTAGCCGTTGGAAATACGTTTCTTCCTGTTTATACAGAATTAATTGATAGAAATCGTGATCAATCCTTTACAGAACAACAAAAAGAATGGCAATATTTGCGAAGAAGCCGTTATGCAGAGTTCAATTTAGTGTACGATGCCGGAACTAAATTTGGTTTAGAAACCAATGGCAGGATCGAGAGTATTTTAATGAGTTTACCGCCTACTGCGAAATGGAATTATAATCCTCAAATTTTAGTCGATAGCGAAGAAGAACAAACGCAAAACTTCCTAAAAAAAGGGATAGATTGGGTATAATTTATTTATATTCGTGCTAACACAAAACTTTATCCTAATGAAGTATACGCTGTATTCATTCCTCATTGCGGTTACTCTTTTTAGTTCATGTAGCACTACCTATGTGCTTACCAAATCCAATCGTGATGAATATTCGATTAATGATAAGGTTGGAGTTGATAGTAGTATTATTAAAACGTATTTGCCTTATAAAACGGCCCTCGATAGCGAAATGAATCAAGTTATTGGCTATACAGATGTGGCTTTAGTAAAGAGATCAAGCCTCCCAGAGTCGATACTTGGTAATTTTTTTTCAGATGCCGTATTTAATCAGGCAAAAAAGCTTCAACAAAATATTGATTTTGCTTTTCCCTCTACAAATGGTGGATTAAGAAATGATGTGGCAAAAGGACCGATAACTGTTTCTAATATCTTTGAGTTAATGCCTTTCGAAAATGAAACGGTTTTATTTAACTTAAAAGGAAAGGACGTTTTAGAAATTTTAAAATTTATTGCGGCTTCTGGTGGGCAACCTGTTTCGGGCTTAAAAATGAATATCAAGAATAGTTTACCGGAAAATATTTTCATTAACGGCAAAGAATTTAATGAAAATAAGGACTATATGGTGCTCACTTCAGATTATATAGCGAGTGGAGGCGACGATTCAAAAGGTTTTGCTAATCCAATTTCTAAAAAGGTTTTAGGTTTAAAAATTAGGGATGCGCTGTTGAATGAAGTAAAGGATATACAATCTGCCGGAAAAAAAATTAATGTAAAATTGGATGGAAGAATTACAAAAAATTAATCGCCGCAATTTTATTAAGGCGGGTGGGATCGTAAGTGCTGCATTTGCCCTTAACCTTAATTCGTTAGATGCTTTTGCAAGTGGAAGACTACATAAGCTGACTATTTTACATACCAACGACGTACACAGTAGGATAGAGCCATTTCCGATGGATGGGTCAAGAAATCAAGGTTTAGGGGGAACAGCTCGCAGGTCGGCGTTAATTAAAAAAATAAGGGCTGAACAGGAAAATGTATTATTGCTAGATGCAGGTGATATATTTCAAGGCACTCCATATTTTAATAAATATGGGGGTGAACTCGAGATGAAGTTAATGACAGCTATGGGCTATGACGGAACTACCTTAGGAAATCATGATTTCGACAACGGAGTAGAAGGATTTTATAAACAATTGCCTCATGCAAATTTCGATGTGTTAATTGCCAATTACGATCTTAAAAATACGGCGCTGCAAAATGCAACTAAGCCTTTCAATGTCTTCAAGAAAGCTGGGTTAAAAATAGGAGTTTTTGGTCTGGGTATTCAACTTAAAGGCTTAGTAGATCCTAAGAATTATGGAGAAACCCAATATCTCGACCCAATTGTAAAAGCGAATGAGATGGCATCCCTTCTTAAAAACGATTACCATTGTGATTTAGTAATCTGCTTATCGCATTTGGGATATAAGTATAAAGATGCTACCGTTTCTGATCAAGTTTTAGCGGCAAATACCAAAAATATCGATTTAATTATTGGCGGACATACCCATTCGTTTATGGCTGTTCCAGAAGATGTGAAAAATTTAGCCGGGAAAATTACTACGATTAATCAAGTAGGCTTTGCTGGAATTAACCTCGGAAGGATTGATTACTATTTTGAACCGTACAAGGACAAGAAAATTAAAATCGGAACGCCATATCAGATTAATAATAAGTTGGACGCTTAGTTATCTTAAACCAAAAATCCACCCCCTAATAAATCATTCCCCTCATAAAACACAGCCGACTGCCCTGGTGCAATTGCCGAAACATTGTGGTCGAAAACCACACGCATTTTATCCTTTTCTTGAACAATGGTGCTTAACATACCTGCATCTTTGTAGCGGATTTTGGTAATTACATTGTCTAAAGGTTCGTTAATGTTTTCGTATTTAATAAGATTGATGTTTCTTACCATCGCTTCTTTACGCTCCAATTCATCAGCTTTGCCCAAAACAACGGTATTGCTTTCGGGTAAGATTTGCGTAACGAACATGGGTTCGCCAAAGGCAACACCTAAGCCTTTACGCTGACCAATGGTGTAGAAGGGATATCCTTTATGTTGGCCAATTACCATTCCATTGCTATTCACAAAGTTCCCACCGGCTACGCGATCTTCTAAATCTTCAACTTTGTGTTTTAAAAAGGCTCGATAGTCGTTATCAGGTACAAAACAAATCTCGTAGCTCTCACTTTTTTTGGCTAATTCTTCTTGCCCCATATCCATTGCCATTTGGCGGATCTCAGCTTTTGCAAAGCTGCCTAACGGAAACTTGGTTCGTGATAGATTTTCTTGCGAAACCCCCCACAGTACGTAAGATTGATCTTTGTTTTCATCTAAGCCCTTAGAAATTACATGTCGGCCAGAATCGAGTTTACGTATATTGGCGTAGTGTCCGGTGGCGATAAATTCGCAGTCTAACTTATTGGCGCGTTTTAATAAAGCTTCCCATTTGATATGGGTATTGCATAAAACACATGGGTTTGGCGTGCGACCAGCGAGGTATTCATCCACAAAATTGTCGATTACAAAATCGCCAAATTCATCTCTGATATCTAAAATATAATGAGGAAAACCGTAATTTACGGCTAAGGTACGGGCGTCGTTTATGCTATCTAAGCTACAACAGCCTGTTTCTTTACTACTTCCACCCGAGGTGGCGTAATCCCAAGTCTTCATGGTTAGGCCAATTACCTCGTACCCCTGCTCGTGCAACATCACTGCCGCAACCGAACTATCTACCCCGCCACTCATGGCCACCAAAATTCTACCGAGTTTACTCATTATTAAAAATCAGATTGCAAAAATACGGGTTTTTGATTAATTAATTGTAGAGAGTAGTCGGGAGAATGTAAAATATGTTATGGGTTGCGAGTTTCGAGTGGTGAGGTTGGATGTAAAAATGAGTTGCAGGAAGCGGGTTGCGAAGCTAGGTAATGCCCAAGTTTCCAAAGCCACAACTACCCTTTAAACGTAGAATCTCTCTCCTGCAATTCTGTAGCCAACAAAACGGTCTCAAAGGGTTCAGGTTCTTTGCTGTTAATTAAGGATAGCAATTTTTCGGCTGCCAACTTTCCGATTTCAAAAGCAGGTTGGTTTATTGTGCTCATTGGAATATAAAGTGCCTCTGCCAGATCTGTATTGCTAAAGCCTATTAATCCAACATCATTTGGGATGCTGTAATTCAGTTTCTTTAACAGCACCATACATTTGGTGCTAATGGAGTCGGTAGCTGTAAATAGAGCATCTGGTTTTTGGGCCAATGACATTAATTGTTCAATGGCTATTTTTAAATTTTTAGTTAACCCCATCACACTTGTGGTATCGAAAAACTTTATCAACTCGTCGCGAATAGGCAATTGAGCATCGATTAAAGCCTTTTTATAGCCTTCGAACCGCGCAGTTGCCATATTCAATTGCGTATCACTATTTATGTGTGCAATAGATTTGAAACCTCGTTTAATTAGATGTGTTGTAGCCTGATAGGCGCCCATGAAATGATCTGCAGCAACTTTGTGCGTTTCTATTCCATCACTTAAGCGATCGAATAATACAATGGGTAATCCTGCACGTTGTAGCTCATTTAAATGTCCAAAATCTGTGGTTTGATACGATGGTGAGATTAATAAACCATCGATTCCTCCAGCATACAGTAAATCGATACAGGCAAGTTCTTGCTCGTACGATTCCTTACTTTGCATGATGATAATCTGATACCCTTGTGCGGTATAAAAATCGTCAATACCATTTAACATTTGTGCCACAAAACTATTATCAATAGCACAAACCACTACACCAATAGAGCGACTTTTACCCTCTTTAAGTCCACGTGCCATTCGGTTCGGTACATAATGATGCTGTTTGGCATAGTCCAGCACCCTTTTCTTTGTGGCTGCTCCAATTTGATAACTATCTGTTAGTGCCCTCGATACTGTTGAAGCAGAAATGTTAAGTGCTTTTGCAATATCACGAAGAGTAACACTATTATTCATTTGTTGTTGTTGATTGAGGGAATGTAAATATAAGAATATGTAAACAAATTTCGTTTTCAATAATTTAATAAATCGTTTTAGTAAGAGATTTCGACTAAAATTAATACCTTCGATTTTGAAAATACCAATCCTTATTACGATGAAGCAATTACTTTTTTATAGTTTAGTTTTTCTTTCCCTTGTGGCCAATGCCCAGCAAAATCTGGTTAACTATGTAAAACCGCTAATCGGTACCGAAAAGATGGGGCACACATACCCTGGTGCAACTGTTCCTTTTGGAGCTGTACAGTTAAGCCCTGAAACGGATACGATTCCTTATGCAGTAAATGGTAGATATAATGGGGAGGTATATAAATATTGTGCAGGGTATAAATATGAAGATCAAACGATAGTAGGTTTTAGTCACACTCACTTTAGCGGTACAGGGCATTCAGATTTAGGCGATTTTTTGATTATGCCTACACAAGGTAAATTACAATTAAATCCAGGTACAGCTAGTGATCCAAAAAGTGGTTTTAGATCGTCATTTTCTCATGCTAATGAAACTGCTGAAGCTGGTTATTATAAAGTAAAACTAGATGACGACAATATCACGGCAGAGATGACGGCAACTACAAGAGTGGGGATGCACCAATATACATTTCCAAAATCAGATCAAAGCCATATTATCTTAGACTTAATGGCTGGCATTTATAATTACGACGAAAAAACGGTGTGGACGTATGTGCGAGTGGTGAACGATACCTTAATTACGGGTTACCGTCAGACTTACGGTTGGGCAAGAACTCGAACAGTTTACTTTGCTATGAGTTTTTCTAAGAAATTTAAAAGCTATGGCCAGAAAAATTTCGACGCACGACAGGCTTATAGAGGTTTTTGGGGTAAATTCGATCAGTCTAAGAACTTCCCAGAAATTGCCGGTAGAAAAGTTAGAATGTACTTCGATTTCGATACAGAAGAGGGGGAGAAAGTAAAGATTAAATTTGCTTTATCGCCCGTAAGTCAAGAAAATGCTCTCCAAAATATGCGAGCTGAAATTCAGGGATGGGATTTCGAAAAAGTTAAAAATCAGGCACAAGCCACTTGGAATAAAGAATTAAATAAGGTATCTATCCGTGCTACAGAAGATGATAAAATTAATTTTTACACCGCTATGTACCATGCATTTATCAATCCAACCACCTATACCGATGTAAATGGAGAATACAAAGGACTAGACCAGGGCGTGCATAAGGCAGAAGGATTTAACAATTACACTACATTTTCGTTGTGGGATACGTACAGAGCACTTCATCCATTTTTTAACCTTATACAGCCCACTAGAAATAGCGATATGGTAAAGTCGATGATGGCACATTACGAGCAAAATTCGCTACACATGCTGCCCATTTGGTCGCATTATGCAAACGATAATTGGTGTATGAGCGGGTATCATAGTGTTTCTGTTATCGCCGATGCCATTATCAAAGGAGTTTATACGGGTGATGCGAATACCGCATTGGATGCTTGTATAGCTACGGCGAATAAACGTAATTATGAAGGCATTGGCTATTATGCAGATCTTGGATATATCCCAGCCGAAAGGAGTGGAGTTTCGGTTTCGAATACCTTAGAGTATGCGTACGACGATTGGGCCATAGCTCAAATTGCAAAGAAACTAGGTCGTGAAAATGTGTATCAAGAATTCATTAAGCGTTCTGGCAATTGGAAGAATAATTTTGATCCCGTTTCGGGTTTTATGCGTCCTAAAATGGCCGATGGCAGTTTTAAAAAAGAATTCGATCCGCTAAGTACCAATGGACAAGGTTTTATTGAAGGAAATAGCTGGAATTATAGCTTCTTTGTGCCGCATGACCCTGCTTCTCTAATGGCTAAAATGGGTGGTAAAAAGAAATTTGCTGCGCGATTGGATACGTTATTTACCATGCACTTGCCTGATAAATTTTTTGCTGAAACAGAAGATATTACACGTGATGGGATAATTGGAGGCTATGTACATGGAAATGAACCCGCACATCATGTTGCTTATTTTTATAATTGGACTGATCAAGCGTATAAAACACAAGCACAGGTTCGCCATATTCTAAAAATGCAATACAAACCTACACCAGATGGCTTGGGGGGAAACGACGATTGTGGGCAGATGAGCGCATGGTATATGTTCTCTTCATTAGGCTTTTATCCTGTTTCGCCAGGTGGGGATGAATATGCACTTGGCTCCCCATCAATAATCAATGCGAGCTTGAATTTAGAGAATGGAAAAATATTTACCATCGAAGCAATTAACCAAAGCGATAAAAATGTGTATGTGCAGAAAGTGCTTTTAAATGGAAAACAATTACTTACCCCGTTTATTAAACATGGAGACATTATTAGTGGTGGAAAATTAGTTTTTTACATGGGAGGAAAGCCTAGATAAGTAGCTAATTTTGTATCTTGGCGCAATGAAGATTGTTATTGCAGAAAAACCATCGGTAGGTCGTGAATTAGCAAAAGTGTTTGGTGCAACAACGAAAAAGGATGGGTATATAGAAGGCAAGGGCTATTCTTTTACATGGGCATTTGGTCATCTATTACAATTAGCTCCCCCACAAGATTATGGATTTATAGGCTGGCGGAAACAGCATTTACCCATGTTGCCTTCAAAGTTTAAACTTGCCATCCGAAAAATTAAAACAAAAGATGGTTTTGTAGAAGATCCTGGAGTTAGAAAACAATTAGATATTATTAAAAAATTGTTTGATGAGGCGACTGAGATTATCGTAGCAACAGATGCTGGGCGCGAGGGTGAGCTTATTTTTCGATACATTTATTACTTCTTAAAGTGTAAAAAGCCATTTAGGCGACTTTGGATTTCATCGCAAACGGATGAAGCCATAAAAGATGGTTTCAGAAATCTAAAACCTGGAACAGATTACGATAGCTTATTTAATTCTGCACATTGCCGATCAGAATCAGATTGGTTAGTAGGGATGAATGCTACACAAGCGTTGAGCATCTCTGCGGGTTCCAGAAGCGTTTTGTCATTGGGCAGGGTACAAACGCCAACCTTGGCTATGATTTGCGCAAGGTATATCGAAATCAAGAATTTTGTTCCTCAAATCTATTTTCAGATTGCCATCCAACTTGATAAAGAGGGACAGCAGTTTAAAGCGATATCGATTGCTAATTTTAAAACCAAAGAAGAAGCGCAAGCGGCTTTCGAGAAGATCGAACCACTTGGGAAAATGGTTTCTGTTGAAGTTAAACCTCGCAAAGAACCGCCACCTTTATTGCACGATTTAAGTAGTTTGCAGCAAGAAGCCAATAAACGAAATGGATTTACGGCCGATCAAACCTTAAACCTACTTCAAAATTTATATGAAAGTAAATTGGTTTCGTATCCCAGAACAGGGAGTAGATATATTGGTGATGATGTATTTGCAACTGTCCCTAAGTTAATTTCTACATTTGTTGATCATCCAAATTTTGGAAAGCAAGCCACATTTCTTCAAAGTATAAAGCTTAGCAAGCGAAGTGTAAATGCGAAAAAAGTTACGGATCACCATGCGGTTCTACCAACTGGCGAAAAGCCCTATAACTTGGGCAAAGATCATCAAGCCGTTTACGATATGGTAGCTGGCAGAATGTTAGAAGCTTTCCATCAAGAATGCATCAAGGAAATTACTAAAATTACGGTGCTATCAGGCTCCACCTTTATTGCAAATGGCACGGTAATTCAAGCCGCTGGATGGCGAGCAGTGTTTAACGAAACCGAGGATGAAGAAAATCCAGTTTTACCAAAAGTTAAAGAGGACGAAGAATTGCCAATTATAAACAAGACCTTGCTCGAAAAGCAGACCAAGCCAAAGGCAATGTATAATGAGGCTTCTTTACTGAAAGCACTCGAAACTTCGGGTAAAGAAATTGAAGACGAAGAATTGAGGTATGCCATGAAAGATAGTGGTTTAGGAACTCCCGCAACTCGTGCGGCCATCATCGAGACCCTACTAACTCGGGAATATATTATGCGTGAAAAACGAAATCTGGTCCCTACATTAAAAGGTTTAGCTGTTTATGATGTAGTTAAGGATAAGAAAATTGCACAAGCTGAATTAACCGGACAGTGGGAAAAACGGTTAGAAGAAATCCGCTCCGGAGCATCAATTATCGACTTTAAAACCGAAATAGCAGCATATACTAAAACCATTACCCAAGAACTCTTAGCAGCAGGAGCAGGGCTCTCCGCAAAATTGGCTAATGTTAAAGAAACGGCCTAACTTATTTTTCGGATGGGTTTTTCTTTTTACTTAATAATTTTTCGACCATTTTTTGAATACGATCTGTTCTCGTTTTTTCTTGCTTGGCCGTCAAAATCCACAGCACATATTCTTTGCGGTGTGAATAGGCAAGGCTTTTGTAATAGTTAAACGCAGTTTCATTTAAGGTTAGCGCTGCTTTTAAATCTTCAGGAAGCGTTACTATTTTATTAACTGTATCGATATAACTACCGTATTCATTTTGCTTGATTTCGGTATTGCCAACGCCAGATTTCTTTTGTGCCTCTAAAGGTTTAATTCGGATGGAAGTCCAAATGGTATCTATAGCCGCAGATGCACAAGGCGCTAAGTTAAATTGCTTTAGGTCTTCCCAAGATTGCATCAAGTTTAAGTCACTCGCTAGTTTAGTTTTCGCTTTCGGATAAATAATCCATACGATGGTTTGATTATTTATTTTTTGATATTCTTGCTGGAGTGCATCAACTAAATCGCCTTTGGTGATGGCAAAAAGGAGCAAGGCTTGGTAATTAGCCGATGCATCAAATAAAAAGGTGAGATCACTTGGCAAATCTCCAAGTATTGCATTGAAATTTTCTGGAGCATTAACTACCGCAACCTTAAACCCGGGTTTTATTTGTAGTTTCTTTAAAAGTAAGTTTTCCATTTTTAGCTATTTTTTATGTCAGTGCGTCGTTGCGAGGTACGAAGCAATCTACTCACTAAGCTCTGACAGGAGATTATTCATTTACTTATATTGCTTCATAGGTGATGAACTCACAGCGTTCGGTTACGTTCGGAAAATCTTCTAAAGCCTCATTTTCGCAAAAAAATCCCACAGCACAATACCCGCCGAAATTACAATGTTAAACGAGTGCTTGGTTCCAAATTGAGGAATTTCTATACAATTATCAATATTTACCATCACTTCATCGCTTACGCCATTTACTTCATTTCCAAAAATTAGGGCATATTTTTTAGTTAAATCAGGCTTGAACTTGTGAAGCATGATGCTAGATTCGGCCTGTTCAATTGCAATAATTTCATAACCTTGCTCTCTTAAGGTTGCCAACGCAATTAAGGTGTCTTCAAAATGTACCCAATCTACTGCTAACGTAGCTCCTAAAGCTGTTTTTTCGATTTCTCGATGTGGGGGTTGAGCCGTAATCCCACAAAGCACAACTTTTTCAATAGAAAAACCATCTGCAGTTCGAAAAACAGAACCCACATTATGCATACTCCGTACATTATCTAATACCACTACAACAGGGAGTTTTTCTTGTAGTTTAAATTCTTCTACTGCTACGCGGTTAAGTTCATCTAGTTTAAGTTTCTTCATGCTTATAGCTTGGCTAATTTTAACACATAGTCGGTTTTAACTTAATTTCGTAACCCCATTTCCTATCCCATGTATATAAATAGCTGCCGGATAGCCAATTTTTGCAACATAGTAATCTGTTAGGTGTTTTGCAAAATCCTCTTCGTGTCCCCTTTTCAATAAAGCAATTGCACAGCCACCAAAGCCAGCCCCAGTCATACGGGCCCCGATAACATGCTCGTATGTAGAGCAAAAATCGACTACTGCATCCAATTCTTTACCAGAAACTTCATACAACTCTTTTAAGGATTGATGTGAAGCATACATTAAACGTCCGAACTCGTCTAGTTGCCCAGCATTTAGGGCTTTAGCGGCTAAATGAACACGATCGTTTTCTTTTACTACGTGGCTTGCTCTCTTTAGTACGGTTTCGTCTTGGATGAGGTGACTATGTAATGCAAATTTCTCTGCTGTTAGATCACATAAGTTACTAATATTAATTTCTTGCTTTAGGGCGGTTAAGGCGGTTTTACATTCGCCTACGCGCTCGTTGTATTTAGAATCTTCGAGCTTACGCGCCTTATTGGTATTAATGATTGCTAAAACGTAATCTCCCAAATTGCAATCCACAATTTTATATTTAAGACTATCACAATTTAATACAATAGCTTTATCTTTTTCGCCAAAAGCGACAGAAAACTGATCCATAATACCAGAACTCAAGCCAATGAAATCATTTTCAACTCGCTTTGTAAGTTTAACTAGCGCTAATTTATCGTGACCTAAATTAAAATAATCATTTAAAGCATAAGCTGTTAAAATCTCGATTGAAGCCGATGAAGACAGACCGGATGCGATTGGAATATTACCAAAATAAAGAAAATCTAACCCACTGCTTAACCAATCAAACTTTTGTAGCTCATGGAAAACACCCAATGGATAATTAAACCATTCGTTACCTGTTTTTTGATACTCTTTTTGAATTTCGAATACTTTATCCCCTTCGAAATTTATACTGCTGAACCGAATAACCCCATCATTATTTGGAGCTAATACTAGCCATGTTCCTGCAGTAATGGCGCAAGGCATCACTAAGCCACCATTATAATCGATGTGTTCTCCTATTAAATTTACTCTTCCCGGTGCAAAATAGCTTGCGGTTGGTTTTTTATTGTACTTCTCTATAAATCGCTCAATCAGTTGTTGCTCCATAAATCATATTAATTGCCAAAAGATAACGTTTATTCGTAATTTAGCAAACGGACTAAGATACAATTTTATGGAAGTAAAGCAGATACCAACAGGCATTTTTATAGATAAAAAAGAAGTAATTGCAGTAGAGTTACGTAACGATAGAGGCAGCTATGTTAAAATATTTAATTATGGAACAATAATTAATCAGTTTGTAGTTAAAAACGCTAAGGGAGAATCACAGGATATTGTTTTAGGTTTCGATCAGTTTGAAGATTACATTAGCACATCCTATTTAGAAAACTATCCCTATTTAGGTGCTGTTATAGGTAGATATGCCAATCGCATTAAAAACGGAAAATTTAATCTCGATGGTGTAGATGTTCAGCTCGCTTTAAATAATACCGATAATTGCTTACATGGAGGCAATAGTGGTTTCGATAGCAAGCTTTGGGATATTATTGAAATTGGAGATAAGGGGCAGGCAAGAGTTACTTTTCACTATTTTAGCCTCGATGGTGAAGAGAATTTTCCGGGCGATTTAGCTATCCAGCTTACGTTCGAACTCACCAATAATGATGAACTTATTTTAACTTATCAAGCCGATACCGACGAAGCAACGCCAATAAATTTAACGCATCATAGTTATTTTAATTTATCAGCCACAGGCGATAAAATAATGAATCATCTTCACCAAATGAATGCAAGTCATTATTTAGAGCAAGGTCTCGATTCGTCGGTAACGGGAAATACCTTGCCAGTAGAGGGAACCATTCACGATTTTAGGACGCCCAGACTTATTGGTAGCCATTGGAACGAAGAGATGGGATATGATCAAACTTATGTATTGGATAAAGAATATGGCTCGTTAACCCTTGCGAGTAAAACGACCGAAACAAAAAGTGGATTATCACTTCTAGTGTACACTACAGAGCCCGTGGCCCATTTTTATACGGCAAAATACCTAAATGTAAAAAATGCGAAAGGAGGAAGAGATTATCAAGAATTTGATGCTTTTTGTGTTGAAACGCAACATCATCCAAATGCGGTGAATATTCCACATTTTCCCAATACGATTTTAAGGCCTGAAGAAATATATACACAAACGACTATATATAAAATCGTGAAAAATTGATTACAGCCGCTCTAATACCATTTTTATTGCTTTTTCTACTATTTTATTGGGTTCGCTACTAAATTCGAACTTCACACGGCTAGCTAATATGGCATTTATTGATAAAGCTTTATGTCCGAGTGTCTTTGCTAAGGCATAAATTCCTGCAGTTTCCATTTCTAAATTGGTAATTCGGTATTTAGCATGGCTAAAGCTACTTAGTTGACTGATAAAATCTGGAATTGCATTTTTTGCTCGCATCTGTCGGCCTTGTGGTGCATAAAAGCCTGGTGCCGTTACTGTAATTCCCTGTGCCATATCTTTTCCAATGGTTTGCAATAAGGTATTATCAGCGGCGGTTACATACGGATGAATACCTTTTATATGTGAGAAATGAGATTTAATTTCATCTAACAAGCTATGTTCATCGCCAGAAACCTGATGAATGTAATAGTGCATTAAGGCGTCGAAACCTAAACCATAGGTAGAGGCTAAAATGGTTCCCATCTCAATATCTTTTTGGATAGCTCCCGAAGTACCAAGTCGAATAATGTTCAGGGATGTAAGGTCCTTTTTAATTTCTCTAGTCTTAAAATCAATGTTAACTAAAGCATCCAACTCGTTAAACACGATATCTATATTATCGGTTCCAATACCGGTAGAGAGTACCGTAATTCTCTTTTTTCCTAAATAGCCAGTATGGGTGATAAACTCGCGTTTGCCCTTTTTCAGCTCAATAGAATCGAAGTGTTTACTGATTTCTCCAACCCGGTCGAGATCGCCAACCGTTATTACCGTTTCTGCAATATCTTCAGGCAATAAATTAAGGTGGTAAATGCTACCATCTGGATTGATAATTAAATCTGCTTCTGATAATTTTTGCATTTTAGCTAACTTGGTTTAAAGCGAAGTTATAAAAAGTATAACGAAATTCGTCATTGCAAGTTACGAAGCAATCTTTTAACGCAATATGGGGATGGGAATTATACGGTAAATAGGTATTTTGCATTTAACCCTTTAATGTTATCAAATTTAACAAGTACAGCGTTAAGTTGTTTTTTTCTAATTTCAATTTCCATTAAACAAATGGTATCAAATTTTTGCTTCAAAAGAGTTAATTGTTCTTCTTTAATTATACGCATTACATCGTTCATCACTAGGTAATCGAATGTAATTTCATAGCTATCATTAACCTTTTTAATGAGTACTTCATTGGCATTAATGGCTGCTATACTTGCGTTTTTATAGGCATTGATTAAGCCTGGAACGCCTAATAATGTACCTCCAAAGTAACGCACAACAACCATTAAAACGTTAGTAATATCGGCAGATAATAAGGTGTTTAGAATAGGGCGGCCCGCAGTTCCAGAAGGCTCGCCATCATCATTTACTCGAAAAACAGCTCGATCAGGAGTTAAGCGTAATGCCCAACAAAAATGACGGGCTTTAGCGTGTTCACTTCTTAAATGTGCTAAAATAGATTTAACATCTGTTTCATTTTTTATCGGATACGCATAGGCAATAAACTTACTTCCTTTATCACGAAATATGCCCTCAGATATTGTTTTTAAGGTTTTATAGGTATCATCAAACAACATCTAATTGGGATAAGGTGATTAATATAATGGCCAATAACGCAAGTATTAGACCTGCGTAATTAAGTTTGGTTAATTTTTCTTTAAATATCAAAATACCAATCAGACTGCCACAAATAATTACTCCCATGTTCATCGCTGCAAACACAGTTGATGGATTATTTGCAAGCGCACGATGTGCTTTCATATAAAAAAGGATATTTCCGAAATTAAAGAGCCCTAACACACAACCACATATAAAATTAATAAGTTGGAGTTTGGTTCTTTTAATTGCAACTAAATAAAGGATATAACCCAGCGATAGTATAAAAGAAATGCAAAAGATAAGAAATAATGAGGTGGTATAAGGCAAAGCAGTAAATTGGCTAATTAACTTAAAACATACATCAATTACTCCAAAGCCAATACATACCAACAAGGGATAAAACCAATTTTGATAACGTAGTTCGATGGTAGGCTTACGATATAAGGTGAAAATAATCGCCAAAAATCCTACTGCAATACCATAATATTTAAGTGTGGAGTAGTTATCTCTAAATAGAAAATAGGAAGCAATTAGTGATATAAATAGTGATAAACGTTGGGCAATATCAGTTCTAGCTAAACCAGTTTTTTGAACAGATAAGGCTAAGAAAATAAAAATGCTAGGCAATAATATACCTAAAATGAGATGAAGAAGTTTAATGGACTTGAAACTTAGCGTGCCAATACCCGGTCGAAAGATGAAAGCACTTAACCCGATTGCAAATAGATAATTCCAAGTAATCGCTTGCGAAATGCTGATATGATACCGTTTAGCTAGCTTTAAAAGTACGCCAACAGTTACACTACAAATAATACTTAAGACCAGATAAATCATATTTTTGGATTAAATGAAATTGTTAATTGATCTTCACCAACTTTAATTGATTTTTGTATATATCCTTTAATAATAGGCGATAATATACCTTCAGTCCAAGTAATACTTGAGGTAAAAATTCTAGCCTCATCCCACAAGTTAGCCACAATAAATTGACTTAAAATTTGCACACCACCTTCAATTATTACCGATTGAATATCCATTAAATACAATTGAAAAGCTATTTTCTGCGCCAAATAGTATTGCATATCTTCCATTTGCACAAAATGGATATTGCCTTTTACTTCTGTCTTTATTTCATTAAATATAATGGTTTTCGCTTCTTGATCATAAATATGATAGTGTAAAGGAACTTCCAAATTTTTATCGATTACTATTCTGATGGGGTTGTTTCCAATCGTTAAGCGTGTAGTAAGGCTGGGATTATCAATTAGCGCAGTATTTTTTCCAATTAAGATAGCATCTTCCTCGCTACGCCAAGTATGACTGAGTTGTTGAGCTGCAGGTCCACTGATCCACTTTTGGGAAGGGTTTGCTGGTGCAAAAAATCCATTAGCCGTTTGGGCCCATTTTAAAATAATAAATGGCCGTTGTTGCTGAATTCTGGTAAAAAACCGTCGATTGAGATGAGAACATTCTGCTGCTAAAATGCCAACATGTGTGGGTATCCCAGCATCTTTCAGTTTTATAATTCCTTTTCCGCCTACCGCTTCAAAAGGGTCGGTATTGCCTATAACCACTCTCTTTAACTGATGCTTAATGAGTAAATCGGCGCAAGGAGGTGTTTTGCCAAAATGTGCACAAGGTTCTAAGTTAACATATGCAGTTGATTCCTTTAAAAAACCTGGTGCCTTATCGCCAAATTTATGGAACACATTATGAATGGCATTAACTTCGGCATGTGCCTCGCCGTATTTCTGATGATAGCCTTCTCCAATAATTTCATTGTTGTGAACAATTACACAACCAACCATAGGGTTTGGACTAACTTTCCCCATTCCTAAATAGGCGAGGTCGATACATTTTTGCATGTAAAATTCATCGTTCATTGTTACAAAAGTACAAAACCTAAGAGTTTTATAAGTATTTGTTTAGTTTTGCTTCGATGAAACTTAGCGCTATCGTAGCAAAATTTATTGATGAATTAGCTAGCCATTATGATGTTGATGAGGCTAAAGCTATTTTTCTTTTAGTAATCGAACATTATTTAAAGATTGATAAAGCTAACTACATCTTGAAAAAGGAACATGAACTAGCTGATGAGAATGTAAAAATAATCGAATCCATACTTTTTCAACTTAAAGCAGGGAGGCCAATTCAGTATATCTTAGGTGAGACAATGTTCTATGGCTTGCCGTTTAAAGTAAATGAATCTGTACTCATTCCTCGTCCTGAAACGGAAGAATTGGTAGCGTGGGTGATAGAGAAATTAAAAAAAGCTGAACCTGCAACCCTGCTCGACATCGGTACCGGAAGTGGTTGCATCGCCATTTCGCTGAAGAAAAATCTGCCTCAGCTCGCCGTTACTGCCTTAGATATATCAAGTGAAGCTTTAGGTATAGCGAAAGAAAATGCTTTATTAAATGATATAGAGCTATCTTTTGTTGAACACAACATCCTCACCTCTCAAATCTCACAATTCCCAACTACCAACTCCATACTCAATACTGCATTTTCCGTCATCGTTAGCAATCCACCTTATATTACGCAAAACGAAAAGATGGACATGCACGAAAATGTATTGGCTAATGAGCCGCACCTGGCTTTATTTGTAAGCAATGAAAGACCGCTGCTTTTTTATGAGGTAATTGCCGACTTTGCATTGAAAAATTTAACAGAAAACGGCTTACTTTTCTTCGAAATTAACGAATACCTAGGAAAAGAAACAGTTGAAATGCTAGCTAAAAAAGGATTTAACACCATTGAATTAAGGAAGGATATGCAAAGCAAGGATAGGATGATTTGTTGTAAAAAACCCTAAAAAACCAAACAACGAACCAACTAAACAACCTATTTATGACCTTGGATGATACTGCGTGATAACGCTCCTTAAATAATCTCGATCTAGATGCGTATAAATTTCAGTCGTTGTAATGCTAGCGTGACCGAGCATTTCTTGCACAGCACGTAAATCGGCACCACCTTCAATTAAATGGGTGGCAAAAGAATGCCTAAAGGTATGTGGGCTAATGGTTTTATGTATTCCAGCTTTGGCTGATAAACTTTTAATTAAAGTAAAAATCGAAATCCGCGATAAACGACTTCCAAACCGGTTAAGAAATACAAAATCTTCATGGCCTTTTTTAATACTGAGGTGTACTCTTACATGATTGAGATAGAGATCTAAAAATTTTAATGCCGTACCGCCAATGGGAACAATACGTTCCTTATTTCCTTTTCCAATAATCTTAACAAATTCTGTTTCTTTAAAAATATTTGATATTCTTAATTCTGATAACTCACTTACTCTTAATCCACAGCCATATAATACCTCAATAATTGCTTTGCTTCGCATTCCGTCTGGTTTCGAAGCATCTATGACATCTAATAATGAATTTATTTCGGTAATGTTTAGTGTATCTGGTAATTTTCTACTCAGTTTTGGCGCCCCAATTAAGCTTGTCGGATCATCTGTGATGATTTCTTCAATCATTAAATAAGTAAAGAAAGCTTTAATTCCAGATAAAATTCTAGCTTGTGACGAGGCCTGCATTCCCAGAGCATTTAGCCACGAGATAAACGCTCTTAAGTCTCTTAACTTTAAAGCCTTAATATTTAAATCTCTACCCAATGATTCGAAATACTGCTCGAGCTTAGCGACATCATTTAAGTAAGCTTCGATAGAATGTTCAGAGAGCGAACGTTCTAACTTTAAATAAGCTTTAAAACCATTCAGATAAGCTGCTTTATTCATTATTGTTCATTTTTTTTTATAACATTGTAATAGCGAAACGAGTACATTTCACATTAAAATAGTTCAACTTTACAATGGTTAAAGATATGAAGATACAAATAATAAACGGCCCCAATTTAAACCTATTAGGGGTTCGAGAGCCATCAATTTATGGTGCAGAAGGTTTTGATAGCTATATTGCCAAACTTCGTGAATTGTATAGCATACTCGAAATCGATTATTATCAGAGCAATGTAGAAGGGGAGTTGATTAATAAATTGCACGAAGTTGGTTTTTCTTACGATGGCATTATCATAAATGGAGGTGGATATACCCATACTTCAGTGGCGATTGCCGATGCCATAGCAGCCATTAATACCCCAGTTATTGAAGTGCATATCTCGAATATATATGCCAGAGAAGAATATAGACATGTTTCATTAACCGGAAAAAATTGTAAGGGCGTACTTACTGGTTTTGGTTTAGACGGGTATCGTTTAGCGATAGAAAGTTTTTTAAAATAATAGTAGCAGTTTGAACAGATAAAGAACTATAAAGAGCAATTTTAACCCGATTTACCAGCGAAGTTGACTAAAAATCTTTATTTTATCAATAAAATAGGAATATACAATACTGTATTTATACACACCGGTGTGTTTTAGATAGGGAATTTGAACAAGAGTTCGTTTTTTGGCATTTTGATTGAGGCTGCGTATAAAATGGAAGTGGGCCTTTGAGATAGCCATAGAAAATTCAAATTTTCCTTTAAACAAAAATTGTATCCATGCAGCCAAATCGAACCATATTCTTATAAATATTCGAAAATAAGCATCTGATAATGGCAAATTTTTCTGCATAATTATCAAATTGTTTCTAAAATTAAGATAAGTTTTGTAAGGATTATTCGCATTTAACGTGCCTCCTCCCAAATGATATACTTCTGAGTCCATACAGCTTACAATTCGATAGCCGAGATTTTTTAAGCGCCAACAAAGATCTATTTCTTCCATATGAGCAAATAAATCCTCATCTAAGCCTTTAACTTCTTTCCAATTTTTACCTTTTATGAAAAATGCTGCACCACTTGCCCAAAATATATCAATGTTGGTAGTGTATTGGCCCTGATCGGCTTCTACGGTATCGAAAATTCTCCCCCTACAAAAAGGAAAAGCATGAAGGTCCATAAATCCTCCAGCAGCGCCAGCATATTCGAACTGGTCTTTTTGCACTTGCCATTTTATTTTTGGTTGGGCAGCCGCAATCTTATCATCACTTTCCATCTTATCAATTACGGGTTGAATCCAGTTTTTTGGAACTTCAACGTCTGAATTAAGTAAAACGAAATAATCTGCCTCAACACTCTCCATGATGCGATTATAGCCCCCTGCATAGCCATAGTTCTGATCATTTTGGAGAATTTTAACTGTAGGAAAATTGCTTTTTATGCAATTTATCGATTCATCTGTTGATGCATTATCGCCTACAATGACTTGTAAGTTAGGGTATTCAGATGTAATTACACTAGGTAAAAAGCGCTCTAACAGCGCTTTACCATTCCAATTTAAAATTACTACAGCTACACTGGGTTGCATATTATTTATTTAATTTCCACCTTCTATGGCTCCAAAGCCAAAAAGGAGGAGATTCGGTAATTCTATTCTCTAAAAATTTATACAGAAGATCGGTTATTTCATGATCTTTTGTTTCTTTTGGCGCTAAACATAATGGAAAACAATTTACTTCGTAATAACCTCTTTTTACGCTCACAACATCGAAGAAAAATACAGGTCGATTGGTTTGTAAGGCTATTTTTTCTAAACCTAATAATACTGCAGTTGGCTGATTTAAAAAGTTTAATGTATACTGTACCTCTGTACGTGTTGGGGTTTGATCACTGGCAAAGCAAAACATGGTAGGTTGGTCTTTTGTTGCAATAATAACACGTAACGTTTGTCGCATAGCGATAAAAATATTTCCAAAGCGCGTTCTAATTTTTAGCAACCACTCTTCGAAAACTTTATTGGTTAAAGGTTTGTAGATAACATATTCTGGTGCCGATAAACGTGCGCCTAAAGCAAGCATACATAATTCCCAATTTCCGTAATGACCTGTACAAGCTAAAACGCTTTCGTTTCTACTAAAATACGCTTCCACTTGGGCTAAATTATTAAACTTAACCCGAGTTAAGAGTTCTTTTTTAGAGATGGTCGACATTTTAATAACCTCAAATATCAAATCAACAAAGTACTTGTAAAAAGTTTTTTCGATTTGGATAATTTCTTTTCTGCTTTTCTTTGGGAAAGAATTCTCCAAATTTTCTCTAACAACATTTTTACGATAACCCACGATGTAATACAACGGAAAATATAATAATCGTGCAAAAACTAGCAGCACAGGTAAGGGAAACAGCGACAAAACGTATAAAAAGAAGATGCCGATATGTGAAAAGCCTTTTTTAATCATTAATTTGGACGCCTAGAATACAAACATAAAATATCAGATGCAAAGTTCAGCTATTTTTCCCCTTTTTTATCTTCCCCCCGTAAGTTATTTTACCAGCTTAAAAGAGCAAAATTTTGAATTTTTGATCGAAAATCACGAACATTTACCTAAACAGACTTATCGAAATCGAGCTACTATTGCATCTCCTGATGGCACGTTAGACTTAATTTTGCCGCTAGTAAAAGGCTCAAAGAACCATACTTCAATTAAAGATGTTAAATTAAGTTATGATTCGAAATGGCAGCGCTTGCATTGGTTAAGCCTACAAACTTGTTATCGAAGTTCGGCCTATTTCGAATTTTATGAAGATGGATTGGCGCCTTTTTATGAAAAAAGGTTTGAATTTTTGTTTGATTTTAACATGGAGTTACTAAACTGGATTTTTAAGCAAATAAAAATCAACCCGATTTTCGATTTGACTGTAGAATATGAAAAGCAGATTTCTTCAGCGTTAGATTTCAGAAATAAGTTTAACAAAAATGATATCCATAATTATAAAATGAAAGAGTACTTTCAGGTGTTTAGTGATCGTAATACTTTTATCCCAAACTTAAGTTGTGTCGATTTGTTGTTTAATCAAGGTCCACAAACTAAATTTTATCTTTAACATGCCCAAACTTACTCGTCGTAAACAAAAGAAAGCACGTTATGCCTTGCCCCGTCCTGGCTCTAGTCCTGGAATGGTTTACCTCGATGAAAATTCACTAGCGCCTAAAATTCTACTATATACCTATAATTCAACTAGCCATAAAGTTCAAAGCTTAGCTCATTTAGGTGAGTTAAAAAAATTAACTTCTGATACCGATCTAACTTATTGGGTAGAAATTAAAGGTTTCAACTCGGTTCGCTTATTTGAAACGTTAAACTTCGAATACAACATCAATAAACTTGTCATCGAAGATATTACGACTACCTATCAACGGCCAAAATTTGAAGAATATGAGAAATACGATTTTGCAATCAGCAGAATGCTTTTTCTCGACCCAGATAACAATTTAGAGAATGAGCAACTCTCCTTTATATTGATGAAAAATATCCTATTTACTTTTCAAGATAAATACGAGGATTGTTTGCAGCCCATACGTGCACGATTAGAAATTGGCAAAGGAAATATACGCTTAGGTGGGAGCAGTTATTTAATGTATGCCCTTATGGATATGGTAATTGACCAATATTTTACTGTTTTAGGCACCTGGAGCGAACAATTGGATACAATTGAAGATCGTTTATTCGAAAAACCGGATAAAAGTATCATGTACGATACACAAATAATTAAGCGTAATCTAATTACGTTGCGTCGTGTGGCTTGGCCAGAGCGGGATAAAGTAAATGATATTTTGAGAAGCGATAGTAAATTAATTGATGAGAAAACCAAGGTGTATATTCGAGATGCATATGATCATTGTATTCAAATTATCGATATGATTGAATCATTGAAAGAAATTTCGGCAGGTAATATCGATATGTACCTCTCGATTATCAGCAACCGTATGAACGAGATTATGAAGGTATTAACCATAATTTCGTCGATCTTTATTCCATTAACTTTTATTGCTGGCATTTATGGGATGAATTTCAGTAGGGAAGACCCTGTGACTGGCAGAATATTGTCTCAAAATATGCCAGAACTATACCAAGAGCATGGCTATCTGTACACCATGATTGTGATGGGCATAATTGCCGTTCTTCAAGTGATTTATTTTTGGCGCAAAGGGTGGTTTAAGTAGCTGTAACAATACTTTTGTTTTGGAATCAAATGCTAAAACCAGCACTCATGAATCCAACTTCTACTCGTAAACATCAATTTGAAGATTTTAATATAAATGTAAAGGTTAAATTAGCCGCTTTGTGGGCATCTTTAATGTCTTGCTATATTTATGGAGACTATTTTTCACTATATGTGCCACATAAAATTGAAAAATTCATTGCTGGAAATACTTTGCTCGATTCACCTTTAAAATTATTTAGTGCAGCAGTATTGTTAGCTATCCCTGCAGTGATGATTTGCCTTTCCGTACTATTAAAACCCTTACTAAATCGTTGGCTAAATATCATTTTTGGCATTTTTTATTCAATTTTAATGTTGCTTATTGCGATAACCACATTATCGGTCTGGTGGAGTTTCTACGTGTTTTTAGCTGTTTTGGAAGTGATAATTAGCTCGTTAATTGTTTGGCATGCTTATAATTGGCCAAAAATTAACCATTAACATTGGAAATTATGCGCATAAAAAAAACCGCACATTTGGCAGGCTTAGTTTACTTAGTTGTAGTGATTACTGGCATAATAAGTTTAGCCTATGTTCCCTCAAAACTTATCGTTTGGGATAATGCTAAACTAACCTTGGTGAATATTAAGACAAATGAATTAATGTTTAGGTTAAGTATTTTATCTGGGGTAATCTGTTATTTGGCTTTCCTTATCTTACCATTATTACTTTATAGACTGCTTAAATCGGTGGATAGAACGCAGGCCAAGTTAATGGTACTATTAGCTATAATAAGTGTACCTATCTCACTTATAAATCTCATTCATAAGCTTAATGTACTCTCTCTAATTAATGGTGCAAATTACCTTAATGTTTTTACCGACGCTCATCTCGCTACCGAAGTGATGTTATCTTTAAATCAGTACGATAACGGCATTCTTATGGTTCAAATCTTTTGGGGTCTTTGGTTATTTCCTTTTGGTTATTTGGTATATCGATCTGAGATTTTACCAAAAGTTTTAGGCGTATTTTTATTAATTGGCTGCTTTAGCTATTTGATTAATTTTATTGGATTTTTCCTGTTTCCGAATTATGCTGAACTTGGAATATCAAGCTATGTAAGATTACCTGCAAGTATTGGCGAGATTGGAACCTGTTTATGGTTATTGGTTATGGGTGCAAAGAATGAGCCCTGATATTTACCCTAAAAAAATTTAATTATTCCTATCTTTGCAAGGTATGCAATCTTTCGATTTAGACAAAACAGACGTTTCTAAATTAAAGCAAGCGATAGGGGGTGATAATACCCAACTAAAAGCTATGCTATCAGATTATCATGCGTCTGAAATTGCTATTTTATTTGAAAGCATCTCAAAAGAAGATCGGCAACGCATTATTAATTTACTCGATGTAGAAATTGCTTCTGAAGTAATTTCTGAAATGCATGAAGAGGCACATCCCGAAGAATTATTACTTCAATTACATCCCGATAAACGTACTGAAATTGTTGAGGAGCTCGATTATGACGATGCAACCGATATTATTTCACAATTAGAAGAACACGAACAAAAGGAAATTCTAGAAGATTTGAGCGAAAACGATGCTTCAAACATCCGGAATTTAATGAGCTACGATGAGGAGACTGCAGGTGGTTTGATGAATACAGAATTCATTAAAATTAACCTTAACCTCACTAAAAAAGATGCAATCGACGAAATTATTCGACAAAGCGAAGAAATAGAAGAGTTTTATACTGTTTTCGTTGTAGATGATGAAAATATCTTTAAAGGCATTGTTTCGTTAAAGGATATTATTAAAGCTAAAGGAAACGTTAAAATCACCGAAATGGTGAATTCGGATGTGGTTTATGTAAGGCCCGAAACTGATCAGGAAGAAGTAGCTAAGCTAATTTCGCAATACAATTTAACAAGTATTCCCGTAATTGATGCCGATATGAAACTCTTAGGTCGTGTTACCTTTGATGATGTAATCGATGTTTTGGAAGACGAAAATACAGAAGATTTCTTGAAAATATCTGGGGTTTCGGAAGACGAGGAATTAAGTGGTAACTGGATCGAAGCCGTGAAATCTCGTTTGCCTTGGCTAATCATCAATTTAGGTACAGCTTTTTTAGCATCAGCCGTGGTTCGGCACTATGAATATGTAACCTCCAATTTAACTATATTGTCTGCCTACATGGTTATCATTGCGGGTATGGGCGGAAATGCCGCTACTCAAGCCTTAGCGGTAACGGTTAGACGTATTTCGTTATACGATTTAACAGATAATCAAGCCTATAGAACCGTATTAAAAGAATTTACAGTAGGGTTAATTAATGGCTCAATTACTGGATTAATTGTTTTTGCATTTGCTTATTTTTTTGATGCCAATCCCATGTTGGGATTTGTTATTTTTCTCGCTATGACGGGTAATCTGGTTATAGCTGGCTTTGCGGGAGCTGGGATTCCCTTAGTTTTAAAGCGAGTAGGGATAGATCCCGCCATTGCATCATCAATTATCATTACTACATTTACCGATGTTTTCGGATTTTTATTATTATTGGGGTTAGCAAGTAAATTGCTTTTATAAATCTAATTTAGAACGTACAACTTAACTATGCAAGTATTAAAACACGATTGGACCAAGGAAGAAATATCGGCCATTTATCATAAACCTTTTTTAGATTTGGTATATGAAGCTGCAAGTATTCATCGTGCACAAAAAGATTATAATGAAGTTCAAATTAGTTCTTTAATTTCTATTAAAACAGGTGGATGTGCCGAAGATTGCTCATATTGCCCTCAAGCTGCCCGTTACCATACCGACGTAGAAGTGCAGCCTTTAATGCAAATTGGCCAAGTAATAAGTGCAGCAGTGAAAGCAAAGGAGGGTGGGGCATCTCGTTTATGTATGGGTGCAGCTTGGCGTGAAGTTAGAGATAATCGCGATTTTGACCGTGTAATTGAAATGGTAAAAGCAGTTAATGACATGGATATGGAGGTTTGCTGCACCTTGGGAATGTTAAGCGAAAATCAGGCGCAACGTTTAGCCGATGCGGGGTTGTACGCCTATAATCATAATATCGATACTTCGGAAGATGATTATAAACGAATTATTTCGACTCGCACCTATGATGACCGCTTAAATACCATAAAAAATGTGCGTAAAGCAAAATTAACAGTATGCAGTGGCGGAATTATAGGTTTGGGCGAAACATCCGAAGATCGCATCGCTATGTTGCAAACTTTGGCAAACATGGAAAAACACCCAGAATCTGTTCCTGTTAATGCATTAGTTCCTGTAAAAGGCACTCCTTTAGAAAATCAACCTCGTGTACCAATTTGGGATATGGTGCGCATGATTGCGACCGCGAGGATTGTAATGCCGAATTCAGTTGTTCGCTTGAGTGCTGGACGAAATGAAATGAGTACGTTAGAGCAGGCTTTTTGCTTTATGGCAGGGGCTAGCTCGATTTTTGCTGGTGATAAATTATTAACTACGCCAAATCCCGCCTTTGTAGATGATATGGCAATGTTTGAATTGCTCGGTTTAAAAACGAGAGAAGCGTTTAAAAATGGTAGACCTCAAAATACGATAAATAAACAAGAGGTTTTAACGTAACTTATTGCTTAAATAGCAATCATATAGATAACTGAGAAGCTTAGATCATCCAGATGGATACCATAAACATTAAGAAATTAGCCGAGGCTTTAAATTTATCTACCTCAACTATCTCTAGAGCGTTTAGAGATAATAGCGATATTAAGGAAGCAACGAAAGCCATGATTTTGGCTAAAGCAAAGGAATTAAATTATCAACCTAATCACTACGCAAGCAACCTTAGAGAACAAAAGAGCAAAACAATTGCCGTAATTGTTCCAGAATTAGCAAATAACTACTTTTCTCAGGTTATCCATGGCATAGAACGTATTGCAAGAGAAAATGGATATCATATTTTAATTTATGTAACCGATGATGACTTTAGTAAGGAAGTAAGCTTTATCAGCCATCTTCATAATGGAAGGGCAGATGGTATTATTATGTCGGTTTCTGGTGAGGCAAATGATCATGGCTATCTTAATAAATTTGGCGCTAAAAGATTGCCATTAGTATTTTTTGATAGAGTATATGAGGATATTAACACACCTAAAGTAATTACGAATGACTATGAGAGTAGTTTTTTGGCCACTACCCACCTTATTGATCAAGGATGCAAAAGAATTGGTTATTTTGTAATTAACAAAGCACTATCCATTGGAAAAACGCGTATGCAAGGCTATATTGACGCATTAGCAAATCACCATATTGAGTTTGATGAAAGCCTGGTGATAGATTGTAGCAATAGTTATGAAGAAAATAGAGAGATTATAAGCAACGCATTAACCCAAAAGCAATTTGATGGGGTTTTTACTTCGGTAGAACGTTTGGCATTTGCTACTTATTACGTGTGCTATGATCTAGGTATTAAAATCCCAGATCAATTAAAAATTATTAGTTTCTCGAGCTTAGAAATTGCCAGATTGCTTAATCCATCTTTAACTACAATTACTCAACCCGCTACCGAAATAGGTGAGGAGTCGGCGCGATTACTGTTTAGCATTTTATCAAATAATCCAGCTAAGAATATAGCAAAAGAAGTAGTGTTAAAATCGAAAATTGTCATCCGGAATTCTACCGCAAATTTGTTATAAAATGAGTGCAAAAACAGGCTCGTCTTTAACCTCGATTTCAGCTTAATTTTTTCAAAAAAAATCACGACTTAGTGTAATTTAAGAAGAATTTTTTGAAAATTTCGGGAACGTTCCCGAAAAATAACAAATTTTTATGTCATAAATATCGGGAACGTTCCCGAAAAAAGTATAAAAAATAGCTTAGTGTAAAAAAAACACTTTAAATAGGAAAATGTAAATAATAAGTATTTGTTTATCAAATATTTAAATTTTTAAATGTTAATTTTTTAGGTTGTATTATTTTGAAATTTTCAGGAAGCTAAAGCTTTTTAAAGCACTCAAAAAGAGGCAGAAATTATATTTTTAAAAAATATTTTGAATTGTAATTAACAAGTGTAAATTAGTCCAGTGTGTATAACACTACAATAGCTAACCAAATTTATATACTTAAAAAAGCTTTGAACATGAAAGTATTTTACCTCTTAAAACAGGGGCTTTTATTGCTGTTTATTTTATCGGCAATGATTGTAAAAGCACAAACTGGATCCATCTCTGGAAAAGTGTTTGATGAAAAGGGATTACCTTTACCCGGCGCCTCTGTAGCAATTAAAGGAACAACACGAGTTACCTTAACAGATCCCAATGGTAATTACTCACTTACCGGTCTAACTGGAACAGTTACCTTATCCAGTACGTATGTTGGTTACCTTGCCCTCGAAAAAACGATAACCGTAGCTGAAAACACTACTGTTAACTTCAATTTAGTAGTAGATGAACAAAAATTAGGTGAAGTTGTAATTATCGGTTATGGTTTTGCTCAGCGAAAGGAAGTAACAGGTTCTATTGCCACTGTAAATTCGAAAGATTTTCAAAAAGGTACGATTATTACTCCAGAACAATTAATCCAAGGTAAGGTTGCTGGAGTTAACATAACCCAAAACAGTGGGCAACCCGGTGGTGGGAGCCAGATTAGAATTAGAGGCGGTGCTTCATTAAACGCGAGTAACGATCCTTTAATCGTAATCGACGGAGTACCTTTTAGTGGCAATACCATAGGTAACGCACCGAGCCCACTATCGTTAGTTAATCCGAATGATATTGAAACGTATACTATTTTAAAGGATGCTAATGCAACCGCTATTTATGGTTCTAGGGCATCAAATGGTGTAATCTTAATTACAACGAAAAAAGGAACTGCTGGCAAGCCTGTATTTAATTTCAGTTCTAACAACTCCGTGGCATCAGTAGCTAAAAAAGTTGATATTTTAACTGCTGATGAAGTTAGAGCCTATGTAAATACAAATGGAACTGCTGCACAAAAATCATTTTTAGGTACGGAAAACACCGATTGGCAAGATGTAATCTATCAGCAAGCTTTTACATCAGATAATACTATTGGTGTCTCTGGAACCGCTAAAAAAATGCCTTATCGTTTTTCGGCTGGCTATCTTAATCAACAAGGTTTGTTGCTTACCGATAAATTATCAAGAGGAACAGCTGCTTTGAGTTTAGCTCCTAAATTTTTCGACGATCATTTAAAAGTAGAATTGAATTTGAAAGCTGCATTAACTAAATCGAATTTTGCCAACAATGGTGCTATCGCAAGCGCTATACAGTTCGACCCTACACAGCCTGTATATGCCAATAATGCCTTTGGTAATTATTTCGAATGGATACAGGCGAGTGTGCCAAATCCAAATGCTCCAAGAAATCCTTTGGCTTTAATTGAGCAAAAAAAGGATATAGGTAATGCAAGAAGAAGTTTTGGAAATTTAAAATTTGATTATTCTTTTCATTTTTTACCAGAATTGCACGCTAACTTGAATTTAGGTTATGATGTTTCAAGAGGCTCTGGTTCGACAACTGTTCCGGAAATTGCAGCTCAAAGTAATTCTACTAAAGGCTTTTTTCAAGATAGGTTAAATAGAGAATTTAGTAAAACATCAGAATTCTATTTAAACTACGCACATACGGCTAAAAGCATAAATAGTCGAATAGATGTTACAGCGGGTTATGGATTTTACGACATTAAGAATACCGATTATTTTTATAATTCCTATAATGCATTGGGAGCAGTACTTGTTCCGATAACTTTTCCTTTTGCCGATCAGCGAAATAAATTATTATCATACTATGGTAGGTTTATTTATACTCAATCTGATAAATATATATTATCGGGTACAATGCGTGCTGATGCTTCATCAAAGTTTTCTGAGGAGAACCGTTGGGGGTATTTCCCATCTGTTGGTTTTACATGGAGAGCAAGTAATGAAGACTTTCTAAAAGGTAGCAATATCTTCTCAGACTTAAAATTAAGATTAAGTTATGGTGAAACTGGAAATAAGGATGGTATTGGTAATTATGAATACCTATCTAAATACTATGCAAATAGTACCACCGGCCAATACCAAATTGGAAATAATTTTTATAATTATTATAGTCCAGCAGCTTACGATCCTAATTTGAAGTGGGAAACTACAACTACCTACAATGCTGGTTTAGATTATGGGTTTATGAAAGGTAGAATTACCGGTGCAATAGATGTATATTATAAAAAAACGAGAGACCTGTTAAGTTCAGTTGATATTCCGGTAGGTACAAATTTTAGCAATAAGATTACAACCAACGTAGGAAATATGGAAGTTAGAGGTATTGAAGGTAGCATAAACTTTAATGCTATTAATAAAAGCGACGTTACATGGGACATTAACTTCAATGCTGCATATAACAAAAGAAAAGTAACCAACTTAACTTTAAATCCAAATCCAGGTGCATCTCTAGACGCTGGCGACTTAACTGGGGGTACTGGAATTCACTTAAAATATAACTCTGTTGGCTATACGCCAGGCTCATTCTTGGTTTATAAACAAGTGTATAATGCTAAAAATGAACTTTTGGAAGGCGTTTATGAAGATTTAAATGGAGATGGTGTAATTAATAGTAGTGATCAATATTTCTATCACTCACCAGACCCTAAAGTAACGATTGGCTTCAGTACTTCATTTACCTATAAAAAATGGTCTATCAATACTGTACTAAGAGCTAACATTGGTAATTATGTGTATGATAACGTTTCGTCTAACTTTGGTGTTCGTTCAAACATCTTAAGTACACAAAGTATCATTAATAATGCAGCTAGAGATATATTTAGCACCAATTTATCCAATAACCAATTTTTAAGCGATTATTATATGAAGAATGCCTCATTCTTAAAAATGGATAACATTGGTTTGGGTTATAATTTTGGAAAATTAGCAGGTAAAACCACATTGAGATTAGCGGCAAATGTTCAAAATGTATTTGTAGTATCGGAATATAAAGGACTAGATCCAGAATTAACATCTGGTATCGATTATAATCTATATCCTAGACCAAGAACATATACTTTAGGTTTAAATGTTGGATTTTAAATAAAAATGAAAATGAAGTTATCTAAACAAATCATATTGACATCTGCAGTTTTCATGATGTCATTAAATGCATGTAAAAAAGATGCATTAAACTTAACACCAACAAATGATGTAACCGCAGAGAAAGTGTATTCTAATGCTGAAGGTTACAAAAATAGTTTGGTAAAATTATATGCTAGTTACGCACTAACTAGTTCTACTGGATCGGATAATAGTGATCTTGGCGGAATTAACTCCGGTTTTTCAGATTTTTTGAGACTTTTTTGGACATCTCAAGAATTAACTACGGATGAAGCTATTTGCGCATGGAGTGATACTGGTATTCCAGAATTGGATTATTCTACTTGGAATGCAGATAATCAATTTCTTCGAGGTTTATACACGAGAAGCTTATATCAAATTACGGTATGCAACGAGTTTATCCGTGAAAGTACGCCAGAAAAATTAGCAAGCCGAAATATTACCGGCGCAGATGTTACCGCTATTCAACGTTACCGTGCTGAAGCTCGCTTTTTAAGAGCTTATCAGTATTGGGTGTTATTAGATGGTTTTGGAAATCCGCCCTTTATCACCGAAAATGATAACATTGGTAAAGATGCTCCAAAGCAATCAAATAGAGCAACCTTATTTAACTTTGTAGAATCAGAGTTAAAAGCAATAGAAGCCGATTTAGCAGACGCTAGAACGAACGAATATGGTCGCGCAGATAAAGGTGCAGATTGGGCATTATTGGCTCGTTTATATCTAAATGCCCAGGTTTATACGGGTACGGCGAAATATACAGAAGCCATTACCTATTCTTCTAAAGTAATTAATGCAGGGTATGCGCTAAAAACTAATTATAAAGATTTATTCTTAGCAGATAATAATGTAAATAACTTAGAAACTATTTTAAGCATTAATTACGATGGAGTGAAAGGTACAAACTATGGTGGCACAACTTTCCTAATTAATGCAGGTATAAATGGCGATATGAATCCAACCTCTTATGGTGTTCCTAATGGGGGATGGGGAGGAAATAGAACCAGACAAAATCTACCGAATTTATTTCCAGACGCAAATGGATCATTCGATAAAAGAGGTGTTTTCTTTGGAGCAAAAAGCAATGTGGATGATATTGCCGTATTTACAGATGGTTTAAGAGTTACAAAATTTAAAAATGTGACTTCAACAGGTACCACTCCGGCCTCTTTGAATGGAACTTTTAGCTCATTAGATTTCCCATTATTTCGTTTAGCGGAGCAATATCTAATTTATGGAGAGGCGGTTATGAGAGGCGGATCTGGAGGTTCAACAGCTCAAGCACTAACATATGTAAACAATTTACGTACACGTGCCTATGGCAATGCTAGTGGCGCCGTTAGTAACTTATCTGTAGATTTTTTCTTAGACGAAAGAGGTCGTGAATTATATTGGGAAGGACATCGTCGTACAGATTTAGTTCGTTATGGCAAATTTACTGGTTCCACGTATCTATGGCCATTTAAAGGTGGTGTGAAAGCGGGTACATCTGTGCCAAGTTTCCGTAATCTATATCCAATTCCTTCAGCAGATTTAACTGCAAATTCGAACTTGGTGCAAAACCCTGGTTATTAAATTAATTATAAAAAGTAAAAAGATGAACCCGACATGATTAAAATGAGTATTACTTTAAGAATTTAATACCCATTTTAATCATCAAAGGCTCCATCTAACATTTAAAAATTAAAAATATAAAGATGAAATCAATTATTTTAAAATCATTAGCATTAAGCCTTATTGCGCTATCGCTATGGTCTTGTAAAAAAGATGGAACTATTTCTACGGCAACTGATGGTACAGGCGGAACGTTGAAGTCTTCTGCAACTGCAGTGGCTTTAGATAAATCTATGCTTACTACTAATGTAGTTACCCTCACGTTTACAAACGCAGATTTTGGTTACCAAGCTGCAATAACAAATACGTTGCAAATTTCTAAAAAGGGCTCAAATTTTGCAGCGGATAAAACTAAAGAAGTAACGCTGGAAGCAAAATCGTTGTCGATCAGTTACAATGGTTTAGATTTTAACAACCTATTATTATCTCTAAATTTACCTACAACTGTTAATTCTGATGTAGAATTAAGAATAAAATCGAGCATATCTGCAAACGTTGCGCCAACATATAGCAATGTAATATCGATAAGTGCTAAACCTTTTCCATTAACATCATGGGTTTATGTTCCAGGCAATTATCAAGGTTGGAACCCCGCTACTGCAGATAGCTTGGTATCGATAACTGGAAATGGAGTGTATGTTGGTATCATTAATTTTGATGGTAACAATTTCAAGATTACCCCTGCAAAAAAATGGGATATAGCATATGGAACTACTGGTGGTGGAAAATTAAGCACCTCTGGAGGTGATATTAGCTCTGTTTCTGCAGGGTTAAAATTGTTAACTGTTGATTTAAATGCAAATGTATATACGATAGAACCGGCTAAAGTTTGGGCAATTATAGGGAATGCAACTCCTGGTGATTGGTCTGCTGATACAGACATGAAGTTTATAAATGACGGGAACGGAGTTTGGAAATTAACCACAAATTTAACTGTAGGTGAGATGAAATTTAGACAAGATCATGATTGGGGAGTAAATCTAGGTGGTTCTGGAGGCAATTTATCTTCAGGAGGTGCGAATATTGTAATTTCAACTGCGGGGAATTATACCATTACTTTAAATACAACCACAAACAAATACACACTAGTTAAAAACTAGAATTTTTACTATCCTGAAAATACTATCATTTTCAGGATAGTAATTATTAGTGAATACAATATGTATTTTCTTATCTCCGAATTGTCGAAACATTAAAATGAAACCATCATGATTTTTCAAAACTCACGGGGAAATGAATAAACGGCTTTAGCCCTTCAATGCCATTGAAAATATAGTGTCGTTGAAAAATCAGGATAGCTTCATCACCATTGAAAACAAACCGAGTTTACGAGTTCATTAATACAAATGAAAATCAGTAAGCCAAGTATTAATAATTTATACAGATGAAAAAAAT
This sequence comes from Pedobacter anseongensis, assembly GCF_037482965.1. NCBI lineage: Bacteria > Pseudomonadati > Bacteroidota > Sphingobacteriia > Sphingobacteriales > Sphingobacteriaceae > Pedobacter > Pedobacter anseongensis. The sequence continues at coordinate 582,951 of NZ_JBBHKB010000004.1, read as the reverse complement.
TATTTTATTATTACTATGCTTAAGTAATATAAATCTTTTTGCACAGAAATTAGAACGTATCGAACCGATGTTTTGGTTTACCGGCATGAAACAACCTAAGCTTCAATTACTTGTTCATGGAGAAAAAATTGCTTCTACTGTAGTTCGTTTAGTTTATCCGGGGGTAAAATTAGTTAAAGTAAATAAGGTTGAAAATCCAAACTATCTCTTTTTAGATTTAGAAATTTCTGCAGGCACCAAGGCAGGCAAATTTCCAATTGAATTTATTAAGGATGGAAAAAAATTAACCTATACCTACGAATTAAAACAAAAAGATAAAAATCCCAATCTGCATCAAGGTGTTACCAATAAGGATCTTATTTACCTTATTATGCCCGATCGATTTTCGAATGGGGATAATAGCAATGATGTAATCGAAGGCATGCAAGAAACGGCTTTGAATAGAGATAGTATGTACTATCGTCACGGTGGCGATATTAAAGGAATTATCAATCATCTCGATTACCTAAAAGAGCTTGGAATTACTACACTTTGGCTCAATCCAGTTCTCGAAAACGATCAACCCAAAACATCTTACCATGGTTACGCTAATACCGAAAACTATAAAATTGATCGGAGGTTTGGTACCAATGAAGACTATAAAAGATTAGTAAACGAATCGCACAAACGTGGGATGAAAGTAATTAAAGATTTAGTGCATAATCACGTAGGTACTGAACATTTTACCATCAAAGATATGCCTATGAAAAATTGGGTTCATCAGTGGCCAGCTTATACCAAAACCACGTATAGAGAACAAGTGCACATGGATCCGTACGTGGCTAAGGCAGATAAAGAATTAATGGTTAATGGCTGGTTTGATAAACATATGCCCGATATGAATGAAGAGAATCCGTATGTTAAAAACTACATCACTCAAAGCCATATCTGGTGGGTTGAATATGCTAATTTAGACGGTTTTCGTATAGACACCTATAGTTATAACGATCAGAAATATATGGCTGAATGGGCAAATGCAATTACGGCAGAGTACCCAAAGCTTACATTTTTTGGTGAAACATGGGTATATGGAGTTGCAAATCAAGCCTACTTTACAGAAGGAAATAAAATTAATCAGGGTTTCGATACCAAATTGCAAGGTGTAACAGATTTCCAAGCCCTATGGGGCATAAATGAAGCCTTAAATGGTAAATTTGGATGGATGGATGGAGTTGTAAAACTTTATAATACGTTTGCAAATGACTTCATGTATAAAGATCCGACACGAAATGTTGTTTTTTTAGATAATCATGATTTAAGCAGATTTTATTCTGTAGTAGGCGAAGATTTTAATAAATACAAATCAGGCCTGGCATGGCTTTTAACCACTAGAGGCATTCCTCAATTATATTATGGCACCGAAATCTTAATGAAAAATTTTGCTAGTCCAGATGGCTTAGTACGAGAGGATTTTCCTGGTGGATGGGAAAAAGATAAAAAAAACAAATTTACTGCTGATGGGCGAACAGCTAAAGAAAATGAAGCGTTTAATTATTTAAAAACCCTTGCCAATTACAGAAAAAATAATCCAGTATTGCAAACCGGAAAAATGATGCAATTTGTGCCTGAAGATGGTATTTACGTCTATTTTAGATACAACAGCACTAAAACTATAATGATAATAATGAACAGCAATACAACCGAAAAAGTAATCTCGACCAATCGCTATCATGAACGGATTTTATTGGCGAAATCGGGGTTAGATATAGTTTCAAATCAACTTTTAGATCTTAACACTGTTAAACTACCAGCATTAACTACGTTAATATTAGAACTAAAATAGTGTACGAATAAAAAATGCAACCAGAAACCAATACCATACCAAAAATAACATCGAGTATTAAAGCATGTCTATTTGATTTAGATGGGGTTTTAGTAGATACTGCTGTTTATCATTATAAAGCTTGGAAACGTTTGGCAAACGCGATGGGTTTTGATTTTACAGAAGAACAAAACGAGCAACTTAAAGGCATTAGCAGAATAGAAAGTCTAGCTAAAATCCTAGCTTGGGGTAACGTCACTAAAACAGATGGCGAAAAACAAGAATTAGCTACGCAAAAAAATGCGTGGTACGTAGAAATGATTACAAACATTACCCCCAGCGAAGTGTTACCAGGAACGGTAGAATTTTTAACTACCATCACAAATGCCGGATATAAGCTCGCGTTAGGTTCTGCAAGTAAAAATGCTGCGCTGATACTGGAAAAAACTAATTTGGCACATTTCTTTCACGAAATAGTGGATGGGAATAGTGTTACAAAATCAAAACCTGATCCTGATGTATTTATAAAAGGAGCTCAACTTTTGGGGGTACAAACAAGTGAATGTGTTGTTTTTGAGGATGCCGTTGCTGGTATCGAAGCCGCCAAAGCAGGAGGTATGAAAGCAATTGGAATAGGTACAAAAAATATTCTTGTTAAAGCTGATCTTGTTGTAAGTGGCTTAGACAAATTAACAATAGAAGATTTAGAGAGGTTATAGATGAAGAGCTATATTAAAGCAGACGAGTGGAATATTATAGAAGAAGGCTTTGATCCACATTTAAATAAAATTTCGGAAAGCATATTTAGCATCGGAAATGGCCGAATGGGGCAACGTGCAAATTTTGAAGAAACGTATTCTGGAGAAACTTTACTTGGTAATTATATTGCTGGTGTTTACTATCCTGATAAAACACGAGTGGGCTGGTGGAAGAATGGGTATCCCGAATACTTTGCAAAAGTATTAAATGCAGCAAATTGGATCGGGATAGAGGTTAAATTTGATGATGAGGTTTTAGATCTCGCTACCGCCGAAATAAGCAAATTTAGTCGAGTATTAAATATGAATCAAGGGTATTTAGCACGGAACTTCATTGCTAAATTGCCAAGCGGAAAAAAGGTAGAAATTAAATCAACCCGTTTTTGTAGTATTGCGGATGATGAAATAGGCGCCATTGAATATCAAATTACACCTTTAAATTTTAACGCTGAATTAAAAATTATGCCATTTATTGATGGCGACATAAAAAATCAGGACAGTAACTATGATGAAAAATTTTGGGAACTTGTAGATGACGAAATCACAAACTATGAAGCTTACTTAACTTTAAGGACTAAAAAAACACATTTCGAAGTTTGTACTGGTAGTATGGTATCGATTTACAGAAATGAAGAAATACTTAACGTTAGGGGAAAAGATATCCGTAAAGAGAAATTTATTGCTCAACAATATACCATCAACATTAATGCAAATGAAAAAATTTCATTAATAAAAATTGTTGCTAATCTTTGTTCACAAAATTATCCAAAAACCGAATTGTTAGCGCAAACTAAAAATGCTGTTGCTAAAGCAGCTAAAAAAGGTTTCGCTACTTTATTAGACGAACAAAGGGAGGCTTGGGCAAAAAAATGGGAACATAGCGATATCATTATCGAAGGGGATATTGCTGCTCAGCAAGCTATACGCTTCAATATTTATCAATTATTTCAAACCTATACAGGAAAAGATGATCGATTAAATATTGGCCCAAAAGGTTTTACAGGCGAAAAATACGGAGGTTCGACCTACTGGGATACTGAGGCATATTGTGTTCCTTTTTATTTAGCAACTGCACCGCAAGAGGTAAGCAAGAATTTATTAATCTATCGTTATAAGCAACTTGATAAAGCCATCGAAAATGCTGAGAAATTAGGTTTTAAAGAGGGTGCGGCATTATTTCCAATGGTAACCATTAATGGTGAAGAATGCCATAATGAATGGGAAATTACATTCGAAGAAATTCATAGAAATGGAGCTATCGCCTTTGCCATTTATAATTATGTGCGTTATACAGGCGATGTTACTTACATAATTGATTTTGGCCTCGAAGTATTAATTGCTATAGCTCGTTTTTGGAAACAACGGGTAAATTGGAGCGTCGAAAAGCAAAAATATGTGATGCTCGGCGTTACAGGCCCAAATGAATACGAAAATAATGTAAACAACAATTGGTATACTAATATTCTAGCAACTTGGTGTTTAAAATATACTGCTCAAGCACTTGAAATTGTTCGTGGGATAAATCCAGAAAAACTAAACTCCCTTTTAACTAAGCTAAATTTTAAGGAATCTGAAGTAGAGGATTGGGCAAAAATTGTTGATAAAATGTATTATCCTTTTGATGAAGAAAAAGGTATCTTTCTTCAACAGGATGGCTATTTAGATAAAGAACAAATTTTAGTAAAAAATTTATCGCCTAGCGAAAGACCAATTAATCAAAAATGGAGTTGGGACCGTATTCTTCGTTCTTGTTTTATTAAACAAGCAGATGTATTGCAGGGATTATATTTCTTTGAAGAAGACTATGATTTTCATACTTTAAAAAGAAATTTTGATTTCTATGAACCACGTACGGTACATGAAAGTTCTTTATCACCCTGTGTACACAGTATTTTAGCCGCAAAACTAAAAGATGAAGCAAAAGCATACGAGTTTTATCTACGTACAGCACGTTTAGATTTAGACGATTATAATAACGATACCGAAGACGGTTTACACATTACCTCTATGGCAGGTACATGGATGAGTATGGTAGAAGGATTTGCTGGCATGAGAGTTAAAAATGATAGGCTAGAATTTAATCCCTTTTTACCAGCCAAATGGAAGTCGTTTTCATTCACAATAGGGTTTAGAGGAGTGATTTTAAAGGTAAAAATTATGGAGGGTGGAATGACAATCAGTAATCTAACTACAGTTGATTTAGAAATTTGTGTTGCAAACCAAAATTATAAAATTACTGGAAATAGGCAAATCGAAATTAAAAATACCGAACTGGTGTAATCTACATGAAAAGGTTAAATAAAATCCATAAACAGTTGATAATGATTATTTTTATGACGGCTTGCATTGTAACTTCTACGTTCGGGCAACACGCCAAAAAAATAGTTATCTACCAGCTATTACCACGTTACTTTGGTAATAAGAAAACGGCAAATATCCCTTATGGTACCATTGCCCAAAATGGGAGCGGTAAATTTAATGATATTACTAATCGTGCGCTCGACGGTTTAAAAGCGCTCCATGTAAATTACATTTGGTATACAGGGGTTTTAGCTCATGCCAGTTTAACTGATTACTCAAACTATGGAATCAAGCCTGATGATGCGGATGTGGTTAAAGGCAGAGCGGGTTCTCCTTATGCAATAAGAGATTATTACGATGTTGACCCTGATTTAGCGATAAATGTTGACAATAGAATGATCGAATTTGAAGCTTTAATTAAACGTACACATACTAAAGGCATTAAGGTTTTAATAGATTTTGTTCCAAATCATGTAGCCAGAAGCTATTATTCAAAAGCAAAACCAAAAAATGTGGTTGATTTTGGTTCAAATGATGATAAAACGATTGCATTTAGCACTCAAAACGATTTCTATTATATCCCAAATGAACCCTTCCAGGTTCCCGAAAACATAAACGAATTAAATAGTCCATTAAAGAAGTTGATGGATGGGAAATTTACTGAATTTCCTGCCAAAGCTACCGGAAATACTGTTTTTTCGGCTTCTCCATCTGCTAACGATTGGTATGAAACGGTAAAGTTAAATTATGGCATCGAATATCGTAATGGTAAAGAAATAGCCCATTTTAATCCAGTACCTCCGGTGTGGATTAAAATGCGTGATATATTAACATTTTGGGCAAAAAAAGGAGTGGATGGCTTTCGATGCGATGTTGCAGAAATGGTTCCTGTTGAATTTTGGGAATGGGTTATTCCGCAGGTAAAAATAATTAAACCTGAGTTAATATTTATGGCCGAAGCTTATAACCCAAAAGCTTATCGGCAGTACTTAACGCAAGGTAAATTCGATTATCTATATGATAAAGTGGGCTTGTACGACGGTTTAAAAAGATTGATAAAAAACGAACCGAATGCTGATGTAAACGATATATCAAAAGTATGGAAAGTAGAAAGTGCAGGCTTTGGCGATAAGATGGTTAGATTCATCGAAAATCACGATGAAGAAAGAGTAGCTTCAAAAGCATTTGCTGGGAAAGCTGAATTTAGTTTTCCAGCAATGGTAGTTGCTGCAACTTTAGGAACTGGGCCTGTAATGCTCTATTTTGGTCAAGAACACGGAGAACCAGCAGGTATTTCAGAAGGTTTTATAGGCGATGATCTGCAAAATGGAAGGACAACCATATTCGACTATTGGGGTGTTCCCAATCATCAAAAATGGATGAATAATGGAGCGTTTGATGGTAAACAATTATCCGAAAATCAAAAAAGCATAAGAAATTTTTATCAAAAATTACTTCAAATTACTGCACAAAGTGAGGCAATTGTAAAAGGTGAAATCGTAGAAGTGAGTAGTGTAAAAATGAACACAAAAATGTATGCCTATATCCGCTATACAGCAAATCAAAGGTTATTAATCATTGCTAATTTTGATAGACATAAGGCAATAACCACAGACCTTATTATTCCCAAAGAAATTTTAAGTATAAAGCAATCTAGGCTTACCGAAGACTTATTGACGAATAAAAAGATAGAAGGCGCAACTAAACATAAAATACCGGTAAACGTTTTACCAGCTTCTGCACAAATCATCCAGTTCTAAACCAATGCAACACACATGAACCGCCCATAATTAAATTATCATTAAACACACAAGGGAATGATAATTTACTCATGGTAAGGAACATCTGACAACTAAAAACAAAATTATAAACAGATGAAATCAATAACAGAAAACCCTAAATTATCGCTCGTCCAAATTATCAATATGAGCGTAGGCTTTTTTGGTATACAATTTGGCTGGGATTTACAACGCGCTAACATGGGCAGAATCTACGAGAATTTAGGGGCCAATGCAGATCAAGTGCCTTTATTATTCTTGGCTGCGCCATTGACAGGCTTATTGGTTCAACCTATAGTTGGCTATATGAGCGATCGTACTTGGCATCCAAGATGGGGTAGAAGAAGGCCTTATTTTATGATTGGTGCAATTATAAGCAGTATTGCGCTGTTATTTATGCCACATAGTAGTGTGATATGGATGGCTGCAGGCCTTTTGTGGATTTTAGATGTTTTTGGAAACATTGCAATGGAACCTTTTCGTGCATTTGTGACCGATAAATTACCGGATAGCCAAGTAAATAGAGGCTTCATTATGCAAAGTTTGATGATTGGTTTGGGTGGAAGTGTAGCCTCGTCACTCCCATGGTTGATGAAAAATATTTTCCATTTGGAAAATACAGCCGTGCAGGGCAGTATTCCCGAAAACGTAAAATTCTCCTTTTACATTGGTGCTTTTTTCTTTTTTGCTGCCGTTCTATATACCGTTTTTACAACCAAAGAATATCCGCCTTCGGATGTAAACTTTAAAGAGAAAGTTCGAGAAAGCAATAAAGGTTTTTTTGGGGGAGCGAAAGAAATTATGCATGCCTTAGTTCATATGCCCAAAAGAATGAAAATTGTATCGTTGGTTCAATTTTTTACTTGGCCGGGCTTATTTCTTATGTGGTTCTATTATACCACTGCGGTAGCGATCAACGTTTTTGGAGGTAAAGATGCAAGCGATCCTGTATATGCTCAAGGAGCTGATTTTGGTAGCTTAACGCTTGCTTTCTATAGTGTGATTACCTTTCTATTTGCTTTGGTTTTACCTAAAATTGCCGATTCGTTAGGTAGAAAAAATACACACGCACTCTGTTTAATTTGTGGTGCGATTGGATTGATTAGTGTAGCCTGGGTGCATGATAAAAATATGTTGTATTTATGTATGACTGGGGTTGGAATTGCTTGGGCAAGCATCCTATCCATGCCATACGCCATGTTAAGTGGCTCGCTACCAAAGAATAAAATTGGTATTTATATGGGTATTTTTAATTTTTTTATCGTATTACCTGAAATTATGGCCTCATTGGGTTTTGGTTGGTTAATGCGCAATGTCTTAAATAACGATCGCCTTTTAGCCGTTCAAATAGGTGGTGCATTGATGATTTTAGCCGCAATGATCTGCTTTGTATTTATCAAAGAACCAAAGCGAGTAAATGATATTTTAACAGCTCAGCTCGAAGTAGAAGAAAATAGATCAGTTTAAAGTAGTTTATCACCTTTAAATACAAGTATACGCATGAAAAAAATAATATATATTTTACTTCTTTTTACGTTAATAGTTGCCTGTAAAAAAAGTTCAACACCCCCAATAGCTATTCCTACAAACCCAACAAACCCAGCTACAGACCTTCCTTCTGGTGCTAAAGATGGGGTTACATTTATTAACAATGGAACTTCAGCGATCTTTACCTTATATGCTCCTGGAAAGACATCGGTAGCGGTAATTGGAGATTTTAACAATTGGTCTTCCACAGCCTCACCTATGAAGAAAGCAAACGACGATCAAACATGGTGGGTTCAAATAGATAATCTGAACGCCAATACTGAATATGGTTATCAATTTTTAGTGAATGGAAATTTAAAGGTTGCTGATCCATATTGTGAGAAAATATTAGATGAAGCAAATGATAAATATATTTCAGCTACAGTGTACCCAAATTTAATGAGCTACCCAACGGGTAAAACTACAGGAATTGTAAGTGTGCTACAGGCTAACCAACCAACCTATACGTGGAAAAATAATTCGTTTACCAGACCAGAAAAAAATAATCTAGTAATATATGAGTTGTTAATTAGGGATTTTACAACCGAACATACGTATGCATCCACGTTGCAAAAATTAGATTATTTAGTAGGCCTTGGTATAAATGCAATCGAATTAATGCCGGTTAACGAATTTGAAGGTAATCTAAGCTGGGGTTATAATCCATCGTTTTATTTTGCGCCGGATAAATATTATGGAACTAAAATAGCATTGAAAAATTTTATTGATGAATGCCATGGTAAGGGTATTGCAGTTATATTAGATATGGTATTAAATCATTCCTTTGGTCAATCCCCAATGGTACAACTGTATTTTGATGGCAGCAAACCCACCTCAAATAGTCCTTGGTTTAATGTAGATCCCAAGCATCCTTATAATGTTGGTTACGACTTTAACCATGAAAGTGCGGCGACAAAATATTTTGCGAAGAATGTGATTAAATTTTGGATGCAGAACTATAAAATTGATGGTTTTCGTTTCGATCTTTCAAAAGGATTTACACAAAATTCTTCCAATAACGATGCAACATTTAGTGCGATGGATGCGAGTCGGATAGCCATTTGGAAAGAGTATAATAACTATATAAAGAGTATAGATCCGAACAACTTCTATGTTATCTTAGAGCATTTTGCAGATGTTGCAGAGGAAAAGATTTTAGCCGATGAAGGCATGATGCTTTGGGCAAATCTGAATTACAACATAAACGAAGCGACAATGGGCTGGCTTGCCAGTTCTGATTTTTCTTGGGGATTTTTTACACGTCACAATTTTAGCAAATCCGAAAATTTGATAAGTTTTGGCGAGAGCCACGATGAAGAGAGGCTAAATTATAAGAACATTTCTTTTGGAAATGCAGCTGGTAATTATGTTATCAAAGGAAATCTTGTTACTTCGCTAAAACGTGAAGAGTTAGCTGCTGCATTTTTGTTTAGTATACCTGGCCCAAAAATGGTATGGCAATTTGGAGAATTAGGATATGATGTTAATATAGATTATAATGGTAGAACGGGCGATAAGCCAATTAAATGGGAATATTATACCGATGTTAATCGCAAAGCATTATATGATGCTTATGCAAAATTTATCAAGCTAAAAAGGAACAATTCTATTTTTAATACTGCCAATGTTAACTATAACTTGGCTAATGCCATTAAATACATTAAGCTAACGGAAGGAACCAACACCGTTGTGGTAGTGGGGAACTTTGATGTAGTCAGTCAGACTGCCAGCATAGATTTTGGATCTTCCGGTGCTTGGGTAGATGCCGTTGGAAATTCCATAAATCTAGCTAGCGCTACTTATGCTGCCACATTAGCACCAGGAGAATATCATATTTTTAGCAGAAGTACATTAAAATAAGCTATACTGCGGTAACTCTAACTTCAATATTTCCTCGTGTTGCTTTTGAATAGGGGCAGGTCTTGTGTGCTTTCTCAGCAAGTTGTTGCACCTCATCATGTGCTATTCCAGGAACATGAACATCAAGATCGGCCGACAATGCAAAAGCACTTCCGTCTTTATTAAAAGAAATTTGAACATTTACGTTTGCATCGGTTATATCGATTCCATCGCGTGCCGCAACACTACCTAAAGCCCCTAAATAACATGCGCCCCATGCGGCCGCAAATAATTGTTCAGGGTTGGTTGTACCTCCTTGACCCTCGAGTTCTTTTGGTTTTCTTAATTCTAAATCTAGAACGCCATCACTTGATTTAACGTGACCATCTCTTCCGCCGGTAGCGATTACTGATGCGGTATATAACTTTTCCATGATAATACAACAAAACGGGGGGCGAGAAGTTTTAAGAAATGCGATTAACTACGCTTTTATCTTCTCTGTTAATTTAAATATATCATAGGCCACTTTCTGGATGAGTTCAAATTGCTCCGCAATCATCATATTCTCATTAGCTGCATCTAATTCAGGAGAAATTTTTCGTCGGATTAAAGGAACGTTACTGATTTCCTCTTTATTAACGATTAAATTTTCCTCCGATTGAGAAAGTAGATAAATGGTATTGGTTGATACTGGTTTTAATTCCTCAAAATTAATATGTGTATAATCATGTTCTCGGTAGAAAAGTGACAGTGTTGCTACGTACGATGAAAGCAAATGATTGAGTACCGTAAATTGATGCAGCTCTTTAATATATAATTGCTTACTTTTTGGTTCAGAGAACATCCGTTGAAACAAGGAAGCCAGATTGGCCGTATTTACATAAACTTCTTTTCGTGCAACTTTATATTTTGTTAAGCTATTATGTTTTTCAAAATATAATAGGGTAACCTGTTCGAAATAATTCATGTTCGCTTTTATGATACCCACCATTGCCACTTTAAGTTTCTCATGTTCCCAGTTAGGGAACAAAGAATAGCTTGCTAATACGGCTATTCCAGATCCGATCAACGTATCGTATATTCGTTCTCTGGCAAGGGAAAGACTCCCCATTCCCAAAAAATCGAATAGCACTAATATATAAGGTGTCATAAATAGTACGCTAACAACATAATTTTTGCGTTGAAAACTATAACTCCCAATCATGCAAATTAGCAAGATTACAAATAAAGCATTTTTATCGTTAACGTAAACTAAAATGCCCATTCCGATAAAAGCACCTGCTATAGTACCGATTAAACGCTCATAATTTCGTTGTTTGGTTAGGGTATAACCTGGTTTTGATATTACTAAAATAGTGAGCAAAATCCAGTAACTATGTGCGAAATCAAAGCTTTTGGCTACTACAAAGCCAATCAACATTGCAATGGCTACACGCAAAGAATGCCTAAATGTTGAAGAACTAAAAGTTAAATTCTCACGAAACAATTTAATATCAAAATTTTGCCTAGTCACAAATTTATTTATATCAATATCGTTCCTTTTTAGCTTTTTCTTTTCTTTCTCGTTAAAATAACTGTTAATGGTTTTAACTCTTGCTAAAATATTTTCAATATTAACTTCAATGTTTTTAAGTGCAATTAAGCCTAAAGTATTATAGTCGTGGTTTATTTTGTTTTTCTCCAATACTAAAATTTCTTGTTTAAGCTGTTCAATATCTTCGGCTAAGCCTATTGATAGGTTAGGAATGCCACCAGTTTTTAAGGCAAAGGCAATATCTTCTAAAGAATCGGCAAGTTTATAAATTACTTTTTCATAATGGGTCAGAATTCCCACTTCATCAAACTGTTGATGTAATTGTTTGTAATTATAATAGGTCGACATAATTTGTTCGAATAAATCGACCATATCTATAAAAACAAGTAATAAAAATCGTCCTTCTGGGGTCGATTCATTTACTATTTCTCTTGTTTTGAAGAGAACTTCTCTAACTTCCTCTTGTTTTTCGTGTACGATTACTTGTAATTGCAATAATTCGGCATAATTTTTTTCATAATTTATACCTTGGTGATAAAATTTTGCCTTTGCCCTTAAAAATATGCTTACCTCATATATAGAATCGCTTAAAGTTTGCTGAACTAGTCGGTAGGGGCGAATTCTGTATATGAAATAGCTGAGCATTGTATACCAAATGCTTCCGCAGAAAATGAGCATTGCATACAAAATTACTTCTTTCCAAGGTCTAATGTCGTCTATACTTAGCACCATAATTAGGAGAACTGATGTTCCGATCGATGCAGCACGTGCTCCGTATAAAAAAAGCATGGAAAATACAAAACTGCAAATCACTAGTAGTGTGCCCGTAACGTAGATATTTTTGTTGGTTATGCCCACTAAAATAGAAATGATTACGATAAGCCCAGTGGTGATGAGCATGGCATTTCTACGGTGAACAATTGGTCCAGGGGAATCGACAACACTAACGCATAATGCTCCTAAAGATAAGGTCATACCATATTGAAGCATTCCAAATTGCGCCATAATTAAAGAGGGGCACAGTACACCGAATGTGATCCTTAACCCATCAGCAAAATAGGTGCTTAATAGAAAGTCATGGATATTTCGAATTGGCCTGTTAAGCATATACAAATCTACAGTATTGCGCACCAATTTTATTGTTAATTTCGAGATGAATTATTAATTTTTTAGCAGGAGAGGTGAAAAATAGGCAGAATTTATAAGTATAAGATTGGGTAAAAAATAGAGAAATGTGAATAATGTGACCAATTCTTAATGTTAATAACCTTTCACTATATTCGAATAATGGTAATTTAAGCTAAAGATCTTATGCATTTTTAATGTTGATAAGGCTGAATTAAAAGTGCAAAACTTGTTAATAAAATAATTCGATTTTTCTTGTCAATTATCGATTTGCACCCTAAATTAGATGATATCAATAACGAAGTACTTTGACAGTTTGATAGAACAATCCAAAACAAAAATGAAGTCGCAAGACTAAAATTTTTGGGATCGTTCAACAGTTATTCAAATCTGATACGCATTGCAAGATGCAAAATCGGTTTTACATTAAGAAGCCGCAAGGTAGATAGCATGTAAAAGAATGGAGTAATATAAACTCGATCACTCGCAAGGGCAGATAGGTTTAGAAGGACTAACCGGTTGCAAAACCGATGGTTCATTTGGTAACTAATATCGAACATGATTGTAGATTGTGGCATTTTACGGAGTAAAGCAAACATCAATCATAAGTAAACGAGTAGTAGGATTCGCAAGAAAACTACAACCACGAACGGGTTAAGTAAATCGTATTGGTGCCTTCTAATTAACTACGGTTAACTAAAAGGTTAAAACGGAGAACCAAATCGAAAGACGCGGATCTCCGTTTTGCTTTTAAGCCTTTTATTCTCAAATAAACTATAATCTTTAAATGCTAAATGGTAATTTTAAATCACCATGTCAAAAAAAGATTTTCCAAAAAAAATATTCGTTTTAGATACTTCGGTTATTCTCTATGATCACGATGCTATAAATAATTTTCAAGAACATTATGTTGCTATTCCCGTATTGGTTTTAGAAGAACTAGATAATTTTAAAAGTGGAAATGATACGCGAAATTTTGAAGCTAGAAGTTTTATTCGCCTAATCGATATCGCAGCAAAAAACAACTCGATAAATGATTGGTTTCCAATCCATAAAAAAAGTCTAGGTAGAATTAAGATTATTTTGAACGAAAATCCGAAAGTCTTAAATGCCGAGACCTTATTTGGGAAAGGAAAGTTTGATCACCGAATTTTAAATTCTGCCTTAGTCTTAAAAGAAGAAAATCCAGAGAGCAAGGTTATTTTAGTTTCAAAAGATATTTGTTTACGTTTAAAAGCAAAATCGCTAGATCTATATGCGGAGGATTATGAAACAGGAAAAATTAAAAATCTAGATGAACTTTATACCGGAAAAACAGATTTTTTATGTGATTCGGAACTAATTGATGAGTTAAGAAGAGAGGGTTCAATTCGCTCAACAGGAGTTAATTTGAATTATACCGATCGAAATCATTTCTATACCTTAAAGCATAAGAAAAAAAATTCAATTGCTTTTTTTGATGTAACGACAAAGCGTTTACGAAAAATAAATCAAGAAAAAGTTTTTAATATCATTCCTAAGAATGCTGAGCAATCGTTCGCAATCGATGCTTTGCTAAATCCCGAGATAAAATTAGTTACCATACAAGGAAATGCGGGTACCGGTAAAACCTTATTGGCTTTAGCGAGCGCTTTAGAACAACGAAAAAATTTTAGACAAATTTACATTACACGACCAATTGTTCCGCTCAGTAATAAAGATATTGGTTACTTACCTGGTGATGTAAAAGCTAAAGTAGACCCTTATATGGCTCCAATTTGGGATAACTTAAAATTTATAAAAGAACAATTTGCGCAGGATGAAAAAATGTTATTTCGGATTGATGAATTGATCAGAACTGAAAAGATTGCCATTGCGCCACTAGCATTTATCAGAGGGCGTACCATTACGAAGATATTTTTCATTGTGGATGAGGCCCAAAATTTAACACCCCATGAAATAAAAACCATTATTTCGAGGGCAGGGGAGCATACTAAAATTGTATTTACAGGAGACATTTATCAGATTGACACGCCTTATCTTGATTCGGAGAGCAATGGTTTATCGTATCTCATTGAAAACGCGAAACATCATCCCCTGTATGCGCACATTACGCTTCAGAAAGGGGAGAGGAGCGAACTGGCAAATTTGGCCACGGAATTACTCTAGTGATGCTTTATTAACGCAGCAATAGCTATAAACAAAGCAATTAATGTAAGTAAAACACTAAATATAAATGGTGCACCAGGAAAATATATCACATTACTTTTATCAATAAAGTACGCAAAGATATATGCCATGGAGAATGGGCCTAAAATTGCTCCAGCGCTTTGCATACTTGTAACAATACCTTGAATTTCGCCCTGAGCATTATTGGGTACTTGATTTGAAATAATACTTTGCATTGCCGGATTTCCAATTCCAGCTAAACAATAAGGAATAATAAAAATCATCATCATAAGGCCATTTGGTGCAAAAGCAAAACAGGTGAAACCTATGATGTATAAAATTAAACCCAAAATAATGGCTTTCTTATTTCCGATTTTTGGGATAATAATTCGAATTAAACCCCCTTGTACAACAGCTACCGCAACGCCTACAATGCTTAATGAATAGCCAATCATTGAAGAATCCCAATTGAATTTTTCAATTACATAGTAGCCCCAATTTGATTGCACAGAATGGCTTGCTATAAATAGCAATAACAAAGCTAATACCAATCCTATAATTGCAGGGAATTTAGCTACGCTCATAATTGCGCCTATTGGATTGGCTCTTTTCCATGAAAATTCTCTACGATTTTCTTTTTTTAATGATTCTGGCAAAATAAAATAACCATATAACCAGTTCAATAAAGCCAACCCTGCAGAAATCATGAATGGAACCCTAAGTCCCATATGGCTAAATAAGCCACCAATTAATGGCCCTATGATGAAACCAATTCCAAATGCAACTCCGATCATTCCAAAATTTTGAGCTTTTTTTTCTGGGGTACTAATATCTGCGATGTAGGCCATTGCAGTGGTAAAACTAGCACCTGTAATTCCAGCAATAACTCTTCCAACAAATAACCAACCTAAAGTAGGCGCAAATGATAAAAATATGTAATCTATACCTAGACCCAAAAGTGATATTAATAAAATCGGTCTTCTTCCATATTTATCGCTTAAACCGCCTACAATTGGAGAGAAAATGAATTGAGCTATTGAATAAGCAACTAATAATAAGCCTCCGTACTCAGATGCATCAGCCAAAGATTTACCAGAAATCTCCTTTATTAGATTTGGTAGAACCGGGATAATGATTCCAAAACCGATACAGTCGATTAATATGGTAATAAATATGAAACCTAGGGCTGATTTTTTTGTGCTCATTTTAATGTTTACTGTAAAAATATAATTTTAAACAATATCCTTACGGATTTTTGTAGAAATAAATAATGATATTTTGTCATATAATTAATATTATGTTAAGTTCAAATTTAAATATACCTCACTCACCTGTAGTATTGATTAAAATCTAAAATTCGTTTAGTTTTCTTTTTAGTTCTTGAACCTTATCTAGCCTATTCTTTCGAGTGTAAACTTCAATTAAAAGATGAATAGTGTTTAAATCGTTTATATTAATCTCGTGTGCGCGCAATAACGTAAATTCTGCTCGGTTAGCAAAACTAGTGAATTTTGGTTTGTTGTTTTGTTTTAGTGCCTCATTGGCATTGCTAACATAAACTAGTGCTAGTTGGTACATGGCATCGAAATAGTTTTGATCGAGTGCTAATGCTTTTTTATACGCGGTTTCAGCTTCTGTGTAATTTTTAAGTTGAGATTGCTGCAAATAACCAAAAAGAAAATAGAGCAATTTACTACTACGGCGCTCTGTTCCTAATGTGCCGTTAATTGCTTTAATTGCCTTTTCATATTTCTCATTATCCAACAATAGATTAATATAATCATTTGTTAAAAGAGGATTTTCTGGGTTAAGTTTTAAGCCATCTTCAAGTGATTTAATGGCTAATTCATTTTCGAAACTTGAGACATACAAATTGGCAATGGTTTGATGAACAATCGGATTTCTTACCCCATTCTCTTTTGCTCGTAAAAAATAAGTTAAGGCTTTATTGTAGTTTTGGATTTTCTGTGCACAAAGCCCAACATTTGTGGCAAGAATTGTATCTTTTGGTAAATAATCGCTTACATCTTTTAAGATGGTATAAGCCATTAAGAAATCATTTTGGGAATAAGCCTTGTTCCCCTCAGTTAATTTTTTTACGTTAATGTTATACGTAGAGGCCTTGATTAATTCGGAGTTTGCTTGAAATTTATCTAAAATTTTTGCTGTATCTAGTGCTTTTACTGCTAAATCATAATATCGATCGCTATTTGCTTCGTTTGCATCAATAACCGCAACGTAAGAACTCAAATACGATTTGATGGCCCATGTTTCTGGCCAATTTTTTGTTTTTTTATCTTTTTGTGCAGCTTCAATTGCTTTAATTCCCTCTCCTAATATAGAAAGTTGCTTTTTTGCATCTTCTTTTTTTGCAATGCTAGCTTTTAGTTTACCAACACTATTTTGAGCTAATAAAACTTGGGTTTTTTGGGCATTCGCTGATAAAAAAAATACAAATATGATAAAGAGGAAAGGCAATAATCTGTTCATTATAAATATCCTATTTAGGTGTAAAATAATAAAAAAAGAGGGATAAAATTAATCGTCCCTCTTTAGGTTTAGCTAAAATTGTAATGAACCTTAGTTTTGAGGAAGGGCATCCAATTTTTTCTTGACGTCTGTGAAATTTGCTGTATCATTTTTGAAACCATAAATCTGCTTTAAAGATTCAAGTGGTGCAACAAATTTTGGGTCTAATTCGTGTGATTTTTTATAAAATGGCAAGCTTTGATCAATTAAAACCATCATTTTAGCGGAGATCGCGTCGTATTCTTTCTCATTCTCCTTCTTTTTCTTAGG
The DNA here is from genome assembly GCF_037482965.1 of Pedobacter anseongensis. Taxonomy (NCBI): domain Bacteria; kingdom Pseudomonadati; phylum Bacteroidota; class Sphingobacteriia; order Sphingobacteriales; family Sphingobacteriaceae; genus Pedobacter; species Pedobacter anseongensis. Next base: position 565,341 of record NZ_JBBHKB010000004.1, on the reverse strand, counting down.
ATCGGTGCTCTTCAGGTCAATTTTATTTCGCACTTCCTGCATTCCTAACGCCTGCTTGTAATAAGTTTCTCCCATTAGATATTGATACAGCGATTTATTAGGCTCTTTAGCGATCAGTTTTTGAAGCGATGCTTGAGATTTGGCGATATCTCCTCTAAGGATATAAATATCCGTTTCAGTACCAATTAACTGAGGGTCGTCTGGAAACTTAGCACTTGCCTCACTAATTAATGCTAATGCTGAGGTAGTATCTTTAAGTTGCTCTAAGGTAATGTTAATCATTTCTAAGTAATAGTTCTTAGATTCAGGAACGTTAAAGTTTACCAGCTTTTTGAAATTTTGAACTGATTCTTGATATTTTCCAGCCAATTTTGCAATCACGCCTGCATTTAGGTACATCGAAGTGTCTTGAGGGTTCCTCTTAAGTACGTCTATGAAGTAATTATAAGATGTATTATAATCCTTATCATTGTAAGCTCTTAATCCCCTACCCACCATGGTATTACGGATATTTACTTGTGCAACAGATAGATCTTCTTTAAATTCACCCTTAGTATCTAAGGCCAAGGTTTTTTCAATGGCTTCTTCGGCATCTTTTTGATATTTAAGCGAATTATCCATATTAAGCGTATCTACATACGCAATAGCAGAAGAAAATAAGGCTTTATAAAGCCATGACTCGGCTAAGTTTTTTGTTTTTTCATGCTCCAACGCTTTATTAACGTGTACTAGACCCTCTTTTAAGCTAACAATTTGTTTATCAACAAAAGAAAGTTTAGGTGCTTCACCAGTAGGACGAGGTGCACTGCCTCTGGCCGCTATGGTTTTACCAACTTTTGTATCACCTTTTCCATCAACGCCGAAACCACCTGTACTTGCTGGGCCTGCTTGAATTCGTTTTTTTGGAGCCGATATTTTAGGAGCATTCGGATCTTGACTCATCGAGAACTGAAAAATCCCCCATAGTCTTTTTGCTTCAGCTACTTCACTCTTTTGTGCATTAGCATAGGTTGCAACCCCCATGAATAATATACTAAAAATTATTTTCTTCATCTTTATTTTAATTTTATTCTAAATTATATTAATTCTCTTCTATTTTTTCCTCAGTATCAGGATTGTTATTATTTTTAGGCTGATTTTCCGCTTCCGCTGTATTTTCAACAATCTCGGCATCGTCAATTTCCTCTATTTCTTCGTCTTCGTGCTCAATCTTAGCTACTGATGCAATCTCATCGCTTCCTTTTAGGGTAATTAATCGTACGCCTTGTGTAGCTCTACCCATTACCCTTAACTCACTAACGACAATTCGTATTACAATACCCGATTTGTTGATAATCATTAAATCATCTGCATCGGTTACATTTTTAATAGCAACAAGTGCGCCAGTTTTGTCGGTTACATTTATCGTCTTAACCCCTTTTCCTCCTCTATTAGTAACGCGATAATCGTCGATATCAGTACGTTTGCCATATCCTTTTTCTGATACTACCAATACTGTAGCCGATGGATCATCAATGGCAATCATCCCTACAACCTCGTCTTTATCATGCGCAAGCGTAACCCCTCTTACTCCAGTAGCGGTTCTGCCCATTGGTCTAACCGTACTTTCGTTAAAGCGAATTGCTCGACCTGAGCGTAATGCCATCACAATTTCACTGGTTCCTGTAGTTAAACTTGCCTCTAACAGTTGATCGCCCTCGTTAATGTTTATAGCATTAATACCATTTACACGTGGACGAGAATACGCTTCTAAAGAAGTTTTTTTAATGGTACCTTTTTTGGTACACATAATGATAAAGTTGTTCTCAAGATACTCTTGATCTTTAAGATTTTTAACTTTAATATAGGCTTTAACTTTTTCTTCTTTTGGTATGTTGATGATATTTTGTAGGGCTCTTCCTTTGCTTAGACGACTTCCTTCTGGAATTTCATACACTCTTAACCAGAAACAGCGCCCTGCTTCGGTGAAGAACAACATATAATTATGGTTAGAAGCAATTAGTAAATGTTCAATAAAATCTTCATTTCTCGAATCGCTACCTTTCGAACCCTTTCCTCCCCTTCCTTGTGTACGATATTCTGATGCTGGAGTACGCTTGATGTAACCTTCATGTGAAATAGTGATGACAACTTCTTCGTCTTCGATAAAATCTTCCATGCTCATGTCTTCTGCTGAATGAACAATGGTTGTTCTACGCTCATCACCATATTTTTCAATCATTTCGGCCAATTCATCCTTAATAATTTGCATACGTAAAGATTCATCTGCTAAAATAGATTTTAAGTACTCAATGGTCTTCATCAATTCTGCATACTCGTCTTTGATTTTATCACGCTCGAGACCAGTTAATCGACGTAAAGTCATATCTAAAATCGCTCTTGCTTGAATATCGCTTAAACCGAATGATTCCATTAAGCCTAATCTTGCTTCTTCTGGAGTATTCGAAGCACGTATCAATTTGATAACTTCCTCAATATGATCCAACGCAATAAGTAATCCTTCTAAAATATGAGCACGTTTTTCTGCCTCTAATAGTTCGAATTTTGTTCTACGAACAATTACCTCATGTCTGTGATCAACAAAATGACGGATAAGGTCTTTTAGGTTTAACATTTGCGGGCGACCATGCACCAATGCAATGTTGTTAACACTAAAAGAGGTTTGTAATGCAGTTTGCTTAAATAAATTGTTTAATACGATACTTGCATTTGCATCACGTTTAATTTCATATACAATCCGAATTCCGTCTTTATTCGACTCATCCTTAATATTCGAAATGCCTTCTAATTTTTTCTCTCCAACCAATTCAGCTGTACGCTCAATCATCTGGGCTTTATTAACTTGGTAAGGGATTTCGGTAACGATAATCGTTTCTCTGTCTTTAACGGTTTCAATTTCTGCTTTCGCACGCATTACAATTCGACCTCTGCCCGTTTCAAATGCATCCTGAACTCCCGCATACCCGTAAATAATTGCTCCTGTTGGGAAATCTGGCCCCTTAACATACTTCATCAACTCAGGGATCGTTATCTCATTGTTGTCGATATACGCAACCGTAGCATTAATAACCTCTGTAATGTTGTGTGGTGCCATGTTGGTTGCCATACCCACGGCAATACCGGATGAACCATTAATTAAAAGATTTGGAACTTTTGCTGGAAGAACAGTTGGTTCTTGTAATGAATCATCAAAGTTTAACTGAAAATCTACAGTATCCTTATTGATGTCAGCGAGCATATCTTCTGCTATTTTCTGAAAACGAGCTTCGGTATAACGCATTGCTGCAGGCGAATCACCATCAATAGAACCATAGTTACCTTGTCCTTCAACCATTAAATAGCGCAAGCTCCATTCTTGTGCCATACGTACCATGGTCATATATACAGACGAATCGCCATGGGGGTGATACTTACCAAGCACCTCTCCTACGATACGTGCTGATTTCTTGTACGGTTTGCCGGCCCCTAAACCCAAATCTAGCATACCGTACAATACACGGCGATGCACGGGCTTTAAGCCATCTCGTACATCAGGCAAAGCCCTACTTACGATAACCGACATCGAATAATCGATATAAGCAGATTTCATCTGCTCATCTATGTTAATTGAAATAATTTTGTCGTTCTCTTGATTTTCTAAATCTTCTGCCATAAATAATTTGTTCGCTAAAAAACGAATTTAAAATTGGTTTTACTATAACCTTGCGAATTTAATAAAATAACGGGCAATATGCACCTTTATGTGGAAAAGTTTTGCAGCACCGGATTCTCTATAATCGGCAGTTTAGCGAACTTTAACACTTCTAGGCTAGGCACACCAAAATCTAACACTACTTTACCTAAAATTAGGTAACATCCCTTCCCTTTAAAAGGGTAAATTGGACTTGAATTCGGAAAATGGGTGGTATCGAAGAAATTACCCTCATAATCTATAAATGTACCAAACCACATTTTGGTATTTTTTACCGTATGCACTGTTTTATCACACACAAAATTTCCTAACATTTTTACCATTTTTCCTTCCATGTTCTGCAAATCTTTTGCAAGAACATCCCCCCGATATCCGGTTTTGAGTAAATCGAACATGCTAAGCGTAATAGGGAATCCCAGTAATTCTAATTCTTGGTAGGCATCTTCGATGAGATTACTTTCTAAACTTGGTAAATTATAGGATTTTGAGGGTAAATGAAAAAGCTCTTTTCCAATTATGGGCTTTGATGTGTTTCCTAAATGGTTATGGACTTCCCACAATAACTCCTTTTTTGTTTTGCCCGAAAAACGTAAGGCCCCAATCCTTATCAATATAAGTGCTTGTTCTAGATTTAAATAAGTGCGTTTAATTAAATCTTCAAGATCGATATACAGGCCATTTTGTTTTCGCTCTTGCGGGATGATTTCAATTAATCTATTTTCCAAACCCTGTACCCCAACAAAGCCCAAGTACACCTCATCACCACTAATATTAACCACGCTATCGCTGTGGTTAACGCAAGGTAGATTAACTTTTGCACCGGTTTGTTGTAAGACCTGCACATATACCCAACGTTGATAAAAGCCACCGTAATTATTTAAAACAGCAACCATAAATTCCATTGGAAAATAGGTCTTAAGATATAAACTCTGATAACTTTCTACCGCAAAACTAGCCGAATGTGCTTTGGAAAAACTATAACCTGCAAAACTTGATACCTGACGCCATACCTCTTTAGTTACCGTTTCATCTCTCCCTTTTTCTTTCGCCCGATCAAAAAAGCGCTGTACAAGTTTATCGAATTCTATTTTAGCACGGTATTTTCCGCTCATTCCGCGACGAAGAATATCTGCATCGGCCATATCTAAACCTGCGTAATGATGGCAAATTTTAATCACATCTTCTTGATAAACCATTACCCCAAAAGTTTCCTGTAATTGCTCTTTCATTACCGGATGTAAATACTTTACGTCATTTGGTTTATGATAATTTTGTATATACATTTTCATCATCCCTGAACTGGCCACGCCAGGTCTAATGATCGAACTTGCTGCTACTAAAGTGAGGTAGTTGTCGCAAGTTAGTTTTTTGAGTAATTGTCGCATCGCAGGCGATTCGATATAAAAACATCCAATGGGCGTTCCTGCTTTTAATTGTGAATTTAGATTCGGATCGTCTTTAAAAGACTTAAAATCGTGAATATCTACTCGCTCTTTTTTATTTTTTAACACTAACTGAACGGCTTCTCTTATATGCCCAATTCCACGCTGACTAAGGATATCATATTTATCTAGACCTATTAATTCGGCCTCGTACATATCCCATTGTACGGTTGGCATGCCCTTGGGTGGTAAATCTAAAGCGGTATAATACGTTAAAGCCTCCTCACTAATTAATATCCCACCGGCATGGATGGAGCGTTGATTTGGCATCCCATTCATCATGCGATTAATAAACATCAACTTGTTAAAAACAATGTTGTCTTTATGCAATTGGTCTTTTGTGGGATCTGTAAAATCGTCAATTTCACTTTTTGGCAAGCCCATTACCTTACCTATTTCTCTGATAATTGCTCTATCCTTAAAGGTGCTCATTGTACCTAAAAGAGCCGTATGGCTGGCTTGATAACGCTTAAAAATATAATCTTGCACATCTTCTCGCTCATCCCAACTAAAGTCGATGTCAAAATCGGGAGGCGAGCTCCTTTTATGATTTAAAAAACGTTCAAAATAAAGATCTAAGGCAATCGGATCTACATCCGTTATTTTAAGGCAATACGCTACAATGCTATTTGCTCCCGATCCTCTCCCAACATGGTAATATCCTTTTCGCATTGCATAACAAACCACATCCCAAGTAATTAAAAAATAAGCGCAGAAATTTAGCTCCGCAATAACCTTGAGTTCCTTTTTAACTCTTGATAAAGCTTCTTTGTTATTTTTTCCGTATCGGTAAGTGGCACCTTCTACTGCCAATTTGGTTAATAACGAAAGGTCGTCTTTTTCATCTCCGGTAAAAGTTCTTTTATTTTTCTTGCCAAAAGTATAATCATCCATACAGCAGCTATCTAACAATTTTTGAGTGTTGGATAAGATGAATGAATAATTCTCAAATTTCTTTTTTAGTTCTCCCTCTGGGATTAGCATTTCGTCTTGTTGACAATAATCATTTTCTGTCAATTTCCCTAGCACTGTACCTAAACCAATAGCTCTTAAATATTTATGCAAACGGTGTTCAAGTTTATTTTTAATCGTTACAGGATGTAACACCACTAATTTTTCTTTAATTTTAGTTAGCGGCTTCCCCGTAATTTTATGGAGTTCATTAGCCCTAATACCCAGGTATTCATTTTCCCTTAAATTAATCCTACTTCCATATGGATAAATTACATATGCAGCGCTAAACGCAAAGGGTTCATCTGGCAAAGGCAAGTTACCAAGGTTATGATGTGTTAAAAAATCATTTAATTCCTTCATTCCTTCCTTGTTTTTGGCAATTCCGATATATAAAAGTTTATTATCCCTTCTAAATTCTATTCCTATCGTAGGCTTAATCGTATAGGCCGGAATTAATTTACCATCTACATCTTCTTGGTCAAAACCTGCTTTGCGGCAAAGCCTGATAAATTCCATGCAACCGGTAGAATTGTTGATATCGGTTAGCACCAGCTGATGTACACCCTTCTCTCTTGCTTCGTTAAGCAAATCTTTAATATCAATTGTTCCGTATCGTAGACTATATTGAGAATGAGTATTTAAAAACATGATAATTAGCGAATGGGGTTGCGATTCTTTTTTGGCGTTTACAAGTCTGGTTGCAATCTAAATGAACCAATGAGCAATGAACTAATCTCTCTTTGGGGGCATTACCACTGCCAGTTTGATGGCATCAACTCCATACCGAGAACGCATTTTATCCATGCTTTGATAGAGGTTATAGATTTTCTCTGATGGTCCGTATAAATCGATTTGCTCATGCCCGCTTACCAAATGGGACAGCTTTACCCCGACCAATCGCAATAACATACGTTTCTGATATACCTTATCGAACAAATCTTTCGCTTTTTTTATTAATAAAGAATCTAGCGAGGTATAGGGAATTTTAGCCTGTTGCGTAACTGTTTCAAAGTTTGCATAGCGGATGGTGACGGTGATGCATGCGGTAAGCTTTTGTTTTTGCCGAAGTTCAAAAGCAAGTTTCGTAATCATATCGGTAAGGATAATTTTCATGCCAGCCACGTCCATACTATCGCTCTCGAAAGTAGTTTGTTTGCCTATCGATTTCTGCTCTCTATACGGAACTACTGGCGAATAATCTATTCCGTTTGCCTTTTGCCAGAGACTAAGGCCATTTTGCCCCAATATTTTGAACATTAAATCTTGAGGGATTTGAGTGAGCGTATGAATTTTTCGAACGCCCATTTCGCTAAGCTTTAAAAAAGTAGAATCTCCCAAGCCCGGTATTTTTTTAATGGAAAGTGGGTTTAAAAAACCTTGTACATTGAGTTTTTCTACATGAAGCTCTCCATTGGGCTTACATTCGTTGGTAGCAATTTTAGAAACGGTTTTATTTATAGATAAGCCAAAAGAAATGGGCAAACCTATTTGGTTTAAAACATGACTGCGAAGTTCCTGTGCAAACTTCATACACCCAAAAAACCGATCCATCCCCGTCATGTCGATATAATGCTCATCAATACTTGCCTTTTCTAGTACGGGTACTCTTTCTTGCAAGAGCTCGGTAATTTGATGAGAATAATTACTATAATCGTCCATACTCCCCTTTACAAAAATAGCGTGTGGACAAAGCTGCCGGGCCATGCGACTGGGCATGGCAGAACGAACCCCATATTTACGTGCCTCGTAACTACAAGATGCCACTACTCCCCGATCAGACAAACCACCAATAATTACAGGTAATCCAGCCAGCTTACTATTTTTTTTTATTTCTACTGAAACAAAAAAAGCATCCTGATCCATATGAATAATATGTTTATTGGCAAATTCCGTCATTGTAAAAGCAAATATAATACTAATATAATTAGTATTGCAAATAAAATAAAAACTAAATAATTTAGTAATTTAGGATGTGAATTGTTGTTTTTGATCTAATTGACCAAAGAAACGGAGTTTAAGATATTAGGAAAAATGAAGTGTTTTCTGTTTTCTTCATCATGTAAGGAAATCTGGGCTCTGCTGTTTTTAAACCTCAATCCAAATCCTGAGAAAATATATTGCTTAAACGTTCATACAAAGCCGGATGCTTATCTTTAAGTATCTCAGGTTGTTCAAAAAAATATTCGGATACTACAGCAAAAAACTCTGCCTCGTTAGTTAATGCATAAGGATTTATGTCTGATTTGTTGTTTGCAATGCTTTCCATTTCTTCGTGCATCATTTTTAACCAGGGCAATGCATATTTATGCGCCAATAAATTTTCTGGAATACCATCTGTAGCGCCATCTGATTTATCTAAAAGGTGAACAAATTCGTGGATGCCTGTATTTTCTTTTCCTGCACTTTTAGAAAAACCGTGCCTTAATGCAGTTTGTGACAAAATCATTTGCCCATTCATATATCCTGTACCAACCATTCCCATAATGTTTCTTTCGCTTCCTTCGAACTGGAAGTCTTTATTAAAGGTATCGGGATACAGTAATACACTGGTTAAATTTTTATACTTCCACTTATCCATGCCAAAAATCGGGATCACTGCGCTAGATGCTATTAGTAGTTTATCTAGTGGTTTAATTTCTAAACCCACGCCTTCAATTTTAACCTCAGACAGAAAAGTCGCGATCTTTTGTTCAAAAATTTGTCTTTTAACTTTATCAAGGCGTACATAAAAATCTACATTAGTACGTAATAGCTCCAGATCAGCCTTGCTTAAATTCCCTTTTATTATTTCTTTTTTTTTGAAAATAAAGTACAATGCACTACTTAAAGCTAATAAAAGAATGAGGTAAGGCGAATAATTCATCACCAATAATAACTAAAAAAATCCCAATGCGATAAGCGTTGGGATTTTACTAGGTAAAGAATAAATTTATAAATTTTTTGTAATCACAGCATCCAATGGTTTGGTTGCCGAACGGTAACGGTGTACCAATTCTCCTTTTTCGTTGATTAAGAATTTCTCAAAATTCCACTTAATGTCTCCTTTGAAATCAGGGTTGTCTTCAGTAGTTAAATACGCAAATAATGGATTAATATCGGTTCCTTTAACACTTACCTTTTCACTCAAAAGAAAAGTAACACCGAAATTCTTTTTGCAAAAATCTTGGATTTCAGAATTTGTTGCTAATTCTTGTCCGCCAAAATTCCCAGCCGGAAAACCAATTAACACTACATCTTTACCATATTGTTTATGCAACTTCTCTAAATCTTCGTATTGAGGCGTATATCCACATTTCGAAGCTGTATTTACAATTAATATTTTTTTGCCTTTAAATTTAGAAAGTTTTACTTCTTTGCCATCGATGGTTTTAATGGTGAAATCATAAACCGATTTTGGTGGATTTGGCGTAATCCATAAACTAAGTACTAATAATAAGGAGTTAATCATGTTTTTGGGTTTTATAATTATAGTTAATTGTTTTATTGCTGAATTGTTGGCAGTGTGCCTAAACATCAAGTCTTAATCGCTCAATATTTGCATATACGAAGTTACTCACAAAATGGTTGTCTCAAATAATAATATCGTAAAGAAATTGATAAGTTTAAAAATAGCTTAACCTGTTCATATTAAGTGTTTAAGTTGTGAATTTCATCTTAAATATGCTAAAATTATCTCGTTTTTTTAAAAAAAATTACTAAACCAATTTTGATTTTAGACTTATTTATAGTTTTATTTGCAGAAAAACGTTCTGAATGGCAAAAAATTTACTAATCGTCGAATCACCAGCAAAAGCTAAAACCATAGAGGGGTATTTAGGAAAAGATTTTTTGGTTAAGTCTAGTTATGGTCATATTCGCGACTTGGTAAAAGGTGATATGGGAATTGATACTGCCAACAACTTTAGCCAAACCTACGAAGTTCCTGCGGACAAGAAACAGGTGGTTACCGAACTTAAAAAACTCGCTAAGGAAGCCGAAATGGTATGGCTAGCATCCGATGAAGACCGTGAAGGGGAAGCCATATCTTGGCATTTATACGAGACCTTAGGTCTTAAGGAAAGTAATACGAAAAGAATTGTTTTTCATGAGATTACAAAGCCTGCCATTCTAAAGGCAATCGAAAATCCGCGAACCATAGATTATAATTTAGTGCAGGCGCAGCAAGCGAGACGAGTGTTAGATCGTTTGGTGGGTTTTGAGCTTTCACCTGTACTTTGGAAAAAAGTTAAACCGTCGTTATCGGCAGGTCGTGTTCAATCTGTTGCTGTCCGATTAATTGTGGATCGCGAAAGAGAGGTTAATAAATTTAATTCAACAGCTGCATTTAAAATTACTGCTCAATTTACAACGGGTAAGGAAAAAGAAAGTGTACGAGCTGAACTTCCCCAGCGTTTCGAGAAAGCTGCTGATGCGGAAAAGTTCTTACAAGATGGCATTGCAGCCAGCTTTTCGGTAAGCAATTTAGAGGTAAAGCCAGCCAAAAGAAATCCTGCAGCGCCTTTTACCACCTCTACTTTGCAGCAAGAAGCTTCAAGAAAATTGGGTTTTTCGGTAGCTAGAACCATGCAAATTGCTCAAAGACTGTATGAAAGTGGTAAGATTACCTATATGAGAACAGACTCGGTAAATCTCTCTCAAACTGCAATTGATGCCGCATCTGCCGAAATTAGGTCGGCATGGGGCGAGAAATATCACCAACCAAGAGTCTACAAAACTAAGTCGGCCGGCGCACAAGAAGCCCACGAAGCCATTAGGCCCACGTATTTTAACCAACACAGTGTGGATGGTGATAATTCTGAAAAGCGCTTATACGACTTAATTTGGAAGCGTGCCATTGCCTCTCAAATGAGCGAAGCGGTATTCGAGAAAACAACTGCTGCCATTAGTATAAGTACCAGAAAAGAAGAATTAATTGCCGAAGGTGAAGTGATGAAGTTTGATGGTTTCTTAAAGGTATATTTAGAATCGACAGACGATGATGAAGATGAGCATGAAGACACCAACTTACTTCCGCCATTAACGAAAGGACAAACTTTAATCCTTAAGGAATTAGCCGCAACAGAGCGATTTTCTCGTCCACCAGCCCGCTACACAGAAGCAAGTTTAGTTAAAAAATTAGAAGAATTAGGAATTGGCAGGCCATCTACATATGCGCCAACCATTTCTACTGTACAAAACCGTGGCTATGTGGTTAAGGAAGATAGAGACGGTAGGAAACGAGAGTTTGTAAGCATGGTTTTAGCAAATGGAAGCATTACTAAAGTAGTCAAATCTGAAATTACGGGCGCCGAAAAAGCAAAACTTTTCCCTACTGATATTGGTGAAGTGGTGAATGACTTTCTAGTAGAACATTTTAAAGGAATTGTAGATTTTAACTTTACAGCTAAAGTTGAAAAGCAATTTGATGAGATTGCACAAGGATTACAGGAATGGACAAAAATGCTCCATTCTTTTTATACTCCTTTTCATAATGAGGTAGAAGATACCTTGGAAAATGCAGATCGGGCAAATGGCGAACGGTTATTGGGCATTGATCCGCTATCGGGTAAAAATGTATATGCAAAAGTTGGTCGATACGGCCCGTTAGTTCAAATTGGGGAGCTGAGTGATGATGAGTTGGCCGATAAGCCCCGCTATGCTAGTTTGTCTAAAAATCAATCCGTTGGTACCGTTAGCTTAGAAGAAGCCCTAGATCAGTTTAAGTTGCCTTTCCAGCTGGAAGACTACGAAGGCAAGGAAGTTTCTGTAGGTGTAGGTAGATTTGGACCCTATGTGAAATGGGGTGAAGCATTCATTTCTATCCCGAAAAATGAAGATCCATTAACGGTTGATCAGGCAAGAGCCCTTGAAATCATTGGCGAGAAAATTACGGCCGATGCCCCAGTTGCTGCATATGAAGGATTGCCTGTAACTAAAGGAACTGGCCGTTTCGGACCTTTTATAAAATGGAATAGCCTTTTTATCAACGTACCTAAAGCGTATAACTTTGATGCTTTATCGGCCAATGATATAAAAGAGTTGATTGAGAAAAAAATAGAGAAAGAAAACAATCGCTATATCCAACAATGGGAAAGTGAAAAAATCGCTATCGAAAATGGCAGATGGGGACCATTTATCCGTTTTGGCAAGGAAATGTTAAAGTTGAGAAATAATCCGAAAACCAAAGCGAAATATACTCAACAAGAATTAGCTGAGATTTCTTTAGAAGAGGTTAAAAAATTAATTGTAGATCAATTGCCTAAAGCATTCGAGGTTAAGAAAAAGGCACCTGCTAAGAAAAAGGTTGTAGCCAAGAAAAAATAGTTTTACCATGAAAGCCGATTTACCAAATAATATCGTAGAAGATATTGCCATTGCTGTGGTTTTAATGAGTGAAAGCCCAGAGGTTAAGAATTGGACAGTTTATGTTATTAATCTTAAGAACAAGGCCATTACCAATGTGCTAATTTCTTCTAAAGGTTATGGCGAAAAGGAGGGTAAACAAGTTAAAACTTCTCTTTTAAGGCATTTTATTGGGGATTTAGCTCCAAATTCTTTCGCCGGAGTTGAAGCTATAGATACGCAAGTATTCGGATTAACTAACGAGTATTGGTTAAGTTATTATATAGACAAAGAAATTTTCGACAAAAAATTTATATTTCTGCCAGAGAGCATCGTGGAAGGAAACATGATCCGTATTCCAATTTTAAATAAGCCTGGGGTTATGATTAAATAGGTAGAACTTATATCTCTTCTACTTTCTTTTTCATTTTTCGTTCTATGTTGCCCATGGTGATTAAATACTGAGCAGCCATATAGGTAGCCATTACAATTATCCCCGATACTTTAAATTCGTATACAAACCGATTGATTGCTAAAACTGAATCGGAAAGAATAAATAATAATGATCCATAGAAAATGAGTTTAAAGCTTAAGGAGTTTACTCTTCCAAATCGATTTACGGCCATTATCCCCATTAAGGAAATCGCAAGTGCATAAATTATAACCGGAAATCTAAGATCACCTAAATAAGACCATAATAAAGCGCAAAAAACGACACTAAATAGGCCGAATCCAATCATTGCATGTTTAGTATACTTCTGATATACCGTCTTATTTACGCGATAATCTAAATAAAATGCACTCATATATGCGATATGTCCCAATAAAAATGCGACTAAACCAAAGATGAAAAATGATTCGTTTTGATCTTCAAATAAAAGAAAAACATCTCCTGCTAAACCAAAAAGTAGTCCCGCCCCTATTCGTTTAGAAAAACGACCTCTTAAGCCTGTATGGTAAAGCAATAAAGTAAATAGAGATATCGTAATTAATGGTTTAACAAAATAATGGATGTTAGGGATTAGAAATAAATGAGTTAACGTATCTGATTCAGTAATAAGTTGAATGATAAAAACTAAAGCAAATACAAAATTAAATCCTTGGTGTTTTTTGAGCATATAAAATAGAACTTTGTAAATAATAGAACCAAAATATCGAAATAAGTTGTATGCTAATGGTGGTAACAACTAGCCAAATTATACCTATTTCTTCTTTTAAAAGGTAAACAGCAACAATGCTGAGGAATAAGCGGGAAAACTCAAAGAATTTTAACCAGTTTCTTTTTTCGAGTATTGCCCCACAACTTAGTAGGGTAAATATGATAAAGGTAGCGGCAAAACTTAGATAGTTTATAGGCATTTTAGCACTTAAAAATAATAATGCAGAGCCGCAGAGTAAGGCAATTAAAAATTGAAATGAAACGTATAAAACCACATTATAATGATAATTATCATCATACTTTTTATAGTTTTCGATATCAATTTCAGGTGGGTGTTTAAAGCCCCCTAGACTTGACGGATACCAACCCGGAGGCTTCGTAAATACTTTAATTTTGTCGCTTAGCGTAGACGACCGTTTTGCAGTTTGCCAGAGTTCTATCCAATAATGAAAATTTGCCCAAACCGGGTTCCAGCTTGCTAAAGGCGTAGTTATTCCATAATAAACTTCTTCATCTTCCTTTTGGAATGTGCCAAATAACTTATCCCAAATGATTAAGGTACCCGCATGATTTTTATCGATGTATTTCGGGTTAGAGCCATGATGAACACGATGATGAGATGGTGTGTTTAAGATATGCTCTAAAAAGCCCATACTTTTAATGGCTCGAGTATGAATCCAGAATTGATATAATGTGTTAAAAGCACTTAAAGTAACAAATAAGAGAGGATCGAAGCCAATAAAAGCCAAAGGCAGATAAAATACCCATGCAAACCAACTCTGAAACCAAGATTGCCTTAATGCGACCGTTAAATTGTATTCTTCAGATTGGTGATGAACGATATGCGCAGCCCATAAGGCATTAACTTGATGGCTCATCCGATGAAACCAATAATAAAAGAAATCTACTCCAATAAATAAAATAACTAATACGAATATTGTGTTTGGTAAATCAAATAATCGCCAATGCTTAAAAATGTAAGAATAGCCAAAAAACAATGCGGTTTTCATAAATAAACCCGTAATCTGGGAACCAATGCCTTGACTTAAGTTTGAGATTGAATCGTTAAAGCGATAATATTGAAGCTTCTTATAAAATGCATAGGCTAATTCTACTCCAATTAGGATGAAAAAAATGGGTACAGATAACGCTATGTAGTCTACTTTCATCTCTTAGTATTCCATTTCTTTGATTACGAAATGCATAAAGTTTTTATTCCTATCCATTTTCTTACTCTAATTAAGAATAAATATCATTTTTTGAAGATACGTATTTAACTACTAATCGAGAAATAGAAAAATGAATGCTGATGTTAAAAAAAAAGCGAACCTAGGTCCGCAATACTTTATAAGTTAGCTATCTAGTTGTTACTGAAAACTACTTTTAAGAAAAATTAAGTTGTAAAAAATTTCGCTAAAAATGCTTTATCACTAAAGCGTTACACTTTAGAAGCTACGTTCTCTGCTGTTGTTACGTTTAAAACCACCTCCAGCACCGCCACCAGTATTTGGTTTTTCTTGTGCTTCAGCAACCTTAATCCGGTTACCATTATAGTCGCCACCATTCATTCTTTTGATAGCTTCTTTAGCTTCCTCATCATTTGGCATCTCTACAAACCCAAAGCCACGGCTCTGATTGGTTTCACGATCTTTAATAATTCTAAGTGATTTTACTTGACCGAAATCACCAAATACGGCTGTTAATTCTTCTTCCCCTACTTCTAAAGGAAGGCCTGTAATAAATATCTTCATTAATGTTTAAAAATTTGCACAAAGATACAAAAAATAATGGTCTTTTTGCTATATGAATGTCACTAAATTGGGTTTATAAGGGATTAACCTACCCCCTTCCTGCCATTTTTATCATGCGTTGCGCAAGATCTTTCCCTAAATAATTATCAATTAAGGTATGAACAATATATAAAACCGGAGTCATCACTAAAGCAATTATAAATTTATAGGTATAACCTACCAATCCGATTGCTGCAACCATTTCCCAACTCCAATTGTAGGCAGGGTTAAGATAAAAGGCAATAAAAATAACCACAAAACTATCTACAAACTGAGAAATTACTGTAGATCCAGTTGCCCTTAGCCATAATCCTCTTTCACCTGTAAATCGTTTAATCCTGTGAAAAACCAATACATCAACCATTTGCCCAATTAAAAAAGCTATAATTGATCCAACAATAATCCACATACCCTGACCAAAAATGGCATCAAAAGCAATTGGCATACTAATATTTTGTCCATGAACATTTTGCAACTGCCAAAAATCTGCAGGTTGAAGTTTCATGGCCAAACCCACAACTAAAAATGCGAAACCAATAAGAATACAGGTTAATACGGATAAAAAACGCACTTGCTTCACTCCAAAATACTCATTTATAATATCGGTCATGATAAATATAATTGGCCATGTAAGCACGCCGGCCGACATATTAAAAGAGAGATTGGGTACGCCAAATAAATTCACGTCGAACTTTCTTAAACCTAATGTACCTTCTACAGTAAAAATCTTTACTCCAATAAATTCAGATAAAATGGCATTGGCTACGAAAAAAGCACTTAAAACTAGGAGCAGCCTGCTTTCTTTGGTTTTAAAAGTCATGTAGCTAAATTATCAATTATTTAACAGAAAAGAAAATGGGGAATTATTTCTATTTTCGTACTTAATGTTTCTATTAAATTCGAAATTACCTACTGTAGGCACTACCATTTTTTCTGTAATGTCTAAATTGGCGCAAGAGCATAATGCGATTAACCTTTCTCAAGGTTTTCCAGATTACGGTGCCTCAGAAAAATTAATCAATTCTATTGTTGAAGCCATAAAAGCTGGTCACAATCAATATGCTCCTATGGCTGGACTGATGCAGTTAAGAGCGCTAATCGCCACTAAGATCAATCGTTTTTACCAAGCAAACTATGACCCCGAAACCGAGATCACGATTACTGCTGGAGGTACCCAAGCCATATTTACCGCTTTGGCCGCAACGATAAATTCGGGCGACGAAGTAATTATTTTCGAACCTGCTTACGACTGTTATGCTCCTGCCGTTAAATTGTTTGGAGGATTGGTTAAACCCTTTGAGTTACATGGACCCGATTATGAGATTGATTGGGAGATGGTAAAAAAGCTTTTTACAGCAAACACGAAGATGATTATATTAAACAATCCACACAATCCAACAGGTAGTATTCTAACTAAAAAAGATATCGACGCTTTAATTAAACTCACTAAAAATACAGATATAATTATCCTAAGTGATGAGGTTTATGAACATATCATTTTTGATGGTGTAAAGCATCAGAGCATCGCACTTTATCCTGAGTTAAAAGAACGCAGCTTTATTGTTGCTTCTTTTGGTAAATTATTACACACAACAGGTTGGAAAGTTGGATATTGTTTAGCACCAACTAAACTAACACTTGAATTAAGAAAAGTACATCAATTTAACGTTTTTAGCGTAAATACACCCATGCAGGTGGGTATAGCCAACTATCTGAAGAATGAAGATATTTACGATGAATTAGCTGTTTTTTTTCAACAAAAAAGAGATTTGTTCTGCAGCTTAATGGCGCAAACAAAATTTAAATTATTACCTTGTAAAGGTTCTTATTTTCAATGTGTAAGTTATTCGCATTTTAGTGATGAAAAAGATACGGACTTAGCTAAGCGATTGGTAATAGAACATGGTGTTGCCAGTATTCCCTTGTCTGCGTTTTATACAAAAGGCACAGACGAGAAGATATTACGATTTTGTTTTGCTAAACAACAAGATACCTTAGAAAAAGCTGTTGAAAGTTTAATGAAAGTTTAAAATTAATTGCAACTACATGGAAAGTGAAAACTATTTGAACCTACAAAACTTAAAGATCACCGTCTTTCAGGCCTATTTGTTTTGGGAAAATGTAGATAAAAACCTTCAAAATATTTCGCTCAGGCTAGCTAGTGGGGTTAGAGAGAAAACAGATTTAATTGTTTTGCCCGAAATGTTCAACACTGGGTTTACCATGAAAGCCCAAGAACTTGCTGAAGAAATGGGTGGTAAAACTATGCAATGGTTAAAAAAGACTGCAATTCAGTACGATTGCGTGATTACCGGAACGTTAATTATCAATGAAAACGGAAAATACTTTAACCGTATGATTTGGATGCTGCCCAATGGTGAGTATCAATTTTATGATAAGCATCACTTGTTTGGTATGGGCGATGAAGACAAGCATTACACGCTAGGTACGAAGCAATTGATCGTAGAATTAAAAGGATGGAAGATTAGATTGGCCATTTGCTATGATTTGCGTTTTCCGGTTTGGCTTCGCAATAAAAATGCTGAGTATGATGTTTTGTTGCTGGTGGCAAGTTGGCCAGATAAACGCTCATCGCATTGGCGCACGCTGATTCATGCGCGTGCCATCGAAAACCAGAGCTATGTAGTTGCAGTTAATCGTGTTGGCCACGATGGTAACCAAGTTTATCATAGCGGACACTCCATGTGCATAGATCCACATGGGAATACCATTTATTACAAACCAGAAGATGAAGATTTATATACATTCAGCATTAATTATGCGGAATTAGAAAAGATCCGCAGGCAATTCCCTTTTTTAAGGGATGCTGATGATTTTAAGATAAATTCGTAGCTATTCAAATAAATACATGATAAATAGAAGAAAATTCATTAAGACGACTGCCCTATCGGCAGGATTATTAGCCTTGGATAAAAAAAGTATCGGATCTGGTTTACCAAGCGATGTGAATAAACCTATTGTAATCTCAACTTGGGATTTTGGTGTTGCCGCAAATGCGGATGCATGGAAAGTATTAAGCAAAAACGGACGTGCTTTAGATGCGGTAGAGCAAGGCGTTTGGGTGCCTGAGGCGGATGAATCAAACCAATCTGTTGGTTATGGAGGATTACCCGACCGCGATGGGCGAGTAACACTAGATGCATGCATTATGGATGAGAATGGCAATATCGGGGCAGTGCTGGCAATAGAACACATTAAACACCCTATTTCTGTGGCACGTAAAGTGATGGAAAAAACGCCTCATGTAATGCTAGCAGGTGATGGAGCATTGCAATTTGCATTGGAGCAGGGTTTTAAAAAAGAAAACTTACTTACTCCAGCGAGCGAAAAGGCTTGGAAAGCATGGCTAAAAACTGCAAAATACGAACCTGTAATGAACATCGAGAACAAACTTTATGATAAAGCTGCTCCTCAAAAGTTACCTGGAAATCAGTATAATCACGATACTATTGGAATGATTGCGATGGACTCGAAAGGAAATCTTTCTGGAGCATGTACTACGAGTGGCATGGCGTATAAATTGCATGGCAGAATTGGCGATAGCCCAATTATTGGCGCTGGTTTGTATATAGATAATGAAGTTGGAGGGGCTACCTCTACGGGTGTTGGGGAAGAGGTGGTACGTAATGTCGGCTCTTTTTTAGTAGTCGAATTAATGAGACAAGGCTACTCTCCAGAAGATGCCTGTAAAGAAGCCGTGATGCGAATCATCAAAAAGAAACCAGAAACCGCAAAAAATATTCAAGTTGGCTTTTTAGCCTTGAATAAGAATGGCGAATATGGTGCTTATGCAATTCAAAAAGGCTTTAGTTATGCGGTTTGTGATTCCATGAAGCAGGATTTGGTGATAAAAGGAAAGAGCTATTACTAGGAAATGGGAAATAGACATGGAGCTTGAAGTTTGTGCCAACTCTTTTGCATCTGCGTTAGCAGCCGAACAAGGAGGTGCTGTGCGCGTAGAATTGTGTGAGAATATGGCCGAGGGTGGGACTACCCCAAGTTATGCAACGATAAAAATGGCTACCGAACGACTAAAAATCGAAGTTTGGCCCATCATTCGTCCACGAGGAGGCGATTTTTTGTATACTGCCGATGAATTTGAACTGATGAAGATCGACATTCAATCTTGTAAAGATTTGGGTTGTAATGGTGTTGTTTTCGGTATTTTATCGCCAAATGGCGAGATAGATAAAGAACGCTGTAAACTACTACTAGACACCGCTTATCCCCTGCCCGCTGCATTTCATCGTGCTTTCGATATGTGTAACGACCTAGAAAAGGCCTTAGAAGATGTAATAGATTTGGGTTTTGCAAGGATATTATCTTCCGGCGGAGCAGAAACCGCACTTAACGGACTTGAAAAATTAACCAAATTAGTGCAGTTAGCCAATGATAGGATCGAAATTATGCCAGGTTCCGGAATTAATCCACAAAACATTAAATTTATTAAAGAAAAAACGGGTGCAAAGGTATTTCATGCTTCTGCACGGATAAAAATGGCAAGTAAAATGCACTATCGCAACAAAAATGCTAAAATGGGAAGTATTGAAGACGAATTTGCTGTAGAGCAAACTTCTGAACAACTTGTAAAGGATTTAATTTTAGCTTTAAATGCATAAGATGAAATATAAGTTAATTTTAATACTGTTCTTCCCACTTTTTACCTTCGCTCAACGTACGAACCTCCAAGCACCTGCATTTGCTTTAGGGAGCTTTACAGACGATTATGGGATAAGCTATTCGATTAATGATAGCCTTTGGATTCAAAATCCATCAACGAAATTCCATATTATAAAATGGAATATTGAAAAGCAATATTTAGTTGCCAAAAACGATGTGGGGAATAAAGAAGATGCCAATAAGTACACCCGTATCGATTACATGACTTTCACTGGGATGGAACCCTATAAATGGGGATTTTGTTTAACGGCCTACAATGCCGAAAGTGACGAAATAGCTGAAAAAACAGCTTATGTAGACCGCTTAAATCCTAAAAAAGGATGCAATGGATATCCTTTTTCGAGAATGAAGAAAATAGAAATAAAAGAATGAAACCGTACCACTTATTTATAGCTGCTTTACTCCTAGCGAACTTCACGTTTGCTCAGAAAAATTATACTACTTACGTAAATCCTTTTATTGGAACAGGAGGTCATGGGCACACCTACCCTGGTCCGGCGCTACCCTTTGGAATGATTCAACCTGGACCAGATACACGTTTAGATGGTTGGGATGGTTGTTCTGGCTATCACTATACCGATTCGTTGGTGTATGGCTTTTCACAAACGCACTTAAGTGGTACAGGAATTGAAGACTATTGCGATTTCTTATTTATGCCAACTGTTGGGAAGCCCCAGTTTTCTAATAAACAATATTCCTCTCCATTTCAAAAGAAAAATGAAAAAGCGAGTCCGGGCTACTACCGAACGTTTTTAGATAAATATAAGATTAGCGCAGAAATAACCACAACTAGAAGAGCTGGATTATATAAATTTACCTATCCAAATACGAAACAAGCAAACATAATTATAGATTTAAAGCATCGCGATAAAGTTTTAGCTAGTTGGGTAGAAATTGTGAACGACCGCGAAATAAAGGGCTATCGAAAATCGAGTGCTTGGGCTAAAGGTCAAGAATTGTATTTTCATGTGCGTTACAGTAAACCGTTTAAATCGTATGGCATAGCAATTAATGATGAAATACAACCTGGTTTAAAAAAAGCAAAAGGAACTAATATTAAATTGTTTATTCAATTTGAGACGGATCAGCAAGAAAGTATTTACTCGCAAGTAGCTATTTCAGCAGTTGATGCAGCTGGTGCATTAAAGAACTTAAATAGCGAAAAAGATGGTTTCGATTTTGTAAAAACTGTTTCAAAGGCTGAGTTAGCTTGGAATAAGGAGCTCGCCAAAATCGATGTAGAAGAATCAAACAAATCAAAATTAACTACCTTTTATACAGCATTATATCATTCTTTTCTTAATCCAAATCTTTATATGGATGTTGACCATAGATATAGGGGTTTAGACAATAAGGTACATACAGCGAATGGCTTTGAATACTATAGTGTGTTCTCTTTATGGGATACCTATCGTACAGAAAACCCACTTCTAACACTGCTCGATCGAAAAAGGACATTAGATTTTGTTAAAACTTTTTTAGCCATGTACCAAGAGGGTGGATTATTACCCATTTGGCCATTAGCCAACGAAGAAACCTATTGTATGATAGGAAATCATGCTATCCCAGTTATTACGGATGCCTATGCAAAGGGAATTAGGGATTTTGATACCAAATTGGCTTTACAAGCAATGAAACATGCGGTTAATCGTAAACAATTTGGTATTGATTTGTATGCGAATCAAGGAGCCGTAATGGCCGATATAGAGCATGAAAGTGCATCGAAAACGGTAGAATATGCATACGATGATTGGTGCGTTGCTCAGTTTGCAAAAATGATTGGTGAGGATGCTGACTATCAGAATTACATTACTCGTGCACAAAACTGGAAAAATGTATATGACCCATCAACTGGCCATATTAGAGCGCGTAATAATGGAGGTTGGTGGAAACCGTTTAATCCAACGGAAGTAAATAATAATTACACAGAAGGAAACTCATGGCATTATAGTTTTAGCACGCAGCAAGACATTAATGGGCATATGGAGCTAATGGGAGGTGAAAAAAATTATCAGCAAAAGCTAGATGAATTATTTACAACAAAACTAGGTTTAACTGGGCGGGATCAAAGTGATATTACAGGTTTAATCGGACAGTATGCTCATGGCAACGAACCCAGTCACCATATGGCTTATTTATTCAATTTCACTTCTCATCCAGAGAAAACCCAGTTTTACATCCACAAAATTATGAATGAGCAATATCATGATCAGCCAGATGGTTTATCAGGTAATGAAGATTGTGGACAGATGAGTGCTTGGTTAGTGATGAGTTCGATGGGGATATATCCCGTTTCACCAGGTAATAATATGTACACGATTGGGACACCTTGGTTTAAAAAAATGACGATTAGTTTAGAGAATGGAAAGAAAGTGATGATTTATGCTCCTGCTAAAACAGAAACAAATTATTATATAAAAGGAATTACATTGAACGATAAGTCTTATAAAAAATTATTTTTAGGTTTTTCTGATTTGGCAAATGGAGCAAACTTAACCTTCGCTTTATCGGCTACGCCAGATCTGAAATATTTGAGCACTTTACAGAAACCAGTGATGAAAATCACCGAAAACTTAATTGTTCCAAATCCAATTATAGACGGTCCGCAAGAAACGTTTAAAACGAGTGCCGAAATTTCGCTTAGTTCTGCCTTACCTGGAACAGAAATTTACTATACACTAGATGGTTCATCACCAAATGAAAAGAGCTTTGCCTATGTTAAGTCATTCACTATTAGTGATGCGGTTACCATTAAGGCGATTGCTTATAAAAATGGCTATATAACGAGTTATGTAAGTAGTGCAACTTATCAGAAAATAACGAATAATTATACAATAAAAATTAACAGTGAAATTAATAAGAGCTTTACGGCCGGGGGAAACGAAGGTCTAATTGATGGAGTTAGGGGCACACTGAATTGGCGGGTTGGGAATCGCTGGCAAGGCTTTTGGGGCAAAGATTTCGAAGCGATTTTAGATTTAGGGAAAATGCAAAACGTAAATACGGTTAGCATTGGTGCTTTGCAAGATACGCAGGCTTGGATAGTTTTTCCGCCAGATACTGAGTTTTATGCAGCTGGAGCGGATATGAACTTTAAGTTAATAGGAAACGTTAAAGCACCAGTAGAAGCGAAAGATTATGCTGTTCAAATTAAAGAGTTAGGCGTAAAAGTAAATTCAGATTGCAGGTATATTAAAATAATAGCTAAAAACTACGGTGTGCTTCCTGCCTGGCATGAAGGTTCTGGTGGTTTAGCACATAGCTTTTTTGATGAGATTACGGTGAAATAAGTTTGCACTGTGAATTGCTCAAGGCATCGTAGCCCAGTGGAATTCCAATTGCAATTCCAACCCGTTTAAGCACTACCCTATCTTCCATATCCTTGAATTCTTCGCTGGTACCGATCTTTCCAGTGGTACAGTTCTCGTCTTTGGTTTATTTGGGCGTTAGGGCGTGCTGTTCGCTGTATCTTTTGGCATAATTTTTCTACCAGAAAATGTGTTCTATTGCCAAAAGGATGCCGCTGCCATCACTAACGCTGAATTAAGAAGGGATATAAGCCGATAAGTTTGGGAAATCCTGTGTGCCGGTCACGAGTTCTACAATTGCTTTAAGGGATTGCCTGTTTACAGCGAATGGGCAGAATTTTTTTCAAAACCTTAGAAACAGAAATGGTGTACCATAGAAAATTTGAAACAAAGACACAGGCAAAACTGCAAATATTCGACTATATCGGGGTCTGGTACAATAGAAAAAGAAGATATTCATCGTCAGGTTACTTGGCCCCAGTTCAAGTTCAATAGATGATGGAGAGAAAGAAAGAGAAGCTGCCTAAAATGTCCCTACTCAAAGGTAGCAACTCCAATTGCAACTCCAGGCTGAAGGTCTACTACAAGTGGCCACCCTCGGATGGTGGCACGGTTCCGCTCATCATGCTCCAGGGGGAATGGCTCCGGAGCTCCGGCTTCGACATCGGAGACGAAGTGCTCGTTACCGTGGAAACCAACAGGCTAACCATTGACTTCGAGAAAAGGAAAGAAGATTAACTTTATCAAACAGCAAGGCCCGAACTTGAAAGTTCGGGCTTCATTTTGTAATATCAAAGACTATTCAATTTTCCCCTTCACTTTCAATTTCAAGGCTTCTTCTAGAATTTCTTTGGCAAGCAGATCATCTTCAACAAAAAGTTCAACCGTTTCATCATTATCTACTAATCTGTCTTTCATTTTTTTAGCCTCGCCTAATGATAGGCCCGCTTTATCTTGCAAAAGATGTATAAATGGTATTTTTCGCATACCAACCTCCCATCCGTAGAAAATTATTTTTGCCATTGCTATTTATCTATGTTAAACGTTAGTGGAGAAGGAACTTTGCCCGGATTCGCACCAGTGGTTCTTTTCGCACCTTGGATTATAACCTTCTCTACACCTTGACTCTTACCAAATGCTTTTATGATGTCGGATAATGCTTTAAAGCCAAGCTTATTATTTAGGTTACCATCAATATCAAAGTTACCTATCGTCAACACACCCTTTGATTTTGAGAAGTCGCCACCAAATTCTATGACATCATTCCCAATCTTTGTTGAATATAGCAATAAGTTCCCATCTTTCGCTGTCTGGGTAAAAGTATAGTTTTGAAAGCCCATAGCCGTTCTAGCCCAAGGATTAACATACTGACCATTACCAAAATCAAACCCAATCTCCTTATGGGCATTAGAGATTGACGTATTTATATATCCTAGCCAACCCTCTTCATCATAGGCATCCAATGCCCTCCCAGCGTTCATTACCTCTCTTCCAGCAAATATCCTTAAAAACCAATTATCCTTTAAAACCTTTTTTGCAGCTTCAGTTCCACTTTCCTTCTTTTTAGGTTTGTTTTGCTTCTTTGGACCTGGACCATCTCCTCCACCTACTAAATTATTTTGTATCTGCCGGAACATATCCTGTGCTTCCTGTCCATAATAGGTCTCCATCCCGTTCGGGTCGATGTTGTTCACACGATTGTTGTCGGTATAGTTGTACGGGCTCACGCTGTAGAACTTCTCCGCCAAAGGGTCAACCACATTCCACCTTCCTATCACCGGATCATATATCCTTGCCCCGTAATCATACTTCCCAAGCTCCGTTTGCAACTCCTTACTGTTATAAAGATAATCATTATTGCCAACAGTTGCAACTTTTCTTAAGCCAAAAGGGTAATAGTCGTCGGCCTGAAGCTTCCGCAACACCCCTGCGTTCTTATCGAAACTATAGCGTACATTGCCCAAGTGGTCGGTCAGGTCGTATTCGTAAACATAGGTACCACTGCTGTTCCTTGCCCTGCCCTCTTCGGTCCGGATAAAGTCTATCGCTCCATTGGTATATTGGATCCCGTCCACATAATCGGTTACCACACTCCCGGCAGTCAGCACCTCGCGCCTCAGCTTGGTGCCAAGGGCATTATAGGTATAGTATACGTTCAGTCCCGTGGTGTTGGCATGCTTAAGCTGGTTCAGATGGGTATAGGTCTGGGTAAGGTTCATCCGCCCATCGATGGTGGTATTCCCGTTCTGGTCGTACGAATAGGGATTGGTAACCGCATCGACATGGTTGAGCCGGTTGCCCGTATAAAAATACGGATGTGCCGTGCCCCCGTCGCGCGACAGGGTGGTCATATTGCCCATCACATCATAGGTAATCACCTCGCTCATCGCTATACCGGTACTGCTGCCCTCGGTTAAGCGGTTCAGCCTATCGTAGGTATAATCGAAGCGGTTGGGATAGCTGCCCGCCGTACCCCATAGTTGTGCGCTGATGTTGCCGTTGTACTGTGGGTAGCTTAAGGTATCATAGCCCAGTTTCATACCGAACTCGCTACTGATACTGCCCTTTAGCCATGCCCTTTCGTTATAGGCATATTTGGTAAGCTGCAGGTAGGTAGATCCTCCATCGGTACTATGCAGCTGCTTTTGCTTTAACTGACCGATCTCGTTATAGCCCAGTTTGTTCAGTACCACCTCTCCCTGGCTGTTGATGTTCTCTTTGGCATTCAGCCTGCGCCCGGCATGGTCGTAAACATAGCCATTGGCAATGGTGGTGGTGGTTGTTTTGATGATCTGGGCGTTCGGGCGTGCTGTTCGCTGTATCTTTTGGCGATAAACTCTTGTCAAAGATCAAAATTTCCTTGCCAAAAGGATGCCGCTGCCATCACTAACGCGGAATTAAGAAAGGGATTAAGCGATAAGCTGGGAGAATCCTATATGCCCGTCACGAGTTCGGCAATTGCTTTAAGGGATTGCCTGTTTACAGCGAATGAGCAGATTTTTTTTCAAGACCTTAAAAACAGAAATGGTCTACCATATAAAATTTGAAACAGGGGCACACAACACTGGAAATATTCGACTCTATCGGGGTCTGGTACAATAGAAAAAGAAGACATTCATCACCAGGTTACTTGGCCCCAGTTCAAGATGAACAGATGATGAAGAGAAAGAAAGAGAAGCTGCTCTATAAATGTCCCTACTCAAAGGTAGCAACTCCATTGAAGCCCTGCCCAGTGAAGAAAAGGATAAAGTCTATTACCTGATCGATATGGCACTGGCCTATAAAAAAACAAAAAAAGCCTTCGCCCTTTAAGTAGCACAAGCTCCGCCATTGCAGTA
Organism: Pedobacter anseongensis; assembly: GCF_037482965.1. Classification (NCBI taxonomy): domain Bacteria; kingdom Pseudomonadati; phylum Bacteroidota; class Sphingobacteriia; order Sphingobacteriales; family Sphingobacteriaceae; genus Pedobacter; species Pedobacter anseongensis. The sequence continues at coordinate 538,637 of NZ_JBBHKB010000004.1, read as the reverse complement.
AAACCCTAAGTTGCGCAGGGTTTTCTTCCTTCGCCCCCAAGCGAAGGCAAGATAGTTTTATACGTCAGTCCAGCCGAAGGCGGGATGTACGTACAAAAACACAACTTGCAGGTATAAAAACAACAATAGGCTGCATAAATAGATATGCAGCCTATTGCTTTATCAGCAAAGCTCCTGCTAATAATTTAAGATAAACAATAATCAAGAACTTCTTTCGCCACTGACTTAGTCACAGCTCCGTTTACGGGTGGGTCTGTCATTGTTTCCGTAAGTTCTAAAAGCTTCTCGTTTTCAAAAGATACGTTTTCAGATAATAATAAAGCATCTATTATATAATATACCTCATACTCTGATAATTCATCATTTAAATAATGACTACATAATTCCGACATGTGTGCCTTAGTTAAATACAAATCAATGTCGGCTTCTAACAGAACCTCCGAACTAGCCCCTTTTTTTGAAAGCTGATTTTTATATCCTGTAACTTCTTTGTCAATACCTTTTCTAAAGTTTTCGATTCCAAGTTTTTGTTCCAAAAAAGATCTTAATTGACTTAGCTTCATATTTATCATTTTATTGTTCTCTGCCCTCTGGGCCGCCTCTTAAAGGCTTACGACCCTGATATTTATTACCTCTATCATAACTATCTTTGTAAGTCTTTACAGTCTTACCTTCTTTATTTTTATACGTACTATATTCAGCTCTTGATTGACCAGGGCCTTTACCTGGCCTTACTTCGGTTTTCTTTGTAAACTTGTCGCCGATATTTTCTACTGTCTTGCTTTTCTCAACTTTTGATAGCTTTTGAGAACCTGCTTCAGCTGACTTCACAATAGACTTCTCTACCTTAGCTTCAGTTTTTACAGCCTCAACAGCATTACTGATAATTTTTACATCTTTCTCAATTTTACCTGCTTTTGCCAAATCTCCTGCCAGCGGGATAACACCCATGGCACTTATTCCTGCATTTAACCAATCACCTTTTTTAGCAGAAATACCAGCATTGACACCATCTGCGATACCTGTTGGATCAAATATACCTACGACATCTAAACCAGCTTGTAAAATATCATCCCCCTGTAGTGTATAATTACCTCCAAAATTAACTCCTAAAGAACTGGCATTAACTTCTATATCGATAAGTTCTGTCTTTATCGTTACACTGGAGTTTCCCGCTCCTCTTAAAATAATATCAGTTGGCGCGTTCCCGTCAGGATCGGTATAACGCATTGGATTGATTGGGCTTTATTAGTTACTGTGCCAGTTTAATTATATCCAATTTCGGAACTTGCTCCCGAGCAACACTTATCTGATCTTTATTACCGACATAATACTCCAAGAATCTTATATATTCTTTTCCTCCCGCTTCCTTTTTTATACTGCCGGCTGTACCACCACTTGCTACAACGGTGTCTGCGGGTATAATTCTTGGATCTAGTTTAAAGAGTATTTTATTTTCAGGCGAAATACTTTCATAATAGAACTCTGTAAGTCCTATCCATCCCGGATTGGGTGAAAATTTAGTTTTTAAGATACCGTTTGAAGGTATTTCATACACCCGTTTCCCATCTTGAAAAACAGGATCTGCACCATTGGGCTGATCATAAATGATCAGAATAAGGCCCGTGTAATTTCGAGGAACAACAACTATTTCTTTCTCACCTTTGTCACAGCCTAGTAAGATAAAAGCTACCAATAATAAACCTAATGTTTTCATCTGTTAAATTCCTCCTGTACTTTCTTATTCCATTCATCCACAGTATAATTAGTCTTCCCTTGTCGAACACCCGTAAAGTTACCATCCTTATCAAAGTAAATCTGCATATTCACTTTGAACATTGGCTTCTTATTATTGAAAAACAAATCTTTTATGCCCCCTTTTTCCATTTGAGCTCCCAAAAACAATTTGCCTTTACCTGATTGATCAGTAATAAAAGCTTCTGTGCTTGGGAAAGTATCTCCTGTAAATGAACCGCTAATTGACAATATACCTTTCTCTAAATTTTCCTTTAAAGTAAGACCAGCCTGCACATCTAATGCCGGAGTAAGAAATCCCGGAGTAAGGGGATCTTTTCCTGTATGGCTAAAGTCAAATGAGGCTGTTCCATTTGAAAATCTCATGTTATCGTTCGAACCGGAAGGAGTACCGACTCCCACATCTGGAGGTAGGTATCCTAATTGCCCAGTCATACCCATACCGTAAAAGATCGTAGGATCACTACGTGATATAGGTTGCGAAACATTACCCTGAGTAGGATCTACAATAAAGGATGATTCTACCCGTGAAGTCCCAACAAATGAGGGCCCTCTTCCATCCCCATAAAATCGACCCCCTGCAGTAGTTGGTGTAGAAATAAACGACCTAACGGTAACAGGCCATGGATATTCACCCCCAACATCAATAAACCTTATAGGATTATTGAATGCATACGTATATGGTGACCAACTCATCATCTTCTCCGCCATCGGATCTACGCTGTTCCACCTACCAATTATTGGATCATAGAACCTTGCGCTATAATCATACTTCCCAAGCTCCGTTTGCAACTCCTTGCTGTTATAAAGATAATCATTATTGCCAACAGTTGCAACTTTTCTTAAGCCAAAAGGGTAATAGTCGTCGGCCTGAAGCTTCCGCAACACCCCTGCGTTCTTATCGAAAGTGTACCGCACATTGCCCAGGTGGTCGGTCAGGTCGTATTCGTAAACATAGGTACCACTGCTGTTCCTTGCCCTACCCTCTTCGGTCCGGATAAAGTCTATCGCTCCATTGGTATATTGGATCCCGTCCACATAATCGGTTATCACACTCCCGGTAGTCAACACCTCGCGCCTCAGCTTGGTGCCAAGGGCATTATAGGTATAGTATACGTTCAGTCCCGTGGTGGTGGCATGCTTAAGCTGGTTCAGATGGGTATAGGTCTGGGTAAGGTTCATCCGCCCATCGATGGTGGTATTCCCGTTCTGGTCGTACGAATAGGGATTGGTAACCGCATCGACATGGTTGAGCCGGTTGCCCGTATAAAAATACGGATGTGCCGTGCCCCCGTCGCGTGACAGGGTGGTCATATTGCCCATCACATCATAGGTAATCACCTCGCTCATGGCAATGCCCGTACTGATGCCGCTGGTCAACCGGTTAAGCCTGTCGTAGGTATAATCGAAGCGGTTGGGATAGCTGCCCGCCGTACCCCATAGTTGTGCGCTGATGTTGCCGTTGTACTGTGGGTAGCTTAAGGTATCATAGCCCAGTTTCATACCGAACTCATTGCTGATACTGCTCTTTAGCCAGCCTCGTTCATTGCGGGCATATTTCGTGCTTTGCAGGTAGCTGACTCCGGAATCTTCACTGTGCAGCTGTTTCTGTTTCAGCTGCCCGATCTCATCGTAGCTGAGCTTGTTCAACACCACCTCTCCATGGCTGTTGATGTTCTCCTTGGCATTCAACCTGCGACCGGCGTGATCGTAAACATAGGCAGTGGAAATGGTGGTGGTACTGCCCAACGCTACATGGGTTCGCAAGCTTGCCGTTAGCTCGCCGGCAAAGTTGTAGGTGCTCTCGGTACGGTCGGCACCGCCCAAATGGTTCTCGGCAACAGTTTCTCGTGCACGGCCCTCTCCATCGTAGTAATAGACAGTCCAACGAGGCACTGTGCCATCGCTCTGGTAAACCCTGGTGCCGGTAAGCAGCCCCTTAACCTTTGCACTCACCAGCACAGAGGGAGGTATGGCAGCCCCAATCCCCAGAAAATCATAATCATCGTAAAAACTCGCCGTTAAATAAGCGGTTATCGAAGTAGTGGGGTACGACACATTGCTATAGCCCGTAGCTATACCATTATCCCGTATCTCCCAAAGTGGGGAGGTGATGGCAGATATACTTGTCTGCAGGGTGGCACGGGATGAAGCATCCTGGTAAAATCCGGTGAGCACCGTCCTGCCCATGGAATCGTACTTGGTAAAGGTCCACTGGTAATTGCCACGCTGGTTGGCATCCTGGGTAAGGATAGCCTGATCAAGCCGGTTGTACACCATATATTCCCAACCCTTGCCGGGGATCTTCTTCTCGATAAGCCGCTTGCGCCCATCGTAATGGTAACCGTAGATATACTGGTCGAATACCGCATCCGCCTCGATAAAACTGGTAACCGTTACCGCAGGCGGAATTACATAGCGCAACAGCCCAAGGTCGTCGTACACATAATACGTATCCAGGGAAAGGCTTTCGGTTTCCCAAACCCGTTTAAGCACTACCCTACCTTCCATATCTTTAAATTCTTCGCTGGTACCGATCTTTCCGGTGGTCCAGTTCTCGTCTTTACTAATGGTTTTGTACAATTTTCCTGAAGGATAATAGCCGCTACCAGACGCGCCACTGGCATCTACCACCCACAATCGAACTTCGCTAGCGAGGTTACTTTCGTAAGCCTGAACTAATGTTCTTCCAGCACTGCTGGTTCTACTACCTGCAGGTTGCCATATGGCACCTGGTGCGCCTTGTTCAAGTACCCGGTTTAATGGTGATTTCTCGAACACCGTTTGGCTAAATGGATATAGCGTTTTTGCGATGTTAGCATCCCAGCTACTTCCTGTGCTATAAAAATTAGCTAGATTAGTGGTTACGGAGGTTTTAAAACTGGCATCAGCGCTACTTTGCTCGGCATAAGGCTGGTATTTCTTTTCTTCTCTACCAAAGGCATCGTAAGCAAAGTGTTGTACAAGGTCTTTTTGTAACGGACTCCCTTGCCATTGTACGCTTTGGATAGGTCTCCCCAAACCGTCGAAATAATTGATCATACGGTTGGCCGAATCGACCGGGAGGCCCACCAATGCTGAAGTTGTTTTTTTATTGCCCGCTTTAACAGTGGTTTCGAGTATATAATTTTTGCTACTGGTAGGGCTTTGTGCCGCTACATTTAAGCCAGTTAACCATAAGGCCAAGAGACTTATATATATATTGAATTTCATCTGCTTCGCTTTTAAGGTTTAAAGTGATAGGTATAGGTTTTCAAAATGTTGCCATTTTGATCTTTAATTACGCTTAGTCGCTTATGTTCGTCGTATTCGTAGTACGTAGTCATCCCTTTAGCATCTGTTTTACTGCTTATCCCTACTAATGGATTATAGGTAGAAGTTGTCATTAGCGTCCCTTTTGGATGGAGTCGTAGTTCATCAATAGCTACCGTTCCCGAAAGGGTTACAGCTGTTACTCCGGTTACAAAGCATTCGTATCGGCTCCAACCATTTTTCGCATCTACAATAGTGGCTGTTGTTCCACTGAGCGTAGCTGATGAACTATTTTTTGCCCAGTAGGATAATAAATAAGTAGTACCTGAGCTTAAACCCGTTTTAACTACGGTTGTTGAAGGTGTTAAACTATAGGCATATTTTCCAGTTGGTGCTGTAGCATCAACAACGCTAGTTCCACTATAAATCCAATTGCCTTTTCCTTGCGCTTCGAAAGAGGTGTAGGCAATATCGTTTTGAACCGCACCAGATACTTCTGCAACTGGATAAGCAAAACTATAATCGTACAAATAAGACAATGTTGGCCCGTCTGCTTTCTTTTGTTGCAGCAGGTTCACCCCATTATTATAAATATCGTATTCATTAAAAATAACGTTCGGCTCGTATGCGGCTGCTTTACTAAATGTACTTGCTGTTGCAGTTAAACCACTATAATTTAATACCGCCGAATTCGGTAGGTTATAGGAGAAAATGCTGTCCAACAAGCCATAATCAGATCGGTACGAGTAATAATTTGCCCCGGTTAATCGCTTATCTGTACTCGGCAATACTTTATAACTATACTGCTCTATTGGTAAATTAACCGTATTTAAGTCTTGTAGTTTCAAAATCGATTGGCTATCGGGATGGGTAGCGCCCGTAACCGTATAATCTAATGGATACTTGGTAACTACGCCGAGCTGCTGTCCATCGCTTGTAGAAAGGGTTTCGACTGTCGGTTTAAGATTTCTAGTATTGTAGGTGTAATTTTTAATCGTTTCAACATAATTGCCACCATTATAAGTTCTACTTGTTGTTTTCTTAAGGTATATAAAATCAGAAAAAGCAGGGTAATATTCATAATTTGTAGCGATAGCACCCAAAAAATAATAATCTTCTCCAGGCCAATCTACATCTACATCATCGTAAGTGTATTTAAATATACCTCTAATGCCTTCAAAGGTTTTCTTTTGGTTACCCAGCAAAGTGGTATCATATTCATTTACCACAGACTGTATAAGTTCATTGCTGCTACCATTAAACTTAAAAACTTTGCGTTCGGTTTCCAAACCACGTTGCCATTGAAAACTAACCGGTAAGCTCGAACTAAGGTTCATCATTTCGATATCGGGATACTCACTATAATTAGTAAATTTATATTGTGTATATCCATTCGTATCATCTTCACCATTTAATTCAATTACATTACTATAACCAACACTTTTACCAATATCATCAACTAAGGGGTAATTAGACTGCGAAGATCGTTTTATACACAACTTAGGTTCAACCGAAGTCACATCTGGCGTATAGCTAACGTAGCTAAAGTAGCGAGGATAAAAACGTGATTGACCACTAGAGAAAGCTTGGTTTTCTTCTTTTACATATTTGTAATACTTCATCGTGGTGAGACTATTATTCTCATCGTAATTTTTGATTTTCTTTATCCGAATGCCTCCTACTGGCCTATTATTAGCCTCCATATCCGTAATGGGCAAACAACTATCCCAAGTAAGATGAACGTAAGTATTTTGGTATGAATCGGGGTAAGGGTTTCCAACGCAGTCGATAATGATTTTATAATTCCCATTCGGTAATGCAAACGAAAGGGGATCTAGGGTATCTGGCCGTCCGTCGCCTACCCAATAAATAGTACCTGTAGCATGTGTATCTGTATTTTCATAACTCACCTTGATCCATAAGCCAGGGTATCCACCTGGAAGATAGAAGGGGTCGAAACCTAAAACGGATACGTTAATAATTCCGTTACAATTACCAAGCATTGTAAATTCTCCTTCGGCATAATCTGAAGATCCAATAGGGATATCGATACCCGTTGGTTTGGGGATTATGGGTGCTTCTAATGAGCTCGATGTGTTACTCTCTAACTCAAATGTGGTATACCCTTTAGTTGGATAGGTAATTTTATTAAGGCTACCAGCTATGGCATAGGTTGGATTAACTTCTCTATAACCACCGGGTAAATTAACAACTGAACCCGAAGAAATCACATATTGCATTGGTGGATATAAATTACTATTCCCATCTGCACCATTATAATATCCCCAATGATCTTGTCCAAACGATAGTCTAGAAGTTAAGCCAGAATTATACTCAAAAGCATGCGTTTCAGGGTGGTTATGGTTTCCATCAACCGAGTACTCACTTACCGACAATAGCTTTAACCTAGCTTCGTAAGCAGCTGTTGGAGAAATACATGTAGTAGTAGAGCCGCCATTATAGAAATATTCGTAGTTCAAATCAAAATCTTTAATCAACTGGTTGTCGATGTCGTACACTTTAACTTCAGTTACCGCAGAGTCGCCAGGCAGATCACACCTAGAAAGGTTTCTAAAAAATTTTACTTTTCCTGTATTAAAATTGATTTCGTTGATTTTGGTAATGCTATGGTCTATATTTTGTTTATGACTAATCTCTTCACTTATTGCTGGGTTATAATAATGGGCCACCGAGCTAAAGGTTTGGTAACTAATTACGTTGTGGTTATACGAAAAACTAACCGTTCTACTTGTTAATGGGTCTACAATTGTACTTAGGTACCAAGCAGTTGTGGTACTTACCGTAGCAGTAATACCCCTGGTGCTAATTTCCATTTCCCCAAAGGTGTAAATGATGCCATTTTCGTCGGTTATGGTAAAAGAGGTTACGCCTCCAAAAGAAGCGGTGAATTCTATTTTTAATTTACTGAAGGGAAGGCTGTAGAACTTTCCATCATTTTGATGATACATAAATTTACCAGATTGCCCTCCAAAATTGAAATAGAAAATATCGGGTTCTGCATCTAATTTTGAACCAACTATTTTCTTTAACATATCACCTACCCCTGGCGCAGCTGTGTTAATCAGCGTTTTCATGCTGTCTACCGTTTTTGTAGTACTAAAGAAACTCGCCTCACCTGGCGGAGCGATTTCATCTGGAGCCCCCCTAACCGACCTCGTAATCACACCTCCTGCATTTAACGCCCAGCCCAAACCAACAGACGAGGCAATCTCTTCAACCTTAATACCACCCGCATTGTACGAAATACCAATTGGAATTTTTATTCTTCCACTATTTATTTCATAAAAGGGAATATTGATACTCGGAATTCCCGTATACAGCCCCACAGGATATTCACCGTACTTCCCCAAGGCAGCGGCATCTGGAGAAACCTGTGCGATTTTATTCAATTCTACCTCTTGCATGGTTTGGCCATTGCTAATCAATGGGAATAGCAAGAGCATCGCTAACGATGTCATTAATTTTATGTTCTTCATAGGTTAAATAGATTAAGATTTGCTTAGTGATTTCTATTTAGGAGCGATATTTTATTAACTTAAAATTAAAGTTAGACTTTTAAAAGCAGAATAGCAACGGGAAAATCCCCATATTTTTACCGTAAAAACACCCTAAATTATATCATTTCTAACGTTTGATCTTCTGATTTTCTTCTTGTCCGTTAACCATTAAATGGAATGGGGTTAACTAACTTTAGGACTATATCTTTTATTTTTTTAAGTATATTCCTTACACCTCAAGCATTTTCGCAAAATAAAACAGAGAATATTGCCGAAATCGTTGCTATTGGGGAAATTGCTAAAAATTTCGACATCGTTTTTTATTTTAATAGGTCATCTTCATCGCAATTAATACCACTTATAAATCTTTTATTGTTGTAAATAATGTTTCTATTTGCTCTTCTATTTTCCGCTTTCCATCTTACTGTAAAAAACCTATCTTTGCACCAAAGATGAAGCACATACGTAATTTTTGCATTATTGCACATATAGACCACGGCAAAAGCACCTTGGCCGATAGGTTATTAGAATATACCGCCACCATTTCGAAACGCGAAGCCCAAGCACAATTGCTTGATAATATGGATTTAGAGCGAGAACGTGGGATTACCATTAAAAGTCACGCTATTCAAATGAACTATGCCATAGACGGGCAAGAATATGTGTTTAACTTAATTGATACACCTGGGCACGTCGATTTTTCTTACGAAGTTTCGCGTTCTATTGCGGCTTGCGAAGGTGCTTTATTAATTGTTGATGCATCTCAAGGCATTCAGGCTCAAACCATTTCTAATCTTTATTTAGCTTTAGAGCACGATTTGGAGATTATTCCTATCTTAAATAAGATGGATTTACCAGGTGCAATGCCTGAGGAAGTAAAAGATCAAATAATCGATTTAATTGGTTGTAAGCGAGAAGAAATTATCCCAGCTTCGGGTAAAACCGGAATGGGTATACCCGAAATTTTACAAGCCATTGTAGATCGTGTTCCATCGCCAGTTGGCGATCCAGAAGCTCCATTACAAGCCTTAATTTTTGATAGTGTTTTTAATTCCTTTAGAGGAATTATTGCCTATTATAAGGTAGTAAATGGCGAAATAAAAAAAGGGGATAAAGTTAAATTTATTAATACGGGTAAAGAGTATTTGGCAGACGAGGTTGGAATTTTAAAATTAGACATGTCGCCCCGAAACATTGTTAAAACCGGTGATGTAGGTTATATTATTTCAGGCATTAAAGAAGCCCGAGAGGTGAAGGTTGGCGATACCATTACCACGGTTGGTAGACCCTCATTAGAGGCTATCCAAGGTTTTGAAGAAGTGAAACCCATGGTATTTGCAGGTATCTATCCGGTAGATACCGATGAGTTTGAAGAATTGAGAGAAGCCATGCACAAGCTGCAATTAAACGATGCTTCGATTGTTTTCGAACCAGAAAGTTCAGCGGCACTAGGCTTTGGCTTTAGATGCGGATTTTTGGGCATGTTGCACATGGAGATTATCCAAGAGCGTTTAGAGCGCGAGTTCGACATGACCGTGATTACCACTGTTCCCAACGTATCTTATATAGCTTATACCACTAAAGGTGACGAAATTACCGTTAACAACCCATCTGATTTACCTGATCCTAGTAAGTTAGATTCGGTTGAAGAGCCATTTATCAAAGCGAATATTATTACCAAGGCAGATTTTGTTGGCCCAATTATGTCGCTTTGTATTCAAAAAAGAGGAACGATTACAAATCAATCTTATTTAACATCTGACCGTGTTGAATTGGTTTTTGAAATGCCTATGGGCGAGATTGTATTCGACTTTTATGACAAGTTAAAAACCCTCTCTAAAGGATATGCTTCATTTGATTATCATCAGATCGGTTACCGTAAATCTGATTTAGTACGCTTGGATCTGTTATTGAATGAAGAACCAGTAGATGCTTTATCGTCTTTAATTCACAGAAGCAATGCGTATGATTTTGGTAAAAAAATCTGCGAGAAATTAAGGGAATTAATTCCTCGTCAGCAATTCGAGATTAAAATCCAAGCTTCTATTGGCGCAAAAGTAATTGCCCGCGAAACTTTAAGTGCGTTGCGCAAAGATGTAACGGCCAAATGTTATGGTGGAGATATTTCGCGTAAACGAAAACTACTCGAAAAACAGAAAAAAGGTAAAAAACGTATGCGCCAAGTAGGAAATGTTGAAATTCCCCAGACAGCTTTTATGGCGGTATTAAAATTAGACTAAACCTAAATGAACCTACTCGACGGAAAATTCGCTTCAGAAAAGATAAAAACTGAAATTGCTGAAGAAGCAGCAGCATTTTTAAGAGAAAATGGCCGTAAGCCCCATTTAGTTGCCATATTGGTTGGTAATGATGGAGGAAGCGAAACGTATGTAGCCAGCAAAATGAAAAACTGCGAAAAAGTAGGTTTTCTATCTTCTTTAATTAGATACGACATATCTGTAACTGAAGCTGAACTTTTGGCTAAAATTGAAGAAGTTAACCAAGATGCGGGTGTTGATGGATTAATTGTACAATTACCCTTACCAAAGCATATCGATCCCGAAAAAGTTACTGAAGCCATAGATTATCGCAAAGATGTTGATGGCTTTCACCCAGTAAACTTGGGCAGGATGATGCGTAATTTACCATGCTTCATTCCGGCAACTCCATACGGTATTCTTTTGATGCTTAAAGCTTATGATATTGATACCACTGGTAAACATTGTGTGGTGGTTGGGCGTAGTAATATTGTAGGAAGTCCGATGAGTATTTTAATGGCACGAAATGCAAATCCGGGTAATTGCACCGTAACATTAACCCACAGTAAAACGCATAATTTGAAAGAAATGGTTTTACAGGCCGATATTATCGTTGCAGCCATTGGGCGTAAAAATTTCGTAACTGCAGATATGGTAAAACCAGGCGCAATTATTATTGATGTTGGTATAAATAGAGAAACATCTACTGAAACTAAATCAGGTTACAAATTATATGGTGATGTAGACTTTGATAATGTGGGCCCAAAATCGTCGTGGATTACTCCTGTACCAGGTGGCGTTGGTTTGATGACTATCGTGGGTCTCTTAAAAAACACCTTAGCTTCTGCGAAGAAAGAGATTTATAGCTGAAATTTAACCTCGCAGGTTCCGAACCTGCGAGGTTAAATTATTTAAAAAAGCGCTTCCAAAGCGCTTCCTTAAAGCCTACATAAATACCATCTTCTCTTATTTCTGTAGGGTAAATGGTGATGTAATCTCCTTGTCCCTCGGCACCCCTACCCGTTGCTAAGCTATATTCCCAGCGATGAACCGGGCAAACGATATGTCCTTCCTTACACCATCCTCCACTTAATAGGCCACCTGCATGTGGGCAGGTATTTTGTATAACATGAATTTTATCTTGACTTTTTACCAAACATAGTTTCTTTCCATTTATAAAAACCTGACCTACAAATTCATCGTCAGGTATAGCAACATCAATTTTGAACCACTTCATGATCAATTAACCGTCAAATATTAGCAAGCAAGATACACAATATCACTATATACCCCTACATTTTAGTATCTTTGTGAATTAGTTTATGGCACATATAATACCAGAGAATGGCACATTGCTTCCGTTGATGGAAGAATTTTATACGATACAGGGAGAAGGATTTAATACCGGTAAAGCGGCATACTTTGTCCGTTTAGGGGGCTGCGATGTGGGCTGTCACTGGTGTGATGTAAAAGAAAGTTGGGATGCAGAATTGCATGCGCTTACTTCGGTAGACGATATCGTAGAAAAAGCTGATTCTTTTCCTGGCAAAGCGGTTGTGGTAACTGGTGGCGAACCTTTAATATACAATTTGGATTATCTCACGCAGAAGTTGCAAGCAAAAAATATATTAACCTTTATTGAAACTTCAGGTGCTTACCCCCTTTCGGGCACATGGGATTGGATTTGCTTATCGCCTAAAAAATTTAAGGCACCCCGGCCCGACATCACTCCTTTTGCAAATGAACTAAAAGTGATCGTATTTAATAAAAGTGATTTTGAATGGGCAGAAAAGTATGCAGAATCGGTTTCGCCAACTTGTAAACTGTATTTGCAGCCCGAATGGTCGAAGGCAAAAGAAATAACGCCATTAATTGTAGAGTACGTAATGGCAAATCCGAAGTGGGAAATCTCCCTGCAAACGCATAAATTCTTAAATATTCCTTAAAATTTATCTACATTAGTTCATCGATAAGCGTTGAAAGACTATAATGAATAAATTTTTCGTATTTCTTTTGTTTTGCATTACACTTCAAGCAAACGCTCAAAATTCAACCATAAAGAGAGCTCAGGAAAGCTATGAAGATGCGCAGCAGTTTTTACGGCAAAGTGCGTACGATGAAGGAATTAAATATTTAGATCAAGCCATTAAAGCCGATCCGAAGTTTCAAGCAGCTTACATCCAACTTGGTGATGTATATCGAAAAATTAGGCAGTTCCCAAAAGCAATTGAAAATTATAAAAAAGCCATTTTATCTGCACATGTTACTGTAGAAACTCGAATTTACTTTGTGTTAGCAGAAAGTGAACTACTAATTGGTAATTACGGAGAAGCAAAAGCAAGTTTATTGGAATTTCAGTCAAAATATCAAGGTCAGGATGCCGATTTTCTGTTAAAAACTAAGAAGTACCTGCTAGATTGTGATTTTGCGATCAACGCTATAAAATCACCTACAAATTACGAACCTATAAACATGGGTTTTAACGTAAATAGTGAATATCGCGATTATTTTCCAGCGTTAACAGCCGATGGGGAAACGATCATTTTCTCGAGAGTAGTACAGGGAAACGAAGATTTCTATACCTCAAAAAAGAAAGATGGAAAATGGCAAAAAGCAGAACCACTTAGTTCAAACATCAACACACCGATGTTTAATGAAGGTGCACAGTCTATTTCCCCAGATGGAAAATACTTGTTTTTCACAGGTTGCAATCGCCCTGATGGTTTAGGTCGCTGTGATATCTATTTATCTCGCAAGGAAGGAAATAAATGGGGAAAGGCCATCAATTTAGGCACAACCATTAACTCAGAGTACTGGGAATCGCAGCCATCGATTAGTCCAGACGGGAATACACTTTACTTTGTAAGCAATAGACCTGGAGGTATCGGAGGATACGACATTTGGAAAAGTACTTTAAATGATGAATCGAGATGGAATCTGCCAGTTAACTTAGGTCCAGCAATTAATACCCCATTCGACGAAAGTACGCCTTTTATGCATTCAGACGGTAAAACCTTATATTTTTCGTCGGATGGCTGGCCAGGAATGGGAAATAAGGATATTTTCTTTAGCAAATTAGAAAATGATAAGTGGAGCAATCCACAAAATTTGGGGTATCCAATTAATACTTTTAATGAAGAAACCGGCTTAATTGTAAGTGCCGATGGAACAGAGGGACTATTTTCTTCGAATTTAGAAGGTGGCTTTGGCGAACTCGATATTTATCGCTTTAAATTACCAGAAATCGCTAAACCCATGCCAGTTACCTATGTGAAAGGCGTAGTTAGGGATAAAGAAACGAATGAACTTTTGGAAGCTAGCATTGTGGTAATCGATTTAAAAACTGATTTGGCGCTATTTAATGATATTACCTCGGCCGAAACCGGTGATTTTTTAACGGTGTTACCAATAGGAACTACCTATTCGTTTGATGTTGATGCTCCAGGCTATTTATTTTATTCGAGGCATTACGATTTAAAAGAGGTTTCGGAAACGAATAAGCCATTTGAAGTAGCACTTTATTTGGATAAAATAAAATTAGGGGCGAATGCTGCCCTTTCTAATATTTTCTTCGAATCAAACAAATTCGAATTGTTGCCAACTTCAATGGCTGAGTTAAATTTACTGCTCGACTTTTTAACTTCAAACGATAAAATTAGCATTGAAATTCAAGGACATACCGATAGCAGTGGAGAAAGCAAATTTAACGAGAAACTCTCTGAAAATAGGGCTAAGGAAGTCTACAATTATCTAATTAATAATGGAATTGCTGCAAAAAGGTTAAGGTACAAGGGATACGGATCTACAAAACCAAGAGCCGATAACACCACAGAAGAGGGAAGACATCAAAATAGAAGAACAGAATTTATAATTACAAAAATTTAATATGATACAAAACTTTAAAAACCACAAGAGATACAGCATTACATATCACTTTATTACTGTTCCATTAATGATCGCTGCGATTTGGGTGGCTATCGATTTATTTATAGAAAATCAGGATGTATTGCATGGATTAATGGTTTGTTCATTTTTTCTAATAGCTATAGTAGCTGCATTCGCTAGAATGTTTGCTTTAAAAGTTCAGGACCGTGCCGCAAGGGCAGATGAGCGATTGCGTTATTATATCTTATCAGGAAAAATGCTTCCTGCTAAGTTAAGAATGAGCCAGATTTTAGCCTTACGATTTGCTAGCGATGAAGAATTTGTAGCTTTAGTAGATCGTACACTATTTGATAAATTATCGTCAAAAGAAATTAAGCAAGCCATAGTAGATTGGCGAGCCGACCATGACAGGGTTTAATGCGTTAGCTTTTTCCCCTTCATTACACGTATTTCAGATCCTTCTGCGAGCATAACCGATTGAGGTTCACAGCTATTGAGAAAACTAAAATCTTCCCCATAGTTCTGTTTAAAGTCTACATCGATTTTATAACTTTTTATAGGGTATATCTCCCAGCGGGGATGTTATACTTCATATTCTGAAGATTTATAACTATTAATTTTGGTGTAACCCCAATAATGTTCGGTAATAAATTCTTCATCACTATTTTCTTTTATAGCTTCGCTTTTTGTAGCCGACACTACGGTAAAGGTATTCCAATTTTTAACTTTCCACGAATAGGCGATTTCAAATTGATCTTCTTTCAGTTGCCAATTATGCTTCATGGTGCATGTTTGGTACTTTTCTTTATAAATGGTATTTGCCACAAGTGTTATTGCTGGCATAGGAACAATTTCTTTGATAAAGACTGCACCTCTTTTCCAAACCCCGTTATCATTATATTTTACATAAAATCTAAGGTTAACTTCTTCGAAATTATCATGAAAGGGAACTTTAATCCCTAATAATTTCGTGTTTAAAAACATGAATCCCACTAAACTCACATAATATTTCCCATTCCAATCGTCTAATTCTGTGAAAGTTGGGAGATATTTTAGTAGAATTTCTTTATCTATACTATAGTTGGCTAGCGCCAATTTTCGCCATTCGGCAGTTAGGAAAATTGTTGATTTAGACATTTAAATAACTGCTTGACGCACTCTTATTAACTTAACCAACAAATCTTCGAGCAGGGCTAAATTAAGCATATTAGCGCCATCAGATTTAGCATTAGCCGGGTCGGGATGGGTTTCGATAAATAAACCATCAGCACCCACAGCAATTGCCGCCTTCGCTATCGTTGTAATTAATTCGGGTTTACCTCCGGTTACCCCACTAGTTTGATTTGGTTGTTGCAGCGAATGGGTGCAATCCATCACTACAGGCACACCAAAACTTTGCATTTCAGGTAAACCACGATAATCTACAATTAAATCTTGATAGCCAAAAGTGTTACCTCTATCCGTTAAGATTACCCTATTGTTGCCTGAATCGACGATTTTTTCGACTGCAAACTTCATAGAACCTGCAGAAAGAAATTGACCTTTTTTTACATTTACCACTTTTCCCGTCTGAGCGGCAGCGATTAATAAATCGGTTTGTCGACATAAGAAGGCAGGAATTTGTAAAACGTCTACATAAGCCGCCGCCATTGCGGCTTCATTACTTTCATGAATGTCGGTAACTGTTGGAACATTAAAAGTTTGACCTATTTTTTCTAAAATTTTTAATGCTTTCTCATCACCAATGCCAGTAAAAGAACTTCCTTTGCTTCGATTCGCCTTTCGATAAGATCCTTTAAATATAAAAGGTATCTTAAGTTTATCGGTTATAGTTAAAATTTTTTCGGCAATTCGAAAAGCAATATCTTCGCCCTCAATGGCACATGGCCCTGCCATTAAAAAGAAATTATTAGAATTTTGGTGTTGAAGTTTATCTATACTTAGCATCTTTCTTTAATGTTAATTTCCAAATTCTGACATGAATTTAATGCGCATTAATTGTATTTCTTCTCTGGTGTAGTCACTTTCTCCCAAATCGCTTAATGCTTCATCAATTGAGTCGCTATCTGCAGCCTTAAAATAATCGAAAACTTCATCTTGTCTGTCCTCATCGATCAATTCATCTACAAAATAAGAGAGATTAAGCTTGGTACCTGAGTTTACAATGGCTTCTACTTCTTTCAATATTTCTGAGTACGTTATACCTTTTGATTTTGCAATGTCTTCTAAGCCAATTTGTCGATCTATATTTTGAATAATCGACACTTTTAAGGCCGATTTGTTAGCTTGGGTTTTAATTACAAGGTCAATTGGACGCTCAATGTCGTTATCCTCAACATATTTTTTAATCAATTCAATAAATGGTGCGCCGAATTTAAGTGCTTTCCCATTTCCAACGCCAGAAATTTGCTTTAATTCATCCATTGCAATCGGATAATGTGTACACATTTCTTCTAATGATGGATCTTGAAACACTACGAAAGGAGGAACATTTTTTTGTTTAGCAATTTTTTTTCTTAGGTCCTTTAATAAACCTAATAATTGTGTATCGAGTGCGCCAGAACCTTGTTTTACATCATCCTCATCTTCATCTCCTACACCCTCAATGAGTTCATTTAAAATGAATTTTAAACTGTAAGGATTTTCGATAAAGTCATTTCCGATAGTGGTTAACCTTAATAAACCATAATTATCGATGTCTTTTGACACAAAATTATTGAGTATGGCTTGTCTAACTAATGATTTCCATAAAATTTCTCCATCTTCTTTTCCCATTCCAAACTCAGGAAGCTTGTTTTGCTCGTATGCTATAGTTTGAGCAGTCTCGCTACCCATAAAAATATTTAACAAGTGTGTATCGTCAAATTTCTCGCCAGTAGAAAGAATTAATTTTAAGAAGGTTAATAATTGGGATTCAGCATCGAAATATTGTTTAGGTTTCTTGCAATTATCGCACATGCAATTACAACCCGTTTCATTAAAGTTCTCGCCAAAGTAATGAAGAATTTGCTTTCTTCGGCACACACCTGATTCGGCATAATCAATTACCTCTTTTAATATCTGGGTACCAATTTCGCGTTCCGAAACAGGTTTATCTTTCATAAACTTAGCCAGTTTATCAACATCTTTTTGCGCATAAAAAGCCAAGCAAACCCCCTCACCCCCATCACGTCCTGCCCTGCCGGTTTCCTGGTAATAGCCTTCCATGCTTTTCGGAATATCGTGATGAATTACAAAACGAACATCTGGCTTATCAATTCCCATTCCAAAAGCAATGGTGGCCACTATTACCTCTACATCTTCCATTAAGAACTTATCTTGTGTATCGGCACGAACTTTAGGTTCTAAACCAGCATGGTAAGGCAGCGCTTTTATTCCATTTAAATTGAGGCTCTCTGCTACTTCTTCAACTTTTTTACGACTTAAGCAATAGATAATTCCCGATTTTCCGGTATTATATTTTATATAGCGAATAATCTCTTTTATTACATCCTTTTTGGGTCTGATTTCGTAAAAAAGATTTGGTCTATTAAACGACGATTTAAACAAGGTTGCATCGGTCATTTGCAAGTTCTTAATAATATCTTGCTGTACCTTCGGGGTGGCGGTTGCCGTTAATGCAATAATTGGAATTTCTTCTCCTAAACCACTAATTACCTGTCTTATTTTGCGGTATTCGGGTCTAAAATCGTGCCCCCATTCTGATATACAATGTGCTTCATCAACCGCTACAAATGAAATTTTTAATAAACGTAAGAATTCTATATTTTCTAACTTTGCTAGTGATTCGGGGGCAACATAGAGCAATTTTGTCTGTCCACCCAACAAATCACTCTTAACCTGCGTAATTTCTGCTTTATTTAATGATGAATTTAGGAAATGTGCAATGCTATCACTTCCTCCAAATGCTCTTAACTGGTCAACTTGGTTTTTCATTAATGCGATTAACGGTGAAATTACAATGGCTGTACCCTCACTCATTAACGCAGGTAGTTGGTAACATATCGACTTTCCTCCGCCTGTAGGCATAATTACAAATGTATTCTTACCCTCCAATATATTTGTAATTATCGGCTCTTGATCACCCTTAAAATTATCAAAACCGAAGAAAGTTTGTAAATTATCAAACAACGACTTTTTCACGTCCATTTTTTGTATCAAATATTCTGTGCTATTATTGTTCAAAATAACATAATTTTGCATGAATTAAAGCATTAATATACTAATAATTTTCTCTTTGAAAAGTAAAAAATCTATAATCGAAATAGCAGTTGCTACATTTAGGCTCGAATCTGAAGCAATTTTGAATTTAATACCTCATATTAACGACGATTTTGTTGCTGTTGTTAATGCAATATTAGAGAATAAAGGACGAGTAATTGTTACTGGAATTGGGAAAAGTGCCATTATTGCACAAAAGATCGTAGCTACATTTAATTCTACAGGCACTCCTGCTATTTTTATGCACGCTGCTGATGCTGTTCACGGCGATTTAGGGATGATTCAACAACATGATATTGTAATTTGTTTATCGAAGAGTGGAAACACTCCAGAAATTAAATTATTAGCACCCTTATTAAAACAGTCTGGAAATCTGTTGATTGGAATGCTAGGGAAAGTAGATTCTCATTTGGCACGTTCGGCAGATTTTATCCTGAATACAAGTGTAGAAAAAGAAGCTTGTCCACATAACTTGGCCCCCACTACGAGTACAACTGCTCAGTTGGCCATGGGCGATGCCTTAGCCATTTGTTTATTGGAAGCGAGAGATTTTAATACCGAAGATTTTGCAAGGTACCATCCGGGTGGTTCTTTGGGAAAAAGATTATACCTAAAGGCAGGCGATCTTGCAGTAAAGAATAAAAGGCCTATTATTTCTCCTTCTGCTCCTATTAAGGACGTCATTACAGAAATTAGTAAAAACAGAATGGGTGCTGTTGTTGTACTAGAAGATGAAAAAGTATTGGGCATAATCACAGATGGCGATATTAGGAGAATGCTTGAAAAACAGTCTAATTTAGCGCATATTAAAGCTTCAGATTTAATGAATCCTAATCCAAAAAAAATAGATAAGGAAGAACTGGCTTTATTGGCATTAGAAACGATAAAAAAAAACAATATTACTCAATTATTAGTTATGGATGATCAGACTTATTGCGGAATGATACATTTACATGACCTTTTAGATGAAGGTATTATTTAAATAAAATTATCTTTGTAGGAATGAATAAAAATAATTACGCACTAATAATGGCTGGTGGTGTTGGAAGTCGGTTTTGGCCAGTAAGTAGAACAGAATTTCCGAAACAGTTTATAGATTTTTTTGGTGTAGGAAAAACGTTAATTCAAAGCACTTACGATCGATTTGCAAATATTT
This sequence comes from Pedobacter anseongensis, assembly GCF_037482965.1. Taxonomy (NCBI): domain Bacteria; kingdom Pseudomonadati; phylum Bacteroidota; class Sphingobacteriia; order Sphingobacteriales; family Sphingobacteriaceae; genus Pedobacter; species Pedobacter anseongensis. The sequence continues at coordinate 518,592 of NZ_JBBHKB010000004.1, read as the reverse complement.
GTCCACCAGAGAATATTTTTATTGTTACCAATGAAATTTATGTCGACTTAATAAAAACCCAAATTCCGGGTTTAAGCCCGAACCAAATCTTGGCCGAGCCAATTATGCGTAATACGGCTCCTTGTATTGCTTATGGTTCGATGAAGATAGCTGAGATTAACCCAAATGCTGTAATTGTAGTTGCACCTTCCGATCATACCATTGCTAATCAAGATGGGTTTATAATGGCTATTAATCAGTCGCTAAAAGCTGCAGCTGAAAACAAATGCCTACTTACGTTAGGCATTAAACCGAATCGACCCGATACTGGTTATGGTTATATTCAATATGAAGATGGGGTGCTGAAAACTGATGAAGCTATCCATAAAGTTAAAACGTTTACTGAAAAACCCAATGTAGACTTGGCGCAATCTTTTATACAAAGTGGCGATTTTCTTTGGAATGCCGGTATTTTTATTTGGTCGGCAAAAGCAATTAATAGGGCTTTTGAAAAACATTTACCTGATATGTTCGAAATTTTTCAGCAAGGTAAAGTTTTTTACAATACGCCAAATGAAGAGGCATTTATTGCCAATGCTTATCTCCAATGCACAAATATATCCATCGATTTTGCCATTATGGAAAAGGCAGACAACGTATATATCTTACCAGCAGATTTTGGATGGTCTGATTTGGGCACATGGGCATCTATTTATGAAATGGCTGATAAAGACTATGTAGGAAATGCCGTTATTCCAAGTAAAAAAGTGATGATGTACGATTCGTCTAATTGTATGGTGAATGTTCCTAAAGATAAGCTAGTTATACTTCAGGGTTTACATGATTATATCGTGGTAGAATCGAATAATATTTTACTGATTTGTCCGCGTTCTGAGGAGCAAAATGTAAAAAATATTACTGCAGATGTGAAAGCCAAATTTGGGAATAAGTTTATTTAGTATTGAGATTTAATTAAGTGTTAACCTAGAGTTTTCCAATTGCAAAATGGCTGTTCAGCATGTTATATGTACCCAGTCCCACTAGGCAATACTCATATCTCAATACTATTGCCGCTGTCTAACCGCCTCATACAAAATTACTCCAGCTGAAACAGAAACGTTTAATGATTCGATTTTCCCAGCCATTGGTATTTTAGCGAGGTAATTTGCTACTCTTAACAATTCATTTGAAATTCCTTCATCTTCTGAGCCCATTATAATTGCTGTAGGTAAAGTGTAGTCTGGTACATAAATTAAATCGTTTGTTTTTTCGGTACACGCCACAATTTGTAATCCACTATCCTGAAGAAATAGACAGGTTTTATGTAAATTCGAGTGTCTGCAGATTGGGATGCTAAACAGTGCTCCTGCCGAAGTTTTTATAGCATCAGCATTAATTTGCGCAGCATTTTTTAAGGGAACTACAATGGCGTGAACCCCTACACAAGCAGCAGTTCTAGCAATAGCACCCATATTCCTTACATCGGTAATGCTATCTAATATTAAAATTAATGGAATTTCTCCCTTTTCGAAAACGGATGGAATTATATCTTCAATATTTTGGTAAGTAATTGGAGAAATGACTGCAATAACACCTTGATGGTTTTTTTGAGTCATCCGGTTCAATTTTTCAACTGGAACTGAGCTTAATGGAATTAATGTGCCATTTAAAAGTGTTTTTAATTCAGTAAATAAATCGCCAGCCAAGCCACGTTGCAAATAAATGGTTTCGATATCACGACCTGCTTTTATAGCTTCGATTACGGCCCTAATACCAAATACAAATTCGTTATTTTCTTTTGGGCGTTGGGGTCTTCTAAAATTATCCATTGTTTTTTATAAGGAAATGCAAAAATAAGAAATAGATATGAGATAGTCATCGTTAGAAAGATTGAGCCTTATCAACATTTAATTGTTTAGAAATAAATTTAATATGTTAAAACAATCTTTAAATGCAATATCTTAATTCCCAGTCTGTTTAAAAAGATTTAAGAATTGGACCTTTCTTTTACCTAATTTTGAGGATATGATTATCGATAACGAACAACAGGGACAAGGAAAATACTCAACTTCAGCACGGAAGAGCAGGCTGGCTACATCTATGAATACGATGGGTAAAATACCGCCACAAGCTATAGACTTAGAAGAAGCGGTTTTAGGTGCTTTAATGCTTGAAAAAGATGCCTTATCTACCGTTATTGATATTTTAAAGCCAGAAGTATTTTATGCTGAGTCTCATAAAAAAATATTTGAAGCGATCCAACAACTCTTTCAAAAATCGAAGCCTGTAGATATTTTAACCGTAACTGCTGAAATGCGCCAGCAAGGCACTTTAGAATTGGTGGGCGGAGCCTATTATATTACCAATTTAACCAACCGTGTTGCTTCTGCGGCAAATATCGAATATCATGCCCGAATAATTTCTCAGAAATATATCCAACGCGAGCTAATTAGAATTTCCACTGAAATTATTACGAATGCCTACGAAGATACCACCGATATTTTTGATCTTTTAGATCACGCCGAGAAAAACTTATTTGATATTGCCCAAAACAATTTGCGTAGAGATACGCAAAAGATGGACGAGATTATTAAACAATCGCTAGCCACACTCGAAGAATTACGCACAAAAACAGATGGCTTAACGGGAGTTCCTTCGGGGTTTACCGATTTAGATCGAATTACAGGAGGTTGGCAAAAATCTGATTTAGTGATTATAGCTGCTCGTCCAGCAATGGGTAAAACAGCATTTGTACTTACTTGTGCTAGAAACGCAGCCGTCGATTTTAAGAAACCCGTAGTGGTGTTCTCTTTAGAGATGTCGTCTGTTCAATTGGTAAATCGTTTAATCTCTGGCGAAACTGAAATTGAGCAAGAGAAAATTAGAAAGGGAAACTTGGCCGAATGGGAATGGCAACAATTGCACAGTAAAATTGGAACCCTCACCGAAGCCCCACTCTTAATTGATGATACACCGGCATTGAATATCTTCGAGTTTCGTGCAAAATGCCGTCGTTTAAAATCGCAATACGATATTCAAATGGTAATCGTAGATTATCTTCAATTAATGCATGGAAAAGGCGAAGGTCAAAGTGGAGGTGGTAACCGTGAACAAGAAATTGGCAGCATATCTCGGGCACTAAAATCGGTTGCCAAAGAACTTGAGGTTCCCGTATTAGCATTATCACAATTAAGCAGAGCGGTAGAAAACCGACCTGGTCAGAACGGGAAAAGACCATTGTTATCAGATTTACGTGAATCGGGTTCCATTGAGCAAGATGCAGATATGGTATTATTCTTGTATCGACCTGAATATTATGGTATCACTGAAGATGAAAATGGTCGCTCACAAGCCGGTATTGGAGAAGTTATCATTGCTAAACATAGAAACGGTGAAACCGGTATCGTTCCGTTACGCTTTATTGGTAAGTATGTGAAGTTTGCTGATTTGGAAGAAAGTTTTATGCCTCAAAATAGTTTTTCTTCTGAGAGCGCAGCGATGTTGCCTTCATCTAATTTCGACAGACCATCGGGCAATGTGATTATCAAACCCTCTAGCATGAATGATATGCACGATGAAGATGCTCCTTTTTAAATCAAATAGCCTAAAATTATACCTGCTAAAATAATAAATGGCGGACTAATCTTCGTATACACCAAAATTAAAAACGTTGAAATTAATATTCCAATAGCTAACCAATCTAGTCCAATTGGTTGCACCAATAAAACAAATGCAGCAATAATAAATCCAACACTAACGGCATTGATTCCAGATAATGATTGTTTGATTCGAGCAATCTTCTTTAAATCGTCCCAAAAAGGAACAATAAATAAAACCAAAATTAATCCAGGTAAATTAATTCCTAACACGCCCAATAAGCCACCTAAAACCTGTCCAGATAAATCATAGCCCCCTTGCTTCATACTTAAAGCACCTAAATAGCTAGTAAAAGAAAAGGTTGGGCCTGGTAAAATCTGTTGCATGGCAAAACCAGAAATAAAATCGGTTTGCAGCAAATAGTGCTTCATTTGCACAAATTCGGTAAACATTAAGGGCACTAGAACTTGTCCGCCTCCAAAAACAAAAATACCATTACGATAGAAATTCTCAAATAGTCTAATTGGTAAACTAAAAGGAGATGTTCTATTTATAATAGCTCCTAGCATTGCCATAAAGAGCAATACACCTATAAAGTAACTTAGTTTTCGTGGATTGATATTGGCAAATAGGCGCACCCGAATCTGTGCTTCATCTGTGGGTGTACCTATGGCCGACGATACCATTCCTCCAATTAATATGGCAATGGGAAAAACATAGGCATTTCTTAAAACCAGCGTTGTAATAACGGCACCAAATGCTAAAAAGATAGCAATTTCGTTTTTAAGTACTTTTTCTGCTAAATGAAAAGCCCCATAGGCAACGATTCCTAAAGCTATTGGATTAATAAATTTTAAAATTTCAACAAATTTTTGCTTCTGATCTAATAAGGCATAACTTATAGCAGCCATGGTCATCATTGCTGCTGAAGGTAAAATCCAGATTAAAAAAGTGAGTATCGAAAGTTTTAATCCCCCAACCTTATAGGCAATGCCTACTAAAGTTTGAGTAGAAGCCGGACCCGGTAGAACTTGAGCTAATGCATTTAATTCCAACAACTCTTCTTCCGAAATAAAACGATTGTTCTTTACAAAATAGCGAAGCAAAAGCGAAATATGTGCTTGTGCCCCACCAAAAGCGGTAAATGTAAAAAATAATACATTTCTAATAAATAAGAGCTGCCTATTTGCCATGCTAAACCTATAATCCTAGTCTATTCGTCCTCATAATCTAAACCTGCCGCACTAGCATAAGCCCCTTGTAATTCAGAGAAGGAATGCATGTCTCTTTTTGTTTTCGCCTTTAACATGCCTGTTTGATAAGTTGCTATCGCCTTTTCCTTCTCATTTTCCTTTTCATATAATTTGCCCAAGTGATAATAGGTACCTACATAATCTGGATATTCCTCAATTAATCGTAAATAGTAATGAAATGCATTTTTTGTGTCATTTATTACATTGTACTCTGTTGCTATGGCATAGAGTACAAAGGGATCGCTTGAATCGTTGCTTAAAAATTCTAATAACTTTGATAATCGGTCGTTTTGCATTTTAAATCACTGCTTTTTTAATTAGATTTGCATAAAGAATTAGAGCTGAGTAACCTTTTAAATCAAATATAAAACCTATGAAGATATTAGTTTGTATAAGTAACGTTCCAGACACCACCACAAAAATAACTTTTACCAACGATAATACACAATTCAATACGGCAGGTGTTCAATTTATTGTAAATCCGTACGATGAGATTGCATTATCGAGAGCCATTGAACTTTGTGAAGGTGGAAAAGGTACCGTAACGGTAATTAATGTTGGAGAAAGTACAACAGACCCCACCATTCGAAAAGCATTAGCCATTGGCGCTGATGATGCCGTTAGGATTGATGCAGCCCCACGAGATGCCTATTTTACAGCTTTTCAAATCGCAGAATACGTAAAAGCGAACGATTTTGATATGATTTTATGTGGGCGTGAGTCTATCGATTATAATGGTTCACAAGTAGCGGCGATGATTGGCGAATTTTTGAGTATCCCATCAATTTCGATCATTAAAAAATTAGATTTTGACGGAACAACAGCCACCATTGAGCGTGAAATTGAAGGTGGAAAAGAAGTAGTTTCGGTTGCTGGAAAATTCGTTGCAAGTTGTGCCGAAGGTACTGCAGAAGCCAAAATTCCGAATATGAGGGGAATTATGTCGGCCAGAACTAAACCTTTATTGGTTGTCCCTGCCAAGGATGTAGAAGAGCTTGGTAAAATAACGAAATTTGAAACTCCTGCCCCACGAGGAGCAGTGAAATTAATTGCTGCCGAAAATGCAGAAGATTTAATTGGTTTACTTCATACCGAAGCTAAGGTAATTTAGTTTTCACCCGATAGCTATCGGGTTACAGTTCGGAGTTTTCAGTTGGATGTATAACACCTCAAATAATTAATTTAAATTATATCCTTTAGGGGATTAGCATAAAAAGATATGTCAGTATTAGTATATGTAGAACAAGCGAATGGTAAATTCAAGAAATCTGTTTTTGAAGCAGTTTCTTATGCTAAAGCAATAGCAGATAAGCAAAATACCACGTTAGCGGCTATTTCAATAGGGAATGTTGCAGATAGCGAGTTAAAAGAATTAGGTAAATATGGCGCTTCAAAGGTATTAAGTGTTACGAACGAGCAATTAACTAGTTTTGTAAATCAAGCCTATGCTGCTGTAATTGCAGAGGCAGCCGAAAAAGAAGGCGCAGCTATCATAGTACTTTCAAATTCTTTTTCTGGTAAAGGTTTAGCACCTCGAATTGCGGTTAAACTTAAAGCCGGATTGGTTGATGGAGCGGTTGAATTACCAAATTTTGAAGGTGGATTTTGTGTTAAAAAAACGGCCTTCTCGGGAAAAGCTTTTGCAATAACGAGTTTAACTTCATCAAATAAAGTTATTGCTTTAAATCCAAATGCTTTTGGTGTAAAAGAGTCATCGGTTAATCCCGTAATTGAAGCGTTTAGTCCGTCAGTAAAAGCAACAGATTTAGTGGCTATCGTAAAAGAAATTGTTAGGGCTACGAACAAAATTTCATTACCAGATGCCGAATTAGTGGTTTCTGCGGGTAGAGGTTTAAAGGGACCAGAAAACTGGGGCATGATTGAAGAATTAGCCAATTTGTTAGGTGCCGCTACAGCATGTTCTAAACCTGTATCGGATGCCGATTGGCGACCACATTCAGAACACGTGGGTCAGACAGGTATTGCCATTAGCCCTAATTTGTACATTGCAATTGGTATTTCTGGTGCTATCCAACATTTAGCAGGTGTTAGTTCGTCGAAAGTAATTGTTGTGATCAATAAAGATCCAGAAGCACCTTTCTTTAAAGTTGCAGACTATGGCATTGTTGGAGATGCATTTGAAGTTGTTCCAAAAATTATTGAAGCGTTAAAGGCTCATAAAGGATAGTTTTAGTGTACGACCTCGCAGGTACCTGCGAGGTTGATTAAAGAATATGAAGAAAGTAAAACTCGACATCGTGGGCTTATCGTATAGCCAAACCCAATCTGGCGCCTATGCCTTAGTCTTAGGTGAAGTAAATGGCCGAAGAAGACTGCCCATAATTATTGGTGCATTCGAAGCGCAAGCTATTGCTATTGAGATTGAAAAAATGACCCCTACTCGTCCGCTTACGCACGATTTATTTAAGAGTTTTGCTCAGCTCTATCATATACAGATTACCGAGGTGTTAATTTACAATTTAGTTGATGGGGTTTTCTTTGCCAAACTAGTTTGTACTGATGGCGAAAATACACAGGAAATTGATGCACGTACCTCTGATGCGATTGCACTAGCGGTACGTTTTAATGCGGTTATTTATACCTACGAGTTTATTTTATCTTCTGCCGGAATAGTGATCGAAGGAAATGATTTTTTATTCTTAGAAAATATGGATTCGATTACCAAAGAGCATAGTTCAGAAGATATTCAGACCTCTATTCCGGTTTCAGGATACCAATCGCTTACCAACGAAGAACTCCAGCAGAAGTTAGAAGAAGCATTGGCAGAGGAGGCTTATGAACGCGCAGCCCGGATTAGAGATGAAATTACGAAGCGCAAAGATTTTTAGTTTCTATATGGTTTATGTTTTAAAATAGTTATAACTTACAGGCAACTATTCACTAACGAAACAAACTAATAAATGAACATTAAATTTCGCTTAACCATCATGAGTTTCATGCAATTTTTTGTATGGGGCGCATGGTTAATTACTATTGCCAATTATTGGTTTGGTACAAAACAATGGGACGGTGCACAATTTGGCCTAATTTTCGCCACAATGGGATTTGCATCGCTTTTTATGCCAACACTTACCGGTATCATTGCCGATAAGTGGATAAATGCAGAAAGATTATACGCCCTTCTTCATATCCTATATGCCGGTACGCTATTTTATATTCCACAGGTAGAAACACCAGATGGATTTTTTTGGGTCATATTTTTAGCTATGTGCTTTTATATGCCCACCATATCATTAAGCAATTCCATTTCATACAGTACATTAAAATCTGGCAATCTAGACGTGGTAAAAGATTTCCCACCAATTCGGGTTTGGGGTACGATAGGTTTTATTGCAGCTATGTGGATAACTAATTTAACAGGTAGTAAAGCGAGTGCAAATCAATTTTATATTGCTGGTATCTCTGCACTTGGCCTTGGGCTTTATGCTTTCACTCTACCAAAATGTGTTCCTTCGAAATTATTGGAAGAAAAATCGACCATTTTTCAGAAGTTGGGCTTAGATGCATTTAAATTATTTGCCGATTATAAAATGGCTTTGTTCTTCATCTTTTCTATGTTTTTAGGTGGGGCGTTACAATTAACCAATGCTTATGGGGATGTATTTTTAGACGAATTTAAGTTGTTTCCTACCTACGCAGAATCATTTGTAATTAAATATTCGACCATAATTATGTCCATTTCGCAGGTTTCTGAAACCTTATTTATTTTGGCTATTCCTTTTTTCTTGAAACGTTTTGGAATTAAGAAAGTAATGGTAATTGCCATGTTGGCATGGGTTTTCAGGTTTGGATTGTTTGCTTATGGCGATCCTGCAGGGAATTTATGGATGATTATATTTTCATGTGTAGTATACGGAATGGCTTTCGATTTCTTTAATATCTCAGGCTCTCTTTTTGTTGAAACTTCTACCACTCCAAAAACACGTTCATCAGCACAAGGTTTGTTTATGATGATGACCAATGGCTTTGGTGCTGTACTGGGAAGTGTAATTTCGGGCTGGATGATTCAAAAATATTTCACAAAAGGATACAGTACCATTCAGGCCTTGGCCGATCATGTTGGTGCGCCAGCTAGCGATACCCATTTGTTAAAATTTTTAGCTGATAAGGGCATTACAGTGTTAGGAAATGGCGAATTAAGTAGAGTATTAGATGTTAAAGACTGGCGAAACATATGGCTAGCATTTACATTTTACGCTTTAGCCATAACTGTATTATTTATTATTTTCTTTAAGCATAAGCATACCAAAGCCGAAGCAAAGGCCATCGAAGCGATTTCTCATTAAGATACAAATTATAAAATGTCAGCTTTTAAGCTAAGAAAAGAAAAAGATTGCCTCAATTGTGGGAGAATAGTTGAAGAAAATTTCTGTCCACATTGCGGTCAAGAAAACATCGTTGTAAAAGAAGATGCGTTGCACATGGTGAGTCATGCTGTGGCCGATTATTTTCATTTTGAACATAAATTTTTCGGTACCATTAAGCCTTTAATGCTTAAACCCGGCAAACTTACCAAGGCCTATGTAGAAGGAAAACGCGTTTCATTTATCCATCCTATTCGCTTATATATTTTTATCAGTATTATTTTCTTCTTGGTTGTGCTAAATGAAAAGAGAATTGGAGAAGGTGGCGATCCCATAAAAGTAGAAGAGAGTAAACCAGCTAAAGGAAACGAAAAACTTACGCTAAGTCAAAAAGATAGTTTAGTTGATTCTGAAATCAGAGAAGTAGAAAAAGCGATGAAATACGTTCCGAATGCCAATGGATTACGTGACAGTTTAATTAGGGAAGCAAAAAAAGATATTATAGCCGATGCAAAGTCGGGCAAAGTGAATACGAAAATAAATTGGAAAGTCGGAAATAAAAAAAAGTGGGCAAATAATTGGGCTACTAAAGATACTACAGTTGCAGATTATGAGAGAAATCAGGCGAAGTTGCCCAAAGAAAAGAGAGATGGTTTTCTGGAGCATTATTACATTAAAAGAACAATAGAGCTAAATCAATATCCAGATCCGAAAAAGAAATTTATAGAAGATTTTTTGCACAACATTCCAAAAATGATGTTTTTGCTGCTTCCGCTTTTTGCACTAATATTGAAATTGGTCTATATCAATAAAAATAGGTACTATTACGAACATCTGATTTATTCGTTCCACGTACACTCAGCGATATTTTTAAGTGTATTAATTACCATGCTTTTACAGTGGTTATTTGCTTTTGTGTACGATATAGATGGCTGGCTTTATGCTATATGTACATTTTATATCATATGGTATATTTATCGTTCACTTAGGGCCTTTTATGGAAGCACAAGATGGATCACGGTGTTAAAAATGTTCTTTTTAAGCTTTGCTTATAATATTGTGCTCACTATTTGTTTCTTGATCATCATTGCCATAAGTTTCGCTATGATTTAATTTAATTAATCTTAATGTCTGCCGGAAAATATAGAAAAGAAAATAATTGTTTAAACTGTGGTTTTCATGTCGAAAAACATTATTGCAGTAGTTGTGGTCAGCCCAATCTAGAGTTAAATGAGAGCTTTTGGCAATTTATTAGTCACAGTGTAGCCCATTACTTCCATTTTGATAATAAGTTTTTTCAAACGCTGGTTCCCCTTATTTCTAAGCCAGGTAAAGTTACCCTAGATTACTTAGCAGGTAAAAGAGCAAGGTATATTAATCCGATCAGCATGTATATTTTCGTCTCGCTTTTGTACTTTTTGGTCGTTTACTCTAATAATCACAAAAAAGAAAATGAAAACGAGATTACCAAATCAACACTTAAACGGCCCGTTTTAGACAGTATTTCCACGCCATTATCAAATGCTGGATTGATGAATAAACAGATATTAGCGAAAACCCAGCAAACCATAAATGAGAGTTTTGATCGAGAAGAGTTTCGTGCATTGCCGTTCAATGAACAAACCCGAGTATTACACGAGTTAAATACGAAATACAAGGAACAAAAATCAGATTCATTAAAAAAGCTAATCCATACGTTCACAAGAGTACACGAGGTGGCGAATGATAGTACCTATGCTGCATACCTAAGCCGACAATCAAAGTTATCGAGTGCTGAAAAGGATAATTTTTTTGAACGGTATATGCAAAAGAGAAGCATTGAAATAGGGCAAAATGGTGAATTCATTCAGGAACAATTAGAACACAACAGACCAAAAGTTTACTTTTTATTTATGCCATTGATGGCATTTTTCGTTATGCTTAATTTCAGGAAAAACAATATCCGATATCTAGATCATTTGATTTTTACCATACATGGGATGACCGCATTTTTTATCGTATCAATTATTATAGAGCCTACTAAACGATTTTTATTCCCAGATGGTTTTATTAGCGTTGTTTTAGAAACTGCACTGATTGCTTGGGTTTGTTGGTATTTAATGCGGAGTTTGAAAATATTTTATCAGCGTAAAACCTCAACTACAATTTGGAGAGCCCTATTTATCATTATCCTTTATAGCTTATCCTTAAAACTTGCCGAAACGGTAATTACCAATATTATTTATTACGTAGCCACTTAAACCAAAAATACTTTGACAAACCTTAAAAGTTTGTCAAAGTACTTAGTGATTACCTATTTTCAATAGGAACAAAATTCATATCTACATCGCCAACATATACTTGACGTGGGCGACCAATTGGTTCTTTATTCTCGTGCATTTCTTTCCACTGCGCAATCCATCCTGGTAAGCGACCTAAAGCAAATAACACTGTAAACATGTCGGTTGGGAAGCCTAATGCTCTATAAATAATACCAGAATAGAAATCTACGTTTGGATATAATTTACGATCAATAAAATAAGGATCGCTCAATGCAGCTTCCTCTAATTTTTTAGCAATTTCTAAAACTGGATCGTTGATACCTAATTTCTCTAAAATATCATCGCATGCTTTTTTAATAATTTTAGCTCTAGGATCGAAGTTTTTATATACACGGTGACCGAACCCCATCATTCTAAAAGGATCGTTCTTATCTTTTGCTTTATTAATCCATTTTTCAGTATCGCCCCCATCTTCTTTAATTAATTCGAGCATTTCAATTACTGCTTGGTTAGCGCCACCGTGCAACGGACCCCAAAGTGCCGCTATTCCTGCCGATACAGAAGCGTATAAATTACAATCTGATGAACCAACCATTCTAACAGTCGACGCTGAACAATTTTGCTCATGATCGGCATGTAGAATAAGTAACGTATTCATTGCACTAACCACTACCGGATCTATTTCAACTTCCTCGGTACGTTGCCCAAAAATCATATTCATGAAATTGGTTACGTAATCGTATTTATTTTTAGGATAAATGAGTGGATGACCTAGTGATTTTTTATAAATGAAAGATACAATAGTGGGAAATTTAGCCAAGAGTTTAATCATCGTTAAATTCATTTCTTCTTTCGAAGAATTTGCATTTAATGATTCAGGATAGAATGTAGATAGAGAACAAACTAGTGACGCCAATTGTGCCATTGGATGAGATTTAGAAGGATAGCCATCTAAAAATTTCTTCATGTCTTCATGGATCAAGGTATGGCGACTAATTACTGACTGAAAATCAGTTACTTCTTTAGTGGTTGGTAAAGCACCATAAATTAACAAATAAGCAACTTCTAAAAAATTAGATTTTTCTGCCAATTGCTCTATAGGATATCCACGATATTTAAGTATTCCTAACTCTCCATCTAAAAACGTGATTGCACTTTTCGTGGAACCTGTGTTTTTGTAACCTAAATCTAAAGTAATGTGACCTGTTAAATCTCTTAATTTTGAAATATCGATAGCCTTCTCCCCTTCTGTTCCTGTAATTACTGGAAATTCATATGTTTTTCCGTCTATCTTAATTTCTGCAATATCTGACATATAGTTATAGTTTTATAAATAACAAAAATAGGTAATCTGTTTCAAATACGCCACTTATTAACTTAACAATGCTGTTAATAAATAGTTAAATTCTAATTATTGGGCTTTAATTTCTTCCAAAACGGCACCACACTCCATCATTTCGCTGCCATAATAAGGATTTTGAATTTTTTTCTCCGAAGCAAGCCAATCGCCACCCTCTCCATTATTAGCCATCGGACAATGCTGAACATAGATTGTTCCTTTGCTTAAAGAAGCATGCTTAAACAAAGCAATAATATCGGCACTAAGTGAGGTAAATGCTGTACGCTGCACCGCAATATCATTTGCTGCTTCTATTTTGGAAGCTGTAATCGCTGTATTTTCGCAACCTGCATAGGCTTTTAAAGAAACGGATAATTTCTTTGCTGCTGATTTTGCATCGCTAACATTGGTTGATACCAAGGCATTTTTTAAGGCAAGATAATCGGTGTAAATTGCTCCAACTTTTTTATCCTTAAATGTAAGCGTTGCTACCGTAGAATCTACTTTTACAGCGTTCGAATCTTTAGTTTCGGTTGATTTATTTTCGGCATTATTGCAAGCCATTACGATCAACATAAACGCTATTCCAAAATATTTCCTCATCATTTATATATATTTTATTTTGCTGCTCAAAATAGCATTTATAATTTTAAATTAATAAAAAAAGCCAACTAAAATTGGCTTTTTAAGTATAAAATTAGATTTTAATTATAATTTAATGAAGTCTCTTTTTAATAACGTCTTATAAATCAATAAATTCATTAAAACCATAGCCATACCATAAAATACATCTTCGAAAGGAATGGTTAAAATTCGGCAGCCAATGATTTCATTTTCATTATACCAAACTATCGGATTTTCTATGCCCGTTCCCGTTAGTACACCGTTTACAATTAGGAATGGGAAAAGTAAAATACAATAAATCAAGTAAAATTTAATTAACCAGTCAACCCGCATAACATATTTTGCAATTAACAGCAACACGCCAAGTGTTAAAAAAGCAAACATCGTATAGGCCTTTTCGAAATTTAAAATTGCCATAAATACACACGCAATTATAAAAATCAGACTTATCCATTTATCCGTTTTTGGCTCTTTTAACCACAAATCAATGCAGTGATAGGTAAATACACATGCATAGGGAATACATAAAAAGAAAAGAATTTCTTCCAAAGGAAGGTTATACAGGTAAACGCCCACCAAGTAGTCGCTATTAAATCCCCATACCCCCAAATCCGTAAAATAAGCATCCCATACTATAAAAAAAAAGCTTGTACATATTACTGCTGGAAAAAAAGCTTTCCATGTTTTATAAAACTTAAGTTTAGGATGAAAAGAGAATAAAAAAGGAACGATTATAGTAAAGAAATTTACTAAGAGGTAAGCATACTTCATTTCACTGAATCTCTAAAGTACTTTAATGGCACCCAAAGCATCCCGAAGCATTCGCCATGTTCCTTGCTAAGATGTTTATGGTGCATTTTATGTGCTCTTCTAATTGCCCTAAAATAACGATTATCAGTAGTCCTAAAAAACTTAAAACGCTGATGGATAAATATATCATGAACAAGAAAATAGGCCACTCCATATAAAGTAATACCTAAGCCAATATACAAGGCGTTTGCAAGGTTATAAAAAGAACCTAACCCTATGCAAATTATACCTGGAATTGCAAATATTAAAAAGAAAAAATCGTTTCGCTCAAAAAATCCGGGATGATCTTTTTGATGATGATCGCTATGCAAGAACCAAAAAATACCATGCATAATGTATTTATGGGTTAACCAAGCTACCCCTTCCATAATTAAAAAGGTTACTAGAATTATCAATACGCTCATGATGCCTTAGTTTTAAATTCAATAATATTCTCGAAACATATTTTTAACCAAGCGGTATAATGATTTGGATTTTCATTTAAATCTAAACCCAGCTCATCTAAACTCATGTATTTGAATGACGCCACCTCGTTGGTATTTATTATGGGTAATTCATCGCTTACGCCAAAATATACATGGTCGAATTCATATTCAATTAATTGATTGTCGAAGGTGGCTTCGTAAATAAAATTAAAGCCATACTCCAGTTCGCATGCCATTCCCATTTCTTCCATTAATCTGCGACTTGCAGCTTTATCCGTCTCTTCAAAGGGTTTAGGGTGACTACAGCAGGTATTGGTCCACTTGCCAGCAGAATGGTATTTATCAAGTGCTCGTTGTTGCAGTAGTAACTCACCGCTGCTATTAAAAATGAATACAGAAAATGCCCTATGTAACAATCCCAGACTATGAGCTTCCATTTTATCGATTATCCCAAGAGGATTATCAAGACGATCAACCAATACTACTTGTTCTTCCATATTTTTATTCTTTGTAGATAATTTTCAATTCTATTTTTAAGATCTCTATCTTTAATACCTTCGAGTTTATTAATTAACAACTTCTTATCGGCTTCAATCGCATTAGAATAGCCTAAAAAACCAGGTATATTAGTTTGGATCGTAAGCCTGATGTACCTAAGTTCAACATTAGAGCCATCTTTCCTTATTGCATTTTCAATCAACTGTTTACCCTTATTAAATCGGCTTAACTTTGTAATTGGGTTAAAAACATGGTTGGCCTCCATCATTATAGCCGCACCTTTATATCCAGTTAACAAAGCATCATCATTTTTAACAGGCATTAATAGCGCAATTAATTTTTTATTCGCTTGTTTATCATCAGCAGCAATTTCATACAAATTTCTAATTTCAATAACGTTAATGCTATCGATTTTAAATAAAAGAAGTAGAAGACAAATTTTCGTTAGCATTTTATCTTAGCGTATGTTCATCCTAAACCGTATCATCGAATCGAGCATTAAACCAAATTTTTGTCCATTCGAAATTCGTATACGTTTATTCATAATTTCGTTGACACCTGTATTCTTAATTTTTTCGAATAATGTTTTATAATAGACATAGGCTAAATAAACCCCTTTTCTAGATGATAAAGGTAATTTTTTAATCCCTATAACCGCCACCTTAAATTCTTCATCAATCTCCTTTTCGATCATTTTCTTTTGATCTTCTCTAAAATTAGCTAAATCTACATTCGGAAAGTAACTGCGATTTAACTGCATAAAATCATCCTTTACATCACGCAAAAAATTAACTTTTTGAAAAGTTGAACCCAATTTCATGGCATATGGTTTTAACTTTTCGTAAAATGATTTATCGCCATTAGTAAATACACACAAACACATTAAACCCACTACTTCTGCCGAACCTAAGATGTATTGCTCATAAGTTTCATTACTATACACATTATCCTCTAGATCCATTTCCATACTCTTTAAGAAGAGTTCTATCAACTCAATATCTATATTATATTCATTAACCACTTTTTGAAAAGAATTAAGTACTGGATTTAAGCTAATGCCAAATGTTATGGCCTCAAAACAATCTTTCTTAAATTTTTCTAGCAGATACTTTTTATCATAGTTATGAAATGAATCTACAATTTCATCAGCGAAACGTACAAAGCCATAGATTGCATATATCGGATCTCTTAATTTTTTATCTAGAAAGTAAATTCCAAAAGTAAAGCTAGTACTGTAGCGTTGTGTGGTAATTCTACTGCAATCGGCAGATAATTTATCAAACAGTTCTTTCATGCTAGGATTAATAGGATTTTAAGTTAATAGGATTATTGACCCTTAGCGCATCATGCTTTAGGTATTTTATGACTTCATTTGCCGCAACGGTTCCGGATATAATGGAAGGCGGAACACCCGGACCGGGCACAGTTAATTGCCCGGAATAGAATAAGTTGTTCAACATTTTGTTTTCTATAGAAGGTTTTAAGTTGGCTGTTTGCTTAAGCGTGTTCGCCAAACCATATGCATTTCCTTTGAAAGAATTATAATCGAGTTTAAAATCATTTACGCAATAACTTTTCTTGTACGCAATGGCGGATATAATTTCTTCACCAATATATTGCTCAAGGCGCTTTATCACGAGATCAAAATATTTTTCTCGTTGTGATGTGGTATCTGAAAGATCGGTTGCAATTGGAATAAGGATAAACACATTTTCATGATTTTCAGGAGCTACTTTTGAGTCGGTTTTAGATGGACAACACACATAAAACAAAGGTTTATCTGGCCATTTAGGGTCTTTATAAATTTCCATAGCATGTTTCTTTAAATCCTCATCGAAAAAAAGAGTATGATGTTGCAATCCAGTTAATCTTTTATTTATTCCCAAATAAAAAATTAAACAGGAAGGCGCTAAAACTCTACTATCCCAGTATTTTTTGCTGTAATTTCTAAACTTTTCGGGAAGCAATTCTTGTTCTATGTGATGATAATCTGCTGATGCAATAATTGCATCGAAGGTTTTTTCTTGCTTGTGGGTGACCACTTTTTGGATTCGATTTTTAGTTAATTGAAGGTTTATAACGGGCTGCTCTAAATGAAACTTAACGCCTAAATTTTCGCCAACCTTTTTCATTGCATGTACTACTTCACCAAACCCTCCTTTTGGATACCAAGTACCTAGTTTTAGGCCCGCATAATTCATTAAAGAGTATAACGCTGGTGTGTCTTCTGGAGTAGCACCTAAAAATAGAACAGGAAATTCCATTAATGCTATTAATTTGGGGTGCTTAAAATATTTTTTAACATGTTTACTAAATGATGTAAACACCTGCAGTTTAAAAATACCTTTAATTAAATCGAGGTCTACAAATTCAGTCAATGATATTCCTGGCTTATACACCAATTTCTTCATCCCAATGTTGTATTTAAATTCAGCCTCTTTCATAAACGCATCTAGTTTTAAAGCACTTCCAGGCTCAATTTCTTCGAAGAGTTTTCTCAAATCTGCATAATTGCTGGGAATAGCTAAATCTCTGTCCTTAAAAATTACTGAAAACGACGGGTCAAGTAAAACAAGTTCATAAAAATCGCTCGCGGTATACCCAAAATCGCTAAAGAATTTTTCAAATACTTCAGGCATCCAGTACCAACTTGGACCCATATCAAACACATAGCCTTCTTCTGTTTTAAATTGACGAGCCCTACCTCCTACTTCTTTATTTTTTTCGAATACCTCTACTTGATAACCTGCTTTTGCCAAATACGCAGCAGCACTTAGGCCAGCAAAGCCTGCCCCAATTATTGCTACAGATTGACGATCTACATTTGTGCTCATTTCTTAACGGTTTTTAATTGAGCTTCGAACTGATCTATTGAAGTAATCCAATTTACATTGCTCGGCAACTTTAAGCCAGAAATTAATTTATGATTCCCTGCCAAATGAATTAATACAGAAGGATAGGTTGTAGAGAGTTGGTCTATATACTTTTGAGCATGCGTTATCAAATTATTTTGAACCATAAAGATTAATATGTGATTAATCTTATTTAAAGCGAATACCTGATCTACCGATTCTAAAGGAACTCGTGGCCCTAAATAAATTACTTTCTGTGCTAACTTACGAAGCGCATAATTGGCATATAAAAGACCGATTTCATGTTCTTCTTCTTGGGGTAAAAACAATAACCAAGTTTTGCCATTATCAAACTGCGGAAGGTTCTCTATGGCAACAAATAACTTCTGTCGGATAATACTTGTTAAGAAATGTTCTTGTGCAGCGCAAATGCTATCCTTTCGCCACATTAACCCCAGTCTAACCAGCAAAGGATAGATAATATATTTATAGGTATTAGAAACCTCATATTTTGCAATGCATTGATTTAAAAGTGTACTAAATTTAATTTCATTATAACCAATTCCATACTGAAGTAATTTCGAGATGTAGCATTCGTATTGTTGATCTTTAGCAATCGTGTCGCTTATTTCTAGATCAATATGCTGCTTCATTGCATCATCACTTAATAAGCAAACTTTTGATATTTTTAATCCTTGGTTACTAATGCTAACAATATTTAACAAACGCAATAATTGCTTATCATCGTAGTATCTAGTATTTCCGGCCGAACGATGTGGAACTAGCGCATTATAGCGTTGCTCCCACATTCTTATGGTATGTGACTGAATTCCAGATAGTTGTTCTAAATCAGAAATGGTATACTGCATTTTGTTTAAATATTTTTCATTTAATTTAAACAATAATAAGGATAATAAGTTTGAAAAAGTTTTGGCACTGTAACAAAATGGTCATTTTTTTAAGCCGTATAATCCTTTTTTTAAAAGACAGATGTCTTTTGTTAAAGACACGTAAATAATTGTGGTTTAATACGAAAAAAAATGCATGAATAGGCAGTTATTTAACTAGTGGCATAAAACTTGTATCTTTGCAGTAATGCGGTTAAGAATAAAATTTCTAAAATATATTTTATTTATTTTGGTTACTGGTAGTGCAGAAGCAAGTTTTGCTCACTATGGAACGTCTGGTTATGGATGTAATTTAGGAAATGTGGTGTATGGACAAAAAATAGGTACAACTAAATTTTATGGAACATCATACGATGTATATAGTTCTAATGGGGCACATTACTCGATTGACTGGAATAATGCGTCTACCCCTTATCAGATCAATAGTTATAACATTCACGATCAAGGCGAAACATGTTGGGTGAATAGTTATGTAAACCCAAAAAACAATAACTCTGGTGTTTCTTATGGCTCTTTAGTGTACTATACAGTAAATCCACAAGTGAATGTTCCGTTAGATGATTATGTAGGATTAATTCTTATCCTAACTAGTGGTTTAGGAGCCATTATCATCTATAAAAAACAACTTCTCTCCTCTAAGTTGTAAGTGTTTTATTGAATTCATCATATTAATGCTTACCTTACCTAAATGGGTGATAAAGCAAACTTAATTTTAGGTATGATTTCGATATTAGGTGGCTTTTCTGTGTTATATACTATCTTTAAAGGGAAACGTTAATTTAATACTTTAAATTCAGTGCGTCGATTTTGCTCGTGCTGTGCTTCGCTGCATTTAACCCCATCTTTACAATCATTAATTAATTTTGTTTCGCCATACCCTTTTGCAACAAGTCTAGTTTCACTAATGTTTTTTCTTTTTAAGTAGTTAACAACTTCCTGTGCTCTTTTTTTACTTAAACTTAAATTTGAACTTGCACTTCCCCTACTATCTGTATGTGAGTCAATTTCTATTTTAACACTAGGATTATCCGTTAAAAATAAAACCAATCGGTCTAAATCTGATGAGGCCTCTTGCTTAATGCTACTACTTCCTGTAGCATAATAAATATTCTTTAAATTTATAGTTGAATTAGGTTTTGTTTCTTCAATGCCCAAGAGAAGTTTAACATATAACGTAGTTGATCGGTTTAATCCCTTTGTACTTACCACTTCGATATTAGAAATGTAGTTTGATTTTTTAGCAGATAGTATATAATCGCTATTTTCGCTCAATTGAATATTAAATTTCCCATCAGTTGAATTACTTTCAACGGTAATCGTTTTATTTAAAGTTTTATCTATAATACTTATTACACCCCCCCCCATTGGTGTATGCGCATTTTTATCTTCCACTATTCCAGTCAATGTAAACCTGGGGTCGTTATGCGTGAGTTTGATTAAAATTTCTTTTTCTTCACCATCAAAACTGCTCTTTTGTATTTGCCGGGAAGTTGTGCTAATATCATTCAATACACCTGTAATTGAATAATTATCTGCCTTAACTGCAGGAAAAAATACTTCACCCGTACTATTTGAAACTCCTTTTAGTTCATTTCCATTTGCATTAAAAGCAATATTCACAGCTGGAAGGGGTTCACCCGTCTGCTCATCTACAACACTAATTCTAATGTCCTTATGAGCTATTTTTATGATAGGAGGTTGGACTGGTGTAACAACAATTGGCTCAACTAAAACAGGTTTGGTTCTTTGCTTTTTGCTAATACTCGTTCCAATACCGATAGTATAATATAAGTGATTATTAACATTCGCCCCGCCTGCAAACCGGTATTGCATATTGGTTAAGATAAATCCTTCATTAAATAAGTTAAACTTCAAACCTACTCCTGCAGGAAAATATAGACCTGACTTTTTATAATAGGTAAATCCTGCACCTCCAAAAAAATAGGGTATTATCCCATTTGCATCATTCAATAGCTTGGCATTAAAGCCAACATTCATATCTAACAAGAATTTGCTAACTCCGTTGGTGCTTCCATCTTTAAAGAGATAATCCATGGAGCTTCCATCCAACGTAGCTGTAAAATCTAAAAGCTGATTTAGACCTTTTAGATAGTTTAGGCCAAATCCTGCTTGCATTTCCCTAAAACCACTCCATTTATCGTTTTTTAGTACATCACTTAAGGAAGTAAGCTTAATCTGTTGTGCCGTTTTAAAATCATTATAGAAAATATGAAAGGCTATTGATGTTGTCTTTATTGTTTTTGTTTCCTGAGCCTCAATTCTTAAGATTGAGAAACAGGTACAACAAATTAATATAATTCTTTTCATCTGAATTGGAGCTTTTTAGTTAGATGTCTTTGTTGCTTCTATATTTCTTTCAATCTTAAAAATAAAAGGCGTACTTCTACCTTGTGTAGTCGCATCAACACCCTTCAAGGGCATACCTTCACGATCAAAAGTTTGGATCGTCCATATAAATCTTTTATTGGATGTACTATCCAACATTGCCAATTGTGGTCGCCATACGTATTGCGTAGTTCCTCTAACCACCTTTTCATTAAGTAGTGGCCTATTTCCTCGAAAAGCCTGCATGGGCGTTTGGTCTGGCAAGATTTCAAATATTTGGATGCGATATTCTGGAAGTTCTGGTACAGCTGGAATGAGGCTTGTCCACCGAAACACAATGGTACGCTGTGCAATGTGCGCCTCTAAACTAGCTTCGTTTGACGGGCTCATCAACAACGGTAACTGATAGTCCACCATAGAGAAAGGTTTGGTTTGCTTCGCTCGAACCACATCACCAGCCGTATTAACTACTTCTACAGTCATTTGATAAAGGCCTGCGCTTAGTCTACCTGTACGTTGCAATAACGTTTGTGCTTTACCCGAAAATGTTAAATTCTGAAACTGCAGCGCATCTGCAATGCTAAATAAGTTAACCCCATCCTTTAATCGATAAACCCTTGCAGAAGCGGTATTGGAACTAGCGATTACGGCTCCACTTCCGTCGAGCAAAGTGGTTCTGAGTTTAACATTTGGATCACTTATCACTACTGGAATGTAAGAGATAATTAACTGCCCATTAATCGGATTATTCCAATCATTTAACCAGGGTTGTGGCCGGCTATTTAGTGCAAGATTTATTGTAATTTGGGATTTAGATGAAGAAATCATAAAAAATACCGACACCATCAATAGTATAATTTTTTTCGTAATCATTTTGTTAAAATCTATATTGCAAACCTGTCCTAACTGTTGTTTCAAAATAATTTGGAAATCCAGTTATGGGAGGATTTAATGAACTTCCAGGTAGCTCTGTACCGTAGTGGTATACATTCGCTGTTACAGAAAATTGCCAAATTAACTTTTTATACAATTCCCAATCGAAGCCAGCAGTTGCCAAGAGATTTTTATTAGCAGTATAAGGTTTAATGGTACTTAAGCTGTATTGCAGCTGACCTTTAAACCCTATTTTATCTTTAGGCTTCCAATTCATTCCAGCAGTTGCACTGAGCAGGGAAAGTTCGATTGGTGTTGCTTTATTTTGGAACCACATGAGGCTAAAATCTGGACTGATTTTTTTCTCTAAAAATGTGGGGACATATAAAAGTAATGCCGTTTTGGTCTTGTTATGGGTAGTGCCAAATGGGGGTACGATCAGTGTTTCGTCGTACTTGCTATAGGTATAGGTTGCACTTAATAGGTGATTAATTTTAGAAGTTGTCCAGGTGTAGGATGGATTTAGGCTTAACTCATTGCTTACACTTTTATAGCCCGAAATACTGGAAGCATCAAACCCGAAGTTATTAAAGCCAGCAGTAAGTGTAAAACGATCGCTAAACTGTGTAAAGACATTAATGTTGGCGATGATTTGTTTGGTTACACTTGGACCAGCTATTTTGCTTAAATTTCCAAAACGCTGACCTAAACTGGCCACTACATTCATTTTCTTTTTAAAAGCATTAAAATGAGTATTCGCTAGATATTCTGCTTTATCATTTTGCATAAATGGATAACCTGCGGTATAATATCCTGCTCCATAATAATTAAACTTAGCCCCTATTTCCCAGTCAGAGCCTTTCTTAGCAATACCAATCATTACTGCGTTATCTTTATTGGATGAGGTATGCGCTTTAATAAAAGGTTTAAAATCAGGAACGATGCTTGTGGAGACTGGCAAGTTTAGATTCCTTGTAAAAAAACTTTGTCCAAGTTCAATATGATACTTCCAACCATCACTAGTATTTACTTTAGCTAAAAAGCTTACGACCATGTTTTCTTGTGGTTCTATTGGAGGTAAAGGTGCTGAAGTAACCGAGCTTCTACGATCTGAAGATTTTACAAAGTTAAATCCGGCAAAATATTTCTCTTCATTTTCCATTCCCAACTGTGCCATCCACTGATTCCTTTGGTAAGCACCAATTATACCATTTGGTGGGAATTGAGAAACCGATTGATAATCGACCGGCCGCTGTGAAACGCCATTGAATACTTTCAATCTAAATTTACCTGGAGCTAGATTTACACCATAACCAAATACCCCTAAATCTCCAGTACTTAATTCGCTGTATTGCAGATTTTGTGTACCTAATAGAATTTCTGTTGTACCAATTTTAGGGCGAATACCGAAATTATTAACTGGATTGGTTAAATATTGCCATATACTTTGCTTTTTTCCTGTTGATGATGTTGTAAAATTATTTTGCAGGGCACTAAAGTTGAAATTGAAAGGAATATTCCACTTTCCAACGCTAAGGCTTGGGTTAAAGGAATATCGCAATAAATTCCATGGCTTACGAGCAGGGTAAAAATTTGGGACAGATGGATTTGGATTTTTATCTAGTCCATATCCCTCATACCACACACCCATGTCGCCACCAATTTTTACGAGTTTCTTTTTATCTTGTGCATTTGCATGAAAAGACAATACCAAAACAAAGTAAGGTATTGATTTTCTTAAAGCACTTTTCCAGAAAGCACTTATTTTTCCACAATACATTTTTTTTATCTCTAGCTCCATTATTGTGCTTTTTGAATAATAAATTCACTTAAAGGAGATTGGCCTCCATCTTCGGTGAGTACCTTAATCGCATAAATATTTTCTTTGCCCATATTTTTATCGGTAAATTTTTTATCTGTAACTCTGGCATATTGTTGAAGTTCACCTTTGGCGTTCTTCTTGTAAATGACAAAAAATACTTCTTTTTTCAATTGTGGATACGTCCATTTTAGTTCAACTTCTTTGTTAATTATGTTTGAATTAATATTTGTTACGGGAGGCCGAATTCCGCCATCAAAAGGTTTTCCATATACTGGATTTGCATACTTTGAGTATAATTTGCTTTGGTCAACTGCTCTGATCGAGTAATAATAGGTTATATTGGTTTTTACAGCGGTATCAATTACCTTTTTCTGAAGTGGACTTAATTTGAATACTACTTCCCAATTATTGTTCAGATTTGTTTTTCTATAAATAAGTTGCTCTTTTACATCCAAACTTTCGCTAGGGGCAAAATAGAGTTCTATTTGCTTTTCTTTTACTATAACATTTGTAAAAACAGGTGTTATTGGAGGAATGGTATCCGGTCTTTTAACCGCAATTACATCTGAATAGATAGACTGATTGTAATTAAAATCGAGTGCCTTTACTTGGTAATAAGTTTTAGGCGTTAGGGAATTAAGTGAAACCGTGTCAGTAAACACAAGTTTAACGGCGTTGCTATCTAATTTATCTTTTCTAAAGGATTCTTGAATAACCGAGAGTTCATGTTCAGCACTATTACTTTTATAAATCCGGTACCCTTTTAAATCTTTTTCTTTGCCTTTTTTAATGGTTAGCGTAACAACACCTAAGGAATCGACAATTGCACTTACAATCTCGGGTTTAGATGGAGGAATAGTATCCACTAAAGCAACATAACCCGGATAAGAGGCACTGATGTTTCCTGCGGTATCAAGTGCATATACTACATAGTAATTATTTTCTTCGAGATTAAAGTCAGTGTCTACAAAACTCCTTATCGTATTTGCCAGCAGTTTTTGATGAAGCAATTTAAAATCGCCAGAATCTTTGCTCGATCTGGCAACCATAAATCCTTTTAAATCGGTTTTATTTCCATAAATATCCCATCCAATGCGTATCTCCTTTGGTTTAACATGCTTTAGTTGTTTTAAGATAGGCGCATCTGGTGGAGTAAGGTCTTTTGGCATTCCTTTAGCTTCAGCAAATAATACTTTTTCACCAAAAGAGGTTAATCCATAAAAACGATACCGATACCATTTATAATTGGTTAACGAATCATCGTCGAATGTGCCGTTCGTTTTGCCCTCAAAGCCTGCTCCTTTAGAATCGTAAATTGGTACGGTATTTAAAGGTTTAAATTGAGTTTCACCTTCGGCTGCTCTTTCTACAAAATAACCAGCTATTTCGGGATTAACAGGCCAAGCAAAGGATAATTTCGTATCGCCAGCAAAAACAAGCACTTCATTTTTATATCGATTGGCATCAGCCACTGCTTTTACGGTGATGTTCGCATTTTCAATTTCATAGACAGTAGAGTTTGCATTAAGCTTGATCTGATAAGCATAGGTTTGACCAAGTTTAACAGCATTATCTATATAGCTTAAACCAAGAGCTTTTGCTACTTTACCATCTTTTATAGTTGTTAGCACAAACAAGCTATAAATCATATCCTCTTTGCTCTTCTGCTCTTTTAGGTCTGCAATACCTGCATCAAGATTTAGGGCTTTTTGTTCATTATCTTTTCCTGCAAACAAAAATTCCATCGCAATCTCCATATTGTCTTTTGTAGCTAAATTTTTTTCGGTGGCAATGAGCGAATTCCAAGTTGCTTGATCTGATGCTTTAACTGTAGCTATATCTTCAAATTTATTCGCCCCAGCTTCCTTACGCTGAAGAGTATAACTATGGTTAAAACCTAACCTAAGAATGGTTTTGTGGTCAGGAATCCACCGTAGTTCTATTCCATTTGCAGTAGTAAACCTGCCAATTGCTGCGATTTTTGTTTTAGCCCCTTCTATTTGAGCGAATGACGAAAATGAAGCAAGGAGAAGTAAAAAAAGGTTCAAGTATAATTTCATAACACTCAATTTTTTAATTTTTGTAATCCCGTAGGGAGCGCATTTACCTGTAATACCTGCATCGGGCCGGTTCTAAACACTACTGTTTTGGTTTCCTTTACCATACTTCCATCCCGAGTTTTAGCTTGGCCCCACATGGTCGACATTCCATCTCCTCTCCCCCCCAAAGAAGGATCAGGGAACCGACCATATTCCATTAAGGCTGCGGTAACTACAAATCGATAATCGCTATTTACAGTCAGCTTATTAACTGCATCAGGAACAGGATTTGGGTAATTTGGTGCTGGTGGTGGGGGTATGGGTGATACAATAAATTTAGCTTTTAACCCGCCATGAGCGGCCATTAGAGTATTTCCAGTATTGACATTTAGTACCTGAAGATTCGCTGCCTTATTTTGTCCAAAAGCTGGGGTTGTATTTATTGTTCCGCCGATATAATACTGATGCTCACCTAAGTTATTTACTTTGGTTTTAAGCGTTATGGGCACCCAATTGCCACTCGCATTTTTAATTTCGAGTGTTTTGGTCACTACCATTTTAAATGTTCGGTTTTTAGTGGTACCATCGCCCTGGTTTTCGGATACATCGAATATACGATCGGGTACCAATCCGTATCTCACATCAATAGGCGATGTAATTGGAAAATTATATTTGCTAGTTGGCGCAACCGATTGGATGAGCTTATTTTTAAAGTCTCCTGCTTCGTCTTCTTGGGCAGCATCTGCAGTTACTACTGCGGTACCGTTACAATCTTCACCTCGTTCAAATGTCTCATCATAGTGGGTTTTTAAAAGTCCATCAAATAAATCGATATCGGCCGACAAAGCACCTGCAATATATTCCGGATTAGGGAATTTGCCCGTTACCCAAGCACCAGCTTTTATTTTAAATAGATTTATTGATTTATTACCACATGCTTTCGTAAAACTTGTACCTGTTATGCTTGCATTTACACTTCCATATAAGCCGAGCCATCCTGAAGCTCGATAGCCATTGATACCAATACAACCATTTTGGTGCATTAAGGATAGATTTAATTCGGCACCCGCAAGCACGGTACCTCCGATAGACCATTGCCTACATAGCCCTCTCAATAAATCTTTAGTTATATTCTTTGAAAACTCAATTCCTATACCAGCAGCAATGCCTTTGCCTGTTGCAGTATTTGCATCAACCCCTCCAGTACCCAAATGAGTTAGGCTTGGGGAACTTCCCGTAGCTGCCAAATAATTATTAAAAAACTTAGTTGTAAATCCAGTTGGCGCGGGAATATCGTTACCAAACATAAGGTACGAGTATAAGTCTACTCCAAAAATTCGCACGGTATTCGTACTGGTTGGTGTACCCGCTTTGAAATACCATTTATTAGTGGTACCATTAATGTTTAGCACAAAACCAACGGGCGCTGGTGTAACAATCGCCGGCGGAACATTGACCCCTAAAGCAGCCGACATATAAAATATCTTATCTACAAAATTATACTCGACAGCTACGCCTCCCTTGATTTTTGCGTTTGGTTCTCTTTCTTCAAGTTTTGCTGCAAGCCAGAAATCGCCTGTAAACCCGATTTTGGTTAAGCCCCCAGTATTTGCATTAAACTGTGCCAATAATTTTACATCGGCATTAAAGGTTTCGAATTTCGGCAAAGTGGCTATGGTTGCCATGGCCGAGAAACCCAAACTACTTTTCTTTGGTTTAAAGGTATATTTAAATCCAACCTCTGGCGCTGTTTTTGTAACAAGTTGGGCTTCCATATTGTAAAAAGCACCTCCACCAAAGCCATAAAAACCAACTCCAGTTAAAAATGGGATGCCTGGATTAAATTTAACATCAGCTTCTGCTCTCCAATACCGATAATATTGATTGTTATTATTGTAAGTAGTATTACCGAATTGTACCAAAGCATTTGCCTGTATGGAGACGGCTGTAAACGTTACCCCTAACGTGGCCAAGAAACCATCTCCATATACCGGATCATTATCGTACATTTTAAGTTTACCATCAATTTTAACCGCTGGCATATCGGCATGTACTTCAATATCTTCAATAAAAACCCCTTTAAACTTGGGTAGGAATTTTATGGCACTTTTATTCATCTGGACGGCAAAGGCACCCCCAACAGTTGTGCTTCCACCAATATCATCTGTTAAATTGGCAACTATATCGATCATCAAAGCACCTCTTAATAATTCTTTCAGGTTTGGATCTGAAGGAGCCACAGTGGTTAGTTGTTTATAATAGACCTTTTTTACAGTTACTGGGAAATTAGCCAGTCGCTTTTGTGGGCTCGCAAAACTCCATGTACCAGGATTAAACGTCATGCCATTTGTATTTAGGGCAGAATTACTTGTGTAGCCGAGACTTAAGTTTTGAAAGTCCATTTGGAACTTGATTCCTTTAATCCCCTTTTTACGAATAGCTGCAGCACCAGTATTGGTTGCCGTATCGATAACACTCAAGTCGGTACCTCCCCAATCAAAACTTCCGTTTAAGTTAATGGTCATAGATTTTACAGTGTTGGATAAACTTGCTGTAATAGTTGAAGTTGGACTTAAGGTTATTTTACCCTTTAAAATATCTGCATCAATTGGTCCAGACGGTAATACTACAATTTGAAAATTATTAGCACCCCCTGCCTGTGCGAAAGTGGCGGTATATTTTAGGGTGTTGGTTAAAGTCTCGTTACTTATGGGCAGAACAAGTTTTCCTTTAGCGCGCCCCTCTGTTAACGAACCTTTTAAAATCGACAATTCTAAGGTATCCAAACTAGCGCTCATGTCTGAAACCCTCCCTTGAGGAAAGGTGATTACATTCTTCGCCTTTATCTTCATCGTTACCCCCTGATCGTCGATAATGGTATTGGTTGCCGTAATTTGTGTTGGACTGGCTCCTGTTTTCCAAGTATCAGGCAACGTAAGTCCAAGTGTCTTTATATAGAAACCTTTCCAAAGTAGCCTTCCAACTGTAGTGGTATCACTGGTATAATTTGTAGGGAAGTTCATTGCTGCAGGATTCCTTGTATCCGACAAATCAAGCGCAAGGGAGTTAACCGAAATTTTTATCCCATTAGTTCCAACAATTTCGCAGTTTGGCAAATTCCCTGTAAGTAGAATATCATGCATGCTTGTTCCATTTCCAGAAACGGTAGCTTTTACAGAATCTGGGGAGGTGGGCATTGGAAGCAACCAATCTCTTGAAAATTTAACATCAAGTGCAAGCCCTATATTTTTTACGCCTGTACTATCCCATTCAATAAAGCAACCATTTCCAGACACGCCCTTTTTAAAGACAAATTTCATTTTCGGGTCTGAAACGAGATTTGGAATACTAATATCTTCAACTAAATCTACCCTTCCATTAGAAAAATCAATTCTTTTTGGATGTATTTCAAAATATTTTCCTGTAAAACCTAATTTATAATCATTAACTCCTTTTGTAAACTCTTTCTGCACTAAGAAATTAATCTTTGAAACATTAGGCTTAAAAACGATCTCTGTGATCATTAATTTATCGTCGGCATTACTAAATTTAACCCCAAAAGGCATTTTAAGTGAATTGGGAGGTATAGGAGGAGCAGTAATATTGGCTTGATAATTTATATCGGGGAATCCGTAGTTGTTATTATTTGCCCAAGCCACCACATTATTTACTTGGTTATTAGTCCAGTTTACCACACCATCTACCGGAATATTCGATGCTATTGCCGTAAGATTAGCGGTTAGCCAAGATTGGATGTAATTTACGCCAGCGCTTTTTTCGGTAACAATGCCACCAGCAGTCAACCTTTTGTTTAAATCGATGCGAATTTTACTAAATTCGACAGCAATATTAGTAGACAACCAAGGTACAGTTACAGTTCCCTTGCCAGTAATAGACCCGTCTGTTTCGGCTGCAATTTGTGCCACTACAATTTTAAATTCACCTTCAAAGCCAGCGCTAATCGTATCTCCTACTGCTGCAACACCTGTACTAACCAAAGGAATATTGGTATTCCCCAAACCAAATGTAGTTGGTGTACTTGTGCCATTATTTGGGCCTATCGGAATATCATCCGTATTTAAGGCCTGTACATTCCATACAAATTCGCAGCGATAAGGAGCAGTACAGGGACCTGAAATTAAACTGGTAACTACTGTTTGAGTTGACGCATTTACATCCTTCGTTACCAATGGCTGATTGGCCATAATGGCTTGACCAGTACTTTGACCAACCATTAACTGCCATATTTTTAAGCGATATTTAACAGGGGTACCAGTACTTGGGGTCACTGGAGCCCATTTAAAAATAATAGGTGCCGACAAGGCTGCTTGAGTAAGTTGATGAGCATCTGCTGGTGCTAAATTCTGCGGAGCTTGATATTGCGTTGGTAGTATTGCAGGTATTGTAAATGCTTTTATTTTTTCATCACTTACGGATATCGTAGCACCATTTTTAGTACCAAAGAACTGGACAACAATTTCGTAGCTTCCTGGTACTAGTGTACATGTTTGTCCTAGCAAAGCAATAGCTTGATTTCCACTCCACACTTTTGTAGCTGTAAAAAAACCAGCAATTGGTGCGGTTCCTGTGTTAAAAGCCCCACAAACTCGAACTCCATTTTTTCTAATGAAAACCAAAATCTTACTTTCTTCGGCGGCAGAAGATACACGCCCGTTATCCATTTTCGGATTAGCGGTAATCGTTAGTAGCGATGTCCCACTATTCCAATTTGCTGTGTTTGCATCTGGATTTGCTGGTAAGGAGATAGCAATGCTAGTGATAGCGCTATTTTGAGCATTTGCGTTTAAGCAAATGAGCAAAAATAAAAATGGGAGCATTTTCTTCATAGATATGTTCTTTTTAACCAGTCTATTTATTGAATGAATAGATACTTATATCCGTAATCGACATCATACATGCAATTATCTATCAAATTATGATAAGTTCTTTTCCAGATATAAAATGTTTTCCAATAGATGCTTGGTCGTGGAATACCATGTCTGAATATTATTTTGATTAGTGGAAAGGAAATGGATCTACCTTTCACAGTTTCGCCCATTTGGTTGATAATTGATGGATCGATCAAAGAAGGATTAAATAGGCTAGCGTTAGCTACCACCAATTGTTCTTCATTATTAACGGCGCCACCTGGAAAAGTTTTCGCGTAATCGCAGGGAACATTATTAGGTTCATTATCAGCCATCGTCTCTGTAGCTTTAATCCAATGCTCCTTTGCCGACTGAATAAAGGAGAAATGATTGTTAAAATGTTGTTGTGGGTTTATGTTTACCGATTGAACAGGCTGTACCATTCCCGTTGGAGAAAGATTAACAATACTTCCAGATGCAAAAACTCCCTGAGAAATTCTTTGATCTAAATAGTAGGATATTCCTCTTTGTAAAGGAATTCCCATATCAAACACCTTACTTCCAGTTGCCGAAAAACTAGAGGGCCCCCATGATAGCGGATTATTGTTTCCATTTGAGCTATCCATTGTTAATACTCCATCATCGAAACCCGGATGAATGCTGTATTTCAATGCATATAAAATAGCGGATGGATGGCCTCCTGCAATCGTAAACACAGGAACACTAATGTCGTTGAGGTAAGATGCCCATCTACTTCTTGTTATTTCGGGTACTAAATCTACCAATATGCTGTTTGCTATAATGCCGTTATTGGCAACCAATGCCTGAACATTAGCAGCACCTGGAACTAAAGCTACAAGTACCTTATTGAATAAAGGCGCAGAAACTCCTTGCGCAACGAGTGCTAATTTTGCAAGATTACTACCAGAATAAGCACCTTGAATGCTCAATCTTCCCTTACATCTATCTGATATTAAGCCTAGATTTCCATATTTTGTTTGAAGGATTCCTTGGGTTTTTGTTTTGTTGGCTATAGATAAAGCTACGTCAGCTATTAAAGCGCCGGTAGAATGAGAGATCATTACATAGTCACGGCCAAAACAATTTTTACCTCTACGATCAGAACGATCAGATTGAACCCCAGTGCCATTTTCCATGGCATCTCTTATTTGTGTTAAAATAGCATGAATTGCTACTTCTGCACTTTCGGCACAATCGTAAGTAACCACTAAATATCTATTGGTATTACCTCTGCTGCGAAGAAAATGATCGATATGTGGCCCCATATTATGTAAAGCCTCCGTTTTATAGTAACCATTTACATATTCATTTTTATTAGCAGGCCATTTACCTATAGCGCCATTAACACCTAAGGCCCTGTCAATTAAATGGCTCATCTGCAATCCATGTATATAAATAATATCTCTACCTCCAAAAGGCATATTTGCCATGTTAGTGGGCTTAGGTAAATCGCATTTACCATCAGACAATGGAGAAATGGGCGGTAAAATTGTTGGGTCTGTTTTTTCAGGTTTAAAATCAGTGTTAAATAATTCATTTAACTCTTCACAGGTCATGTCGATCCCGGCAAGCTTCAAGCTGTCGTTACAATTATATGTATTCACCTCATCGGGTAGTGTACCACCAATATTGAAACAAGAATTAGACAGTTGTGCATAAAAATCGGCAGTTCCATTATATCCGGGATATAAATCCACTAGGCTGCCATTGAAATACTCATCATCTTCAGCTTCTGAATTGCAGGAGACTGCCGTTGTAGATGTATTTCCATATCCGGCTGGCATTATCGGACTTCCATTAGCTGCTATTTGTACTTCATCGCACCCATCTTCCGGTGTTTCACAAACGGTTATATTATCAATCCATAGTGTTGCATTGGTATTATCATTCGTAAATGCATTAAAAGCAATATTTAAAAAATCTTTATTAGCTACCCATACAGGAAACTCTATAACCGACCAATCGTTGCAGTCCTTTATTTTATTGCTTCTACCTATAATCGCTACATCAGCCGTAGGTAAGGGATGAACTCCGGTACTGGAACTTATACTTCCATTGAAAGCAATCGCTCTCAATCTCACATAATCGACTGAACTTTCAGTTGCTTTAAATCGAACCGCTACGCTAACTTTGTATTTTTTTCCCTGAACAATTTTATTATTGGGATCTAGCGATTGCATGATAGCTTTTCCATTGCTTATATTACCTGATAACTTTATGTATCCCTGTTCTATAAAACCTTCTGCTGCATCGTTATTAACTGTAGGATTACCATAAGCGTTTGCCCAATATTGAACACTCCCTGCAGGCATTACGCCAGGTTGGTTAGCTAATAAAAAACCGCCATTGCGAATAATTGTACACGCTACTTCTGTTTTAGGCTTACATTTCCCTGCGCTATCTGCAGCATATAAGGCTCGAACTTCTGATGGGCTAAGCACTCTTTTAAATAACTCTATTTCATCTAAAATGCCTTTAAAGTTGTACGAGTTGCTATACAAATCTTTTCCTATTCTTAATATAGAGGTGTTATCGATGTTTCCAGGTTGAAGTGTTGGATTACCAAATTGAGTAGGTACACCATCTAAATAAAATACAATACCTTTTTTGTCTTTTCTTGAAACTGTTATGGCGATATGATGCCATTTACCATCGGCTACAAATAATGGCGAAGTATAATTTGTAAAAGCACCATTTCGCAATTGAATGCCTAGCTTACCATCCATTAAATAAATCAGATATCCGGTCGGAGTTCCTTGTTGAGAACGTTTATCAACTAAATCTTGTAGATCGCTCGCAATATTAATTTGTATCCATGCATCAAAAGAAAAGTCGCCCGTACCAAAATTGAGTTCTGCATGATTGGGCACGTCCACATAATTGTTTGTACCATTAAACTTTAAGCCTCCAGCTACTTTTGCAGGCACTGAAAGTGGATTATTCATACTCGTCCCAGCATTATTTACCCCAGCAAGGTCTACCAACGGCTGTCCTGCTTTCTCATCAAAAGTCCACCAAGCAACCATGCCCATTGGAGGCGTTACACAACTTATGTCAGGTTTACAACCCTCTACTACTAGGTAATAAACACATGGCTCGCATTTTACATCGCCACAAACAGCACTTAACGTAATCGTATATACACCATTGGCTGTTGGTGTAAAACCATCGGTGATGATACTCGTGCCGATGCCAGATTTGATCAACACGTTCTCCTTTTTAATCGCCCATGAGGTTTTTGCTTCACATTTAACTGCTCCCGTTTTGCATTCGTAGGTACTGCTGAACTTGAAGGGCAAGTTGCATTTCCACGGCAGTTTGGCACCACTCTCGTATCTTTTGGTGCCTGCGGCTGTCTGCACACTCATCATTCCCCATTTGCCACAGGTGCAATCTGAAGAAGTAGAACAAACTGGTAATATGATATCCAATTCTGCTCCAGGCTTACACGTAATGGGTCCAGGATCCTTATCATCTCCCTGCAAACCGAGTTTAATTGCATTTTGCCCAATAACTACGCTAACCTCAACTGAATAATTAACTGTAGAACTTCCCCCGGTATTTTGAGATTGTAAGATTGGAGAAATATTAGTAGTAGGATAAATGGGTGAATACGAAGGGTGATAAGCAGTTAAACCACTCCCGTTTTGAGTATAACTTAAGGTATACGTATTACTGGTGTAGGTCGAAGAAAAATTTATTTTGTATCGCCTATTTCTACCTAAATCTGGCAAGCATTCTATAGATAATAGTTTTAAAGACAGGTTTACATCACAGCTAGCTGCAGTGAATTGGAATACATCAGTAGTGTTAGTCCCTCCTATCGGTTTACCCTCTCTATTCAGTTCCTGCACACCCCATGCATACTTGCTGCCTGCTTTAAACTTAGGCGCAGACAAAGGATATTTCAATTTTAGCGCATGAATGCTATCTTTCTCGAAAATGGGCTTATTCGTATGAAGATTAATCATACTGTCTTTTTCAAAGAATGGTTTATTGGCTCTAAGTGCCTGATCTGGAGATTGATCACCGATAATTTCTACTATTTTTATTTTGTAAGTAGGTGGCTCATTTACTGGATAAACGTTAATTTTCCAGCTAAAGTTGGGTTTTTCGCCTAAAGCTAACGTACTGCCATTCGCCGGTGAAACTAATTTTACTAGGGCATTAGCTACTAGGGTTTCACGCTTGAAAGAAAATAGTTCACTCGTTCCATTATTTCCCCCAATAGGTTTCCCGTCGCGCTCAAGCGCTTGCACATTCCACACAAATTCGCAAAGGTAAGGCAGTTTACACGGTCCAATGTCTGCTAAGCTCAGTATGGTTTGCGTTAAATTCTCAATATCTTTAGTCATCAAAGGCGGGTTTACTCGCATGGCTTGACTGCCATTTTGCCCCTGCATTAATTGCCAAACCCTTAACTTATAAGTTACTGGTTCTTGAGGACGAGGAATTACGGGTGTCCATCTAAATAGAATAGGCTTAGCGAAATCATTTTCCTTAAATGCAGCGCCCATGGCAGGTCTGAGGGCTTGTGGACTTTGAAAGGTTTGTTGTTCTGTGCCACGTATGGTAAAAGCTTTAACTTTCTCTTCGCTATAAGGCATTGTTCCAGTTGGACCGTAGCCAAAAAATTGCACACTCAATTCATATTCACCAGCTGGTAAAGTACAACCTTGACCAATTAAAGAAACTGCGTTTGTACCACTCCATACTTTTGTTAATGTATTAAAATTTGAAGCGGGAGCGGTATTACTCGTGTAGGTTCCACAAATTTTTGTATTATTTTTTTTTATAGTCACCAATATTTTGCTTTCTTGTACACGACCATCTACCCTTCCGTTTACAGCTTTTGATGTTGCAGTAATGTTAAATACATTTGTACCATTTCCCCAGTTAGTCATATTTGCATCTGGGTTTGCAGGCAACGAAATGTTAATACTCGTAACGGGATAAGTTTGCGCATTTGCTTGCACGGTAATTAATACCATTAGGATGGCAATGATTTTTTTCATGGTGAGGTATTTAGACACCATTAAATTAGTTACACTACTATAGATCAACAACCTATACTGTGCAACGTTCTATTAGTAATGTTTGTTAGCCCTTTATGAATGAGTTTACGGTAAACCTTTTAAGAATGTTTTGCATTAAGCCAAGCCTTATAAAGTTCGGACGGAATTTGAAATAAAATTCTATTGCCTGGATTTCTTTTGTTTTTAAAGACCTCTTCCATCCTAATCGAAATAGGATGCGTATCAAAACTACAAAGTGCCTTAATCCTTTTATGAATTAGCTCCATACCCCTACTTTTGTGAACATTATTTGCTTTTAATGCTTTACTATTAACTATACCTATACCATTATCGGTAATGGTTATAAGGAGATCATTTTCGTTTAAAGTAAATAGTATGCTTATTTTTCCAGGCTTCTGAGAGGGCATAATGCCATGTAAAATGGCATTTTCTAGAAGTGGTTGTAAGATCATGGTTGGGATCATCCAGTCTTCAACATCCAAATCTTTACTGATATCTATCTGATAATCAAATTTTTCATTAAAGCGCATCTGCTCTAACCTAAGATAAATTTGAATATTTTCGACTTCTTCTTCTAAGGGGATAAACGATTGATGGGCTGCTTCGAAATTCTTTCTTATTAATGATGCAAAATCACTTAAATACCGATTTGCACTTTGGCGATCTTGTACATTAATGTAATGTTGAATACTGTTTAACGCATTGAACATAAAGTGTGGATTCATCAATGACGTAAATGCCTGTTGTTCGAGCGCAGCTGTTTGTATGGTAGCTAGTCTCTTTGCTATTTTAGCTTCTTTTTTTCGCTTTTGGTACCGGCTAATTACATAAACCATAATCAATTGAAACACAATGACACCAATTAACAAAAACCATATATTTTGCCAAATCGGAATAGCAACATTAAACTGGAGCGTTAAAATTTTGTTGCTGATGTTACCATTTAAATCTATAGCTCTTATTTTTAAAAAATGTTTTCCGGTACGGAGCTGAACATTTAAAATGTTTTGGCCTAAAGTGGTCCACCTATTATTATCCAGTTGATATTGCAAACGATTAAAGTATCCGTTTAAGTCTACTCCTGCAAATTGCATTTGTATATTTTGCTTTCCGTATTCTAATTGGTAATGATTTAATATATTAACTTCCTTGCCATTTATAGTTATGTGTACCAAGAAGGTAGGAATAGCTATTTTGGGAACATTATAGTTTTCGGGTATAACCGAAATTCCATTGCTTGTGGCCGCATAAATATACCCATCTTGATAGAAAAGTTCTTGTACCTCATTACTGGTTAGCCCATTATTTACGCTTAAACTTTGCGTTGTAAGGTTTATCCTATCTCCTTTAGAGTGGTATCTGACCAAAGTAACGCCACCCGAAGTTGATACCCATATCTCTCCTGGTTTTCCTTTGGTAATATTGCGTATAATATGATTGCTGATCGTATTAAAGTTAAAATTTAATATAACCTTATCTCCCCGAAGCGCAACTATTTTGTTATCAGAGGTAACTACCCAAACCAATCCATCGTCTGTATAACTTAATGCAGTAATGCGCGCGCTCAGGTTAGGGTGTATTTGATGTAAGGTAATGTACTGGTTGGTATTAAAATTATATTGATACAAGCCATCAGTAGAACCGAAGTAAACGAAAGGTTCTTTTGCTTTTACCAATGCGGTGATGCGTATGGCGTTTGGTGGAGCCGGAATCATCTCGTGTACCGACTGGGTACGTGTATCTAACCGAACTAATCCCGAATGAGTACCAATAATTATGGAGGTGTCGTTATAAACTATCGCTGTTTTAGCAAATGAAATATTTTGATTTCGAGGAATGAGTATACGCTGTTTGTAATTACGGTAAATCCCTTGTTCGGAAAAGCTGTAAATGTCTTTTCCTGAAAATAATATCTTCCTTATTTTTGCTGTAGCAATTTTATTAGTGTGATGTAAGCTAAATTTTCCATTTTTATTGATTTCGACAATTTCTCCATAATAATTACCAGCGAAAACAGTACCATCGCTTCGTTTGGCAATGCTCAAAAAATTGGTATGTGAAAAATCTGGAGGCATGGTTAAGTTTTGTAGCAAATTCTTACGGTATACGAATAGCCCTTTATCAATAGTGCATACATAACGATTGCCCTTACTATCTTCACCGTAGCTATTCGGAAGAAAATTACCTTCAAATATCCCTATTAGGCGCAGTGTTTTTTTGTTGTAAACATATATTTTGCCCGAATATGCCGTAAAATGAACACTGTTTTCGGTAAAAAAACAATCTACATAACGCTCGGGGACAGTAATTGTGTCTCTCTTGTAACGTATTGGGTTTACCTTAATTTGAGAAAGGACTACACACGTGTTATCATTGCGGTTCCAGATGTATACATTTCCCTCATGTACATGACCCCTGAGCGATTTACTAGGTTTTGATAGTCCTATTTCTAAACTATCTGTTCGTGAGTTGTTCTTAAAATAGATTAGACTAACTTTCTGCATAGATTTTGAAACCACAAACTCAGAATTCCAAACTATAGTAGACCCATCCTTGAAAATTTTTATTGGGGTACCCCACCATTTCCCTATTCTATTTCCATACGATTTGATTTTTGTATCTTTAAAAAGAAAAAACCGATCACGATTAGTAAACATCATTTCACCATTTAATTGAGGAGAAAGAACGGATTGAGCTGTGTTCTCAAACCAACGTTGCATTTTTTCGCTTAATGGCGTAACAAAGCGGTTTTTTGTCTCATCGAAATATGCGGGTGCTTGTTTATATGTGGAAATCCAAATTCGTCCGTTCTTTTCTTTTTCCAGGTAAAGTACTTCATTATCTGGCAACCCTTGTTCGGTAGTGTACCGTTGAAAATTTTTGCCGTCAAATCGTGCTACTCCGGCGTCAGTAATTACCCACAAAAACCCTTTATTATCTTCCAATACTCTATATACGTTATTACTTGGAAGTCCATCGTTTACCGTGAAATTGATATATTTATCAGCAAAGCTTAACTTGTTTTTAGTTTTATTAACCTCATCATTCTGAGCAAAACCTATTGAAATCTGCATTGCGCAGATCACTATTAATCCTGATAAACGAAAGAAGCTGGACATCTTACTTGTTTTTCCCAAACATAACCGTTGCAGTTTTCATCTTCTCTAAAAAAATGTCAAGTTGCCTCCTGCTGATACTCCATTGATTGCCGTCAATCATTTTTACCACACCCCCATCAATGGTGCTGTATTCCTTTATGTAAGTTAGATTTACGATGTAGGATTTATGGATTCTTGCAAAATGATGTTCATCTAATAGATCTTCAAATTCTCTTAACGTTTTACTGATGACCAACTTTTGCATATCCTTTAAGTGAATGATTGTATAATTACTATCTGCTTGTAAGGAAATGATTTCGTCTAGATCAATAAATCGAATACTGCCTAATTGTGGTACGGCAATTTTTTTAACCGGATTTTTTTTATACACAGAATCCAATAAGTGTTCCATTAACAATTGATGTTGTTCAGTGGCTAGAGGATTATTTAAAGATAATTTAATTTTATGAACAGATTTTTGTAATTCATCAATATGTACAGGTTTTAAAATATAATCAACTGCACTAGCTTTAATGGCTTGCAAAGCATATTCATTATGGGCAGTTACAAAAACTACTTTAATATTTTTGTCTTCTATACTTGTTAAAAATTGAAATCCATCTTCGCCTGGCATCGTAATGTCTAAAAAAATGACATCGGCCTTGTTTAATTTTAACCACGCTCTGGCTTGTTCAGCGCTAATTGCTTTATAAACCACTTCAATGCCCTCACAATCGTTATGGAGCAAAAATTCCATGCTTGTTAGATTTTTAAGTTCATCATCAACTAATAGGGCTTTTAGCATGGTCTAGAATAATAAAATTAAATGTACAAATTGTACAAAGCTTTACCTAGAATTATGAGTAAGTATTACGATTTGTTTATTGTGTGAGATTTTTGATGAGTAAACGGCAATTTATTTTCAACCGTACACCAATTTTAGTGGTTTTCATGTAACTATTTAGTTTAAATACTATCTAATTTAAATAACCTTTAACCAAATTAACACATGAAATCATTTTACCTATTTGTATTGCTATTTGCGGCAAACTATGGCTATGCACAAAAAAAAGACACCGTAATAATTTCACCGGCAACTATTTTAACTCAGAACCTTCCTATGGGTAACCATAAATATTTAGTTTACTTTAAAAAAGATAAGGATAGTAGTAGTATTAATTTTCAGATGTGGAATTTGAGTGTTAAAAAAGAGCATTACAAGGGCAAACCGGCTATTATAATCGACCAGTTTTGGGAAGACAATACCGAAATCATTCATCGTGTTCATTCGGTTAGCGATGTAAAGGATTTTAAGCCAATTTATCAAACCAGTTGGTGGAAAGCTCGTGGTACCACCGTTACAGATTTTGAAGTTAAAACAGCCACATTTCCTGATCAACTTTTCCGTAAAAATCCAGACTCGTCGCGAAAAGTAGCGTTAAATGCCTTCTTAACTGCCACAAATGAATATGCGTTGAACTGGCATTTAGATTTAGAAACCTTTTCGATGTTGCCTTTTAAAGAAGGGGTAACTTTTGGTATAAACTATTACGACGCTGGCTTTTCAGCACCAAAAGTTCAATATTACACCGTTATCGGCTCGGCTACTTTCGAAGGTGTAGAAAAAAATAAAACCGAATGTTGGTTGTTAAATCACGAAAGTCCCGGAAATAAGGAAACATTTTGGATTAGTAAAAAAACCAAAGAAGTATTGAAATTGGAGCAACAAGCGGGGAAATTATATCGGTTTAAAATTAAAATACCTGTTTAATTTGATTTATCATTTAATATTCTTTCCATAGTACACATCTGCGGGAATATGATGCCCCGGATATACTTTTTCAAAAAGCGCATAAAGCGTAGGATCATAGACTTTTAAATCGTCTGGAGATTGAACACGAGTTTTACCATCGAAAAACTCAAAATTAGACCAGAACCACCATTGACTCCCTTCGGCCCAATATTCGGCTACGGTATTAATTGCATATTGATTTTTATAAAGCCCCTTTGCCTTGGCATTTTCATAAGCTGCGTAAATCTCTTTAACAAATTCTTTATCTATCCGCTGCAAAACCGCCATTACATTGTGGCTAAATTCGTGCACCATAATGTTTTCGCCATAATACCGTGTTCCACGAATGCCAAGCAGGTTTTCTTCGGCACACGAAGTCTGTATCCCTCCCATTCCGCGAGCACGTTGATTCCAGTAGCCACGGTCGGTCATACTCCCTATACCCCCAGGTTTGTCATAATTCTCTCTTTCATAAGGCGTAAGTCGACCATCGGTAATGGCGGGCTTTTTCCAGTCGCGGCACTCCGGAAGATCAGTTTGCATTTCATTTTTTCCGATAATCGATAATCGTGCGCCAAGCTTAATCATACTTTCGCGAATATCAGGTCTTTTCAAAAGCATGTAATTAATAATATCACGAGCAATCAACAAAGCATCGTCTGCGACCTTATCTGATGAAATTACAGGAATGCCATAGGCATCTGCATATTTTTTATAAAATGGATCGAGATTAAAGCTTTTTGGAGGAGCGGTTAGCATTGCTTCACTAAAGCTTGGTATTAAGGGAGCTTGGGCAGTTGCCTTCGTTTGGGCTATAGCTAAACCTGTATAGATTAAAAGACTAACTGTTATTCCAATTTTAGTAAAAATTCTTAGTCTCATACTTGCTAACTTAATTATATCTCTTCTAATTTTACTCCTTCTAAACTCACCTTTAGCATATGCTTAACCCCACATTTTAGCGCATAATTTGCTTTTTGATGCCCCACCGGGAAGTCGAAACAAACTGGATAATTGTATTCTGCTACTTTCTCTGATACAATATCAATTACCGTTTTTCCAAATGCATCAGCACTATCATCGGTCTTAAGTTTAAAACCGCCCACAATTAATCCTTTTAGTTTTTTTAATTTGCCACTTCGTTTTAGATTGTAGAACATTCTGTCGATGCTATAAAGTGCCTCCCCCGTATCTTCTACAAATAATATTTTGCCCGAAGTTTCGATTTCAGAATCACTACCCGCTAAATTTTCGATACAGCGTAAATTACCACCTATTAATTCGCCTTTAGCCATTCCCAGCCTATTACCGGCATTCGCAACTGCTTGATACGACATTCGTTCGCCCTTAAGTGCTTGTTGGATAGAATTAATGGTTTCTATTTGTATGGGTTCGGCCATTTCCCAAATGGCTGGAAAGCTGTTGCACATTTTCGAATGGATGGTGGCGATATGGTAATTGCTGTTTATGTGGCAATGTAAAATGGTAATGTCGCTAAAACCAATAATCCATTTTGGCGACGATTTATAGGTATGAAAATCTAGTTGGTCAACAATTCTAACTGCTCCATATCCTCCTCTGGCGCACATAATAGCTTTAATAGTTGGATCATCAAGCATTTGCTGCATGTCTTGCAATCGCTCTTGGTCGGTGCCACCAAATGTAAAATCGCGTGCGCCAACGGTTTTACCAATTACCACATTAAAGCCCCAACTTTTCATCTGTATTACCGATGGTTCAATTTCTTCGGCGGTAATATAGCCTGCTGGGCACGTTATGCCAATGGTATCACCTGCTACTAAATAAGGAGGTTGTTTAGCTTTAGCACTTTCAGCGAAAGTTGATGAGGCATGGGCTTTGAAAGGATTTAATAGCGCAGCAGCTGGAATTAACGTGAGGAAACTTTTTCGGTTCATGCTTCCAAAATTTTATCTGGGGTAATTGGCAAGGTTCTAATTCTCTTCCCAGTTGCATTAAATACTGCATTGGCCACAGCAGCCGAAAATCCGATCAATGCAATCTCGCCCATTCCTTTTGCACCCATTGGATTAACTAAAGGATCGGGTTTATCGATAAAAATGACATCGATTTCTGGAACATCGGCATGTACAGGCACATGGTAATCGGCGAAATTATTGTTTACGTACCTGCCATAACGATGATCTAATAAAGCTTCTTCAGTGAGTGCCATACCAATGCCACCAACTGCGCCGCCTATCATTTGGCTTCGTGCTGTCTTCGGACTTACAATTTTACCCGAATCGCCAACCGAAACAATTTTACTTACTTTAACAACGCCTGTTAATTGATGTACTTTAACTTGCACAAAGTGAATAGAGAACGAATACATGGAGTAGTTTTTAGCCTCTGGATTATTTTGCGACGATTGAATGGTTTTTTCGATCATCGGCAAATTGTTTTTCTTTAATACATCTACAAAACTAGCTGTAGTATCCATGTTGGCGTTAGCAGCTAACTCAGCAATGGTAGCTTTTAGGGCGATGCAAACATCGTTAACCGCCGAGCCAACGGTAGAAAGGGTGGCCGACCCACCTTGACTGGGTGCTGGTGGCAGTGAAGAATCGCCTAGTTCAAATGTAATTTTACCAACGGGTATGTTCATTAGACGACTTGCAATTAAAGTCATCCCGGTACCTGTACCTGGCCCAATGTCACTTGCTGCACTTTGTAAGACCAACGTTCCATCGGCTTTTAAAATCCCTTTTACACTTGCCCTACCTCGTCCTGCATTAAAAACGCCGATACTTACACCATAACCAATTTGCCATGAGCCATCAACAATGCTTCCAGGTTTATTTTTTCGCTCACTCCAGCCAATTTTAGCTGCACCTAATTTATAAGCTTCCTTAATGTATTTACTCGAAAATGGTCTATTCTGAGCTTGGTCTTTTTCGGGGTCATTCTTAATTCTGAATGCTAGCGGATCCATATTTAGGGCATGCGCCATCTCGTCGATTGCGCTTTCTAGGGCAAAAGCACCGGTAGCTTCGCCAGGGCCTCGCATCCAAATGGGCACGCCCATATCTAATGGGATTACATAATAATTGGTGTTTACATTATCGCATTGATACATAAATTTAGACATATTTACCACACCTTCTGTAAAATTCTCGTAGGTGGCCGATTGTCCAAATGCAGTGTGCGTAATGCCGGTTAGTTTTCCATCCTTTGAAGCGCCCATGCCTATTTTCTGATAAGCGGCAGGTCTATTCCCAACCATCGTAAACATTTGCTCGCGGGTAATAACTAGTTTAACTGGCTTTGCTAAATGCTTAGAAGCCATAATAGCTGCAATTTCTAACGGCCATGTTTTTAATGCCATACCAAAACCACCCCCTACAAATTTGGAATTT
This sequence comes from Pedobacter anseongensis, assembly GCF_037482965.1. Classification (NCBI taxonomy): domain Bacteria; kingdom Pseudomonadati; phylum Bacteroidota; class Sphingobacteriia; order Sphingobacteriales; family Sphingobacteriaceae; genus Pedobacter; species Pedobacter anseongensis. Next base: position 474,452 of record NZ_JBBHKB010000004.1, on the reverse strand, counting down.
ACCTGTATTTTCTCAGCTGGAATTTTAAAAACGTTAGCAATTGTATTCTGAGTAGATTTTACGCCTTGTGTTTTTGCGTAAACCGTAACTTGATCATTCACTCTCCAATCGGCTATAATCCCATGCAATTCCATCGGATTATGCGTTTCTACGGGCAAATGATATTTTTGTTCTACTTGCACCTCGGCAGTTTTATACGCATCTTCTATTCCTCTTTTATAGGGAGCAGCACCCTGTAGTTTCTTTACGGAAGTATCATTAATGCTTTTCTCGAAATCAGTATTAAAATTTTCTTTAGCGTAAGACACTTTAACTAATGATGCAGCGTAGGTAGCACGCTCAAAGGTATCGGCTACAACCAAGGCTACGGGTTGTCCGTTAAAAAAGATCTGATCGGTATAAAAAATTTTCATCGGCGAACCGCCTGGTGCTTCGTAACCAGGTACCGAAGGCCTATTTAAATGCGAAACTACACCTAACACGCCTGGAGCGTTACTTGCAGCCTTGGTATCCATACCTGTAATTTTTCCTTTGGTGATGGTACTCGTTACCAAAACCCCATAAGTTAAGCCAGGAATCTGAAATTCTGCAAAGTATTTTGCCTTTCCCGTTACCTTTTCTATGCCGTCTACACGGTCGTTCTCGTCTATAAAAAATTCCATTAGGCTTTAGCTTTAGCAACGGTTAACGCTTCAATAATTGAGTTGGGAGCCATCTTAAGCTTAAAATCGTTCTCTCCATATCCTTTTGCTCCATGCATGGCTATTTTAGCTGCTTCTTCAAAAGTACTTAGCGATGCTAACTTTCCTTTTAAGAAATTCTCAGCTTCGATTAATCGCCATGGTTTATGCGCCACACCACCCATTGCTAATCGCGCATTGCTAATGATATTATTTTTAATATCAAGCGCTGCAGCAACAGAAACTAGGGCAAAAGCATAGGATGAACGATCTCTAACTTTTAAGTAATGAAAATTCCTGTTCAAATTATTTACTGGGATTTCGAGGCGAACAATTAATTCTCCTTTTAATAAATTATTATCTTTTTCTGGTGTCGTGCCCGCTAAGCGATGAAAGTCGATAAAGTTGATTTTACGCTCGCCCGTTGCACTGGCAATAACCACTTTTGCATCTAAAGCTACTAAGGCAACGCACATATCGCTTGGGTGCACAGCGATGCATGATTCTGATGTACCAAATATGGCATGCATTCTATTGTACCCACCTATTGCACCACAACCACTGCCAGGCAAACGCTTATTGCATGGCATGGTTGTATCGTAAAAATACCCACAGCGTGTACGCTGCATCATATTACCGCCTACAGTTGCCATATTTCTTAACTGAGCTGAGGCACCTGCTTGAAGCGCAAGCATCAATAAAGGAAATTTATCTCTAACGATAGCGTTATCTGCCAACGCCGAATTAGAAGTTAATGCGCCAATATGAAGCACATTATTAATTAGTTCGATTTTCTTTAAGGGCAATAAATTAATATCTATTAGTTTCTCTGGAGCGGTAACCCCTCTTTTCATTAAATCGACAAGGTTAGTACCGCCTGCAATAAATGAAGCTTTTGGCGCTTTACCTATTAGGTCTAACGCTGTTTTAACTACCGAAGCTCTTACAAATTGAAAATTTATCATAATGCAGCTCCCTTCTCTTTAACTTCTTGTATGGCATCAACAATATTAGGGTATGCACCGCAACGACAAATATTGCCACTCATATATTCTCTAATTTCTTCTTTCGAATTGGCATGTCCTTCTTTTATACACGCTATTCCGCTCATAATTTGTCCCGGTGTACAATACCCACACTGAAATCCATCGTGTTTAATAAAAGCCGCTTGCATAGGATGTAATTCTTCGCCTTTAGCTAAGCCCTCAATAGTGGTGATGCTTTTGCCTTCGTTCATTACTGCCAGACTGAGGCAAGAATTTACTCGCTGTCCGTTCACATGTACGGTGCAAGCGCCACATTGTCCGTGATCGCATCCTTTCTTCGTGCCAGTTAATTGCAATTGCTCTCTAAGCAAGTCTAAAAGTGTAACTCTAGGTTCTACTTTTAGCGCATAGGGTTTATTGTTTACTTTTAAGTTTAGCGGTATTTTTTCAAAGCGTTCGGCAAAACGTTCATCCAGTTTGTTATCTGCTGCTTTTAAAACCGTTAAAGGCGTTAGGGAGAGCGCAGTAAAAAGGGACGATTTTTTAAGGAAATCGCGGCGACTATCGCCGGATGTGGGTTTGTCGAATTCAGACATAGCGAAACAAGTTGTTAGCATACTAATATCGGAATTCTATTGGTGATTTTTGGAGATTTGATAATTTAGAAGGAGTCTAATCATCAATAACAAGTGTATAATTAGCTATCTAATTTTGTTACAGGGGTACATGTCTCTAATGTAAAAGATTCCATCGAAAACTTGATTCCATACTCCAGAGCTAGTTGCGTGCCCTATGCCTTTCATGTAAAAATTGCTCATAATGTTCGATTTCTGAGTATTAAATTTTTTAAAATCTACAAAACCATACTCAATTTTCTCTCCCACCCACTCCTCAAAACTATTTTTAAGCGGTTTCTGAACGGTAAATACCCTCGGGATACTAACCCTTCCTGCAGTGCCATTTCTCGACGTAAAGCCTAATATATAAGTTTCATCTGCTAATGCACTATTCTGCACAAATACATTACCCATAGGTTGTTTAATGACAACGTTTTTAACCAGATCGGGTCTTTTAAGTATATGGCCACTATGTGCCCAAACAATAACTTTTTCATTTGGATACTTATGATTTACAATCCATTGTAAATTTTCGGCCATCTGTTTATCTCTAATGATAGACATTTTGCTTGTTTTCAACAACCTAGAAATCGTCATCGAGTTGCCCGATTTTAGATTCTTAAGCAACATCATTTCAAAAGTTGTACTATCATTTCTAATTAGCTGTTGTGTAATCGTAGCTAATGCATTTCCGAATAATGTATGCTTTTTCACGTCATTCCCAAAAAGCACAGAATCGACATAATTAAGAAAATCGGTTTGGTAAGCAAGGGTATTGGTAAATTGTATTTTCTGTGCACTAAGATAATCATCTACAAATTTTCTTAGGTTTTTCTTACTATAATATCCATGAATCTGACTGTCGAATCCGGTAATCTGGAGGGGATTAGTGTTAAAAGAATTCGGAACATACTTGTATAATAAATTCTCACATTCCTTACAATAGGTCCAAACTCCCCAAATGTTTTGTTTTAAGAATGGGTTAATGGCCTCAGCTTGTTTATCTAATTTCTCCCAACCTTTGGTTAAGGCGAAAAAATCGCTCTCAAAAGCTAAGACATTAAAACCTTTTTTCTCATGAAGATATTTAATCAATCGTGTTTTAGCCAAAAAAGTGGGTGCATCTCCATGATCTTGCTCTCCAAGCATTACTATCCTAGAATCGCCTATGGCATCACCAATTGCCTCTACATCTGAAAAATCTAAAGAGTCAGGGACGACTGTTTTGATAGTAACGACATTTTCTTGTACGTATTCTTTAATGTCTCTTTGGGCATAAGATTGGATGTTAATGATTGATAAGATGAATACGAAGAGTTTTTTCATTGTCACACTAATTATGGTCTATAAAAATACATAGATCATAATTAGCTTAGCAATTAATTAACATACATTAACAACCGTCATCGGATGGCGACCAGCATCATGCCTATTGACATCCGATGACGGAAAGAACTAAGCATAGGCCACCGAATCTTTACTTGGCAATTTGCTATAACCCATTAAATATTCATCCACCTTACGGGCAGTTTCCCGACCTTCAGAAATGGCCCAGACTACTAGCGACTGACCTCTACGCATATCTCCAGCAGCAAAAATCTTAGGAATATTGGTCTGATAAACTCCTTCTACAGCTTTTACATTACCACGGTCATCTAATTCTACTCCTAATTTCTCCAATAGACCTTGTTTTTGGGGATACAAGAAGCCCATTGCCAACAATACCAACTCGCATGGATAAACTTTTTCAGATCCTTCTACTTCTTTAAATCCACTTGCTCTACCGTTCTCATCAATATCCCACTCTACATTTACCACTTTTAAGGCTTTTAAGTTTCCTTGCTCATCGGCTATAAATTCTTTTGTATTTACTGCCCAGGTTCTGCTTACACCCTCTTCGTGTGAGGAAGTTACTTTTAAGAGCATGGGGTAGGTTGGCCAAGGCATGTATGTAGCTCTGGTTTCAGGGGGCATGGGCATAATCTCGAATTGCGTAACTGATTTTGCACCCTGACGATTTGAAGTACCAATGCAATCAGATCCGGTATCGCCACCGCCAATTACTATTACATTTTTACCAGTTGCTTTAATCTCTTCATCGACCACCTCGCGCGAACTCACACGCTTATTTTGTTGTTTAAGAAAATCCATCGCAAAATGAATGCCCTTAGCTTCGCGACCCGTAACGTTTAGATCGCGCGGAATGGTAGAACCTCCTGCTAAAACTAAAGCATGGTGATCCCTTAAAAGCGAGCTTAATTCGATATTCTCACCAACATTGGCATTACAACGGAAAACAACGCCCTCTTCTTCCATTAATTTTATGCGACGATCTACCACATCTTTCTGCAATTTAAAATCTGGAATACCATAGCGCAATAAACCGCCTGGCACATCATCACGTTCAAAAACAACTACTTCGTGTCCTGCTTTATTTAACTGAGCAGCAGTGGCTAAGCCTGCAGGACCTGAACCAATTACGGCTATCTTTTTTCCACTTCTGATTAAGGGTGCATGCGCTTTAACATAACCCTTTTCGAAGGCAATTTCGATAATATGCTTCTCAATTTCTTCGATAGCAACGGGCGATCTGTTAATTCCCAAAACACATGCACTTTCGCATGGGGCCGGACAAATCCTACCCGTAAATTCAGGAAAATTGTTAGTACTTAGTAAAATCTCAGCAGCATTTTGCCATTCGCCTTTATACACGGCATCGTTAAATTCAGGAATAACATTTCCCAATGGGCACCCCGATTGGCAAAAGGGCACACCACAGTCCATACAACGAGCAGCTTGTTTATTCAATTGCTCATCGGCCAGTGGATCTAAAAACTCATTATAATGTTGTAGGCGAGCTACTGGTTCTTGTCTTGAAGGCGAAACTCTTTCGTATTCAAAAAATCCGGTTACTTTTCCCATTTAGTTAATCTTTACTTGTGAACTACGTTGTAATAATACTGCTTTGTACTCTTTAGGGAATACCTTAACGAATTTACCAGATTGATTGCTCCAATCGCTTAATATAAATTCGGCAACCCTACTGTTGGTTAATCGGATATGATTTTTCAAAAGAGCAGAAATTCTTTCTTCGTCTTCGGCTTGTAGCGGATCTAAATCGACCATTTCACGATTGCATTTTTTAGCAAAATCGCCCTTCACATCGTAAACCCAAGCTAAACCACCACTCATACCGGCAGCAAAATTACTACCTGTATCGCCGATTACGAGCACCTCTCCCCCTGTCATGTATTCGCAACCGTGATCGCCAATGCCTTCAACCACCGAAGTGGCCCCCGAGTTACGTACCGCAAAGCGCTCTCCTGCTTTTCCTCTAATGTACAATTCGCCCGAAGTGGCTCCATAAAGGGCTACGTTACCGACAATGATATTCTGTTCAGGAACATAGTTAATGTTACCAAATGGATAAATCACCAATTTCGCACCCGAAAGTCCTTTACCAACATAATCATTTCCTTCTCCCTCGAGGGTTAACGAAAGTCCCTTTGCTGCAAAAGCTCCAAAACTTTGCCCAGCAGAGCCAAAGCATTTAAAATTAATGGTGTCTGCAGGCAAGCCCGCACCTTTATGAGCTTTAGAAATTTCGTTCGATAACATGGTACCAATGGCACGATCTGTATTTTTAACTTCAAAGTTTGCAAAAACAGGCTCGTTATGTAAAATTGCTGGTTGTGCTTTTTCGATCAGTTGATGATCGAGCACACTCTCAAGTCCATGATCTTGTTGTTCAGAATTATATAAGGTGCCGCCAGTATTTGGTTCTTTATATAGTATTGGCGCTAAGTTTATATATTTAAGTTTCCAATCGGAATCGTTTATTGGACGCATCTGCAAGGCATCAGACTGACCAATCATTTCTTCGATGCTTCTAAAACCCAGTTCGGCCATAATCTCTCTTAGTTCTTCGGCTAAAAAATGGAAAAGGTTTACCACATGATCAGCATCACCAGTAAATAGCTTTCTTAATTCTGGATCTTGAGTAGCTACTCCAACCGGACAGGTATTTAAATGACATTTACGCATCATGATACAACCGGTAGTTACGAGTGCGGCAGTAGCGACACCCCATTCTTCTGCACCTAATAAAGCAGCAATGGCAATATCTCTACCTGTTTTTAATTGTCCGTCGGTTTGCAAAACTACTCTACTTCGCAATCTATTTTTAACAAGCGTTTGATGCGCTTCAGCTAAACCTAATTCCCACGGCAAGCCTGCATGTTGTATAGAGGTGAGTGGCGATGCACCGGTTCCACCATCATATCCAGACACTAAAATTACATCTGCATGTGCTTTAGCAACCCCAGCAGCAATGGTACCCACCCCTGCTTTAGATACTAACTTTACGTTAATTCTAGCTGCTCTATTGGCATTTTTTAAGTCGAAAATCAACTGTGCTAAATCTTCGATCGAATAAATATCGTGGTGAGGAGGTGGCGAAATTAACCCTACTCCTGGTGTAGCGTGACGAACTTTAGCAATCCACTCGTCGACCTTGTGGCCAGGAAGCTGACCACCTTCACCAGGTTTTGCGCCTTGAGCCATTTTAATCTGCAACTCATCGGCATTGGTTAAATAATAACTAGTTACTCCAAAGCGTGCAGAAGCAATCTGTTTAATGGCCGAGCGCATCGAATCACCGTTAGGCAGTTTTTCGTAGCGCATTTCATCTTCACCGCCTTCTCCAGTATTGCTTTTTCCGCCAATTCGATTCATGGCAATGGCTAAAGTAGAGTGTGCTTCGTGAGAAATCGACCCGAACGACATTGCCCCAGTGGCAAAACGTTTCAAGATATTTTCTACCGGTTCTACTTCATTTAAAGAAACAGAAGACCGTTTATAGTTAAATTCTAATAAGCCACGAATGGTATATGCTTGGGCGGTTTGCTCATTAATTAATTTCGAATACCTTTTAAACGTAGCAAAATCATTTCTTCGCGTTGCGTTTTGCAATAAGTGAATGGTTTCTGGATTAAACAAGTGTTTTTCACCTCTTCGTCTCCATTTATAGGTTCCGCCTGCAGATAAGAGATGTTCCGACTGTGTTTTAGTACCGAAACTTCTTTTATGTTTAATTAAGGTTTCGAGGGCTATTTCGTCGAGCCCTAATCCGCCGATGCGCGAAACAGCACCCGTAAAATGCGTATTAACCACTTGTTCGTTAATGCCTAAAATCTCGAAAATCTGAGCACCATGATACGATTGTAAGGTAGAAATTCCCATTTTAGAGAAAATCTTTAATAAGCCGCTGTTTACAGCATAGATATAGTTAGAAATTAATTTCTCTGGTTTTAATCCACTTTCCTCATCAAAACCTTTGATAGTTTCTAAGGCTAAATACGGGTTAACTGCAGTAGCGCCAAAACCGATTAATGTTGCAAAATGGTGTACTTCCCAAACATCGCCAGCTTCTACCACGATACCCACAGCACCACGGTAACCTTTTCTTATCAAATGATGATGAACTGCCGAAACAGCCAACAAAGAAGGAATGGCGGCGTGTTCTGAATCAATTGCTCGATCGGACAATACAATAACTTGAAATCCATCTTCAACCGCATCAACTGCATAACGGCATAAGCGGTCTAAAGCTTTAGCCATTGCACCTGGTTTATCGTTTGCCCTAAAATAGGTTTGTAGCGTTTTAGATTGGAATAAGCCTGTATCGATACTTCTTAGTTTTTCGAGCTCTAAATTGGTTAAAATCGGATGTTTAATACCTACACAGTGGCATTGCATCTGATTTTCTTCTAATAAATTACCGTTATTACCCATAAAACCTGCCAAACTCATCACCACTTTTTCGCGGATGGGGTCGATAGGCGGATTAGTTACCTGTGCAAATAATTGTTTAAAGTAAGACGATAAATGTTGCGGTTGCTTAGATAAAACAGCCAAAGGTGTGTCTGTTCCCATCGATCCGATGGCTTCTTTTCCTTCGATCGCCATAGGTTTTAGTAGCAGCTCGATATCTTCGCGACTGTAGCCAAAAACTTGTTGATATTTAAAGATCGAATCTTTGGCCAAGTTGGTAAACATTAACCTCGGTTCTGGTAATTCTTCTAATTTAATCTGATATTGATTAATCCAATCGGCATAAGGCCTACGGGTGCAAACTTGCTTTTTAATTTCATCATCGCTGATAATACGGCCTTGTTCCATATCTACCACAAACATTTTGCCTGGGGTTAAGCGTCCTTTTTTAATTACGGTACTTTGATCGATGGCTAAGGCACCTGATTCAGAGGCCATAATTACACGATCGTCGTCTGTTAATACATAACGCGACGGACGTAAACCGTTACGATCTAATGTAGCACCAATTAAATTACCATCGGTAAAGGCAATTGCAGCTGGTCCATCCCATGGTTCCATTAACGAGGCGTGAAATTCGTAAAATGCTTTTTTAATCGGATCCATGTCTTCGTTGCCATCCCAAGCTTCGGGAATAAGCATCATTAGCACATGCGGCAATGAACGACCTGCATGTAATAACAGTTCGACCACATTATCTAAACAACCTGAGTCTGACTGCGTTTCGTCGATCACAGGCAAAATCATATTTAACTCATCTGCTGTAAAATAAGGAGAAGCGAACGATTTAACACTCGACCTAAACCAATTTAAGTTACCTTGAAGCGTGTTAATTTCTCCATTATGGGCAATGTACCTAAAGGGTTGGGCTAATCGCCAAGAAGGAAAAGTATTCGTTGCAAAACGTGAGTGGATAAGGCCGAAGGCAGACACCATGCGTTTATCGCTTAATTCGGTAAAATACGTACGTACTTGTAATGAAGTAAGCTGACCTTTATATATAATGGTGCGTGAAGAAAACGAAGCGATATAAAAATCTTGTTTACTCCCTGCAACTGTACTATAAATTGTTTTAGCTAAATAGGTTTTGAGAACGAACAATTTACGCTCGAAATCTGCACCTTGAGGAATATGATAAGGCCGAGCGATAAAAACTTGCTCAATTTCGGGCTCAACAGATAAGGCCATTGCTCCAATATCGGTGGTATCTACTTGTACCTTTCTGAAACCCAAAACCTCTAAACCTAATTTTTCTGCTGTGCGATAAATAATTTCGCGGCATTCTTCACGTGCTCGGATTTCTTTAGGTAAAAAAAGCATTCCAACGCCATAATCGCCATATTCTGGCAGACTAAAGCCTGTGCGTAAACATTCGTCGAATAAAAATTCGTGTGGAACTTGAATCATAATTCCGGCTCCATCGCCTGTATTTGGTTCGGCACCACATGCACCACGGTGATCTAGGTTTTCTAGTATGGTAAGGGCATCGGATATAATTTGATGTGATTTTCTGCCCTTAACGTGGGCCACGAATCCGATACCACAGGCATCGTGTTCAAAGCTTTTACGGTATAATCCTTGGTGTTCATTCAAGTTCTCCATCTGTTCTCGTTCTGGTTTGATAGTTAGTGTATAGGAAACACTAAGATAGTGATTTTTTATCTCAAATTACATTATCCGTAATATTTTTGGAATATATTTATATTATATGTTTCGAATGGTTTCTTTTTTGCCATTTTAGCAATTTCAATCGTTATCAATTACAAAAATGATAATTCGATAAATTACTATTTATGCATAGTAATTCATTTAGAAAGATAAACACCTATTAATCAAGCTTCTAAAATTTAACCTAAAAAAACCGACATTTCTTTTTGTAGAATGCATGCTTTTGCTACCTTTGTGCCGGGCAAGTCTTTTACGATCAGCTCCCTTTGAACTCCCCCAGGGCGGGAACGAAGCAAGGGTAGAAGGTTGTAGCGGTGCGATAAAAGTTGCTTGCCCATTTTTTTTCCTTCCTGTTTTTTATGAACCACCAGCGCCTTCTGGCTGCTGAATTTAAAATTATAAACAAATGAAGTTTTTTATTGATACGGCAAATTTAGCTCAAATTAAAGAAGCGCAAGATTTAGGCGTTTTAGATGGCGTAACTACCAATCCTAGCTTAATGGCTAAAGAAGGTATTACAGGAGATGCAAATGTAATTAATCACTATAAAGCCATCTGCGATATTGTTGACGATAATGTAAGTGCTGAAGTAATTGCAACCGATTACGAGGGTATTGTAAAAGAAGGTGAAGCTTTAGCTGCGCTTAACCCTAAGATTGTGGTTAAAGTACCAATGATTAAAGACGGTATTAAAGCAATTAAATACTTTTCTGGAAAAGGAATTAGAACTAACTGTACATTAATATTTTCTCCAGGTCAGGCTTTATTAGCTGCAAAAGCAGGTGCGAGTTATGTATCTCCATTTTTAGGTAGATTGGATGATATTTCTACCGATGGTCTACAACTGATTGAAGATATTCGCTTAATATTCGATAACTATGGTTATCCGACAGAAATTTTAGCCGCTTCTATTCGCGGTCCACTGCATATTGTTGCTTGTGCAAAACTAGGTGCTGATGTAATTACTGCACCTTTAGCAGCCATTACCGCCTTATTAAAACACCCATTAACCGATAGCGGTTTAGCTACTTTTCTAGCCGATCATGCGAAAGCAAGTGGGAAATAACTAGCTAATTTGGAAATGTGCTGATTAAGTAATTAGCGGATATTGGTAAATAGCATTTAGAGTTTCGCAACAACGAAACTCTTTTTTTATGCACTATTCGTCATGCCGAATGTAACGTGACGAAGATACATCTATAGATCTCTTGCCATGATTAAATAATCATACCCCTGTGTGTTTAATGATGATTTAATCATAGACGGTTCGTGATTTAAAACACCGTCTATATCTAAAAAAATTGCTTTTTGCTTCATGATGTAAAGATAAAATCGTAATACCTACTCTTCTATATATTAATAAAAAAAATTAACTTTATTCGACCAACCCCAACAAATGAGCAAAGAAGAATTTAAACCTTTTGTACCTGCAGAAAGCAATGTTGCAGAATTTACCCTTAAATCTATACTATTAGGCTGTATTGCTGGAATAATTTTTGGCGCTGCTACCGTTTACTTAGCCTTAAAAGCGGGGTTAACGGTTTCAGCTTCTATCCCAATTGCGGTTATTGCGATTACCTTGGGTAAGCGATTTTTTAAAACAACAATACTCGAAAATAACATCATCCAAACCACAGGATCAGCTGGCGAAAGTATCGCTGCGGGCGTGGTATTTACGTTACCTGGGTTTTTGTTTTTAAGTACGGGTATTGGCGGCCAGAGTTCTGGTGAAGCATTTTTTAACTACATGACCATTCTTATCCTAGCTATTTTAGGTGGTATATTAGGCACATTAATGATGATCCCTTTAAGAAGATCATTAATTGTAAAAGAGCACGAAAATTTGCCATATCCAGAGGGAACGGCATGTGCATCTGTATTGCAGGCTGGTGAAAAAGGGGGATCTTTTGCGCGCACTGCCTTTTGGGGATTAGGTTTCTCCCTTATTTATGCACTTTTGCAAAAGGTATTTCATGTAGTTGCCGAAGCCCCAACTTGGGCAAGTAAACAAACGAATAAGTTTTTACCATCAGCACAGGTAAGTGGTGAAATTACGCCTGAGTATTTAGGTGTAGGTTATATTATCGGCCCGAAAATATCAGGTGTACTGGTTGCCGGTGGCGTTTTAGCCTGGCTAGCGCTTATTCCCTTACTTTCTACGTTAATTGATCCTTTAACTGCAGCTAAGCAATTGGTTAAGCTAGGTTTGCTAGCCGATATCAAAAAAGCTGGAGGTGCTGGGTCATGGGACCCATTTACACAAACCTTTGCCGATTATCCTAGAGCTATTTATCAAGCTTTCGTAAAGCAAATTGGTGCTGGTGCTGTAGCTGCTGGCGGATTTATTACCCTTTTAAAAACAATCCCTACCATTATATCATCCTTTAAGGAAAGTATTGGATCTATTAAAGAAGGAAAATCTGGCGTTGCGGTTAAACGTACCGACCGAGATCTTTCGATTAAATTGGTAGGCATTGGAAGTCTAGTTTTAATCTTATTAATGGCTATTTTACCTCAAATACCTGGAGATAGCATTTTCAATAAGCTATTGATAGGTGTATTGGTAATTATTTTCGGGGCATTTTTCGTAACGGTTTCTAGCCGCATTGTAGGCTTGATTGGTTCGAGCAACAACCCCATCTCGGGGATGACCATTGCCACCATTATGGGAACATGTTTAGTTTTCGTTGCTGTTGGGTGGACAGGTAAAATTTACGAACCGATGGCCTTGGTGGTTGGCGGAATGATTTGTATTGCTGCAGCCAATGCTGGGGCAACTTCACAAGACTTAAAAACAGGCTATTTAATTGGAGCGACACCAAAATACCAGCAGATAGCCTTGTTTATTGGTGCAATTGTTTCGTCTATCGTAATTGGTTTAACGGTACGAATTTTAGATACACCAACAGCGGAGATGCTAAAACAAGGAATTCATCACGCTATAGGCACCGAAACCTACGCCGCACCACAAGCTACATTAATGGCTACCTTAATAAAAGGGATGCTGTCGTTTAACCTCGATTGGCAATATGTATTGGTTGGTGTTTTTATTGCCATCACAATCGAATTATGCGGTATAAACGCACTTTCTTTTGCGGTGGGTGCTTATTTACCACTCTCTACTACCCTTCCTATTTTTGTGGGTGGTGCTATAAAAGGTTTGGTAGATTGGCGTTCAAAAAACAAAGCAAAAACTCCAGAAGAAGAAGAAATAGCCCCAGGTAATTTATTCGCTACTGGATTAGTTGCCGGTGGTGCCATTGCGGGAGTTATTGTAGCTGTTTTAATGGTTATTCCTTCGGTAAGGGATAATTTAAGCAAGGTAAACATCGAACCACTATTTATCAGCTGGTTTGGCGATTCGGGCTATCAGATTTTAGGGGTATTGTTTTTCTTGTTTATGGGTTTTGTATTGTATACGATTGGGATTAAGAAGCGAGATAAACTATAAATGAACGTAATGGAGATTTGCACCTCGCAATAAAGAAATTACTTGATTTCAAAACTACCTAGCAATTCGGCCTTGGCCGATGATGGCCCAATCAATAATTTAACCTTACCCGTTATGGTTCCCAAATCATCTTTAGCATCAACATAATGTTGTATATCTGTATAGTTTAATTCGAAGTTTACTGCTTTCGTTTCCCCTTTTTTAAGGTGAATTCTTTTAAAGCCTTTTAGTTCTTTTAGTGGATAATGATCGCCCTCTTGCTTAATGTAAAGCTGTACCACTTCATCGCCATCGTAAACGCCTGTATTACTAACGGTTAAATTTATTCGTAATGGTGATTTGATGGTTAAAATTGAACTCGATAACTTTAAATTTCCATAGGTAAAATGAGTATAACTCAATCCAAATCCGAACGGGTAAAGCACCGATTTAGTAACATAGCGATACGTTTTACCTTCCATACTATAATTGTCGAATGCAGGAATATCTGCAATTGATTTATAAAAAGTAATCGGCAATCTCCCTGCTGGATTATAAATACCTGAAAGGACATCCCCAATGGCTTGTCCGCCTCTCTCGCCACCATACCAGCCTTCTACTATGGCATCAAGGTTTTCATTTTCCCAGTTAATGGATAAGGCACTTCCATTTAATAACACCAGAACAATCGGTTTTCCTAACTTCTTTAATTCCTTTAACAAATCGGTTTGTACTTGAGGCAAGTTTAAATCCGTTTTATCACCACCTAAAAAGCCAGGTACTTTAATCTTTAAGTCTTCACCCTCTAAACGCGGCGAAATACCACCCACAAAAACAATAACTTCGGCCTTTTCAGCTACAGTCAATGCTTCAGTGTATTCTTTTCGGCGATTGTACCCGGGTGTATCGATTACTACGCATCCTTTAGCATAGGTTATGTTTGCGTTAGGAAAAGCCATTTTCATCCCCTCTAGAGGGGTAACAATGTGTTTAGGTGTACCGTTATAATTGCCTAATAAAACTTCGGCATCGTTCGCATTCGGACCAATTAGGGCAATCTGTTTTAATCCATTCTTAAGTGGTAAAATACCGTTATTTTTAAGTAATACTATCGATTCTCTAGCCATAGTTAAGGCTTGCGCCTGATGAGCTTCATTGTTAACCACATTGTAAGGAATATTGGCGTAGGGGTTACTCGCATCAGCATCAAAAAAACCAAGTTTAAATTTAGCTCTTAGTAAGCGAGCAACCGCAGTATCTAATTCACTTTCTTTTAATAAACCTTGTTTAATTGCTGGAATTACAGCTTTGGTATAGCCATAACATTGATTATCGGCCCCTGCCTTAATGGCTTGTGCAACCGCCTCAATGCTATCCATCGCCGTTTTATGGAACATATAAAAATCGTACACTGCTCCGCAATCTGTTGCTACAAAACCTTTAAAACCCCATTTGTTTCGTAAAATATCGTTTAATAAAAAGGCATCACTACAACAAGGTTTACCATATAGGCGGTTATAAGCACACATGAAAGAATATACATGCCCCTCTTGGGTTAACATTTTAAAGGCAGGCAAATAGGTTTCCCATAAATCGCGTTTACTTGGCTTTGCATCAAATTCATGCCTAGTAGGTTCAGGACCACTATGTACTGCAAAATGTTTTGCGGTGGTAATGGTTTTAAAATAAGTTGGATTATCGCCCTGCATACTTTTCACAAAAGACACCCCCAATTTACCTGTTAAATAGGGATCCTCGCCAAAGGTTTCGTGGCCGCGCCCCCATCTGGGGTCCCGAAAAATATTTACATTAGGCGAATAAAAAGTTAAACCTGTATACTCTCCCCTGTTCCCATCTCGTATAAATTGATGATGTTTTGCCCTTGCTTCGTCGCTCACCATGGTACCCATGGTAAACATACTTTGTTCGTTAAAAGTGGCAGCCAAACCAATAGGTTGAGGAAATGAAGTAGCTAAGCCGGCTCTTGCTACACCGTGTAAAGCTTCGTTCCACCAATTATAAGCAGGGATTTGCAATCTTGGTATTGCTGGTGTTCGATTATCCATTTGCAAGGCTTTTTCCTCTAAAGTCATGCGTTTTAATAAATCGTTAACACGAGTTTCGAGTGGTAGCTTTGGGTTTAGATAAGGTAATTGCTGTGCGAAAGTAGCATTACAGATTAATAGAAGGAAAAAAGATAGCTTAGCGTTCATAATTGATTTATTGGCGGTAAGTTCGCTATTTAAGGCGAGAATTTAAAAGAACACACTTGCATTTATTAAATTAATTCCCTTATAAATCAGTAGTGTACGAAGAGGTGTTAAAAAAATCTTGCATTAAAGGGGTTATAATTCTATATTTGCACCACTTTAAAGAAAAGTATTAACAATTCTTTAAACGATTCCGTAGCTCAGCTGGTAGAGCATTACACTTTTAATGTAGTGGTCCTGGGTTCGAATCCCAGCGGGATCACAAGATTCAACATCAAAACGACACAAAACCCTGCAAATCAAATGATTGCAGGGTTTTTGTTTTTAGGGAAAACACCAAATTATGCACCAATTCTCATATAAATGGTGAGTGATTCGGTGAGTAGTTTTGAAATATTGTACGACTCACCGAATAAGTTATAACTAATTGTAAAACAACTAGTTCAGTAACTGTACATCTTGTAAACATCATTCTGCAAAGCTAAGTTTACATCGTTAATTAAATTGTTTTTTAATGGCGATGTAGCTCTCGTCCCGAAAATCGGGTCTCGGGTTGTTTAACTAAAATCATTGAATGATGAAAACTAATTTTAGCCTGCTCTTCTACATGAAGAAGCAAAAGAACTACACCAAGGGCATTGCCCCTATCTACATGCGTATTACCGTCAATGGAAAAAGGGCAGAATCTGCAACTGGCAGATACTGCGAACCTGAACGCTGGAATTGCAAATCTGGCAGGTCAATTGGTACGAAAGAGGATTCCAGATCGTTGAACTCATTCCTAGATCAATTGCAAAATATGGTCTATAATGCACACGCAACACTTCTCAAATCTGGACATCAAATTACTGCCGACTCAATCAGGAACATCTTTATGGGCAGGGAGGTTAAATCACAAACGTTGATACAGGCCATCACCGAGCATAACGAAAAGGTGGAGACTCTTGTTGGAAAGGAATTTGTACAGGGAACTCTCAACAGGTACAAGGTACTTAAAAAGCACTTGGAGATTTTTTTAACTTTTAAGTATCAAGTTAAAGATCTTGATATGAGGAATGTTGATGTCGCATTTCTGAATGAGTTTGACTATTACCTAAGGTCAGAGAAATCCTGTGCCAACAACTATACCGTTAAAATGATCAAGAACCTTGGCAAGATCATCAATATCAGCTTTGAAAATGGACATATCCAGACCAATCCATTTGCTTTTTATAAGGGGAGAACTAAAAAGGTAGACCGCTATTTTCTCAATCAGGAAGAAATACAGATAATAGCAAACAAGAAATTCGCTTCCGAAAGACTGGATATGATTCGGGACGTATTTCTTTTCTGCTGTTTTACGGGACTAGCCTATGCCGATGTAAAAAAATTACATCACTCCCACATCAGCAAGGGCATTGATGGCGAACGCTGGATCATCAAGAACCGCCAAAAGACCAATACAAGATCTGCCATAGGTTATTTTCATAATGATTAAAACTTATTAAACTATCTTAATAAATATATCATTAAATGCAAAAATCTGACTATTTTAAATCTTTTTTATTTATTTAGATGCCTTGCACAAACAGTCTAGTTCTATATAACATTCCCTGTTGCCCATAAGTGAAAACGTAGCGATCTCCATAAGTCAATTCCAATCTTGAAATTATATTTACGAGACCTGTACTTTCAACTCGATTATCATAAAGTCCACCACTTTTTGGCAGGTTGCAGGTAATAACCTCCAAGCCTTCTATATCACTTTTTACTATAATTTCCCCTGGGTATTCTTTGTTAGTCAAATCCCCATGCTTAAATAAGTTTTCTACCAACGTAAGCAACACAATGGGGAGTATCAAAATATGCTCGCGTTCTAGTTCAGTTCGATAGTTGATATGTAAGCTGTTGCCAAATCGCAATTGATTTAGACTAATTATATTTTCTATCTGTTTAAGTTCCTGATCAAGTTCAACAAATCCGTCCTTGGCACTGCCTTTTTCCATTGCAAAGGTCATAATTTCCGAAAGCTTGATGATGGCTTCGTCTGCCTGGTCTGGCCGATTTTTGGCAGCATACTTTACAAAGTTCAATGTATTAAACAGAAGATGTGGATTAATCTGGGAACGCAAAAAATCCATTTGCGCTTTTGTAAGCTCAAGATTTAGACGTTCCATTTCAATAGCTTCTTGCATTTGTTGCCGAAGTTTATCCATATAAGAAATCATAAAATAATATCCAGTTGAGAAAAGGATAAAAAGCGATCCACGCCAAATTATTGAAATATAGACTCGCCAATCAAATATAAGTGGTTCTTTTCGCGCATTAATTATATGGAGAAAATTACTAAAGAAAATGGACAGCACAACATATATTCCCATTTCCAATACAAGTAATAAAGGCAAACGCAAAAGTGATGATGGAATATTCCTAAAGGAACTTCGCATCACAATCAAAGCATGGGTATAAAACAAACCGACATTGAGAAAATAGAAAAAAAGATAGTAAAGAAAATGACTATATCTTCCTGAAAGGGCTCTGGACACTAAAACCTCATACCCAATATAAATACTCCAGCACAAAATATGCAACCAAGCCCGCCTATTATTCCATTTTATTGATTTCATATAATATTTCTGATGGTTAATATAATAAAGATGCGGATGAAATTCTGATGAAATATCCTTGGTTTTAATTAAAAAACAAAACCATTGATATTATGAAAAAAGCAAAACTTACAAAAAAAACACTCATCTTTTATTCAAAAAGCACTTCGGGTAAATATTACTTCGAGACTGACCCCACTACGTCAACCATTACAACAACAACCTTAACTGGTATCTTTAATAATGTAAAAAAGTTAAGCAGTTAAGAATTTAAGGTGCGTTTCCTTAGAAATTCGTGAAACGCATCTCTATATTTTTCACCAATTGTGAATGCTCCACCATCATTCAGTTTTACTACGTGGCCATCCACCCTATCCACAAAATTTAAATTTATAATAGAGGATTTAGAAATTCTGAAAAAATTAGCTTTCTTCTTTAATATGTCTTCCAGTTTTTTTAAGCCTACATATGTAATTTCATCTCCTTTTAACGTATATATTTTAACATAATTCAACATGGCCTCAATACGGACTATATTGCTGAGTGTTAATTTAATAAAAGCATTCTTATGGCTACCTTTAATAAAAATAAGATCTTGATCAACATCCCTCTTCGGATTTCTTATATCCAGTGTTATTTCTGCAATCTTGGTAACAAAAGCTTCTATACTAACTGGTTTTAAAAGATAGCCTGCTGCGTTAACACTGAACGCATCTATGGCAAAATTTCTATGCGCAGTAACATATATCAAGTAATCACAATATGTCTTTAAGATATTCGCTGCAGAAATCCCATTTATAAGTGGCATATCAATATCCGAAAAGATGATGTCAACATGATGACCATCACTTAAAAATTCTACTGCATCGTTTACGTTATTAAACGAAGCGAGTAGCCCGATACCGGGAGTTCTTTTAATCATATCTTCTAGCTCACTTATGGCATGTGGCTCATCATCTATTATTATGCTGCAAATCTCCATTCAAAGGTTTTAAGGTCACCTACAATTATAATAATAAATTCGTTCATTCAAGTTGAGAAATATAAGCACTTCATATAATAATTGAGGTAGTTGATATAAAAAAATATCAAACAGAAAAAATTGTATTTAAATTGATTTGTATTCATTCACCTAATCAAATAATATTAAATTATCATGCAACGAATTTTTTTAGTATTACTTATATCCATTTTTTTCTCATGTGGATCAAAAAATGTAATGTTTGATGATAGTGATAAACTTGAAGCATTTATTAAGGTTAAAACAGGATCAAGTTTAAATGATAGCAAAACAAATAGTTTATTAATCATTTTGCAAAATGAAGATTGCATTTGTACAGACCCTGATATGCAACTGACTAAAGAATTATTTGAGGACGAAAAATTCAGAACTTTCAAAAAAATACTTATCGTTAAAAACAAAAATCATAAGGTTTTCAAAAAGATATCAAAGCGTACTATGGAAAACTTAGTATTGATATACAATGAAAATAATGATTTATTAAGTGCTGGTTACCTTGCTCTAACGGATAGAGTTATACGTTACGAGAATGGCAATTGTTCTTATTATGGGGATTTACATATTAAAAAACCAGCTGTAGTTAAAACAGAATTATTATAGAATTATTAACCAATAACTAAATTAAAATCAAAAATGAAAACAAAAATCAAACTATGGAGCCCATTGTCGGCTTTTGTACTAATTGTATTATGTACAATTTCAGTTAACGCTTTTGCAAAAACAGAAGAAACAGGGCAAACGTATACTACAGAAAAATGCGAGTACTTTTTAGGCGATGGCAGCGCAATTGATGGAACAAGATGTTATCCTCCTGATCCAAATGGACCTTGTGATAGACGCTCAAATTGTCACATATAGCATCAAACTAATAAATATTCATAAATAATTAATCCATTTAAAATGAAAAAGAAAATTAAATTTTTAGGCCTAATTTCAGCTTTTGCATTTATTGTAGTATCTGCAATATCTATGAAGAGCTTTGCAACCGAAGAAAACCCAGCCGAACGATACGATACAGATGCTTGTATAGTTCACTATGCAGATGGTGGATGGGCTCTTGGATCTAGATGCATAACCCCTAAAGCCTTGGGACCATGTACTAGAATCTCAGATTGTATATCATCAAACTGATATAGAAATTTTTGTTTGTAAAATTATTTGCAAAGGGAATTTATATATTCTTTTACAATGAAAGCATCATGAGTATACTGCTCACAACGAGAGGAATATACTCATGATAGCTTCATTACTGCTAAAAAACAAATAACATTTAATGAAAATAATGATTTATTAGGTGTTGATTAGCTTGGTTTAATGAATAGAGTTCAAGTAACAAATTACAAATCAAAATGAAAACAAAAATCAAACTAGGAAGCCTATTATCGGCTTTTGTATTAATTGCATTATGTACAATCTCAATTAAAGGTTTTGCAAATACAGAAGAAACAGGGCAAACGTATACTACAGAAACTTGTGAGTACTTTTTAGAGGATGGCAACGCAACAACTGGATCAAGATGTTACCCTCCTGATCCACTTGGACCTTGTACTGTGCGTTCAAATTGTCGTATATAAGTGATTAACTTCGATACAGGCTGGTATCATTATAAGTCTGGCTACATTTCTAACTTGATTTATTAAGTACCAATTAGCTTACCATTACGAATAGCGTTACAAATAACTAATTAAAAATGAAAAAGAAAATTAAATTTTTAGGTCTAATTTCAGCTTTCGTATTTATTGAAGTATTTGCAATAAATATGAAAAGCTATGCAACCACTGAAGAACCAGACAATCTTTACGATATTGAAGCTTGTTTTTATTTCCTTGAAGATGGTTCACCCGCTGTTGGAACTAGATGCATAACCCCCTCTGCCAATGGACCATGTATGAGAATCACAAATTGTATGCCTTAATCCTATCAAACTGCTATAGAAATTTATGCCCGTAAAATTATGTAAAAAGGGAATTTATATATTCTCACTTCTTATTCTTTTCTCTTGTAAACAGAAAGAAGATTACCAAATTGTTCGACCGAAACTATCCGATCAAAAAATTGCGTTAGATACCTCATATTTAGAAATTCAGATAGATAGTAATGGTCTTTTTGAGTATCCAACTTCGTCATATACTCAAAATGGCATATATTGTGGCTATAATTTCAAATCAAATTCACTAGATTTTTTTGACCTTATTCATAAAAAACAATTATTTAAAAGTAAATTGAAAACGGATAGTAAAATTGGATACATTGCTGGCTGTGCCCTTATAAATACAGATTCGGTATTCCTTTTAACAGATAATAGTCTCCTTCTTGCAAATAAAAAAGGAGAAATAACAAAGTCTACAAAGATAAATTTTGATTCACAGGACCCTTTTTTTAAAAAAAATTATTTAATTGAATTTCAAAGAAGCCGGAGTTTCCTTTACGATCCATCAAAGAGGAAAGTAATTGCCACCAACGTAAATCCCAAAGGAATGCGAGAAACGGAAGATTTTAATGCTTCTCCTGCTGTAGAAATTGGTATTAATGAAAAACTGAATTTTGAAGGTATTCCAATATCTTGGAGTAAATTATATCAAAGAGGCAATTACGGATATTTAATCAAGCCCTATCTAACTTCGATTCAAGAAAATCTAATTGTAAGTTTTCCAATAGACCCCAACATCTATGTTTATAATGAAAATAGTAAAAAGTTAAAAGTGTACGGAGGTTCACCAGATTTCAAAAGTTCCAATCCAATTCCTTTGCCTTTAGACCCAAAGTTCATAGATGATGCGGATAAAAAGATGATGCATTTATTTGAAAATATAAATTATGGAAAAATTATCTCTGAAGCTGATGGTAGATTGCATTATAGAGTTATCAAATCGGCATTGACTGGTGAGGATAAAATTAAACATGATTTTAGCAAAAGAAAAAATTCCTTAGTGGTATATAATAGTAAATTTGAAATTGTAAAGGTGCTAGATTTAAATGACTATAAATATGTAGTAGATGCAGCTTTCGCAATAAAGGATAATTTATATATACCCTGTATACGCGGCGCTAATAACTTAAGATTTAAAGTGTTTAAATTTAAAATATAATGAGAAATCAAATTTCTTTAAGCATGTATTAATTTACCGCTATCGAAGGGAATTGGATGCATTATATATTATATTAGTCATTTAATTAGCGTCATCACAATTAAAAAACAACTTATATACAGATGAAAAAAAAGTTTTATACGCTGCTAATCCTATCAACACTCTTTTTTGTAGCTAATGCCCAGGAAGATTATATTGATGTTTCAAAAACGCAAACATTAAGGTTAGACCCAAGGTCGACCCGAGGGTTAACCGTTTCGCAACTTTTCGATGAGGTAAAATTTGTTCCCCTTGAAACTACCCCCGAAAGTCTTTTTGGCAGAATATCTCGATTGGAAGTTGCGAATAACTGCTATATTATATCCGATCAGGATACCTACTGCATATTGCTGTTCAATCTGGATGGAAGTTTTAAGACAAAAATAAAACTGGAAAAGAAGCCCTTTAACTTTGAATATAGATTGATAGACGAACCTCTTGAGACTAAGATCTTTGTACAGAATGGCCTTACCGAGCTAACCTATGATCTAAATGGGAAACTGTTAAAAAAAGAAGATATAAAACAGAACGAGTTTAAAAGACCTTCATATTACCTTAAACCAGAGGGGATAGAAGTGAATCTCGAATATATTTTGGATGACAAGGTCTATGAAATTGCAGCGTTAAAAGATGGTAAGGTAATCTATAAGGTATTTCAGCACGAGAGGGATTATATTTCTAAACAACCTGATTTGCGAACACGTTCAACTTATCCCAACATGCCAAATGAACTGTTTTTTACAAGACCTTTTGAATACAATATATATAGGATTTCCCCAAAGGGGATCAAATTGGATTATAAACTTATTTTCCCCAGTGAATTCTCTTTAGCTGAAGGCTTCACAACCGTTTATGATAATTATATTAAAAGGTCAGATTTTAAGAATAAGAATAGAAAGATTTTTTATGGGCTAAGCAACCCAATCAAATCAGGAAACTATTTATTTTTTGGCGCCAAAGGCTTTGTTTCAACAAGGGGCGAAAAGAGAGATTTTGTATACAATTTTAAGACAAATAGTTTAATTGCATTGGTAGATATAGAGCCTGATGCACTTTCTTATTACCTACCGGTAACCTCGATTGCACTAAATCCTGACTTCAGCATGTCTGGTGGTTTTAGTTTATTCAAGAACAACTATATGTATACAAGCTTCTCTTCTCTCGATATGAAAGCGCTAAAAGACCAAAACCCCAATAAAAATGTGAAATACAATAGCGCATTGGCTAAGTATTTCGAAAACTATAAGAGTTCGAATAATCCGGTGTTGGTGGTGCTTAAACCTAAAAAGGATTGATAGATGAGGGTATGCACATGCATTCTATTTTTAACCATATTTGCTGTTCAAGCTGTTCATTCACAGCAAAAAACGGAAGTATTAGGTTCGGTAAAGGGAATAGTGCGTGATACAGCCAATAATTATGTGCTTAGGTCGGCCACGGCATCTATATACAAGGCTAGCCCACAAGATATTACGCTGTTAAGCTATCAGATCACCAATACTTACGGTGAATTCAATTTTACCAACCTGCCTTTAAATAGTCCGTTAAAACTGATCGTTAACAATGTGGGCTATCATGTGCTAATTAAAGAATTTTCAATTCCAGCCGACACAAAAACATTAGATTTAAAAACATTAATAATGTCAGAAAGAGCCACTTCCCTAAAAGAAGTTGTAATTTCTATACCGCCCATTAGCATGAATGGGGATACATTGGAATTTAATGCGGCTGCATTTAAATTGGATAGTAATGCGGTGGTAGAGGATCTTTTGAGGAAGATACCCAATATTGTAGTATGGGGTGATAACACCATCACCGTAAACGGACGTGAAATAAAAAAGTTAACGGTTAATGGAAAAGATTTTTTTGGTGGCAACTTTAAGGTAGCCACGCAGAACCTTTCTAAGAATGTAGTTGATAAGGTACAGGTTTTTAGCACGGCTATTTCGAATACGCTTGATTCGACCCTTAATATGAACATTAAGCTAAAAAAGGGACAGGAATTTGGGTACTTTGGCAAAATTGGGGCTGGCCGTGGTACGGATGGCCGATACGAAACAGATATGAGTATAAATGCATTTAGCCCCAAAATGCAATTCGGTATCGTAGCCGCTATAAACAATATCAATAAATTAGCAAATAATGTAAATACCATACTTACCAATAGCACCTTTAAGGGGGTTGGTACCGCTATAGAATATCGTCCGGATTTTAGCATGGGCGGAATTACCAGGTCAAAGGCTATAGGGTCTACCTTTACCTATAACTTTGTTGAAAAGCCTACACGTGTTGAACGGAATACCCTAAATGTTAATTACTTTTTTCGCGATAGGGATACAGAAAATGCTTCTAATGCCAGAACCATTACCGCTAGGGGAAATTTGGACAAGATTATTGACGACAATATAAACAACATCTTCTCCAACACCTTGGGGCATAAGCTCGATTCGAAATATGAATGGACTGAAAATAATCACGCATTAACTGTAAATCAGTCTTTTATTAACGACAGAACCCAAAATAATATCCAGACACAAAGTCGCTCACGTAACGAGCAAGATTTGGCGATAAGCAAGTATTCGGGCATCAATGCTACAGATGAAAATAGGAACACCTATAATCTTTCGATTAACTACGAGATGAAGGAAAAGCAGGGGAAGAAATTTAAAGGATTATCGACCACTTACAGCTTAGGTGTCGACAATAGAGAGGAGAAACGCTTAAACCAAACAGACTTCTTGTCGTTCATCACCCCCCTATCCAATCAACGTTTTAACCGAAAATACAATACCGACTTAAAAGAAGTAGATCAGGTATTAAATTTCTCACTTAACGATTTGAAAACGGTATTTTTTGACCGGACCAAATTTTCTGGCTTCGATTTTTCATTAAGTAATGATCTAAAATTAAACCATAAAAGGGAGGGCAATATAATTGAAGACTTTAATCCTTCTACTTCCTTGTATGAGCATAATCGGTACTTGACCAATAACGTAAGGACCAACACTACGGAAGATGCACCGGCATTAATAGTAAGCAAATCTATTAGGTCTACTTTGTCAGATCGGTTTGCTAAAGACTGGACATTCAGGTTAGTGGCGAGACATTTATTTATTTATCAGGAGAACAGATCGGACAAAGCTTTTCAAAATATCAATAGAACGTATAGCCAGTTTGCTCCTGAAGCATCCATTAATTATACAAACAGGCAATGGGGCAAATACAGCGAATACTATGACCTGAGTTTTAATACAGGCATAAAGGCGCCAACTTTACAGCAGCTTGCGCCATTGATAGACAGTACCTCAATAACTAATATACACCAAGGAAATTTGGACCTGCTTGCTGCTGTAAATAGAAATATCCAGCTTAGTTATAGGCATGAAGATCAGACTGGAAAAAATACCCTTAACTATAATTTTGCTTTCAATCTTAATTATCTACAAAATAATATTATTGATAGTGTTTTAATAAGTGATGATAACAGACGAAACATCTATCCGGTAAATGATTCACATGCCAATAATAATCTTAGTTTTAATGCAAATATCCGCAAGGCCTTGAAGTTAAAAACAGCTGAATTTCAGCTCGGTTTAACCACAATAATCGGTAAATCTAAAAACGGTGCTTATTTGAACGGAGGCTACACTTTTTCGGATAATTTGAATGCCATCATCAAGCTTAATACAAATTTCACGTATAAAGATAAGATTGCCCTTGAAGTTGTTCAATCGTATTCGATGTACAGCCTGAAACAGGCGGCATTTAACACAAAGTATAACGGTGTCCTTTCATCAACAACCCTCAGTTCCAGTTATAGGCCTACCAAGAAAATAACCCTGAATAGTGATATTACTTATAACCGGAATACATCGACAAATTTAGCTGCCATTGATTTTACATTATGGAATGCAAGTGCAACCTGTAGGTTTTTAAAAGGAAATAACCTTGAACTTAAACTTTCTGCCTTGGATCTTCTGCGCCAGAATAGCAGCATCATCAATGAAGGAAGTTCGACCAATTTTACCGTTGGCACAAGAAATGTGCTGAAACAATATTTTATGACAACGGTTTCATATTATCCAAGGCACTTTGGGAAAAAGCAAAAGCAGTAAGGATAGTTAAAACGTATCCACTGTAAATTATGCCAATAAAAAAACTAAAAGTCCAAGATCTTATTAGCTAATTGATCAATTTTTGTTATCTTTAACTAATAGCATTTGCAGCTAAAACGTATATAAAAAAGGTGAGTGATTCGGTGAGTACTAAATCAAAAAGCCTCAGAATATTGAATAAACCCATAGAATTCGACTAGGTTCGAATCCCAGCGGGATCACAAGAATTCAAAAACCTTTCAGAAATGAAAGGTTTTTTTGTTTAATATCCCCATCCCGATGGGGTTCGAACTGAAGGGTTGGCCAGGGTTCGATTTGAAAAAGGCACAGGGCCAAGTGCGGGCGTTGTGGGGCTGTGCCAATCCCAGCGGGATCACAAGAATTCAAAACCTTTCAGAAATGAGAGGTTTTTTTGTTTAATATCCCCTTCCCGATGGGGTTCGAACTGAAGGGTTGGCCAGGGTTCGATTTGAAAAAGGCACAAAGTTGAAAGTTGGCTTACCTATAAAAATAAGCCAGTCTTTAACCAACTTGTAATCTGAATTGTATATAAATACTTTTTCGGTTGCATCCATATTGGGCTTGTCGGGATTGATTGACTTTTCAGCAACAGCTAAACCATTTTTAAACTCGTATTCCCAACTGACATAATAACAGCATTGCCCACTTCCGTCAAGTTTTTGAAAAATATATTCTATTCAACTTTATCAACGTCTCGACTGATTTTGCGATACATCCTGTCTTCAGCAATATTTAACTGCTGTATGTGATAGAGTCTAAAAGAAATAATAGTATAGTTGAAAATATCTTCATTTTTAATTGGTTTTTTTATGCTTCAAGTGCCTTTTATTTTTACAGTTGATGTACTTTTATCAGTCAATAAACCCAAGCTTTATTTTATAACGGTACATTTTTCCATTTACTTCCTGTTCCAGTTTAAGCACTTCTTTTGTTTTCTTGCTAATCCAAAATTTTTCTTTATTTCCTGTTGTTTCATGAGTTAACATCCAACAGGCAACCTTTTCATTATCATATCCCGTTAACTGGTCTTCTCCCGAAACAGTGTAGAAAATATTATCAGGCTCTTTATATCCTGCTTCGTAGAAAGGTATGGCATAGGTTGTTCGGAATGCAAGTGGCAGTGTAGAAAAAACTTCAAGGTCTAAATGCCAGTTAAGATGATAAGAATCCGCAGCTTTTAAAAAGCCTTCATATAACTGCCTGTCATTTATTGAACTATCTTTTAAGGCCTCATTTCCATTAATGATTATCTGCTTTGTTGCATAGTTATACACCGAGGTTAATATTTTACCTCTTACTTTCCACCAGCTTTCGTGAAATAGGGGTTTGAATGTTTGGGCATCACAGATTGATTTTGCAGTGTGTATAATACTATCTTTGTCTTCCCAGGATTGATAAACTTCTATTATATTTCTTTTGTTATCAGTCTTTCTTTTTACCTCTCTCGTCCAAAACTGTGTCATTGTGCGTGTTGCCTCTTTATGTTCTTTGTAATAGACCAAATAGACACTTTTTCCTTCTTTTAAGTTATCAACCTTTATGTTCTTTGGATTGATATAAACAGTATCACTTTTTTGAGCGAAACTAATATTGCTTATCAGGATAAGGCTTAATATATAAAGATAAAATTTCATTGTTTTCTGTTAATAGTTTAGTTGTTTCTTGATTGCTTACCGGGTAGTGTTTGATATTATTTCTTTTGCTTGTTCTTTAGCTAAGCTATCATTTCGGATAAATCCTAAAAGTGAAGCTCCAATTCCAAAAAGTTCATAATCGTATTTTTCAAATAATATTTAACTGCCGTAATTTTCTTTCAACTTTCGCATCAAAAGTCTTACACCTTGCTGTGTTTGTTGGTTAAAGGAATTCGTGAAAATTATGTAAGCAATGTTTTTTGTTCTGTCTATATGCACAATTGTGAAGTAAGTAAAAGCGCCAGTTCCTGAATGCACAGACAGCTCTTTCCTATTTTCATAGACATTGAACCATCCTAATGAATAATTTTCTATGCCTTTGTGAATAAATCTATAAGTTCTTGATTTTAGGTAATTGTCTTGTCCTTCAAGTCCTAATAAATTGAGTTGGATAAATTTGACATAATCGACGAGTTTTATGTTTAAATCACCTGCTGGCTCGGTGTAATCTAAGTGATAATTCCAGTCTGAAGAAACGGGTTTCAGGCTATCATTTTCTGTAAGATGTCCCCAAGTATCTTTTATTTTTTGATTTTCAGGCCAGGATAGCTTCACGTTTAATTTCAAATCTTTATTAAAGACTTTTCGCACGAGTTCTTCCCAGCTTTTACGGGTCACCTTTTCCACCATTAAGGTCGCCAATGTATATCCCGCATTTGAATAAATGAACGGATTATGGTCGTCAGGTTTTACGGGTTCTAAGGTTAGTACAAACTGACTGAATTGTTTTCTTTTTTCAGGGTTGGTTCCTTTATAATCGGGGATTTGAGGGTCATTTTCTCCCTGAAAGGGTTGAATTCCTGCTTTATGTGAAAGCAAATCTTGTAAGGTAATATTTGCATATTCAGATTTGCTTTTTTCTTTCCATTCTGGAAATAAATCAAAGAATTTAGTCGTCCATTTTAGTTTTCCTTTTTCCACATACCTGGCGATAATAAAAGCTGTCATCGCTTTGGTATTTGAGCCGATATGGAAACGGTCGTCTAAAGTTGCAGTATCTGGAAGATTGATGGAGTGCTTACCCAATACTGCAATTTCTAAAGTAGATTTTGAATTAACTACTGCATAACTTATTTCAGGAATGTTATAAGCATTACGAATAGTGTCTGCAAATTGAACCGTTCGTTGTCCGTAGCTGATTGTTGAAACTGTTAATAGAAATATTGTGGCTATTTTTTTCATATGATTTAGGTTTTATATTCCCATTTTATTTTTCATTGTCATCAAACTGATAAAAATAGTAATTGACAACAATGTACCTAAAGGAAGATACCATAATGTAAACAATGAAATTATCAGCCCGAAAATATATGCCCAACTTTGTGTTGTACATAAAGCATAAACCCAAATGAGCCACAGTATACCGAAAGTAATAAAAATCGGTCCTAGTTTGAAGACATCGATGTTTAGTTTATAGAATAAATTTGCCCAAGGCCCAGGTTTATCCGTCCCAATAAATTTTCCTTTAAGCATTACAAATACTCCATCAACTAGCATGTATCCGCCATTCAGAAGCCCGAGCATTGTCAAAAATATTTTCATCTTGTTATTAGTTCCTTTTTATTTACGCATCCGTTAGTGGTCCGTAATTGTTTTTATTTTGTATTTATTCAGTAACACGTTTAACGGCTCTACATTGTGCTTTTTTCTTTCTTCATCATTTGCCAAAGTTGTATCAATAGGAGCCAATAACATTTCACCAGTTTTGTCATCAAATACAAATTGAGTTCCGAATTTTTGGTAGCCAAATGTGAATAAAAGGTATCTGTCATAATTTAAAGCCACAATTCGTGGAATGTTCTCTTGCCTGATTGTTAAAGTATCTTTTTCCTTTTCGAGTTGAGATAGCGCAGCTGAAGATAACTTGTAAGCCAACAGAAAATTTTCAGGGCTTATACTTGTTAATTCTCCTTCACAAAGTTTAGCTGCCGTGTGCTGTAAAATCCAAGCAGCCCTAATTTTATCCTTACTCGTTAAAACCTTATTTTCGGCAAGTAACTGAAATATTTGCTCACGGTGTATTTTATCATAATTCTCTAAATTAACAGTATCTGTTTTTGCGTCAAGTTTTCGTATTTCAACATCATTAAGATAAAGTGATTTGATTAAGGCGTTGTCTTTTATATCTAATACCTGCATATTATTTTTAATTGAACAGCCAATGATAGAAATGAAAAGAAAAAAAGAAAAAAATTTTACTGTAAATTTACTCATACATTTTTAGACTATTATTTTCTGCTCATAATGAATACAGATACTGATTTTAATACTAACTTTTTAAAAAACCACTACCGGTGCTGCTTTTGTAAAACTGCCCGACGCATCTGCCGTAGCAACAGTAGGTGTGCCTACAACTATATTTCCTCTTTTTATAATTAGTGTTACTTGTTGCCCGGCTGTACCTCCATTTCCTGAAACCGCAATATTAGCGGCTGTTACATTTGAATTGTATGTGATTTCTCTATCCCAAGACAAAATGTTAATCTGTTCATTGCTTGTTCCGCCATTGGCTGTAGTGTAGGAAACTATGAGATTAGTACCTGAAAAATTGCCAGTTAAGCTATAATGAAGTGTGCGCGATGTGTTTATAGTTTCTTTGTCGTCATCTTTACTACACGAATAAAAAAATGTAAGTAAAGTGAATACTATCAATGCTATTTTTTTCATAATACAGATTTTAGGGTATTTATTATAATGTCTTTTTTAGTTTTACCTCTACCTTTTCGCCTTCTTTTTTAATACTAACCACTTTTTGAATATTTGCAGTAGAATTTGATGAGTAAGAAAAAACGCTGGTGTAAACCTCATCGCCCTGATAGGTGCCGTTTACAATTACGGAAGCTCTGCCAGTTTCTTCTGTTTGACGAGATGTGTGCTTATAACCAAAGGCTGTTACGAGCAAGTATTCTCCGGGCTTTAAATTAGTAAATTCAAAATTACCGTCGTCATCATATACAGTTGTTCTTTTAAAACAGTCAAAAGCATCTTTTGGTAACGGTATTGGTTTTGCATTTTTAATTTCGTGTTGTTTTTCGTTTCGTGAAATCCATTCTTTGAAATAAGCTGTATATGGAATTAAAACAATTTCAGTTCCTTTGGCTGCATATTGTTTTTTATTGATGTTAAGCACAGCCATTCCTTTTAACCCGCCTTCGTTTTCATTATCACGGGCAAAAGCAGTACCTTTAATTACAGCGCTTCCATTTTGTACCATTGCAAATGTTGTTTTTTTATCAAACGGGGCTTTGAAAGGGTTAAAATCTGCTTCAATATTTGTCATTGCTATTTTATCTCCTTTGGCAGAAACGATATTGATCTTCCATATCCTCCTGTTAGCTTTGTCAATAAAATAGTCGAAACGATGTCCCGTATTTCCTTCTAAAACAGCTACTTTCCAAACTTTATGCTCTCCTGTAAGGTGGGAAGTGTGTACATCACTTTTTACTTCAATAATTTCTATATGATGTGTTTTAGCCTTATCAGTTGCTTCATAATCAAATATGGGCATTATTGCTCTGTACCCAACATCTAATGGAAGCATTTGAATGATGTATGGATAAACCGAAACATCAAAGCAATTTTTGGGTAAATCTTCATTGATTAGCTTTTTCTTTTTTGATTTCTTATCCAAAAAGAAGCCTGTTATCCTATTTGAAAAAGATAAAGACAAGGTTCTTTCGTCCCTGTCTGAGTAACTGCTTAAAGGCAAGAAACTGTTTGCATCTGCTACAAAATTTTCAGTCCATTGGATATTTGTTTTTGTAAAAGAAAGTGAGGTATTCACCTTCAACTGGTTTTTTACAAAGGTCAGTTCAGTAAAATATTGGCCAAGCGGCACCCATTTATTATTGTAATTAATGGTATAAGCCATCGTGTAGGTACCTGGTTTAAGCAGAAATGTATTAATAGATTTATCACCCGGTAAAACAGTTACTTGTGCAAAGCAAACTGTTTGTAAAAACACGAATATAACAGTCCATAATTTTTTCATTAGATAATGTCTTTTGTACAGGCAATTTTATAAAGATTGGATGTTTTAATCCGTTAACTTAAGTTAATAAAGTAAAATAACTTTCATTTTCCATTCAAGAAGTAGGATATCATCAACAAATAATTTTGCTATACTGTATATCCTTTTCAGCATATTTCTCAAGGTATAGAAATACGTTCTTTTTGCATAAATGCTTCATTTTGTAGTTGTATATTTTTTAACTGAAGACGTCAACTTGAAAATGTAAACCTGTTTGTTTTCTTCTGGCATCAACAAAACCATTAGTTTCAACAGTAACTTTTTTCATTGGTTTTTATGATTCCATACTAGGCCATTTCCACGCAAAGCGAATAATCAAACAAAGAAGAATTACTTCTACAACAGCGGCAAAATACATATGCAACCAAGCCTCGCCTGCCAAATTAAAAAGCATATAAGGAATGAATATTGTGGCTACAATTAGGTTTGTCGAACGATTTACTTTAGCAGGAAGAGCAACAGAAAGGAAAATCATAAGGGTTGGAATGGTTACCAAAATCATTACTATAAGCAGAAAGCCGTATGAAATATCAAATACAAATACTTTTCCTTCCAAAATACCTTTTATCGAGCCAGGCATATATAAGTGGAAATAATCAACGTAGGCGTATAGAAACATAAAACTCGCCCACAGCATTGCAAGCTTCAGTTTTATACTTACTTTGATGTCCTGCAATACATTGTTTGAAGTATTCATAGTTTTTCTGCTAAAAGTTAAATCCAACATTAAGTCCTGGTTCAGGAAAAATGAATTTAGACCATTTATCATCCAACTGTTTAAATCCATCAGGTAGTTGAGTATGATAGGCACGATGGGTCACACAAATAGATGGTTGAAAGAAAAATTTATCCTTGCAAAGTTTGATATGATAACCCATTCGGTATGAATTGAAAATCTGAAAACCATCATCTATTTTCTTGCTTTTATCATTCGCAAAAACCTGATAGGTGGGCATTACATCAAGCTGGGCATATAAGCCTTTCCATAAAAACCGGGCATAAGAAGCGGTTACCCCATACTCACGTACATAGCCAGGAAATTTTTCTTCCGGTTTTTTGTAAGCCTTATTTAAAAATGGGTGGATACCGTTAGGCCAGGCGTATTTCCAGGTTTTTGGAGAAATTCTGATGACATCTTTACCTGTAATGCGATATCCAATATCTAGCTGAACAAAATTGGGTGGGTTTTCTCTGTCAAAATTCCCGAATAATACAAATAAAGAGGTACCAATAAACCACCTATTATACGTACTATCGGTTTTGGCATATTGTGCATTCACCTGTAAACTGCTTGCCAACATCGTGACAATTACAGTCAATAAAACTTTCTTTTGCATATCTTTTTATTATTAAATGATACTGCAAAAGTAGATTAGAGATATGCTATAATTCGTTCACTAAAGTTAAGAAAGGATGTCTTATTAGACAGAAAGGAAGATATTATTTCTTTACAAGCCGGCTTCTTAACCTACTAAGTGATTGAGGCGTGATGCCCAGATAACTTGCTAACTGGTGCTGTGGAACGCGTTGAAGCAGATCTGGTCTTTTCTTTACTAAACTCAGGTACCGTTGTTCAGGCGAAGAAGTTTTAAACTCGTCAAAATCAATTTGTTGTTTGGCTAAAACTTCTGCTGAAAACATTCTACACATTACATCAAACTTTGGAAATTTAGTATTTACTTCTTCTTGCATATCAGCATTTGAAATAATAAGTAACGTGTCTTCTGTGCAATTTATATAATATTCGGAAGGAGTTTTGCTTAATGCACAAGGAGGTGTAAGGGCTTCCATTTCAGTGTAGAAAGCAGTAGTTCTTTCCTCACCATCTACAAAATAATAACACCGAATACAGCCTTTTAGAACGAAGTAACTATCTGTAGATTTTTGTCCTTCTTTGAGTAAAACCGTTCCTTTCTTTAGGGAGTGAAACAGGTTTAACGAAAGTAATATGTCCTTTTCCTCCTCCGTAAGCGAAATATATTTAGATATAAAGTCGAAAAGTATTTTTTCCATTTTTCTACGATC
Source organism: Pedobacter anseongensis (assembly GCF_037482965.1). Taxonomy (NCBI): domain Bacteria; kingdom Pseudomonadati; phylum Bacteroidota; class Sphingobacteriia; order Sphingobacteriales; family Sphingobacteriaceae; genus Pedobacter; species Pedobacter anseongensis. The sequence goes on along the minus strand of NZ_JBBHKB010000004.1, from coordinate 440,410 downwards.
AAAATCCTTTATTTACAAAAACAAAGGTATTAAAAAACAAGGTTGGGAAGTTATAAATCATTGTCTTTTAGCGATAGCTATTTAAAATTTCATTATTAAACAGCATGAATAAATTTAACTGCATAACGCGAAATTTTGGTTGTTATGTTTTATTAAGCCTAATAAAACTAAAAATCAAAAGCTCAAAAATTAAATGGAAAAATTTTACAACGACTTGCTTTGTGAACTGGAGATTGAAATCAACGAATTAGAAATTGAAGCCCATTGTCACATCTAAAGGATAGAAAATGTTATACACATAATTATACCAAACTATAGATATTTGCGCTATCGAAGAATTATTCTTTTTGTTTCTGGGTTCTTAGTATTGCAAGCAGTTAAGAATATACAAATGCCAGTGCTAAAAATAGCCAAGACTGCACAAAGCTAAGTAACTTGTACAGCCATGGTTTAAAACTTTTAATTGGCTACTTCAATCTCAGTTCTTCTATTTAACATTCTTCCAGCTTCATTTGCATTGCTACTGATAGGATCTTTATCGCCATGCCCTACAATTTTAAAATTAGCAGCGTTTAAACCCGCATTTACAAAATACGATTTAACGGCATTTGCACGATCTACCGATAACGATAAGTTATGTGATGCTGAACCTTCTGCAGAAGAATGTCCGTTAAGGATAAATTTCGTATCTGGGGCTTTTTTCATCTCGGCAATTGCCCTATCTAAAATGGGTAAAGAAGCAGTTTTTAGCACAAATGAATTAAACTCGAATTGAACATTTGCGATGTTAAAATTGGGCTTTTCTATTGGAGCTGGCTTTTCTTCTTCCTTTTTTACAGGGCTAGGCTCTACTATTTTCTCCTCTACTGGGGGTGATGGAGGAGCAACTGCAACTGGTGGTTTTACAACTGCTTTTTTTGCTTTACAAGATTGAAATGCCATCGCTGAGAGACCGATAAGGCATAGTGCTAAAATTTTCTTCGTTAAATTGATCATAATTTGATTTTGTGTGGTTAAAGCCCCTAATATAAAAATAATGGTAAAATTTAGAGAGTTTTTGTTGTAAATGTATTGTTATCGTTTATAACGTGCAATGAGGTCTAAAAATTGCATCATCGGTGTTTCCCTCGTCAATCAAGTAAATGTGAAATATATTGCCAAGAGATTAAATCTATCAAAATAATGGCTAACAAAAACAAATTATAAATCGTGGAGCGGTAATTGCATGCTAGGTTTATGCCTCATTTACAACTGCTTATCCTTAAACATTCCATTATGAAATATGCTGATCATACGCTCATTGCCAACCAACTTAGGCTAGCTAACGATAATCTCGCCTCTCAGTATCATGAAAAGGAAAAACGTGCAGAAGAACTTATCATCGCAAATAAGGAACTTGCCTTTCAGAATAAAGAGAAAGACGCCAGAGCAACTGAACTCATCGCTATTTACAAAAATCTTAAAAAAGCCGAAACGTATCAAAAAGAGTACATAAAAGGCTTAGAAAAAATGATGTATTTAATTTCACATCGCGTTCGTCAGCCTGTATGCCAAATTGTTGGAATTTCTAATTTACTTGAAACTCCAAACTCGGCTGAAGAAGTTAAAAAAATGTTAGGTTATATAAAAGCATCAGCTTCATCTTTAGATGTATTTACAAAAGATTTAACAAAGTTGATTAAAAAGTTAAAGAATAAAAGTCATTTGAATCAAGAAAGCGTTCTTGTATTTCCAGCAAAAAATTAACTGCATTCGTCTAACAAATAAACAATCGACTCATAATTTTTCCCTACCGCTTCTGAAAGTGCAATTTCGCAGGTTTTACCGCTCGAATAATAGCCATCGTAACATTGCTGCTTTACTTCTTCAGCCTCTGGCTTAGTGGCAGAAGCTGTTAATTCAGGAAACAAGAAACCTCGATCTCCAGCCATACCACAGCAGCCTGCCTTTAATGGAACGTTAACCTCATGCGCCAATTGTTTGGCAATATTTATAAACTTATTCTCTAAGCCCATCTTTTGAAGCGAACAAACGGGATGCAATACTATTTTATCTTTCTTTTTGATGATGTTTACCTTAGGCAAAAGATAATCCATCACATAATCTACACTATCAATTATTTTAATGTTCTCAAATTTTCGTTTGTTTTCAGGTGTAAGTGCATGGCCACAGTCTTGCAACGTTAGTGTACACGAGGTAATGTCGATTACAATTGGCAAGGCACCCTGATTACTCCACTCCCATAATTTACTTACTGTATCGTTAACGGTATATTGGTAAGCCAAACTAAATCCTTTCGATGAGAAAATTTGACCACAACAGGTATTTTGAATTTCTTTAGGGATAATAAAGCCAATACCTGCTTTATTCGAAATGCTAATAAACGTGTCGATAATATTCTTTCTACCCGCAACATCACCCCCCATTACTCTTGAGATGCAGGTTGGATAATAGACTACTGCTGGCGTTGTAGTTGAACTATCTTTTGTTAAATAAGTAGAAAAATTTGCAGTGGGCTTAATTTGATTAGACCATAAAGGTACTGCAGGAATAACTTTTTTAACTCTTTTGGTAAGATTAAGCATCGCATTTTGCCCAAACAATTTGTTAACCGCAACTGCTGCAAATAGGCCAGTTTTTACAACGGTTGTTATCGGTTTAAAGTTTTTGGCGATGCGCAAGGCTAATCCGTTAGCAAATGCGCTATGATTCTCCCTTCGTAACCGCTTTACTAATGAACCTGTATTAATATCAACGGGACAAGCAGTAGCACACAGACCATCTACCGCACAAGTATCTAAGCCATCGTATTGGTATTGCTGTAAAAGTTCTTTATATGGTATCAAATCGTTTTTTCTTTTCAGCTTAAGAAGCTCCCTACGTACTACAATTCTTCTTCGCGGCGTAAGGGTGACGTTTCGGCTCGGACATTTATATTCACAAAAGCCACATTCCATGCATTTATCAACTTCTTCTTCTACTTTAGGTAAGTCTTTTAAAGCGCTTAAGTGGGCGCTTTTATCGTTGTTGATAATTACCCCTGGGTTAAGCAGGTTTTGCGGATCGATAACCTGTTTTAAGGCTTTCATAATCTGATAAATTTCGCCTCCCCATTCGGTTTCTACGAAGGGAGCCATGTTACGTCCTGTTCCATGTTCTGCTTTTAAGGCACCTTGGTATTTCTCAATCACTAATGAAACCACTTCCCTTAAAAAGTAGTCGTACCGCTTTATTTCTGAATCGGTATCGAAAGCTTGAGTTACCACAAAGTGGATATTGCCATCTTTCGCGTGACCAAAAATGATAGCATTCTCGTACTTGTGTTTGATAAATAATTCTTGCAAATCAAGTATGGCATCTCCCAAACGGGCTACGGGTACGGCAATATCTTCTAAAATTACAGTTGTGCCACTCGCTCTTACCGAGCCAACAGAGGGGAACATTCCCTTTCTTACTTTCCATAAAAAGGCCTGTTCGGTAGCATCATTAGTAAAAACCGGCGTTTCGAGCAATGTAAGTAAAGGTGCAACGGCTAAGAAATTATCAGATTTTAACTTTAGTTCTGCTACCGTATTACCTTGATACTCGACTAATAAAGCCGCTGCAGTTTCTGGTAGTGTTTTGATAATTGCCGGTACACCTTTCATCAATTCTATAGAACGTAAAGACGCACGATCCATCAGTTCTACTGCTTCGGCGCCCGATTCGGTTAAAGGAACAATGGCTTGGCAAGCTGCATAAATATCACGGAAATAAAGTAAGGCGGTGCTTTTTACCGGATAATCTGGAACGGTGTTTAACACCGCTTCGGCAATAAAACCTAAGGTTCCTTCAGCGCCTACCAACACATGCGCTAAAATATCGAGTGGGTCTACATAATCGATAAACGCATTAACAGCATATCCTACCGTGTTTTTGGTTTTATATTTATGCCTAATAAGTTGATGAAGGTGTGGGTTGGCTAAAATTTGATTGCGTAAAGCCTCAATTTCATAATATATTTCAGGGCACTCTGATTTAAAACGTGTATAGTCTTCTTTACATTCTGTAAAATAAACTTTACCATTTGGTAAAATAAACTTTACATTTTTTATCGTATGGTAAGCGTTCTTGCTTACACCACAACACATTCCGCTGGCATTGTTAGAGATAATACCCCCCATCATGGCAGAATTTATGCTTGCAGGATCTGGACCTATTTTACGTCCGTACTTCCTCAGTTCTGAGTTAACAACTGCTCCAATCACACCAGGATGAACCCGAACAGTTTCCCCATTATTCTCTACCCGTACAAAATTCCAGTGTTGACTTAAATCGACCAAAATGCCGTCAGAAACCGATTGTCCAGATAAACTCGTACCCGCTGCACGAAAAGTAATAGGTATTTGGTATTGGTGGGAGAATTTAAACAGGGAAATGATTTCATCGTCAGAAACAGGTTGCACTACAGCTTTTGGTCGGAGGTAATAAAACCCAGCGTCGGATGCAAATGCGACTACATCTATTAACCTAGCTTTAATCCTGTCTTTGGATAAAATAGTTTCTAATAATTTGGCTATGTTAAGCATGGTTCAAAGATAATACATCGCAACGGAAAACGAGTACATGAGATTTGAGAATTGCGTACTTAGATAGGTTGCATAAAAAAAGTCCCAACTCAATAGCTGGGACTTTATGTTTAATTGAACGAAAAACCGTTATAACTAGGGTTTGGTGTTACTGGGTTCTGGTGCTTTACCAATTAACTCCATAAATTGATCTAATTTAGGCGTAATAATAATTTGTGTACGTCTATTCTTAGCTTTTCCGGTTTCCGAATCATTGCTAGCCACCGGATTAAATTCGCCTCTACCTCCTGCGGTTAAACGTTTTGGATCAACACCATAATTGTTCTGTAAAGACTGAACCACTGATGATGCTCTCAATGCACTTAAATCCCAATTGTTACGGATGTTTGCCATGCTAATAGGCACATTATCGGTATTACCCTCAATTAACACATCATAACCATTATAATCTTTAATAATTTTAGCGATCTTGGCAAGGGTTGCTCCTGCTTTATCTGATATTTCGTAGCTACCCGATTTGTACAACATATTATCGGCAAGAGAAATATACACTACGCCTTTTAGTACCTTTATATCTACATCGCTCATTTCTTCACGACTTAACGAACGAGTTAAATTATTGGTTAAAACTACGTTAAGTGAATCGCTTTTGTTTTTGCTATTTACCAATTGCTGGATGTACTTGTTAGAAGCATTAATCTCATCAACCAATTTTGAAATATTCAAATTACCCTGATTACCAGAATTTAAACACTTGTTTAAGGCCGCTTGTAAAGAGGCAACATTTGCCCGTTCAGAGGCAATTTGTTCGTCTAAACTTTTAATCCTGATTTTAGAACCCGATAATTCACTTTCACTAGCTTGTAACTTCGAATTAAGTTCTTGATTGCTTTGCTGAAGCTTTGTATTGTTTGCTTGTAACTCTGCGTATTTTTTGTTGCTAACACAACTCTGAGTTAATGTTGCCGCAACGAGTAAGCATGATGCTAATAATGGTAATTTCATAACGTTTAATTTTATTCTTATTTAACTTGATAGTTAAAGAACAATCTAAACGCTATAAAGTTTGAAAGGCCTATTTCTTAGGATTTGATAAAAGTTTTAGTTCTTTCTTCGTCATCTCCTTTTGTATGATCTGCGGAGTTGAGGCGACGATATATGTTTTTTGAGAAACAAGAACTTCATTTAAACTGTCTTCAGTCATAAAATGAGGAGTTATAAAACCGTAAAAGCTTTTTGATTTTGATAAAGACGTAGATCTATTTTCGAAATCGGCCGATTTTAGATAGGTTATCATAATGGATACATTATATTTCCCGTTCTTATCGTATCTGCTATTTACACCTAATAATGTTCCTGGAAACACCGTTTGGCCTACCTTTACCGTAAAAGTACCTTTTTTAAAACCTCTGTAAGTGGCAAGCGTACCATCCTCATGTTCGATTATTAATTCGTTTGTTTTACTGGTATAGGCCACAGCATTTTCATCAATAGTTTCATATAAATCCTTAATTTCAACAACTATCCCTTTCCGAATTGCAGTTACAGTATCTTGCTCGTTTGTGTAAAAACGATACGATTTCCAATCGTCGGGAGTAGTATCCCCAAAATAGGTTGCCCCTAAGAAATTAGATTCGGAAACTTGCACTTTTGCCGCATCTTTATAGGGAAGAAGATAAATAAAATCGACATCATATTTAGGCTTTAATTTACCTCGTATGTAAGAAAAGCTATAGCTATATCCAATTCCTTGTTCCTTAACCGTAGGGGTTAAACTAAATAGACGACCGCTATAGTCAGCCGCTTTAAAAAAAGTTCCAGGATTCGAAGTATTGCTAAGATTACTAAAGTTAAGCACTACCGTGTAGGTTCCAGGATCTGTTTTCTGAAAATTAAAATCGACACTTTGATTTTGATTTCGTTTTGGCTCTAACTTAATTGGGCGTTCTTGGGCGTTTGCACTTAAAAAAATGAAGAAAATGGAAAGGCTAAATAATATTGTTTTCATAGACCACAAAGCTACGAAAAAGCCCGACTTTTAATCGGGCTTATTGTTAGGCTTTATTTTCGTGCTTTCGCGTATTGTCTTTATTCGAGGTCTGATCAGAACGCTGACCACCTCCATTGCTTATACCATTCATTTTTTTGTCTGCTTTAACATCATGATGGCTACGGTCTGCAATCGGACTTCCTTGGGTAGTCGGATTGTTTTTAGGTGCATTTACATCTTTCATAGGATTAAATTTTAGTTAATTTTTAATTGATGTGAGCGTTATTAATTAACGTGAAACTATACGTTTTGTTTTTTTTAATAAATAATTGCCATTCATAATATTAATTTCTATATTTGCCCCTCCTTAATCATAGGGAATGATTCCGTAGCTCAGCTGGTAGAGCATTACACTTTTAATGTAGTGGTCCTGGGTTCGAATCCCAGCGGGATCACAAGAATTCAAAACCTTTCAGAAATGAAAGGTTTTTTTGGTTAATATCCCCCATCCCGATGGGGTTCGAACTGAAGCGTGGGCCAGGGTTCGATTTGAAAAAATTTATTTTCTACTGGTGATAGCATGAGATCTCTTCATTACTTTGTCGTCATTTTTGTGTCTATTTTGCAGGAGTAGTTTCAATTTCAAATCGTCATATAATATTCCAATAATTAGCACTGCAGCTGCAATTGCTAACACATGAAGCTTTAAAGTAGAATAGAAGATCCCGCCTAAAAGTCCACCCAAAAAAAAGAAAGTGATGATGGTCAATCGTAATTTTATGGAAGAGTAAAGTTTTTCCTTTTGTTCTTTTTGCCTATAAAAAAACAATTGGGATAGTTCAATTCCTAAGTCTGTGAACAGTCCGGTTAGGTGTGTTGTACGAACGGTTGCGTTTGAAATTGTCGTTACCAATGAATTTTGTAAACCCATTGCAAAAAGTAAAGAACAAGCAAGAAGATTTGGATTTTGTGCGACTAGAAACCGTCCGAATACAGCTAAAGAGAACAAAATAAGACTTTCGATAATTGTTGGAATAATATAAATCAATCTATTGTTTGTCTTAGCTATAATTTCAACTAATAAGTTTGATACAAATGAACCAAAGAAGAAGAAGAAAATGTATAAAAAATAGATAAACCCTTGCCAAAAATTCAGTTTAAAAATTTCGTCTACAAAAAAGGCAAAGTGTCCTGTTACATTTGTGGTCAGGCGTTGAACAGCCAGAAATCCAGCCACATTCACAATTCCAGCTACAAACGACAGCAACGATGCAATTCTTAAATTATGCTTTAATTTTCTTGTTTTTCCTTTGTGTCTAAACATACATTTGTTGTTATTTGTGAAGATATCTGTCTAAAAGTGAAGGTAGAAGCTTTTTCCCCACTTGCCCAACTGTTAAGTTTGTCATTTCTTCAGCCAGCTTGCTCATAAATATAAGTTAGATCCGCCCGGGAGTCTATGATAATTTAATTATGGCCATACCTAATGCATCAGCAGCAGCATCAGCTCTGTCAGACATGTTTGAAATGTGCCGGTATACCTCTCTAAGTTTTAATACCCTCTGCAGGTTGTCTGCTAGTTTGTCCTTATCTTCAAACAATACTTTTATGGCATCTCTATATAATCTGTCAACCTTTGTTTCAAGCTTCGATACATTTAATACATGCTCATAAGCAATTCTCGGATTTTTCATCAACCTTGTAATGGCGTTTAATAGTTCCGTTGCTTCTGCATTTACTTTTTCTACCATTTCAAGAATAAACGAATCCGGAGTAACCTTAAGAAAATAAATCTCCTCCAATGTAGTCTCTGCATACTTTGCCATTTCGAATAAGCAAACAGAAATATTATAAATATCTTCCCTATCTATAGGGGTAATAAATGTATTGTGAAGATCATCCATCAAAAGCATTTTAATATCGATGATCTCATCGATCAGCAGTTTGCTTTTTTTAATGATGTTATCATCAGCCTTGCTCATGTTCCGTTCCAGAAAATCCACACATCCTATGGTTTTCTCTGCTTGCAGTTTCAGTTGTGAAATGAAGCTATTTTCTGTTGTGTTTGTGCTAAATAATCCCATAATTATGGTCTATAAAAAGAAGAATTTTAAAAGTAAATAAACTGGAACAGCAAATACGACAGTGAACGGGATGGTTAATATCCATGATAAAAAAATGTCTTTCAGTGCCAGCCATCTTACCTTCGACAATCTTTCCCCGGCACCTGCTCCCACAATAGACATGCTTACCACCTGGGTGGTGCTCACAGGCCCACCAAGTATCGACGACAAGGTGATAACAGTTGAGGATGCTAATTGTGAGGTAAAGCTATGAAGGGGCTTTATTTTATAAAAACCCGCCCCCATTCTACGTATAAGCCTCCAACCACCCACTAATGACCCGATACTTTTAGCGCCGGCACATACCAATACTACCCATAAAGGGACGAAAAAGTGGTCTTGATATCCAGCACTCATCAATCCGAGTGTAATAATCCCCATTGTTTTTTGTGAATCATTTGCTCCATTGCTTGCGGCAAGTATAATCGCAGTAGGAATTTGGCCTAACTTAAAAAAATAATTTATCCCTGGTGTGGCGTTCTTCAACAGCCGATACATTATCTTTATGGTTATCCAGCCAAAAAACAACCCAGCGGCAGGTGAAAAAAGTAAAGCTATACAGACTTTAATAATGCCACCCAAAAGTAGCACTTTCATACCGCTACCTATCATAACAGCCCCTATTAGCCCCCCTATCAAGGCATGCGAGGAACTTGAAGGTATGCCATAAGCCCAGGTAATAAGGCTCCATACCGTAGCACTGGTTAGTGCGGCTGCCAATACCGGAGTACTTATATATTGAGCAACTACAATATCACTTGCAATCGTTTTAGCAACCGCAAAACCAAAGATAAATGGTCCTGCAAAACCTGCAATCATGGCAATTCCAAGGGCGGTTTTCACACTCATAGAATGAGAAGAAATAATCGTTGCAGTTATATTTGCACTGTCATTAAAGCCATTGAACACATCAAAAATAATCGAACAAACAATTAATACAAGCAACCAATTTAATGGATCCATAATATGACCTTACTTTCTATACCATTCGTTTTATTCTCAAAATTATGCGGTTCATAGCGCTTTAGTCATGATTACCATCATACAAAAATCTGAGGGTCATCATAACACAATACATGTACATAGACATGCTGGATCAATAATTCCTGCAACAAGGTAAGGTTCCAAGTGGCCCTTAGAAAAACACCCCATTAGGTGTATAATGTAAATAGCGAAGTAAGGTCATTCCCCAGATGATGATCATTATCCAGGCGATAAACATCATTATAATTCCATATTTAAACGAATCAACCATACTATATTGATTAGTAGAATAAAGTAATATTGCAGGCTTGCTGTTAAAAGGAAGTACATACACGTGTTCAATAAGCAGCGCAACGGGAAAGGCCAAACTCATTATTGGGTAGCCAAATTTCTGTGCAATACCAATAGCCATTGGAACGAAGATCAGCGCTCTTGTGGTTTTAGACTGAAACAGTACTGCGCTAAAAAGCATCACAAAAGTGAGCCCTAGATATAAAATCCAAAACGGGGTTGTTTTTGTAATATTAAAATGAGTAAATAATGCGTCGATCATACTGGCAGGAAGATCTGTTGTATCGAGCCCAATACCCAACGCATAGGCACCCGCCGAAAATATCATTAAATGCCAGGGTATATCAACGTCATTCCATTTTACCACACCTACTTTAGGGAGCAGCGCTACAATAGCACCCATTAATGCAACAGCAGTTTGAGATATACCATGTTGTTTATCTGTAGCCCACAAGACCAGAACAACAACAAATATGGCGATGGATTTGTATTCATTAGTGGTCATTTTACCCATGAGTTTATATTCCTTTCGCAATCGCTCCATCCCGCCAGCAATCTGTGGTGTTTGTTCGCTTAACTTCATCGGAAAGATTAGCTTTGTCCCAAAAAACCACCCCGTTATAATCAGAATGATCGAAAGTGGAAACGCAGCAATAAACCAATCTTGGAAGCCAAAGAACTTCCTACCTAATGCTCCGGCAATAATCGAACCCGCCAACAAATTAGCGCCAGAACCAGTAATAAAGCCGCTAGCACCTACAGTGATCTGATACAGATTTTGAAGCACGATGTTTCTCCCGAAATTATTTCGATGAGTTGCACCAGCTCCATAAATGGCTGCAATAACCATAAAAATCGGCAAAAGAATAGTGGCTTTGGCCGTAGTAGCAGAAATGAAAATGGATAAGACAAGATTGATTACGATAAAGCTGAAAAAAATTCCTGTAGCGTTCTTGCCAAACCGTATAACAAACCATAAAGCAAACCGCTTAGCTACATGAGTGGTTACCAACATGCTAGCAAGTATAAATGATAAAATATTCAGCCACATTACCGGATGCCCTAATTGCGCATATGCTACTTCTTCCGACGTAACCCCAGTGAGTACCATTGCGAGGATTACCATCAATGAAGTGAGGTAATTTGGAATAGCTTCAGTTATCCATAAAATAATGGCCGAGGCAAAAATTGCCAACATCGCATAATTAATGTGACTAAATTTAATAGCCCCCAATTCTTTTAACCGTTGTAAGCCACCTGATTGAAGTACATCGGCTTTAGCATGATTGAGATAAGAAATATTTGCAAAATAATAGATAAAAATAAAGGATACAATTGCCGCTGGTAAACCGAATATCTTCATCCACCTTTCGAAACCAACTTTTTCAGTAGTTTTGAATAGTTCAACTCGATAATTGTTCATATCCAAAGGATCGATGATTTCTTCGATATCTGTAGGCGTTTTAGTTTTCATCGCTATTGAATTACCATTTCATAAATGGTTTTTTGATTAACATCGCATTATAATATTTTTGATCACCCGTTACTTCTGCACCTAGCCACAAAGGTCTTTCAAAATAATCATCTTCAGCCTCAAGTTCTATTTCAGCAATTACAAGACCTTGATTTTCTCCATAAAATTCGTCTACCTCAAACTTATAGCGTGGCTTTGCATTTACTTGAAAACGAGTTTTATCAATAACCCCAGGCTCACAGATTTTTAATAATTGTTCTGCTTCTGCTAAGGGAATTTCTATTTCCCACTCATATCTCGATACCCCCGAATCGTTTCCAATACCTTTTATCGTAAGAAAACCTGATGAGCCTTTAATACGAACCCGCACTGTACATTCGGGAACGGATGATAAGTACCCCTGTTTGATGCGTATTTCTTCAACAGCTTCTTTTTTAAAAATATCGGAATTGACTAAAAACTTTCTTTCTATTTCTTGGCTCATGTTGAATGTGTTAATAGTTGATTATTCATGCCGATTATCCTTTTTATTGCCTTAATATAATTCACGTTCTCAACGCTACCTAATCCAATATCTTCAATTGTTGCCTTAATATCCTCTATTTTAGTAGATTCTGAACTTATAGTTAAAATTTTTGCTCCATTAATAAAGACCGTAGCTATTTCACAAATTGTATTATTTACATTATAACTTGATCTCTGTTTATGTACACTTACAGCTTGCAGAGATGAGTGTAAACTCACCAAAGCAATAAAATCATCGCAACTATAGATCGGTTGATCAAGTTCGGGTGTTTTTACAGACAGCGCCTTAAACACATCATTTATTAATCTTAAATCAGCTATCGGAAATTGAGCTTTCATTACAGGGCACCATTGTTCAAGTCCATCTACAGATTTAACAAAAGATTTTATATCTATCTTACCCTCCCGGATCTTTACATTGCAAAGATCATTTTCGCGAGATAAGATATAGACTTCCTCACTTTTCCTTTCCCATTCGCTTTCTGGAACAGGTATCGAAAGGCGAGCCATTCGTTTAGCCGAAATATCAAAGTCTTGACCAAATGCACGAAATTCAAATCTCAATTCTGGATAATCTTCAATTTTAAATTCTTTTCTGCTCATTTGAATTTTCAATTTGAATAAACATAAACCTCTAAATTTTCAGCGGCTTACGCAATGTCGCTAATTATTTGAAGTTCCTTTTGTTGGTGTATTAAAAATAGCCAAAGTGGAAGATCCGTCTGGCTGACGGCCGTATGATTTCTTACCGGAAAGATTTATAGTAAGAAAATCCAATGAAGCAACAATTTCGCCGCTGGTATTTTCGAGATATGCCCCATCTCCAGAAGTACTTAAACCAAACTCAACTGCATATTCGCCTCCCGTATATTCAGTTTTTAAAACCAAAAAACCTTTAGCTTGAATAACCGCGCCAGCATTGAGGATACGTTTAGGCTTAGCACCTCCCGAAGTTTTAATACCATCGTCGTAAAAAGCGTAACCACTTAAATCGATAGGTATATCGGAACCATTATATATTTCTACCCAATCAGGATCTGTGGCATCTTTAGTGCCATCTGCAAAAACCTCGTTAATGTAGAGCTTAATCACATTAGAAGCACCAACGGTATAATTTGCAAGTTGGTTGGGTGCTGTTGATGGATACACTGTAGTAAAACCCCCACTATTTTTAGCTTCAACATAATATTCAACTTTTGTTCCCATTGGCAAAGCAGGGATGGTTGCGTTGTAAAGAAATCCCGAAGCAACCGCTGCTAGTGAGGTGAATGTTCCGGTAGATGAGGTTCTGTAAAATATTTTCACAGATAAAACCTCCTTTAGATCAGTTACTCTAGCGGTTATCACCACATTGTCAGTAGATTTTGGACTTTCTGGAAGGAACGATACCTTCTCTATATCAGCAGCTCCATTGTAAACCTCATCTTTTACACATGAGGTAAAGATCATCATCAGGAGCAACAATACAGCGTATAAATTATTAGGTTTCATGATTTATGGTTTAGAAATGTATGATTTTAAAAATTAATTTCGAAGCGGATACCTAGCTGTTTGTAGTCTTCTCCCGCTTTTCCTGCAGCTGTTGCCACCTTTTTGGGATCTTTAGTTAATTCCCCAGTAAGGTCCTTACCCACATATAGCTTGTTTTTTCCACTCGCATACCTATCATGATTTATGCTACTTAAATTGAACTGGAATTTTATGTTTCTTGATGCATAAAAATTTAGACCACTGGTAAATGCCTCTGCAGATCCTCCATAAACAGTTTTATCATTTAGATCGACAAAATCATATCGCAGTGCCAGTTCAATATCGCCCCACTTTTTCCCCCTGTCTGGTTGGGTAAATTCTCCTTCCGATTTATTATATACCTGCCTGCCACCAAACAGCATGTAAACAGCCTGAACGTAATAACCTCCGAAATTCAGCGCTTCGAGATCATTTTTTCGTTGCGTACGGTTATTAATCAGCTCTGCTTGTACTGCAAAACCTTTATAATAGACAGCCATCTCGATATTACTTAGTAGCTGATTTCTGAAATAAGGAATCACATCTGTATCCAGATACTTTTTGCGGTTGATATTACTGATTGAACGGGTATTGTAACGAATACCGCCATATTCTGAAGGATCGACATCGGTTTTTGGTTGGCGGTATGAGTAGGCATAAGCTAAATGTAATCCATAATCCCTATTTTCTCCAAACGGTTGAAAAACGAATTTTCCGGTAAGCGAAATGCCTTGATCTCTTCCAAAATCTTTATTGTTATCTTCAATATAGGTTTGAGTTTCCTGATCCTTTACTTCCTGAAAGAAAACTCCAGCTGATGCAAAAAACCGTTTTCCGTTATATGCACCTTCCCATCCGATATGACGGGATGGAGCAAAAGTAGTAACTACCATACCGCGTTCCATAAAATTAAGATATCGAGAAGAAGCAGTCTCAGACATAGAGAACCTTTCCTTGTAATTGCCCACCCGCGTTATAAATCCATTTAAAAAGTTATAGCTGAGATAAGCATCTTCAAGTTCCAATACGCCGTTGGCAGCATTGAGATCAAGTTCGCCATACCAATTTTTACCAAGATTAGCTTTAGCTGCAAATCGAGCACGGCGAATAGTTACCCCGTTGCCAATCGGATTCATAGTTTTACCAAGCGTTATTTGCCCATCTGTTTGCACACGAATATCGAACCACAATCTATACGTTTGATCTTTTGACTCGAAGACCAATATTCCATCACGATTTTCAGTTATCAGAGGGGTTCTATCCACTCTTCTTCCATATTGGTCAGTCCTGGCGGCAGTATCAAGAACTTCTTGACCAAATAGGCTACTGGAAAACAAAGCCAACACCGCTATTAATACTATTTTTTTCATTGCATTATCGTTTTGGGAAGTAAATAGATGTAAAGATGCCATGCCAAAACGGATAATGAGATGATGGTGGTCACAACAGATTATGTTTTAAATCAGATGTCAACCAATAAACGTCTATTTAAAATTCACATCCATATCTACCATGTTCACATTCTACCTATTTCTTGTAGCTGAAGCGTATTATTTTTGATTTTAAATCAACTAGAATATGAAAACAATAAAAAATTTAATCCTGGTGTTCATACTTTTTAGCCATTTTTTGGCTGGTGCTCAAGAAGTAAATACGATGTCCAAACGTATCCAAGAAATGAATAAAGAGCAAGTTCCTGAAAAAAATGTGGCTACTATGTTTAGCATCATTAAAGAATATAAATTAGATACGCTAAAAAACGTAGAGGAAATTGACGTGTTGAAAGGACAGGTCGCTCTTTCCTATCTTAATGTGGGAGCTTTTAACGAATTTGAAAACTATATCAAGCGTATCAAAAACAAGTTTAATCAAACCTCATATATGAATATGGCGGCCGATGAATTGCTGCGCAAACAAACCCATTTGAAAACGGCTGCAATTATAGCTCAAAAAACAGTATTGGCATACGAATCTTATAAAGATGATCCAACTGCAAAGCCAAGCACATTCCCGTTAGCAGACTGGTCTAGGTTTATGAAAATGGCGGCGTATCCCTATTATGAAACTTATGCAAAGGCACTTCACCTGCTTAATAATGATGTAAAAGCTTTATTTTATGAAGAAAAAGCAATCGAAGGTAAAGACATTGAAGAACTAATGCAACCGTCTGTTGAATTGTATACCGAACTTTTAACTGGTGCCGGACAAACAGAAAAAGCATGTAGCCTACTTCTAAAAATGGCAAGTATAGGCAAATCGAGCTTAAAAATGAATGCGCAGTTAAAAAATTTACTTGTAGCGAAATTAGGGCCGAAAAAATCAACTATATTTTTGGATTCTTTACAGCGAAATACCGCCAAAATCTATAAAATTGAAGTTGCTAAAAAAATGATCGAAAATACCGAAGCACCAAACTTTACTTTATCCGACTTAAATGGGAAACTTGCCAGCCTTATTGATTTTAAAGGTAAGGTAGTAGTGCTCGATTTCTGGGCAACGTGGTGTGCTCCGTGCATTGCAGCAATGCCGGCCATGAAAAAAATGATGGAGCATCATCCAGAAGTTGTCTTTTTATTTATAGCTACCCAAGAGATCGGTGCTGATGCAGAAGCTCGGGTTAAAGCATATGTAAAGCAAAATAATTTCCCAATACATGTATTAATAGATAAACCAAATCCAAAAAACCCAAAAATATTCCCGGTAGTTGCCGCTTACAACGTAAAGGGTATCCCCGCAAAAATGGTTATCGATAAAAAGGGCAATCTTCGCTTTGCTACCGAAGGTTTTTCAACGGATAGCGAATTGATTAATGAGCTAACAGCCATGATCTCGATAACTGAAGCCCAATAATTAGTGTTTAAAACAGTATATTAGCAGTAATCATGAAATCAAAGTTCATTCGTTTTATATCCCGCTCGGCTCACTGTATTGTCCTTACATTATCCCTATCACTACCTATATTTAATTTGCAAGCTCAGCAACAGGTTGCATATTTTGATTTTACAGCAGCCGGAACAAATAGCGGTCCGATAAAGACATTTCATCAAAAAAAATTAGTTAGGGTGCTAACTGTTGGTGGTTACGTAAATATTAGGGCTACAAAAGCGCTAAGAATAAAAGAAGGTATTGGTTTTCGGGCCTATTTCATAAGTAAAAAAGAAGAAAAAATAATCGAAAATCCATTTAATGGCCCTATTTATCTTTTTCCCGGAACTGAATTTTTTATTGATTTATTTGAAATCAATACGAATAGAATTTTAATTAGGTATATTCTTCAACGTCCATTACTTTATCCGAAAATAGACTGTTACAAGGAAGATAATCATCATTTTCTCACTTCTAAAACAGATGGGGGAAATGGTGAATTTAGTTTATCACCTAATGAAAAAATTAGAATAGAATTCATCCAGCCTAACGATTTTGAAGGTATGGAAGTAGAATATTCATTGCAGAACCTACGCACAAAGCGATCGCAACAAGGAGTAAATAAATACAATATTAAAGACTTAAACTTTGAAGAAAATACCGATTACGTACTTCGGCTTAATTATACAAATCAAAAGGAAAGTACGGCCGTAATTTATATCCATGTAAAACCTTATTGGTATCAATCTCCAATTACGTATGTTAGCTTTTTGATTATTTTAATGGCAATGGGTGTTTTGTTATTAGCCAGATCCTTTAAAAAAAGAATCAACATTTCGAGAAAGGAACAGCAGAACCTAGAACAGGCTGCCATTAGATTGCAGTCGCTTCTTAATCCGCATTTTACCTTTAATGCTTTGAGTTCTATTCAAGGGTTAATGAACACCAATCGTATTGATGAGGCTAACCAATATTTAGAAGAATTTAGTGCTTTGTTAAGGAAAACCTTAGCAGCCAGTAAACAAGTTTATACCACTTTAGATCAAGAATTGGAAATGATGCGATTGTATATTAAGTTAGAAGCCTTTCGATTTAATTTTTCTTGGGAAATAGAACTTTCAGCCGATTTAAATCCAAGTACAATTGAAATTCCAACCTTGTTGCTACAGCCACTTATCGAAAACGCTATTAAACATGGAATTGGTAATTTAGCAGATCGTGGGAAATTACTTATTAAATGTAAGACAGGTGATAAAAAAGATACCTATGTAATTGTAATTAAAGATAATGGAACATGGGTAAATAATGTCGTAAGTAAAGGTTATGGCATTTCTTTAACTGAAGAAAGAATACATACGATTAATAAAATGAAAAAAGAACAAAACATTGTATTAAGATTCAATAAAGATAATGGAACTGAAGCCATTTTAACATTTCATAACAGCCTATGATCACTGCCATTTTAGTTGACGATGAGCTCATCAATATCAGTAATTTAAAAGCATTAGTTGTTCGGCACTGCCCACAAATTGATATTATAGCAACAGCTACTAGTGCCGATGAAGCCCGTAACTTAATTCTTGAATTTAAACCTGATGTAGTATTTCTAGATATTGAAATGCCCGGAAAGAATGGCTTCGATTTGTTAAGATCATTTCATGAACCTGAATTTGATGTTGTTTTTGTAACTGCATATGATAGCTATGGCATTATGGCCATCAAATTTTCGGCATTAGATTATCTATTAAAACCAATCAATATAAACGAACTTAAAAGTACAATCGAAAGAATCGAAAAATCTAATAAAGTTAAAAAACAAAACGCACGAGTTGACAATCTACTTCGATTATTGGATAAAAAGCAAATAGATGATCATCAAAAAATAGCCTTGGCTACACTGAAAGAAACTTATTTAGTACCCGTTAAAGATATATTGAGGTGCGAATCTTCAAACAATTACACTACATTTTATTTAACTAGCGGATTAACACATTTAATTTCTAAACCTTTGTATGAATATGATGAATTATTAAGTCCGTATGGGTTTATACGATGTCACCAGTCTCACTTGGTAAACAAAGTACATGTGAAAAGTATACTAAATGAGGATGCAGGCTATTTAATTATTGATGGGGATAGTCAAAGAATCCCGATCTCCAAACAACGAAAAAATGAAGTTAAAACTTTACTGAAAATGTAAGGTATTGTTAATTTCTATTTTTCACTGCTTCATTTATTTACAAATGCGATTGCGCTTTAAGCGTATAATTGTCTCTTTTTAAGTGAAGCCTAATACGCAATTTATCAGCCAATTAGCTTTTAACAAGAATGCGAATTAACCGTATAAAAAAAGTTTATAACAATCTATATATCAATATGTTATGCTTAAATAAATTTGTTATCTCATTTATTATTACGCTATATTTAGGCTAACCTTATATAAAACCAATTGATATGTACGTAACCAAGTTTTCGAAATTGCACTTTTGCATTGCGATTTTAGCCCTACCCTTTAGTTTTATCACCTGTAAAAAGAAAGTAACCGAAACTAAAATAACGCCTATCCCAACAATAGTTTTACCCGCAACTTCTTCTACATTTGATTTTGTTCACCCTAGCATCTTAACTACCAAAAGCAGTTTAGATCTCATTGCAGCCGAAATTGAGGCAAACAATGCCGAACGTTCAAATGCCTTTAAAAAAATACTAGACTACACCAATGTTGCCAGTCGATATCCTACTTCGTTCCCTTCCATAGTAATTGTAGGCTCAAATGGAGCTACCACACCGTCGAAAGACCAAATTAGGCAAAATGCTGAATTAGCCTATGCAACTGCTCTACGATGGGCCGCAACGGGCGACTCTAATTTTGCAAAGCAAACTATTGCTATTTTGAATGGTTGGGCATCTGCATTTCAAGCATACGATTTATTGGTAAATCCAACTAGTCCTACCAATCCAAATCAACCTTCTTTAGAAGCATCGTGGACTACACCTACTATGGTTGCAGCAGCAGAAATTATGCGTTACTATAAGCCCAAAGGCGCTTCATCGGGCTGGCTAACAGCTGATATTACTAAATTTGAAAGTTATTTAACTAAATTGCTTGTTACCATCAACAAAACTCCTGTGTATAACAATAATTGGAACGTTTCTGCTGGCTATGCTAAAATGACGATTGGTATTTTTCTGAATACTAAAACAATATATGACGAAGGTGTAAATTATATAAAGAAGTATCTTCCAATAGTAATTAGTGTTGATGGAACCATCGACGAGTTGTGCGATCGAAAAGATTGTGTACACTTTCAATACTCATTAACTGGATTTACCTATGCTGCAGAATTAGCTAGAATTCAAGGCGACGTTTCAATTTATACCTATGGGAACAATTTGATAAGTTTAGGGTATAATTTTATGAAGAATGCATACGACCGGACGGGATGTAATTATTGTTCTACTACCAGTCCGGTATTTCCAGGTACAGAAGTTGCGTATAATTATTATAAAACACCCACACTTAAAGCCCTAAGAGAATTACAAGCTCCTTTAGCGTTGCCCAATGATAATACTTTTTTAGGATTTACTTCGTATACACACTTCAATGTTAAATTGAACTAGCCAATAATAAATAGTAGAAAACGAAGCAACATTTCGTAAGGTTAAACGACTTTAATGTATAAGCTATTAATCGAGCAGAAGCTGGAAAAAAGATAGCAGCCTGCTTAATGAAGGAAATTTTACTTTTAAAGGAATACTTTCATTGCCTACCGTTGCGAGATTATCTTATGCAAAAGGCGCTACACAGATTATTCTCGAACCTTCTACAATGAATGTAACCATTAAAAAGGTTAATATCCTATCCTTCAAGATCTTTAAAAATAGTTTCGATTAATATGCCCCTCGGCGTTCGCAAAAATATTCTTCTGATGCTTAGCTCAGGTACATCCATAACCGAAAATTGGATGTTTAAATCAATCAGCTTTTGCTTGAAACTATCGTAATTTTTCAATACGAAAGCCGTGTGATCAATCGCTTCGGCAGCGTCATCTTGCCGATCCTGCATTGTAGGCTGACTTTGGATAATGTGAATTAAAGGCCAATTATTGTGATATAACCAATACCCATCTACAGCAGCTGCAATCGTTGCTGGTCGTGGTCCCTCAACCAATTCGAAAATTGCGATTAAAAAATCTCGCGTTTGTTCGAGATGATTAGTGCGAAAAGTAGTGTGATCAATATGCATCTAACTGTTTTTTTAGCTTTTTTTGGTTAATAATGACCTCTAATCTGATTCTTTATCTCTTCGTTATATAATTTTCGTAGCGCTTGGTGAGTTCCAAAGGCCAAGCTGGGTAAATTCGACGCCTCAACATTGCTAGCTACTTGACTAATTTTTGAAGCACCTGGAATTACCGTGGTTACCTGTGGATGATCCAATATCCATCGTAATGCCCATTGTGCAGTGCGTTCATCGGGAAGTAAATGTTGTATCTGCTTCGTTAAACGGATGCCCTCCTTAAATTGAACACCCGAAAATGTTTCACCAGCGTTGAACGATTGTCCGTCGGCATTAAAATTTCGATGGTCTTTAGTACCAAATGTAGTTTCTTGCTTAAATTTCCCACTTAACAACCCACTCGCCAAAGGTACGCGTACAATCAAGGCCACTCCTTTTTCGGCAGCTTTTTCAAATAATTCATCAGCCACATGTTGCCTAAACAGATTAAATATGATTTGCAGCGATGCTAAACCTTCCTGTTCTAAACAAATAAAAGCCTCTTCGGTAGTTTCTACACTTGCTCCAAAATAGCGAATTATGCCTTCTTGCTGTAGCTTCCGTAAATGATCGAAAACTTTACCTGAACGCATTTCATCGGGCGGAATGCAATGAAGCTGTTCTAAAAATAATTGCGATTGGCCTAAGTTTTCGAGCGAGCTTTCTGCTTGGCGTTTCATGGCATCATAATCAAAATTCTGAGGCCATCCATAATTTTCATCACTTCTTCTACCTTGTTTGGTAGCAATGAAAATTTCTTTATTTAAAGTTTTTAAAAATTTTCCAATTATCTTTTCACTTAGTCCTCCCCCATAAATGTCGGCTGTATCGATAAAATTGCCTCCAGCATCGGTATAGGTTTGTAAAATGCTTAAAGCAACCTCTTCATCAACATTACCCCACTCAGCACTACCAAGTTGCCAAGTACCAAGCCCTACATCGGCAATTTTCACGTCTTTGAAAGATCTATAGTTCATTTTTTTCTTTTAATAATTTAATAAAAAGTGTTAAGATAAGTTAATTTTTATAGTTAAAAGCGAAACTTTCTAATTCAATAATTGTTTTCCTATGATGAGATCAATTTGGAAAGGTTCAATCGGCTTCGGCCTCGTTAATATCCCAGTTAAACTATACTCTGGTGTACAAAATAGTAATCTAGATTTAGATATGCTCGACGAACGGGATCACGCCAAAATTAAGTTTCAGCGGGTAAATGCCGATACCCATAAAGAAGTACCTTATGAAAAAATCGTTAAAGGATATTTGTTAAAAGACAATTATGTTATTCTTGATCCTCACGATTTTGAGGAGGCTGCGCCCGAAAAGAACAAAATAATTGAACTCGAAAACTTTGTTGATCTTAAAGACATCAATCCAATCTATTACGAAACCTCGTATTATACTGAACCCGAAAAACAAGGCACCAAAGCTTATGCTTTATTGTTAAAAGCACTCGAAAAATCAAAAAAGGCGGGAGTTGCCCGGTTTGTACTAAGAAATACTGAAAATTTGTGCGTTATCCACCCAATGGACGGGATAATTGTCATTACAAAAATTCGGTTTCAAGAAGAAATACGCAGTTTGAGTGATCTTAAAACCGTAGGTAACATAAACATCTCCAAAAAAGAAATGGATGTAGGTATGGCTCTAATTAAGCAGTATAGCTCAGATTTTGATATTTCGGCATTTAAAGATGAATATAGTGTTGAACTCCTAAAAATTATAAAAGCTAAATCGAAAGGCAAACGTGTTGTGGTTAAAAAGATGAAACCACAAAAGGCTACAAGTGATAATTTATACGACCAGTTGATGCAAAGTTTGGGAACCAAGAAAAGAGCTTAGCGAATCACCTTCCTTAAATCAATCCCCTTTCCCAAAACAGGCTTAAACAAATCTCCTGTGCTTTCTATTCGTTCTAAGGCATTGAAAATTGTAAAATCTTTCATCTTTAATCCCTTTTTAACCTCGTCCCAAGCCAGGGGCATTGATACGGTTGCACCAGGTTTAGGTCGCACAGAATACGGTGCGGCAATGGTAGCAGAGGCCCTGTTCTGCAAGAAATCGAGATACATTTTCCCTTTTCTATCTTTCACCGTTCGCTCTAAACTAGTATACTTTGGCAATTCACGGTTAACTAGCGTAACGATTATTCTAGCAAATTCTTTAGATTGTTCATAGGTATATTTTGCACCTAAAGGGATGTAAATATGCAAACCTGTTGAACCGCTCGTTTTGCAATAACTAGGAACTCCCATATCGTCTAAAATTTGCCTAGTTACTTGAGCAGCTTCAATTACCTGGTTAAATGAATTCCTATCTGGATCGAGGTCGATAATACACCACGTTGGATAATCAGGCTTTTTAATCGTACTGTTCCAAGGATTTATTTCAATACAACCTAAACCTGCCATATAAAGTAAAGTAGCCTCATTATTCCCCAAAAGAAAATGTTTTTCTTCATCACTATCTTCTGTATGGTATAAATACGTATCCATCCATTCGGGCACTTTACCGGTTACATCTTTCTGGTAAAAACTTTGCCCATCTATGCCATTAGGGTGACGATTAAGGGACTGTGGTCGGTTCTTCAAATAGGGTAAAATATAGGGGGCAACTTGATAATAGTAATTAATTAACTGTCTTTTTGTAATCTTGTCAACTGGCCAATAAATTTTATTTAGGTTGGTAAACTTTAACTCATGATTATTTACTTTCCGTACTTGAGTTTCGTCGGTAGGATTTAATAAAGTTTTACGCGCACCTTTTTTTTCGGGCTTTATATATTTGTTTTTAATCACTTCTTTAACCTCTGCTTCTTGTTCTAATACCACTTCCTTTGCATTTTTATCTTCACGCATTCCTTCAAAAGAAGGATGCCGCATTACGTTATCGCTCGTCATCTCAGTAAAGCTTACTTCACAAATCAGTGTAGGTTTTAACCACTTTGCTTTAGCGTGAGGGGGATTTGGTCTGAAGCGACTTGGTTTATTGATATCAGGTTCTTCATCAAACGGATGTTTATTTGTAATTAATGGCTCAAATAAAGTAATTAATTCTTTTTGTGTTTGAATTGTAAAACCAGTTCCAATTTTACCCGTATAAATTAATTTTCCTTTGTCATATACTCCAACTAACAAAGCGCTAAATGGCTTGGGGGAGTCATCATTTTTTGTAAAACCCCCGATTACAACTTCCTGTCGTTTATTGGATTTAATTTTTAACCAATTTGCTGTTCTTCTGTCTACTTCATATACACTATCCTTGCGTTTGGCCATAATGCCCTCTAGGCCCATTTTCTTAGCGGCCGCTAGGAATTCAGTACCAGAAGTATCGAAATCTTTGCTCATTCGTATTAGCGAATTGTCTGGGATAAGTTGAGCGAGAATGGCTCTTCGCTCTACCAAGGTAAGTGCTTTCAAATCGTAACCATTGTACCATAAAATATCGAAAACATAATACAGTAACTCGCCATCTGCCTCGCTTCGCCAGTTCTGCAAAGCACCAAAATTGGCCATTCCTTTTTCATTAACCACCACAATTTCTCCATCTACAATTGCATTAATTTTCCAGTCTTTAATCGCGTTAAATATTGGATAAAATTTCTCTTCAAATGGTTTGTCGTTACGGGATTTTAAAAACTTCACCTTCTTATTCATAAAAGCAATGGCACGATAGCCGTCCCATTTAATCTCATACAACCATTCATCATTATCGATGGGCTTCTCAACTAAAGTAGCCAAACTTGGTTTAACCTTTTCGTAAAAGACGCTCTTGACTGCCTTTTTTAATATCGATCTTTTTGATATTGACTTTTCAACAGGTTTGCTGTGGTCTAATTTCTTCGCTACTTTTTTAACAATATCTTGTGTCGATTGCTCTTTTTCTTTTCCGTAAATAATCTCGCTAGTTTTTTCAATTTGCGCAATAGTTTTTTTAGATCGTACGGATTTATCTTTTTTAAGGATGTCGTCTTTACTTGCGTATTTATCGTT
Organism: Pedobacter anseongensis; assembly: GCF_037482965.1. Classification (NCBI taxonomy): domain Bacteria; kingdom Pseudomonadati; phylum Bacteroidota; class Sphingobacteriia; order Sphingobacteriales; family Sphingobacteriaceae; genus Pedobacter; species Pedobacter anseongensis. The sequence goes on along the minus strand of NZ_JBBHKB010000004.1, from coordinate 415,810 downwards.
GTGCTTAATAAGTAGCCAAGAATTTTCGCCTTTCCAATTGGTTTTTACGAGAGCAAACTCTCCCTTTAATTTTTTACCATGTAACACAATTTTTAACGACCCTGCTTTTAACTGTTTAAGTAAGTGTTTTTCTTGCAACTTAATATCACGTATTTGTTCTAATGGTTCATATACACCTTCATCCCAAACCATGACGGTTCCACCACCATATTCTCCTTTTGGGATAATGCCCTCGAAATTTCGATAATCATAAGGGTGATCTTCGACCATCATTGCTAATCGCTTATCTTCGGGATTTGTAGAAGGCCCTTTCGGAACTGCCCAACTTTTAAGTACACCGTCCATCTCTAAACGAAAATCGTAATGCAGGTGTGATGCATCGTGTTTTTGAATAACGAACATTAATTCTTTAGTGGTACTTTTTCCACCTTGTGGCTCGCTAGTTTTGCTAAAGCTCCGCTTCTTTTTGTAGGCTCTTAAACTCATTTTCCAAGGCTTTGATATCACACTAACAACCCTGAAAAAAAAAAGTTTACAAAAGCCTTAATAAATGCAGTTCCCTATATAATTTGAACTCATATTGCCTTCACAATAAATTAAATAGAAATTGACCTTTTAACTTTTGCCCATTGCTCATCAAAAAAATCACACGACATGTAGTTAACGCCTACCCGCAAAGCTTTTAATCCACTCACACCTTGTAATTCTTCGAGTTCGAGTGTTTCTAAGTTATCTTGTAAAAAGCCTTGTTCTTGTAGATATTTAATATATTCTCTGTATTCATTTGCTTCGTAGGTATTAAAATAAACCAAAGCAATTTTACCAGGTTGGGTTAATCTTTCGTCGGTTCCTTTAACCATTACCTTATCTATTCGTTTTTTAACAACTTCGTAACGAATATTATAGGCCCCTTCTACATCAAACCTACGTTCATCATTCCTAAAGCTTATATCAATCGGATTAGAGTGAATAAAAATTAATTGTGTGGTTAATAACGCTCTGGGCATTTCACTTACCAAACCATTGGTTAATCTAGCCACCTCAACCATAGCGGTTAATTGCCAAAGGCGGATGTTTTTTAAGTACAGAAGATCAAAAGGCCTATCTGGAGCAATATCTTGTCCAATGTAAATATCATACTCTACTCCATCGGTTCTAAACTTTGCAAAATAACAAGGATAGGATGCTTGAAGCGTGTGTTGTGCTTCTTCGAAATATTCACTAACCGCATTATTTATAAATTGCATCGATGTTTCTAAGGTTCTCCTATTTTCAAAAGCCTCTCCGTGTTTTGGATTAATGAATTGAAAATATTCTTGAATAATATCTGCAGCACTTTTATGCCCTTTCTCTATATGTTTAAGAACCGGATATACTTCTAATTCGAAGAATTCATTTAAAAGGGCTTCCTCACTAGAGCTGATAAAGTCGTCTATTTTTTTGATCCAATCTTTACAATTAAATAAAATTTTATCGATAAGGTCTAGGTGTACAATAATCTTAAGCTTAATAAGGGTATCGCTTAATTTTTCTAATTGGATCTTTAGATCTGCCTGTAAAGCGTAGTTTCTTTCTACAGTAGAATTTCGAATATCGATTGCTCCAAAAAGTGGATAAAGGCCTTTAAAGGTAACCGTATCTATATCTTGAGTCTTCTTTTTACCTTTGTTCTTTTTTAGAAAATCCCAAACAACTTGATTAAATTTCCATTGTACAGAAGGTTGCAACGCGGTAAATTTATCTTTTAGAACTTCGTCCATTTGAAGATTAAATTCTTCAATTCGATATTGTAATAACTGCCCCAAAAGTGGTAAGGCGGTATGTAATTTCGAGATTAACTTGTCGTCTACTTCTAAATCCTCTTTCGAGTAAATTTCCATTACACCTGCAAGTTGATTATTGTAGTAAATTGGTAAAAATGAGTACGAACGAACATCATTTTTCCTAAGTACATCTAAAAACGGAAATCGCTGAACCACCTCATCAGTTAAGTTGTTAAAGAAAATAGGGCGTGGATTTTCTTTGTAATCTTCTACTAAAGCATAAAATGTTTCTTCCTGTAGTTCATGCTTTTTCCCTGAGTTAATTAATATACTTTGGGAATCTTTTGCATTATCAAAAACAAATTTATTGTTTACCGTTAAAAAGGGCAATAAACCAAATTCGATGTGCCCATCGCCAGCTAGAGTTTTTAAAGCCTGTATAACGTGTTCGTAAGCTTCGTTTTCATAGGTATGATTTACCAATGCATTTCTTATGCCTTCTATTGCATGTGGTAAGGTAACATCGGCTAAAGAAATTACAGTAAACCCATCGAACTTAAATTTATTTAAAGGAAGAACTTCTTGTAAATATTCGATCTCTGTGCCCTCTTGTACTTGCGCAGCTATTAATTCGAAGTTTAATTCTGGCAGTTCGCCTTTATAGGTAATATTGATAAATTGGGTGTCGGCATTAATATTATAATACTGAGTTAATTGGGTATCTGGATTAGTATAAGCGTATAGAATATCGTTTTTTTGAATAGAGGTATAATTAAAGAATCGATTTAAAATCATTCTGTAAATAAACTGCAGTTGTTGCCTTTCTTTCGTTTCTTCGTTTTCGGTACCATTTAATTTCTTTTGCTCGCTATGTAAAGAAAGTACTTCGAAAAAAGCATCGGTACTAAAGAATATTTTGTCTGGCACAGGAGTACTTAAAGCCCACATTAAATCTTTCTCATTTGCCATTAAAGGCGTTAGGATGGTATAAATTAACTCTAAGGTATCTTTGTGCTTTACTAAATCGTCTACATCAATTTCGTTTTTTAAGGTTTCCTCTCGTTCAATTTTTTCTAATAGAAAGCGATAAAACTCTGCCTTTAACGTCTTTTCCGTTTTAAGCCTGTCTTTTAAATACGTAATTAAGGGTCTAAACGACAGGGTAGCTTCAACCTGGCAATTTATACACTCATTTCTGTTAATTTGAATTACGCTCGTGTTCATTTCACTTTCTTGTTAATACCTAAAACTCATCGATACATAGGGGTACCAACCTTCGTCTGATTTTCCCATAACAAAACGGAATATAGCTAATGAGGCTGGCGCAAAATATATACCACCTCCTACACCATGATGCCATAAAGCTGATTTTTCGTTAGTTGCCCACACTCTACCTACATCATAAAAACCAATTAAGCCTACCTGCCCAGGCAGAACATAACTAATAAAGTCGCCGAGTTTTGCCCTTAACTCTAAATTGTTATAGAAACTATGATGTCCAGCAAAGCGGAATTGTCTATAACCCAACAAATTTCCTTGGCCGCCCAAATATAAATGCTGATAAAATGCGGGTTTACCTATGGTTATGCCTCCGCCAAAACGATCGGCCAATACCAGCTTAGCTCTTCCATCTAAATTCTTATATAAAGAAATATCGCCTGTAAATTGTCCATATGAATTTGCATACTCATTTAACCCTTTAAAAATAGACCATTTAAAATCTACATAACTCCCTAAAGTTGGTAAAATATCGTTATCTCTCGTGTTATTTACGAAATTGGCCACCACACCACCATACCATTTATTTTGAGCAACAATTAAACTGTCGCTTGAGTGTAATTGCGATGGAAGGGTAAGTATTCGGCCGGCATTATCTTCAGAATCATATTTATACAAATGAAAGCTTGGCCCGATACTAAAAGTAGATTTCGGCCTGCGCCAGCGCAATGCCGACTCTATCTGATAGATATTAAATCGTGCTCGATAATACCTTAACCCATATTCGTTTTTAGTTTCGTTACCAACACCAAAAAAGTTCTGCGTATTATCAGGTGCGTAAGCATCTGCTTTTAAGGTAATATCAGCCTTGCCAATGGCCTTTAACCAATCGCCTCGATAATTAAATCGAAAGGCCGTAGTGGCAAATGAATGAAGAAAAGAAAATTTCTGCGAATTGCCATAAGGTTGTTTTCTAAAGCCTGGATTGGTTATCCGGTAGGTTATTCCCATTAGTAAACCATCGTCGTTATTAAAACCAGCATTCAAGTTTAAGGATGAACGGCTGTACATATCTTTTCCTAGAAAGCCCACATTCGCAGTATCAATCGACATCTTTTTGCGCAAACGATCTTGATCTGATCCAGTAAACGTAGAATTACCGTTTCTACGACCAAAAAGTTGAACGGTAGCTTTACTGTTCTCCACATCGTACGTTTTCCTTCCCCCTCCGGCTATAATTCGAAGTTTAATTGGCGCTGTTTTATTGTTCAGCAAAAGACTGTCGTTTCCATCTTTCACGTACAAACGGATTTCTTTTGTAATTGATGGATCAAAGGTACGGCTAAAAATTTCTTCTTTAATATCACCATCTTTAGCAATCTTATTAATTTTTACACTTAAATGTTGATTTGCAGAATCGGTTATCAACACCCTTTCGTTTTTATTACTGGTTTGAATATCTACAATTCGATTAAAGAAATGATAGTAATCGTTCATCAATTTTGGCATCGAGGCTCTTCGCTCTTTTAAGCGCGCTAAAAATTGATCGTGACGAAGGGTATAATTGGGCTCTGGCAAATTCTTTAATGCTTTTTCAAAAACATCGTCTGTTAACTTGGCGCAAAAATCTAGTACCAATTTATCCCATTCTTGCTCAGTAAACTGCGACATTAATCGACTATTCATGGCTCTTCCTTCCCATAAAAACCAATCAATATTTTGAATTTCTCGTTCGTAGCCCTGCATCATCGGCAAAAGTGAGGATGACTGCGCATAACGCTGGATAAAGCCATCAGAACTGTAAAAAACTTGGTCACGATCTCTTGGAACGGCAATGTAGCGCTTTCCTTTTTCGGTTTTCTCTGGATACCATCGCCATTGATCTTCGTGACGGTCCCAATCTCCCACCATAATATCTAATGCCCTTGCACGTAATAAGGATGCACCATCGTAAGTATTATCATTATCCTCATCCAGCTTCCTAAACATTTTTCCGGTATTATCCGATTCGCCAAGGGGTTCGCGCTCTTCGAACAAACAAAGTGTGTTTGCAAAACCAGCCATATATTCGCCAAGTGCAGGATCTGGGGCAACCCAACCAATTATAGGCGTACTATGCGGTACATTAACCGCTTTGGCTAATGTGGGCACAATTAGTGCCCCAAAGGGATGCTGTGCCGACATGTTATCTTTAATAATATCTTTGGCAAAAGTTTCTCGTAAACCTTGCGGTAACAATACTTCCGGATATTTTTCTACACTTCGCAACACATATTCCTTGCCTTTCTTATCTTCTAAACGCAGTGAACGCGACTGATTGCCTCCACCCACTTGAGTAGGCTTTAGTCCACCTTTTAATTTAGAAATTCGTAATACAGGAAATCGAGTTTCCATGGCATAATCCTTTCGGTAGTTTTCACCAAAAAGAAATCGATGCACTTTTCCAACGCTATCATAAGAGGGATGAACTCGGATACTAATGCTATCGCCTTTTATGGGTTTATATGCTATAGGTACTTTTGCAGCCAGCTCTTTATAGGGTTGTGTATAACTAAACACTTCTTTTACACCTGAGTCGATATATACAAAGTATTTATAACGCATATTGTTATTAATTAACTGATCGGCAATAACGTATCCTTGGCGTTCTTCTTGAAATAAAGAGTTCTTTCCCTTTTTATTGGCAGTTACTTTAGCACCAGACCCACTTACAATTTGAAGTTGATCACTTTTAATAAATTGCAATCCATGTTCATGTCCTGCCGCATAAATAATATTTGGCTTTTTGCCAAATATCGCATTTACACTTCTTATCATGTCTTTGTAAAGCGGATGATTAAGGTCTTCCGGACTTAGTAAAGTAGAACGCAATGCCGGGTACACAGAGCCCAATCCTGGTAAAGGGATATATAAACTATGATTGAGTGAAGTTAACGGGAATAGGTGGTTTCGTAACGTAAAGTATCCCCCATGTGCACCATAACTTTGAAAAGGATGATGAGATGCTAAAATGATAATTTTATTTCTGTTTTGCTCAAGTAAATCTTCCATCCGCTGCAGTACCTCATCTTTGGTTTGGCAATCGCAATCGGGATTGGCTTTATTGTATGGAAAAAGAAACCATTCGCTATCATAGGCAATTATAGTTAACTTATCGGTAAGTTGTATGGCTACTGGGTCTGGACAACCATTGGCAGGAATCATTTTCAACATCTTATCGTTGAATGAGGCTAAATAATCGCTCTGCGCTTGTATTTTAGCTAAACCATTGGGTCCCGATTTATCCCAATCGTGATTACCAGGTATAAAATAAACTGCCGAACCTGCATCACGCATCGGTTTAAACTGCGATTCCAATATTTTTGAAGTTTCTTCGAAGCTACCAAGCCCAGGAATAGCCATCCCCACTGGATAAATATTATCGCCTAAGTAAAGTGTAGATGTTTTTCCTTTAATCACATGCTTAGCCGCATTTTTAAGCGATTGAGCCTGACCATCATTCATCTCCCCAGCATCGCCAATTAAGATAACCCGGTATTTTACTGAATCTTGAGCATGAATACTGATAGTGATAAATAAACTTATAACAAAGAGTAGTCGTTTTAACATATTTATTTCTTAATCACAGGTTTATAATCGAATCTTAAAATATTACCCACTTCTGTTTCACTGCCTTCATTAGAAATATAAAGATTTCCATCTTTATCGAACGCCATACCTTCGGGTTGATTAAACACGTTGGCACTTAAATGATAAGCATTTTTTACCTGCCATTTGCTGTTTAGCACAACAAGCACTTTATTAACCGAAGAAACAATATACCACTCTTTGGTAAGGGGATTTAAAGCTAAACCAGATGGGTGAAAGTCACCCTTCTTTTTACCGGTTAACTGATCAATTTTACTAGCATCTACTTTAAAAGTTCCTTTTGCTTTTAAAGAGCCATCTTGTTGAAAGCTCAAAATATACCCACTCGTTAATTTACTATCCTTATCTTCTTTGCAATTTTTACATAAAAGATAAACTAGACCCGTTGCCTCATCGGCAAACATCCCTTCGTACTCTCCTTTTGGCACCAGATCCATATTTTTTTTTACATTGTCTGTTTCCTCTTTGGTAGTTTCACTTAATGGAAAGGAATATAAATCGCCATTGCTTTTTAATAGAATTGCCCAATTGTTAATAATAGATACGTCTTCGTAATCGCCTTTTCCTGCAAATTTAGTCTTGGTGTCGTCTTTCGTGCCAAGTGGAAGTTTGAATAATTTCCCATCTTCATCTTGCTGCGCGTAAACGATAGCATTATTTCCCTTATTAAATGCTATTCCCGAAATCTCCTGCAAAATATCTGGCATACTGTATTTCTGAGGATTATTTAAATTATAGCCTGGGGGACCAATTACAGCTTTTTCTTTCTTGCCTACGCATGAGATGGCAATAAAGCTTACGATCAGTGATAAAGCGGCAATCCCTAAAATCTGTTTATTATAATTCTTTAACATGAGCTTTATTCTTTAATAATTCATAGATACGGTATTGTGATTGCACTGGTTTACCTTTTGTTACAACAGGAATGTTAATCATTTTGTCATTTATTTCTACTGCTTTAACATTATCCGATAATTGAAGTTTTAAAATTGATTTAATTTCTAATTTTATATCCACATCAAGCACAGGAAAACAGACTTCAATACGGCGATAAATATTTCTATTCATCCAATCGGCAGAACCCATATACAATTCTTCATTACCCCCGTTGTGAAAAACAAATATCCTGCCATGTTCTAAATACCGATCTACAATTCGTTTAACGATAATATTTTCGCTCATTCCAGTTACTCCAGGTACTAAACGGCAAATACCCCTGATAATTAATTGTATGGTAACTCCCGCCATAGCGGCTTCATACAGTTTGTTAATCATTGTTTTTTCTTCAAGGTTATTTAGTTTAATGATAATTGAGGCGGGCAGGCCTTGCTTTGCATGTTCGATTTCTCGATCAATCAACATTAAAAACCGTTGCTGTAAGTTAAACTGAGCAACTAATAAATACTGAAAGGAAATTAAATCAGGATCGGCAGGCTTTATTCGTTTTGCTAGAAACATAAAAAGCAATTCCACTTCTCTTAATAATGCTTTGTTGGCCGTCATCACAATGTGATCGGTATAAAAATTAGCTGTGGTTTCGTTAAAATTACCAGTCGCCAAAAGTCCGGTATATATAGTGCGCAAATCAACCTTCCTTTTTACAAGGGCTACTTTGGCATGTACTTTTAATGCGGTAACACTATAAATAATGGTTACCCCAGATGCTTTCATCTTCTTTGCCCATTTAATGTTATTCGCTTCGTCAAAACGTGCTTTAAGCTCGACTAAAACAAATACATTTTTACCGTTTCTTGCTGCACTAATGAGGGCATTTACAATTTTAGAATCGCTGGCCACACGATATAAGGTTACATAAATTTCTTCTACTCTTGCATCTGTAGCTGCTTCGTTAAAAAAACGTAAAACACTATTGTAAGATTGGTATGGGGGGTTAATAAGAATATCTTTTTCTAAAATCTGCTCATATAACAATTTATTTTTCGCTAATGGCGGATGATTGATCTTCGTCCAATCTTTATTTTCAAGCTGCTCATTTCGTATTGGAAAGCTAGCGAGATCTTTTAAATTATGGTATCTCCCCCCGGCAACTTGATTTGCTTTTTGAAGGCTTAACTTTTCAATTAACAAATTCATCACCTCTTCTGGAGCACCTGGTTGATACAAAAACCGTGTGGCTATTCCGAAATCTCGCTTTTGCAATTGTTTTTCTATCTGTTCAGCAAGGTCTTTTTTATACTCGTCTTTTAAATCAATTTCGGCCGTTCTCGTAATTTTAAAACTATAACAACCCGCTACCTCTTCGTCTGGAAATAGAAAATGAAGGTTATTTCTAATTATGTCGTCTAAAAAAACAATGTGCGTTTGTGCTTTTTTAGTAATTTTATAAAACCGAGGTAGGTTACTAGATGGAATATTTAAGATTACTACTCGCGCAGGTAATGTAATTAAAAAATAGAGCTCATTATTATTCGGGAAGAATGTATTTTCTTTAGCATTAAGGTCTACTGGTTGTAAAAATGCTAAAACCTGACTTAAAAAATAACGGCTAATTTCTTCATTCAATTCCTCTGGTAGATTTCGGCCATAATTAAAAATTACATCTTTATCTTTCAATTGTGGAATGATGGATTTCCGTAAAATCTCACCATATTCTTGTTGCTGATGATGAATCATCTCGTTAGCAATGTCTAATAAATCATTAGGCAGAGAAATACGGTTCTTTTCTTTTTTACTGAGTTTCGTTAACGCCAATAGAACTGGCATTCTTACCCTGTAAAATTCATCCAGGTTTGACGAATAAATTGATAGGAATTTTATCCGCTCTAATAAAGGCACATCCACATTTGCGGCCTCCTTCAAAACACGTTCGTTGAACGAGAGCCAACTTAAATCTCTATCAAAGAAACTATTTTCGGCCATGTTAAGAAAGTTTACCGTAGGCTATATAAGAAACTACATAAGCCAGTATTGCGGCAATAAGTCCAAACATGAATATATTATAGGCAATTCGTATGAGTTTATATTTACGACCCAAAACTACGCCTTGCGAGTATACATCAGTTATTAACGTACCGTATAAGAACTCGTTATCGTTCATTACCTTAATCATCCCTTTAGAATAATCGCTAAGAGACATTTTATAAAAATTACCAAAAAAGAGAAGATTTACTTTTTTACGCTCAAGATCATTATCTGAAAAAACACCATCAGGAATTGAAGGACGGGTAGCTAAAATGGAGAAAATAATTGCACCTAATGCAACCATCAATAAAATAAATGTTGGGATAATTAAAAAGGCATTATCTTCAAGCCTTCTCAGCACCAAACTTACAATCAGTGACAGGATAATTGAGTTCACGGTAATTAACAGTTGTGCCTTATTATCGGCCATATCACTTAAACGCTGGTTGTTTGAAGAGGTAATGCGAAACATGGTTTCTATTCCTTTATCCGGACGTTTTTTGTCCTTTTTGGGCAGTAATTTCTCTGCATTCTTTACACCTACGCTTGCATCGATGGGCAAAGGTTTAAAATCCTCTTTCTCATCTTTTATTTTGCTTCTTAATTTATCTATATTCTTTTGTTTTTGATCGTTAAGCAACAACATGCAGTAATCAGTATGGTAATTTTGGCTTTCGAGAAATTCAACGTCACGTATGCGCCATTCTTTTTTACCTGTATCTGTTCCATAAAGCAAGGCCATTTCTTTGTGCATCAATTTACGTTTATTGGTAAATTCTTCGGTGCCTAAATGAAAAAGATCCCCATCACACAAAATATTTTCGAGCAAGTTTGTCGGTCGTTGAGGCATTTTAGTCGATAAAATTACTTGCATTACCGAATCCCTTACATCAGCGGGTACATCTTGCTTCTTCAAGAACTCAACGGCTAAGTCGCCACCTTTCTGCTCATGATTTTGAATATCTTCAAAGTAACCAGTATCATGAAACCAAGCACCAGTACATACAATAAAAAAATCCCTATCATTTAATTGATAATGATTTGCAATTTGCATCGTGGCCTTTACTACACTCTGGGTATGATCTAGGTTGTGATAAACTAATTTGGCATCGTGATGTGTATGGAAATAGTCTAATACAAAGTTTTTAACTTCTTCTAGTAGGTTTTTATAGTTTAATTTGGCCATATTAATAGATTTTCTGCCTTTGCATCTAATAATTTACATATTTACGAAATATACTAAATATTTAATCAGAGCATATCAATAACTTTATAAAATGAGAATTGTTTGAGGGACCTTAGCTTTCTAAACACAGAGAAACGGAGAATTCACAGAAAACGAGTTTATTTTTAGCTTTAAGTGAACCTTGTAATCGACCACCTCCAAAACCTCTGTGAAAACTGTGTGTCTTTTTTAAAAAATAACCAAATATGAATCCAATGAAACCACTTTTTCTGCTTTTAACACTCGCACTATGTGCTTTTAAACCCGATCCTTCATTTAAAAAAGTAGTGGTTTCCACCTTAAAAAACCAAGTGCTAAACGAAGCCAAATGGGCGATGCAACAGCTACCTATTACCGTTACCGCGCATAATTCGGAAAGAAGTACAGGCGGCAAAAATGACTTTTATTCTGAGGGTGATTATTGGTGGCCTAATCCCGAAAATCCTGATGGACCTTATATTCAAAAAGATGGATTAACTAATCCGAAAAATTTTGTTGCACACCGCTTGGCAATGATTCGTTTTAGCCAAATTATTGGCGCACTAGCATCTGCATATGAGTTAACTGGTGACGATAAATATGTAAAGCAAGCAGTAAAGCATATCGATGCCTGGTTTTTAAATCCTTCCACCTTAATGAACCCTAATTTACAATATGCGCAAGCTATTAAAGGAGTAGCTACTGGACGTGGAATTGGAATTATCGACACTATACAGCTCATGGAAGTGGTACAAGGCATAGTCGCAATGCAAAAATCTAAAGCACTACCAACGCAAACCCTTGATGGCACTAAAAATTGGTTTTCGAACTATTTAAATTGGCTAACCACCCACAAATATGGTGTCGACGAAATGAATGCCAAAAATAACCACGGCACCTGCTGGGTTATGCAAGTGGCTTGCTTTGCTAAATTTACACAAAACACAGCGTTGATAGAATTTTGCAGAAAACGTTTTAAAGAAGTACTCTTACCCCAACAAATGGAAAAAGATGGAAGTTTGCCATTAGAACTTAAAAGAACCAAACCATATGGTTATTCTATCTTTAATTTGGATGCACTTACTACTATTTGTCAGCTTTTAAGCACGCCAAAAGATAACTTGTGGGCCTATAAAACACCAGAGGGTTTAGGAATTAATCAAGGCGTGCTTTTCTTATATCCGTTTTTAGCCGAAAAAGAAAAATGGCCTTATGCCAAAGACGTAATGTATTGGGATAATTGGCCCGTAGCACAACCTTCGCTTCTCTTTGCTGCATTAGCTTATGGTGATAAAAAATTTTTAGCAACTTGGAAAAAAGCAGATCACCAACCAAGAAATGAAGAAGTAATACGGAATTTGCCAGTGAGACATCCTTTAATCTGGTTGTAAACAACTTCTATTCAATTTTGTTATTACTATATTAGCTCCCTTAATTATGTCTACTAAAAAATTTCAGTTCCTACCATTTATCATCTGCTTGCTAACTCCTCTTACGATTGGAGCAATTGGTGCCTTTTTAACGTTTGAATCAGTTAAAACTTGGTATACTACGTTGAATAAGCCTTCATTTAATCCGCCAAATGCTATTTTTGGACCGGTTTGGACTACCTTATATATTTTAATGGGAATATCATTTTATTTCGTTTGGCAAAAGCGCAAACTAGTAGCTGATTACCGTTGGGCATTATTTATTTACATTTTGCAGTTGTTCCTAAATTTAATGTGGTCTTTCTTATTCTTTTATCAAAATCAAATCGGATTTGCACTCGTAGAAATCGGAATTTTACTGTTAACCATTATTGCTACAGCATTTATATTCTACCGAATTGATAAACTCGCCGGTTTGCTGTTTATCCCCTATATTTTATGGGTTAGTTTTGCTTCGTACTTAACATATAGCATTTATATTTTGAATTAAGCGATAAATTTTTTGTCATAAATCACATCATCAATACGTTATTAAAAGAAATAACGATATTTTTATAGATGATGTTTCGCAAATGCTTATTTCTTTTAGCTCTTATATTTTTTGCGCTTCAACTTAATGCGCAAAAAGTAGGCTTGGTTTTAAGTGGTGGAGGAGCAAAAGGCTTAGCACACATAGGCGTTCTTAAAGCGTTAGAAGAAAACAATATTCCAATAGATTATATTACAGGAACTTCTATGGGTGGCATTGTTGGTGCAATGTACGCCGCTGGATACTCACCCAAAGAAATGGAGAAAATAGCCTTAAGTAGCGATTTTCAAGACTGGGTAGGCGGAAGATACAGTAGCGATTATAGCTTTTACTATCAAAAAAACAACAGCAATGCCTCCATATTAACCGCTAAACTATCGGCCGATACCAGTTTAAGAATTAGTTTTAGACCGAACCTTGTAAATGATATTCCCTTAAATTTTGCCTTACTAGAACTTTTTGCTCAAGCATCTGCTATTGCGAAAGATAATTTCGATAATCTATTTGTACCCTACCGATGCATGGTTTCTGATGTATTATCACAAAAAAGCATTGCCGTTAATAAAGGGAGCCTGGCCGAAGCGGTAAGAGCCACTATGACTGTGCCTTTGGTGTACCGACCAATTAAATTAGACGAAAAATATGTATTTGATGGTGGCCTTTACAACAATTTCCCAGCTGACATAATGAAAGAACAATTCAAGCCAGATTTTATCATCGGCGCAAATGTTTCATCAAAAATATTTAACGAATATCCAAAAAACGATGATCGATTGATGAATCGTTTCTTGGTGTACATGTTTCTATCTAAATCGGATTCTACATTAGTGGGTAAAAATGGCGTATATATTCAGCCTGCTCTGGCCGATTACACCACCACAAATTTTGCTCCCGTAGCAGAACTTATTAAACAAGGTTACGATGCTACCATGGCCGATATGGAAAGGATTAAAAATTCTATTTCTCGTAGAATAAGCGAACCAGAACTCTTGGCAAAGCGGAATGGCTTTAACGAACGTAAACCCAATCTCATGTTTAGTACGGTAAGCGTAACGGGTGTAAATACACAGCAGAAAAAATACATCGAACGATTGTTCAAAAGAGATCAGGCTACATTTAATATGACAGATATTAAGCAAGGTTATTATAAACTAGTGGCCGACGAAACCTTCGAAACCGTTTACCCAAAAATATCTTATAACCAATTAACCGATAGTTATAATTTTGAAATCGTAGCGCAACCTAAAAAAAGCTTTAAAATAGATTTCGGTGGAAATATTTCTTCTCGACCAATAAGTAATGTGTATTTGGGCCTACAGTATAATTACTTAAACAAGAGGGCATATACCTTTGGGACAAATTTTTACTCTGGCCGATTTTATGAATCATTCCAATTAAACGGCCGGGTAGATTATCCATCGGCCTTGCCCCTTTTCTTAGCTGCCGAGTTTACATATAACCATTGGAACTATTACAACAATAGTGAGATTTTTATCGAAAACCCAAACCCCACCTACATCGAACAAGCCGATCGAAGCATTGATTTAAAAATGGGATTTCCGCTAAATAAAAATGCAAGAGTTTCTTTGATAAACTCATTTATTAACAATAGCGATAACTACAGCCCCACAAACACCTTTAACGTTGGAGATATATTAGACCGAACAGTATTTAATGGTCTAAAAGCAAGCTTAGTATTTGAGAAAAATTCCTTGAATAGAAAGCAATACGCTAACCGTGGACAAAGTTTCTTATTAAGCATTAATTACACCACTGGAAAAGAAAATTACACACCAGGAAATAGTTATAGTTTTGCAACGGTCAAGCCCACAGTATTTAGGCAGTTTAGAAGTTGGCCTTCTTTGAAAATAAGCGATGAATATTATTTTTTTCATAGCAAAAAATACACTGCTGGTTATTTAATTGAAGGCGTTTTATCAGACCAGCCTTTATTTAACAACTATTACGCCTCCCTACTTTCTGCACCAGCATTTTATCCGCTACAAGATAGTAAATCGTTATTTCTTCATAACTTTAGGGCAACTAGTTACGCTGCTGGTGGAATAAAAAATATTTTTAATCTCAAAAAAAATTTCGATTTAAGATTAGAAGGATATTTATTCATACCTTATAGAGAATTTGTACAAGCTGGTCCTGAAAACGTTTCTTATACCGATGCATTTAGCAAATGGCGATATGCAGGTACAGCTGGTTTGGTTTATCATACTCCGGTTGGGCCTATTAGTTTAAGCTATAATTTATATGATGATGCCATAAAGAGAAATGGCATTTTGTTACATTTGGGATATTTAATTTATAATAAACGATCTATAGAATGAAATACATTTACCTATTTGTGCTGTTATTTAGCTTTAATACTGGCTTTGCACAAAGTTCTAATATCAATAATTTTATAGTTAAAGAAAGTCTTCTCAAAAATAGTAAACTCGCTATTATCGCAGCAGACTCCCTCGATCAACCTTTAGAAAGTATTAATGGAATTTACACCTTTAGTGTAAGTGGTTTTAGCCAGGAAATAACTTTTGCTAATGGCGTAGCTATTTTACCTTTACAAATAAACAAATCAACCTTCGTTTACTTTAAGCACGAAAATGATAGTGGCACACATAGCAAATTACTTTATGTGATTAAAAAAAATGGCGACTTAAAGCCGATTACCATAAGTATAATTTTTTTAATACTTATTCCCTTAATTATTATAATTCTCGCTTTTGCCTTTAAAAAGTTCATCTACATTGCGGTTATTTTGCTATTAATATTTATGTACTTTAACCATAGCAACGGACTTAATATCTCAACATTTTTCGAAACCACGATTGATTACCTCAAAAACTTAGTATAATTTTTAGTCCGAAAGTCAAAAGATTGGGAGATTTTGTAACGCGCTATTAATCCTATGATTTTAGTAATCCTAGCAAAAAAAAAAAGCAGTAACCTATTAAGTTACTGCTCTATAAACTCATTATATAACTATTTACTAAAGTCCATTATAATCTCGAGTGTGATCTCTATAAATAGTTTGATATTGCACATCATTTGTAAATATTGTTCCTTTTTTAACCATAAATTCTATCCACACACTTGGTCCATCAATGCGAACATAGTCGCCATCAGCCATTAAAAATGAATTTGGATTACCTGAGTTTGCAGTAGGGTTACCACTATACGAAATGTAAGTATCGGCCATTTCTGCTGTATAAATATTTAATAATCTAGTTTTTAAATCATAGCTAAAATCATTTAACCATGGATGTAAAGCCAAAATGAAGTTGTTTTGACTTGCTGAGCTTAAAGTGCTCATTTTAACTCCGGCTCTAGTGGCAGGAAATTGGCCGTCTTTACCAGCTCCTAACATTAAATCTGTCATAGGTGAAGCTAATTTTGCAGATGCCAACTGTGCAGTTGATAAAGAAGCCAATAAAGTAGTCATCACATCATGCTCTTGTGCTAATGGTGCATAATTGACGCCACCAAAATCCCATGATTTAGGTTCTGTACCTTGTAACGAAGGTGAACCGCTAACCGCTACCCCATCTTTATAAGTAATGTTTTGTGCATAACCATGTCCCCCAAATTGCAACATCCAAGTGCCCTCTAATGCAGGGTCGCCTAAAACTGCAATCGAGTATTTTCCTGTTCCATAAGCAGAACCACCAATCGAACCTAAATAGGCATCGCCTAAGTTAATTTGATTAAATTCATCCCAACCTTCGTTTACAGTTATGCCGGCAGCACTAGAAATAATAGATTTTGCAGCAGAAACTTGAGCTGGTGTTAAGGTGCTAAATTCTACTCCATTTCTAAGGGTTATGCCACCCGTAAGGCCCGACCATTTTACAGCGTTAGTTTTTGATAACGGGATTTGTAAGGCAGAAGCTTGATCAGCAGTTAAACTTGCTTTAAAGGTTTGAACGAGGCAAGTTACTTTAGCAACATTTCCTGGAGCCGAACAAGGGTCGACAGCCGCTGCCGTCACGCTAGAGTTTTTTGAAATTCCATTTTTTTGATCAGCAGTTGCCGAGGTTTCATTTAAGCTATCTTCTTTGCAGGCAGAGAAGCAAACCAATAGTAAGAGTAAAAAAGATAAATTTTTCATGTTAATTATATTAGGTTAAACATTAATTAGCGGTATTGCTATTTTTACTACTACTACAATCGACGTAAGTATTTGGTTTTCAAAAAGAAAAAAATATTTGTTAACGGCTTAGGATTTTAAAGAAGAAACACATTTTGTTTCAATAAATATATTTATCGATTTGCGATCGCTGTTCATCGATATCCAACACCTGTATAGCAGGCTAATCCTAAGAAATTAACTTTATTTTAAAAAAAGAGTGAAGCCAAAATTGCTTTGAAAAAGCGGGTATGATTAAGGTTGACGATACTTCAACTACTGATGGGTTAAATAGAAATAAGCAGAAGTTAAATATAACTAATTGAAGGTTAAAATTGCGAAAATCCTTGTATATACACTATTTTCTTTAACTTTGAAGCTATTATATTAAGCAAAACAAACATCATCCTAAGCGCTCATCATGATAAAAAAAATAGTTCTAATCCTAGTTCTGATTTTTGCCTATGGCTTAAGCAAAGTTTCTGCACATTATGGCCAATATACAGGGTGCCTTTCCGCAAATACTCAATATATTTATTATACGTCTTATGGAACTTATAAGGGCGTTCCAAACTTCAATTGGGATCAGGGTTATTACGACGGTGAAAGGATAGCCTTATCAAACACCTATTGTTCTAATGTATATGGAGGTAACAATAGCTGTAGAATAAATGGTAGCGGTAGCGGTAGCACGTATGGAAAACTTGTTACTTTCTACTTTTTTCCATGCCCAATAGACGATTATATTCCGTTACTTTTGGTGGCCATTGGAGGTTTTGGCTTCTTAATTTTAAGAAAAAGAACCACAAATTCCTTTTTTTATTTATAATTTATCCACCAAAAAAATGCCTCTAAACATGCTAAATCCCATAAAATGAAAAATGTTAGGTATAAAAAAATAAATAATTTAAAAGATAATATGAATCTGAAGTAAAAATATCATAGATTTGTTTTATACTTTTAATATCATAAAAACCATAATCTTAATTAAAGGCCTTAATCTCACCAGTTAAGGCTTTTTTCATGAATCAGATTTTCTTAGATTTCTTCTCCATTTAGATCTGTTGTAAGAACATTGCTCATGTAATTAAAAAATGGAAGCATCGCTTTAAAAGTATCATCTACTTTTTCTACAAAATCATCATTTAACACTTCTACATCTGTAAACCGCTTTATTAATAAGAACTGCTTATATTTTAATAAATCGATCGCAGCATGATTTGGATCAAAACCCTTTGGTGCAATTTTGAGCTGATTACCTGCTAACTTTCCAAAATTTTGGATAAAAGTGGTGGTTGATATAATTTCCCTTAGCGTATGATCATCTAATGCGATTTCTTCTCTTATCCTTTTCAAATCTCTCGCATTTGGACCCCAAAATCCTCCTGCTAGTAAACTATTTCCTTTTTCAAGATGAAAATAGTATCCTCCCCTTCTGAACTTACTAGCGCGCCTAAAACCACCTCCCCAATAGGTTTGATAAGGAGTTTTATCTTTCGAGAAACGAACATCCCGGTAAATACGGTACAAACTCCTCTTTCCACTTGGTGTTTCAATTACATCATGCTTGTTTAAGTTAACTAGTATTTTTTCAGCAAATGCTACCACATTAGCCTGCTCTTTCTCAAATTCGGCTTTGTTGGCATTAAACCATTCACGGTTATTATTGTTGCTTAGTGTAACTAAAAAATTGAGATTGGAAGGGTAAATCATAGCATGGCAAATCATATTTTGAATTTCAAATTTAACTATTCTGCAATATCCTTGGTGCTCCTCAGGGTTATTTTATTATCTTCGTTGCATTAGAAAAACGTATACCTAAGAATGAAAGTTTCGTACCTAATTCTGGCACATGGTGATTTAGTGCACCTAGAACGCCTTATTGAAGAGCTGAGTGACGAAAATTGTAGAATTTACATTCATTTAGATAAACGTGTTGTTTGCCCAGCACATTTACAAGAAAAATCAAGAGTATTCTTTATTCCTGATCCTTTGCAAGTATATTGGGGTGGTTTTTCTACAGTTGAAGCCCTTCTTAAACTTATGCGATACGCCATAAGGGATCGATTTGGCGATTACTATACTGTTATTAGTGGCTCAGATTTCCCTGTTAAAAGTAAATCGGAATTTTATGCTCATTTAAAACAAGGAGGTGAGTTTATGAGCATTCAATTGGCTGATCAATCTCGACGATCGTTGAGATATCTATTTTATCATTTCGAAAAGTTCGACCGCCGAAAGTATTGGCATCCTTACAATGCCTTTTTCCACCTGTTAGAAACTATAATAAAATTAATTACAACCAAACGTAAGCCTCCTTTTAAATTATACTATGGCCCGGTCTGGTTTATACTTTCAAAAAGATGTATGCGGTATGTTCTAGAAAAGGCAGACCGTGATAAATATTATACAGAATTCTTTAAGAATACACTTTGTTCTGACGAAGCATTTTTTCATTCCATTATTGGAAACTCACCTTTTCTGCAACAAGCTAGACCTAATTTAACGTTTACCTACTGGCCATCCAAACTAGCTCCTGGTAAAATTACCGAAAAGCAAATAGATATCATTAAGAATAATACTACTTTTACAGGCATGTACGGAACATTTACGCCATTTTTTGCCAGAAAATTTGACGACCATTCTACTGAAGTAATAGCATATATTAAAAAGAAACTTCTTTAGA
Source organism: Pedobacter anseongensis (assembly GCF_037482965.1). Taxonomy (NCBI): domain Bacteria; kingdom Pseudomonadati; phylum Bacteroidota; class Sphingobacteriia; order Sphingobacteriales; family Sphingobacteriaceae; genus Pedobacter; species Pedobacter anseongensis. Next base: position 396,275 of record NZ_JBBHKB010000004.1, on the reverse strand, counting down.
GCTATCAATGAAGCAGAAATACAAAAATTATTTGGGCTGGGCCATTAAAGTTGGTATAGCGGTATCCATGATTCTTTTTTTATACTTCAAGTTAAATAACAATAAAAGTATTCGAGAGCTTCACCAGATTGCCATAAAACTTGATATGGGTTCCGTCACTTTTGTATTAATGGGCGTAGTTGCCTTAATGATTTTAAATTGGCTTAGTGAAGCCTATAAATGGAAAATCTTAATTAAAAAAATTCAGCCAATTAGTTACTGGACCTCTGTTTATACCATCATCTGCGGCATTTCATTGGGAACCATAACACCAGGTAGAATTGGCGATTATGGAATTCGAATGATGCTATTGCCACCTTATAAAAGAGTTTTCGGTACTATTATGCTTGGAATGGGTGTTTTCGCTCAGATTATTATGTTCAACATACTAGCGAGCATAGCAATTCCAGTGTTCACTTACCTCTACAAACCCGAGTATATAGATTTTGTATACGTAATGCTATTCGCAAGTCCTGCTTACATTACGCTTTTACTAGTTCTTTATCTAAATGTTGGCTCACTAGATAAGCTGATCCAAAAAATTGGTTTCTTACGTCGATACCGTCGCTTTTTTATTATCTTATCGAGTTATAATCGCACCTATTTGCTAAAGATAATCGGAATTTGTTTCTTTAGATTTTTTATATTAGTGATTCAGTTTTCTTTGTTGATTCACCTCTTAATTCCAGCAATTACTTTTGCACAAGTAGCTTTGATGATAACTTTATTCTACGCCATTCAAAGTATAATACCTACTATCGATATACTAAACGTGGGATTAAGAGGAATAACTGCAATCTATTTATTTGGTTTTATTACAGACCAACACACTGCCATTGCCGTAATTACTACGGCAATTTGGTTAATTAACTTAATATTACCCTCTTTAATTGGCTTAGTGCTAATCATTAGGCTGCCGCAAAACAGGAATGCCAATTGGTTGAAAGTGAGTGGGTAATAAAAAAAGTCCCGACTGAATGCCGGGACTTGGTGCGCCCACCTGGGCTCGAACCAGGGACCAAAAGATTATGAGTCTTCTACTCTAACCAACTGAGCTATAGGCGCCGAAAACCTATTCGGTTTTGCGATGCAATGTTAGCTATTTCTAAGCAATTTTAAAAGTCCTTTTTATGGAAATATTAAAAAATTTAGTAGAAAGTGAATAAATTCTATATTTCCTCTATAATAAGATATCTTCAATGGTTAAGGAGAGATCGATAATTCCTTTTTTATGCAACGCAATTATATTGTATAAAAAAAGGAATTTATCTAAGTTTGTCTCATTATGAATACCTTTAAAAACATCATATTCGACTACGGGAATGTAATCTTCGAAATTGATTTCGAGAGTACTCAAAAAAAATTTACGCAGCTTGGTATTACCGATATCCAAGATTTTTTTGCCCATAAAGGGCATAATACATTGTTCGATGATTTTGAAACAGGGAGCATTTCCACCTCACAGTTTAGAAATGGAATAAGGGAAGCCGCAAATAATCAATCTATTACAGATCAAGAAATAGACCATGCATGGAACAGTTTACTCATCGGTGTTTCAGGTAATAACCATGAAGTTTTGATGCAGGTAAAAAACAGATACCGTACTTTTCTATTGAGCAATAACAACGAAATCCATTACAATTGGATTATCGACTATTTAAAATCGACATTCCAAATAGAAAATTATGATTCCTTTTTCGAAAAAGCTTATTTCTCACAACAGATGCGCCTTCGAAAACCAAATGTTAACATTTTTGAGCAAGTTCTGAAAGAAAATTACTTAAACCCAGAAGAAACGCTATTTATAGATGATAGTCCACAACATATTGAAGGTGCAAAAAAAGCCGGCCTGCAGACCTTAACTATGAATGTTCATCCAAAAGAATTAGCAAACTTTTTACGGCAACATAAAATTTTATAATTCTTCATTAGGATTGTAATCGAAAGGCAGAATTCCTGCCAGTCTCCTATCGCCCATATCCCCATAAATAAATAATCCCAATTCTCGATAATATCCGTTTGACTGTATATTAATTCCCTCTTTATTAAAAAATAACATATATGAATTCCAATCTAAAGGGAATTTCTTATTTTTTTTTGGTTCCTTAAGCTGTTTTGTCTTATTTAAAAGTTCATTAACAACGGCAGATTTTTTCGCAATCGTTGGATCTTCACCACGGTAACGAACCATTAGTGTATCCGATGTATAAAAGTTAACAAAAATACTACCTCTATTTGGTTTAATTACCGATGGGCGTGCTAATCGAACCGTATCAAAATGAACATAGTTCTGTTGCAACATCACCATACGATAATAATTAATCGTATCTTTTGATGTAAAAAGATCTTGTAAAGCAACCTTAGGTCGATTGTGATTTGCATAATTGTATTCAATTCTTTCACGTATTATTTTTTGAACTCTTTGCCTTTCTAAGTTTTGCACGGAAGTGAATTTATATATCCCAAAACCTTGATCATCTAGCGTATTACTATACAAAGCACGCATAAAATGCATACTAGAACCCGCATACAGCAACTTTCTCGTTTTTTCTACTTGTTGCATTCTCGACTTAGGAAAAGTCAAATTCTCGAAAAACAGGGAGTACTGAAACACTACTTCTTCTGTTTCAAAACTATATATAAATTCATCTAACTCTACTCTAATTAAATAGCCCAACGCTGTATTTTCAATAAGGAGGGGCCTACGTGCAAAAACCTGCAACTGTTTGCTAAGTTTATTGTAGTCAAAAAACAAAACCTCGGGGTTCGTTATTCTACACCTAGCGCTTATTCCAGGATATTTTCCTATTAAATTAACTGCAAACAATTCGGTCCAATTGGCCAAACTCAATTTACTAGGTTTTTTACCTTTAATAACCACTTGATTAAGCATGTTATGTTGAAAATTCATTTCAATTAACATATTCTCACTCTTTTCTGGTAATACAACTATCAGTTTCTTCTCATAAACGAGGTGAGAAATAACCAACTCAATTTTTCCATTCCCAGGTACAACTAATCTGAATTTACCTAAACTATCCGTAACTGTACCAATACTCGTATTATTTACGTAAACATTCATCCCATTTAGGGGTTCTTTAGTCTTCGAATCAATAGCTTTACCGCTTACTACAACTTGTGCCAGCGTTTGATTTACTATGAAGAAAAGTATAAGCATCAAATAGTGTTTGATCATAAAATTTGTATCCTCCTAAGGTTTTAGTAAATTTATAATAAATAGCCAAAATTAAAACATGAACGAAAAAAAATTTACTTCCATAAAAGAATTTTACCCCTTTTACTTAAGTGAGCATCGCAATTCTACTAGCCGTGTGCTTCATTTTATTGGTACGGGATTGGTCTTATTAACGCTAATTGGAGCGATACTTTTCCACGATTGGCGGTTTTTTATCGCCATTCCGATTATTGGTTATGGATTTGCTTGGGTGGGGCATTTCTTTTTTGAAAAAAACAAACCAGCTACTTTTCAATATCCAGGTTATAGTTTAGCAAGTGATTTTATACTTTTCTTTGATTTGTTAACAGGAAAGCAATCTTTTAAGGTGAAGTGATATCAAAATCATAAGGTAACGACATTGCAATCCTACGTTCCGCCATATCGCCCCACATAAATAGGCTTAATTCTGGATAATAACCATTTGATCGAATATTAATTCCCTCTGGTTTAAAGAAATACATATATGTATAAAGATAGATGGGTTGTGGAATATCTGTACGATCTTTATTTTTTCCCATCATAGCCGCAATTTTTTTTTCTCTATTTAATTTGTTTACATCATACGTAACGGTGAGCGTGTCTGGAAAATTAAAATTGATTGTTCTTGTCTGCTTATCTTTTGTAATAAATTTACTCACCGCTACAGGAGAAAACTCCGATTTAATCACCGTTGCTTGATTTAGCACGTCCTTATAATACTTCAACGTATCGCCAGAAAATAAACCATTCAGCGTTAGATCAGGTGTATTATATTTAACATAGGCTTCCGCTTTTTTCTGCCTAATAATTTTCTCAATCCGACTCTTTTCCTTATTTAGTTCAGCATCATACTGATACACATCGAACCACTGCGCTTCAAGATTATTTTTAAATACCGAACGCATAAAATGCATTGCAGACCCTTCATACGCATAGATTCTGTTTTTCTGTATTTGGCTTGTTGTTAATACTTTTCGTGGTGAATCTTCGTAAAAAGCAAAATATTTGAATAGTACTTCATTGGTATTAAAATTATATTCAAATCGCTCCAAATCTATTGTGATTTTGTAATTCAAAAAGTCGTTCTCAACAATTAATGGCGCTTTGGCAAACACGTGTAGGTTGTTGTTAGAATTATCAAAATCAAAATACAAAGCCTCTTTATTTGTTAATCTGGTCGAATGGCCAGCACCTTTATATGTACCAATTAAGTTTAAACTAAACAGCGTGATCCATTTGGTTAAGTCAGCTTTACTGTATTTTTTCGATTTAATAACAACTTCATTTAACACATTCGTTTGTGGTTTTAACGAAAATAATAAGCTTTCCACATTTTTATCTTCCAAGCTATATACCTTTCTTTCATAGGCTAGATGCGAAATAATCAACGTCGTTTTACCTATTAATGTGGCCTTAAACAAGAATCGACCTGCCGTATCCGTTTGTCCACCGAATGTGCTATTGTTTAAATACACCGACACACCAGAAATACCTTGTTTAGTCTTTTCGTCAATAACTTTTCCAGAAATGATAATTTGAGCAGAAGCACAATTAATAATAAACAAGAATGTGAGTGTAAAATAAAATTTCATAAGGGCAAAATGCAAATAAAATATTAATAACTAAATAGATTTTAACTATATCGATATAGAGAAAATCAGTTTGATTCGACGACTTTACTTTCTTAACTTTAAATCTAGACTTAAATATAATGGAAAATAATTCTAACGATATCAGCAAATGCCCATTTCCACATGGAGGGGTAAAAAAACAGAGCATTGGCGGCGACGGAACAAAAAACCGTGATTGGTGGCCAAATCAGTTAAAATTAAGCATGCTACGGCAGCATTCTGCTTCTTCTAATCCAATGGGTAAGGAGTTTAACTACGCCGAAGCATTTAAAAGCCTCGATTATGATGCGTTAAAAAAAGACCTTCATGCACTCATGACCGACTCGCAAGAATGGTGGCCTGCAGATTTTGGACATTATGGTCCTTTATTTATCCGCATGGCATGGCATAGCGCAGGTACATATAGAACAGGAGATGGACGAGGGGGAGCTGGCGGGGGTCAGCAACGATTTGCACCGCTAAACAGCTGGCCAGATAATGTGAATCTAGATAAGGCTCGTCGATTACTTTGGCCAATTAAACAAAAATATGGCAACAAAATATCATGGGCAGATTTAATGATTCTAACAGGCAATGTTGCTTTAGAGTCTATGGGTTTTAAAACTTTCGGATTTGGAGGTGGTAGAGAAGATGTTTGGGAACCTGAAGAAGTGATATATTGGGGATCAGAAAGAGAATGGTTGGGTGGCGATAAACGTTATGCCCATGGCTCTGATGGTGTAGAAAAGCCCGGTGGTGTTTTAGTATCTGACGATGATGCTGATGGAGATGTACATTCTCGAAACCTTGAAAAACCACTCGCTGCTGTACAAATGGGTTTAATTTATGTAAATCCTGAAGGACCCGACGGAAATCCAGATCCAATTTTGGCTGCCAGGGATATTCGGGAAACCTTTAAGCGTATGGCTATGAACGATGAAGAAACTGTAGCCCTAATTGCCGGCGGACACTCATTCGGAAAAACTCATGGTGCCGGGGATGCAACCTTAGTAGGTAAAGAACCCGAAGCATCGCCTATCGAAGCACAAGGTTTTGGTTGGGCAAGTAAATATGGTTCAGGAAAAGCTGGTGACACCATTACCAGTGGTTTAGAAGTTACTTGGACCACCACTCCTACCCAATGGAGTAATAATTTCTTCGAAAACTTATTTGGTTTTGAATGGGAATTAAGTAAAAGTCCTGCAGGTGCACACCAATGGGTAGCAAAAGACAGTACCGATACCATTCCGGATGCATTCGACTTTTCAAAAAAACATAGGCCTACGATGTTAACAACCGATCTTTCTTTACGGTTTGATCCTGCCTACGAGAAAATTTCTAGACGTTTCTTAGAAAATCCTGATCAATTTGCAGATGCTTTTGCGCGGGCTTGGTTTAAGCTTACCCATCGCGATATGGGCCCTAAAGAACGCTATTTGGGACCAGAAGTGCCGCAAGAAGAACTAATTTGGCAAGATCCTGTTCCAGCAGTTAACCACGAGTTAATCAGCTCAGCAGACATTGCAGCTTTAAAAGCAAAAATTTTAGATTCAGGTTTATCCATTGCTCAATTAGTGTCAACCGCTTGGGCATCTGCATCCACCTTTCGTGGGTCTGATAAACGAGGCGGGGCAAATGGCGCTCGCATTCGCTTAGCACCTCAAAAAGATTGGGCTGTTAACAACCCTATTCAACTTTCGAAAGTTTTGGCAGAGTTAGAAAATATTCGGACGTCATTTAATGCTACTGGTAATAAAATTTCTCTTGCTGATCTTATTGTGCTAGCGGGTTGTGCTGGCATCGAAAAAGCAGCAAAAAATGCAGGTTTTGAAGTAGAGGTAGGTTTTGATGCCGGCCGTACAGATGCCACGCAAGAGCAAACTGATGTAGAATCATTTGCAGTACTCGAACCCATAGCCGATGGTTTCAGAAACTATCAACACAGTAAATATACCCTATCTACAGAAGAATTGTTAATTGATAAAGCGCAATTATTAACCCTAACAGCACCTGAGTTAACCGTGCTTATAGGAGGATTACGGGTATTAGATACAAACTTCGAAAATTCGCAACATGGCGTGTTTACCAAACGTTCGGCTGCTCTTACTAACGATTTTTTTGTTAATTTACTTGATATGAGTACAGTTTGGACAGCAGTGGACGAGCATAAAGACCTATTCGAAGGTCGTTCTCGAGCTACAGGCGAATTAAAATGGACAGGAACACGTGTCGACCTCTTATTTGGTTCCAATTCTGAGCTTAGAGCTATTGCCGAAGTGTATGGAAGTGCCGACGCCCAGCAAAAATTTGTAAAGGACTTCATTGCCGCATGGACTAAAGTAATGAACCTAGATCGATTCGACTTGCTATAGCAAATACGCAACTATTTACTGTTACTGCTATTTTTTTAACGGAGTAACAGTAAATAAAATATCTTAATTAAGTAATTATTCTTTTTAAAGTTTGAATTGTCAATAATCAATAGCATATTTGATTAATGCAACAACTCAACAAAAACAATTATTCCCTATTTCATACTTTGAAAAAAAGTAAGGAGTCGGATATTGTTTTTTGTAATCGCAAATTAGATCTGATGAAATTTGTGATATGGTCTACTTTCCAGTCAAAAAGTAAAGACTTTATTAATTAACCCCGAGTTTACCATCTTCTTTTTAACTCGGGGAAATAAGCACTTCTTATTCTCATTTTCGCTAGTTTTTCATTACTGCAGATCGCAGTGTTTATCTTTTACATATTTTTTTTTTGATTATGAATACAAAATCAATACGACTCTCTAAGAGCGACTTTAAATTTTTAAATGAGCATTTTGAAAAAGCTATAATGAGCGAGTATAATAAGACTCGCTTAAGAACTGAAATTAAAAACGCAGTAATATATAGTGACCATGAACTACCAAATGATGTGATTTCCTTAAATAGAGAAACCACCATTATAAGCACAGAAAATGGCAAGGAATTTAATTTCACTTTGGTAAAGCCATCAGAGGCAAATATGGCACAAAATAAAGTTTCTATTTTTGCACCTATCAGTATTGCCTTAATAGGCTATCAAACAGGAGATTTAATTAATTGGGAAATGCCAGATGGCATAAAAGAATTTAAAATAATAGATGTTAAATCTGTGATTTATTAGCAATTACTAAATACAATTTATACGAACAGAATAGCTCAAATTGATAGCCAAAATGAATTAGCTTTTGAGGTTTTCTGTTCTTTTTTTACCCCGCCTCGCCTTCTCTTTTTCTATCAATCCCAACTCCCTACCTGTTTGGCCAGCAACAGAAGTATTTTCTTGCGCTCTTCTGAACAAATAAGGCATAACGGCTTTAATCGGCCCATAAGGAACATACTTTGCCACATTATAGCCCGCATCCGATAAATTAAAGCTCAAATTATCGCTCATTCCTAATAATTGAGCAAAATAAACATGGGGGTGATGGTGAGGAATATCATTTTCATCAATTAATTGCGTTAACAATCGTGAACTTTCCTCATTATGTGTTCCACAAACAATGGCAATTTGATCTAGATGTTTCACACAAAAACGTAATGAATCGTCATAATCTCGATCGGAGGCGGCTTTATCGGGTTGTATAGGCGATGGATAGCCCAATTCTTCGGCACGTTTTCTTTCCTTTTCCATATAGGCCCCACGCACCATTTTTACCCCTAAGATAAATCCTGTTTCCTTGGCGATAAGATAATCAGCCTTTAAATCGGCCAACTTATCGTGACGGTACATTTGATAAGTATTATAAACAATTAATTTCTCTTTGTTAAATTTGGTCATCATTTCGAGCGCCAAAGCATCAATAGTATCCTGTATCCATGTTTCTTCAGCATCAATCATAATTGGAACCTGCTTCTCGAACGCTGATCTACAGATTTTCTCACATCTATTTTTAACTCTTTCGTATTCTTCAGCTTCGATAGATGTTAAGGCTTGCTTCGCATCCAATTTTTCCAATAAAGCAAATCTTCCGATACCTGTAACTTTAAATACTGTAATCGGGATGCGAATATCACCATCAGCTCTATTAATTGTGCGAATAATCTCGTCACAAGTAAAATCAAAAACTTCCTCTTGTTCCTCACCCTCAACCGAATAATCTAAAATTGTACCCACCTTGCCTCGATATAATTGTGCAACCGTGTGTTCACATTCTTCGATGGTTTCTCCACCACAAAAATGTTTAAAAATGGTAGCCTTAATTGCCCATTTAATCGGAAAGCCAATGTTTAGTAAAAAATTTGCTATGGGTGGACCAACATTTGTTAAAAAATTACTGCTGATAATTTTAAATAACCAATAGCCTTGATTAAGTTCCGCATTAGATTTATTGCGAAAAGCGATTTCAGTATTGTCGAAGTTAATTTTTTTTTTGGGCGATGGTTCCATTCTAAGTATTTACTTGGTCAGCAGAGTGCAAAAATATAAATTCAAATCATTGTAAAGGATATTAATTGTAAATTTGTAGAATAATGATACAATTTAAACTCGAAGGCGAATTTATACCGCTAATTGCACTACTAAAAGCTACTGGATTAGTACAAAGTGGCGGAGAAGCACAAACTGTAGTACAAGATGGTTTAGTAAAATTTAATGGTGTAGTAGACTACAGAAAGCGACTTAAAGTACGTGCTGGCGATAAAATAGATTTCATGAGCAAAATAATCGAGGTAATTTAATGGAACCAATTAATAGCGCCGGACATTCAATTTACTTCGAATCGAGTTTAAGTCCACTTAAAGACCTTGTTGCCAAAAAAAAATACAGCAAAATTTTCGTGTTTGTAGACACTAACACCTCCGCTCTGTGCATCCCAATTTTCAGGGAATTTTTAGATGAACTTGAAGATTTCGACATCATCGAAACCGACCCCGGTGAAGAAAACAAAAACATCGATTTTTGCATTGGCATTTGGAAAACCTTGCTAGACTTTGGAGCCGACCGTAAATGCTTGATGATTAACCTAGGTGGAGGTGTAATTACAGATATGGGCGGCTTCGTCGCATCTACCTACAAACGAGGTGTAGATTTTATCAATATCCCAACTACGCTCCTATCTCAAGTAGACGCTTCTGTAGGGGGTAAAACAGGAATTGATATTGATAATGTAAAAAATATGGTGGGTACGTTCGCATTGCCAAAAGCTGTATTTATAGAGCATACTTTTTTAACTACACTTTCGAAAAGGGAACTGTTATCGGGCTTCTCCGAAATGATAAAACATGGTCTAATTGCAGATGCTACCTATTACGATCAATTAAAAAAAAGCGACTATCAAAATATCGAACCACATGCAGTCTATCGTTCTGTACAAATTAAAAACGAAGTAGTAACAGAAGATCCATTAGAAAAAGGTTTACGTAAAATCTTAAATTTTGGACATACAATCGGCCATGCCGTAGAAACCTATGCCCTAACGAACGATAAAACACCACTTACACATGGCGAAGCGATAGCAATAGGAATGATTTGTGAGGCTTTCCTTTCTTCGAAATATTGTGATCTTACAGAAGAAGAATTGAAGGATATTAGCGTGTATATTTGTTCAATATATCCTAAATATAACATCAAAGAAAAAAGTTTTAAAGCATTACTAACCTTGATGGAAAGCGATAAAAAGAACGAAGATGGTCAGATTATGTTTTCTTTATTGGATAGAATTGGAAAGTGCACGTTTAATTGTCGCGTAACAACGGCCGATATTTTAAGCAGTTTGGCCTACTATAATAATTTATGATGAAGTTTACTGGGAACGATATTTCTGTAGGTGGGTTATTTGGTTTTGTGATTGTTTTAACTTTGGTTGAAATGTATTTCAGTTATGCGCACGACAAGAAAATATACACCAAAAGAGATACTTGGACCAACATTTATTTAATGACAGTGGCAGTGGTGATTAATTTAGGCATGAAAACCGCCACTTTCTTTCTGTTAGATTATTGTTATCAATTTCGCATCTTCGAGATTTCTAACGTTTGGCTGTATTGGATCGTATTAATTCTTGCGCAAGACTTTTTGTATTGGTTTTTACATACCGTTGGCCATTACGTACGATTTTTCTGGGCCATGCACGTTACGCACCATTCTTCTGAACATTTTAATCTAACTACTGGTTTTCGATCAACCGTGTTCGAGCCTCTTTACCGGGTATTTTTTTACCTTCCGCTAGCCTTTATGGGCTTTACAGCGATGGATGTGTTATTTGCCTACTTAGTTACTCAAATTTACGGAAACCTTGTACATACACAAGCTGTGGGTAAATTACATCCTTGGTTCGAGTATATTTTTGTAACGCCATCACATCATCGTGTTCATCACGCAAGTAACGTCAGATACCTCGATAAAAACATGGGAATGGTATTAATACTGTGGGATCGGTGGTTTGGCACTTTCCAAGAAGAGTTGCCAGAGGATGCGATAAAATATGGTTTAACCACACAACCTAAAGATACAGGTCCAGTTAATATCATTTTTCATGAATTTATCGCTTTAGGTAAAGATGTTAAAAAAGCTCCCAATTTTATAGACAAGGTTCGATATATCCTAAATCCCCCTGGATGGAGCCACGATGGCAGCACTAAGATTGCAAAAGTGATGCAAAAAGAATTGCGAGAAACTGAGCAGAGACTTTGAATTTTATTTACGTTATCTTCTTTTTTATTAAATTTTCTGTAAATTTAATATACACTTAAACCTAATAACGAATTATATTCCGATTCTAGGCTACGTTAATCTCTCAAAAAAAATACTGATGATCAATGTTTTAGCTATTCCGAATAAAGATACTGATCAACAAAGGTTTATGGTTTATGTGCTTGCTCTAATTTGGCTTGTTGTACTAGTAAGCGTTGTCTCCGTAGGCTTTTGGTATTTTCCCAATCTATGGTTAAGATGGGTCTTTTTGATAGGTATCTCCGTTTTCATTTCTGGCTCTAATCTTACCTTAAATTCATTAGGGTATGTACGATTTGCCAGTTGGCTGCTGCCTATCATGCTATGGTTGCTTATTACCGTTTCTTGTTATTCATCGGGTGGGATAATGGCACCGAGCGTTCTCTCACAGATGAGTGTAATCCTTACTGCAGGATTTTTATTGGGGTGGCGTGGTGGCTTTGCCATTGGGTTATTAACCATAGGAGCCGATTTTTGGCTAGCATATCAGGAGACAACTGGAAATTTACCTAAGCCAACCGTGTTGCACGATCCAATTAGTAGATGGATTAGCGCCATTATTCCATTCGGTACCATCCTCGCACTCCAATACTATGCCACCAACCATTTGCGTACCAGTTTAGTTGCTTTACAACGCGAGGTTGCCAAACGTGAAGAGGCAGAAAAGTTGAAAAATGAAACGCTTTATAGTTTGCATGAACGAATCAAAGAGTTAAAAACACTCTACGAGGTTAGTCATATTTTGCAGCGTGAAGATATTAGTTTGGAGCAATTATTTAATAAAATAGCGCAAGTGATTCCTGGCGGATGGCAATATCCTGAAATTACAGCTGCTTGTGTAGCTGTTAACGGAACAAATTATGCTACAGTTAATTATAAGCCGTCAAAATCATATATAAATGCCGACGCAAAAACAAATAACGGTACATTAATCAGTATTGAGGTAGTTTACTTAACTCCTATGCCTGAGAGCGATGAAGGGCCATTTCTGAACGAAGAGCGTAGTTTGATAAATATGCTTGTAGAAATGCTAAAGGTTAATCTAGAACAAAGAGAACGGCGCTCAGAACTTAAAGAATATAAGTATGCTTTAGACATTGCTTCTATTGTTAGCATTTCTAAAGTAGACGGAACCTTTTCTTTTGTAAATGAAAATTTCTGTAAAACCAGTAAATACAGCTTAGACGAATTGTTGGGTAAACAACATAGCTTACTTTGGTCTACCAATCATACGCAAGAGTATTTTGATGAAATGAGAACGGCCATGCAAAATGGAAAACCTTATAGGGGTCAGTTTTGCACCAATGCGAAAGATGGCACGGTATATTGGGTAGATACTACCATTGTTCCGTTCTTAGATGAAAACGGAGCAGTATACCAATACCTTTCCATAAGCCACGACATTACTGAAAGAAAGGAGGCTGAAGAAAAGATCAGGCACAGTGAACGATTGATGAAGAAAATTACCAGCCAAGTTCCTGGTAATACCTACATGTTTGAGATTGAGGAAGATGGACAATCTACCATACTCTTCAGTAATCGGGGAACAGATACTTTTAATCATCTTTTTGACGCTCAAGAACTCATAAATAACCCCGAAAAATTGAGAGAAGTATTGCATGATGATGATAAGAAAAAATTTAATGATGCAATGAAAGCAGCGTATCGATTGCACACACCCCTTAGTTTCCAATATCGGATAATTGTGGGAGGTACCATCAGATGGCGCTGGATGCAAGCAATTCCAGGAATTGATAACAAGGGAAAGGTGATCTGGTACGGGTCAACCTCTGACATCACACCTTTGATAGATTATATTGCTTCCATCGAACAGATAATTTTCGATATCAGTCATGTAATCCGAAGACCTATTTCTAAGATGATTGGCGTAACGAGACTCATAATTGACGACGATCTGAGTGCAAATGAGATTAAAGAAGTTTCCCAAAAACTATACCTTATAACTGAAGAACTAGACAAATTTATTATCGAGTTAAATGAAGTTTATCAAGAAAAACGAAGAGCTCCAGAAATTGATATTGATCTAGGTTCGTTAATCGACAAGCGTAGTTCCTTGTTTCAGTAACCGTATTACACTTTAGAGACGAACTCTCTTTAATGAGAAAAAGGGAAACAACCTAAGTCATTTCCCTTTTATAAGACTTATGAAGTTAGTTTATAAACCTTCATAAGTTCTCGTAAGTCTATTTATTTTACTGCATCAATGATTGCTTTAAAAGCATCTTTATGGTTCATTGCTAAATCTGCTAAAACTTTACGGTTTAACCCTATATTTTTTGCGGCCAATTTACCAATTAATTGAGAGTAAGATACACCGTGCTCGCGTGCTCCAGCGTTAATACGTTGGATCCACAATCCGCGGAATTCTCTTTTCTTAACTTTACGGTCACGGTATGCATATTGCAAACCCTTTTCTACCGTATTTTTTGCAATGGTGAATACCTTGCTTCTTGATCCCCAATAGCCTTTGGCCATATTTAGGACTTTTTTTCTTCTGCGTCTAGCAGCTACTGCGTTTACCGAACGTGGCATAGTGTGTGTGTTTTGATAAGCGGTGTTGAATTAACAATCTTAGGTACCGAGTATCTGGTTAAAAATTAATTATTTACCGATTGCAAGCATACGTTTAACGTTGCCCATATCAGCGTTACTTACCAGACTTGTCTGGCCTAAATTACGCTTACGTTTAGTGCTCATTTTTGTTAAAATGTGACTTTTGTATGCGTTCTTTCTTGAGATTTTACCTGTTCCAGTAAGCGAAAAACGCTTTTTAGCACTGGAATTGGTTTTCATTTTTGGCATAACCCTTTTTTAATTTATATAATTTATTACTTCTTTGCTACTTTTGGTGCAAGCGTCAAAAACATACGCTTACCCTCTAATTTAGGCAACAATTCTACCTTGCCTATGTCTTCTAATGCCTGAGCAAACTTTAACAATAAAATTTCGCCTTGTTCTTTATATACAATGGCCCTACCCTTAAAGTGTACGTAAGCTCTCACTTTTTCGCCGTTTTCTAAAAAACTAACCGCATGCTTTAACTTAAATTGAAAATCGTGATCGTTTGTGTTAGGACCGAAACGAATTTCTTTAATTACAGTTTGTTTCGCATTTGCCTTAATCTCTTTTTGCTTTTTCTTTTGTTCGTAAACAAATTTGCTATAATCGATTATCCGGCATACCGGGGGAACTGCATTTGGAGAAATCTCTACTAAATCGAGTTCCAATTCATCAGCAAGTGCCAAAGCTTTAGACAAGGGATAAATCCCTGGCTCAACATTATCTCCAGCTAATCTCACCTCTTGAGCTCTGATATACTGATTAATATTATGTTCTGCTTCTTTTTTCTTAAAAGGAGGACGTGGTCCCCTATTAAATCCTGGTCTTCCTAATGCCAAATGTAAATTCTGTTTAAACTGTTATTTCTTTAATTATTAATGCACTAAACTCCGTTAAAGTCATTGCTCCTAAATCTCCTTCTCCATGCTTGCGTACCGAAACTTTTCCTTCTTCCGCTTCCTTTTCACCGATTATAAGCATATAAGGCAACTTTTTAACCTCAGCGTCTCTAATTTTCCTTCCAATTTTTTCATCTCGAAAGTCTATCAGACCGCGAATATCGGAATTATTTAGTTCTTGCGAAACTTTTTTTGCATATTCTTCATACTTTTCTGAGATTGGAAGAATAATATATTGCTCAGGAGAAAGCCATAAGGGGAAGTTACCTGCACAATGTTCAATCAAAACTGCAACAAAACGCTCTAACGAACCAAACGGCGCACGATGAATCATAACTGGACGATGCTTTAAATTATCACTTCCAGTATATTCCAATTCAAATCGTTCTGGCAAGTTATAATCAACTTGTATGGTACCTAATTGCCATTTTCTACCCAATGCATCACGGACCATAAAATCTAATTTCGGACCATAAAACGCTGCTTCTCCAAGTTCAACCACCGTTGGCAAACCCATTTCTTCAGCAGCTTCAATAATTGCCGATTCGGCTAATTTCCAATTCTCGTCAGAACCAATATATTTTGCTTTATTTTCTGGATCACGTAATGACACTTGTGCAATGTAATTATCAAACCCCAAAGATTTAAATACATACAACACCAAATCAATTACTTTTTTAAATTCTTCTTTAACCTGATCTGGCCTACAAAATAAATGGGCATCATCTTGTGTAAAACCTCTAACACGAGTAAGACCATGTAACTCACCACTCTGCTCATAACGATAAACCGTACCGAATTCTGCAAAACGAACCGGTAAATCTTTATACGAACGAGGCTTAAATTTATACATTTCGCAATGGTGTGGACAATTCATTGGCTTCAAGAAGAACTCCTCCCCTTCTTGTGGCGTTTTTATAGGCTGAAAACTATCCTTACCGTATTTCTCGTAGTGACCAGATGTTACATATAAGTTTTTGTGGCCAATATGTGGAGTAATTACTTGTTCATAACCCGATTTAACTTGCGCCTTAGTTAAAAACTGAGCTAAACGTTCGCGTAAAGCAGTGCCTTTTGGTAACCACATCGGCAATCCTGCCCCCACTTTTTCTGAGAACATGAACAACTCCAATTCTTTACCCAACTTCCGGTGATCACGTTTCTTCGCCTCTTCAATCATTAACAGATACTCTGTTAATTCGCTCGCTTTCGGGAAAGTTACGCCATAAATACGAGTCAATTGCTTTTTAGTTTCATCACCCCGCCAGTAAGCACCAGCTACATTCATCAGTTTCACAGCCTTAACAAACCCTGTATTTGGGATATGCGGACCGCGACATAAATCAGTGAAAGCACCCTGAGTATAGAATGTAATTTTTCCATCCTCCAAACCTTCTAAAAGGTCTAATTTATATTCATCGCCCTTCTCAGTGAAATACTTAATCGCATCTACTTTAGCTACACTTTTTCTGCTAAATACCTCTTTTTGCTTCGCTAATTCAAGTATTTTAGTTTCAATAGCTTTAAAATCATCAGAAGAAAACTCTCTGTCGCCAAAATCTACATCGTAATAAAAACCGGTTTCGATGGCCGGACCAATGCCAAATTTAGTGCCTGGATATAACGCTTCTAAAGCCTCGGCCATTAAGTGGGCCGAAGAATGCCAAAACGTTGCTTTACCAGCGGTATCATTCCAGGTTAATAATTTCACTGTTGAATCGGTTTCGATAGCACGCGATGAGTCCCAGATTTCTCCGTTAACCTCTGCTGCTAAAACGTTTCTTGCTAAGCCTTCTGAAATGGATAAGGCAATTTGATGGGCAGTTGTGCCCTTTTCGTACCTACGACTAGAGCCGTCAGGTAAAGTAATGTTAATCATCTACAACTATGATTTAGAAATTGAAAAAATTAGTTAGTAAATCACCTACTACGTGATTGTGAGACGCAAAGATAAGGATTTAAAACAAAAATCCCGCCTAATAAGGTCGGGATTTAAGAAAATTAAAAGTGATTTCTTATTAGTTAATGATAATGCTTCTAGCCTGACCCATTCCACCTTGTCTGTTACCACCCTGACCTCTCATTCTATTAGCCATATTTTCCATTTTTTTCTGATATTCTTCCTGAGTAATTGGAATGGCTTTTTTAGGAGCCGTTACATCTTTTGAACTCACACCTCTGTATTCTATACTTGTTGCTGTAACGCTTGTTCCTTTATTCTCTAATGCAAGAACTGTTCCTTCTGTCCACATATTCGGATTTGGAGAGAAATTGAAGCCTAAATCACTTGTATGCCAAATTGCAGTTTCATCAGTTACATCTTTCTCCATACCTAAAACAGTTGCTTTACGAATCGATTTAACAATCGTTTTTTTACACGTAAATCCTAAAATTTTCTTTGTTTCATCAGTTTTAACCACTTCTAAGGTTGGGGGACCTGGTAAAAACACCACTGCATTTTGAGCAGCTGGAGCCGCAGCGTTGGCAGTATTAGCACCTTGTCTTTGTCCCCCCATATTTGCCATCTGAGGAGGATTAGCTACAGCTAACTTACCTTGCATTACATATGTGGTATCACTTACATCGAACACCTCTACCAATTTCTGATCAGCAAAGCTGTAATAATATTCCCGTGCACCGCCTGCACCGCCTGCAAATCGCATCATCATACGACCCATTCCGCCACCGCCGCCACCATTGCTGTCTTCATTTTCTATAACAGGCATGTAACTTGCATTGGTAGCTGTAAATAATAACTCAAAATTTGCTTTTATCGATTTCGGCATTCTTGCCTTCATTTCGTCACTCATCTGAATTCCACTCGCAGCCATTGTTGCAGCAGGATCTAATGTGGTTTCATATTGAATCGCACCAGAAGTCTTTTTTTGCGCCTGAACGGCTATACTCATGGTAAATAAGCCTAAAAAGGCTATAAATAATTTTTTCATTTTTAAATTTATATTTTGAACATACAAATCTACCTTAGTTTTTAAGATATATATGTTAAAAAAGGTTAATTTCTTTGTGACATTAAATAATTAGTTAATTCCGAAAATGGCCAATTCGCTAACTATCACATTCTAAAAATAGCGATTTAATAATCCAACCAGCCATTTACCAGCACATCGGCAATGTGCATTGTTTTCAAAGGAATATTATTTTTTTGGATATACCCATCTAAGTGCATCAGGCACGATAAGTCGGTCGAAATAATATACTCTGCTTCCATTGCTAAAGCATTGTTCACTTTTTGCTCGGCCATGGCCGATGAAATTGCATCGAATTTAACAGCAAATGTTCCACCAAAACCACAGCACATATCCGTGTCAATCATTTCTACCATTTCTAAACCATGCACCTTTGCTAACAATTGTCGTGGTTCTTCTTTAATTTTACACTCGCGTAAACCACTGCACGAGTCGTGATAAACAGCTTTACCATCGAGTTCTGCTCCAAAATAATCTCTTTTTAAAACGTTAATGAGAAAATCAGACAACTCGAAAATAGTACCTTGAATAGTTCTACATGTATTGTGAACTATGGTATTGGTAAACAAATCATTATAACCATTCTTCACCATTCCTACACAAGAAGCAGAGGGTGCTACAATATAATCGGCAGATGAGAAATCGGTTAAAAATTTATTGCCTATTTCCTTAGCTTGCTCCCAATAACCTGCGTTATAAGCTGGCTGACCACAACACGTTTGTTTTGCATTATAGCTCACTTCACAGCCTGCCTTTTCTAAAAGCTTTATGGTATTAAAAGCGGTTTCTGGATATAACTGGTCTACAAAACAGGGAACAAATAATTCTACCTTCATGAAAAATATTAAGAGTTTTTAGCAATAACCGTTTTAGGGGCTACCGGTTTTACAAAAAGCAAAAATAGCAATCCTAAAATGAAAAACAGCGTTAATGCAATAACAGAATTACGCATGCTTCCAGTTAGCTCTTCAATATATCCAAAACTGAACATTCCAAAAACCAAGGCAACCTTTTCAGTTACATCATAAAAACTAAAATAAGAAGTGTGGTCTGGACTATCTTGAGGTAAAAATTTAGAATAAGTAGATCTAGATAGCGATTGAATTCCCCCCATAATTAAGCCAATAACTCCTGCTAAAGCATAAAACTGATATTCGGTATGAATAAAATATGCCGCAATACAGGCTCCAATCCAAATTATCAATACTCCTATTAAAACATTTACATTCCCATATTTCTTTGAAGAAAGATATGACATTAACATGGCTCCTGGAATGGCTACTATTTGAAGCAATAGTATGGTAGCAATAAGTTTTGAAGTAGCTAAATTCAATTCCTTTTCACCAAAAATTGTAGCTACTAACATTACGGTTTGCACACCCATCGAATAAAAAAAGAACGAAAAAAGAAAACGCTTTAAATAGGCCATTTTTTTTACGTTAGCCCATACTTTTTTAAGCTCTTGAAAGCCACTCACCATCACATTTCCTTTTTCTACCTTAAAATTGGGACTCCCTTTTGGAAGATTTTTAAAAGGGATTTGAGCAAAAACCATCCACCAAATACCCACCATTAAAAAAGACAATCTCGCCGGAATAGACTCATCAACAATCCCAAACCATTCTGGCTTAAATACAAATACAAAACAAATAATTTGCAGAATAATACTCCCAATATAGCCGTAGGTAAATCCTTTCGCGCTTACTCGATCTTGCTCACCAATACTTGCGATCTCGGGTAGATAAGAATTGTAAAAGACTAAGCTTCCCCAAAAACCAATTGCCGCCAAAATAAAGAAAACAACACTTATCTCTAAGGTTTCAATTTTAAAAAAAAACAATCCACAACATGCTAATGCCCCTAAATAGGTAAACATTTGCATAAAAATCTTCTTGTTTCCACGGGTGTCTGCTGTCGACGATAAAATTGGCGAGACTATCGCTATAATTAAAAATGCAAAAGCCATTGCATAACTATACAAGGCTGAATTTACAAATTTTCCCCCTAAAAAGGTCACATAATCTATGCTACTATCGTCCTTATCTGAAGTAATAATGGTATAATATGCAGGAAATATGGTCGAAGTAATAACTAAATTATAGGCAGAATTGGCCCAATCAAAAAAAGCCCAAGAGCGTATTACTTTTTTATCATCTTTTTGTTGCATACGCTAAAATAGAGAAAATATTGTTAAATTTTATTTAACGTTAAGCGAATGTAACTTTCCTAAATCTCCAAACGGATAATCCCACTGCAGAAAGCATAAGTAACCAAACATAATCATCAATTGGACAATTAATTTCTGCCCAATCATTACTGAAAGCATCACTATATAACGTATAACTATTATTATTCCCTAACGGACCACTATTATATAGTCTGCAATTACCATCGTTACCCGTAGGCGTGTAGCCACATACATTGGTTATATTGCCTGGTGAGCGATAAAAAAAACGATTTCCCTTGGAAGTATTTGTAGTATAAAGCACACCTCCTACATAGCAACCACGGCCCAATTGAGCATGGGCTGACTCGTAAAATAAAGAAATCAGTAAAATTAAACAAACGCTAGTTTTTACCCGCTTAAAATTTCCCATAGCTATAAGAATCGTGTTTAAGGTAAGTATTTTTTTAGGATCGAAGCGTATTTATACTATCTTAATTGCAGGTGTTTACTATTAATTAAAGAACTTTAATTTCAAGTTAAAATAGCTAATTGAAGCGATACCTAAGGCTACATATAATACCTTTTCCCGTCACTTTTAATCTTACCTGCATCAAGCAAATCTCGGATTCGCTCTATTTTGTCGGTTTCATTTCCAATGCTTATGCTATTTACCAATTCATCTAAACCATATGAATGCGTTTGTAAATGTGTAGCAATTTCAAAATCGATCTTATCTTTTAGTTGTGCCAAATCCTCCATTTTTTTCTCGTGCAAACATACATCACAAACCTTGCATTTAGCTGCGCTGTTTTCGCCAAAATAATGAAGTAGTTGTTTACTTCTACACACTAAAGTAGTTGAATACGAAAGAACTGCATTAATTTGCTCTTGCTGTATTTGCTGTCTTAACTTTATATATTTCACATCAATATCTAGATGCAATTGGTCTGCTCGGGGTAAAACAAATTGTAGTTGAGGTTGATCAGTTTGGGGCAAATAGGATAAAATTTCGAATTGCTGAAGCTTATTCAAATGATCAACAACCTCGTTAAATGATAACCGTAAACGTTTTGCAAGATCAGATTCTTTTATCTTCACATAGCCGTCGAAAGCACCGCCATAAGAGCGTTGAATGGTTTTAATGATCAAATCATACCCGGCATTTTCTATCTGGAAGCGATAAACATCTTCGTGATCAGCCGTAAACATAATTCTCGATTGCAGAAAAATGTTCTCCGATAAAACTAAATATCCATCGTGCTCTAAAAATTTTAAAGCTGCCAACGTATTCATCACCTTTAAACTAAACCGTTTACAAAAATCGGCCAAATCGAATTCAAAACTTAAGCCCTCTCCTGCTCCGAATGCCAATTGAAAATAGCTTCCTAAATAATGATATGTTTTTTTTATCTCCACTATTGATGGAAAACTGTCTTTATATTTTCCTTTAAGTATTAATTGATCTGATTCATTTGCCAATAAAACGGCAAAGGCACGTTTTTCATCCCTTCCTGCCCTACCCGCTTCTTGATAATAGGCCTCTAAACTATCGGGCAAATCTAAGTGAATCACAAAACGAACATTTGGCTTATCGATACCCATCCCAAAAGCATTAGTGGCCACCATTACTCGAACCACATCTGTTTTCCAGTTTTCTTGCTTTTTAAACCTCAACTCCTTTTCTATACCGGCATGATAAAAGTCGGCCACAACCCCATTTCTCTGTAAAAAGGAGGCTATTTCTGCAGTTTCGCGCCTATTTCTTACATAGATTAACCCTGAGCCTTTAACATTTCTAACAATTTCGAGCAATTTTTTATGTTTATCTTCTACGTTTAAAACTGCATAACTCAAATTGGAGCGTTCAAAACTTTTTACAAAAACGTTTGCATTTTTAAAGGCTAGTTTAGCTTGTATATCATTTTTTACAAAAGCAGTAGCGGTAGCCGTTAAAGCAAGTATAGGTTTATCGGGATGTATTTCGCGCAAGTTTGTTAATTGTAGATAAGGGGGCCTAAAGTCGTATCCCCATTGCGAAATGCAATGGGCTTCATCTATTGCAATTAAATTCACATTCATGTACGAAATCCGCTCACGTACAATCGGCGATAATAAACGCTCAGGCGAAAGATATAAGAACTTAATGTTACCAAAAATGCAGTTATCTAATAAAATATCAATCTCCCTCTTCCCCATTCCAGCATAAATGGCAATCGCATCAATTCCTTTGGCTTTTAAATTTTCGACCTGATCTTTCATCAAAGCGATTAATGGAGAAACGACGATACAAATTCCATCCATCATTAATGCAGGAACTTGGAAACAAATTGATTTACCACCACCTGTTGGTAATAAAGCTAATGTATCGTTTCCGTTTAGTACCGATTGAATAATTTCATCTTGAAGTGGACGAAATTGATCAAATCCCCAATATTTTCTTAAAATCTCAGTTGCTGTCATAAAAGGTTGCAATCAAAACTACATCAAAATAGTCGAAAGTTGAAATAGATTGCCGTCAACCGATGCCTATCTAAAGGATGCAAATACTCATCAGATGACGGAAAATTTGTAAAGATTGCTAACTTTGAATATTACGACTATCCTTACTTCATTATATGAACCGACCATGATTAAAGAATCATTATTTAATCATGGTAAGGAACATCTGACAATTAAAAACAAAATTATAAACAGATGAAATATCTTAATTTATTAACTGTTATAGTATTAATCTCATCTAATTTAAGCGCGCAAGATAAAACCGCCTCGACGGTTAAAAAAGACCCATCCAAATGGGACGTAGAGAAATATCAAGGACCTACAAAAAATTTCACCATTACTACCGACGAGGGTACCTGGATGAATTTAGATGTTAGTCCAGACGGCACTACCATCGTTTTCGATTTATTGGGCGATATTTATACCCTTCCAATTAGTGGTGGACAAGCGAAGCTAATTAGCGGCGGTATTGCTTTTGATGTTCAGCCACGTTTTAGTCCGAATGGAAAATATATTTCTTACACTAGCGATAAAAGTGGTGGTGATAACATATGGATTATGGACCGCAACGGCGGAAACAAAAAACAGATTACAAAAGAAACCTTCAGGTTGTTAAATAATGCTACTTGGATGCCGAACAGTGAATATTTAGTTGCAAGAAAGCATTTTACCGGCACTCGCTCATTAGGTGCGGGCGAAATGTGGATGTACAGTATTTATGGTGGCGATGGCGTGCAATTAACGAAGCGAAAAAATGACCAACAAGATGCTGGAGAGCCAAATGTATCGCCTGATGGTAAATTTTTATACTTTAGCGAGGATGTTTCTCCAGGTCCAAATTTCGAATATAGCAAAGATCCAAACGGTTTAATTTATGCGATTAGGCAATTAGACTTAACTTCTGGAAAGTTAACCAATCTTATTGCTGAGCAAGGTGGGGCCGCGCGACCTCAAATATCGCCCGATGGTAAATTTATGGCCTATGTGAAGCGAGTGCGATTAAAATCGGTACTCTTCATTCAGAACTTGAAAACAGAAGAAGAATGGCCGCTCTTCGAAGATCTATCGCATGATCAGCAAGAAACTTGGGCAATTTTTGGTGTATATCCAAATTTTGCATGGACACCTGATGGCAAAAAAATTGTTTTCTATGCTGGAGGAAAAATTAAGCAAATTGATTTAAATAATCTAAATATAACCGAAATACCTTTTGAAGTAAATAGCAGTCAAACTGTTCAGGATGCCTTGCATTTTGAACACCAGGTGTACGCACCCGAATTTACTGCCAAAATGATTAGGCAATTAACAACCTCACCAGATGGCAAAATGGTAGTTTTTAATGCTGCGGGCTATTTATATAAAAAAGAACTGCCAAACGGTACTCCAGAACGACTTACAAGTGGTTTAGATTTTGAGTTCGAACCAGATTTTAGTCCAGATGGAAAATTTGTAGTGTACACCACCTGGAGTGATGAATTTAAGGGAGCAATTAAGCGAACTGAATTAAAAAATGGGAAAACGCTCGTTTTAACGGATGAAAAAGGGTATTACTACTCACCAAATTATTCGAACAAAGGTGATAAAATTGTATTTAGAAAAGGTGTAGGAAACGAAGTTTTAGGTTTAACTTATGGCAAGGGAACGGGTATATTCATCATCCCCGCTAATGGAGGTAGTAAAATATTGGTAAATGAAAATGGGATTAAGCCAATGTTTAACACAGACGATAGCCGTATTTTCTTTCAAGGCAACGAAGCTGGAAAAAAAGCGTTTAAAAGTATCGATTTAGATGGCAAGAATGAGCGTACTCATTTTACATCTCAATATAGTAATCAATTTGTTCCAAGCCCAGATGGAAAATGGATGGCCTTTACCGAATTGTTTAACGCTTACATCACTCCTTTACTAACAACAGGTTCGGCACTCGACCTTTCGGCGAATAATAAGTCCATCCCATTGGCCCGGGTAACAAAAGATGCTGGTACATTTTTACACTGGAGTGCAGATAGTAAAAAACTGTTTTGGACACTAGGAGAGCAATATTACCAACGTGAAATTAAAAATACATTTAGCTTCATTGATGGTGCACCACAAGTACTCCCAGAATTAGATACTGTTGGGATTTCCATGAATTTAAAATTAAAAGCTGATGTACCAAGTGGATTAATTGCATTAAAAGGCGCACGTTTAATTACCATGAAAGGTGATGAAGTAATTGAAGAAGGTACGATCTTAATAGAAAATAATAAAATTTTGGCGATTGGAAAAGTGGCTGATGTGGCTGTTCCAGAAAATACAAAAATTATCGACGTAACCGGTAAAACCATAATGCCAGGCATGATAGATGTGCATGCACATTTACGTACTAGTCCGGATGGAGTGAGTCCGCAGCAAGATTGGTCGTACCTAGCAAACCTATCCTTTGGCGTAACCACTGCACACGACCCATCTAGCAATACGGAAATGGTATTTAGTCAAAGCGAGATGTTAAAGGCAGGAAGGATGATTGGTCCACGGTTATATTCTACGGGCTCTATTTTATACGGGGCTGATGGCGATTTTAAAGTGGTAATTAACAGCTTACAAGATGCATTATCGCATTTAAGACGCTTAAAAGCAGTGGGTGCATTTTCGGTAAAATCATACAATCAACCTCGAAGAGAGCAACGTCAGCAGATTTTAGAAGCTGCACGACAATTAAAAATGGAGGTGGTGCCTGAGGGCGGCTCAACCTTTTTTACGAATATGAATATGGTGGCAGATGGACATACCGGGATCGAGCATAGCATTCCTGTATCACCTGTTTATAAAGATGTAGTTAACTTTTGGGCAAATACTAAGGTGGGCTATACGCCTACTTTAATTGTTGCTTATGGGGGGCAATGGGGTGAAAATTATTGGTATGACCGCACTAATGTTTGGGAAAATGAACGTTTGTTAACATTTACTCCTAGAGCTATAATTGATGCCCGTTCCAGAAGGCGCACAACTTCAGAGTATGGCGATTATAATCACATTGAAGTGTCGAAAGCCGTTAAACAGATTGCAGATGCTGGGACGAAGATAAATTTAGGTGCACATGGCCAAATTCAGGGCCTAGGAGCTCACTGGGAGCTTTGGATGATGGTTCAAGGAGGTATGAGCCCTTTACAAGCAATTCGTGCAGCAACGCTTAATGGAGCCTCTTACCTCGGAATGAATAAAGAAATAGGTTCTTTGGAAGTTGGAAAATTGGGCGATTTAATAGTTATTGATGCTAATCCACTAGACGACATACGAAATTCTGAAAAAATTAAATATGTGATGGTTAATGGCCGACTTTACGATAGTTTAACCATGAATGAAGTGGGTACTAGAGAAAAAGTACGGAGTAAATTGTGGTTTGAGTTGGATAAAGGTGTGGCTTTTTCAATACCGTATAAGTCTTCAGATACCTGGACATTTACCATACCAAATTGTGATTAAGCACCCAAATCAAGTTTTACAACACCAATAAACCAAAATTCCGTAGCGTAGTAATTGGCTTAGCATACCAAAACAATTCGAAATGTTCTAAATTAGTTTCAAAGTCTGCTTTAATTTCTTGGAAACTGTAGACCTTAGCATTTAGAACAGTTATTTTAGCTAATGTAGATACTAACCATTCTCCTTCTTGTTGGTTGGTTACAATGCGAAAGCTTTCTTTTTTACGATGAAAAGTTAAGGTAGTTTGCTGCCAAGAATTGCCCTTCTTCGACTTGGTAAAGGTTTCGACAATTGGTTTTCCGCCTAACCAAATTAACTTGGCTGTTGGTTTAGTAATGACGTTTTCTTCTTCACGTAGTGCGTTGCTGATAAAATTAGCAGGAATGGTAGTTCTTGGAATTTTAAAATCGAACCAATCTTGCAACTTATAGTCGAAACATATACCGTGCATAAAATTGAAGAGGGATTTTTTTAATCCAAAGCTAAATTTAGAATGATCGATTCCTGTTTTATCGACATAGTTAAGGTCGTTATTTGCAAAACTCCCTATCAATTCCGTTTCTTTTACTACGCCAAATTTCTCTGGGTACATACCAACCGGACTATGGGCGGTCATAGCAAATTGATGCCAAAATCCAGATTGTAAAACACCAGTTTCGAACAGCTGGCGGACCATCTCTAAGCTATCCACTGTTTCTTGGATAGTTTGTGTGGGATAGCCATACATTAAGTAGGCATGGACCATAATTCCGGCCTCAGTAAAATTTCGTGTTACTTTAGCAACTTGCTCTACCGTAACACCTTTATCAATAAGTTTTAACAATCGATCAGATGCCACTTCCAGTCCACCAGAAACAGCAATACAACCTGATTCTTTCAACAATAAGCATAAATCTTGTGTAAAGCTTTTCTCGAAACGAATATTTGTCCACCAAGTAACCACCAATTTTCTTCTCAATATCTCCAAAGCTACTTCACGCATTAATGCCGGTGGAGCCGCCTCATCCACAAAATGGAAACCATTTTGACCAGTTTTTTTAGATAAATCTTCTATTCGATCTACAATTAATTTAGCAGCAACTGGTTCATAAACCTTGATGTAATCTAGCGAGATATCGCAAAATGTACATTTTCCCCAATAACAACCATGAGCCATGGTTAGTTTATTCCAACGCCCATCACTCCACATTCGATGCATTGGATTTACGATTTCGATTACAGAAATATATTTATCTAGTGGTAAATCAGTATAATCAGGAGTTCCTACATCGGCTTGTTTATAGTCGCTTCTTATGGAATCGTTTTTATAGGTAACCTTGCCGTTTTCGAGTAAAAAAGTTCTTTTATAAAGATTAAAGTTCCCGGCGTTATTGATTGATTGGTACAACAATTCGATGGGCAATTCTCCATCGTCAAGGGTAATAAAATCGAAAAATTTAAACACTCTTTTATCAGATAAAGAACGAAGTTCGGTATTGGCGAAACCGCCGCCCATCGCTATTTTAATTTCAGGATACTGTTTTTTAACATATTGAGCACATCGAAATGCTGAATATAGATTTCCGGGAAAGGGTACAGAAATGAGCAGTAATTTAGGCTGAACCTCTGTTATTCTTTTCTCAAGTACTTCAAATAAGATCGTATCGATGTATGTAGACTGCTGATTCAGCGCTTCGTATAATTCATTAAATGAATTTGCACTTCTCCCTAAGCGTTCTGCATACCTACTAAAACCAAAATTCGAATCAATACTTTCTA
Organism: Pedobacter anseongensis; assembly: GCF_037482965.1. Lineage (NCBI taxonomy): Bacteria > Pseudomonadati > Bacteroidota > Sphingobacteriia > Sphingobacteriales > Sphingobacteriaceae > Pedobacter > Pedobacter anseongensis. The sequence goes on along the minus strand of NZ_JBBHKB010000004.1, from coordinate 368,352 downwards.
CAATAAAATCAGAAATATCTTCAAGATAGAGTGTTGCTAAATGTTTGGCTTTATCTTGAGTTCCCATAGTACCAAATGCCCAGTCTAACCCATTAGCAATCGGGTCTGCTAATTGAGCGAAACGAGAGGCTTCGGGTAAAAAATCTTCCGAGCAAATCTGTAAAGCTAAGGTTTGATTTTTTCCTTGCAGAAAAGAAATTACCGCATCAATGGTGGCTAGGTATTCTTGTTTTAAAGCAAAAATACGTTGTGCGTTGGGAGATAATGAACTTGTTTCATCAATTTGGGAAAACAATTTTTCCAACCCATTTTTAGAAAACAATTCCAAAATTACTTCAATCCCTAAATCTGCTTGTGTTGATGCAATATTTTTGGTATTTAGAAACCCTTTGATATATGCAGTTGCCGGATAAGGTGTATTCAGCTGAGTAAATGGAGGGGTAATAAGAAAGAGTTCTGCTCTCATAAATGTTGTGAAATTACATACCCACTAGCCCAGGCCCATTGAAAATTATATCCCCCAAGCCAGCCCGTAACATCCATGCATTCGCCACCAAAATAAAGCCCTGGTATCTTTTTACATTCTAACGTTTTAGAAGACAGCTCGTTGGTATCAATACCGCCCCGCATTACCTCTGCCTTATCGTAGCCTTTATCGCCAGCAGGCTTAACTTTGAAAAAATGTATGGTGTTATTTATTAACTCTAATTCCATTTTATTCAGATCAGCTACCTTTCTGGTTAAAGGTAGAAATTTTCCTAAGGCGTCAGTAAATTTCTTTGTATAATAACGATTTAAGAGAGTCGATAAGAGTGTTTTTCCACTCATTCTTCGCTCTGTTTCCAAATGTGATAAAATACTTTGCTTTGGTAAGAAATCAATGTTTATTTCTTCTCCCTTACGCCAATAAGAAGAAATTTGCAGTATAGCAGGTCCGCTTAACCCCCAATGCGTAAATAAAATATTTTCTTCGAACGAAATTTCAGCTGTACTTACCTCGCAAAAAACACTATTTCCCGAAAGCTCGCTATACCATACTTCCTCTTTTCCAGTAATGGTTAAGGGTACTAAGGCAGGTGCCGTTTCAATAATTTTTAAGCCTTTCTCGCGTGCAAATCGAAGCGCAAAATCGCTCGCGCCCATTTTTTGAATCGGTAAACCCCCACTAGTAATTACAAGTTTTGGAGCGGTGATAGTCTTTATTTTATCGCCTATGGCATAACTTACCTTAAAACCATCTGTTAAAGCTTCGATTGCCTTCGCATCTGCATTGCATCTAATTTCTTGCCCCATTTCTGCACAAAGTGAGGTAAAGATCTCAACTACGGCTGCGGCATTTTTCGTTTCGGGAAAAAGCTGCCCTAAGGTTTTTTCTTTTCCTATAAGGCCATACGTTTCAAAAAAATTGATGGTATCTGCTACTGTCCACTGGGTAAATGCCGATTTTATGAAATGTGGATTGGCAGAAATAAATTGTTCGTGTGTGGCCCATTGATTTGTAAAATTGCATCTCCCTCCCCCAGAAATTAAGATTTTAGCCCCAGGTTTACTGTTTTTTTCGAGTAAAATAACGCTCTTACCCAAAAATCCCGCCTGTACAGCGCACATTAAACCGCAAGCTCCGGCACCAATAATTATCGCATCTGCATCCATTGGTACAAAGTTACGTTTTAAGTTCTAAGTTGAATAACCCAATACGCATCACTTATTAATTAATACTTAAAACTCCATCGGCGTATATTTTTTATTATTTTTGCAACATAAAATGCATTCTAAATAATGGCAAAACAAATAAGTGAGTTAAAATTAGGCATATTAGGTGGCGGACAATTGGGCAGAATGCTCATTCAGGAAGCGATCAATTATAATTTAACCACCATGGTTTTAGATCCAGACCCCGACGCTCCCTGTAAATACATCGCTAATAAATTCGAATGCGGTTCGATTACTGATTTCGATACCGTGTATAATTTTGGTAAAAAGGCCGATATTATCACCATAGAAATCGAAAAAGTAAACATAGAAGCATTAGAACAATTAGAAAAAGAAGGGAAATTGGTTTTTCCACAATCTAGGGTTATTCGCTTAATTCAAGATAAAGGTATTCAGAAGCAGTTTTTTAAAGAAAACGATATCCCTACGGCTCCTTTCCAATTAGTAAACTCAAAAAATGACTTAAGTAGTGGTAATTTTGCCTTTCCTTATATTTTGAAGCAACGCAAAGACGGTTATGATGGTAAAGGAGTAATGAAAATTAATAACCTAGCTGATATTGAACATGCCTTCGAAAGTTCTTCACTAATAGAAGAATTGATAGATTTTGATAAAGAAATTGCTGTAATCGTTTCTAGAAATGCCAACGGCGACATGAAAACCTTCCCAATGGTAGAAATGGAGTTCAATGCAGAAGCCAACCTGGTGGAGTTCTTAATTTCACCATCTACCTATCCAGATGAATTGCAACACAAAGCCGAAAAAATTGCTTTTAATATAGCATCTGCTTTAAATATTACGGGCATTTTAGCCGTAGAGATGTTTGTGACCAAAGATGGTGAGATTTTAGTGAACGAGTTAGCACCAAGACCACACAATAGTGGCCATCAAACCATCGAAGGCAATTATGTATCGCAGTTTGAACAGCATTTAAGGGCAATTTTCAATTTACCTTTAGGTGATACACGGTCCATTAATAATGCGGTAATGATTAATCTTTTAGGCGAAAAAGGACATGATGGCCTAGCAAAATACGATGGTTTAGAAAAAATATTGGCTATTGATGGTGTTTATGTACATTTATATGGAAAAAAGTACACTAAACCTTTCCGCAAAATGGGTCATGTTACTATTGTCGATCAAAACCGTGAAAAAGCAATCGAGAAGGCAAGATATATACAAAAAACATTAAGAGTGGTGAGTTGAAGGAATGGAAAATGGAAGATGGAAAACCGCGAAGCGAAAAAAATAGATTATGAGTAATCAAAAAAATCCTTTAGTTGGCATTATAATGGGCAGTAAATCAGACTTGCCTGTAATGCAAGATGCTGCTGATATCTTAAAAGAATTCGGAATACCTTACGAAATTACGGTAGTTTCGGCACATCGCACTCCGGAGCGTATGTTTCGTTATGCGAAAGAAGCAGTGGATAAAGGTTTGAAAGTTATTATTGCTGGTGCTGGGGGTGCTGCTCACCTTCCTGGAATGGTGGCTTCTATCACTACCCTTCCTGTTATTGGAGTTCCTGTTAAATCGTCCAATTCTATCGATGGCTGGGATTCTATATTATCTATTCTTCAAATGCCTAATGGTATTCCTGTAGCTACTGTAGCTTTAAATGCCGCTAAAAATGCAGGTTTATTGGCTGCTCAAGTTTTAGCAACAGCTGATGAAACTTTAGTTGTAAAAATGCAGAATTATAAAGATGACTTAAGAAGGAAAGTTGAGGAAAGTGCAGAAGAAATGAGCTAACTAATTCAAACTCGGATCGCTCGGAAAATTACTGATATGGGCGTATTTCGGACCAAGGTTGATAATTGCTTCTCGCCATAATTCCTCTTCAGTTTGAGAAAAAACTAAATCTGGATGAATTTTTGAAGAAACAATCCAAGTGTTCGCTTCAATTTCTTCTTTCAATTGCTCCTTTCCCCAACCAGAGTAACCCAAAAAGAATTTCACTTCATTTTCTGAGATGCTGTTGTTATTCACCAAAATTTTGAGTGTCTCGAAATTTCCTCCCCAATAAATGCCATCCATAATTTCTTCACCACTATTTAATTTTTCATAACAACGATGTACAAAATGGATGGTATCTACTTCAACTGGTCCGCCAATAAAAATCGGATAATTAGCTTTCCATAAATCTGGCACTAAATCTTTAAGTAAAAGCGTGCTCGGTTGATTTAAGATAAAGCCTACTGTACCCTCATCAGAATGCTCAGTTAAAAGAATAACCGATCGTTTAAAATTGGGATCATTTAAAAACGGTTCAGAAATGAGAAGCATTCCAGCCGATGGTAATAGTGTACTTAACATTTGCGAAATTTAAGCAACCATGACGATATAAGCAAAATATCGTTTAGATTCTTCGCAAGCTCAGAATGACAAATTTTTAGCTTATTTTTGCATATGGAGTTTACAAAAGAAATGATACAAAACTTAAGGCAAGATTACCGTGCTGCAGAATTAACCGAAAAAGAGGCAGATAAAAACCCCATTAAACAATTCGAGAAATGGTTTAATGCAGCATTGGAAGCACAATTATATGAGCCAAACGTAATGACTTTGGCTACTGCTGATAAATCGGGGAAACCAAATGCCAGAATAGTATTGTTAAAAGGTTTTGATGAGCAAGGATTTAGTTTTTTCACTAATTACTTAAGTACAAAAGGAAAAGAACTAAAAAAGAACCCTCAAGCTTGCTTAGTCTTCTTTTGGGCCGAATTAGAGCGACAAGTACGTATAGAAGGCAAAGTAGAGAAATTAGATAAAGAAGCCTCAGAAAAATATTTTCATTCACGTCCACAAGGTAGCCAAATTGGGGCTATCGTTTCTCCACAAAGTCAGGTAATTAGCGATAGACTAAGTTTAGAAAAAAAAGTGGAAGAATTAACTTCAATTTATGAAGGCAAATTAATACCTAAACCAGCACATTGGGGTGGATACATTGTTAAACCTAGCTCGATCGAGTTTTGGCAAGGTAGAACAAGCAGACTTCACGACCGAATTAAATACGATTTGATTAATGGAAAATGGCAAATCAACAGACTGGCTCCTTAATATAAAATAACACCAAAATAAAATGAAAATAGCAGTAATTGGATCTGGAACCATGGGAAATGGAATAGCCCATACGTTTGCGCAATGTGGGTACCAGGTAAATCTCATCGATATAAGTTTAGATGCCCTTGGCAAGGCAATCGTAACTATTACCAAAAATTTAGATCGCCAAGTTGCTAAAGGTTTACTTAGCGATGCACAAAAAGAGCATGCATTAAGCAGCATCAACACCTTTACCGATTTACAAGCTGGCGTTGCCGATGCCGATCTCATTGTAGAAGCAGCCATTGAAAACTTAGAATTAAAACTTCAACTCTTCAAAGATTTAGATCAATTCGCTAAACCAGAAGCGATTTTAGCGAGTAATACGTCTTCCATTTCCATCACCAAAATAGCATCCGAAACCAAGCGTAGCAGTCAGGTTATCGGTATGCATTTTATGAATCCCGTTCCAGTAATGAAATTGGTAGAGGTAATAAGGGGTTATGCCACAAGTGACGAAACCACAAAAACCATTATGTCTCTCAGTAAAAAACTAGGGAAGATCCCGGTTGAAGTGAATGATTACCCTGGCTTTGTGGCCAATCGAATTTTGATGCCAATGATTAATGAAGCAATTTACAGTTTGTACGAAGGAGTTGCAGGGGTGAATGAGATCGATCAGGTGATGAAATTAGGCATGTCACACCCTATGGGTCCTTTACAATTAGCCGATTTTATAGGTCTTGACGTTTGCCTGGCGATATTAAAAGTTTTACAGGATGGCTTTGGCAATCAAAAATATGCCCCATGCCCACTATTGGTAAACATGGTTATAGCAGGAAAAAAAGGAATAAAATCTGGCGAGGGATTTTACAACTATGCAAATGGTGTTAAGGATGCACCCGTGTCTGATAAATTTTCTTAAAAGTAGCAAGATTTAAGTATCAAGTTTCAAGACCATATATGGAGGCAAATGTTCTAATTAGGCATTATTTTTAAAAAATTAAACTGTATTTTTGAGTATCGGATTATCAATCTCGATACTTGATGTTAGCTACCTGATACTCCCATATGAACGAAAATCTCGACCCTTCTTACGAAAACTTAAATCCTTTAGAACGTGATATTGAAAAAGTACTCCGTCCGCAGGCATTTGAAGATTTTACAGGGCAGGAAAAGATCATGGAAAACCTTAAGATCTTTGTAAGTGCTGCAAAATTGAGGGGAGAAGCATTAGATCACGTTTTGCTTCACGGCCCTCCAGGATTAGGAAAAACTACACTTTCACATATCATTGCCAACGAAATGGGAGTTGGTATTAAAGTAACGTCTGGGCCTGTGTTAGATAAACCAGGCGACTTAGCGGGCTTATTAACCAATTTAGAGGAAGGCGATATTTTATTTATTGATGAAATTCATCGGCTTAGTCCATTAGTCGAAGAGTACCTATACTCGGCTATGGAAGATTTTAAAATCGATATTATGCTCGAAAGTGGTCCAAATGCACGTTCGGTACAAATTAATCTTAATTCATTTACGTTAGTTGGGGCAACCACTCGATCGGGTTTGTTAACAGCTCCTTTACGGGCTAGATTTGGTATTAACTCACGATTGGCTTATTATGATGCAAAATTATTAACCACTATTGTGCTCCGCTCATCCGAAATCTTGAAAACACCTATTAGCGATGAAGGAGCTTATGAAATTGCAAGAAGAAGCAGAGGAACCCCACGTATCGCTAATGCATTGTTACGTAGAACAAGAGATTTTGCACAAATTAAAGGCAATGGAAACATCGATACCGAAATTGCTCGCTATGCCTTAACGGCATTAAATGTAGATGAACATGGTTTAGACGAAATGGACAATAAGATCTTGCTGGCTATTATCGATAAATTTAAAGGCGGACCAGTAGGCTTAAAAACGATAGCTACTGCCGTTGGTGAAGACGACGGAACTATTGAAGAGGTTTATGAACCTTTCTTAATTCAAGAAGGTTATTTAATGCGTACCGCGAGAGGCAGAGAGGTAACCGAAGCCGCATATAAGCATCTTGGTCGAATTAAACTAGGGGAAACAGGAAAACTATTTTAAGCTTGGTGTTTTCTACACCTCGCAGGTTGCCAACCTACGAGGTCCCTAACCTACGAGGTGTTAGTTTGTTATATTATTTCTAAAGTATACAAAATAAACTACCAATAAAATAATAACTACTATAGGAATAATCCATTTAAGAGCTACTCCTGCTCCTTTATTATCAGGTTCATTAACCGTTGGCGCCGGCCCTGGATTATCTTTATGCGCTTCATAATTCGTTTCAACCGGGACTGGCGTTTGATGTATATCTTCTTTTTTAGTTTCCATAGCAAGGAGAGTTAAATAATTTCGTTGCTAGTTTAACAAATTAAGCCTTGAAATGTTTTTAAAGCAAATAGTTATCTTTGTTTAATAGATGCTAAAAATTAACGAAACCCATAGTAAAATAATTAAAGCCGAAGCCCTCCGTCTTGGATTTATGACTTGTGGTATTTCTAAGGCAGAATTTTTAGAAGAAGAAGCTCCGCGATTAGAAAGTTGGTTAAAGAACAACTATCAGGGCGAAATGAACTACATGCAAAATCATTTCGATAAACGATTAGATCCACGTTTACTTGTTGAAGATGCAAAATCCGTCATATCTTTAACCCTAAATTATTTCACTACCGAGAAACAGATCGATCCTAGCGCACCTAAAATTTCTAAATATGCCTATGGTGAAGACTATCATACGGTAATTAAAGAAAAGCTAAAAGAATTAATGGCTTTTATCCATAACGAAATAGGAGAAGTAGGAGGACGATGCTTTGTAGATTCTGCCCCTGTTTTAGATAAGGCCTGGGCACAAAAATCGGGTTTAGGTTGGCGTGGAAAAAATTCGAACTTGATTAGCAGAGAAGCAGGATCCTTCTTTTTTCTGGCAGAATTGATTGTTGATTTAGAATTGAAATATGATTCACCTTTTGTGGCCGATCACTGTGGTTCGTGCACCAGATGCATCGATGCTTGCCCTACCGATGCCATTATTGCACCCTATATCGTTGATGGAAGCAAGTGTATTTCGTACCTTACTATTGAGTTAAAAAATGAAATTCCCGCAACATTTAAAGACAAAATGGAGAACTGGATGTTTGGCTGCGACATTTGTCAAGATGTATGCCCATGGAACCGCTTTGCTACCCCACATCAAGAATATGCCTTTAATCCATCACAGGAACTATTGCAATTTACCAAAGCAGATTTAATTGAAATGACTGATGAAGTATTTAAGAGAGTTTTTAAAGGTTCTGCAGTGAAACGAACGAAATTTAGTGGATTGAAGAGAAACATAGAATTTTTATGAAAAACACATACACACTCTTTGCATTAATCTTCCTATTGGTACAAATTTCATTTGCTCAAAAGTTAAAATTAACTTCCCGAAAGGCAGCAGCCTTAACAGGTACTGCTTTTGCTAATTCCATTTCAGATAGCACCTTAAGTTTAGCTGAGCGCGAAAAAATAATCTATCAAGAAATAAAAAACGGAAACGTGCCTGATTTTTTAAGAAAATTAAGTTTAGTGGAATACGAACTTAGTATTGAAGGAATAAAATATAAAGTTAGTTATTTCTCTTTACCAGATTATATGGCGATAGGCGGTAATGACGACTATTTCTATATCCCTATGACACCCATTTTAGCACAAAGGGTAGCTAATCTTCTAAAATGTTCATTGCCTACAAAAAAAATAGTCGATTTAATAGATGAGCAAGCAAAGATTAAATTAGCCCCAAACCCAATTCCACCTACAAAAGCGATGACAACTGTTCCTGTTTTCATCACCCACAACCTCATGATTCGACAACAATTAGTGCCTTATATAACACGGCATAATCAAAGTGAGTTAACCTCAGGCAACAAAAAAGACATTATTGTTAGTAACAAAATATACACTGAAAAAACGCCAAAAGTGGTAATTTATGGATGGCATCAGCTCAATGGAAAAGCAATTCAGCCTGTTTACAATAAACATAGTAATACATGGGCCGATTATAGTCACGGGGTAAGGCTAATACAAAATAAAATAATTATTAACAACAAGAAAACGACTTTACAAAAAGTGCTAGCTGACCGTAAATTATGTGTTTTGTTGAGCGATGAGGGGGTGATTGAAAAGGCTTTTTATCCATAAAAATCGAAAGTCTATTTCACCAAAAACGTATTATCGCTCTTATTTTTATCTGGCACGTGACTGCTTCCTAATACAACTTTTACAATTTTTTTCTTTGTTTTAACGACAGATAGATAAGTACTACTTCCATTTTCCCAAGCCGCTATTGATTGGTGTTGTTTTTCAATAGAACCGTCATCAAATGTTATTGTTAAATCTATTGGTAAGGGCTTATTACTTTTATTATCGACTTGAATTGAATACTCATCATTGCTTACTTGCACAACATTTTTAATGGCCATATCCACAATACCATCTTCAAAAAACCAACGCTTCCAGAACCAATCAAGGTTTTTTCCAGCTCCAAAATTCATGCTGTAAAAGAAATCGTAAGGCATAGGGTGTTTGCCCTGCCACGAAGTGATATAATGATGCAAAGCTTTTGTAAATAATTTGTCGCCCAAATAATCTTTAATAAACAGATACCCAAAACCAGGCTTTGGGTAATTATTTGTAAATGATCCAGAACCTTTTAGATCGGTGGTTAAGGTGATAATAGGAACATCATCTTTTGTGCCAGATGTACTTCCTGTCGGACCAACCCCATATCCATCTACAATTGTGCTATCAATCATCGGAGAGATTAACCATTCGCCAATTGTTGCCCATCCCTCGTCCATCCACGCATATTTGGTTTCATTAATTCCCATATAAAAAGGAAACATGGTATGAAAAATTTCATGGTCGGTAAGGGTAATCGCATCTTCTTTACTGCTAACAGGATTATCATTTACCATCATGGGATATTCCATCTGATCTAAACCATCGAACACCGTTTCGTGATTATATGGAAATGGCCATTTCGGGAAGGTATAACTCATGGCATAAATGGTTTTACGCGCAAAGTCTATTACCTCGAAATAATCTTTATGTTTGGGATTAAAAACGGCATCAACTCGTGTTCTTCTGCCTGTTTTTGGGTCTACTACTAAACTATTCGATTTCCATAAATAATGGTTACTCGTTGCAAAAGCAAAGTCGACTACATTTTTAGCAGAAAATTTAAAGGTGTTGAAGGGTTTTTGTTGGGTTACCTTACCTTGTGCTAAATCTATACTATCAATTACATTTATCGTTTCGTCACTTTTTTCGGCCAATTGCAATTTCTGGCTAATGTTTTTTTCAAAAACGGCCGTTGCATTTGTTAAATCGCCAGTGGCCCAAACTGCAAAATCTTTTGGAACAGTAATCGCTACTTTAAAATCGCAAAAATCGTTATAAAACTCTTCATCGCCACTATATGGAATTTTGTTCCAACCATCTATGTCATCATAAACCGCTATACGTGGAAAGAAGTAGGCTATAAAATGTGCACCCTCGTCTACCTGACCAGTACGTATATGTGAGCCTTTGTTTAAAGTATAATGATATGAAATCTTTAATTTTACACTTTTACCAGCCGCCACTTGAGTTGGTGTATGCATATTTGTACCTTCGATAACTAAATTTGTTAACGCTACAGGAGCGTTATTGATATCAAATGAAGTAATAGCTACACCCTCGCCTAAATCGCGTTCACTAATTTTCGATTTTCGAGAAACGTCTTTTTTGTATAGATTTGGATAGAGTTTAAACCAAAGTTCTGTAAGATTATCAGGGCTCTTATTGATGTACTCTACTTCTACAGTTCCAGATACAAGTCGTGAAAGTGGATCAAAGTTTATCTTTAAGTCGTAATTTGCTGTATTTTGCCAGTAATTTTTCCCTGGCATGCCTGTTTCTGATCGCGTTCCTTTTTGATATGCCTGTCTAAAAATTTGCGCTACTGGCAATTGTGCATCCGCCGTAATGGCGAAAAAAAAGGCAATGAGAATTATCTTAAAAAATTTCATTCTACTTACCAAACTTCATTTTTAACTGTTCTAACATATCTGTTGTAACTATAGCAGATAATTTTTGAGTGGCTTTAGGTGCTCCCGCTCTCTTTTCTTGAACTGGACTTGGTTTTGAGGAATAATTTTGTTGTTTTGCTTGCCTTACCTGTTCTTTCTTTTTCGACCATCTTGTCCAAATCTCATCTAATTTCTTTTTGGTATATAAGGGAAAATCGCCTTGTTTCATCCAGGCATAATAACTAGGTTCTGTATCAAAAATGCTCTCTACTGTTCTACCCTTATGCTTTCCAAAATTGATTACTTCTTCACCTTTTTCGTTATACACCATTCTTCCAGCAAAATCTACTGGATTATGCAGATTAGTAAATTGATGTAGTGCTTCTACATCATTTACTACAGGTTTAGATACTTTGCCTTGTTTATCTTCAAAAGGAGTGTCTTTATATCGATCTATTTGTGCTAGCAATACTTCATATGTAGCTCTAATATCCGCTTCTGCACTATGTGCATTAATAATTTCTTCGCCGCAATAAAATTTATAAGCTGCCTTTAATGTGCGTTGCTCCATTTGATGAAAAATATTCTGCACATCTACAAATTTACGTCCAGTCATATCGAAATCAATTCCCGATCGTAAAAATTCTTCTAAGAGCATTGGAATATCGAATTTATTGGAATTAAATCCAGCTAAATCTGCATCTGCAATAAAATCGGCTATTTCTTGTGCTACGGCTTTAAAAGTAGGTGCATTTGCGATATCCTCATCATAAATACCATGTATTAAGGAAGTTGCTAATGGAATAGGCATCTCTGGATTAATACGCATCGTTTTAATTTCCTCTGTACCATCGGGCATAGCTTTTAGGATGGCAATCTCCACAATTCGGTCGGCTCCTACATTTATTCCTGTTGCTTCAAGATCAAAGAACGCTAAAGGGCGTTTTAAATTTAATTTCATCTGTATATTCTCTATTTTCATCTTTCAGATGGAGCCTTTAATCCTGTCTCCTTCATGCCCATATCAGTCTCTTCTGAAAAGCTAAACTACTAACAATATCTCTAATATTATACTTTCTGATGCAAGTTTTCCTTATTTTCGCATTATAAATGCAAAAATTAAACTATAAACCTTACCTGATTAAAACAATTATTAACTATATAGTTATCCACTTATTTTAACCATGGCAGGCTCCATCTAGCTACTAAAAACAAAATTATATTAGATGAAATTTTTCACTACCCTTATCCTGTTCATTCTTCTTCTTTTAGACGCAAAAGCACAAAATTTTAGATTTGGCGACATAACGAACAACGATTATGTAATTAACAGAAATACAATAGATAGTAATGCAAATGCCATTGTTATTCAAGAATTTGGTAGATCAACTATGCAACTAAATGAGGCCGATAATCGTTTACACCTCATTTTCGATTACCATGTGAAGCTAAAAATCTTTAACAAAGATGGATATAGACAAGGGAATATCATCATTCCACTTTATAAAGGAGAAAACCAAGAAGAGTTTATCACTGAAATTAAAGCAAGTACATATAATTACAATGCGGGTTCTTTCGAAGAAACCATTATGGATAAGAAAAGTATTTTCTCAGAAAAACGAACAAAATATATTGAGCTTACAAAGTTTACACTCCCAAATTTAAAAGATGGATCGATTATAGAATACAGCTATCGCTTAGAATCGCCTAATATCTTTAACTACAAATCATGGAACTTTCAAACAGATATTCCCAAAATAAGTAGTTTATATGAAGTAAATATACCTGCCATTTATAATTATAATGTGCTTTTAAGGGGTCCGTATAAGTTAAGCGATCAAAAAGTAGAACTTTCTAAGGAGTGTCTACGCTTACAAGGAACCAATATCGATTGTTCAAAGATTTCTTACCTCATGACAAAAATTCCGGCATTTATTGAGGAAGATTATATGACGGCGGCTAGTAATTTTAAATCGGCCATTTATTTTGAACTCTCCGATATGCAGCGCATTGACGGCAGTAGGCAAAGTTATACCAAAAGCTGGAAGGATGTAGATTACGAGTTAACTTCTGCACCTAACTTTGGTTCGCAAATGAAAAGGAAGGATCTATTTAAAGATGTTATGCCGAGCTTACTAAAAAATGCGAACACAGATTTAGATAAGGCAAAAACCATCTATAGCGATATCAAAAAGAGGCTTAAATGGAATAATTACTATGGAATGCATAGCGAAGGGAATATAAAAGCGGCCTTAGAAAATAGATCGGGTAATGTAGCTGATATTAACTTAAGTCTAATTGCCGCGCTTTCTGCCGCAAATTTAGATGCTGAAGCGGTAATTTTATCGACCAGGGATAAAGGAATGGTTAATAAACTATACCCCGTCCTTACAGAATTTAACTATGTTATTGCAAAAGTTAATATAGGCACAGAGAGCTACCTTTTGGATGCAACCGAACCACTTTTGCCTTTTGGATTATTGCCTATCCGCTGTATTAATGATCAAGGTAGAGTAATTAATTTAAAAAAACCCTCATATTGGATCGATTTAAAAGCTTCCCAAAAAAGTGTTACCAGTTATGTATTAGATGGTGTGTTAACCAAAGATGGAAAAATTAAAGGCACAATTATTACATATAATCTAGGTTATGATGCTTTTAATAAAAGAACTGCCATAAAAAAATACAATTCAGTAGAAGAATATGTAGAAAAGTTAGATGAGCAAATGCCCTATTTGAATATTACAGGAGAGGAAATTTCGAATATTGATAGTTTAGATTTGCCTCTTACTGAAAAATATGAGGTCGAATTTTCGGCGCATAATAGCAATAATGCTTCGCAACTCTACCTTAATCCATTTTTTATTAATCGAATCACTAAAAATCCCTTTAACTTAAACGAAAGAACCTATCCAGTAGATTTAGGTACGGCTAACGACGAACGCATTATGATTAACATTAGCTTACCGGAAAAATATGAATTGTTAGAAAGTCCCAAAGATTTAGCAATTAGCTTGCCCAATAATGGTGGAAAATACCTATTGAAAACAGTTTTTGAGGATAATAAGCTGTCAATTAGTCAACTTAAACAATTTAGTAAATCTATTTATCCATCAGAAGAATATTTATACTTAAAAGAGTTCTATAGTAAGATTATTCAGAACCAAAAAACCGATTTATTATTAAAAAAAGTGAATTAATGAAGTATATTCTCCTTATTTTATTTATAACTGCCTATTCTTTTAACAGCATTGCACAGGAAAATTACAATGCCGACCTTATTCCTTTCGCCCTAAGAAGCCGTGCAAATGCCACCATTCGCAATGAAGAAACCGTAGTTAACATGCGTGCAAAAGATAATGTTAGCTATACAGTAAAACAGGTAATCACCGTATTTAATAAAAATGGCGAAAATAGTGCACGATTGGATTTATTTTATGATAAAAATACTTCAATAAAAAGTATTAAAGGAGAGATTTACAATGCAGAAGGGCGATTAGAAGGGAAGTTTAGTCAACGTGATTTTTTAGATCAAAGTGCTGTCCACGATTTCTCACTCTATGAAGATACACGAGTAAAGCGCTATTTACCAACCAGAAATACGTTTCCATATACCCTAGTTTATGAATATGAAGTGCTTTTTAAGCAAAATCTTATTATTCCAAGTTGGTTCCCAAAACCATTAGATGATGTTTCTGTAGAAAAAAGCAGTTATACTTTTATAAGTAAGCCCGGCGATAAATTTCGCGTTAAAACGCAGAATTTACTTCAAAAAGCAGAAGAAACTAATAATGAAAAACAACAAATTTTAACTTGGAGAGTAAATAATTTACTTGGTGTTAAAACAGAACCGTATAGTCCGATTCAAGATACCTATCAAACCTTTGTTAAAATTGCACCCGAAAATTTTAATTATTACAACTACGCAGCAAGCTATAAAAACTGGGATGAGTTGGGTAAATGGATTTACGACGATTTGTTAGCTGACCAAAAAACCTTACCCCAAAACACAGTACAGTTTATAAAAGATTTGGTTAAGTTAGCGAAAACAGATAAAGACAAAGCGCGTAAAATCTATCAATACTTACAAGATAAAACGAGGTATATTAGTGTTCAAATCGGTATTGGTGGCTTTAAACCTTTTAGCGCAGCCGATGTAGATCGCTTGGGCTATGGCGATTGCAAGGCTTTGGTAAATTATATGCAAAGTTTGTTAAAGGCAGCAGATATCGATTCGTATTACTGTATTGTTAATGCAGGAGATGAAAAAAAGAGCCTCGACCCTTCTTTCGCTAGCATGAACCAGGCAAACCATGTTATTTTATGCATGCCCTTAGCAGGTGATACGACCTGGCTAGAATGTACGAGTCAGAAAATTCCATTCGGCTTTTTAAGCTCCTTTACAGACGATCGCTTGGTAATGGCCTGTACCTCATCTGGCGGAAAATTGTTGCGTACGCCAAAATACACTGCACAGCAAAATCTTCAAAAGCGAATTGCGACGCTATCGCTCGATAAATACGGCAACATTAAGGGCGAATTGAACACGCTTTTTACCGGCATACAGTATGATAACCATGAGGAAATACAAGGAAAACCGATGAGCGATCAACAAAAAATATTAACACAAAAATATGCTATTGATAATATCAATTTTGAGACAGTAACCTATACCGAAAAGAAAGATAAGCTACCAGAATTGCATGAAAGTTTAAGTTTAACAATAAGAAATTATGGTGCTGTTAATGGTGATAAAGTCTTTCTGGGCATTAATCCTTTTCATTTAAAAATACCTATTCAAGAGGTGCGAAGTAGAACACAACCTGTTTATGTAAATAGAGGTTATACCGATGAAGATAGCATTACTTATACCCTAGCAAACGAATACCTTACTATTTTCGAACCACTAGAAAAATCATTCCAAAATCAATTTGGCAGTTACTGGGCCAAAACGAGCATTCAGGGAAATGTAATTACACATTACCGAAAATTTACCCTAAACGAAGGAAATTATGAGGCAAAGAGTTATGTAGATTTTGTTAAATTCTTAACAGATGTGAATACAGCCGAGCAATTAAGATATGTGCTTAAGTTAAAAGAATAATTCCTAAGGCAATACCAATGATCATAATGAGGTACATCAAAATTTCGGTGGTAGCAAATTTTTTGTATTTAGTCCAAAAGGAGTCGGTTTCTTTCATTAATTTTATTTCACCAATTTGTTTACTTGTTCTTCTACAAATTTATGTTTGGGTTGTTTTTTAATGTCCATTTCATCATCAATATCGCCTCTATAAATAATTAGAAATCCATTTGGTTTCTTTTGTAGCACAATTGCGGTTGGGGTTTTGCTAACGCCAAATAACGTAGTGTATTTGAATTGAGAATCGGAAACATAGGGAAAAGTAAATCGTTCCTTAATCGCTAATTTTTTCATTTCTGGCAAAGCATCTAACGGATATTGATCGGGATAATCGCCATAAGGACCAATAGCAACAATTGGATAGCCTTTTGGTTTATATTTTTTATCCAAGGCCATTACTCGGCTTTCATAAGCTCTACAATGATCACAACTTGGGGTCATAAACACCAAAATAAAACCCTTTACATTTTTTTGTGCTCTAAGATCGTATTGCGTACCATTTGTGGTTTTTAGCGAAAAGTTGGAGAATACATCTCCAGGGTTCAAGGATACCATTTGCGCATTTAGCGATAGTGAAATACCAATACATAGGGAGAGAGAAAATAATAATTTACGCATATATTTATTTTAAAGTTCCAGTTTTTACAATCGCATTTTGATAAATAGGTAAATTTAAATCATCAACAACCACGCCACGAGTTGTAGAAGCGTGTACAAAAAAGTTGTTGTTTAAATAAACGCCAACATGATCCACTTCATTGCCTCCAAAAGCGAAAAAAATAAGGTCGCCTTCCTTGAGGTTATCTTTATCTTTTTTCCTAACTGCTTCAGCTTGGTCTTTCGACCGGCGAGGTAAAGTTAAGCCATAAATATCTCTTTCTAAAATTAAAGCGAAGCCAGAGCAATCAATTCCTTTTTTATCCATCCCCCCTAGCCTATAGGGCGCACCTGTCCAATGGGTAATGAAACGATAGAGATCCTTACTTTTTAAGTTCGCCATGGCCTCTGCCGCCCGAGCGGCTTTTGTGGTAGAGACGGCGTGTTTTTTTGAACTGCAGGAACCGAACAGTACAGCCATATACAATAGCAGAAATAATTTTTTCATCTATATAATTTGTCCTCTGAGGTGATGAAGCTACCATGATTTTTTCATTTCCACGGTGTGATTTGTAAAATCATGATGGTTTCATTAATTGATGTTGTAAATTGCCCTATTGAGTTTTTGCAAACAGACCTCCATTATTCGTCCAAACATGAATATCAAATTTGTCTTCGCTTATAATGTCTAAATCGCCATCATTATCTATATCGTGAGGCCTTAACCAAATGATCCATCTTGGATTATCGTCCCTATAGTTTCCGATAACTGCTGAACTCATATCAGAAAAATTCGTACCGCCATTATTTTTAAGGAGTTGAATATAGTATCCTTGATAAAATGGCAGAGTAGAAGCACCATCGCCAGTTTTAGTAATTAATAAGTCTATTTTCCCATCTTTATCATAGTCTAAGATGTTAAAATTATTGCTAACCCCATAATTAGGAACAACGGGTAGTATTGTGGAGTTTGTACTTGTAAATTTTCCACTAGGGTTACCCCACAAAATCATAGGTTTAGCCGATATGTTTGGATATAATTTAACATTGGCGTCGTTGTCATGGCCACTAATGGCTAGATCTAAGTAGCCATCGGCATTTAAATCATAAAGTACAGACGTAAAGTAGGTTTTACCTGTAATATCATTCGGAAAAACAGAGGCATCGTAAGTAAAATTTCCTGCTCCATCGTTGAGTAGAAAAATTCCTCCAGGCTGAACCATGGTACTTGTCATAAAAATATCTACATCGCCATCATTATCAATATCACCAGAGCAAACAGAATGGGTAAAAGGAAGTCTAGTACCCGAAGGTAAAGGAAGCTCCTTAGGCGTAAATTTTCCATTGTTATTCATTAACACATAAGATTTCTCTCCTGGAAATGGGTCTTTATCATAACCATGTCCAATTACGACAACATCCATAAATCCATTTTTATCAAAATCGCTCAGAATAGATTGACGTGAGTGAACATAGGTTGGGGTAAAACCCTCGAAAACTGTTTGATCTCGTTGATAACTTCCTCCATTATTTTTATAATAGTGAAGCGGAAAACCAACATTTGCATCAAAATTAAAGGTACCACCAATTAAATCCAGATCTCCGTCTTTATCAAAATCATAAAAAGATCTAGCAGCGAACTCATCTACAAAATATCCACCATGCTGAGTTTGGAAAATAGTACCGAGATTGGTGTAGAAAAAATTCTCTTTTTGAGCATAAATAAAGTAGGAAGTCGTCTGATTAATATTTGACGATGGTGAATTACCAAACTTACTTAATTGAACTGAATAGGCAGCGGTAGAGCCATCTTCGGCAACAACTGTATAAACAACTGGATTAGTGAAATTATTCTTTGAGACCCCGCTAATTTGAGAAACGTTAGCAACGGTTAACTTTGCCTGAGGACTAACTGTAAAATCAGCTATAAAATCTCGATCAGTAATATTTGCAGGAATTGTTATGGTAATTATAGATCCTTTAATATCTCCTTGTAAATCAGTGTTTAAAGAAGGGTTTTTAGCTTTGGTAATCACAAACGAAGTAATTACTTTTTCATTACTTAATTTGGGAGCATCTTCGGTGGTTTTTTTGCAAGAAATAAAAATTAAAACGGCAAGAACGACAATTATTTTTTTCATCAATAGAGATTATTTGTAATTAGTTCATGTTATTAGTGGTACTCATGAGCCCTATGGAGGTTTGTTTTCAATTGTGATAAAGCTATCATGATTTTTTCCATTTCACCGTGTGATTTTGAAAATCGTGATGGTGTAATCATTTTTTATTCTAAGATATTAATAAATTAAAAATTAAACTACGTTTTTATCAACCGTTGTATCTCATCCAATTTTAGCAAAGCTTCAACTGGAGTTAATAAATTAACATCTAAGTTATTGAGGGTATCTCTTATCTTAACCAAAACAGGATCATCAACTGCAAACATTTGTAATTGATAGGCCTGGTTTTGCACTTTCTTAATACTGTCTTTGATACTTTGCCCCTCAGTTCGGTCAATTTCTAACCGCTTTAAGATTTCATTTGCTCTGTTTATCAATTTAGAGGGCATACCTGCCATTTTTGCAACATGAATACCGAAACTATGCTCGCTTCCACCTGGCACCAGCTTACGCAAAAAAATTACCTTGTTCGACATTTCCTTTATCGTTACATTAAAGTTTTTTATTCGCCCCATGGTATTTTCTAATTCATTAAGTTCATGGTAATGCGTAGCAAAAAGCGTCTTTGGTCGTGCCGTAGGATGTTCATGCAAGAACTCAGCGATAGCCCAAGCGATTGAAATCCCATCGTATGTACTTGTTCCTCTTCCAATCTCATCGAGTAAAATTAAGCTCCGATCTGAGATGTTATTCAAGATACTTGCTGTTTCGTTCATCTCTACCATAAATGTACTTTCGCCACTTGATAGGTTATCTGAGGCTCCTACTCTTGTAAATATCTTATCCACCAACCCAATTTTGGCTGCCTTTGCAGGAACAAAACTGCCCATTTGTGCCATTAAAACAATTAAAGCCGTTTGCCTTAAAATGGCCGATTTACCCGACATATTTGGTCCGGTAATGATAATAATTTGCTGCGTATCGTTATCCAAAAATACGTCGTTGGTGATGTATTCGTCGCCCGGTGGCAATTGTTTTTCAATAACGGGATGGCGGCCACCTTTAATATCTAAGTCTTTTTTATTATTTAACTCAGGCTTAACATAATGATTATTAACTGCCAATTGCGCAAAACAAAGTAAAACATCTAACTGCGCAATTAAATAAGCATTAAGTTGTATTGGTATAATGTATTGTGCAACCTGGTGCATTAATTCAGTATAGAGACGGATTTCAATCGCTTGAATTTTTTCTTCTGCACCTAAGATTTGCTCTTCATATGCCTTTAACTCAGGAGTAATGTACCGTTCTGCATTTACTAAGGTTTGTTTACGAATCCAACTTTCTGGAACTTTATCTTTATGAGTGTGTGTAACTTCAAGATAATAGCCAAAAACATTGTTAAACGATATCTTTAAAGATGGAATTCCGGTACTAGCAGCCTCCCTTTTCTGAATTTCGACCAAATATTCTTTACCCCCAAAGGCAATTTTACGTAAACGATCAAGTTCATCGTCTATTCCCTCAGCAATTACATTTCCTTTAAGCAACAAGGCTGGTGGATCAGGCTGTAATTCTCTTTCCAGTTTCTCCCTTATGGTTAAACAAGGATTTAACTGATCAGCCATTAAGCCTAAAAAGGGATCTTTAGTTAATTCGGCAACTTTTTTAACTTCCTCGATATGTGATAGTGCCCGTTTTAGTTGGCTGAGTTCTCTAGGACCAGCCTTTTGCAGTCCAACTTTAGAAATTAACCGTTCTAAATCGCCAATAGGTTTAATGTGGCTTAAGAACTCCTGTAGTAAATCTTGGTGATTTACCAAATATTCTACCATACCTAACCGTTCTTGAATGGGCGTAAGTTCTTTCAATGGCATGATCATCCATTTGTGTAACATTCTAGCACCCATTGGTGTACTGGTTTGATCCAATACATTAAATAAGGTAACTGCATTATCATTGGCCGAACTCACCAATTCGAGGTTACGAATGGTAAAACGGTCTAGCCACATGTATCGTTCTTCTTCGATACGAGAGATGTTAGTAATATGCTGTAAATTACGATGTTCGGTTTCGCCAAGATAGTAAAGCACCACACCAGCTGCAACTACACCAGATTGCAATTTATCAACTCCAAAACCTTTTAATGAGTTTACTTCGAAGTGATTGGTTAATATTTCTGCAGAATAATCTCCTGTAAACGCCCAATCGTCGATAGGAAAGGTATAAAACTTATCCCCAAAAGTGGATAAAAACTCCTGACGTTTGCTTTTCTGAAAAACCACCTCAGTTGGTCGAAAACCTTGCAGTAACTTATCTATATATTCAGCATTTCCTTGGGCCACTAGAAACTCGCCAGTAGAAATATCACAAAAAGACACACCGATTGTTTGCTTGTCGAAAAATACAGCAGCAAGGTAATTGTTAGATTTCTGGCTTAAGATATTATCATTATACGCAATACCAGGAGTAACTAACTCCGTAACACCCCGTTTTACAATATTTTTAGTAAGTTTTGGATCTTCAAGCTGATCGCAAATCGCTACACGTTGGCCCGCTCTCACCAATTTAGATAAATAATTTTCTAAGGAGTGATGAGGAAAACCGGCAAGTTCGAGTGCTCCGTTCGGACCTGTGCCTCTTTTGGTTAAAACAATTCCCAAAATTTGAGAAGTTTTGATAGCATCTTCACCAAAGGTTTCATAAAAATCGCCCACTCTAAACAACAATAAGGCACCAGGATATTTTGTCTTGATGGTATTGTATTGTTGCATTAATGGGGTTACTTTTTCTGTTACTTTGGCCAAAATTACATTTTTTAGGTAAGGCGTAAATATACAATGTTGCGTGGTAGTGATGAAGTTTTTGTGGAGAAATTAAATTATTGTGGATAGGTTTTCACTTGCTGCGATTTAATTACGTACCTTTACAGCATCACCGTTTAACCCACCTCTCCTACAGTAGGATTTTTATTTAGCTCGAATTACCTACCCACTAAAATTAAAGCCACAACGTTTTTTCGAAAACCCCTATACTTAACTACCATGAACGCAAAAAATATAGCTTATGAAATTGGACTCTTCCTATTTCAATTAAACAATTCGGCAAATGAAAGCGGATTTAACACAAAAGAAAGTTGGGAAGTTAAATTAACTAACGAAGAAGAAATGACCAGATTAGTTAAAAACTTCAAACCTGCTGTAGCTACTCAAATTGCTCCAAAAGCTATCGTTGAAGTATTTAATGCGGTAAAAAACAAATTAAATCAACCAGCAGACGCTGAAATCGCAAAATTAGACGACAAAGGAGTTGCTAAGTTGGAACTTAATTATATTGTTGCATATAACTTGAATAGACCAATACGCTAGTTAAATCATTTCACCATTTAAGGCATAGAAGACACAGAATTAAGACTTACTATTTACTTAATGTTTTATCATAGCCTTATGTTATAAGCGCTAACCTTATATACCCCTTACATTTCTTATCTGGTTGAAAATAACTATTCAATAACTACTTCCAGTTGATCTTCAATTTTCTTCCTATCGTTGATGGCCCAGTTGGCCATGGCATTTAGTACAGGTGTAAGCTCATTTCCTGCTGGCGAGAGCCAATAGGTAACATGTGGAGGCACTACATCTTCTGCTTTTCTAATCACCAAACGATCCTCTTGCAATTGCTTTAAATGCTGAATTAACATTTTTTCGGTAATGGTGGGAATTGCCTTACGCAATTCGTTGTACCGCTTTGCACCATCCATTAACTGAAACAAAATAATTGGCTTCCAATAGCCGCCAAGCTTATTCATTACATAACTTACCGGACACCAAGCTGCCGTTAGTTGCTTATTTTCATTGCGGGTAGAACTTTCTTTGATTTTTGTCATGATACATACTTTAGGGTAAGTACTTGTATAAAAGTAAGTACAAATATACCTTTGTTCTATCAAAAATTAAAATTTAAAGTTATGAATATTACCATCACAGGATCATTAGGAAACATCAGCAAACCACTTACCAAAAAACTTGTTAAAGCAGGGCATAATGTTAAAGTAATTACGAGCAATGAAACTAAAAGAAACGAAATTGAAGCTTTAGGAGCAACTCCTTCTGTGGGCTCAATAGATGATGTAGCATTTTTATCAGCTGCATTTAAGGGCGCTGATGCAATTTACACCATGACACCCAATAATTTTAGCGCTACCGATCAAAGGGCATATATGGTAAATGTTGGAAAGAGCTACGCAGAAGCGATTACAACCGCTCGAGTTAAGAAGGTTATCAACCTTAGCAGCATTGGTGCCAATTTAACGGATGGAACGGGACCGATTAAAGGTTTACACGATATAGAAAACATATTAAACAACCTTGAAGGTGTAAACATCAAACATCTAAGGGCTGCTTACTTCTATACCAACTTTTACAACGACATCGCTCTTATTAAAAACCTTGGTTTTACAGGATCGAATTATGATGGGAATACGCCAATGGTATTGGTACATCCAAAAGACATTGCGAGCCAAATTGCCAAGCAAGTTGAAACTGGTTTTGAAGGCAAAAGTATTCGTTATGTTTATAGCGATGAGCAAACCGCATCAGCTGTTGCAACTACTTTAGGTAATGCAGTTAACCAACCCAATTTACCATGGATTCAGTTTACCGATCAACAATTATTAGATGGAATGTTACAAGCAGGGTTACCAGAAGCGGTTGCTAAAAATTATGTAGAAATGGGCCAAGCAATGGGCTCAGGATTACTTAATGCCGACTTTAACTTAAACAAACCTGAAGCAGGTGAGACAAAGTTGATTCAATTTGCTAAAGAATTTGCTACGAAATTTGAGGAATAACCTCATACATCAAAAATAACCACATAGGAACATAGGCACATAGTTATGTTTTTATGTGGTAAAAAAATTAAAGTCGCTTAATGTAACTCAAAAACAACGCCAATGCCTTTCTCTTTTCTTCGGTGAAATCGAAATCGAGTTTATAGCGTAAATAATCTTCTAAATCGAAGTTAGGAACCACTGGAAGTTCCTTTAACAGTTCATTCCTATGTGCAAGTCCGAATTTTAGCGCAGCATTGAAATCGGCAATAAAATCGGATGAAATTTCTTTATTTGCTACCCAAGCCGCATACACAAAGGGTAAACCGGTAAATTTCATCCACTCTTCACCCATATCGTAGGCATAAGGAAAATCTGTTTTCCGTCCGAATGTACGATCTCCAATTAACACGATAGCATCGGTTTGCACGTCTTGGTCGCCCGAAAAAGATACCTCTACCTTAAAATAAAATTTCAATAAAACCTGGGCTAATTGGTTAGAAGTACGCGATTGAGGGTCGAGTTTTACGGTTTTAATTTCAGTTGCAGGCACATTCGAAAAAATGAAAACAGAATTAACTGCACCTATAGATCCGATACAGTAATCGGCAACGATGTTTGCGTTTGGCACAAAGGGAATAGCGGCAACTGGAATTAAACCAATATCTACTTGATTAGTAATTAATTTTGTTGCACAATCTGAAGGAATGTCTAAACTCAAATCAATCTGCTTTAACACCTCAGATCTTTCAATTCCATAGATAAAGGGTTTGGTATTGGTATAGGCAACTGCCGAGATTTTAACTTTGTCTAACACTTTTTCTTTCTAATTTCTAGTTTTAGGATTGGCATGAAACAGATGCTTTACATCCCCTTCAAATGATCCGAATTATTAAAATCGATTACCTCAAACTTATTATTTTCATAACTCAACCTATATAATGTGGTATTTTGATGCGGAAAATCGCCCATCTGAGACAGGGGCTTATCCAGTAAGTAGCATAACAATAAACGCATTGCACGACCATGCATACAAATCAATACACATTTTTCATCAGTCTTACTCTTAATCACATCAATTGCTTTGGTTAAACGATAAAGCACCTCGTTCGGGCTCTCGCCACCTACAAATTTAGCTTCGTAATTTCCACCCTGCCACTTTTCTACAATTTCTTTAAATGCATGTCGAGCTTCTTCGGTGTTAGGCTTACCCTCCCAATCGCCCCAAGCTAACTCATCTAACCCGTCTAACTGATCCCAGGCCAATCCCAAATCGATAAACGCCTGTACCGTTTGGTGCGTTCGTTTTAATTTGGAAGTATAAATATGGTCGAATGGGATTTGTTTATAGCGGTTAAAAAATGCAGTTGATTGTTCACGACCTGTATCGTTCAAATCGGTATTTACACCCCTGCCTTGCACTATTCCTAATCGGTTCAATTCTGTTTCGCCATGGCGGATGATGTACAATTCTTTCATAATTAGCAAATCTGCTAATTAGCTAATTAGCTAATTAATAACTGGCAACTTATAATACTGTGGTTTAGCTTCATTCTCAAAAACAACATCGGTATAATCGGTGACAACATTATAGAGCGTATCTCGTTCTATCGGCTTACGTCCAACTTGTTTAATTAAATTCACTAATTCTTGGGTGCTCATGGCTGGGTTTTGTTCTTCGGCTCCTGCCATCGAATAAATTTTAGTGGTATCGTCTAATGTACCATCAATATCATCGACGCCGAAATTTAAAGACATTTGTGCCGTTTCTCTACTAATCATCGCCCAATACGCTTTTACATGATCGAAGTTATCAAGGTAAATACGACCAATAGCGTAATTTCTCAGATCTTCAATTACTGAAACTTCATTAACATGGCTCATTTGGTTGTGTTGATTTCTAAATTTTAAGGGAATAAAGGTTTGAAAACCGCCTGTTTTGTCTTGTAATTGACGTAGGCGTTCCATATGGTCTATACGGTGTTCGAATTTCTCGATATGACCATATAGCATGGTTGCATTAGAACGCATACCTAATTTATGCCATTCTTCATGTATGGCTAACCATTGATCGGCTGTACACTTATCTTTTGCGATCTGTTCTCTAATTTCAGGCGCAAAAATTTCGGCACCACCACCGGGAATAGATTCTAGCCCTGCCTCTTTCATTAATTTCATACCCGTAGCATAATCAATCTTTGCCTTTTTAAAGATATAATGATATTCTACGGGTGTTAAAGCCTTTACATGAAGTTCAGGTCGATGTATTTTTATGGATCTAAACAATGAAGAATAGAATTCGACATCATATTGAGGCAAAACCCCGCCCACAATATGCACTTCGGTTACGGGTTCGCTATCGTATTTCTTAACAATAGCCAACATCTCTTCCATTGTTAAGGCCCAACCTTCTTCCTTTTGCTTTATTAACCTCGAATAAGAACAAAATTTACAGTCGTAAACACATAGATTAGTTGGCTCTAAATGGAAATTACGATTAAAATATGTATAATCACCATGTTTTTTCTCGCGGATATAATTCGCCAAAACTCCTAAATAACCAAGTTCGGCATGGTTATATAAATATAGACCCTCATCGAATGTTATTCGTTCATTCTCCGAAACTTTTTGAGCAATGGTTAATAAAGGTTTTGATAAATTGACGTTATTTAAAAGAATAGCTAATGCTTGCACTTGATTTTTCCTTAATATTAGGCAAAAGTACAATAATAAGGGTATTGAACATCATTTTGTTGTAAAAAGAGAAATTCGCAAATACAAAAGCCGCAGATGCGCAGCTTGATCATTTCAACTCTGCGCATCTGCGGCTAAAAATATCTTAATTAATTCATTGCCTTGGTAAAATTCAACACTACATATGCCGAACCACTACCATATTGAATTGGCGATTTAATTACCATATAATCTTTATTGGCCGAGCTCAACATTAAACGATAACCATCTGTAATGTTTTTAGGTTTTTCGCCTTCGTTAATTTTTTTAAATTGAAAAGTTTCATCTGCAATACTTACCGACCAAAAAATGTTTTGGGTTTTCGCATCACAAAGTGAACTTTGCGGTAAATTGTACGTACCATTACCACTGTTGGTTAGGTTCCACGTACTTCCGATAAAGCATTTATAAGAATTTTCTCCTAAAAACGATTTAACTGCTATCTCTGGAATGTTCTCAAAGGTTATGTTACTTAGAATCCAATTTCCAGAAACGTCTCCACGTTTAGCAGCCACGGTACCTGTAGTTGTTTTTGGTGAGCAGCTATCTAATGTTAATACTGCACTAAGCGCAAGGGCGACTATTAAAAATATCCTTTTCATCTTTTTTATTTTATGGTTTTTAATTGTGAGATGGAGCCTTTCATGATTAAAATGATTATTAATCATGTAGAGTTCATAATTTATTTTTTCTAGTGGATTACATAAATCTTGCCAAAAATAAACTAATTGTCCTTTTTAACAATTAAATTTGCTTGTATACGTTTGCTTTCCCCTTTATTCACATGAAATTAGAAACCAAAGCCATACACACGCTCCATAATTTAAAAGCAGCCACAGGCGATGTGAGCATGCCTATTAGTCTTTCTACAACATTTTTTCGAGGTGAAGATGGTGGCTATCCTGGAGGACATCAATACAGTAGAGTAAGTAACCCGAATCGGGCAGCGCTCGAAAATGTGCTTAGCGCACTCGAAGGAGGGGTTGATACCTGCACATTTTCTTCTGGCAATACTGCTGGCATGGCTATTTTTCAAGCATTGGAACCGGGAAGCCATGTTATTGCACCCGATGATATGTATTGGGGGTTTAAAAAACAGTTGCAAAGTATATTCGCCTCCACCCTAATGTTCGATTTTGTCGATTTAACGCAGCCTGAGCACATTTATGCGAGCATACGGCCCGAAACTAAAATGATATGGGTTGAAACGCCTTCGAACCCACTTTTAAAAATTACAGATATCGAAGCCATCGGAAGAATTTGTAAAGAGAATACCTTAATCTTTGCTTGTGATAGCACTTTTGCTTCTCCAATTTTACAGAACCCAATTGCTTTAGGGGCAGATATTGTAATGCATTCGACCACCAAATATATCGGAGGGCACAGTGATGTTTTGGGGGGATCGCTTACAACAGCTAACATTAATCCATTTTGGGATAAAATTAAGAATATACAGCAAATCGGAGGGGCAGTTCCTTCTCCATTCGATTGTTTCTTATTGCTTAGAAGTTTAAAAACATTATCGTATCGGATAAAAGGCCATTGTGAGAATGCAAGAAAATTAGCTCATTATCTCGATAATCATCCTAAAGTAGAATTTGTATATTATCCAGGTTTAGTTTCACATCCGCAACACGATGTAGCTAAAAAACAAATGAAAGATTTTGGCGGCATGCTTTCTATTTTGGTTAAAGGCGGTGCAGAGAATGCTAAAAAAGTAGTAAATTCAGTACACATTTTTGCACAAGCAACCAGTTTAGGGGGTGTAGAAAGCTTAATTGAGCATAGGGCATCTGTTGAAGGACCAGAAACTAAAACTCCACAAAATTTAATTCGGATTTCGGTGGGACTAGAACATATCGACGATTTGATTGATGATTTAGGGCGGGCGCTATCGCTAGTCTAGAGTTTTGAGTCGTTAGTCTTGAGTAAATTTAATCTGTTAATTATCAATAATTTAAAAAATTATCAGAATTTAATTTTGTAAATAAACAAAATATTTCTACATTTGAAATATTATTTGGCGAAAGCCAGAAAAATCAAGTCAATTACCTTACTGGTTTTGATTTATAAAGAAGTGGCGAGAGACAGGCTCATCGACCCACTGGCAACCCTCCAAACGGAGAAGGTGCCAATTCCTGACCAGATAACATGGTGTTATTTGGAAATATAAATTAAGAATATGAAAACATTCAATTCAAATTCGCAAAGTAGCGTCTTTACAAATTCATGTTGTAGCAGGATGAATATGATTTTAGGACTTTAGAATTTCGAAATTCTATTTCGTCCAATAATCCTACGATAAATCGTAACCTCAGAATTACATCCTTTTAACATTTCAATACGCAAAAAATGAGTACTACATCAGTATATAAATACCCAAAGATTTTTAAACTAGAAAGCGGAAAAAAGCTTCGTAATTTAGAAATCACTTATCAAACCTATGGAAAATTAAATGCAAATAAAGACAATGTGATCTGGGCCTGCCATGCGTTAACCGCTAATGCTGATGTGTTAGATTGGTGGAAAGGATTGTTCGGAAATAATGCATTATTTAATCCAGAAGAACATTTTATTGTTTGCGCAAATGTTTTAGGTTCAAATTACGGAAGTTCAAATCCTTTAAGTACAAACCCCGTAACCGGCCTTGCCTACTACCTTTCTTTTCCAGAATTTACCATTAGAGATATAGCAGCTTCACATCATTTATTAGCCAACCATTTAGGTATAAGCAAAATTAAAGTGGTTATAGGTGGTTCTTTAGGCGGACAACAAGCCTTAGAATGGTCGCTAGCAGGTACAAATATAATTGAGAATTTAATTCTCGTGGCCACAAATGCAGTTCACTCGCCATGGGGAATTGCGTTTAACGAAAGTCAGCGTTTAGCCATTAGCACTGATCGTACTTTCTATGCCAATCAGCCAGATGGCGGATTAAAAGGCTTAAAAGTAGCTAGAAGCATAGCTCTTCTATCCTATCGTACTTACGATGCCTATGCGGCAACACAATTAGAAAGTGTGAATGATAAAACAACTGGATATAGAGCAGCTTCTTATCAAAATTATCAAGGCGAGAAATTATGCAAGCGCTTTAATGCCTATAGTTACTGGTATTTGAGTAAAGCAATGGATAGCCACAATGTTGGTCGCGGAAGAAAAAGCATCACGGCAGCATTAAATAGCGTGAAATCGAATACACTGGTTATTGGAATAGAAAACGATGTATTATTTCCTATTCGTGAACAAAAATATTTAGCAGAACACATTAAGGATGCAGAATTTAACAGTATTAATTCGGCATATGGACACGACGGTTTTTTAATAGAAACTGATCGATTAACCAATATAATCGGGAATTTTTTGAAAGAAAGCACGAATAAAAAAGTGATAAAATTGAAGACGGCGTAAAAAGATAGTATTTAAAATTTAGCGGAAATTAAGTAAGTAAAAATGAGTAAGAAACTTAAAATAGGGTTATTTGGATTTGGTGTAGTTGGACAAGGATTAAACGATATTATCCGTAGCCAGAATTTAAACATAGAAGTTGTTAAAATTGCAATAAAGAACGCAGAGAAGAAACGTATTCTATCTGCTTCGTTATTTACCACTTCGCACGAAGAAATTCTGGATAACCCAGAAATAAACACCATTGTTGAGCTAATTGACGATGCAGAAGCAGCTTTCGAAATTGTAAAAAAAGCATTAAGTACGGGTAAAAACGTGGTATCCGCTAATAAAAAAATGATTGCCACTCACTTACAAGAATTAGTTCAGCTGCAAACTGAATACGGAACTTCCCTATTATATGAAGGTGCAGTTTGCGGGAGTATTCCGATTATTCGTAACCTAGAAGAATATTATGATAATGAACTTTTGCATGGCATAAGCGGTATTTTTAATGGCTCATCAAACTATATATTGTCGAAAATCTTTAATGAAGGTTTACCTTACAATACCGCTTTAAAGCAAGCACAAGATTTAGGCTTTGCAGAAACAGATCCAATTTTAGACGTTGGGGGCTTCGATCCTAAATTTAAATTAACCATAGCAACTGCACACGCATACGGATTATTTATCCATCCCGATAAAATTTTAAATGTTGGAATTCAGAATTTATCAGAAAACGATGTGCAATATGCCAAAGAGAAGAATTACAAAATTAAACTGGTTCCTACAGCCCGTAAAATTAGCACCAAACAAGTAGTTACGTATGTCTTACCTAAATTTGTGAAAGCAGACGACTTCTTGTACAATGTAGAAAACGAATACAATGGCGTAACTGTTCAGGCTGCTTTTGCAGATAAGCAATTCTTTTTTGGAAAAGGTGCTGGTGGCCACCCTACTGGTGCAGCTGTACTTTCCGATATTGCTGCATTGCGTTACGATTATCGCTATGAGTATAAAAAATATAACCAACAAAATGGCTTAATCCATACGGATAAAGTAAATATTGAGGTTTATTTGCGCTACGTACATGAATACACGGTAGAGAAATTACAAGTTGAGAATATTGTTGAGCGCTTTTCACGTAACGACTATAAATATGTGATTGGAAGCATTAGCTTAAAAAACCTAATCGCAAATAAAGATTTGCTTACCCAAAAAGATGTGTTTATTGCACAAACGGGTAAGTTAAATTATACCGAAGAGGCGATTAAAGCAATCGCTGAAGAAGGTATACTGTTAAATTGATAGCTAAAACCTCGCAGGTTTAGTTAAGCAATTGGCTAGGAACCTGCGAGGTTGAAATCAGCTAAAATCCTTAAATTTCTCTATTTATGTCCCAGGTTTCAAGATAATCTGCCACCCTACGCACAAAGGAACCTCCCAAAGCACCATCTACCACTCGGTGATCGTAGGATAGCGACAAGAACATCATATGCCTAATCGCAATTACATCGCCAAATTCGGTTTCTAATACAGCTGGTTTCTTTTTAATGGCTCCCACTGCTAAAATCGCTACTTGAGGTTGATTTATTATCGGTGTACCCATTACATTGCCAAACGAACCCACATTGGTTAAAGTAAAGGTACCATTCTGTGTTTCATCTGGTTTTAATTTCAAATTACGTGCACGACTTGCCAAATCGTTTACAGACTTTGTAAGCCCCACCAAATTTAACTGATCTGCATTTTTGATCACAGGCACAATTAAATTTCCACTAGGCAAAGCAGCCGCCATGCCTATATTAATATCTCTCTTTTTTATGATTTGAGTTCCATTAACTGTTACATTAATCATCGGAAAATCTTTAATTGCCCTACTTACTGCCTCGATAAAAATTGGCGTAAAAGTTATTTTTTCATTTTCACGTTTCTCAAAACTACCTTTAACCTTATCGCGCCATTTTACCATATTGGTTACGTCTGCCTCTACAAATGAAGTTACATGAGGAGAGGTATGCTTGCTCATCACCATATGCTCGGCAATGAGCTTACGCATACGATCCATTTCAATAATTTCGTCGCCACCTGATACCGATGTTGCAGGTTGTGGGTTTTGGGTTGTGGGTTTAGGCGTTTGGGTTGCAGGTTGCGAGTGGTGAGGTGCAGGGTTGGGTGCCGAGTCGTTGCTCATTGCTCCTTGCCCCTTACTCGAAATATAGGCTAATAAATCGTCTTTCGTTAAGCGACCATCGGCTCCGCTGCCTTCAAGTTTATCCAGTTCTGCTGTAGAAATATTTTCTTGTGTTGCAATACTTTTTACCAATGGTGAATAAAAGCGATCAGACGTTTTAAAATCCTGCGGTTCAACAAGGGGCTTAGCCAATTGTTCAATACCTGGAACTGCTACTTCGGGATGGTTAACTGGTACTTCAGGAGTAATACTAGACTCAGAACTACCGACTGGCGACTCAAGACCTTCTCCACCTTCTGTTTCAATAAGCGCAATTACTGCACCTACTTGTACTACATCGTCTATTGCGAAAAGTTGCTTTATCAATTTACCAGCCACGGGCGATGGAACTTCAGAGTCTACTTTATCTGTAGCAATTTCCAAAATTGTATCATCTAATTGAATCGTATCTCCAGGTTGTTTCGTCCATTTGATAATCGTTGCTTCAGCAACGCTCTCTCCCATTTTTGGTAACAATAATTCGTATTGAGCCATGTTATTCTAAAGTTATATCTGGTAACAATGCACAAAAATACACCTTTTTCTGCATTTTATCTAAGAAAATATTCTATGCAAGCATAGAAATTAGGTGTTATCCTCCTTCAACAACTTTAATAAAAGCGTAAAAGCAGCTGTTGCAGAACGCTCTATATTCTGAATTCTTTTACTTCCAAAAGTAAATAATTTGGCAATAACCCTTTCCTTGCTTGCTATAGCAATCCAAACCGTACCCACCGGTTTATCGGGCAAGCCACCATCTGGACCCGCGATACCACTCACAGCAATGGCATAATCGGTTTTAAAATGTACGATTGCTCCTTCGGCCATTTCGGTAACCGTTTGCTCGCTTACCGCACCAAAAGTAGTCAAGGTTTCGTGTTTTACACCTAAAACCGATTCCTTTAAATCGTACGAATACACCACCGCACCACCTGCAAATACCGCAGACGAGCCTGCATGTTGGGTAATCAGATGCGAAATATATCCCCCAGTACAGCTCTCTGCAGTAGATAGGGTTAATTTACTTGCTTTCATCTTATCCAAAATAGCCTTTTCAAGGGCTATATCATCCGCCACAACTACATACGGTTCAATTTTGGTTAAAATCTCATCGGCAATTCCAGCAATTTCTCTTTTTAATCGATTTTCATCATCCCCAGTCCCACTTAACCTCAATCTCACTTGCCCCAATTTCGGCAGATAGGCCAATTTAATGTGTGCGGGAATCTTATCTTCAATTTCAGTTAATTCTTGCGCCAAAAAAGACTCGCCCAAACCTGCAGTTAAAATGGTTTGATGAAAAATAAATGGCAAGTTAAACGCTGCCTTTAGGCGTGGAATAATCTCTTCTTCCATTAAATACATCATCTCAAAAGGAACGCCCGGCATCGAAACAATAATTTTCCCATGGTGTTCAAACCACATGCATGGCGCTGTTCCGTTGGCATTTTGTATTACCTTACAGCCATCTGGCACATCTGCTTGGCGAATATTGGCCTCGATCATCGGCCTGTTTAAACGCGCAAAAATAGCAGTAATATGATCTAAAGTAACTTTATCCTGCCTAAGAGGCATGTTAAAATATTTTGCTAAAGTTAATTTGGTTATGTCGTCTTTTGTTGGGCCCAAGCCACCAGTAATTAAAATCACATCGGCTCTATTTTGGGCTTCATTCAACGCATCTACAATATGTGATGCGTTGTCAGAAACTGAAGTAATTTGCTTTACGCCCATCCCAATTTTATTCAGCTCCTTTGCCATCCAGGCCGAATTGGTATCTACAATCTGTCCAATCAGTATCTCATCGCCAATGGTAATTATTTCTGCAAGCATAGTTTTAATTAATACTTTGTGTAGTAGCCTTTACGCTTACTTAATTTTAAATCTTGTAAAATTGCCTCTTTTACCTGAATGGTAATAGAATAACTTTGATATGCACCGAAAGGAATCCAATTTGCATTTAGGGCCCAGCAATGCAAATCTCTATAAATTGCAAACGAAGTATACGAAATATTTTTAGCCTTAAAATCCCAGCCAGAGTTAAATTGGACTTTAATTTTTGGCGTTAAGGCAAAATCGCCATTAAAATTTAACGTATTGCTCACTTGGCGCGTAGCCTTATCGCCTAAAGCATTGAAATATGAAAAACTATATGAAAATGAAAAATTCCAAGGAATATTAAAATCGACAAAAGCATTTGGATCTCTGCTAATAGCCTCCAACTCTGCTAACTGCTCAGGAGTTTTAGCCTGTGTGCCCATTTGGGTATTCAATTCATCCATGTTCTTGTTCTTTCGTTTTACGGCTTCGGGATTAAAGCTATAATCGAACGAGAAGTTAAAATTGGTTAAGCGGGGTAATTTAGCTTCAGAAAACACATAGCGATTTGATTCGAATAATGTTATGCTAGCTGGAATTAAACCAGCCGATGGCGTAATTAGTTTATCAACGAGATAAGGACTAAAACTTCCACTAAAGTTAAAGCCTAGCTTATCGGTAAATTGTGAGCGACCACCAAATCCTAATTGAGATAATTTCTTTTCTGGCGCCATAAAATTATACGATCCCGAAATATTTAAACCTTGAATAATTGGGATTTTCTTTTCTCCACCATTGGTGGTATCCTTTTTAGATTTAATCTTTAACTCTACACTATTATCTAAAGAGAAACTTAAATTGGCTTGTTCCCCTGCCGAAGGACCGCCATATTGTGCTCCTTCAAATATGGAATATTTAAGTTCTCTCTTAGTATAAGGGTCTATTACTGGCGTATCGTCTATACGGGTGCTTCTACCTGGTCTGATGTCGTTATTGTAGTAATAGGCCGTTTTATAATAGCCATACTTGGCAGCCGAAAAATCTGGTTTATACGACAGACTAAAACTTGGTGTCATCACATGTCGAAGCTTCTTCCAGTTTAAAAAATTCTTAAATGCCATTTCACCATAGATTTTTGTGGTCATCCCCATCCCAATACTGTACTCTCCAGCTCTTTTAAATCCGTTAACCGTATCTCTGGCTATACTATCGGTATCTTTAAACCGGCGTTGATTAACAGTTTGGAAATACCATTTCTCATTATAGTTGGTGTTTGCGTTAAAGTTAAAATACTTCAGTAGGTTAAAGGCCATGCTTATCGGTATGTTATGCGCAACACCATTTCTAAATCGTTTTAATCCTCCTTTATCGAATAAAAGATCTTCTCGGGTATTAATGGTATTTGCTGCTTGCATACTGTAGCCCATGGTAATTTTTTGATACCACTGTTGATTGCTTCCTCCAGTTTTAGAACCAAATGGATTTAAGGTCCCCATGTTTAAACTCACCTCTGGCAAGCTTAAGGAAATGGTTTTGTTCTGAGTTTCTTGGTTACTTCTAAAAGCTCCTGTAAAGTTAAATAGTCCATTTGCGAATACCTTGCCATAAGAAATACTCGAATTTAAGGTATTTTGAGCAATGGCATTAATATCGTACGATCCAACAGCCTGATTAACTTGATAGAAATTCGATGTACCGGCATTCACCGAAGCACTGAAAGTTGTACCAGGTCGGGCATTCGCATTTTGAGAATGGTTCCAAGAAATATTAAAGGCAGTTTGCGGCTTGTATTCGGGCGTACCCTCCAAGCCATTTCTAACACTTGAAAAACTCAGATTAACTCCCCCATCGTACTTATAGCGTGTAAGGTACCTGGAAGAAAAAGATAAATCATAACTTCCATTTGTATATACGTTCCCTATTAATCTTCCATCGATATGATCATTAAAAGCTTGGTAATATCCGCCTCCATTTAAAGAGAAACCCCGGGTTGCATCTTGGTTAGGCGTGGGTAAAATAAAACCAGACGATTTTTTATTGGGTTTAGGCAGTAAACTGAAAGGTAATCCGAGAGGGATAGGCGTATCTTCAATGATAAGATACATTGGGCCAGTAATGATTTTATTCTCCGTAAGTATCGCTCTAGTTAACTTAAATCCATAATGCGGATGTGGTAAATTACAAGTACTAAAAACCTGTCCACGTACATGAACCTCATCGTCGGGTTGCTTTTTAGCAATTCCGCCAGAGAAATAACCACCTTGCTGAGCGGTATAAATGGCATCGATAGTGCCCTCTTTTGTATCAAGATTAAAGGTTAATGAATCGGCACTTCCAGTTCCCTCTGCACCCATTTTGAAAATAGGGCGACCAATATACTTACCATTCTTATTATAAATGCCTCGTGCAAAAACAACATTTGTTTCTGTATTATACCTAATGTATGCGGCCTGCAACTCGTAATCACCTTTAATAACTTTAGCATTGCCATAGAGGTGCACAGTTTTCCTCTTTTTATCTACAATAGTCGAATCGTCTGCCGCATATTGAATTTTGTCGTTCAATTCGTTGGGATCACTCTTTTTAGTAGCATCAGTTTGTTGGGTTGTTTGCTGGAATGAAAAATAAGTTGCGGCTTTTATCGTTTTACCAACAAATGTTAGTAAAACCACGGTCAAAATAAAAATGATATCTCGGAATAGTTTCAATTTCGTGTGTGAATGTTATTTTTGTACTATTGTTTTAACCCAAAACGTTCAAAATTAATGAAACCGTCATGATCTTCAAAGTTACACAATGGAATGATAAGATCATGAAAGCTGCATCACAAATAAAAACAAACGTATAAATTCGATGAAAAATATACCATTGGTTAGACAAAATGCAATTTTGAAGCTATTTATTTGCGGGATAATACTATTATTCTCTAATAATCAGCTACTTGCGCAAGAATATAAAATTAAAACAATTGTGATCGATGCTGGTCACGGTGGGAAAGATGGGTCTACTCATGGCGAGTACTCTACCGAAAAAGACGTTGCCTTAAAAACTGCCTTGCGTTTAGGAAAAGTAATCCAAGAAAATATTAAAGATGTTAACGTAATCTTTACGCGTACCGACGATACCTTTGTGCCACTTTATGAACGCATTGGTATGGCTAATAATGCTAAAGCAGACATTTTTATCTCCATCCATTGCAACGATATGCCACTAATTGCTAAAAGATACATTAGCGGATACACCAAAAATAAAAAAGGTAAAAAAGTGCCGGTATATAAAACGAGATACACT
The DNA here is from genome assembly GCF_037482965.1 of Pedobacter anseongensis. Lineage (NCBI taxonomy): Bacteria > Pseudomonadati > Bacteroidota > Sphingobacteriia > Sphingobacteriales > Sphingobacteriaceae > Pedobacter > Pedobacter anseongensis. Next base: position 331,369 of record NZ_JBBHKB010000004.1, on the reverse strand, counting down.
AAGAGTACCTCAACACGGGGAACTGAAACGTTCGTTTCGGGGAGCGGAAGGATAAATGAACAAGACGATGCCATCAAAAGAGAGAATGCTTCAATTTTCCTTGAGGATAACTATAAAGAAAACTACGAGGGTTTTAATTCGAACGATCCCGAAAGTGCTATTATTTTATCGCTAATGAAAAACACTTTTCGTGCTCAAAGTTTAAAACTAGCCAAATTTGTTCAGGATGAATATGTAAGTGTAGGGCGAATAAATAGAGGCGTACAGGAGAAAAGTTTAGCCGTTCTTGCTCGTGCAAGTATGCCTGCTATCTTAACCGAAATAGGTTTTATCAGCAATACAGAAGAAGAAGATTATATGAATTCTGAAGCTGGACAAGTTGAAATTACAAAATGTCTTTTAAAAGCAATACAAGCGTATAAGGAGAGTGTTGAAATCTAAATATCACATTTTTTAATGTAAATTCGCAGAAAATTCTAATTGATGAGAAAAAATACAACTTTCATACTTGCACTGCTCTCATTATTTTGTTTGTTGAATAAGGTGGTCCAAGCCCAAGGATACCAAATTAAAACGATCGTTATTGATCCCGGCCATGGAGGCAGATTGCCTGGAGCTAAAGGAAAATTTTCACTCGAAAAAAATGTTGCACTAGAAGTTTCCTTAAAATTAGTGAAAAAATTTCAAGAGGATATGCCCAATGTAAAAATTATCCCAACTCGCAAAACGGATGTTGATGTAAATTGGTACAAAAGAGCAGAAATTGCAAATAATGCGAAAGCAGACCTTTTTATCTCCATCCATTGTAATTCTATGCCTCCAGGTAATGCTCACGTAAAGGGAACTGAAACTTTTGTTGGTGCGTACAGACGAATAAACGAGATGGATGCTGCCTTGAAAGAAAACGAAGAAATTGTTAATGATAAAAACTATAAAAATAATACTGAAGCCATTATTACAGATCCTCAAGAATTAATTAAGCTATCATTATACAAATCGCTTTACAGAGCAAAAAGCCTATCTTTGGCGCAGCTGGTCCAAAAAAATTATACCGAAATAAACAAAAGAGGGAATAGAGGTGTTAAAGAGCAAGGTTTGCTGGTATTACAGCGAACAGCTATGCCATCTATACTTACGGAAATAGGTTTTATTTCAAACCCTGATGAAGAAAAATACATTAATTCAGAAAAGGGTCAAGAAGAAATAGTTGATGCCATTTTTAAAGCTGTTGCGCAGTATAAAAAGGAAATTGAAAATTAATAAACAAACAACGTGAAGATAAAAAATGAAACTAAAGTAGGTGTATTAGCAGCATTTGCTATTGCACTATTAATTATCGGCTATAACTTTTTGAAAGGAAATGCTATTTTTTCAAGCGAAACCGTTTTATATGCAAGATATACTCATGTTGATGGACTAGGTGTTTCAAAACCTGTATTAATTAATGGATTTCAAATTGGAAGGGTAGATCAGCTTACCTTACAACCTAATGGAACCATTATTGCCACCTTAAAGATTAAAGGAAAGTATGACATTCCAAAAAATACAATTGCACGCTTAGAAAGCACCGATTTGTTGGGTGGAAAAGCAATCGTAATGGAACTTGGTAACGATAGAAATTACGCAGTAGATGGAGATACCTTAAATGCAAACGTAGAAAAGGGATTGATGGAAACCGTACAACCTGTTCAGAAAAAAGCAGAGCAGATTATTGCTAAAATGGACTCTATTTTAACGAGTGTCAATTCGATTTTAAATCCAAACTTCCAGAAAAATGTAGATAAGAGCTTTACCAGCATTGCTTCTACACTAGGTGCCCTAGAAGCAACTTCGAAAAAAGTTGATGCTTTAGTGGGGTCAGAAAGCTCAAAATTATCGGGCATTCTTTCGAATGTGGAGGCCATTACCGTTAATTTCAAAAATAATGGGGCAAAAATTGATGCCATACTCACAAATTTAAATTCAGTTACCGATAAAGCAGCGGCATTAAATTTCAAGGCAACGGTAGACAATGCGAATAAAGCAATTGCCGATTTGCAAGGAATGGTTTCTAATCTAAAAGCAGGAAAAGGTTCGTTAGGTAAATTGCTAAATGATGAGGAAATGTATAAGAATTTAACGGATGCTTCGAAAAATCTTGATAATTTGATGATCGATTTAAAAGCAAATCCAAAACGTTATGTACACTTCTCTGTGTTTGGAGGAAAAAATAAGACAGATAAATAAAGTCGGTTATCGTCCCCTTATATTTGATAGGTTTGTCCCTCGATACCTAATTGTGCTCGCTCAAAAACTGTTTTTGCCTCTTCTAAAATCGGCACCAATGTTTTATATCGAGATGAAAAGTGGCCCAAAATTAGCTTTTTCGCACCAACTTTTTTGGCAATTTCAGCCGCCTGTAAGGCAGTAGTATGATGCGTTTCGTTAGCACGGTCTAGCATTTCATGCAAAAATGTTGCTTCATGATACAATGTATCGCAATTTTCGATGCTCCCAAAATACCGTGCGTCCATCAATGTATCCGAGCAATAAGCATAACTTTTCGGAACTGCAGAGTCGATAGTGTAATCGGCATTCAATAATACATCACCATTTGGCAAAGTTAAATCTACCCCTCTTTTTAAAATTGGATAATAGGCTATCGGTACATTTGCAGCCTCTAATTTTTCGACTACAATTTTTCGCAATCGCTTTTTCTCCGTAAACTTAAAACCTGTGCAGGGAATTCTATGATTGAGAATAATCGTCTCGATACGTAGATCCGAATTGTCAAAAATCACGGTCGATTGGTCAGCTTCGACCACATGATAAATTATCTCATATCTAATGCGCGTATCAGAATGCTTAAATTGAAGGTCCAGTATTTCTTTTAAAGCTAGTGGTGCAAAAATATGAATAGGCTTAATTCGTCCATTTAAATGCATACTAGACAAAAGACCTATTAAACCAAAATAATGGTCACCATGCAAATGACTAATAAATACAAAGTCTATTTTCGAGGCTTTTAAGCCAAATTTGATGAGTTGATGTTGCGTACCCTCGCCGCAGTCGATTAAATAAAATTTTTCATTACAGTTAAGCAATTGCGCAGTTGGATTTCTGTTGTAAACCGGAGTAGCAGAACTACTGCCCAAAATGGTTACCTCAAAAGTCATTTACCCTTTATCTACGCTTCCACGCAATTCTTTCTCTATTTCTTCCATAAAGATTAAATCAGTTGCCTCATCTAATTTATTTACAAAAGTTACAGATTGATGTAGATTAGACATTTTAACAATATTTGCTACTGATGCCTGTGTTCCTGTAACGATAAATATACCGCCAGCACTTTTACAAAGCCTATCTCCTACTAACAAGCAACTTAAATCTTGAGAATCATTACATTCTTTTACTTTAGAAAGATCAAGTACAATATTTCGGTATCCTTCTGTATTTAATAAGATAAATTCAGATTTTAATGCGGGTGTATTGTCATTAGTGAATTTAGGTTCATCTAATTTTAATACAACATATTTTTCATGTTTATCTGTAGAAAACTTCATGGTCTTACTTAATTAATTTCATTAACGAAAGTAACGATAATTATTAGGATAATAAATCGCTAATTGCTCTTTTAATATTTTCTTCTATCCTGGAAACGATGCTCGATGATGGGTTTTTAACAAATTTCTCTCCAGTAATCTGCTCATATAATTCTATGTATCGTTCTGAAATCGATTCAACAATTTCGGGTGTCATTTCAGGAACAATTTGTCCGTCTTTACCTTGAAAATTATTTTCTATTAACCACTTACGTACAAATTCTTTCGATAATTGCTTTTGTGCTTCATTATTTTCTTGTCTCTCGGCATATCCATCTGCATAAAAATAACGGGAAGAATCTGGTGTGTGAATTTCATCGATTAAATAGATCGTATCTCCAACTTTTCCGAACTCATATTTGGTATCTACTAAAATCAGGCCCCTTTCGGCAGCCATTTCAGTACCACGCTTATACAAGGCCTGTGTATAGGCTTCCAATTGCTCATAATCAACTAATGATACAATGCCTTTAGCCAAAATGTCTTCTTTCGATATGTCTTCGTCATGACCAACTGCAGCTTTGGTGGTGGGTGTGATGATAGGTTGGGGAAGCTTATCGTTCTCTTTTAATCCCTCAGGCAATTGAACACCACACACACTTCTTTTACCTGAACTATATTCTCTTGCAGCGTGGCCTGCCAAATAACCTCTTATTACCATTTCAACTTTGAAAGGCTCACAAATGCGTCCAATAGTTACCATTTCATCAGGCACTGACATTACCCAGTTAGGTACAATGTCTTGTGTTGCGGCTAAAAATTTAGCTGCAATCTGATTTAGAACCTGTCCCTTAAACGGAATTGCTTCTGGCAAAACCACATCAAATGCTGAGATTCTATCTGTAACTACCATTGCCATTAATTGGTTATCAATAGTATATACATCTCTAACTTTTCCTTTGTAAAAATGGGTCTGCTTTGGAAAACTAAAATGGGTTTCTTTAATTGCTTTCATTGGGGGCGAAATTACATAATTTTTAAGAGAGTCTCAAGTCCTGAGTCGGTAGTCTTGAGTCTAATCTTCTACAAAAAATAGACTCAGGACTGAAGACTACAGACTCAAGACTACTATTGAATGTCTCCGTAAGCTTTCAAAATCGCCTTCACCAATTTATGTCGAACAACATCTTCACCAGAAAGGTAAATAATATCAATTCCTTTAATCTCTTCTAAAATTCGAAGTGCATTATGCAAGCCAGATTGTGCCTTTCGCGGTAAATCGATTTGGGTTACATCGCCCGTTACGATAAATTTAGCGGTTGGCCCCATCCGTGTTAAAAACATTTTCAACTGCAAATCTGTCGAGTTTTGAGCCTCATCCAAGATTACGAAACAATTATCTAGCGTACGCCCACGCATAAAAGCTAATGGTGCAATCTCGATCGTTCTATTTTCTAAGTAGAGTTTTAATTTTTCAGGCGGAATCATATCATCCAATGCATCATAAAGTGGCCGTAAATAGGGATCAACTTTCTCCTTTAAATCGCCTGGTAAAAAGCCTAGGCTCTCTCCTGCCTCAACAGCTGGGCGGGTTAAAATAATACGTTTAATCTCTTTGTTTTTAAGCGCTCGAACGGCTAAGGCTACTGCTGTATATGTTTTTCCCGTACCTGCTGGGCCAATTGCAAAAAGTACATCGTTTTTACCTATGCTTTCAACCATTTTACGCTGATTAGCAGTACGGGCTTTAATCATTAAACCATGATTACCAAAAACGATTACTTCACCATTATTTACAACTGCCGGAATTTCATCAGCCTTTGCTGGAGATTTTTTAGCGCCTAAAATCGAATCAACATCGTTATGCGATAAGGTTCTGTACTTTTCAAGGTGAGCTACCAATTGCTCAAATTTTTGTTCAAAAGCCTTTAATTCAGCCTCATCACCTAACGCTTTCACGTCGTTTCCTCTTGCTACGATCTTTAATTTCGGAAAAGCACCCTTAAGCAATTCATAATGCTCGTTATTTGCCCCCCAAAATTGGACCTGGTCTGTTGTTTCTAATGTTAGCTTTAGTTCGTTCAAAATATTGTATTTTAAATAGAAGTGTATATTTTGATTTAAAAATTGAATATTTGTAGGCGGATTGCCTGTAGACAAGAATAAGAATAAATATTGAATTTTTAATGGCTATTATTACATTAACAACAGATTTAGGCTCAAAAGATTTTTATCAGGCTGCTTTAAAAGGCAGTATACTGAGTATCTTGCCTACAGCTAATCTGGTTGATATTACCCATGAAGTTCCCTCGTTCAATATTTCGTATGCGGCCTTTGTCTTAAAAAACGTTTATCCCTATTTCCCAAAGCATACTGTGCATCTAATTGGTATCGATTCTGTATTTAGCGAAAGCACCAAATATGTAGCCTTAAAGTATAAAGATCATTTTTTTGTTGGGGCAGATAATGGCATTTTCTCTTTGCTTTTTGATGAAAAGCCGGATGAAATTGTAGAACTAAACATTATGCAAGATTTAAAATACTTGCATTTTCCGTTGGTAGATATTTTTGTAAAAGCGGCGACGACCTTAGCTAAAGGTGGGAAATTAAAAGATGTGGGCATACCTACCGACGAAATTGAACAACGTACCCTTTTGCATCCGGTTATTGAGCGCGACATTATTAGAGGAAGTGTAATCTATATCGATACCTTTTGCAATGTAATTACCAATATTACCAAAGATCTTTTCACAAAAATCCAGCGCAATCGCGACTTTACCTTATACTTTAGAAAGAGTGAAACCATTAGCCATCTAAGCTGGCATTACAACGAAGTTCAGGAAGGCGAAAAATTATGTTTATTTGGAATCAGTAACCATTTAGAAATCGCCATTAATAAAGGCAAAGCAAGTGGCTTATTGGGTTTGCATTTGAATGATATTATTAGGGTAGAGTTTCATCCTTGATAGGGTTATGGGTTGTGAGTTGTGGGTGCTTTAGCATGACGAAATAAATAAAAGGCATAAAATTTGCTTGAATACTGAAAAATCAATAATGATCAAGCATTTTCTCTTTTTCTTAGTTTTTACCGTAATTTCTCCTGCTGTGTTTTCCCAAAACACATCTCCTTACGAGGTGCAGCGCGCTAAAATAAATTCACTTTTAGCAGAAAGAAGTACCAAATTTGGTCAATACGATGAAAGTTTAAACACAAGAACGGGAATATTTGGGTTTCAAACCAAACGTGACATTAAAAATTCTAACGAAATTTTACGCCAGATTGCCCTTAATGATAATGCTATTTTTAGGGAATTAAAAGTACTCCTTGAATACAAAGATCTTCAAATGCAGGAAGTGAAAACTGTGGCTACAACGAGCGACGAAAGAATTCAGAACTATCGTCGCACCATCAAAGGACTTCAAGATGAAAACCTAGCCTTAACTACTAAGTTAGAAAAGGGCGAAAAGGGCAAAGATTTAGCCTTTGTACTTTTAGTGCTTTTTGTTATTGCCAATGGGTTTTTAGTATATTTAGTAATGAAGAAGCGGGGCGTTGGACGTTTAGCGTGAAGTGATAGGGATGGCTTTTACATAAAAAACAAAGTTTGAAAAAGATATTATTTAAAATATTGGTAAAATTAAATAAGCTACTCTTACCGAGCTTTTACCGAAAAGACCCAATGAAACTAACTCCTTTGCAGAAAGCCATTTTAGGCTTTAGGTATTGGGTATTGATGAATGCATTAGATTAGTTAACATTCCCACCAAAAATTTAGGTTCTACCCAGGTCGATTTTGGAGGCATCACCCCATTTGCATCAGCAACAGCTATTAATTGCTCAACAGAAGTAGCAAATAGTGTAAAAGCAACTGCATAATTTCCATTGTCGACTTGATGTTGCAATTCTTTAATTGAAGTTTTTCCTCCTTCAAAGGTAATTCTTGCATCGGTTCTCGGATCTTCGATACCTAAAATTGGTTTTAAGACATAATCTTGTAAAATGCTAACATCTAAAACTGAAATAGGATTACTTTCATCATAAATTGGAGGTTTTGGTGTTAACTTATACCACGATTGTCCAACATACATTCCAAATACATGAATAGTTTGCGGTTCAATACTTTCCTCTACTTGCTCGACCATAAAGAATTTCGATATCTCATTCAAAAATTGTGTTACCGAGCGCCCAGCCAAATCTTTTACCATTCGGTTAAATGCTAATATTTTTACCTGATTGGTGTTAAAATAAGCTGTAGAAAAATAATTAAAAGCTTGATGTTCACTGTTTGGAATTAATGTTCGCTTTTGGTTAGCCATTTTAGCCATCGATGCTATTCTGTGATGTCCATCCGCGATATAAACAGACTTTATCTCAGCAAACGCCGCTACAAGCTCCTTTAAGTCGACCAGGGCATCAATTCGCCAAAGGAGGTGTTGTGTCCCATCCTGGTAAATAAAATCAACATCGGGCTTTGTAGCTTGATAGCGAGCAATTAAGCGATCTACTACGTTATTTGGAAAATAAGTAATTAACACAGGATTAGCATCAATTCCAGTTTGTTGGAGGTATTCAGACAGCAATTTCTCTCTCCGTTCAACCGTTAATTCATGTTTTTTGATATTTCCTTTTAAGTAATCATCAATATGCGTTAATGCCCAAATTCCCGTCTGTGTTATTCCATCTTGTTTAACCTGATAAATATAAATACATTGTTTTTCTTCTTGTTGCATTACCTTATCTTCTATGAAGGCTTCTAAATTTTCATTTATTTTCTTGTAAATTAACTCTTGCCTCGAACCACGTAAATATGGATTATCAAGCGCTGGATTAATGAGATGAAGGAAACTGTAAGGATTTTCGGATACCAATAGCCGCGCCTGACCCAGGCTAAAATTTTCGAGCGGTCTGGTTACCACGCTATTTTGTAAGCGCATAACAGGCCTGAAGGCATAAAATGGCTTTATCCTTGGCATACGGAATTTATATTTGGTTATTTAGAGCTTGGGGTATTTAAAGCCCCAAGCTTAGTGCTCTATTTTTTTGCCTTAGCCTTTAAAATGCGCAATAATTAAATTGGCTAATTCTGTGCCTACACGTTCTTGTGCTTCGTTTGTTGAGGCACCAATATGTGGTGTTAACGAAATTTTTGGGTGACTTAAAATTTCAGCTAAGGGATTAGGTTCATTATCAAAAACATCTAAACCTGCAAAAGACACTTTACCCGCATCTAACGCTTCGATTAAGGCATTTTCATCTATCGTACCCCCTCTTGAACAATTTACAATGCCAACTCCATTTTTCATTGCTGCAAATTCGGCTTTGCCAAGGATGGGTTTATCTGCAAATGGGGTGTGTAAAGAAATGAAATCACCATTCGCTATTACTTCTTCAAGACTAACCGTTTGCACTGGAATATCAACATCAATTCCACCTTGAAGATGTAAGGTTATATTTCCATTAAAAGGGTATAAATCGTACGCAAGAACATTCATTCCTAAGCCTAAGGCAATAGTTGCCGTTTCTCTTCCAATTCTACCGAAACCAATTATACCAATGGTTTTACCACGCAATTCAATTCCTTTAGCGTAAGCCTTTTTCAAGTCATTAAATTTCGTTCCACCTTCAACTGGCATTTTTCGATTGCTATCGTATAAAAACCGAACCCCATTAAATAAATGAGAGAAAACCAATTCGGCAACTGACAAAGAAGATGCAGCTGGAGTATTTACTACGGCAAGACCTTTACTTCTCGCATACTCCACATCAATATTATCCATACCAACACCACCTCTACCAATAAGTTTAATGTTCGGACAAGCATCAATCAATTCTTTTCTCACCTTTGTTGCACTCCGTACAGTTATGGCATCGTAATTTAGCAAGGCTGATGAAAGTTGGTCTTGCGGAATGGTTTGCGTATCAACAGTAAAGCCAGCTTCTTCAAGTAGCTTCTTCCCAATTGGGTCTATGCCATCATTGGCGAGGATCTTAATCATATTTATGATTTCACTGATTAAATCGATTACAAAGATGAAGTGTAACCAACTATTTGTTAAAATTTAGTTTACTTATTTTTGCTTTGTAGTTCTTCAAAAGTTTGCATTAAATCGATAAGTGCATGCACACTTGTAATTGGGAGTGCATTGTACATCGATGCTCTAAATCCGCCTACACTTCTATGCCCTGTTAAGCCTTCAAATCCATTATCGTCTGCAAATTTCGCAAATGACTTCTCTAATTCTCGATTCTCCATTACAAAGCACACATTCATTCTCGAGCGATCTTCTACTGCACAGGTGCCTTTAAATAATGGATTTCTATCAATTTCTGCGTACAAAGCGTTGGCTTTTGCTTTATTCTCCTTTTCCATTTCAGCTACTCCACCCTTAGATTTTAACCAGTTCAGGTTAAGCATGGCTACATAAATAGCAAATACCGGAGGGGTATTGTACATGGATCCTCCATCAATATGCACCTTATAATCGAGCATAGATGGGATGCCTCTTCCGCTCTTACCTAAAATTTCGTCTTTTACAATAACGATGGTTAAGCCGGCTGGACCGATGTTTTTTTGTGCACCAGCGTAGATTAAATCGTATTTGGAAACATCTATTTCACGGCTCATAATATCCGAAGACATATCGCACACAATTGGCACTTTGGTTACCGGTAATGTAAACATTTCAGTTCCATAAATGGTATTGTTCGATGTGCAATGAAAATAAGCACTATCTTCAGGAACGGCGTAGTCTTTAGGTATAAATGTATAATTGGAATCCTTTGATGAAGCCACAATATTTGCTTTTCCAAAGCATTTAACTTCCTTAATTGCTTTGTTAGCCCAAACACCGGTTTCTAAATAAGCAGCTGTTTTTCCCTCGGGTAATAAATTCATAGGTACCATGGCAAATTGCAAACTGGCACCGCCTTGTAAAAATAAAACGGAGTATCCTGATGGTACATTTAAAAGCTCTTTCACCAACTTTGTGGTTTCTGCAACTACACCTTCGAATTCAGGTGTACGATGCGAAATTTCTAAAATTGACAATCCATCTTTAAAATCTAAAATAGCTCTAGAGGCTTGTTTAAATACCTCTTGAGGTAAAATACAGGGTCCTGCACCAAAATTGTGTCTCATTATATCTAATTTTTTATGACGGTAAATGTAACAGTTTTGTGCCTAATTATTTGTGATTTTTGAACTTTAAAATCAATTTAAAGTTAATTTGTCGGCCTGTTAAATAATTCGGAATGGCATACTGTACATTATCCACATCTTTTAACCAAAGATATGAGACGGTATTATTAATATCGAGCAAATTAAATACTTCTAAATAGGCTATACACGAAGTAAAATAACGACTTAAGAGTTTAGGTTTTTTAAGACTATTATCGTCTAAAAAATCTTTAGAAAAGCCAATATCTACTCGTTTATACGCAGGAATACTAAAATCGTCGGTATAACGCTCACTCAGTGGCGCTCCAATTGGTAATCTCGAACCATAGAGCATGGTTAAATGTACTTTATAACTATCGCCTTTTAACAATCGATCTTGAAAAAATACAGAGAAATTAACACGCTGATCTGTTGGTCGCTTTAGATAGCCTGGATTAATCGTTCTAAACACACCATTTATATCCTTTTTACGATACGAATCACCAATAACATCTTGGTCTGCCGCCATAACCGAAAGCCTAAAGTAAGACACCAAATCTTTCACAAATTCGCCCCCAATATTAAAATCAGCTCCATATGTACGACCTTTAGCCAGTTGTGTCGACAAATACTTAATTCTCACATTATCGAAAATATAGGGAACTAGTCGGTCTGCGTACTTAAAATACGCTTCGGAACTAAATTTTAGTCGTGTACCCAATCCATCAAAAGCATAATCTAATCCTCCAGAAAAATTATACGATCGTTGTGCTTTTTGATTTTCATTTAATACCCCATCGTAAGACCGAATACTTCTATAGCTTGGCGGCTGCTGATAAATGCCTGCGCTAAAACGGATAATTTTATTGTTGCTTGTAGGCCGGTATGCCAATAACATCCGGGGGCTTAACAATAATTGTTCGGTTAGCGTATTGAAATTAGCTCGAATACCTAATTGAAGGTCAGTATTTCGCGATAAGCTATAGCTATCTTGTACAAAAGAAGTATAATTATTTATCGAGAGAGCATTTGAAACATTAATTGACTGTTCTAAGTAAAATTTCTTGGCGTTGTTAGGCAAAATATAGCCAGCAGAATCAGTTAAGTGATATTCGTTAAGTCGATCATCAAAATTATTTCTTTCGGCTCGTATTCCCCATGAAAACACATGGTTACCAAAATTCTGTTCCGTTTTAATTTCTGAACTTAGCGCTTCAGAATTTAAATTATTTCGTGCATAATTTAAGTAGGTTCCTATCCCTCTATTGGTACTGATTGTTTTTAAGCCCACTCTAGTAAAATCAGTTTGAAGCTCATCAAATAAGTATTTGCCCTCAATATCGAAACGTTCTCGCTCTCGTGTATTAAAATAACTGTTAATCCATTTTATCACTAAATTAGGGCGTGGACTAAACGTGGCCGTTACGGCTCCGCCAGCGGTTCTATACTCGTCTATTTCTTGACCGTTATAAGCTACTTTTAAGCGCAATTGGGTTTCTAATGTCCCAAAAATAGTTTCTCGATCTTCAGGAATTAAGCTAAATCGACCCCCATTTAAATTACCTAAAAAGCTTAAGCTAAACTTATCTGAAAAATTATATTGATAAAGTAATTGGGCATCGCCAAAATTTGGCCGATAACTTCCTTTATTATCTTGGGTACTGAGTACGCTGGTATTATTCTTATACCGCAACCCTAGTAATAAAAAATCTTTCGTTTGTAAATTTTTCAGCACAATCGAAGCACCTAAAAATCCAGCATTTACGCTAAGTTGATTGCTATCTGGTCGATCGTATTTTGCATCGAGAACCGACGATAACTTATCACCATATCTAGCTTCAAAACCTCCAGCCGAAAACTTGGCACGACTTACTAAATCACTATTAATAAAACTTAATCCTTCTTGTTGCCCGTTTCTAATTAATACAGGTTTGTTAATTTCTACATCATTTACATAAGTTAGATTTTCGTCGAAATTACCGCCCCTAACACTATATTGAGAACTTAGTTCGTTATTTGTAGACACGCCTGGAAGTGTTTTAATGATCGACTCGAAGTTACCGGAGACAGACGGTAAAGACGATAAATCGGCAATGTTAATGGTACTCGAATTGCTGAGTTGATTTTGCTTATTGGTAATGGTTACCTGCTCCAATTCGTTCACATTAGCCGTAAGTGTTACTTCTCGCATTATTCTGCCCGCTACCTTTTCATTAACTTTGATTAAGGCTGGCTGATAGCCCAATAGCGCATATTTTAAGGTAAAGGTAGTGGTTCTAGAATAAATGGTATAGCTCCCATTTTGGTCGGTTAACGTAGATTCTTGCTGACCCAATACCGTTATCGTAACTTGTGGTAGAGGTTTAGTATCGACACCAAAAACCGTACCTGTAACTTTTACCAACGGTTGGGCATTTACCAATGTAAAGCCTAATAACATGACAAAAATGAACAGGCGAAGCTTGAGCATTCAAAAAATTAAATTTGCTGTGAAACAATACTCGCATTCTTTAGCTCAGCGATCATGCTCACTGGATCGGGTGCTGCAAAAACTGCATTTCCGGCCACAAATGCATTTGCTCCTGCCTTAACTAAACTTTCAATGTTCGAGATGCTCACGCCGCCATCTACTTCAATAATGAGATTGGAGTTAACTTGTAAGGTAAGCTGTCTCAGTTCCGCAATTTTATAGAGCGTTTGAGGGATAAATTGTTGCCCGCCAAAACCTGGGTTTACCGACATAATTAATACCAGGTCTAAGTCCACCAAAATATCTTTTAACAGGCCAACAGGGGTATGCGGATTTAAAGCTACCCCTGCTTTGCACCCTGCAGCTTTGATTAATTGAATAGTTCTGTGCAAATGCACACAAGCTTCGTAATGAACAGTGATGATTGCCGCACCAGCTTTAGCAAATTCCGTAATGTACTGATCGGGATTAACAATCATTAAATGAACATCTAATGGCTTTTTAATATGCTTTTTTATTGAATTTAGCACTGGAAAACCAAAAGAAATATTAGGTACAAATACCCCATCCATAATGTCAATATGAAGCCAATCTGCTTCACTTTCATTAATCATTTCGCAATCGTGTTGTAAGTTTGCAAAATCGGCAGCAAGCAAAGATGGGGCGATGATGTGTTTCATATTCAAGAGTACTTGTTGCAAGTTACAAAATTTTTACTTTATTCGTCATATCGAACGTAGCATAGCGAGGAGATATCCATTCATTTATTGAACAAAAAACCCTTCCAGTGAACTGAAAGGGTTTTGAAATATTCTCGGACATTCGGACTTCCCGAATCCGGACCATAAGCTTAAGACTGAGGAGCCGGTCTTTCTGGTCTAGGCAACAAAACTTTACGAGAAAGTTTCATTTTACCTTGTTTATCTACATCAAGCAATTTAACTTCTAATTTATCGCCTTCTTTTAACACACCATCCATGGTTTCCAAACGTTCCCAAGAGATTTCTGAAATGTGCAATAAACCATCTTTACCTGGCATAATTTCAACAAAAGCACCAAATGGCATGATCGATTTTACTTTACCTTGGTAAGTTGCACCAATTTCCGGCTTAGCAGCAATCGCATTAATACGTGCTACTGCAGCATCAATTGCCGCTTTATTATCTGCAAAAATTTCTACGATACCTTTGTTACCAACTTCTTCGATAGAAATTGAAGCACCAGTTTCGCGTTGCATTTCCTGAATAATTTTACCACCTGGGCCAATTACAGCGCCGATAAATTCTTTATCGATACTTAATGAAACAATACGTGGTGCATGAGGTTTGTAGTCTTCGTTCGGTGCAGCAATAGTTTTCTTCATCTCACCTAAGATGTGTAAACGACCTTCCTTAGCTTGCAATAAAGCTTTAGTTAATACTTCGTAAGATAAACCATTGATTTTTAAGTCCATCTGACAAGCAACGATACCCTTATCCGTACCCGTAACTTTAAAATCCATATCACCTAAATGATCTTCATCACCTAAAATATCAGAAAGAATAGCATATTTTCCAGTTTTCTCATCCGTAATTAAACCCATTGCAATTCCAGAAACCGGAGATTTGATTTTAATACCAGCATCCATTAGCGCTAATGTACCTGCACAAACGGTTGCCATTGATGATGAACCATTTGATTCTAAAATATCAGAAACGATACGGATAGTATATGGATTAGCTTCGCCTTCAGGTAAAACTTTCTTTAACGAACGTTGCGCTAAAGCTCCGTGACCAATTTCTCTGCGACCAGCGCCTCTATTCGGTCTAACTTCACCAGTTGAAAAGCCCGGGAAATTATAGTGCAATAAGAATTTGTTATAACCATTCACGAAAGCACCATCAATCATCTGCTCATCGTCTTTGCTACCTAAAGTAACTGAAGTTAACGATTGGGTTTCGCCCCGCGTAAATACCGCTGAGCCGTGTGCTGCTGGTAAATAACCTACTTCACTCCAAATTGGACGAATTTCTGTAGTTTTACGGCCGTCTAAACGGATGCCTTCATCTAACAATAGATTTCTAATCGCATCGTACTGTACATCATGATAATAATGTTTGGCCATTGCTTTCGTTAAATCTTCAGTATCTTCTGGCATAGCCTCAAAAAACTCATTAATGATGGCCGTGAAACCAGCTTTACGTTCGTCTTTGTTTGAACCCGATTTTGCAATTGCATATACCTTATCATAAGTATCAGCAAAAACTTTAGCTCTTAAATCAGCATCGTGATCTTCGTGGCTATATTCACGTTTTACAGTTTTACCTGTTGCTTCTGTTAATTCTACTTGAACTGCACATTGAACTTTAATAGCATCATGCGCAAATTTCAACGCTTCAACCATTTCATCTTCCTGAATTTCATCACACTCACCCTCAACCATGCCGATATCATGAGCCGATCCAGCAACCATAAATTCTAAAGTTGCACGTTCTAAATCGCTAGCCAATGGGTTGATTACCAATTTACCGTCAATTTTAGCTACACGCACTTCTGAGATTGGTCCGTTAAAAGGAATATCAGAAACTGATAAAGCTGCAGATGCTGCTAAACCCGCTAAACAATCTGGCATAATATTTTTATCAGCCGAGATTAATGAAATCATTACTTGTGTATCTGAGTGATAATCTGAAGGGAACATCGGACGTAACGCTCTATCAACCAAACGAGAAATTAGCACTTCGTAGTCTGATAATCTTGCCTCGCGACGTAAAAACCCGCCTGGAATACGGCCAGTTGCCGCATATTTTTCTTGATAATCTACCGATAAAGGTAAAAAATCGGTACCTGGTTTGGCACCTACTGTGGATACAACTGTTGCTAACAACATGGTATCTCCCATTTTAACCACTACAGCACCATCAGCTTGTTTCGCTAATTTACCTGTTTCGATTTCTACAATTCTTCCATCGCCCAAATCGAACGATTTTTTTATTACATTCATTTAAAAGTAGTTGTGGCCTATTTTTCCTCTTTTTAATAGACCTTGTTTATATATTTATTTTTGAGTATTAACTAAAAAAAGCCACTCTAATAGAATGGCTTTTAAGGATAAAAACTTCTTATTTAATGATATCTCTTAACTGTAAAGCTTTGATGATAGCACGATAACGAGTAATATCTTTTTTAAATAGATAAGCTAAAATACCGCGGCGTTTACCTACTAATTTTTGAAGTGATAACTGTGTAGAGAAATCTTTACGATTTTTCTTTAAGTGTTCTGTTAAGTGCGCAATACGGTATGTAAATAACGCTACTTGACCTTCTGCAGAACCAGTGTTGGTTGCTACTTCGCCGTGTTGTTTAAAGATTTCGGCTTTCTTTTCTTTACTTAAATACATTCTTGAATGATACTAAAGTTTATAAATTAATTAATTGAGCGCAAAGATACTTCATAATTAGCTAATTAGCAAATTTGATGATTAGCTAATTTGGGGCATTGAATTAGGGACATAATGGACAGGTAAATAGCCAAAATCTATCAATTCTTGATGATTTCTAATTTTTTTAACCGCTCCGTCACGCAACAATATTAAGGAGGTTGAGACTTCTAAAACATTAATGTAATCGTGATCAGAGATGAGAATACCTTTTTCTTTTGCCATCAGTTTAATTTCCTCCTTTATAATTCCGATAGGCAATGGAGCTAAACCATTAAACGGCTCGTCGAGTAATATGTATTTAGATTTACCATACAGGATCAAAAATATTTCAATCAATCTTCTTTCGCCACTAGACAATTCATTGCTTTTTACAGACAGAAAGGGTTTGATTTGTGCTTTCTCAAACAAGATCGCTGCGTTTTTCAAGTCGCAAAATACCTTTATTATCTTTTCGATGCTGATGTGCGTAGGTAAGAAATTATCTTGCGCCAAATATTGTATTAAATATTTGCTATCAGATACCGTTTTAACACATACATCATCTACTTTAATGTACTTGTGATTGGCTTTCAAGGTTCCAAAAATAATTTTCATTAAGGTAGACTTTCCAGATCCATTTCTTCCTAAAAGGCCAATAATTTCCCCGGGTCGCATGGTGATAAAAACATCGGTTAAAACTTGGCGCAAACCAAAGTCTTTAGTTATGCTATCCGCAATCAAAGCACTCATATCATCATTAGAATTAAACCAATGGCCAAACTTACCACTACGGTGTTAACCCACAGATTGAATTTACTTATCCCTAAATTAGCATAGAAATAGTATTCATTTGGCCGGCTCATATCGTAAAATAATAGGTGTAATGCAGGCGTTAGGAACATGTAAGCAATACCAACTCCAAAACTAAACTTAATTGGCGTTGCACCAAGAAAAGCTAATAAAATTGACAGCACTAGGGATGGAAGAATAAGTTTTTTATAGAAAAGCCACAAAGCAACGAATGTATGCATGTACTAGAATTACTTTTTATTAATGTTTCTGATAGCAATAGCATTTATGACTATTTTATAAAAAGACATAAGTTCAGCAAAAGATATGTTTTTTTTACCAGATATAGCTACGAATTTACGTTCTCCTTCTGAGGCAACTTGCTCACGAAGGGTACGGATATCATTTAATTTTAACTGCCCATTCTTTACATAAAGATACCATTTACTTAGCTAATTAACAAATTTGATGATTAGCAAATTTGTATATTTGCCAAACATGATCAAAAACCAATATAGCATTTTCGAAAGCGAATTAACTGTCCGTCCAGACGATATCGACATGTTTAACCATGTACATAACAGCAAATACTTGGATTATGTGTTGGCCGCCCGCTATGAGCAAATGGATAAATTTTACGGAATGAGTTGGGAACACTTTGCTAAAAATGGATATGGATGGGTAGTAACCAAAGTAACCATCAGCTTTAAGCGTGCACTTTTAATGGGCGATGTGATGCAGATCAGAACAGGCATTCTCGAAATGAACGAAAAAGGTTGTACAGTACAATTCGAAATCATCAACAAAGAAACAGGTAAAGTGGCTTCAGATGGTGTTTTTGATTATGCAATGATCGATTTAACAACCAAAAAGGCATGCAAAGTAACCACCGAAATGATTAAAGCCTACAGCATTTAAGCCAGCTCTTTTAAATCGAGTTTTGGGTAATAACGTATAAAAACCATTACAGCAATTAGCCCTAATCCAATGCTAAAAATCACATAATAGCCAGCTAAAATAGTGAGCATTGTACCGAAAAAGAAGAACAACAGGTACTTCATATATCGATCCATATCAGCTTTTAAGAGATATACTAAAACGAATAAGGAAAACAACGTTGATAAGCAGAAAATTGTGGCAACTCCTACCCGAAGTACATAAAAATGAGTTAACCAACTCAACAAACTTAATTCGGGGATCAATAAAATGAACAAAACTAATAACCAATAGGTTAATCGTTTTAATGTAGTAAAATTTAAACTCCTTGCAAAAGATAAAAAGGTGGCATCGAATTTTGCCCAGTTCACTAAAAGTACGGCGTGACTTAATACCACGGCCATCATTGCCGTTAAAAACACCCTGATATCATCCCCAACATCGGCAAACATCCACAGAATAGATTTAAAGGCTAGTAAAGAAACCAATTTACACGCAAAGAGCATTAACGGTTGCTCGTTAAACAGGTAAAATAAGGGCCAAGACCAAAACGGTTTCTTTGTTTTAATTAATCCCGCATTTAGCCAAGTTTTTCCTGGGCTAAAATTGTAAGTACTCGTTTTAACGATTAAGAAAGAAAATACAGCGAATATTCCAGATAGCCCAGTTATGGTTACAAAAAAAGTAAAAAGGTATTGATGCCGAATCGAGATATATAAAATTAGTGTAGCATGGCATAAAATGGGCATCAGCATAAATGCTCCAACTTTTAGCCAAATTTGATGCTGTGGAGCTATGTTAAGCTTAGTTAAATCTGTAGCAAATTTGAATGTTGGCAAGGCCAATTTCTGCTTTACAAATAAATAACACTTTATGGCATAAACTATCCATACTAAAAAAACGAGCAGCAATACTAGAGGCGACGAGCAAATGGCAATTAATAAAGCGTAGTGATAACTAATTAACTGAGCCCCTTCTACCGCACCGAATAAGAGATAGCAAATTACTAAGAACAGACCGGCATGCTGTTCATAAAATGCAAACACAATGGTTCTGGTTAGCAATTTTAGCACGGGCTAATGGTTTTATTCTTGATTTGAAAAATTCCATCGATTTTTAGCCTTTTCTCATCAATTTCTTGATGCGAAGACAATAGAAAGCTTTTACCTTGTTTTGCTTTTAAAGAAATCAGATGGTATAATTTCGCTGCCGATTCTACATCAATTGTAATTAAAGGTTCGTCTAAAATATAGAGTTCAGCCTCGCCGATAAAGGCACAAATTAGCGAAAGTTTTTTAAGCATTCCACTCGAATAACCACCGATTTTTTGATCTAAAAACTCGGTCATTTCAAAAATTGTCACTAGTTCATCAATAACAGGTTGCTGTGCTTTTCGCACTTCTTTATAAAAATTAATTAACTCTTGGCCAGTTATAAAGGATGGGTATTGGGGCTCCGCCTCGGCATAACTTATTTTTGACCGAAAGTTAATCGGGTCTTTTTTTAAATCGATGCTATCTAGAAAAACTTGCCCGCTAAAGGGGGTTTGACCAGCTATAATACGAAACAAGGTAGTCTTACCAGTACCATTACCCCCCTTTAACCAAAACACTCCAGCATTTATCTTCCACTGTTCGAATGCTAAGATGATATTGGAACCGTATTTTTTATTGATTTTTTTAAGGATTAGATTTTGCAAATTCTGATTTTTTTATTTTGATGCTCCAATCGAAATCTTGTTACAAAACTTGCACCTGCTGTATTGGCAGGATTATCGTAAACCTACTTCCAACTCCTAAAATAGAATCAAGATAAATTTTACCCTTTAATTTCTCAACAGATTGTTTAATAATATATAAACCTAAGCCAGTACCTCTTTTATTCGCATTAAGTATATAAAACATTTCGAAAACTTTCTCATGAAATTCGTTTGAGATACCAATGCCATTATCCTCTATGCTAATCACTAGGTTAGCCCCATCTCTTTGGATTTTAATTTTTATAAATGGATTCTCTTTCGTTGGATCACTGTACCTAAATGCGTTGGATATTAAGTTGTTGATAATAATTTTAATAAAAACTACATCACTATAGATTTCTTCCAAATCTTTAGGTATCTGTATTTCCGTATTCATTTCCTTATTATCGGTATTATGTTTATTTAGTGAAATAGCATCTTCAACCAGCGCCTTTAAATCGAACTTTATAGGTTGAGGATTTAAATCTCTCCGTTGTAATAATGAAATCACATCCTTAATAAATAAATCTTGTTTTTTTAGCAATTTATCCATCAAATTCATATTCTCTTTAATGGCTAATACATCTGTCTCTAAAATAGAAAGCTGTACTAATCCCTGCAGTGAATTTAAGGGGGCTCTTAGATCATGTGATAAGCTATACACAAAAGTGTCAAGTTCCAAGTTTAAATCAAACACCTTATCATAGCTTATTTTGAGTGCGGATTTAGATTTATATAATTTAGCAATTATAAACAGTAAATAGCTCGATAAGCTTCCAACAATTAAAATGGTAACTAACACATTTACCCAGTTCAATAATTTTTCAATTTTTCTGGCTAAATTGCTCAATGCAATAGAAAAATTTGTTTCTTGATCTGTAAGGATAAGATTTGATGTAGCTATTTTTTTATAAAGCTGTTGCTTCAATTTTTCATCGTCAACGTTACGTTTAAATTGTTCAGCAAGTTTATCCACCTCAAGCAAGAGCACTTCAGATTTTGCCCACAAATTAACCGCTTCTTTAAACTCTGTAACCTTTCTAAAGTTCTTAAACATCCATATAATATTACCTATATCAGATGAGTGAACTTTTCCATTAATGAAATGGTTAAAAGCGATTGAATCGGGTTCGTTATTCATCATCGAATGACGAGCCTTATTATCGCTCATAGGAACTTTTAAAGATTTCTTATAACTGTTCCAAAACGACGGATCTTTAGTGTTTAAATAATAGGTTAAATTTAATGAGGCATCTTTTTGACCTTTTGAATACGCAGATTCACCATTGATGTATGACCTAACTCCGGACTTAATTTTCGAAGAATAATAATTAATCAAGATGAGCGTTAGAGCGGCTAGCACTACTAACACTATAATCAATCTACTTTGCGCTTTAAATTCAATCATAGGAATATTAAAACTAATCTAAATTTTATGAAATTGTTATACAATTATTAAAATTTCTTATTATTTAACTATTTCTTTCCCAAATTTGCAATATGACTTTTAAAGAAAAATTACAAGCCATCCGTAATCAAATGCGTACAGATGGAGTTGATGCTTATGTTATTCCTTCGGCCGACCCGCATATTAGCGAATACCTGCCTGATCATTATAAATGCATTTCTTTTGCAACAGGCTTTAAAGGCTCGGTTAGCACTGTTGTAATTACACAAGAATTTGCTGGTTTATGGGCCGATTCGAGGTATTTTGAACAAGCTGAAGAGCAATTAGCTGGAAGCGGCTATCAATTGGTAAAGCTAAAAGCCCAACATACTCCTGAATACATTAGCTGGCTTGACGAAGTACTTGAAGAATCGGAGGTAGTGGCATTCGACGAAAAAATGGTTTCTGTTGCATTAGCACAACACTTTAATCAAATATTAGCCTATAAAAAAATTCAATTTAAGCATAAAGATTATCTTCAACCTATATGGCAAGACCGACCTGCCCTACCTTCAGAGCCTGCATTTTTAGTTGCCGACGAATTTACGGGTCAATCTACCAAAGATAAATTAACAGCAATACGGAAAGTGATGAAACAGCACCGCGCCGATTATCACCTAATCTCTTCTTTGGATGATATGGCTTGGGTTTTTAACCTACGTGGAAGGGATGTAAAATACAATCCTGTGGTATTAAGCTTCGCCATTCTCACTGAAAATGAGGCTACTTTATACATTCAAAATGACAAGTTGAGTGACCATGAAAAAGCGAGTTTAACAAAAAGTGGAGTAGAAATTTTAAGTTATGATACCGTTGCAAAAGATCTTCCTTTTTTAAAAGCCGAAAGCAGTATATTAATTGATCCGAGAAGAAATTGCCTTGCTCTATTTAAGCTTATTCCATCTTCTGTAAAAATTATCAAAGAAACTAATCCTTCTACCTTTTTAAAATCGCGTAAAAATACTATTGAAATAGAAAATACACGCATTGCCATGCAAAAAGATGGAGTTGCCATTACTCGCTTTTTAAAATGGGTGAAAGAAAATGTCGGAAATATTAAAATGACTGAGCTTTCTGCAGCTGCTCAGTTAAGAGATTTTCGCGCAGAGCAAGAAGGTTTTTTTGGCGAAAGTTTTAATACGATTGCTGCCTATAAAGCACATGGTGCACTACCTCACTATGCATCAACCCCAGAGAGCGATACAGAAATACAAGCAGATGGGTTGTTTTTAGTAGATTCTGGCGGGCAATATTTCTACGGAACTACCGATATAACCCGAGTAATTCCACTAGGTAATATCACCGAAGAAGAGCGAACAGACTATACCTTAGTGCTTAAAGGTATGATTGAAGGGTGCAAAACTCGGTTTCCTAAAGGCACCTGTGGTTATGCTATTGATGCCATTACACGCAGGCCATTATGGGATTATGCCATTAATTTTGGACATGGCACGGGTCACGGTGTAGGTTATTTCTTAAATGTACACGAAGGCCCACAAGTATTTAACGGGGGAGCAACTCCAATTCCGATCGAATTGGGAATGATAACTTCTATTGAACCAGGTATTTATCGCCCTGGCAAACATGGCATTCGTATAGAAAATCTGGTGCTAACCATCCAAGACGAAACCAACGCATTTAATGAATTCTATGCCTTCGAATCGTTAACGCTTGCTCCTATAGACACGAGTATAGTTAATAAAGAATTATTAGAACAAAGTCAGATCGATTGGCTAAATAACTACCATCAGCTGGTGTTCGAAAAATTGAGTCCGTCATTAAATGAAGAAGAGCGATTATTTTTACAGGAGATGACTCGAGCGATTTGAGATATGAGTTTTGAGAAGTGAGATTTGAGATATGAGATCGGGTGTCTAATACTTAAGGTGACCTTAGATTTCTTAGATGGTGAAACAAAGCGACAATAAATTATCTTTGCGGTTAAAAAACTACAATGAAACTTAAATCATTTTATCCTATCCTAGCTATTTGTTTAACCCTAATGTTAGTATCATGGGGTTACACGGGGCATCGTACCATCGGCTTCCTTACCGAAAACCATCTTACACCGAATGCAAAATTAGCAATTAAAGACCTCCTAGGTGACACCTCCATCTCCGAAGCCTGCACTTGGGCTGATGATGCGCGTAGAGAACCCCAATATGCGAACACAGCCAATTGGCATTTCTTAAATCTTCCATTAGGGTTAAATTATGAAGATTTTCAAAAATATATAGATACTTTGAAATCCGAAAATGTGTATAGCGAGCTAATCAATCAAGAAAAAATATTAACTAATAATAATTCTACAAAGCAACAAAAGATAAATGCACTTAAATTCATGATGCACTTTGTGGGCGATCTACATCAACCTATGCACATCAGCAGAGAAGAAGATAAAGGAGGAAGTACAATTCAAGTTAACTATAATGGAAAGGGCACCAATTTACATAGTCTTTGGGATACGAGAATGTTAGAGAAAGAAGGTTTAAGTGCTGCGCTACTTGCCATTAAGTTCGATACCATTTCAGAAACAGACATAAAACAATGGCAAAAAGATCCCGTAATGGTATGGATGTGGGAGAGCTATCAAATAAGCACCGTTTTATATGCTGAAATAGCACAAATGAACAATAAAACCATTGATGACACTTATTATCAAAAACACATGCCTATTGTACAAAAAAGAATGCAACAAGCAGCAATTCGCTTAGCAGGCATATTAAATAAAATCTATAGGTAAAAGCATACGTTTACGCAACAAATCGTTGCAACCTTTAGATGTCTACTAATTGTCTTGCATATAAAAGACAATTTATCTAAGTTTGCCAAATGTTCCCGTAGTTCAATGGATAGAATTATGGTTTCCGGTACCATCGATATGAGTTCGAATCTCGTCGGGAACACTAAAGTAGTTTTTATATTTTTTAACTATTCCGTTCTGGAATATTGTTTTCAAAACCTTTTTCTAGGTACTGTGTTCCTTTCATAAATACTATATACCATGGAAACTAAAACACAAAACAAATCAAAAATGCCTACGGGCAAAACAGGAAAAATGGAAAATTCTGAATTTCATGAATTTTTTATCGATGAATTGAAAGATATCTATTGGGCAGAAAACCATTTGGCAAAAGCATTGCCAAAAATGCAGAAAGCAGCAACAAGTACCGATTTAGCAGCAGCTTTTGAAAAGCATACCAAAGAAACCCAAGACCACATTTCTAGGTTAGAGCAGGTTTTTGAACTATTAGGTGAAAAAGCACAAGCAAAGAAATGTGATGCAATGGCTGGCTTATTGGAAGAAGCAAAAAGTATTATGGAAGATACCGATAAGGATACCATGGTGCGCGATGCGGGATTAATATTAGCAGCTCAAAAAGTGGAACATTATGAAATCGCTAGCTATGGAACGTTAAGAACCTTTGCCGAAACCATGGGACATAGCGATGTGCAGGATCTATTACAACAAACCTTGGATAATGAAAAGGAAACTGATGTTGCGTTAACTGAACTTGCGATGAGCTGTGTTAACGAGGCGGCAGCAGAAGAATAAGGATTTATTTAACTAATTAATTTTCATAAAGCATCTCGAAATTTGGGATGCTTTATTTTAATAACTCGATATGCAGCCTTTTAATATTCACATTCAAAATAATGAAGAAGAAATAACGCTCACCATTATTCCAGAGAAAAATTATTATAAAATTGTCTTTTACGGAGGAATTATTGGCGCTATTGAAGCGTTTGAAGGCGGGTGGAAATTATTGGAAGAAGAAGAAATTGAGGCGGGTGATCTTCCTTTTTATGACTATAAACATGGCGTAGATAATCAACCAAAACTAGAATTGAATTTACCTAAAATTAATCAAATTGCTGCTGAGATAGAAAATGTCATCAATTGATTATAAGCAAGTTTACCTATAAGTTGTTATAATGTTGATAAAATCTTTATCAAAAAAATTTTCTTGTATGTATTTTCGTTAATCAAATCAATTTAATCAAATGTCGCCAGCGTTTACCTGTATCTATTTTTTGGAGAACACCGATACATATATTTTGGAGATCAAGAGAAATGATTTACCACAGGATGAGGATGTATCCAAAATTTATCAATGGATGCGAGTGAGTAAAGATTTTCAACAAGCGAGTCCGCTTACCTTTAGATCCATGGATTCATCATTAGAAGTAGAAGAGCGGTATTTTGAGGAAGGTTTTCTAAAATTCAATCGTAAAAGCGGAACATTTATCGAAAAATATAATTCTGCACAACATAATTTAGAAGCAAGGAGCAATGCTGAGGTACCAAAAGATCTTACCGAAGTAATTAATAACTATCTCCGTAAAAACTAAGAAACCCCGATTTTCATCGAGGTTTCAAAAATGATTAAACCCGGAAATTACTATTTCGCACTGTTTTTCTTTTCAGTTACTTCTGTACGAATATCTTGAGCTAAACCTTTAAGGTCTTGCATTGCTTTACGTACTCTAGTACCCGCTGCTGCATTACCACCATTATAAAATTTTTCTGCATCTGCTTCAATTGCAGCGATTACTTCTTTAACTTTTGAGAATTTTTCCATGTTTTTATTTTTAATTTAATTTCAAATATATCATTTAAACCGAATAAACAAGTATCTAAACATTTATTTATTATTGCCCTAATTATACCTAAAACCACTTTTTACACAAAAATAGCTGAATCGCAATTTGTTAGGCATTCCTTTCTATTTAAATTAACTATTATTTAAATAAGGTTAAAAGGCAACTGCTTTCCAAAATCGCCGTTGCTTTAAATGATAGCTGCTGATGAAGCATTAATAATTCCCCATCCTTTAGGTGGGTTAAAGTGCCTAAACTTTCAAAAGTAAGTTCGCCACTTATTAACTGAACGCTCATAATTGCAGTATCTTCATTTTTACCAGGATGGAAATCCTGCCCTTTCTTTAATACAATTAATGTAACGGTTATCCGCTCAGATTTAAAAACGGTTATTGCATTTTTCCCGTTCCTATCGTAAGCTTCCTCATGCTTTAATTGATTTATATATTTTGGAACATCAATGGGTATAATTGCTGCATCCAATGGCCTTGCACCCTCAGGTCGCTGTTGTGTTGAATTGTTATATTTCTCTTCCATGATTGGTCTTTGCATAAAAACACGAATCTTAACCAGATGTTTTGATAAGATTGTTTATAATTTTCTTAAAATATCTACAATGAATTCACTTCCTTTGTTACTTATGTCGCTTTATATCTCTTCTCTTAATACAGGAAGCAATGGCAATTGCTTCTATATCGGTAATGGAAACGAAGCAGTTTTAGTTGATGTTGGCTTATCGTGTAAAGAAACCGAGATAAGGATGCAACGACTAAACCTAAGCATGGGTAATGTAAAAGCCATTTTCATTACGCACGAGCATAGCGATCATATTCGAGGGCTATCCGTGCTGGCTAAAAAATATCAGTTACCCGTTTATATTACCCCTTCTACCCTATTAAGCGGAAAACAACAAATCCAGCCACATTTAGTACATGCTTTTAATGCCTACACACCAATACAGCTGGGCGAGCTTGAAATTATTGCTTTCCCCAAAAAGCACGATGCTGCAGAACCACATAGTTTCATCATACGTTCCAAGACAGTAACCATCGGCGTATTTACTGACATTGGTGAACATTGCGATCATGTAATTCAAAATTTTAAACAATGTCATGCCGTATTCTTAGAGGCAAACTATGATGATGATATGCTTAATACCGGCAAGTATCCCTATTATTTAAAAAATCGCATTCGCGGCGGTCAGGGTCACTTATCTAACGCACAAGCATTAGCACTATTTAAAACCTATAAATCAGCCCATTTAAGCCACTTATTTCTCTCTCACTTAAGTAAAGATAACAATTGTCCGGATTTAGTGCAACGTTTATTTAACGAACATGCAAATGGCACAGAAATTATTGTTGCTTCGAGATATCAAGAAACTGCCGTTTACCATATTTGTTGATAAGAATTGTTTGAGTTGTTAAAAAGGAAATCCAATCCCGAAATTATATTGCATAAAACGATACACATCTGGGTTGTGCGTAATAAAATAATTTTCTTTAAATGTCTTTCCTCCGTTTAGGTACTTGCTAATTACCCATTGTTCTGAA
This sequence comes from Pedobacter anseongensis, assembly GCF_037482965.1. NCBI lineage: Bacteria > Pseudomonadati > Bacteroidota > Sphingobacteriia > Sphingobacteriales > Sphingobacteriaceae > Pedobacter > Pedobacter anseongensis. The sequence goes on along the minus strand of NZ_JBBHKB010000004.1, from coordinate 303,755 downwards.
CCTACGAATTGAGGATCTTTAAGTTTAAGACCCAAATCGAATCTAAACACAAAAAATTCTACATCGTACCTAAATCCTAAACCAGTACCGATAGCGATCTGTTTGCCTAATTTGTCGAGTTTGAAATAAGTTTCTGGCCGAGGATTACCGGAAGATATGTTCCAAATGTTTCCCATATCAACAAAAGCAGCCCCTTTTAATTTACCCCCAAATAACTTATTTACCAGTAAATAACGGTATTCCAAATTGGTTTCAATTCGCATCTGCCCAAGTTGATCAATACCGAACGATGAGTTTCTTGCAATCGCACTTGGGATTACATCACGATTATAATTCCCAGGCCCCAAAGTTCTAGCTTGCCAAGCACGTATGCCGCTCGAACCACCGGCGTAGAATAATTTTTCAAAAGGCACCGAAATAGAATTTCCATACGCATAACCTACCCCCGTATTCAGCCTCGCAATAAATTGTCGGTCGCCCCCCAAGTTTTTGTACCAACGCACATCTATTTCGGGACGAAGATATTGATTAAAAGGCAGGCCAAAAATCTTCCCGAAATCACCATTCTTAGCATCGTGTTTAGTACCAAAGGCGTTGGAGGTAAGTTGTAAAAGGTTACCCGCTATATCTATATTGCCCTTAAAGTAAACAAATGAACTATTTTGTAATAATTTTTCACCGTTTAGGGTATACGCATACTTCATCCCAAGGGTAAAGTCTTTACGTCCTAGTAATTTGATATTATAAGAATTACTTTCTAATAATTGTTTATTTGCGTTATATTTATTGATATCACTTTTATCGACAGTATCGATTAGTATGCTACCAAAGCGATATTCGACGTTAAGCGGAGTAAAGGAATGTAATTTCGATTTCGTCTCTACCCAATCGTAACTTACCGAGTTAATAAAAATTCGACGATCGGTTATGTCCTTTTGCAATGCATATAAATAACTGGTTGAAAATGTGGTATAAGGCATTCCATTTTTTCCCATCATCGGGATGTTAACAAAAGGAATCATGAGTCTCGGAACAGATAAACTTGCACTAACCGAAAAATCGCGTTGATAAATATCGTTAAATATCGATTTACCATCCCCTCTTCTCGACTGTAATCCGCCTTTTACCTGAAATTGAAAACGCTCAGCTCCTTTTAAAAAGTTATTATTGATGTAGGTATTACTCAGTGTAAAGCCTACTGTACCACTGTTAAAGGGGATCTCACCTTCAACACGATTACTCATCCGCTTTTGCGGAACTAAAAAAATGACAGGATTTATCTTGTTGCTACTGTCTTTCGCCAAAGTGTAATCTATTTTTACATTCTTAAACACATTAAGCTGATACAGCCTATCGTAGGTTAAATTCTCTTTTGTGATATCATAGATTTCGCCTTCTCGGATAAAATTATAACGTACAATTGGGTTTCTTCTAAACTTATTCGAGAGATCGATATAACGAATACCTCTAAATGCTCGCTTATTTTTTAAGGAATCTGATAATCGATCACGATTAAAAAACCCTTCTGAATTTTCGGCAATGATTACATTCGAAGTGTCTATCGTAAATACCTTATGTTTTGTTCCATTAAGCGGATTATCAATAATTAACTTCACACTCACTTTGCTATTGTTCTGGTTCGAATCTGGTTCATATCGTACATATGGACGTTCGAAAAGAAAATATCCATTTTGTCGCATCACCTGATAAATCTGATCTCTTTCGTAGGCTAATGAATCTTCGTCGTACCGCTTACCTTCGTGCAAATGTGTAAATGCTGCTTTCTTTGATAAATAGAGCGATTTAACAATAGGGTCAGGAATTTCGTAAGTTAATTTATTTATGTAGAAAGGCTGACCCGGATTTGCTACAAATCGAAGCTCAGCTTTCTTTTTCTTTACCTTGATTTCAGATTTTACCTTTGCATTAAAATATCCCTTACTTTTCAAGAATTTTTCGATCTGACTACGGGAAATTTCTACCAAAGTACTATCCAAAATTGGTGGCGGCGAGCCTAGTGGTTTGATATTGGCTGTTTTGTATTTGCCGTTCTTAGTATTGAAAATATTATAAACCTTTACATTTAAACCGATTACCCCAGATGGCCTAATATCTTTTTGAACGTAATTATTAGCCTGCTCTAGAAATTGCTTATCTACACTATCTATTTTAACCTTGGTTACGATAGATTGATAATCTTGAATATACTTTGTGGAAGAACAACCTGCTATAAAAACAAGAATAAATAGTAATATTGTAAGAATTTGTACCTGTTGTTTATAGTTATACGTGTATGCTTTCAAAATCACAAATCAGTTTTATTAAATCTTTACATCAAAAAAAGTACCGAAAAGAAAATGGGCTATTTTGTATTGAAGGTATAAAATCTATTGTAGAATTTACGAATTCAAATTACCAATTGCATAGTATTTATTACAACCCTACTTATTTCTCATCTTTACCTAAATTCCCAGCAAATATAAAGTTATTCGAGGTAAACAACGCCGAATTGGAGAAGATTAGTACACTTCAAACGCCTCAAGGTATTCTTGCATTGGTAAACATCCCTTCCGGCCAAAAATTAGAGGCGAGCTCGTTAAAAAATAAATTCGCATTGGTGTTAGACGACGTGCAAGACCCGGGTAATTTTGGAACAATAATTAGAACAGCAGATTGGTTCGGAATTAACACCATTATTTGTTCTGAACATACGGTAGAAGTTTTTAACCCTAAGACCATACAGGCTACCATGGGTTCGCTGGCACGAATGAACATTTTTTATACAGATTTAACTGTTTTTTTGAAGGAAACGAATCTGCCCATTTTTGGAGCATTACTCGAAGGAAACTCCATTTACGATACGGATTGGGGAAGCGATGGATTAATTTTATTAGGAAATGAGGGACATGGCATTTCTGAACAGTTGATTAAAAAGATTACTATTCCCATTACTATTCCGCGAATCGGGAGCGCCGAATCACTAAATGTTGCCATCTCTGCAGGTATAATCTGCAGTGAATTAGCAAAATTGAGCTTAAAACGTTAATATGTTAACAAGTATTCACCTAATTTTATTCGCATTCTTTTTGCATCCTCGCATATAATTACTATTTTTGCAACCTTGAATTTAAAGGGTCGAGTGGCCGAGTGGCTAGGCAGAGGTCTGCAAAACCTTCTACAGCGGTTCGAATCCGCTCTCGACCTCAGGTTTATATTAATTAAGAAATAAAAAACGCATTATCATGGCAGTTACAAGATTAAAAAGAAAAGACAGATACAATAAAAATGTTTCTCGTTTAGAAGTTAAAACGTTGAAATTAGCTACTAACATCGAATTAGGAAGTCGTTCGAAACAATCTACCAAAGATCAATTAGCTAAAAACAATGAGGTATTAGCTAAACTTACCGCTTCCGCTTAATCGTTCGTCTTCTTTAACGTATTAAAAAGCATCTTTGATTTAATTCTAGGATGCTTTTTTGTGCGTCATGGTTTTTGGGTTTTTAACAGCTCTCTACGTCTTTTGCGGTCGATTTAAGCGCCCAAATCCACACCCATTTTCCATTAACCATTTTGAAAATTTTTTTCTTTAAAAATTTGCGTAAGTGATTACTTACCTATATATTTGTAAGCAAATGCTTACATATTATGAGAAGAGACGTTTTTCAGGCAATTGCCGACCCCACACGAAGGGAAATTATAAATTTGATTGCATTTAACGCTTTAAATCTAAATGCCATTGCCGATAATTTCGAAATGAGCCGATCGGCCGTTTCCCAACATATTAAAATTTTAACGGAATGTGGACTAGTGGCGATCGAAAAAGATGGAAGGGAACGAATCTGCCATGTGAAATTTCAAAAATTAAGTGAAGTTTCGAATTGGATAGAAAAATATAGAGTTTTTTGGACCAACAAATTGGATGCCTTAGAAGTTCATTTAGTGGATGAATTTAAAGTTAAACCTAAACCATAATAAAAATGAGTACAAAACCTGTAATTGTAGAACGATTGTTTAACGCCCCTATCGCCAAAGTATGGAATGCATTAACCATTAATGAAGAAATGAAAAAATGGTACTTTAATCTTGAAAATTTTAAAGCGAAAGTCGGTTTTAAATTCAATTTTTTAGGCGGACCTGAAGACGGTATCCAATATTTGCATTTATGCGAAGTAATTGAAGTGATCGAAAACAAAAAAATAGCCTATACCTGGCGATATGACAACTATCCGGGAAACTCAATTGTAACCTGGGAACTTTTTGAAAAAGAAGACAAAACTTTAGTTCGAATAACGCATACAGGACTAGAAACTTTTGCCGAATCGGGAAAAGACTTCTCCTCAAACAATTTCAATGAGGGCTGGACCTATTTCCTATACACCGCATTAAAAGGATATTTAGAAGGCGAAGAATAGTATCTGCAGTTATTAAAATAATGGATTAAATTACTACTATAGTATACCCATCGATCCCATTAGCTAAATTCATTTAATTATTCCCAAACCAAATGAAGGCATATTTAAAGCTATTAATTTTAGTCAGCACTTTTAGTTTACAGATCAAATCACTTTCCGCACAGTCATTAGCTCCTTCACCAACCCCGCCCATGGGATGGATGAGCTGGTATACCTTCATCGACAACATCAACGAGGAGCAAATCAAGGAAGTTGCTGATGCGATGGTTAAAACTGGACTTCGAGACGCCGGTTACACCCTTCTTCAATTGGATGATGGTTGGATGGCAAAAGAACGAGATCAAGAAGGCAGACAGTTTGCGGACAAAATAAGATTTCCGAGTGGAATTAAACAGCTTGCTGATTATCTCCACAAGAAAGGACTTAAACTGGGTATTTATTCTTCTAACGGTAGCTTAACTTGTGCAGGTTATCCCGGAAGTTATAATCACGAAGAAATTGATGCAAAAACCTATGCAGAATGGGGAGTTGATTATTTGAAATATGATGCCTGCGGCAAAAAAGAAGGTCACAGTGATCAAGAATTAAACCTGAGAATGATTAATGCGATCAAAAAAACTGGTCGACAAATGCAATACGAAGTTTGTGTATTTGGCAGCAATGACACCCATTTATGGGCGAGTAAAGTGGCCACTATGTGGCGCACTGGAGGCGATATCGTTCAGAATATTGATAGAAATCCAGTTGTTACCTACAACCTATGGTACGCTAATTTACAACAGGTAGTAGGAAAAGAATCTTACGCCGGCAATGGCCATTGGAACGATCCCGATAATTTAATCGTGGGCTATCCACGCAAAAACGAACAAACCTTGGCAGAGCAACAAGCACAGTTTAGCTTTTGGAGTCTAATTGCAGCACCCTTATTATTGAGCGTTGATGTGAGAACGATGGAGCCAAAGATTAAGGCCATTCTAATGAATAAAGAGGTAATCGCCATTAATCAAGACAAAGCAGGCCTACAGGGAAGCCGAATAATTAATGAAAAAGATTACGAAATTTGGGTTAAGAAATTAAGCGACGGATCAAAAGCTGTTATTTTATTCAATAAAAAAGATGTTGATGCTGAACTAACCCTTAACCTAAAAGACATTAATGAAACTGGAAAAGTGGTGATTAGCGATTTGTGGACGAAGAAAAATGCAACGATTTCAAATTTTATAACTAGAAAAGCGGCCCCACATGGTGTATTGATGTATAAAATTTCTTCGACAAAATAATTTTTGTTTCGTATTTTTAGTTCATGGAAACAAAGCTAACCACAATCGACGAGTACATTGCGGGCTTCCCTGCCCATGTTCAAGAGCAATTGCAACAAATTCGCGAAACCATACAACATGCTGCCCCAGAGGCAACAGAAAAAATAAGCTATGGCATGCCAACCTTTTACCTAAATGGAAATTTAATCCATTTTGCTGGTTATAAAAATCACATCGGTTTGTATCCTGCCCCACAGGGGATTGATGCTTTTAAGGAAGAGCTATCCGCCTATAAAGGCGCAAAAGGTTCGGTACAATTTCCGTTAAACCAACCCATGCCTTTAGATCTCATTGCTAGAATTACAATGTTTAGGGCCGAAATGCAACTTAAAAAGAGTTAAACTACCAGTTCTTTACAAATTCGTTTAATGAGCCCTGGTCCCTCATAGATAAAGCCTGTATAAAGCTGCACTAAAGAAGCACCAGCAGCTATTTTTTCTTTCGCATCTGCTGGAGAATGAATGCCCCCTACACCGATAATGGGAAATGCTTTCTCAGATTTTTTAGCTAAATAACGAATAACTTCAGTAGATCGTTTAGCTAGGGGTTTACCACTTAGCCCCCCCATTTCATTCTTAAGCTGTTCTTCGGTGTATAGGCCATTACGATCAATGGTAGTGTTTGTTGCAATTACGCCAGCAATTCGTGTTTCTTTTACAATCTCAACGATATCGTCTAATTGCTCGTTGGTTAAATCGGGTGCTATTTTTAACAGTATAGGGCGAGATACATCATTTTTACGGTTGCGTAGTTGTAGCGTATTAAGTAATTCTTTTAAGGGCTCTTTTTCTTGGAGCGCTCTTAATCCAGGTGTATTTGGCGAACTAACATTCACTACAAAATAATCGACCACATCGAACAAACGATCGAAGCATTTTATATAATCGCTAGTAGCATCTTCATTAGGGGTATTTTTGTTTTTGCCTATATTGCCACCAACAATAATGTTTGGCTCTTTTTCTTTTAATAAGCGTAACCGCTCTGCCATTACATCAACCCCTTTGTTATTGAAACCCATTCGGTTAATGATGGCACTATCTTCTTGCAAACGGAACATGCGGGGCTTATCGTTACCCGGTTGAGGTAATGGAGTTACAGTACCCACTTCGATAAAACCAAAACCAAGGTTACTTAAAGCTTCAACATATTCGCCATTTTTATCGAAACCTGCAGCTAAGCCTACCGGATTTTTAAACTGTAATCCGAAAACCTCCCGCTCTAAACCTTTTAAATGAATATCGAAGCAACTGCGTAGAATAGTTTTCCCTAAAGGAAAATAATCATGAAACCACTTTAATCGCTTAACTACAAAGTAATGAACCTTTTCTGGATCAAATTGAAAAAAGACAGGTTTAACGAGGCGATACATGGGGCAAAGATATTAATTTTTAGGAAATGGGAAATAGGAATTGGGGAATAGGTTAGTGATTGTATATCAAAAATCCGTATTTTTGCGCTTGAAATGATTTCTATAAACGATTTAACCTTCTTAATTGGCTCTAGGGCCTTATACGACGAAGCAAACTGGCACATTAAGCCAGGCGATAGAGTTGGCTTAATCGGTGCTAATGGTACCGGAAAGTCTACTTTACTAAAAATTATTGTTGGCGAATATGCTCCCTCATCGGGCAGCATTTCGATGGCTAAAGATTTAAAAATTGGTTATTTAAATCAAGATTTACTTTCTTACGAATCGCATCATACCATTTTGCATGTGGCCATGGAGGCTTTTGAGCGCCAAAACCAATTGCACGATGAGATTGAAGAACTGTTAAAGAAAATTGAAACCGATTACAGTGAAGAGACCTTATATAAGCTGAGCGACAAACAACAAGAGTTTGAAGCGTTGGATGGGTATAGCATTGAATACCGTGCAAATGAAATTTTAGCGGGTTTAGGTTTTAGTACCGAAGATCAACATCGACCGTTAAATACCTTTTCTGGAGGTTGGAGGATGCGTGTAATGTTAGCAAAAATTTTACTGCAAACTCCTGATATCCTTTTACTTGATGAGCCTACCAACCACATGGATTTACCATCAATTAAGTGGCTAGAGAACTATTTGGGTGGTTTTGAAGGAGCAATTGTGATTGTATCTCACGATCGGTATTTCTTAGATAAAATTGTTCGTAAAACTGTAGAATCTAGAAAAGGAAAACTAACCGTGTATGCTGGAAATTATTCGTTCTATGTAGAAGAAAAAGAATTACGCGGCGAAATTCAAAAGGGAGAATTTAAAAATCAACAAGCTAAGATTAAACAAGAAGAGCGTTTAATCGAACGTTTTAAGGCAAAAGCCAGTAAGGCTAAAATGGCGCAATCGCGGATGAAAGCTTTAGATAAAATGGAACGTGTAGAAGATGTTGATAACGATAATCCTACCGTAAACTTTAGTTTTAAATTCTCAAAACCTTCTGGCAGACATGTTGTGCGAATTGAAAATGCTTCGAAAAGCTATCCCAACGTCGATATTTTAGATGATGCCGAAGGTGTAATAGAAAAAGGCGATAAAATTGCTTTAATTGGAGCAAACGGTAAAGGTAAATCTACTTTGTTAAGGATGATTGCAGGCACTGAAGGTTTTGACGGAAAAATTGAAACTGGCCATAATGTTAGCACTACCTTTTTTGCACAGCACCAATTAGAGTCATTGCATTTAGAGAATACCATCTTAGAAGAATTGCAAGCTTTTGCTCCGAAGCATACCGATACTGAACTGAGAGGTATTTTAGGTTGCTTTTTGTTTACTGGTGATGATGTTTTCAAAAAAATTAAGGTATTATCTGGAGGCGAAAAATCTAGAGTAGCTCTAGCGAAATCGTTAACCACAGATTCGAATTTCTTGATTTTGGATGAGCCTACCAATCACTTAGATATACAATCGGTAAATATTTTAATTCAAGCTTTACAACAATACGAAGGTACTTTCATTTCCGTATCCCACGATCGCTATTTCTTAGATCATGTAGCGAATAAGATTTGGTTTATTGAGGAAGAAAAAATTAAAGAATATCCGGGTACCTATGCAGAATATGAAGAATGGAATAGCAAAAGAGTAATTCCTGCACCGAAACCCATTCCGGTAAAACCTGTTACAGAAGAAAAGAAAAAACCTGTTGAACAAGCTCCTGCAAATGCACAACAGCAACTAAAAAAACTTAATGAGAAGTTAAAACGTACCGAAGAAGAAATTGCTACCTTCGAAGCAAGCGTTAAAGCGGTAGAGGCAGAATTGGCTAGTGAAGAGGTTTATTCAAATGCCCATAAACTAGATGAAACAAATAAGCGTTATTTAGCGGAGAAAACGTTGTTAGATCATGCCCAAAAAACATGGGAAGAACTAGCAAGCGAAATTATGGAATTGGAGGGTTAGGTGGTTAGAGTCATTATAAATTGAAAGATTTGAAGTTAGCACCATTTTTATTGTTTATTTTCATTGCTTTGCAAGGATTTGCGCAAAATCAACCTTTTGTTTATGAAAATAAAGTGTACCAAACGAGCATAAAAACAGTAGAATGCTACAATACTAAAAAAGAACAATCTATTCCCCTTTATACCCTTAAAAGTGGCGAAACGCTAACCGTTGGTTTCGACGATCTAAGAGGTGGTAATCGTGGTTTTAGCTATACGGTAGAACATTGTACATCAGACTGGAAAGCTTCCAAAATTAACCCAATCGATTATTTAGAAAGTTTTAATGAAGATATCATCACCAAGTACCGATATTCTTTTAATACGCTGCAAAAGTTTACCCATTACGAGCTCAAACTTCCAAATGAACAAATTAAGCCAAAGATTGCTGGAAATTACCTGCTAAAGGTGTATGAAAATGGTGATAAAAATAAGCCCGTTATTTCACAGCGATTTTATGTACTCGACCCAGTTTTGAATGTAGGTGCCGAAATCGTTGCAAGTAGTAACGTGGCCGATCGTTATAAAAAGCAGAAAGTTAATTTCACTCTTTTTCATCAAATGCCTATTCAAAACCCATCTCAAGATATTAAAGCAGTGGTGATGCAAAACTTTGTTGCAAATACAGCCATTTTAAACACAGAACCGAATTTTATTAAACCAGGATCGTTGGTGTATAATGAATTAAATGCGAATGAATTTTGGGCTGGAAACGAGTTCAGGAAATTCGACATCCGTAGCTTTCGCTATAAAGCAGAACATGTTCAAGATATTTATGTAGACACAATTAACACTGCGGTATTATTTACGGATGGTACGTTAAGTACTTCAAAATATAGCAACCAATTCGATGAAAATGGGAATTTCTTTATCCGTAACCAAGATGGAAGAGATCGTGATACGGATAGCGATTATGCAAAAGTTATTTTTAGTTTAAGTGTTATACCCCCTAATAATAAAGGTTCGATTTATGTTTTAGGCCGATTCAATAATTATACCATTGAACCTGCAAATAAATTAGTTTACGATTTAACTAAAAGGAAATATTTTATAAACTTAAAGTTAAAACAAGGAGTATACGATTATAAATATGTTTGGCTTACCGAAGATGGAAAATTCGATGATACGGTTTTTGAAGGCTCATTCTTTGAAACCGACAACAGTTATCAAGTATTTGTGTATTATCGCAAACCCGGTGGCAGATGGGAAGAATTAGTGGGTTTCAGCCAAGTTCGTTCATCGGTTCATTAATCATCAATGAACTTTTAAGCACCCAAACCGAAACACTTCCTGCATTACAACGAAACTCTCCTTTTCCGTTCTCGTTTAAGGTTACTTCTTCTTGTCTATATCCTAGCGCATCAATATATGTTTTTCCTGAAAATTGAGCACCAATTTCCATTTCTTTAAACCCTTCATCACCATTACTCATCACTACCGCAATGCCTGAATTTGGATGTTCTTCATCACCGGCCCTTGTCCACCCAATACAATTGTTATGATCCAAATAATCGATTTGAGTACCATAAGAAAAATGGGTTCTGATGTTTAACAACTCATGAAGTTCTTTAACGCCAATTAATTCTACAGTTGTATCATTGTCTTCGTAGTTTGCGCCATAAACATCCGTGTAAAAAACACAAGGTATACCTCCTTCTCGCAGCAAAATCATAGCATAGGCTAAGGGTCTAAACCAAAACTCAACGAACGATTCCAAAGCTTGAAGAGGTTGAGAATCGTGATTATCGACGAAGGTAACGGCCATCATTGGGTTTCTTTGCACAAGTGTATTATCGAAAATAGTGTTCAAATCGTAATCCCTCCCGGCTTTCGACGCTAAATAAAAATTATGATGCAATAAGGAGTCGAATAATTGTGTTCTACCTCCAGTTATTTCAATATATTCTTCCAGTTCTTCAACATCAACAATATTCCAATTTTCGGCTACAAAAAAGAAATCCCGATCATATGTAGTTTTCATATCATCTATCCATTCTTTCACAAAATCAGACGAAATGTGTTTTACCGCATCTAATCTAAACCCATCTATTTTGGTGGTTTCGTAATACCAATGTCCCCAGTTTTTTAACTCTTGTTTAACCGCAGCGTTACGATAGTCGATATCATTAAACATAAGGTAATCGTAATTTCCCAATTCCTTAGAAGGAACGTTCTCCCAACTATCTCCATATTCGTTTATGATGGAAAAGATTGCCGATTCGTTTAAATTTTGTGCCCAGTCTACGCCGCTAAAGCATTGACGATCCCATATAAAATTTGAATACTGACCCTTTCGTCCGGGAAAGGTAAATTTAGTCCAAGCTTCAATTTCCATTTCTTCGGAGATAAATTCTTCTCTATTCTCTTCGTTTACTTTTCTAACGGTTATGCTTTCTAATTCATCACCACCCGCCTTATGATTAAAAACGGTATCGGCTAAAACGCCAATTTGGTTTTCATGAAGTTTTTTGATAGCAGCAAGATACTCATCTTTGCTACCGTACTTGGTATTAATCGTATTCTTTTGATCGAATTCCCCAAGGTCGTACAGGTCGTACGAATCGTAGCCTACAGAATAGCCCCCATTACTTCCCTTATTTGCTGGTGGAAACCAAACGGTGGTAATACCGAGTTGCTTTAAATTTTCGGCTTCTTTAGCCGCCTTAACCCACAAATTATCCGGTTCGTTATAATACCAATGAAAATATTGGATGAGCGTTTGGTTTTGCATAAATGGATTTTAGGTAAGATAACAGTAAAGCTTAAGAAAAGTTCTTGATTAATGACATTATTTGTGGGCTGAAGGCTTATGGATGATGGTCCATGAGCTATCAGCCTTTCGCATTCTGCCACATTTTCCGTACTTTTGCAACATTATGAGCATAAAAGTAAAACATCCGAAAGAATCATTCACCATTATGAACGAACTGGTATTGCCAAACGATACCAACACCTTGAACAATTTAATGGGTGGTCGTTTATTACATTGGATGGATATTGCGGCTGCGATTTCTGCTCAAAAACATTGCAATAGAATTGTAGTAACGGCATCGGTTGACAATGTATCATTTAAACATGCGATTAAACTGGGTGATGTAATTACCATCGAAGCTAAAGTAACCCGATCATTTAATACCTCAGTAGAAGTTCGTTTAGATGTTTGGGCAGAAAACATTCCGTCTGGAACGAGAGCAAAATCAAATGAGGCATATTATACTTTTGTGGCAGTAGATCAAAGTGGAAGAACAATTCCTGTTCCAGAGCTAAAACCAGAAACCAACGATGAAATTGAATTGTATAATGGCGCATTACGTCGTAGGCAACTACGTTTAATTTTAGGTGGAAAAATGGAACCCAATGATGCGAGTGAGTTAAAAGCCTTGTTTTTTAAAGAATAAATTTAGCTAATTCTTAGTTATCGCCGGCTTCTCTAAATCATACGCTTTCGAATATTTTTCAAGCTTATGGTATTCTTTTTTGAATTTTTGAGTATCGCCATATAAGGACAGAATTATCTTCGTGTTCAGCGCTTCCCCTAGCAATCCGCCAAGTGTACCACCAATAGCACCAACTCCAGCTAAAAAAGCAGTCCCAGCCAATTTGTCGCCGAATTTATCAAAAGAGCTATCTACACCATCGCCCGTAAAGAAGATGGCGACACCAGCTGCAGCTCCGATAGCTGCACCGGTACCTAAACCTTCTACAACTGTTAATCCTTTATAACGAACCTTGATTTTGACAATATTTTTGGCTTTAAAAATATAATAATTACCACGAAAATCTTCTACAGCAATTCCCTCTCCTGATACTTTTTGGAGCGTACCTTTAACATTTTTAATACTATCTAGCACAACTTTTACTTCATATTTTTTATATTGAGCAAAACTTGAGATAGAGCATACTAATAAAAAGAATATAAGATAGATATGTATTGATTTCACTAGCTTCCCATTTCCAGTATTTTATCAAATTCTGTGGCTTTTAAAGGCATTACCGATAATCTTCCTTGTCTAACTAAAGATATATCTTTTAAACTTTCTTCGGCCTTAATTTGCTCAAGAGTTACAGGCTTATCTAACGCCTGAACTGGCACTAAATCTACCACTACCCAATTTGGATCGCTCGTAGTTGGATCTTGATATGCCTCCTTAACTACTTTTGCAACACCTACTACATTTTTACCATCGTTACTATGGTAAAACAGCACCAAATCGCCCTCCTTCATCTCTCTGAGGTTATTACGTGCCTGATAATTTCGCACCCCATCCCAAAATGTCCGTCCGTCTTTATTGAATTTTTCCCAACTGTATTTAAAAGGTTCTGATTTGACTAGCCAATATTGTGTTTTTTGCATGTTTAAAGCGGTTTAAAGCGTGTTTTTTCTTCGATCGTTGACAAAACCGTTGACAAAAATACTGACAATCCCGTTGACACCTCCGCAGTGCATACGATTTAAACTTTCAAAATTTAAACAGTATGAAAACGAGCAATGTCAAATCACAGTCCGAAAACCATTTCATCAAGGAATGGAACGGAACGGAATTTCATCTATCGATCCCTGCAAAAATAACACATTCCAACAAACCTTTCATATATTTTTATTGGCCCGATCCGGACAATTATGCAATTCCCGACAGGGCTAGAAAAGGAGGAGTTGGAGAAGTCAGGGATAAGAGGATATCGATCAAAAAGAAAGCGGTAGGCGCTGTTGATGCTATTATCCAGATGCTAAGCAAGGGATGGAACCCGTTTACCAATGTGCAATTGCAATTAATACGAGAGTAAACAGTGTTAAACAGAAACAGCTACTACGAGATAAGCATCCAAGAATGGCCTTTGATGTCGAACTGATTGCTTCCCAATAAAGGATAACTTTTAATTATCGTGCTTCTCGTAGAAACTTTTATTCAATCAACCTCTAAAAAAGGCCTTGGGCTTTTTGCAAAATCGTTTCTTCCCAAAGGGACTGTCTACTGGAAAAGGAATGAAGAATTTGATAGGCTCTTTACTGTGGAGCAATTTGCCAAACTAGATCCCATAGCTGCTGACTACATCTCCTATGATGGTTTTTTAGAAACTACTGGGAACTGGTACTTGTGCGGAGATAATGCTAGGTTTTCAAACCATTCCAGTACACCAAACACTAAAAATAATTTTGATGTGCAAAATCTGATAGTCCATTCAGTTGTTTCTGTAGATGTCGAAGCTGGAGAAGAGTTATTGATTGACTATACTGAAATTTGCCAGACTTGTATCGATGGAGTTGCGTTTGAGAGCCATTTTTAAATAAATTCGTTTCATTGCCGCCTATCCTTTCTGCTGTTGAAGTTTTATGTTTTCTTTTATATACTTAAATCAGTATCAAATGTATTCCCACTGATTTCCCATGCCCGTAGGAAGCTTTCGCGTTCGCAATAAGACTTGATATAGGAATCCCAGCCAATTCATTTTTTTTCTTGATTGCAGAATATTGATCCGAATACAAACGGTACGCTCGTTCGAATATAGAAAACAACATTGTCAATAAAATGAGCTCTTCCTTTTGCTGTTCATCCAATTTTTTTGGGTCAAAGTCTGGATGTCAAAAATATTAAGATATGGATGATCCAAGCACAGCTTTTGAAACTCTAAATACTTCTCATCCAATGCATGGTAGGTTCTATATTCACGATCGCTCTTTTCCTTCTTCTTCACCCTTCTATATTGTATGTAAGCAAGTGGCAAACCCAGAATAACAATGAACTTACCCGTAGCATCCAAATAATCCAGCGCCTGCTTATCGATTGGGGGAAGAGAAAAATCAAATAGTTGCATCATAATTAATAGTTATCCTTTATTGAAATAAGCAAATGCCTGCATAAATGGAACCGTTTGTAGAGTCTGGGTCTAGGCAGCAGCTTGGTGAGGAAACTGGCTCACTATGAGAAACAAAATACTTAACTCTAAATGCTCTATTTTTTTACATTCTCAATAGCGTTGACTAAACAATATGGCTAATTCGGCTAAACATTCTCACCCAAAAAAGAGCTCATAGTTGTTGAAATCTGTACCTCTATTTATGTAAATGTTGAATTTAAACGCAAAATGACGGAACAGAATGGAAAAAATAAGAGTAACTACATTTAAAAAAAATGAAGTCCTGAAAGAACATCGAAATATTGCAAGCACAATTGGCAGGCTTAGCCTTAGCGGATGGCATTTGTGAAAAAACTGAATTTCCATTATCTTGTGGAAAACACCCTACATGGTACTAACCTGTTACGTTATTGATGATCAAAAACATGCTATCGATACAATGTCGGACTATATCCGACGAACCCCTCATCTTCTCCTTGCTGGCAGCAATACAAGTCCGCTGCTCGCTTTAGAAGAAATTAGCAGGAATAAACCCGATCTTGTTTTTTTAGACGTTGAAATGCCAGAGCTATCCGGTGTTGCGCTTGCAGGGATGCTTCCTCCTGAGACTGGTGTCGTATTCACAACCTCTCATTCAAAATATGCAATGGCTGCCTTTGAAACCAACGCTATGGACTTCCTGTTGAAACCTTTTTCGTTTGAGGCCTTTGTAAGATGCGTAGTTAAAACAAGAAGCAAGATATCCTGGAAAAAAGTAGTCCATTACCGTACGCTGCAAACTCATATTTTTGTAAATCCAGGAATAAAAGGAACGGTCGTTCAGCTGGAACTGGCCGCCATAACCCACCTGGAAGCAGTGGATCATTCCATCCTCATACACCATGCTGGTCAACGGATTACCACCCATATGAATATTAGTACGGTTCAAGAAAAACTCCCCTCGAAAACCTTTGTCCGTGTTCACCGATCTTTTCTTGTAAACATCACACATATAAGGGTGATTGAAGGCAAAAGTATCGTTCTGGGCACGGGTGTAACCCTCCCGCTAGGAAATCAATTTCGAGACCAATTGATGTCGATCATCCACAATTAAAATAGAATTTGTTGTATAACCCTCCATTTTCGTATTTAACGGTGAACAAATTAGCATTCACGCCAAGCATTTGGCTGTCGACGGAAAAATTTGCTCAGCCTGACAATTGTCTTTAGCTTGGTTTATAATTAAAACTTAAACCATTGAATTATGATTAAAAATCTAATGAAAGGATTGGCTATGACAGCATTGATTAGCCTTTCTGCAGTAAACTTCGCAAAAGCGACCGAAAATCCCGTTGTTGTTAAATGTTATTGTGCATTCTGGGGTGGCAACGACAAATGTCTAGCCTCAAATGGTGGCGGTCTATGTGCTAGCGGTGAGAACATTTTATGTCAACTCTACAATTCAAACTGCGACGACTCAGAAGCAAATTAGAGGATTAAGGCAGTTCTTTGTGAACCAAAGAACTGCCCTATTATAATTATTCCACCGATTACATTTAACACCATTTAACTTCTAATGGATAAATCCCTGAAAGCCTGCCTATTTGGGCTCGTGCTGATCATCACTCTTCCTGCCTGCAAGCAGAAACCAATCGACTATAGTAGTGCGAAAAACAGTAGTATCAAAAACATTAAATTCGAAACCTTATCGCTCGACACGCTCACCCTACCACCGTTCAACAGTTCCTATATCGGGCAAACTGCCCTCTACGATAAATATATCTATTTCATCGATTCAAAATTTGGTTTTGTCTATAAGTTCGATCAACAGGGAAAAATACTCCAACGTTTTCTCGGACAGGGAACCGCAAAGAATGAACTGCCGATAAAGTCCATTATGCTTTTTTCCTTCCTTCCCAATGGAAACTCCATTTTCATCGGAACGGGATACGATTGTTATATGTTTGATCTCGAGTTTAACCGAATTAATGATTTCCAGATCAATTGGCACTCTTCCAAAACACAGCAGCAGCTGATCAACAATCCAGACCTAGAGGACAATGGCATGTTTTCTCTGCTTTATAACGGAAGAATATTTGGCACAAATGAAACCCTATATTTCCCAGTCGCTTCTCAACATCCCAAGCTAAACCCAACATTGGCCAATTATGCGGAAGATGTTAAGATCATCGGAAAAATGAACCTTGAAAACGGCTATGTAGAAAAAGTATATGGCAAATTGCCCCCCATCTATAAAAAGAACATTCAAACCCTTGCCTTCGGGTATGCATACATCGACGCTTTCCAAGAAAAAAAAACTTTGACGTCGTTCCCTGTTGATTCGCTTATATATGTTGTCAATGACGATTTCGAGGTACTAAATTCCTTCGGTTTCCAAGGTAGGGACATGGACCTTCGCTATAAGAACCAAACCGATCCCAGGAAATTTAGCGAGAATTACAAGGAACAAGTTAAAGTAACCGGACACTACACCTTTATGAAGCATTTTCAAGACCTTAACCTCACCTTTAGGGGGTACCATAAAAACCGTACCGCCACAACCGACGGACTACAGATCTATCTGGGCAAGACCTTGATTTCCGATATTGATGTACCCATTGGTTTCCGCGTGGAAGGCTACATTGCACCATACTTCTATTCCAACATCAAATTGGACATCGAAAATGCCACAGCTAAGATCTACCGATTTAAATTATAAGCCAAGCCTAATGAAAACAAGATTTATCTACCTAGCGGCATTGCCACTACTGATTGCCTGCCAGGGTAAGATCAAGAACAAAATTCCCAATGTAAGTACGGTAGACACAACTAAAATACTGGCTGGAAAACTAGCATTTGAAAAGCAGAGCATTGATTTCGGCACGGTTAGCAAAGACACTTTATTAGTTGGAAAGTTTGGTTTCCAGAACACAGGCAAAGACCCCGTTCGGATCATTAGCATACAGCCAGACTGTGAATGTACCAACTTCCATATTTCAAAAAAACTGATCCAGCCGATGGATACTGCAAGCATATCGCTTTCGGTTTCTACCAAAAATAAAGTCGGTAAAAATGAACTTAATTCGACCATCGTTGCCAATACCGAAGCTAAACTCTATCTGCTGAAACTTAATTTCAGCGTAAAGCCTTAAATCAAGACTGGAACACCTTTACCCCAAGGCAGCCCAATCCCGTGGATAGCGCGTATAGGGCAGCGCTAGGTCAGTTTTTTAGGCTGGCGTTTTGCCATAGGATTGGTTTCTCTGATCCAGGAAAAAAGAGATGATTTATTTTCAGCTAAGCGGTAACCATGGGTTTGCGAGAAACGTCTAAGGAGTATAACTTAAAAACCACAACATATGAATTTTGTACAAGCCTTATCGATCAGCCTAATAGCAGGTGTATTCCTTCTAGCCTTTGGCATCGCATATTTGAAATACAAAGAAAATCTCATTCGCCTTCAACGGAACGAAGACACCAAGGAAAAAAATCCTAGAGCGTTGCTCACCATCGGGATTATATTAACGGGCATCTCCATAGGTATCACTTTGGCCACTATTGTAAATGAATTGTTCTTTGAGCGATATGGCATGCTGGTTTACGTAGTCTTTCTCACCTTTTCCGCTGGAATTTCAATGATCATCGCACAGAAATTCACGAACAAGTAAGCTTAGTATTCCAGCGCCGACCAAAATCCCTAACTGATGAAACACATCCCCTTTATACTTTTACTACTGGCCTGTGGCATTTGCACCGTGGTGAAGGCTCAGGTAAATCCGGCCGTAGCCTTAAAAGGGACTGTTAAAGATACCCTTGCCGGTAAAGCCCTCCCGTATGCTTCTATTGCCATCCTGAACCAAAAGGATTCGGTACTGGTTAAGGGAACTAGGGCAGATGAACAAGGGAATTTTAAGTTCAATCAGCTGCGGCCAGGAGCATTTATCCTAACCGTATCCCAGACCGGGTATCAGGATCGCTCGATACCCTTCTCCATTAATAGTTCTTCTCAGGCTGTGATCGATTTTGGCATAGTTCCCCTTCGAGAAGAGTCACTGACCTTAAATGAAGTGGTCATCAAGGGAAAGAAGTTACGGGCCATCTCGATGAATGGAGATACTATAGAATTTCTAGCCGATAGTTTCAAAGTCGCACCCAATGCCAGGGTAGAAGACCTGCTGAAACAAATGCCCAATGTAAGGATCGATGGGAATGGAAAAATTACCTACGGAAACCAAAGCATTAAAAAAGTACTCGTCGATGGAGAGGAATTCTTCAGCTCCGACCCTACCCTAGTCACCAGAAATGTTAGGGCAGATATGGTCGAAAAGGTACAAGTTTATGATGCAGCAGAATCCGGAAGTACATTGACTAAAAAAATGGATGGGGATGCCAAAGAAAAAACCTTAAACCTTACCCTCAAAGAGGACAAAAAGAACGGCTATTTTGGCAAAATAGAGGGCGGTGCAGGCAATGGAGGTTATTATCAGGGCCAGCTTATGTTGAACGCTTTCCGAAATAAAGAAAAGCTGGCCATGTACGGTATCTTCAGCAACAATGGTCTAGTGGGACTCAGTTGGCAGGATGAGGAAAACTTTGCCGGAGGTGAGGGCTGGAACGGAAGTTTTGACGGAAAAGGCATCCCCGAGGTTCAGACCGGTGGTTTGCATTATTCCAATAGATGGAATGCAAACAAACATGGGATCAATATTAATGCAAAAATCGCCAATCTGGATGTCTCGGGCGAAAACAATAGCTTGGTCCAGACCAATTTACCCCAACTGAGCAATTTTACCCGATATGATCAACAGTTCAACAACCATAGCCTTCGTCACAAAGGAGAAGTAAGCTATGAGTATCACCCCTCGACCAGCGCTACATTAGCAGCGGTAGTGGATCTCTCCCTAGACAGAATCGATACCGAGCAAACTGTCGCCCAGCAAATCAGCACACCAGCTTATGACCTGTTGAACTGGAGCAATCGAAATTTAGCCCATCAACAAAGACAAAAGAATCTGAGTTCCAGGCTCAATTGGAACCAAGAACTAAAAAAAAAGGGAAGAAGTTTTTCATTGGAAGCTATCCAAGGGTATAAAACCGGTACTGAAAATGACCGTCTCTCCTCTTTGAGTACCTTCTTTAACAACAATGACCCAAGCACCAGCATTGACAGCACCGTAAAAGTAGATCAGTCCAAGCAAAATCGTTATTCGTTAGTCCATGTTCAGTCAAAACTACTCTATGCCGAGCCGCTTTCGCGCAGTACCTCGCTACTGTTTGAACTTTCCAGTGCTCTTCGCCACAGCCAAGCCAATGTGCAGACCTTCAATCAGGCCCAAGACCGGAGCTATAGCGAACTTGAGCCGCGCCTTAGTAGCCACTACCGTTTCGACGAAACTGCCCACAATGCATCGGCCACTTATCGCTATAAAAAAGGAAAGCTGTCTGTAAACACTACCGCAGAAATAAACCTATTGCGGTTGTCACAGACCAACAGGATCGATCAATCGTCCCTCTTCAGGAAGTACACCTTCCTCAGGCCACAATTCCGTGCGAAATATGCCTTTACTTCGCAACGTTCAATTACTTTACAATATGCGCTGGACAACATCATTCCCGAGCTCGCCCAGCTCCAGCCGATCACTCTCAATGAGGATCCGTTCAATCTTTATACGGGAAATCCGCTCTTGGACCCGTCCATTCGACATACGGTGAAACTTTTGGCAAAAGACTATATCCCAGAAAAGGAAGAAACCTTGCTCCTGAACGGTTCGATCGCCCTCATACAGGATCCGATTGTCCCTACCTTTACCAGTTCGGCCGCCGGAGTAAACAATTATTCCTACTTGAACGTAAAAAATAGGAACACTACAAACGCCAACATTAATCTTTTATACGGTAGAAAGCTTGATTTGTGGGATCTTCGCCTGACTGCCAATGCCCTTTTCCTATTGAATAAGCAACTTAACTTCAGCAATGGGCAAATGAACAAGTCCTCCAATAACGCCTATTCCAACGCATTAGGGTTGAACAAGCTAAAACCAAACGTCTATGACCTTTCTGTTTACGGAAGCATTAATTACACCGATTTTAAAAATTCGCTCGACAAGTCTTTCAACCAAGCCTTTTTTACCTTTACGATCATCCCCGCGGTCAACTATTCCATCAATAAATCATTTCGCCTGTACACCGGAGCTACCTTTCGTTTCCAACAAAAGAGCAGTGCCATGTACACCAGTTTCAATCAGGTTCTATGGAATGCCGCACTGACTAAAAATCTCGCTTCTGATCGAATTTCCTTAAAGCTTTCTGCGAATGATCTGCTGAACCAGAACCAAGGGTTCAACCGATCAACAATCGAAAACAGGTTCACTCAAAATACCTACACTACTATCGCAAGGAATTTTATGCTCACTTTGATTTACGACATCAATAAACTTGGATTACTTCCCTCACCTAAATAACAAGAAATGAAAAACTTAATTAATCTTGCCCTGTTCATCGCAGTTTTCTCCCTACACGCTGTTGCGCAGACCAAAGTTGCCAACCAGGGCACCATCCTTTTTGAAAAGAAGATCAACAACTATGCGATCTTAAAAGAAATTTATGCTAATGATCCTGAAGGACCTGCGAATTTTGAAAACTACAAACAAAAGAACCCTCAGTTCGAGGAGTACTTTTACAAGCTCAGTTTTAACGGCAGTAGCACCCTCTACCAGCCCGCGGAACAACTGGAAATCAAAAGCCCCATTGGACAGTCTACCTCAAACAACATCGTTTTCACTGATTATTCCTCAGGAAAGTTCAGTAGCCAAAAGAAAATCTTCAACAAGCAGTATGTACTAAAAGATACCGTGCGCAGCATCAAATGGAAATTAACGACCGAAACACGCGAAATCGCTGGCTACCGGTGCAAACGCGCTAACGGCCTACTGATGGATTCGATCTATGTCGTTGCCTTTTATGCTACCGATGTGATTTCCAACGGTGGCCCCGAGCTCTTCAATGGACTTCCAGGAATGATATTGGGCCTGGCCATTCCCGCAGAGCATGTCACCTGGTTTGCAACTAAAGTCACCGTCGCCCCGGTACAGATCAAGGAGTCTGATGTCCCAACTACTGGAATTCCGTATAACCTAACCGAATTTCAGACATTCTTGAACACGCTGACCCGCTTGGGCCCGGTGAAAAAAAATGTCATTAAAAATGCGTTATTTTAGAACCAGGACCATCATTACCCAAAGACCCTAATGACTAGCACGGATGCCGAACGTTGAAAAGGACTTAGCACTGATCGAAAAGATCTTAGGTGGTGACCCACGTGCCTTTGGCCTGCTGCTGGACCAATATCAATCATTTGCGTTCAACCTGGCCATGAAATTCACTACGAATAATCGGCAACTGGCGGAAGAAATCACCCAGGATGTCTTCTTAAAAGTGCTCAAAAGTTTGCCTACCTACAAAGCGGAGGCCAAGTTCAGCACCTGGCTCTACCGGATCATCTTTACCACCTCGATATCGGAGGTGAGAAAGAAAAAAAGGCTTGTCTTACTAGATGACCTTGAACAGCAGTATACCGATCTGCTAGAAATCGACAACTGGAACTCCTACCCAGCAGATGAAAAAGTACTTAAAAATGAAATCCGCACGGCCATCTCCCAACTTGGGGAAGCCGATGCGATCGTTTTGGAGTTATATTATCTCAACGAGCAGAGCATCGAAGAAATCTCCTCGATCTTGAACCTGGAGAAAAACGTAATCAAAGCACGGCTGTTCAGGGCCCGTAAAAGGATAAAACAGCTTTTAGAACCAAAAATATCAACTTATCGAACATGAAAACCATAACCGACCAAATGCTTTGGGATTTTGTAGACGGCCAGCTGCCCGCAGAGCTCGCTCAGGAAATCTCTTCCTCCACCGATCTGCTGCTTAATGCAAGGCTGGAAAAGATCCAGCAGTACAACAGACAGCTGGCTACAGGATTTCCTGCGCTGCCGGCGCCGAATCCAGCTTTAAAAGCGCGGCTCCTGGAGCGCTATCTGTCCGACTATTGCCCAACGGCAAAGATAGAACCGACTCCCTTGGAAAAATGGATTTTGCTTCCCCTTGCCCTTTTCTGCTTTCTGTCCATGTTATTATTGATGGCGCTGGCCGGCACCAGTAACCAGATCCTGAACCTCGTCGATAAGTACAGCAGTTCGATCCTATTGCTTGCAACAACAGGTTTTTGCCTTACCCTAAGCCTTTTTGTATTGAGGTTTATTGCCTATAATCGCTTGACAAAGCCCGTGCTGTGACGATAACGATCAATCTGCACCAGGTTTTCCGAAACCGGTGCTAGGTATATTTAGGTTCCTTTGATTCAACCAGAACAATCTTCAAGTGAAACCAATGGAGATATTTAGCAAAAACAAACTCATTTTAGCTCCGAGCCCGTAGCGAACCATCTCAAAAAGCGGTTAACTACTCCATCTATTTTTTGTATACACCAACAACCCTCTTGAGGAAAATCGATAGGTTCAAGGGTACAAAATAATTGCCACAACTGCTCGCAATGCACCCGAGCGAAATCATAACCCTTACCTCCGTCAGCACCGTGCATTCAACTTCCGTCAACTCACGATAGTTGATATCGATTGCGTACTGAAAGGCATATTGGCGTAAAGCTTTTCAAAATCGAATAATCCCCCTCAATGTCGATTATTGGATAGAAGTCATGGAGTTATGCCTATCTTCCTCAATTATGGGATCCATAGATTTCAGCTTCACTATCTGATGTAAAAAAGCAGTTTGAGCCTACGTCGCCCGGATCAAAAGACAATAAGCACCTTAAATCTAGCCTCTGTCATTCTCATTTGCACCATTCCAAGCATCAATAGTCGTACATCAAATGCCCAATCGTCTATCGATCTATTGTGTCCACCTCCCTATTTGCAATTTCTTTATCTTTCAACAACGATTACTTTAGTAACTAATAAATCAATTTAACACCTAATTCTCCACCATGAAAAACATGAAGCCATTTGAACGCCTGATCTGCCGGACCCCTGCCTTTGGCACCAACCAAACCCTAGAAGAATTATTAAAAAAGCTGCTTGACAAAATTGAGGAATCCTCAACCGAATTCCATAAACTCGTCCAGGGAGTAAAGCCTGAAGACTTGGCGCATCTTGATGAAAAGACTTGGTTCACGCTCTGGAAATACTTTAACCGTGCAAAATACAGAGCGACCCCCTTTGGTTCTTTTGCCGCAATCAGTACGCTTCCACTAACCTATCATCCTACCCCAGAAATCACCCTATCACAAACCCTACAGCAGCATCAATTCATCGACTGGAGTCAAAAAGACAATCTTGAGCTACGCTCTGCTGAGAAAGCCACTGCTTTTTTAACCAATTCTTCCCTCTACTTTACAGCAAAGCAAATCCGCTACCTCAAGTGCGAAGGGAACCAGTTTGAACTCTCGGCCGTAAACGCCCAGCCCATCCTCAATTTAGTTCTATTGACCTGCAAACGAAAGACAAGTCCCCAGGTACTCTTCCAGCTACTAGAGAAAACCTTTAACATGGATCCAGTTGATGCGAAAAAGCTACTCGCTCAACTGGTGGATCTGCAGCTGCTGATCACCGACCGACACCCCAACATTACCGGAGAAGATTATTTTACCCGCTTACAGCTTCCCGTATCTAAAAAGCCCAGCAATTATATCCTTAGCGAACGTAGAATTGAAAGTGGCAACTTTGAGGGCAAATTGCTCAAGGATTTTCCCGCGCTGATTGCTTTTTTTGCTAGCCAACTTGGGTCTCCTACCCCTCCCGACCTTGTGGAATTCATCCACGCCTTTTCCCGCCGCTTTGAAAGCCAGGAAATCCCCTTGACCCGAATAATGGACCCAGAAATAGGTATCGGCTACGGTGGGCTTGCCCAGCCCAGACACGCTGACCCTTTGATCGGCCACATCCTGAAGTTAGGAGGCCAAGCCGATCAGGAAAACCTCTCTTACGGAAAACTGCAGCAGTTTTTATTAAATGGGATATTAAAACGTTCGCCCATCGAACTCTCCGAGTTCACCTACAATCCCCTAGAAAAAAACCAACTCCCCAATACCCTCAGCTTCCTGTTCCACCGCTATAAGGACAGGGTAGTACTCTCCTACGGAGGGGGCTGTACGGCCAGTTCCTTACTTGGTAGGTTTACCCACTGCGGTGGGGAAATTGAAACCCTCGCTAGGGAAATTGTCGACCTTGAAACCGCGGCCAATCCCGGTGTAATCTTCTTTGAAGTGGGCTATCAATCAGAAAAAAAGGTTGACAACGTGAACCGAAGGCAATTGCTCTATTCCGCAGAGCTCCCTATTTTGAGCTGGTCCCAACACGCCCAGCCCCTGGACATGGAGGATATTCTCGTAACCGTAGAAGGCGGCCAGGTCATCCTGAAATCCAAGAGCCTTGGAAAGCGCCTGATTCCCCGGATCGCTTCATCCTATAACCACAGCCGCTCAGATCTCTCGGTTTACCGCTTCCTCTGCGATGTTCAGAGCCAAGGACTAATTACTAGGTTATCGCTGAACCTGCAGCAGTACTTTCCTGGCCTGGACCATTATCCCAGAGTGGAATTCAGGGACATCATCGTCTCCCCAGCCCAGTGGAAAATCCCAACCCAGGCCCTAACTACTAAACAAAGCTTATCCGCTTGGCTAGCAGATTCGAAAATCGACTTTGTCTTTAAGGTGGGTGAAACCGACCAATCGCTTACCATCGACCCGCATCGAGCCGAAGACCTTAAAGGGTTACTAGGATACGGAAAACAACAGCCCGAGGCGTTCTATCTAACCGAGGCGCTGCTAGATAACTCGACATTACTCAAAGACGAACATAAAAACCAGTATACTGGGGAGTATATTGCTAATTTCTATCATAAAGCATCAGTGTACGTTCCAAATCCTCCTCGTCATTCCTCACCGACCGAGGTTTATCTTCCGGGTTCAAAGTGGTTGTACGTAGAAATCTACGTTCATCCCAGCAGCGCTAATGCGCTGCTAATAAAGCTGATCTGGCCATTTCTCACGACACATTCGGCTTTGATTAAAAACTGGTTCTTCATCCGCTACACCGACCCCTCGGCTCATATCCGGTTACGGTTGTACTTAAAAGATCCAGTAAAGGGTCTTAGCTTACTCAATGACTTGCAGATGCTCCTTCACCCGCTGGCAAAGCAGGGTTTGATTAGCGACATCAAGCTGCCCAGCTATCGCCCAGAGCTTCTGCGTTATGGATCGACAAGAATGGCGCTTGTGGAAGCTTTCTTTCGTCAGGACAGCCGCTACGTGCTACAGCTGCTCAAAAAACAACCGACCATCGACCAACTTATCGCTAGCGGCCTTCATGCCGTGATGGAGCTCTGCCGGTACTGTTTTCAAAACCAACCGCTACAACTGCCCTTTATCCAGCGCTATGCACAGCGCTTTGCTGCTGAAATGCAGCTGGACACGGCTACCTTCAAAAAGATCAACGCCTCCTTTCAGCAACTGCAAGGCAATTTAGAACAGCTCGCCTTAACCCCCACTGCTGGAATACGGAGAAAATGGAAAGAAGCTTTCGAAGCTGTGGTGGCAAATTGCGAAACCGAGCGAACAAAGGAGAATTTACTAGCCGATTTGATCCATATGCACGTCAACCGGTTATTCACTGGCCATCAACGGATCTACGAAACAATCATTTACCAGTACCTTTCCCAGCTACTCCTTCGACGCGCGGCGCTTGCAAAAGCTGCAGGGGAATTTCGATCGTCAGCTTAAAATACTGCTCGACGATATCATAATGAAAAACCAGCTCGTGGCCGTAGGCATTGGCCAGCCTTTTTTGGATATTAGCAAGTCCAGAACGGTTGCTCTTGGCAACGCTACGGGCTGCAATCCTGTTACGAGTCTGCAGACAGAAGCGATTTGCTATAACCGCTAGCTGTATCACAGCGATGTCTTCGGAGCTCGTAAGATCCCCGTGCTTGAAGATATTCTCGACCAACGTCAACGGAACCAAGGGGATCAGATGCAGACCTTTCACGTCTTCAGTATACGAAAAGTGCAAATTCAGATCCTTTCCATTTTGGAGCTGATACAGCGCCAGCAGATTCTCCACTTGCTCAATCTCGTCTGCAAGCTCAACAGTGTTTCCCAGTTCACTCGAGTCAATGGCGAAGCGCATCATTTCCGATAAACGAATCACTGCCTCTCCAGCCCTAGGTGAGCTTATTTTAACGTCATGATAGATAAAATCAAGAGTATTGAACAAAAAATGCGGATTGATCTGCGCCTTTAAAAAAGCATTCTGCGCGCTAACCAGTTGCTGCTCCACAACCTGCCTTTCAATGACTGCGAACAGCTTGTCGCGCTCGAGCTCCACGGTTTTCTTCCGCTGGCTCAAATAAACTCGTAAATAATAGTAGCCCGTAGAAAAACCCAAAAAGTACATGCCCCGATACAGGTTCCGAGTGATGACCTGAATGCTGAGCACATATACCTTCTTTAAATGGATAAGCTCCAGAGCGATAAGTAACTTATCACAACCGAAATGCACAAGGATATAGACTGTCATCTGAAGGGCGAGCACTGGTACCAATAGATAGATTATCCTAAACCTGTTTTTCAAAGCCCAAGGCAGGGTCACGTGGGCGTTGAAGTAAAAGAAAAAGATATTGATAGCAAAATGAAGGGGGTCGATGATCGGACTGGGCAGGAGCCCACTGATCAAGCTGGCAAAACCTAGATCGTAGGCAACATATAAGGCCCAAGCAATCACATGCACCTTATTGCCGGCCATCCATTTCCAAATTTTTAAACTCATACGTTAGGGTTCTGTCCCGAAAATTAGCCTTTCCGTATAGGAAAACACCTTATCGGTATAATATTTTTTAAGTGTCTTTCCACAAGCGCTAAGTTTCATAAAAAATCCAACATTATGAAACAGAAAAACCTAAAAATCAGTCCAAGCACTTTATTTGTGTACCAATCCGCTAAACGTCTAAAAGGCAAGGCCGCAAGAGAGACCGAATTAACCACACAAACGACCAATACGACCACTACTTCACTTACCTGCTAATCTAGCGTTGATCTACTTTTTGCGGGATTACAGCTGTTTTCCCGCTTTAAGTGACCACTCCACGATAAACGACGTAAACTGATCGCGAAAGGCATTACCCACCACAATTTTGGTCCCGTTACTCAATTTAACCGTATTGCCATCCACTACTTCAATCTGCCGTTGGTTGACCAGGTAACTTCGATGCACTTGCAAAAACCCCGGATAATCTGCCAGCAACTTCACCATTTCCCCCAGTGAGATACGGGTCATTATCTTTTTAGCCAAGGTATGGATCAGCACATAGTTTCTTTGCCCTTCCACTGCTACAATGTCTTTGAAGTTGACCTTTACCACTTGCAGCTCCTCCTCCTTGCTTTTGACGAAGAAAAAATCTTTCTGTTTAGGTATTTCCGATAAAAATCCAGCGTTCACCCCTCGCTGCTCCGGAAATATCTTGTTGACCAATAGGATAAACTTTCCTAGGGAGAAGGGCTTGAGCAGGTAGCCATCTGCATCGAGTTCAAAAGCCTCAAAGGCATACTTGGTATACCCTGTGGTATAGACCAATTTCTTTACTTTTTTCCTGATTTCCCGCCCTAGCTCGATCCCGTTGATCATGGGCATATCCACATCTAAAAACAGCACATCGATCACACCCAAGCTATCGATTTCCCGCAGGGCCACCAGCGGATCGGTATAGGCTTTGATCAGGTTGAGCTCGGGAACCGATTCGATATACTGGGTCAGCCCTTGGATAGCATGGGCTTGATCATCTATTATTATGCAGGAGTACATATATCTCGATTGTTATGGATAAATATGCACAAAAAAACAGTGAATTCACAAATAACTATCAGCTTCGTCCCGAAAATCATACTTTCGGTCGCTAAAATTACCATTTCGGTATAAAACAATTGCAAATCCCCCTTCCTGCCGATAACTTATGCACTGATATTATGCTCTTAAGATATCCAACACCCCTAAACAGCTACCCCCATGACTATTTTTGCAGGCACCATCATAAAACACCTCAGAAAAGCGAAACACTACAGCCAAAAGCAACTGGCTGACCAGTTAATCGTGAGCCGACCAACCTATGAACGCTACGAAAATAACAAGGTTGAAATCCCTCTTTCCAAGCTATGCGCCCTTGCCCAGTTCTATCAGATCGACCCCATCGAGCTGATCCAACGCGTGCTCAGTTGTGAGAAGGCGTTGCCCAGCGGAAAAAGTCATTTGTTCATTGCCCGTCCCCCGCGACAGCAGGAGCTTTACGGTTAAACCTCCCTTAAGATGGTGCCTATTACGTGTGCGCTGCCTATCATCACTCAACCCTTCACTAGACCCTCAATTTTTGGTCAATTGATGATGATGATGATGATGTATTTCTAATCCTGAGAGCAGAGCCGATGATGCCTATGCCCAGCCCTATTGGCTAAGCCTAGAGCAAAGAAAAGATCCGATGACCTTCCTTAAAGAAAAGCTCAGTCTTGACAGCCTCAAGCACCTGCACCATGGCCTTCAGCAATGGCTGGAAGATGGGCTAAGTGAACAAAGCTTGCTGGAATCGCACTTTTTTCGTAAATTTGAAATAATTAATAATGCCCTGCGGCAGGTTTGAATCCACTTTTTTCGACTAGTACATTACCTCTTTACTAGCCAATATTGTGGTTTATTCATGATCTAAAGGGGTTTTTAGTGTGGTTGTTGACAAAACCGTTGACAAAATTCATGCAAGGCAAGTCTAGCCCAAAAAGTTGGTGAAGTTCTGATTTGACTAGCCAATGGTTCATCGATATAAATTTGATGCCCTAAATTACGATTTATTTTTAGATTGAGTAACGCTTCATTTTCTGCATTGAGAATGATTAATCTTACATCATTCATACTTTAACGCATCAACTGGATTATTTACCGCAGCTTTACGAGCTTGTAAGCTCACCGTAAATATTGCAATAGCGATGGATGATAACGTTGCAATCACAAAAGGCCAAATCGGCATATCAATGCGATATGCAAAACTCTCTAACCATTTTTGTGTTACGATAAAAGCGATGGGCCAGCTGATTAAGTTGGCAGTAATTACCAATACCAAGAAGGAGCGATTTAGCATATTTACCAGTTGAAAATTCGAGGCACCTAAAATTTTACGGATAGCGATTTCCTTTGTCCTTCTTTTCGCCATAAAGGTTGATAATGCAAATAGTCCCAATAAAGAAAGCCCTACTGAAATAATACTGAACAATACAATAATTTGCATTTGTTTGCGAGTAGATTGCATGGCATTTTGGAAAGCATCCTCAACTGAAATGTATTTCATCGGAAAATCTGGGAAATGCTTTTTCCAAGCATTTGCAATAGCAACCATGGCTGATTTATAATTATCGCTATCAAAACGTATCAGCAAATTATTTGTATTTGAGGAACCTCCCAAGTGGGTAACTTTATAAATGGTAGGTAAAACTGCTTTATCAAATCCTTCATTGTTATAATCTTTAATTACACCAACTACCTGAAAAATGTAATTCTGCTTTCCTGAAGTAAAGGTTTTGCCAACCATATTTTTACCTAATAAATTAGCTGCCGCCTCATTAATTACCACACTATTGATAGTGTCTTGCATAAATTCTGGCGAAAAAATGCGTCCACTCATCACCCGCACACCTAATGCGGGCAGTGCATCCATGGTTACGGTAACATTGTTAATATCGTATTTCTGATTTTTAAACGTAATTTCTCTTGGTGAGTTAAATGTATTACCCATTACCTGTGTTGTAGTAGCTACATACTTTACACCGGGAATTCGCTTTACTTCTTCTACAAATGGGTCTCCTTCATCATAATTTGTTGAGATATTGATTAACTTGTCTCGATTAAAACCTAAATCTTTATTGGCTACATAACTGGTTTGTTGCTGCATTACCCCTATTCCAATAATAAAGGTTACTGCGATGATGAATTGTACAATTACCAATCCGTTTCTTAAAGCCATGCCCTTTATGCCACTCTCGTAATTTCCCTTCAATACTTTAACTGGATTATATTTTGATAGCACCCATGCTGGATAAAAACCAGCTAAGAAAGTGATGCATACAAATAAGCCAAACATTTGGAAGAGGATAGCTATAAGCTGCTTACTATGCCAAAAACTTAAATTTATCTCGTAATGATTGTTGAATGCAGGTAATAATACCTCCACCAAAATCACACAAATAAATAAGGATGCAAGGGTTTGTATGGCCGATTCCATTAAAAATTGAATCACCAATTGCGTTTTATAGGCACCTAATACTTTTTTAACACCAACTTCTTTAGCCCGTTGTACCGATTGGGCAGTGGCTAGATTAACAAAGTTGATGATAGAAACTAAAAGTAAAAAGATGGAAAGAGCTATTATGGGTTTGATTTTATCGAGCCAATTCTGGGCGAGATCGGGTTTAGCATATACTTCCTGTAATGGAACCATTTTTAGACCAGGTGTTTTACCATTTTTATAAAAATCATCGAATTTAATATCACGCTGTGCAAAAGAAGCTTTTTTATAATCTACATATACTTTTTGAAGTACTTTATTCACAGCAGTTGTATCTAATTCTTGCAGCGCTGACGCATATATTTCACAATAATTAGAACTACCAATTTGATCTGGATCTTGCTCCCTTTCGCCTGTATGCAAGATGGCATTAAAATTAGCACTTTGTGGGGTCGACGGGTCTTCGACAACGCCGGTAACCGTTACGGTTCTTCCCTCATCTGTGCGCCACATGAGTAATTTTAATTGTTTACCAAGTATCTGTTCTGTACCAAAAAGTTTAAGTGCGGTACTCTTCTTTAGAACAATTGTATTGGGTTTACTGATAGCGGTTAATCGATCACCTTGCACAAACTGATATGGAAAAACCTTAAAAAAAGAGGAATCGGCATCTCTAATATCTTTAATCAATATAGGATCGGCATTTTCCAATTTAACAGAATAGCCTTCGCCCCAACTAATTCCCAATTTTGTAACATGCTTAAATTGAGGTACCTTATCACTAACCAATGCCCCAATTCGAGATTCGGTAGATGTCATCCAGTGCTGCTGATTATCGGGTGTAAAGAAATCGTGATGCTCTCTTAGTTGATAAACCCTATTCAATTCGGGCGACCATTTATCATAGTTAGTTTCGTGATTCACGAAAAGCAACAAAAGTACAAAGGCTGTTAATCCAAGCGCTAAGCCACCAATGTTAATGGCCGCATACACTTTGTTCTTAAATAAATTTCGAAGGGCGATTTTTAGGTTGAGTTTGAACATAGTTTATGGGTTTGTTGGGTGGTTGGTTGGGTATTGGGTTACTACTCATACTTAAGGGCATCTACTGGCGATTTTTTAACGGTTTTGATGGCTTGGAGCGAGACAGTTAGCAAAGTAAGTAGTGTACAGATGGAAATGGCAATTAGATAAGGCAGATACGATAGTTCGATTCGATAATAGAAGCCATTTAACCACTCCTTAACTAGATAGTAGGCTACAGGCCATACCAATACGTTAGCAACGATCACTATTTTAATAAAGCTACTATTTAGAAGCGTTAATAAATCTTTAACCGATGCGCCTAAAATCTTACGTACGGCAATTTCCTTCGTTCTTTGTTCTAGATCGAAATAAACCATTCCAAATAAGCCAATACAGCAAAGGAAAATGGCAATTCCGGCAAAGGAGATAAATGTAGACCCTAATCTCATCTCCGATTGGTATAATTTTTCGAGATGTGAATCCATAAACTGAAGGTCTGGAGGAATGGATGGAAAATGTGTTTTCCACACTTGCTCAATCCTATTTTTTGTTGAGGCTAAATGAGTTGAGTTTGTTTTTATATATAAATACCCCGCTTCGCTATTCATCTCTAAATCAATAACCACAGGGGTAACTTTTTGGTGGAGCGACATGCCGTTAAAATCGCTTACAACGCCAATAACTTTTCCTTGTAAGCCCCCATAACTCAATACCGTATCAATAGGATTCGTTAGGTTTAGCATTTTTACGGCCGCTTCATTCAACAGAATAGGTTGCTGAGCGATGATCTTCTTATATTCTTCGTAAGGAACATTTGCAGCAGCTTTAGCATAATCACGAATATCTGAACCAAATTTCGCTGAAAAGGACCTCCCTTTTAGCACTTTAATATTTAAGGTAGAAATAAAGTTTAAATCGGCATAAATATGATCGGCTCTATATACTGTGGTATCTTTATCATTTGTCCAAGATGACGAACCGCCATAAGAACTACCTGGATTAAATGAAGATATACTGAAGGATTTGATAGCTGCCTTATGCATTAATTCTTCCTTAAAACCGGTAAGGCCCTTTCCAAAAATATTGAATGAAGAAACCAGCACTTGCTCTTTATCGAAACCTAAGTGCTTATCCTTTATATAATTTAGTTGGGAATATATGACCAAGGTGCAAACAATTAAGAAAGCAGAAATAGAAAATTGGAAAATCATTAACACCTTTTTAAAACCAAACTTTCCCGAAATGTGCCCTGTATAACCTTTTAAGGTTTTTATAGGCATGAGTTTAGAAAGAATAATTGCTGGATATAGGCCTGCTATAAATCCTGATAAAACGATAATTGTAAATGAAATTAACATCGTTTTAAAATTTAACATGGCTGATAAAGAAATATCAACACCTATTTTCGAGCCAATAAACGGGATAAGATCGTGCGTTAAAATTAAAACGATTAACGCTGAAAAAGCAAAATAAAGGTAGCTTTCGCTTAAAAATTGAAGTTTTAGTTGGGAAACAGAGGCACCCATCACCTTTTTCACACCTATTTCTTTCGCTCTTTTAATTGATGCGGCCACCGTTAAATTAATAAAATTTACAATAGCGATTAAGAGAATAAAGAAAGCAACTATTGAGAAAATATAAACATAGATAATATCACTATTTGCCTCCATCTCACTTTCAGTATGTGAGTAAAGATGGATTTTACTTAAGGGCATTAGCTTTAATTCTACATTCTCTGGAAATTCGTATTTTTTATACAGTGCTTTTAATTTCTTCATTACGGCTAATGGTGATGCACCCTTTTTTAATTGGATGTATTGAGGAATAGCCGAATACCCTCTCCAATTTAACTTTTGCGAAAGATCAGTTCCAGTCATCAAATCTCCTTGAAAATGTGATGTTTTAGGCAAGTCTTTCATCATTCCCACCACTTGGTAAGCATTTGGATAATTTACCAAGTTAATATGTTGCCCAAGCGCATCTCCATTTGGAAATAAAATTTTGGCGAAGCTTTCGGAGATGATCAGCGTATTGGGTTCTTTTAACAAACGTTTAGAATCGCCCACAACGAGTGGAGCAGTAAATAAATCAAAAAATGCATTTTCAGTAACGACCAAATGTCCTTTAAAAAAATTATCTCCCACTTTAACTTGTGCATCATTACTCCGCAACATCGTTACGTTACTTACTTCTGGAATTTCATCCATAAGCATTTTAGCTAGTCCTGATGGTAAATAAATAGTTTCTTTTTGCGTTTTACTATTTACAGACTGCAATCGATAAATCTGATCTACATTTTTGTTGTGTTGATCGAAAGATAACTCAAAAAATACATAGGCTACCAAAATCACAACAGTACTCATTCCAACAATTAAACCAATAAGCTTTATTGATGTTGTTAGCTTATTTTTCCAGATATTTCTTAAGGCGATTTTTAGGTTGAGCTTGAACATGGTTTAATTCGTAAATTTGTCAATTAGCTAATTACCTTACAGTAACATCTTCTTTAATTACCCCATCTTCTATCGTTAATATTCGATTCCCAAATTGTGCATTCTTTTCGGAGTGTGTTACTTGAAGAATAGTGATATTTTCTTCTTGGTTAAGCTTTCTAAACAGATCCATAATTTGCTCGGCCTGGGCAGACTGTAAATTCCCAGTTGGCTCGTCGGCCAAAATGATAGATGGTTGCGCTACAAGGGCTCTAGCGATGCCTACGAGCTGTTGCTGCCCACCCGATAGCTGATTGGGGAATAAATCTTTCTTGGCCACCATATTAAAGCGATCCAATACATCAGCTATGCGACTCTTACGCTCAGCACCAGGTATTTTCTTGTAAAGCAAGGGTGCTTCAATATTTTCAGCAACCGTCATCTCATCAATTAAATGATACGCTTGAAATACAAACCCAATATGGTTTCGATACAATTCGATCCGCTTACGTTCGTTCATGGCGGTTACATCCTCTCCCATAAAATGGTATTCTCCATAGGTTGGTTCTTCTAACATGCCCAAAATGTTAAGCAGTGTAGATTTACCCGCACCCGAAGGCCCCATAATCGAAACGAATTCACCTTGTTTAATACTCGTTGTTACGTGACGTAAAATGTAACTTTTCACCCCTTTATTGGCGTAATATTTTTCTATATTTTTTAGTTCTATCATATCGTTTCGCGGTTCATTACACCGTTTTATTTATTACACTGATCTGTTTTAAAAAATTATCTTCGTACTTTCTGACTATAAACTTTAGTGCTTTATTCGTACTTTAACGCATCTATCGTATTCGCCTTAGCCGCGCGATACGAGCGCAAGGTTACCGTAATTAAGGTAATCGACATCGAAATAATCATCGCAAGTACAAATGGCCAAATGCTTAAATCTATTCGATATTCGAAACTCGATAGCCATTGTTTTACAAAAATATAAGCTACTGGCCACGCCACCATGTTCGCAACTAATACCATCCATAAAAACGAACTGTTTAACATCTTAATTAATTCCAAATTCGATGCACCAAGAACTTTACGAATTGCAATCTCTCGTGTTCGTTGAGTGGCCACAAACGAAATCAAACCAAACAAACCAATGAACGAAATGAAAATAACTACACCAGCAAACACCTTAAATAAAGTACCCATTACTTGTTCGGTATGGTAATAGTTGGTGATTTGGTCGTCTATAAAATTCACTTCATATACATAATCTGGGAAGGTAACATTATATGCTTTTTCGATTTCTTTCATTGTTTCAACCAATTCTTTCGATTCTAGTTTAATGGCTAATTTGTTGTACATTTTTTTTCTAGAAAAAATAGCAATCGGAGCGATCGTTTCGTGTAGAGAGTAGTTATTAAAATCCTTTACTACGCCAACAATAGCAGCTTTCGCCCCCCACAAACTTATCATTTTGCCAATGGCTTCGTTAGGGTGCTTAACATTTAGCTTCTTAAGCAACGTTTCATTCACTACAAATTCTTTAATCGTGTCGCTTTTTGCAATGGCTCTACCGGCAATTAAGGTTAAACCAAAGGTATCAAAGTAGTGCTCGTCGGCAACTTTAGTATTTACTTGAAAATCGGCCGACTCAGAACTATTATTATATCTAAAACTGGTTTCATTATTGTTCTCAGACGATGGAGCTCCAGTAGTGTAAGACAGGTCCTTAACACCCTTTAGCGATAGTATTTGGTTTCTAAAAGTGGCGTGTTTGAGTTGACTAAGGCTATCATAGGGCAAACTGATCATAGCTACCGCCTTGGTATCAAAACCCAGCGGTTTATCACGTATATAGCTCATCTGTTTAATAATGATCAATGTGCTTACAATCAATATCGCTGTGATAGCAAATTGAACCACTACCAAGGTTTTGCGCAAGCCTACTCCTCCAGCATTTGCAGTGCTTACTCGGTTTTTAATGGCTAAAGCAGGGCTAAAGCCCGACATTACCATGGCTGGATATAATCCCGCAAGGAAACTTACCAACACTAGCATCGCCAATAAGAATAGGAAAATGACAGGGTGAGTAAACAAACCGAATGTAACATTTGCCCCAAATAAGCTTTCCATTCCCGGTAAGGCTAATTCGGTTAACACGCAAGCAAATAAAAGTGCTATAAATGTAATTAGTGAAGTTTCACTTAAAAATTGCCAAATAAGTTGCTTACGTCTGCTCCCCATTACTTTACGAACACCCACCTCTTTCGAACGACTAATTGCTTGAGCTGTAGCTAGATTTATGAAGTTGATACAGGCAGTTACCAACAAGAATAAACCAATAACACTTATACCAATAAGCTGCTTAAAGGGGGTTGTGGTACCCGCAAAATTGCTATACCTGTCGTTATGATGAATATCGTTTAAGGCTTGAAATTGATGTCCAACTTTTCCAGGTGCCTTATCATCCTGCTCATATTTGTTAATGAACTGTTTGAGCGGACTTGCAAGTTGATTAGCGGTTACCCCTGCTTTAAGAAGTACATAGCACTCAGAATTTGAAGAAACCGAACCCCATTCTGTTAAATTTCTGCTTTTATAAGACGCATAACTGAATACAATTCGTATCGGAAAGCTTGTATTTGGCGCACTGTCTTCAATAATTCCCGTTACTTTATATTCAGTTTTACTATCAAAATTAATACGCTTGCCGATAGCATTTTGCCAAGAACCAAAATAGGTTTTAGCCGTCTTTTCTGCAAGTACAACACCGTTTGGTTCTTTTAGTGCTTGGTTTGGAGACCCAGAAAGCCACTTGATACTAAAAATTTCGAAAAATGCAGGTTCGGCATAATACACCTCTTCTGAACTCTTAATTTCGGGCTTGCCATTTTCTGGTTGCACTTTAATAATTCCATCACTGTGTTGTATCGCAGCTACTTTTTCGAATTGGGAAAAATCATTACGCATTGCGGGCGCTAATGGAAGTGGAACGCCCTGTGAATAGAAATCATTCCCATCTGCATAATTCCACTCCGTAACTATACGATAAATTCTATCGCTATTAGCAAAGTCTTTATCATAGCTAGTTTCATACCTTACAAAGATGAAGATCAGTAAACAGCTTGCCAGGCCAATGGAAAGGCCAAATATGTTAATTGCAGTGTACCCCTTATACTTCCAAAGGTTTCTTAAGGCGATTTTTAGATTAAGTTTGAACATTTATTAAGTATCTATTAGTGAATATCAAGTAGTGATTATCAAGTATCAAGACATTGCAAAAGCTTTAGTCATTGTTTCTTTAAGCTTAAATATGCCAACTTTATACCAATAAAAAATATAACATCAACTTCTTAATAATCAGTTAATTAAAATTTTAACCAATCTACAAACTGTTCGTTTTCGAACAATCCTTGTACGCTTGTGGACGATTTATTATTCGTATTTCAAAGCATCAACTGGGTTAGCTTTAATAGCACCTCTTGCTTGCACGGTTACGGTAACAATGGTTAATAAGATGGTGATCATTGCACTCGCAACAAATGGGAATACGGGTACACTTATACTGTAAGCAAAAGTTTCGAGCCATTTTTTAGTTAAAATATAAGCTATTGGCCAAGAAATTATATTTGCTACTAGTACCATCTTGAAGAATGCGGTATTAAGTAGTTTAAATAGCTGTACATCACCTGCACCTAAAATTTTGCGAACGGCGATCTCTTTTATCCGACCATTGGTAATGTATTTTGCAAAAGCGAATAAACCTAAAACTGCTATAAATATGGTGAGCAACGCAGCAGAAAAAAATACAGATTGTAGTTGTTCCTGTTTTTTAAAAAGCCTTCCGTATAATTCATCTAAAAACGAGTACCTAAACGTATCTCCATCAAGCTTATTAATAGTAGACCATTGAGATCTTAAGGCTGAAATTACCTCCGACATTTTATTTTCTTCTACTTTAAGTATAATTTCTAGCTTAGGATTCCCATTCGGATTGTATAAACTATAAATTGTAGGTTCTACTTTGCTTTCAAATCCCTGAGCCTTAACATCTTTAACTACACCAACTATTTTATATTCAAAATTTGGTCGCTTAATCGTCTTTCCGATTGGATCAGTTAAACCATATTTTGCCACTGCACTTTCATTTAATATAGCCGAAAAGGCCGTATCCGACTTAAATTCTCTATTAAAAAATCTTCCTTTAGCTAATTTTACCCCTAAGGTTTCAAAGTAGTCGAAATCCACGTCGACAAAACTTATGGTTTCTTCTTTACCCTCAACAGTATAGCTGTTAGCCCCCGTTTTTGAACCATCGGGAATAGAATTAGCAAGTGTTACCGATTTAACCCCCTCAATTTTCATAATTTTATCTCTTATGGGCGCAAAATCTGCTGGTTTATTAAAAAATGCAATATTTTTAACCGTTATTACCTGCTCGGCCTTGAAACCAACATCTTCAGTACGCATGTATTTCAATTGCGAGTTAATAATTAA
This sequence comes from Pedobacter anseongensis, assembly GCF_037482965.1. Lineage (NCBI taxonomy): Bacteria > Pseudomonadati > Bacteroidota > Sphingobacteriia > Sphingobacteriales > Sphingobacteriaceae > Pedobacter > Pedobacter anseongensis. The sequence goes on along the minus strand of NZ_JBBHKB010000004.1, from coordinate 264,490 downwards.
TAATCCAGTGATGAAAATTACTGCGATGGTAAATTGAAACACTAAAAGTCCATTTTTTAACCAATAACTTTGTCTGCTTGTCTGAAAATTACCTTTAAGTACTAAAGCCGGTTTAAAACCCGAAAGCACAATTGCTGGATAGGTACCCGCAATCATTGCGATGGCTATCAATATTAAAGGGAGTTGCCATAATAGCTTATTTTCTGCTCTCCAGATGATTAGATTTACGTTAAATAAAGCATTAAATTGAGGTAAAATTAATTCGGCCAACATCAAGCCGAGGATGGTGGCAACAAAACATTGCATTAAAATTTCTGTAAAAAACTGAGTTGTTAATTGAAAGCGGTAGGCGCCCATTACTTTTTTAACACCTACCTCTTTTGCTCTTTTTGCCGCTTGTGCAATACTGAGATTAGTAAAATTGATACAGGCAATTACTAATATGAGCGCACCCAATACAGATAATGCAATTAAAATTTTGTAATTGGCATCACTTCCAGCTTTTGGTCTTAAGTGAAGATTTTTTAAGGGATCTAAGAATATGTGTTCAGCATTGATGTCACTCCAATTCGGTTTATCATCAGCTTTAGCTAATTCCGCCCTATAGAGATGATTTATCTTAGCAGTTAGGTTTTCTATATTTGTACCTGGCTTAACTTGAATATAGGTATAATAATTATTGTATCCATAGCCTTCGTTTGCGCCAATTTCATTTCCTACGGATAGCGCATCAAATTGGATGTTAGAATGTGGATCTGCAAAAACTACACTGCTAACCATACCCGTTTGATTTGCCGACTTTGGCCCAATAACTACGGGTTCTGGTTTATCGTCCTTCTTACCTGGAAACAACGTTTCCATGAATTCAGTACTCAAATAAAAAGCTCTTTCTTCTCCATTTGTTTTATGTAAACCGTTCTTCGGTGAAATATTAAACATCTTTACCGCATCATATTCTGCAATGAGGTATTTCTGCGTATACACTGAATTTTCACCACTTGAGATTGAAAACTGAAAATAACCCGGTTTCATTTTCCCCGCTTTTTCGACTTCTGGAAAGTTTGCTTTGATGGCTTTTGCTAAAGGAGGAGATGTGAAATTAGTTTTAAAATCTTTTGATGCCCTACCTATGAGATAAATCTGATCGTAGTTTTCGTTCTCTTGATCAAAAGTTGTTTCATAAGTAGCATACATCATTACCAAAATAAAGGCGGCTAATGCCACAGCTAATCCACCAACATTAATGGCGGTGATGCTTCTGCTTCTCCAAAGGTTACGAAGCGCTATTTTTAGATTTAATTTAAACATTTTTTTAATTAGTTAATTAGCTAATTAGCAAATTTGCTAATCAGCTCTATTCATATTTCAAGGCATCAATTGCATTCGCTTTTGCAACTTTAAATGTTTGTAGGCTTACGGTTAATACGGCTATGAAAACTGATGCGAGTATGGCTAAAATAAAGGGCCAAAAACTAATTGCTGTTTTGTAATCATACTTTTGCAGCCAATTGGTTACCAAGATGTAGGCTACAGGAATGGCAATCACATTCGAGATTACTACAAGCTTTAAGAAGTCTTTATTTAACATCACTAAGATATCGCTCATATTTGCACCTAAAACTTTTCGGATACTTATCTCTTTACTCCGTTGTTCGGCCATGTAAAGTGCTAAACCCAGCAAACCTAAACAAGAAATGAAAATCGCAAAACCACCAAAGAAATTTGAAAGTACACTTAAGAGCCGCTCACTTTGCAGTTTCTCTTTCATGCCGTCATTAACAAACGTTAATAGCACTGGGTAAGCAGGATTAAATTTTTCGCTTATATCCTTAATGTACTTAATGCTATTGCTTAATGCTCGATCAGGATTTAATCTCATCAGCAATGTGTTACTTTGCTTTACATTATAATAATATATCGTCGGTTCTACTTTCTGGCCGAGGTCTTCATTAAAATAATCTTTAATAACCCCTACCACGGTTAAAGGTGGATTATCTCCCCATGAGATAGTTGTTCCTATTGGGTTTTTTAAATTCATATGCTTTACTGCGGTTTCATTAAGCATCACTGAAGTATTCGTATCTGCTGCAAATTTTGGAGAAAAATCTCTTCCAGCAACGATTTTACCACCAATAGTGTTCGAAAAATCGAACCCAGTACTGCGATAACTTATAATCGATTTATCATCAGCTGCTTTCCCAGGCCAACTTATGTCTCCCGTTATAGACCCACCAGCGGTAAATTGCTGGGCAAATTCCGAAGCATGCAAAATTGCTCCGCTATTTATCAGTTCATTTTTAAATAAAGCTAATCGAGATGGATTTCGTAACTCTCCTTCCAAATCGAGCTGAACCATATTATTTTGGTTAAAACCTAAAGGTTTATCTTTTAGAAATTGAATTTGATTATGAACAACTATAGCAGAAATAATCATACAAACGGACAGTGTAAATTGCAAAACCACCAACACTCTTCTAAATGATAATGTTCCAGTACTTCCTTTAACCCCTTTTAATACTTTAACTGGAATAAACGACGAAAGGTAAAAAGACGGATAACTTCCAGCTAATATTCCAGTAATTAATGCAACCCCTATTAGAACTCCCCAAAACAGGTACGAGGTATAATTTATTTTAATGGTAATGGCTAATAAATTATTAAAATAAGGCAGTGAAACTTCTAATAATGCAAAAGCAATTATCATGGCTAAAAACGACAACAGTATAGATTCTAACATAAATTGCCCCATTAACGAGCTTCTTGCAGACCCTAATGCTTTTCTAACTCCCACTTCTCTTGCCCTCTTTTCAGAACGCGCAGTCGATAAATTCATGTAATTAATACAGGCGATAACCAGCACACACAAGGCTAGGAAAGCAAAAAGCTTAACTTCATCAATTTTGCCACCAACTACCTTTCCATTTTCGAATTTATTATAAAGATGAATTTTCTTTAAAGGAAAAAGGAAAGGTTGGTATACATAGGAAATTAATTCGGGGTCTTTCTTAATAATGAAGTTTTTCAGTAACCCATTAACTGTAGCTAAAGAAGCATTATCTTTAAGTTCGAATATGGTTAAGCAGTTAATATTTCCCCAGCTACTATTTTTGCTATCAGGATTAATCTGATCAAAGAATGCCCAAGGATGTAAAACTTCAAATTGCAAACTTTGGTTTTTAGGCATATCTTCAATTACAGCACTTACTTTTAATGGTCTTAGATTATCCCATTTTACACTTTCACCAATTGGATCCACATTACCAAATAATTTCTTTGCAGCAGATTCCGTAAGTATGATAGAATTTGGATCATTTAATGCTGTATTCTTATCACCGGCTATAAAATGATAACTTAATATTTCTATGAATGCCGGATCTACATATTGAGACTTTAGCTTAAATTTATGCTGTTCGCGACTAAATAATCGGTTGTTATTCTCGTCGGCCATTCTAGCTGCATTTTTTATCCCCGGTATTTCTTGTAATGCAGCTGCAGCGAGTTTGTTCGGTAGTGCACCGGTGCTCACAATATTTCCGTTAAATTTTAAATTAAGCTTGGCAAAATAGATATTATCTAAATTCTTGTATTGTTTATCATAACTCCATTCGTAGTTTACATACAGCATCAGCATTAAGCAACTGGCTAGTCCAATCGCTAAACCACCAATATTTATCAATGAAAAGCCTTTGTTTTTCCAAAGGTTACGCAGGGCGATTTTTAGGTTAAGTTTTAGCATAATTGAGGTTTGAGTTAGCTATCGTGGTGATGTTTACAATCCTATTCATATTTTAATGCATCTACTGGATTAGCTATAGCAGATTTATACGCTTGGAAACTAACAGTTATTAGCGCCATCACTAAAGTTCCAAATGCGGCTAAGGGAACAATCCACCAGCTTATTTCGGTATGAAATTCGAAATTTGCCAGCCATTTACCCATAGCGTAATAACTTAAAGGAACAGCGATAATAATCGCTACCACAATCATTTTAATAAACGAAACTGACAATAATTGCATTAGATTAGTTACTGATGCCCCGAGTACTTTACGCACGCCGAATTCTTTAGTGCGTTGTTCTGCACTGTAGGCCACTAACCCAAACAAGCCAAGGCAAGAAACAAAGATGGCGAGTCCGCCAAAAAGATTTGATAAAATGCCTAGTGTTTTTTCGGACTTATATTTTTCTAAATAAATCGAATTTAAAAAAGTTAACTCCGTTGGGTAAGCAGGATTAAACTGTTTAGTAATTTGGGTAATTGTAGCTATATTTTGAGTAATTGTATTTTCTTCATTTAATCGCATGGTAATTGTTCCTGTTCTATTTTTATCAAAAAATACAACCATTGGGTTATTTGATTTATAAGGAGAATCCCAAACATAATCATCAAAAACCCCTACAATATTATATTTATCTCCAAAAACTGTAATTGATCTACCGATTGGATTCTTATAACCAAACGCTTTGATTGCAGAAGCACTTACCATTACTGCAGCAGTATCTGAAGCAAAATTCTCCGAAAAATCCCTGCCTGCTATCAATTTAATTCCATTAGTTTTAAGGTAATCATAAGTAGTTGAGACTTGATTAAACAGCTGCATATTCTCTGACTTAATCATTCCATCCCACTTTATATTATTAAAATTCTGGCCGCGGTGTGATAACCCGACAGATGATTGCGACATTGAAGTAACCGCACCAGACTTTAATAATTGAGATTTAAATAGATCGTACTTAGTTTTTAATTCGCCATCTTGTGGAATTTCTACTAGGGCATTTACATCAAACCCTACTGGTTTATTTTTTATGAACTGTATTTGACGGTAAATGACCAGGGTAGAAATAATCAGTAGAATAGCAAAACAAAACTGACCAACAACAAGTACTTGCCTTAGACTGATGGCAAAAATACCACCAGATTTTACCCTCTTCTTTAAAGTTTGGATGGGATTAAATGCAGATAAATAGAACGCAGGATAACTTCCAGCAATTAACCCTGTTAAGAATACTATCCCTAAAATCCACATCCAGCTTGATGCATTAAAATAACCAATACTTAATTTAATGTTGAGTAGGTTATTAAAAGTAGGCAAGAAAATTTCTAATATGGCAATTGCAAGAATCACAGAAATAAAAGTTAACACCATCGATTCCATCAAAAACTGCATTATCAACGAAAATCGATTCGCACCAATGGTCTTTTTTATGCCTACTTCTTTGGCTCTTTTTTCAGACTTTGCGGTAGCCATATTCATGAAATTGATACATGCAATTAGCAAAATACCAAAGGCCAACCCTACAAAAAGATAAACTTGTTCAATATCGCCACCAACACTCACTCCGTTTTCAAATTTACCATACAAATGAAGTTTACTATATGGATATATCATATAGGGTTGTGTAGCTTCTTCTAAATGTGCTTTTACTACTTTACTTATTTTTTCATTAACCTTAGCTACGTCTACCTTTGGGTCTAACGAAAGCATGGTAACAAAACTAAAGTTCCCCCAGTTAAGCTCTCTTGCACTACCATCAACAACTTCATAAAAAGCCCAAGGCATCAAGAAATCAAATTTCAATATTGCGGAAGTGTTTTCAGGCATATCTTTTATTACTGCCGAAACGGTTAAATTGTCTTTATCCTGGAACTTAACTGTACGGTTTAGCACATTTGTAGATCCAAATAATATTTTTGCTGTGCTTTCTGTTAATATTACAGATCTTGGATTTTGCATAGCCGTACTTGCGTTGCCAGTTATAAATTGATAATCGAATAGCTTTAATATCTCTGGCTCAGCAAATTTTCCTAATTTCTTAAATCCATTCTCTCCAACTGCAATTAAAGCTTTCTTAAGGTAATTCATTCTTGCCAAATGCTTAATTTCAGGAATTTCTGCTTTTAGTAGCGGACCCAAAGCTGTTGTAGAACCTTCGAATGTGTTAGCGATACTGCCGTCGTCACTTGGAATATTTGTCATAACCGTATAAATATTTTCCGAATTCTTCGAATGCTTATCGAAATTCAACTCATAAGTAACGTATAAAAGCAACATTAAACATGCAGCTAGGCCGATAGATAAGCCAATAACGTTAATAAATGAGGAAGTCTTATTCTTCCAAATGTTTCGCAGTGCGATTTTTAAATTTAATTTGAACATAATTAAGTTGCGGATTAACTGTTGCGGGTCGTGAGGTTTAATTAAATGTTTTAGCTTTCATTCCTTTTTAACACAACCTTATTCATATTTCAAAGCATCAATTGGGTTTGCTTTTGCCACTTTTACAGATTGGATGCTTACGGTTAAAACTGCAATTAAAATGGAGATAACTATAGCCAGCACAAAAGGTAAAAAGGATAGGTCTACTCTATATTCGAAAGCAGACAACCATTTATTTATGATGATATAAGCTAAAGGAAATGCAATTAAATTTGCAAGGGCCACCAGCTTTATAAAATCCCTATTCAGCAGTGTTAGGATATTACCAGTGCTTGCACCTAATACTTTACGGATGCTTATTTCTTTTTTACGTTGCTCTGCCATAAACAATGCTAAACCCAATAATCCTAAGCAAGATATAAAAATGGCAAAGCCACCAAACCAATTTGAAAGTGTACCGAGTAGTTTTTCATCTTGAAATTTTACTTCGAACGATTCATTTACAAATTTGCGATTAACAGGGTAATTAGGCTCCATCTGTTTCACTAACTCATCTATCTTACTTAATGATGAGCTTATATTTTGATTAGGATTTAAACGTGCGATGATGACTTCGGTATTGTTATTTGTTCCTAAATAAAAGATCATAGGTGCTACTTTTTGATAAGCACTTTCGACCACAAAATCCTTTACAATACCCACAACGGTTAACTTATTTCCCCAAAAGTTAACTATTTTACCCATGGGATTTTTTAACGCCATCATCTTCACGGCCGCTTCATTAAGCAACACCTTATTTGTATCGTTAGGGAATTTTGGAGAAAATTCTCTACCACTAATCAAGCTTGTTCCCATGGTTTCAATAAAATCATAACCAATCCCTCTATGGTTAAACGAAATCACTTCATTCGGATTTTTACCTTCCCACTCCACGCCTGTTGTATTATTACCTCCTTCTGTAACATCTGAACTAAAAAAGGTAACATTAGCTGTTGCTCCAGAATTTAGCAATTGGGTTTTTAGCAATTCGAGCTTGCCTTTATCACGCATCTTTCCTTCTATCTTAATCTGAACCAAATTAGATTGATCATAGCCAATCGGCTTGTTCTTAACATAATTTAGTTGTTGATAAATAACTGCTGTGCAAACAATTAAGCAGGCTGCAAAAACAAATTGACCTACTACTAATACTTTTCTTACAGAAACTGATGAATCGGTTTTTATTTTGAAACCTTTTAGTACTTTAATGGGCTCAAAAGAAGAGAGATAAAGCGCAGGGTAACTGCCAGCAACAAAACCAGTGAAAAGCATTAAAATTAATAGTGCAAACCAAAAATTAACATTACTGTAATCAATAGTTAGCGTAATATTTAATAAATTATTAAAATAAGGTAAACTCACTTCAACCAGCATAAATGCTAAAACGGTAGAGATAAACGTAATGAGCATTGATTCTGAGAAAAACTGACTAATTAACGACTTTCGTGTCGACCCAATTGCTTTACGAACGCCAACTTCTTTTGCTCTACCTTCAGATCTTGCTGTCGACAAATTCATGAAGTTTACGCAAGCAATTAACAAAATACAAAAAGCAAGCAATAAAAAAATCTTCAGCTGGTCAATTTTTCCGCCAATAGATTTTCCATTTTCAAAATCACCATATAAGTGCCATTTAGTTAAAGGATGTAACAATGCCACTGCTAAATTATCTTTTTGATTCCGCTTGTAAATGCCATTCATCAAACCATTTGCAGATGCGAAAAATTTGTTATCTTTAAGCTGCACGAGCGTTAAACACATGTTATTACCCCAGTTGCCTTCTTTTACCCAAGGCTCTGTTTTCTCAAACAAGGCCCAAGGCATAATGCAATCAAATTTTATACTGCTATTCGCAGATACATCTTCAATAACTGCTTCAACTTTTAAAATATCCTGATTTTCTAATTTTACGGTTCTATTGAGCGGATTCTCATTTCCAAATAATTTTTCGGCGAAAGATTTAGTAAGAACAATTGAATTTACATTTTTTAAAACTTGCTGTGGATTACCTTTTATAAATTTATAATCTAATATTTTGATAAACTTTTGATCGGCAAAAACAGCCTTACTTCCTATTTTTTTATCGTTAACGGTAATTAGTTTTGGCTTAGGATAAGTAGAATGTGACGCATATTTAACACCAGGAATTTTCTCTTGTACTTCTTCAGCCATCACATTTGGTGTCCAAGCCCAGCTAAACGTTTTGCCATTTGCAACTACATTTTGATAAACTACATAGGTTTTATCATTATTGGTAAATTGCTTATCATAACCCCATTCATAAGCAACGTAGATTAATAATACCATGCAACTGGCCAAACCAATAGATAAGCCTCCAATATTTATTAAAGAAAAGCCTTTATTCTTCCAAAGGTTTCGCAAAGCGATTTTGAGATTTAATTTGAACATAATTGAGTATGGTTACTTAATTTATATTTCTAACAAGTGTACAATGCGCGTTGCTCCATAACCTTTAACACGCCGCACACAACTATTCGTATTTCAATCCATTAATTGGAGCAGCTTTGGCAGTTTTGTACGCTTGCAGGCTTACCGTAATGCTTGTTATTAGTAGAGAAAACAGTCCTGCTATAATAAAAGGCCATGGTGTAATTTGTACACGAAAGGCGAAACCAGACAACCATTGATTTGCTAGGATGTAAGAAACAGGAATAGCAATTATATTTGCAATGATTACTATAACTAAAAAACTTCTATTTAGCATGGCAAGGATATTGATTGTTTCTGCGCCAAGTACCTTCCTGATACTGATTTCCTTTTTTCTTTCGTAGATAACAAATGACGCTAAGGAAAACAAACCTAACAATGCAATAAATACAGTCACATAGGTAAAAATATTGAACAACTCATCCAAGCGTACGTATTGGACGTACACCTTGGCAAAACTTTCGTCGAGCCACGTATATTGAAATGGAAATGGTTCAGCTTCTTCCCAAACATTTTTAATTGCGTTAAGGGTTTGTTGTACATTAGAATCGGTAATTTTAATAATTACCCGATTTGCAGCATTTGTATGCTGACCTTCAATAACATAGGCAGTAGGTTCGGCCATCGTTTCCATTCCTTTTTGAACATGGTCTTTTACCACGCCCAATAAAGTTCGTCCGTCAATCCAAGTATGACCAATTTGGGTTTGAAGTTGATATTTTTTAAATGCCGATTCATTAACGACAATTCCAGAGGTATCTGTTACAAATTGTTTCGAAAATACTCTACCTTTTTGTGCGGGTATTTTCATTACTTCAAAATAGTCGAAGTCGGTAGTGATTAGGCTTAAGTTTTGGACACTCTTGCCGTTAAATTCACGGCCTATCACTTGCATTTCCTTAACTCCAGGATAGTAATTAACCCTACTAATTGCCTTCACACCATTTATCTTTGAAATTCGTTGTTTAAACTGTTCAAAATTCTGGCGTGCTTCCTTAGTTCTAATTTGGAACACAAGTACTTGATCTTTGTTAAAACCTAAGTCTTTGTTTTGGATAAAATTAACCTGTTGTTTGATAATTATTAAAGAGATAATAAAAATAGTGGCCACCGCAAACTGAAACATAATAAGGGATTTACGTAACCACAAATTATTTACACCACGTGAGAGATTTCCCTTAAGTACTTTAACTGGTTCATAGCTCGATAAAAAAAACGCAGAATACCCTCCTGAAAGTAAGATCACAAAGAACATTGCAACAGTAATTTGAGTAGTTAATTTTAGAGGAGAGGTATAGGTAAATAGAGAAAGATGGGTGTCCATCAAATTATTAAGCACCGGCATGAAAACTTCGATCAGCACAAGCGAAATAGCCAAGGATATGAGGCATTGGATGGTAGTACTGGTTAAAAAATAGGTAATAAGCTGACTTTTCTTCGCTCCCAACACTTTTCTTACACCGGTTTCCTTTGCTCTTTTTACAGATTGAGCAATGGATAAATTCGTAAAATTAATGCAGGCAATTACCAATAACAGACCTGAAAAAAGTGTTAATAAGGTGATAATAGCAGAATTTCCTCGTTTAGCTGGGCTTTGAACAGACTTGCCATACAAATAAATATCTTTTACTGGTGTAAGAAAAATTTCGGCGGTGGCTAACCACTTTTCTTGTTTTAAAATTGGAAGTGTTTTAAATGCTTTGTTAATTTTTTCTTTAAGAACATTCTTATCTACACCTTTCTTAATGAGCAAATAAGTATAAAAATTGCCATTTCCCCACCCATCTCCAGCAGAAGACTTCTTTATAAAGCCATCGAAATCAAGATGTTCAGGCGTAGATGGTTCTTGAAACACGCCACTTACCAAGTAGCTATTCTTTGCGTTGATAGTAAGAGTTTGGCCAACCGGGTTAAGATCTCCAAAAAATTTCTTACTTACTTTGCTGCTTAACACAATTTGATTAGAAGCCTGAAGTGCAGTTTTTGCATTTCCATAAATGAATTTGTAAGGAAATAACTGAAACCAGTTGCTGTCTACACCCATGATATGGTCTACATACCCTTCATTTCTATTTCTTGCTAACAATCGTTGCTTCATGTCCCAAACGTAATATCTACCATAATCTTCTATCTCTGGTAGAACATTTTTTAGGGCTGGCGCTAACTCAGCAGGGCTTGATGAGTAAATATCTTCGCCTGGTGCCCACCTGATGGAAAGACTATAAATATTTTCAGCCTTTGGGTTCCAAGAGTCGTAACTTTTTTCGTAGCTAGCATACATTAAAATCATGATAAACCCAGTGAGCCCCACTGATAGTCCGAATATATTTAATAAGCTAAAGCCTCTCGTTTTCCAGAGATTTCGAAATGCAATTTTAAAATTGAGTTTAAACATCTTTATAACATTTTAAAAACATCTATCTTGATATTTTCTACGGGCCTTATATAAGCTCTTCCGTTCTTCCTTTATTAATTTTCTCTGAGATTACGTGACCATCTTTTAGGTTAATAATTCGGTTAGAGAAACTGGCATCATGGCTAGAGTGAGTAACCATTACAATGGTAGTACCGCTTTCATTTAACTCACAAAGCAATTCCATTACCTCGTTGCCATGTGTACTATCTAAGTTTCCAGTGGGCTCATCGGCCAATACTAATTTTGGTTTAGTAACTAAGGCACGAGCTACCGCAACACGTTGCTGCTGACCACCAGAAAGTTGCTGTGGAAAGTGTCCGCTACGGTTTACGATATTCATACGACCAATAATCTCGTTAACTAATTTCTTACGTTCGCCAGCTGGAACTTTATTATAAATTAATGGCAATTCGATGTTTTCGAATACCGTAAGTTCGTCGATCAGGTTAAAGTTTTGAAACACAAAACCCATATTTCTCTTCCTAAAATTAGAGCGTTCTTTATCATTAAGCGTTAGTAATTCTGTTTCTACGAATTTATAGCTACCACTTTCGGGCTTATCTAACAGACCCATCACATTTAACAAGGTAGATTTTCCGCATCCAGATGGACCCATAATGGAAACAAATTCGCCTTCTTTTACATGAAGGTTAATTCCATTTAATGCAGTAGTTTCAATTTCTTCAGTTTTGTAAACTTTTTCGAGATTTTCAATTTTGATCATTTTCTATAATTTTAAAGCAGGATATATTCCTATTTATAAGTTGGCGCCCCGATCAACGCACCTGATTCAGGGCTTAGCCAACCTAATTTTTTTTAAATCTTATTACTTATTAATTTCAATAATATCGTACATATTATACTGATCGTACGACGAGGTAATTACTTCTTCACCTTTTTGTAAACCTTCTAAAATTTCGTAGTACAGGTAGTTTTTGCGACCAATTTTCACGTTTCTTTTTGTAGCCTTTCCATTATTGACTACGAATACCCAACTGCCTCCAGTACTTTGAAAGAACTGTCCCTGTGCCAACAATAGCGACTTGCTATTGTCTGATAAGGTTAATTTAACTTGTAGTGAAAGTCCTCTCCTCAACTCGTCGGGCGATTTACCTTCGAAAACCAATTCTACCTGAAACTGCCCTGCAGTAACTTCAGGAATCACTTTTCTAACCGTTAATGAATAGGTTTTACCATTAAATTCACACTGCGCGGTTTGTCCTTCTTTAACACGGTTGATGTAATATTGATCTACACCCGCTAGTAGTTTATAGCCTTGCAAAACGTCTATTTTACCTAACATTTCGTTTGCACCATACGATTTACCAATTACAGGATCATAAGATGATAAACGGCCCGAAACCGGTGCTTTTATGGTCATATTCTCAATATTCTGACGAATGGTTTGCAAGCTCTCGTTCATGCGCGTTATAGAAACTTCGATTTGCTGCAATTGCATTACACGACTTTGATTCTCTTGGCGCACCGCCTGTTTCAATAAGGCCTTTCTCCCTTGGTAATATTCGTAATCTTGACTAGAAATGTTAAATTCTTGTTGCGTGATGACTTTTTTCGAATACAATGAACTGTCTATTTTATACTTACGTGTTGCGGTACGCAAACTATTCTCGATATCCATCATGTCTTGACTCATTACACGTTGGTTTTGTTCCAAGTCTAATCGCAGCTTTCTCAATTGATTAATTTGCTCCGTTATGCTGGTTTCGCTCGACGTGTAGCTGGATAATGCATTTGGATTTGCAATTCTTAATAATGGCGTTCCAGCTACCACTGTTGCACCATTTTCGGTATATATCTCCGCTACCGTTCCACCTTCAGACGAACTAACAATTACAGATGTTAAGGGAACTACGTCGGCATTTAAAAGGACAACATCTTCAAAATCTCCATATTGTACTTTGTTTAGGGTAATTTTATCGGCCTCTACCTTATAAACCTTATTAAGCGATAAACTATAGCCGTAAGCAACAAGCGCCAAAAATGCTACTGTTGCCAATACGATTAGTATTGTTTTCTTGTTAAATCTTTTCTTCTTTATTACTTTGTCCATTTGATTATGTCGTATGATGTTATGCCATTTGCCAAGTTTATGCCAAGCGAATAATAAATTTTAATAATCTGTAAATCAATTAATTAAAAATATAATCAAAAAAAATATGTTCACTATCGAACAGTTGCTGTGCGTGAACGGACAGTTTGGGTTATTTTTGAGCCATGACCGATGCAAACATTCTTGTAATAGACGACGATGACGATATTTTATTAAGCGCTCGTTTATTCTTAAAGCAACATTTTCTCCAAGTGCTTACCTGCAAGTCGCCTAGGGAAATAAATGTGTTACTCAGTAAAAACGAGGTTGATATCATTTTGCTCGACATGAACTATCAAAAAGGTGCAAGTGATGGTAGAGAGGGTTTATATTGGCTCGAGCACATCCTTTCTATCGATAAAGATTATGTGGTGATTTTGATGACTGCCTTTGGAAATGTAGAATTGGCCGTTCAAGCCATAAAAAAAGGTGCCACCGACTTTATTCTTAAGCCTTGGGAAAATGAGAAATTATATGCCACGCTTTCGGCTGCAGCAAAACTCCGGCAATCGAACAAGAAGGTTAAAAAATTGGAAAAAATCCATTCTTCTATACAAAACGACATGGAGCGTAAGTTTGAAAATATCATTGGAAACAATGAAAATGTTCAATATTTACAGAAAACGATGGTTAAAGTGGCTCCAACCGATGCCAATGTATTAATTTTAGGAGAAAATGGCACTGGAAAACAAGTCTTTGCGTACGAATTGCATAAAAACTCGTTAAGACGGAAGCAATTTTTTATGCATGTAGATTTAGGCTCCTTAAATGAAAATCTCTTCGAAAGCGAACTTTTTGGCTATGCAAAAGGGGCTTTTACCGATGCAAGGGAAGATAAACCCGGTCGCTTTGAAATGGCCGATGGCGGAACCATTTTTTTAGATGAGATTGGAAATCTCTCGCTCCCTTTACAAGCAAAGCTGCTGAGTGTTTTGCAGAACCAAACGGTAACGCGTTTAGGTGAAAGCAAAGCCAGAAAAATAGATGTGCGCTTAATAAGCGCTACCAATATGCCCTTAAATGAAATGGTAGCCAACGGAACATTTCGACAAGATTTACTATTTAGAATTAATACCGTAGAACTTATTTTGCCTCCTCTTCGAGAGCGGGGAGATGATATTTTACTTTTAGCACTTCATTTCTTAACCACATTTGCTGCCAAATATCATAAGTTAATTAAAACTATAAGCGCCCCTGCGCAGCAAGCATTGTCGAGTTATACGTGGCCAGGCAATATCAGAGAACTTCAACACGTAATTGAACGAGCCGTAATTATGAGTGATGGTTTGGCAATAAGTTTAGAAGATTTGCAGCTTACACCTCATAAATTTGGAAATCATACAGCGCTCAAAACAGATATGCCTTTAGACGAAATGGAGAAAATGATGGTAAATAAAGCTATTGAGAAGCATAAGGGTAATATATCTAGGGCGGCTACAGAATTGGGCTTAACCAGGGCTGCATTGTACCGGAGAATTGAGAAGTTTGGACTTTAAGCATTAATCTTTTAGCTTCACATAAATGTTTTATCAACGATTTACATTTCGGCTAATCAGTAGGCTATTGTTCATCAATTCGATGGCTATATTGTTGTATTATTTAATCAGAAATACGGAATTATGGTTTACCATCACCGGAGTGAGTATCCTATTAGTGATTAGTGTTATTTCCCTTTATTATTACATTAACGAGATTCGGGAAGACATAAAACGTTTTATTTTGGCTGTTAAAACCCGCGATCATACCCTAAATTTTAAAAATAAGGCTACAAAAGGAAGTTTTCCAGAGTTATATGAATCATTCAATGAAATTATCCAGATTCATAAAGATATTCAACTGGAACAGGATGCTATTTTTCAACTTATAAAAACAATTTTAGAACAAGTTCCGGTAGGTGTAATAGTGGTTAAAAAGGATTTAGAAAGTTATAAACGCTCGGAGATTTCATTTTTTAATCAAGCTGCTACAAATTTATTAAATGTACCTGCCTATCGTTACTGGCATCGTTTCGAAGAACACTTACCCATTTTTACTGGTGAAATTAGTAAAATAAGTAATGGAGGGAAACGATTCTTGGAGGTGAAGTTACAAGAAAAATTTATACAATTTTCGATAGAGGTTATACCTATTAATCTGTATGGTGCGGATCATCTTATCATTTCATTCCAAAACATTAAAGACGAAATTGAGCAAAAAGAAACCGAAGCATGGAATCGGTTAATCGGCGTAATTTCTCACGAAATTTTAAATTCCATTACCCCAATTAGCTCACTATCTGATACGGTAAATGAAATGATAGGCGAAAAAACAAGCTTGAGCAAAGAAGATTTGGAAGATTTAAAGCCCGCCTTACAAACGATAAAAAGACGATCAGAAGGCTTATTAGATTTTGTTAAAGATTACCGATTAATTGCAGAATTACCTACACCCAATACCGAACAATTCAGTGTGGGAGAGGTTTTGCAGCATATTAAGGTGTTGATGCAACCTATGGTATCTGCCAAACATATCCAGTTTCAAGTACTGCAAACCGCTTCCAAAATCTCTTTGCAGTTAGATTTTAAGCTCATAGAGCAGGCTATGATTAATCTAATTACCAATAGCATTTACGCACTTGAAGATACCGAAAAACCAGTTATTCAAATTACCTATCGTTTGGTGCACAATAAAGTATATATTGATGTAATTGATAATGGTAAAGGCATCGAGAAAGAAGATTTGGAAAAGATTTTCGTTCCGTTTTACACCACACGTAAAAATGGTTCGGGCATTGGGTTAACCATTACCCGAAACATTATGAAAATGCACCAAGGCAATTTAGAAGTAGGTTCGTCTCCTAAGAAACAGACTACTTTTTCGTTGGTATTTAACTATTCTTAAGGAATCACTCATCTTCCAATTCAATCCAAACGGGGCAATGATCGCTCGTTTTTTCCCATCCTCTTACCTGGCGA
This sequence comes from Pedobacter anseongensis, assembly GCF_037482965.1. Lineage (NCBI taxonomy): Bacteria > Pseudomonadati > Bacteroidota > Sphingobacteriia > Sphingobacteriales > Sphingobacteriaceae > Pedobacter > Pedobacter anseongensis. Next base: position 248,367 of record NZ_JBBHKB010000004.1, on the reverse strand, counting down.
TCTACTGCACCCTTAATTAATCGCTTTGCTAGCAATGGATTTAACAAAAAATGATCAATCCGTAAACCTGCATTACGACCGTAAGCATTTCTAAAATAATCATAAAAAGTATAGATTATTTCATCAGGATATAAGGTTCTAATGGCATCTGTCCACCCTTGATCGATAATTTTTCTAAAAGCAGCTCTCGTTTCTGGTCTAAATAACGCATCATCTACCCAACGTTCGGGTTTATATACATCGAGTTCTGTAGGCATTACGTTATAATCGCCAACCAATACAATAGGTAAATCGTACGTCAATAATTGCTTTGCATGAAGTGTAAATCGTTCAAACCAATCTAATTTATAATCGAATTTAGGTCCCGGAGCAGGATTTCCATTTGGTAAATACAAACAGCCCACCACAATACCATTAATCATAGCTTCAATATAACGACTATGACTTTCTTCATCATCACCAGGCAAGCCACGTCTTAATTCCTTAATTTCCATTCCACGAGCCAGAATAGCAACCCCATTCCAGCTCTTTTGGCCATGCCATATTGCATTATAACCGGCAGCAGTTATAGCCGTTAAAGGAAATTTATCTTGTGGTGCTTTCAATTCTTGCAAGCATACAATATCTGGAGCCGTTTCTTCGAGCCATCGTAATAGTACAGGCAATCTGCCATTTACCCCATTAACGTTATAAGTTGCAATTTTCATACGATCATTTACTTTTGTCTTGATACAAAATTAACAAATCTTGAAGCAAAGCGGAAAGCATGAATACCGATAAAAATGTAAATGCTAATGAATAAATCAAGGCTCTGAATGAATCTTGGGTTGCCAGACTAGCATGATGCAAAGCTGCAAGGTCCTAAATTACCATTCCATTGGGAATTTTAGCTCCTTTTTTAACCACTACAATTCCATCTTTTACTACATACAAACCGTAATCGCCTTCTTGTAAGTGCGAGCCTCCGTTGATGCGTACATCGTTACCAATGCTGCAATTTTTATCGACAATGGCATTATTAATATAACACCGATCGCCAATACCTAATAAAGGTTTTCCCGAATTTGTGTCTTCTTGTATTTCGGTTAAGGTTTGATAATGATCGCTACCCATTACATAGGAGTTAACAATGGTTGTTCCTTTACCGATTCTGCATCTAATACCGAGCACTGATCGTTCTACCCTACTAGCTTGCACAATACAGCCTTCGGCTATAATGGTTCTTTCGAGTGTTGTGCCCGATATTTTTGATGGAGGAAGCATCCTTGCGCGTGTGAAAATGGTATGCGCATTATCGAACATGTTAAATTGTGGCAATTCGTCTGTTAATCCCAAATTGGCTTCAAAGAATGAAGATATATTCCCAATATCTGTCCAATATCCTTCATATTGATAGCTCAACACGTTATTAGATGTTAAAGAACGGGGAAGAATTTCCTTTCCAAAATCTTTCTCCTCTGGATTTTCTTTTAAAAGTTTAATCAATAACTCACGATTAAATATGTAAATACCCATCGAAGCTAAATAATTTCTTCCCTGGCTTTTCATTTCATCGCTAGTTTCTGATGTCCAATCCGGTAATAATTCTGATTTTGGTTTTTCAATAAAGGACGAAACAAAGCTTTCATCGTCTGTTTTTAAAATTCCAAAATCGGTTGCATCTTTAGCATTAACGGGGATTGTGGCAATCGAAATATCTGCATTGCTATCAATATGAGCCTTTAACATGGCCCTAAAATCCATTTGGTATAACTGATCGCCTGATAGAATGAGGATATAATCGAATTCGTGATTGGTGATATGATGCATACATTGACGTACAGCATCGGCCGTACCTTGAAACCACGTTGGATTCTCTGGTGTTTGCTCGGCAGCTAGAATATCTACAAATGCTTTAGAGAAATGACTAAAGTGATAGGTGTTTTTAATATGCTTGTTTAGCGAAGCTGAATTAAATTGCGTAAGCACAAACATCCGGTGAATGCCGGAATTAATACAGTTTGAAATGGGAATATCTACTAAGCGGTATTTACCTCCTATTGGCACCGCAGGCTTAGAACGAGTTTGTGTTAGCGGAGATAATCTAGATCCTTGACCACCGCCAAGGATTACGCCCAATACTTTGTCAGTCATACTTTGTTTGTTTATATTTGGTATAAATCTATATATTGTTGTGCCGCTCTGTCCCAAGAGTGGTCTAAACTCATGATAAATTTACGAATTTCCTTGAGTTTTTTTCGGTCTAAATAAAGCTCATATGCCCTGCCAATAGCATGTCCAACATCCCACATATTGGTTTGATCGTGGCAAATTCCAAAGCCCCCATCACCAATATCAATTACCGTATCTTTTAATCCACCGATACGCCTTACAATCGGAATGGTACCATATCGCAGCGCATACATCTGATTTAAGCCACAAGGTTCTACTCTGGAAGGCATTAACAGAAAATCGGCTCCCGCATAAATTTGATGCGACAAAGCTTCGTTATACCCAATATAAGCATTATAATTGCCTTCAAACTGGCCTTTCAATTCATTCAATCGATGCTCTACATGTGAATCTCCTGAGCCCAAAACTAAAATATTTAGGGCTCCTTCACTTTGCTGCAAAGCATTATAAAAAATATCGGGTAATAAATCTGCGCCTTTTTCGCCTACAAGGCGACCTATAAATGTGTACAATGGTTTGGTCTTATCTAGCTTAAAAACATCGCACAGGGCTTCTTTGTTTGCCTTTTTTCCACTTTCTACAGTTTTATTTGTAAAGCCTTTTGTAAGCATGGGATCTTTATGAGGATTCCAGACCTCATTATCTATTCCATTTAAAATTCCGGCAGATTTACCACGTTCTTGAGCCAATAAACTTTCCAAGCCGTTAGCTTGATAAGAAATTTCGTCTAAATAACTCGGCGAAACGGTAGTTACTCGCCAGGCACATTTTATGGCCGATGCAAGAGGGTTAATGGCATTATTCCAGTCTAATTTGTTCGAATTCCTTAAATCATAGGCGGGTAAATAATAGAGTTTATCCCATCCAAAAACCCCTTGGTATTGTGCATTATGGATGGTTAAAACCGTAGGGATATGATTAAGATGACGGTATTGAAAGCAATTACCAATCATGAATGGAATTAAACCTGTATGATGGTCGTGGCAATGAATAACATTTGGTTTATGCTCCCATTGGGCAATCCAATCTAATGAAGCGATTTGAAAGGCTAAAAAACGCTCGGTATCATCGTCATATCCATATACCTTTTCGCGATCGAGTAAACCCGAAATGTGCACCAAGAATAGGTCGAACCCTAGTTTGTTTGTTTTTTCTCTAAAAATGCGCACTTGTAAATTATCATAGCCAAGTCGAACCCAACCATCGTATACCACTTCGAATTCGTTTTCGTACAAAAATTTGTTGTTATATGCGGGCATAACCACTTTGGCTACATGGCCAAGCTTGTTTTGATACTTCGGTAATGCCCCAACTACATCGCCTAAACCGCCTACTTTTGCAACTGGATAGCATTCTGCACTGAAGTGTATTATTTCCATAAATAAGAGCCAATAAAAACTTTAGTCAAATTAGGCAATAGATTGAGGATTGCAAATTATTACTGAAAAATAATTTTAGTAATTTTTTTAGGCGCAACATCATTGTGAAGTACGAAGCAACGACGCATCATTTTATAACGAAAAAGCCAGGTTACAAAACCCAGCCTTTTACGAACAAAACAAAAAAGTGAACCTATTATTCTTCCTGCGCCATTATCGCATAAAAATCTTTAATTGCATTAAATTGCGGGTGTAGAGATACTACATTACCAAAGACTAACAAAGCTGGCGATTTTATTTTTTTTTCTTCGATTAACTCCTCAATGGTAGCTACAATTCCCACCACTACATTTTCGGTACTGGCTGAACCATTTTCAATGACTGCTACGGGTAAATGATCTTTGCCTTCACTTCTAAAGATGGAAGCTATTTCTTTAATTTTTTCTATCCCCATTAACACCACTATGGTAGCGTTAGATTTTGCAGCAACAGGCAAGTCTGGCGAAATTTCTCCTTGGGCATTGGTACCCGTTACTACCCAAAAGCTTTCGCTTAGCGAACGATATACCATCGGTATTTTTTGTAAGCCAGGTACGCCTAATGCACTAGAAATACCTGGGATAATTTCTGTAGGAATACTGTAAGATTCTGCAATATCTATTTCTTCGTAACCACGAGCAAACACAAAAGGATCGCCACTTTTAAGTCGAACTACATGACCGTAGTTTAACGCATAATCGATCATTAACCTGTTCACCAATTCTTGCGAAAACGATTCATCGCCAGATTGCTTGCCTACATATACCTTTATTGAATTTTGTGGGGCATGATTTAATAAGGCTTCGTTTACAAGGGCATCGTATAAAACTACATTTGCAGTTTGCAAGGCCTTTACTCCTTTTAAGGTTAGTAAATCTGGATCGCCTGGACCTGCTCCTACTAGCGTGATTTTAGGCTCTACTAGGTTAGTTTTGATTTTATTTACAATCATGGCTCATCAAAAATTGGTACAACAGCACAAATATATATAATTTCTATGGAATTAGTAGTATTTATTTTCAATTTATCAAACATTATGCTTACAAGATTTAACTAGCTCTAAACATCAATGCACCTACGGTTAAATTAGTTCTACTATCGATTAAAATTGCAGATCCATTTGCTTTATTATCGCTATACAGATCAAATGCCAGTGTTTCTGCTGTTTTTACCATTACCCTACCAATATCGTTTAATTTAAATTCATCCGAAGCTGCCTTTTCTAGTGTGCTGATGTCTACTTTGTAAATTATTTCTTCGATTTTGCACTTGGTCACTTTGCTATTATGTTGAATGAGATAGGTGATAGAAGTATCTAAGGCTCGCATATCCATCCAGCATAAATCGGCTTCGATTAGTTTAGATTCTTTTGGCAAAGAAGAGGTATTTACTAATGTATCGCCTCTGCTAATGTCGATATTATCTTTAAGGTGAATAATTACCGACTGACCAGCACAAGCTTGTTTTAAATCATTCTCAAAAAACTCAATTCTACTAATGGTAGAGCTTACATTTGAAGGCAATACGGTAACTTGATCGTTCAGGTTAAATGTTCCACATAACACTCGCCCAGCATAGCCTCTATAATCGTGTAATTCGTCGGTTTGAGGTCTGATAATCCATTGCACGGGCATTCTAGCGGGCACATTTTTATCTTGTGCGTCTACTTCTACCGATTCTAAAAAATGCAATAAGCGCTCGCCATGATACCATTGCATTGAACGTGACTGCAGCACAATATTATCTCCTTTTAAGGCACTCACTGGGATGTAGGTTACATTTTTTAAGCCTAAATTTTTTGCTAGGGCTTTATATTTTTCAACGATGGCATCAAATACAGTTTCACTATAGCTAACCATATCCATCTTGTTGATGCAAACCACGATATGTTTAAGTCCAAGCAGTGATACTAGGTACGAATGGCGAATAGTCTGTTCAATTAATCCGTTTCTAGCATCGATTAAAATAATGGCTAAGTTGGCGGTAGAAGCCCCGGTTACCATGTTTCGGGTATATTGAATGTGGCCTGGGGTATCGGCTATAATAAATTTTCGTTTTTCAGTTTGAAAGTATTTATAGGCCACATCAATGGTTATACCCTGTTCTCTTTCGGCTCTTAACCCATCGGTTAAAATGGCCAAATCTAGTGTTCCGTCGTCGTTTTTACGATTAGCATGCTGCAAAGCTTCGAGCTGATCGGCTAAAATTGAGTTTGTATCGTATAGCAGGCGCCCTATTAAGGTGCTTTTTCCATCGTCTACTGAACCTGCGGTAAAAAATTTTAGAATGTTCATTTTGTTAGTTTTTTGGATTGTTGGTTAGTTGGTTGTTTAAAAATATCCTCCTTTTTTTCGATCCTCCATTGCGGCTTCCGACACTTTATCGTCCATGCGCGCACCACGTTCTGAAATTTTTGAGGCGCTTATTTCGTCTATAATATCATCGATCTGGTCGGCTTCCGATTCTACAGCAGCTGTACACGACATGTCGCCAACTGTTCTGAAACGCACTTTTCTGTTAGTGATGATATCTTCATCGTCCATATTTAAAAAGGGTGAGGCAGCCATTAACTGTCCGTTGCGGGTTATACAATCGCGTTGATGTGCAAAATAAATACTTGGTAGAGCAATTTTTTCTCTTCTGATGTAATTCCAAACGTCGAGTTCTGTCCAATTGCTAATTGGGAAAACGCGAACGTTCTCGCCTTTATGGATTTTTCCGTTATAGATATTCCATAGTTCTGGTCGTTGTCGCTTTGGATCCCATTGGCCAAACTCGTCTCTTACAGAGAAAATACGTTCTTTAGCCCGCGCCTTTTCCTCGTCCCTACGAGCCCCACCAATACAAGCGTCAAAACCATGTGTTAAAATGGTATCTAAAAGCGTGACCGTTTGCAGTGCATTTCTACTCGCATTTTTACCGGTTTGTTCGATTACTTTTCCTTCATTTATCGATTGCTGAACCGAGCCAATAATTAATTTTTCACCAATTCGCTCAACCATTTCGTCGCGGTACTTAATTGTTTCTTCGAAATTATGTCCGGTGTCGATATGTACTAAGGGGAAAGGGAATTTTCCAGGCCTGAATGCTTTCTCGGCCAAGCGCACTAATGTAATTGAGTCTTTTCCTCCGGAAAACAATAAAGCAGGTTTTTCGAATTGCCCTGCTACTTCTCTTAATATGTGAATCGATTCTGATTCGAGTTCGTCTAAATAATCCATTTTACTTTATTATTAATTCACTTCAAGGTTGATTTCACACCTGATTTATTCGGTAGTTCTCTCGTCGTTCGTTCCTCACTCGCTCGAGATGACGATGCCATTGTAGGGTTCCATATGTATCCAAACCCACAACTCATTTCACTTCGTGCAATCCACATTCCTTTTTCGACTGGTCTTCCCACCACCAGCGGCCGGCTCTAAAATCGTCGCCTTGTTTTACGGCTCTAGTACAGGGTGCACAGCCTATGCTTGGAAAGCCCTTATCGTGCAGGGTGTTATATACGATGTTATTGATTTTTATGTAACTTTTTACCTCTTCTAGAGTCCAACTAAAAATGGGGTGAAACTTGATGAGGTTGTTTCCTTCGTCCCACTCCAAACTCTGCATATCATCACGATTGGCACTTTGCTGGGCCCTAATTCCAGTAATCCAAAGCTCGTTTCCGCTAAGTGCGCGTTTTAAAGGCTCAATTTTTCGTATAAAGCAACATTCTTTTCTATTCTCGACTGATTCGTAAAAGCTATTTGGCCCTTTAGTATTCACCATTGCTTGTACCGCTTCTGTTCGCGGATAGTAGGCGTATATTGGCTTTCCATATACTTCTAATGTGCGATTCCAAACGTAATAGGTTTCGGGAAATAGTCGGCCAGTTTCGAGCGTAAATACTTTTATCGGGATATTGTTGCTAAAGATCAGGTGTGTAATTACTTGATCTTCCCATCCAAAGCTGGTCGAGAATACAATTTTCCCATTAAATTCATCAGCCAGATGCTTTAATTGTTCTACAACATTTAAATCTTCGAGTTCATATTTTAATTGTATTAATCGCATCTTATATCAATTTTATAATAAAACTAATTACACTACGTAAGCTCACTATCATTACAATAATGCCTACAGCTATCATGATTGTTTTTGCCGAAATTTTATTCGACACACGAGCTGCAATTGGCGATGCTAAGGCGCTTCCAATAATTAAGCCTACAACAGCTTCCCAATACCTACCACCTAGCATGGTAAAAAAGGTAAGCGAGCTTAAAGTGGCGATAAAAAACCGGCTAATTTTTACCGTTCCTAACGAGAACAATGGATGTCTGCCGCCAGCGATTAGGCTAGATAATACAATAGACCCCCATCCTCCACCAAAAGCAGCATCGATAAAGCCCCCAAAAAAACCAAGTATTCCAATTTTCTTTATCTTCTCTCTACCTCTTTGGCGTTTCACATTAAAGGCTTTCATTAAAATAACACCCCCTAAAACTAGCGTATATAAAGCCACAATGGGTTTGGTATATTGACTGTAATGTTCTAATGATGATAATAAATACGCTCCTATTATTGCTCCAGTAACTGCAGGCAGAATTAAAACGTTGAACAACTTCCAATTGATATTACCCATTCTAAAGTGCATCCATCCGGCAATACCGTTGCTTAACACTTCAGATATATGAATAGCCATGCTTGCCGATGCGGGAGGCAGGCCCATTGCTAAAGAAAACGAGGCCGTGGTTACCCCATACGACATTCCAATGGCGCCATCTATCATGGCAAAAACAAAACCTGCACCTAAAAACCAATAAAATAAAGGATCGATGTTAATTAGAAAGGCCTGAAACTCGGGTTCTGTATTCCATAGGGTGAAACCCACAACGTCGATAAAGAACACAATTACCAACCATATTAACCACTTTAAATTGGCTTCTAAAAAACCCTTTTTCGGATTAATTAATTGTTCAGTAACCTTGTTTAACTTTTTTACTTTCGATGCAAAATCGCCATTCAAATTTTGCCTTAAAACACTCATTTGTTGCAACGTTGTATCTAATTCACTGGGCAAGCTTTCGTTTAATAATTCTTTTAATCGCTTAGCTATTGTGGGCGACTTCCCGTTGGTAGAAATGGCAATCTTAAGGTCTCCTTTTTGCACAATGGCACCAAGGTAAAAATCGCAAAGTTGGGGCTTATCGGCAACGTTAATGAGTAAGCCCTTTTGGTGCGCCTCATTTCTAATTTTTTCGTTTAAAAGATTATTGTTTGTGGCCACAAATACAATATCTACATGTTTTAAATCTTCCTTATCGTAGCTTTTCTGTTGGATTTTAAGTTGGGGGTATTGCGCCAATAACAGATAAATGGCCGGTGTAATTTCTCTTCCTACTACCGTAACTACAGTTTGTTCGCTATTTTTTAGGATGGATGTTAATTTTTCTAAGGCAACCGGGCCGCCACCAATAACCAAAGTTCGCAACTGATTCAGCTTTATAAAAACTGGAAACAATTGATTACCCTTTTCTTCGACAGTTAAAGGCGAAATGTTATCGAAACTAGGCCATGTCTGCATAAGGCTTAATTAGAGTGGTAAATGATGGATGTAAAGAGACTACATCACCAAATATTAATAAGGCAGGTGCTTCAATTTTTTCTTTTTGTACTTCAGCCAATATGGTATCTACTTTACCTATCACTAATTTTTCTTTAACTGAAGAGCCATTTTGTACTACCGCTACGGGCAAATTATTTCTTCCTGCTTTATTGAAAATCTCAACAATTTGTGGGAGTTTTTTTAGGCCCATTAAAACAATTACGGTGGCTTTAGCGGTTGCGGCCTGATAAATATCTTCAGATACCTCACCCGATGTTGTTGTACCTGTAATTACCCAAAAGCTTTCGCTCATTCCCCGATGCGTTACCGGAATTTGTTGTAAGCCAGGCACCCCTATTGAACTCGAAATACCCGGAATTACGGCAACTGGAATGTTGTATGAGGTAGCGAAATCCAACTCTTCGTATCCTCTTCCAAACACAAACGGGTCGCCACCTTTTAAGCGGACTACGTGACCGTAGTTTAAGGCATAATCTACCATAAGTTTATTAATCGCATCTTGGCCAAAAGAATGCTCTCCAGAACGCTTGCCTACATAAACTTTAATGGCTTTTTTAGGTGCATAATTTAGTAATTCTTCATCTGTAAGAGCATCGTAAAGCACTACATTCGCATTTTGCAAAGCCTTTACTCCTTTTAGGGTAAGCAATTCGGGATCGCCTGGACCAGCACCAAGGAGTGTTATTTTTGGTTCTATGTATAATTTATCGATCTTCATTTTAGGCTACTAAACGTATTTCTTTAATCTGTCTTAAAAACTGTTTCGCTGCAGTTAAATAGTTGGCAGCAAAGGCTGATGAGGGTTCGTTCTTATTAATTTGGAGTACAATATCACTAAACGATGCAGTTAAACTAATTTCTCCGCTTATTACAAAGTGATTATCGAATTCTCTTATTACGCCAACTTGGGTACTGCTGTTGATGCCTTTATCGAGCAGCAACGATTTCGCTGCGCTGATAAATGCACTATAGCTGTGGTAAATTGAATCGGCGTATGCTGCGTTTTGAAAGGCTTCCATTGCCCATTCTAATTTTTCATCCGCTTCTAGCAATAAAGTAGCAACTAAATCGATTACTACGCCTGCACATTCACCCACGCCAATTGCGGTTTCGAAAGTTTCTTCATGTCCCCAGTCTACAAATTCGTTGTTTTGCAGTGTAGTTAAATCTGCAAGTGGCTTTAAAAGTTGGTAGAAATAATCTTTCGTTTGACGATCGTAATACTGATGGAAATTTTCTTCTTCTTTGCCATTTGATTTAAAATCGTTTAAAATAAGATGCAGTAGTTGTGGTGCTCTTTTAGACGGGACTTTAATTATTCTTTCCGCTACTCTTCCCACTCCATTACCTACGGTACCTCCCCCAAGCATCACTTGAACGGCTGGTACCACTTTTCCGTTGGCTTTAACTGAACTCCCGTGGAAGCCGATTTCGGCTAAGCCATGTTGTCCACAAGAATTCATGCAGCCGCTAATTTTAATCTTAATATTTTTCTCGTAGATTAATTCTGGAAAGTCTTCATAAATTACTTCTTCTAGCACTTCCGCCAAGGTCATGCTATTCGAAATACCCAAATTACAGGTATCCGTACCTGGGCAAGTGGTAATATCGGCAAGGCTATCAAAACCTGCATGCGCTAAATCGATATCGAGCAGTGCTTGATAAAGCGACTTTAAGGCATTTTTTGAGACGTATTTCAGTAATAAACCTTGATTTTGAGTGATCCTAATTTCGTCTGCCACATAAGGCCTTACCGCATTTACAAAGGCTCGTGCTTTATCGGTCTTTATATCACCAACTTTTACTTTCACATATACTGCATAAAACCCAGGTTGTTTTTGAGCGACAACATTAGTAGCTAACCAATGTTGATAATGGTTTGGATTTACAATATTAACCGGTGGATAATCTTGCGTAAAAGGAAAATAAGGTAGTTTAACCGTAGTTAAATCTATCGAAAAGGATTTTACTTTATTAGCAACTCTTTCTTCGTCAACCAGGCGTAACACTTCTGCTAAACCTAATTTTTGAACTAAATATTTTAAACGTGCTTTATTACGATTAGTACGTTCGCCATAGCGGTCGAACACGCGTAGCACCGATTCTGTAAAAGGAATAAGCTGGTCTTCGGGTAAGAATTCATGAATTGCGTTTGCCAAGAAAGGTTGCGCACCTAAGCCGCCAGCAAATAACACTTTAAAGCCTCTTTCACCCTGCTCATTTAACTTAGGAATAAATCCTAAATCGTGAATATAACTGTAAGCGGTATCTTTATCGTTAGAGGAAAATGAAATCTTAATCTTACGTCCCATTTCTTGGCAAATTGGGTTACGGAGGAAATAAGCAAAAACAGCTTGTGCATAAGGCGAAACATCGAAGGGCTCTTCAGGGTCTATTCCAGCGTTTGGTGATGAAGTTACGTTGCGTACTGTATTGCCACAGGCTTCGCGGAGGGTAATGTCGTCTTGTTCAAGCTTGGCCCAAAGTTCAGGTGTACGATCTAGGCTTACATAATGAATTTGAATATCTTGGCGTGTGGTGAGGTGCAAATTGCCGCTAGCGTACTCATCTGCAATATCTGCTATTTTTAATAATTGCTTAAAAGTTACTTTACCAAAAGGTAATTTAATGCGGATCATTTGTACGCCAGGTTGACGTTGGCCATAAATGCCTCTCGCTAGGCGCAAACTTCTAAAGCGTTCATCGTGAATTTTCCCAGAACGAAAATCGTTGATCTTTTTTTCGAGATCGATAATGTCTTTTTGTACGATTGGGTTTTCTAATTCTGTTCTAAAACTCTCCATATACTAAGATTAATAGGATTACGGATTTAGGGTTATCTTGCTTATTTCCTCCATCCATTTCCAAATATTATTTGCTTTTGGTATTTAATTTATTCGGTAAACCGAATAATGATTTGACAAATATATATAAAGTACATAGAAATAGTAGTCTTTTTTTAAAAGAATAATTAACATTTATTCTAAAGGTGGTTTAGATTGATGGAATGGCGGTTTTTTCTTTTTCGATAATGTTGGCGATGCTGGTTTCGCCGAGTACTTTTAGGGAGGCGTCGCGTACTTCGATAAAGGCTTTGCGGATGCCACAGGTTACTTCATCGTGGCATTCATCACATTTATGGTAAAATTTAAGGCTGGCGCAAGGCACCATAGCAATTGGTCCGTCGGTAATGCGTAAAATATCTACCAAGTAAATATCTTTTGGATCTTTGTTTAGACTATAGCCGCCTCCTGCTCCTTTTTTGCTATAGAGATACCCTGCATTACGCAGATCGAGTAGAATTTGTTCTAAAAATTTCTTAGGGATACGTTCATCGTCGGCGATGCGAGCGATTTGCATGGGCGGTTGATCCATGTTTTTACCGAGCATTACGAGGGCCTTGATGGCGTATTTTGTTTTCTTGGATAGCATTAAAACAAAGTTAATAAAATTTGGGGGATTTGTCTCGTCCTAGAATTACTTGTCGTTTTTGAGTGTTAATACTAGAATTAGTTTACATCATTTTTGCACTAATCCTGCTTTTACTTTACAAGTGTACAACTTGATTTTCATGAACTCAAGAAGTTTCTGTTTTTTTATTTGTCTTCTGATTAGGTTACCACTAACGGATCTTCCATGACCTTCGATTTCTTGCATGGATAATGTTTCCATCTCTTACTTATCTCTCCCGACATACCATGTGCCTGATGTGGCGTAAAGTAATCCACGCTGGCATGAGGCCTTTTTTCATTGTAGTTCCGAATTATTGTAGCCATACATTTTTTTGCCTCCTTATGGTTCTGGTAAATCCTTCTTGGATAGAATTCGTTCTTTATAATGCCGTTGATACGCTCAGCAAGCGCATTTTCATATGGACTGCCAGTCTGGGTCATGCTAATGGCGATCCGATCTTCGTTTAGCATAGCGGTATAAGCCTGGGAACAATATTGTATTCCACGGTCTGAATGATGGACAAGGATAAAAGGTGAAGCTCTTTTTCTACTGTTGATTGCCATCTGCAATGCAGCTATACAGCCAACCGCTTCCAGGCTGTGATGAAGGGCGTAACCTACAATCTTTCGGGAATAGGCATCCGTTATCAGACTCAGATAGCTGAAGCCTTCCAACGTGCGTATGTAGGTAATATCACTGACCCATAATTGTTCAGCGGCTGACAATACCATATGTTTTGTGAGATTGGGATATTTTCTGAGCCAGTGGTGAGAATTGGTTGTCTGCACATGCCGTCTCCTTCTGCGCATCAGCAGTCCATGGAACCTTAAAAGGTCATAGAGTTGGTCCCGACCCATTTTAATATCGTGCTTCTTCATTTCCGGGGCAAGCATATGCAATAGCTTTCGGGTCCCCAGCATGGAATAGAAGAACGAAATTCAGCAACCAGAGCTAATATGACCATATTGGAAATATCAGTTCTGGCAGAATGTTGGTGTGCCAGATAATAGGCTTGGCGACTTACACCAAACAGTGCGCAAAGCTCCATCAGGGACTTCCCTGGTAGTTTTTGCCTCATTCTTAAGACTGTTTGGTACCACGCTTTTTTCTGATCTTGATCTTCAGCTCGCTTTCCGCGACCTCTATCATTGTTTCCAGTGCAACATTCTTCAACTGGGCATCTGAAAGCGCCTTGGTAAGTTCGTCAATCTTTTTCTTAAGTAGCTTCAATTCTTTGGATTCATCCATGGCTAAATGCCCGTCTGGAAACTGCGGACTAAGCAAGTTAGCTAAATTATGCTTGTCACGCCACATGCCTATGGTACTTTTTGGCAGGCCGTACTTCCGCCCTGCAGCCCGTTCGCTCAGCAGGCCGTTATTGACCTCACTAATAATCTTGTTCTTGGTTTCCTCGTCCAATCTTCCCCAGGGCTTTCGGGAAGCTATGGTAGGTTTAATAGTCTTTTCCTTTTTTGCTTTCATTTTTGGCTTGCATTAATGACAAGCTATTTCAGGACAAGACATATCTTAAAAGTGATTTCACAATAGAAATTTCTTTTAATTTTAACGTAGAATATTGACATTTCTAACTGCCTCCAAATATAACTCCACCTGATTCACACAAACCTTCAACCTCTTCTCCACATCATGCTCCCAAAACCGCATCACCGTATATCCCATTTCAATTAAAGTCTCATTTACATACCGATCGCGCTCCATATTTCGCTCAATTTTCGGTATCCAAAAGCTTTCATTTGTTTTAGGCTTTCTCTTCTCCCACTGATATCCATGCCAAAAATCGCCATCAACAAAAATGGCTAGCTTGTACTTTTCTATTAGAATATCCGGTTTGCCTGGCAAATCTTTGCGATGAATACGAAAACGAATATTTTTTGCCCACAGTGCTCTGCGTAATAACATTTCGGGCACACTATTCGTCCCCCTAATTTTTGACATTATCTTACTTCGCAGTTTTGTAGTAACAAAACCCACATGCTCCTCGAAACGAGGGACTTTAATAGTATCTTTTTCTTTAGAGTATGATTTGATAACCATAACCTTAAAACTACTAAAAAAGATAAATTGTTTAAATAGAAGTTAAAATTTAGCCCCAACAAACATTCTATAGCTCGATAGATTAAAAAATGGGAATTGAAAATACGAACTGCTTCGCACCTTTAAACCATAAATGGTTTAACTAAGGATTTCTCGCTCGGTAGAGCTTCGAAATGACGTAAGAAGAATCAGCCGAAAGAAAGTATTAAAACAACGTAATCCCTACATTCCAACCCCACCAGCCCTGGTTATTCCCACTAAATTCGCGATGCTTTACTGGATAAATTTGTTGCCTATATCCTTTCTCACTCGAACCAATAGGTGCATTGCTGTTGTAAAACGCATAGGAAGGTCCGCCAAAAATGGCAAACCCTTTAAACACCCTAAGTTCTAAATTGGCCTGAAAGCGCATTAAGATGTTCGCATAGTCGAAATTGCCCAGATATACATATTGGGTAATCATTTCGGCTTCGAGGGCCACGTGTTTACCTAAAATGAAATCGTGACCAAAGCCAATGCCCGCCGTCTCTACCTTTGCCGTATCAGAAAAATTCTTACCTGCAATAAGTAGTGTATAAAGATTAGCATTCCCAGTTTTCAGCGCAAAATTTGCATTTACCACATCATTAGCGAAGAAACTTAATTTCTTATAGCCATTTTTTGAAAGATTAAGCAAACCAATGGATGTTCCGAAATTGCTATCGGCTAGGTTAATTAACCCAATCTGCAAACCCGAAAATTTCTTGGCATAGTTAAATACCCCTGCAATTTGAGTGCCCTTAAATTCTTTAAACGCTATGTTGCCAACGCCAGCAATCTGCATTCCATTGGCGGCTTGGCGAGTAAAATTGAATACCCCTGCAGCCTGAAAGCCATCAAAATTACTTCCCACAACATTAGCAACACCTGCAGCATGAAAACCCTTAGCCTCTTTCTTATTGAAGTTAACTACCCCTGCAAATTGTGCCGCCTCTACCCTACCATCAACCGAATTAAATACCCCGGCTGCCTGAAAGCCTTTAACCCCTTTTTTATCGTAATTAGCTACTCCTGCAAATTGGGCAGCCTCTACATCGCCCCCAACTGCATTAAAAACTCCTGCTACTTGGAATGACCTAACTTTACCTTTAGTTAAATTAAACACTCCTCCTACCTCTGCCCCATCTACTCCAGCCGTGTAGCCACCAATAATGTTTAAGGAGGCCTTATTTACTACTCTACTACTCATCATCCCATGCGAACTTAAACCAGGCAGAAAAGAAGCCTGAAAAGGCGTATTGGCGAAGAAACTCGGAATATTTAAATTTTGAATACGTTGTTTAGAACCTAACAAGAATTTACTTATACCTAAATCTTCAATTGCATTTGAAAAAAGGGTACCTTTCTCTTTATCAGGATCACTATATATTTGAGGTAAAATTTTTATATCTGAAAGAAAAACCAATGATGTATCGCGATAGGTTTCTTTACTAGCAGTTAATACCACTTCTTGGTGTTCACCTTTAAAACGCAAGGTAAAATACCCATTATCGTCGGTTAGTGTGCTTTGCAATAACTTTTTTTCATACACACTGGCTTGCTTTACTTTTTTACCCGTTTTGGTATCAACAATATATCCGCTAATTAAATAAAGATTTTCTGCCGTAGTAATATTTTCAGGTTCAATAGTGAAATGGTTTACGGCATACCTTAGAATAATATATTCTGCATTTTCTTTATAATCTACCTTACCATCAAACATTTCGTCGAGCACATTACGTACTGGCATACGCTGTACGTTTAAATTCACCAAACTATCTTGGTTAATTAATTTGCCGTTAAATGAAAAATAGAAATTCCCTGCATTACTGATTTGCTGCAAAGTGCTTCGAACACTTTGTTGCTTTACATTAAAAGTAACCAACTTCGATAAATTATTGCGGTAATCGCCAACGTTGCTTTGCGCAGATACAGTGTGGGCTAATACCACAAAAAAGAGGATAATTTTAAACTTCATTTCCTTAATAAGACAATATAATCTCCTTTTGGTTACGTCTTACCTTTAATTTATCAAGTGTTAAACGAATGAGTTCTAAATTTTCATTTAACGATTTGCGATATTGCAACGTAGTAGTAATAGTTTCTTGCTTTGCAGAATCATCAACCACAATATTGCTTCCGTAAGCTTCATTTAATGTAGCCACCAACTCCGTTAATAATGTATTATCCGCTATAAAAAGGTTTGTTCGGTAATAGCTATAGAGTTGATCATTAACAGGTAATTTATTAAATTTTAATGCATCCTTAGCAATAATAACTTTTTCTCCCTTATGCAAAAGCAAATGTTGATTACCCAAACTCACTTTTACAATTCCGGTCTCTACCACAACTTCAGTTTGCTGCTTTAAATGTTTAACGTTGAATGACGTCCCTACCACTTCTACCTCAACTTTATCAACTTTAATAATAAAGGGATTACTTTTGTCTTTTGTCACGTTAAAAAATACATCCCCGCTATCTAATCGAATACTTCTATTTCTTTTAAAATTATTCGCAAATTCGATATGTGAAAATTTATTAAGCATGAGTTTTGAACCATCTGGAAGTACCTGCGATATTACCTGATTATCGGCATTAATACCGGTATAACCAGATGACTTAAAAATAGCATAAAGTGCTACTGAACTGACCGCCAAGGCTAACATCGCAACAATACGGAGCCTTGTATTCCAGATTTTTAATTTAACGATAGGTTTAACTGTAACATTATCTTGAAATTTAGTCCATGCTGCTTCAACATCAACTTTACTTGTTGATTTTAGTTTTTCACTCTCTATCCAAATTTTTCGAAGTTGTGCTAAATAAATAGGATTTTCTTTAGCCAAGGATAGCCATCTATTTACCTCATCAGTTTCTTCTGAGCTACTCTCATTTAACAAGAATTTAATTAATAATTCATCGTTCATTGCTCAACCCCCTATTTTAAAAAATCTTTATAATACATTAAACACGATATAATGAGCACTAAAAAGTCGGCAAGCCTTAACCGCATCATACGCAAGGCCTTACCCATTTGGTTTTCTACTGTTTTTATGGATAATCCGAGTGCATCGGCAATTTCTCTATACTTTAATTCCTCAAATCGGCTCATCTGAAATATCGTTCTGCATTGCTCGGGCAAATCATTTAAGGCTAAATTAATTTGGCTTTGCAATTCGCTTACTTCTAATCGATCTTCTCCAGTAGCATATACATCATTACATTTCTGCGTGTAATCTTCAAACTTACTTTTCACTTTCTGGTGTTTTAAAAAGTTCAAACTATCGTGGTATACACATTTATAGAGATACGCTTTCATGGAAGTTTGTACGGATAATAATGCTCGCTTTTCCCAAAGTTTCATAAAAAGTTGCTGCACGATTTCTTCCGCATTCTCTTCATCCTTTAAAATAACGGCAGCATAGGCATGTAATGCCTTATAATGCGTTTTAAAAAGCACTTCGAACTGCACATCAGTAAGATTTAAAGAAAGGATTGCCGTTTTGTTCAAATTAATTCGTACTCAAAATTATAATTTAAATAGAAATTCGTTTAATAATTTCTTTACCTGTTTCGCTATTGGCAGTTATCAAATCAATGTATTTTACTTTGGGAAACCAAAAAGACCCTCCATCTACTTTCACAAACACTCTTTTAAGCAATAAATTTTCATTTCCATTCTTAATGTACATTTTGTAACTATGATCAATGTCCGACCTCAACAAATACATTGGCATCTTTTTATAGGCCACCAAACGGATTTCAAACTCATCATTACCCAAGGGCTTACATTTTACTCCATAGGCAAACCTTTGTTCAATATTCGTTAAAGGCTTGTATTTTTGTTCTTCTTCGTATCGAATCCACGAGCCAACTACAGGTTTTTTTGGATCAATTCTTCCATCCTTTTTAAAATTTATCTCATAAATAACTGTATTAGCATCTGGAGTTCGTTGTAGAAAGAATAGAAGGTTTTTACCTACCGGAGTTGGAAGAGCAGTAACCTGCTGGCCCTTTATTGCATTTGTTAACAAAAGCAACAATATTGCTAAAATCGCTACGGCTTTACTATACTTTCTGTGCACTTTCTTTTGCCCCAAAGCAGGTATAACAAGTAATTTTCGCTTGTAAATTTCACTTGGACTAGCGAAAATAAAAAATAATGCTTCCTTTAATCCCATGCTGCTTTTTACATCCCTAAACATATCTATGTATTCTTGAAAATTTAAGATAAAAGGATTTATTTTAGTAGTAATTGGGGTTGTTAAGCCATAAATTGGTTTTTCCTCTTCATATTGAAATGATTTAAATAGATGATCCCAAATCATAAAGGTTGCTCCAAAATTCTTATCTAAATATTTTTCCTGGCTACCATGATGCACACTATGATTGGATGGCGTGCCAAAATATTTTTCAATAAAAGGATGCAATTTCCCAATAACTGCGGTATGTACCCAAAATTGATAAAGTGTGCTTAACTGACTAGCCACCATAAATATTACCGGGTGAAATCCAATTAGCAATACAGGAATAAAAAAAACACCTTAAAATGCTGCACCCAACTTTGTCTGAATGCAACCGTTAAATTATAATGCGCTGCAGAGTGATGCACTACATGGGTTGCCCAAAAGAAGCGATTGTAATGCGAAATGCGATGCGACCAATAACTACAGAAATCGTATACTATAAAACATGGAACCAAGCTATACCAGTTTAAAAATATTCGCCAGGGCAGCAAATTATAAATCCAGATTGCAGCATAGATCAATACTATTTTCATCAATAGATTAACCGTTAGATTTCCTAAACCGACTAATAATGAGCCTAAGGTTTCTTTAGTATCGTGGGTTTTATGAGATCCAAAATGGGACACTAGAAATTCAATGCCGGCAAAGAAAAAAACTATGGGTAACGCATAATGCATTAGGTCTGGAGCCTTAGATTGAATTAAATTAATTGCTGAAGAATTAATTTTAGCCGCGCCAAACCACTCGCTTTGCGCCTGCAAAAGGAAAACGACACCTAACATCTTTTTTAGAATTTAATGAGTTTACCTGAGCCTGAGATTTTAGAATCTAGTTGTGGATTCCCTTTATAATACACCTCTCCACTCCCGCTAATCCTTGCCTTTAAGTAATCGGCAACTTGTAGGTGAACATCGCCACTGCCTGAAATATCGATATCAGCTTCCTTAGCCATTGCTTTTTGGAAAAATGCTTTTCCTGAACCTGATATTTTCACATTTATGTTATTAACGATTAACTCAGAGTTTACCGATGCATCGCCAGAACCGCTAATCCATAAATCAAATTCGTTAATTGAAGCGAAACTTCCGTCGATGTCTAATCCACCACTCCCACTTATTGATGCTCCTGTAATTAAAGGTAGCGTTACAAAAATTTCGATATCGTCGTGGTTAACGTTTGCGTTTTTGTAGCTTAGATTAAGATTTTTTCCAGCCACTGTAGTTTTAAAATAAGGAATGAGATTACTTGATCCTTTCAGTACCACTTTGTATTCGTTGCCATAACTAACCTTAACCTTATTGGAGCCACTAATGTGAACGCTTGTAAACTCATTTAATGACCTGGTATCTGTAATTCGGTCGCCATTTGCGGTTAAATGATCTTTTGCGCATGAGGTTAGCATAAAAATACTGATGATGATTATTGTTAGCTGTTTCATTGTATGTGTTATTTGTTTTTAAGTTTTTGAATTTTTATTTTTTGGATGGGCACTAAAATAAGATGTGTGCACCTACGGTGTAACCGATGTAAAGAGCGGTGTAATCTCTACCCCATTTGTTGCTCCAGCTCTTTAAGGCTGTGGTATAGAGTTGCTTGCCTTCATCACTGCTAGTAGTAACAACGTTGAGTGATGGACCGCCGAAGAGTGCAAGGGCATTAAACAGCTTGATATTTGGCATTAATCTAAAACTCGTTTTAAAATAGTCTGCTGTTTTAAAATCTTCTAAAACGGTTGATACTAATTCGGTATTTAGGCAAAATACTTGCGAAGAAAAGAAATGGGCACCCAGACCTAGCTCTGCAGCATACACTTCATCTTCATTTTTAAAGTTATATCCTAACCCGATTAGGCCATACAATCCTTTTCCTCCAGATCTGAAACTTAAAATGGTGGTTTGCGTTTCGTCGGTACTTATGCCAATACTTTTTTCACCATTTTTAATGATGTTGATGATACCTATCGGATAATCTGAACTGTCGGCAACATTAACAAAGCCAGCTATTTGAGCACCTTTTACTTTTCTAGCAATGTTTATAAATCCTGCAAGCTGCGTTCCTTTTACGTTGCCCGCTTTATTTATGAATCCTGCAATTTGCGATTCGCTGATGCTTTTATTAACAATGTTCATGAAACCCGCAAACTGTGATCCCTTAATGCGATGGGCATAATTTATAAACCCCGAAAATTGAGCACCATTTACATTGCCATGGGCTACATTGGCGAATCCTGCAAATGCGACACCCTTGCCACCACCATATGTATTGGCAAAACCTGCAAATTGGGCACCGTCTGCTTTTCCACCAACATGGTTAGAAAATCCTGCAAACTGACTGCCAACGGCGTCTTTAAGGATTACATTACTAAAGCCTGCGAAACTGGGGCCACGCTCAGCAGCAGAAACACCAATAAGTAAATGAATAGATAGATTGTTGGTATCTAAAGGTGCGTGAGTACCATTGGTACTTAGGGGATAAACTAATCCGACATGTATTTTACCGGGTAATTGAGCTATAGCTTTAAAGCTGCTAAAGATGAGTGTTAGTAGTATTAATTTCTTTGTAAGTGTGTTCATTTGTGTCTGATTTTAAAATGAGACAACAAAGTGATAGGTTACCCCTACGAGGGGCGTAAAAAAATATTTCGGCTTTACGCCGATGGTTCTTGAATATTGCAATCGCAATTAGCTACGCTACTTCCTTAAGGTTCGAGGCCTACTAGCAGAATGCATACCTCACACAGCGAAGTTGATGCCTATATAACGCTCATTAATCTGCTCATCTGCGGCAAAAGCGAAGCATAAAAAAATCGGCTAGTGTGTAGCTAACCGATTTAATAAATATGTTTAAATTTAACTTACTTTCTTACTTAGCAGCGATGTATCGTACTCTACCGGGGTTTTTAATTACCAATTTTAAATCGAGCTGAATAATATCCTGAGTTTTTTTATCAGCAAAAACAGAAATAGGGTTCTTTTTATAATCGCTTAATTTAATAGCACGTTTTCCCATTATGGTTATGGTTTCGCTATTGTTTTCTATATAATTCAATTGAAAATTAACACGAGTTCTAACGCCTTGTATATTTAAGTAACCTATAGCATGGATCATATTAAGTTCTGGCAAAACCATAGCATGAGTTAATTCAAAATTAATATCATTCTTGGGTTGTGAGGTATTTAATATTGCAGTATGTATTAATCCCTGGTCATTTTTTCCATTTAAGGGTAAGTTAAATTTTAAATCGTTTAAATGATCTAATTCGCCATTTATCATGTTAAATTTTCCTTCACAAGTAAACTGTGTAGTTATTGGGGCAAATTGACCGTTATTGCTACTACTTGAAATCTTTACTTGGGAACCTTCTAAATTCGAAAAGAACAATTGAGCACATGCTTTTTGCAAATTAGTTATTAGCATTAAAACCAGGATAAATGAAAATAATCTAATCGTGAGAGAGAAGTTAATTTTAAATGATTTCATAAGTGCTTTTTTTGCGAATTAATATGTTACTTATAAAACTATGAAGAATATTTTAATAAATAACAATTAATATTAAATTATGTGATATAATTTCTCATATCGTAGATTAATTTCCCCTTTTTTACACACTAAATTATTCTTAAAAAGAATATATTGGCTTAAACGCTATTTAATTACGTCGTAAGCAAACCGAAGTATCGTTCCAAAAATTACAATTAAAAAGAAAATCCGAACAAATTTGTTCCCTTTTAATAAAGCTAATTTGGCACCTAAAAATGAACCCACAACATTAAAAATTGCCATAGGTATTGCGTATTGAAATAAGACATGGCCAGTTGAAGTAAAGTAAATTAACGCAGCTAAATTAGTAGCCATATTTACAATTTTAGCGTGTGCACTTGCACCAATAAAATCGAAACCCAATACCGCAATAAATACCAAAATCAAGAACGAACCCGTACCAGGTCCAATTAATCCATCATAAAAGCCGATAATTAAACCGAAAACACCAGCTAAGAACACTTGCTTTATGGGTGAATATTCTTTTTGCTGGTGAATACCAAATTGCTTATTAAAATAGGTATAGCCAGCCACTAGAATTAAGACCCCCAAGATAATTGGTTTTATTAACTCATTGTTTATTTTACTAACCGAATATGCGCCTATCAGCGATGCACAAAAGGCCGAGACCACACAAGCAATTAAAATTTTATAATTTAACTTAATCTGATTGGCATACTTATAAGCGGCTACGCTAGTTCCCATCAGCGAGGGGATTTTTACCGTACCAAAAATGGTAGCAACTGGGTAATGCGGCAAAATAAGTAACGTTGCTGGCGTTTGCAATAATCCACCACCACCTACTATGGCATCAATAAAACCCGCAGCAAAAGCGGCTATGCAAAGGAGAATGAGTTCTTGGATCATTACATCCGCTCAGGCACATTTATCCCTAAAATTCTCATCCCAGCTTTCAATATATCAGCCGTTAGGCGGCAAATATTTAATCGATGTTGTTTAACAATTGCATCTTCCTCTTTTACAATTGGCGGCACTTCGTGATAAAATTTATTGAATAGCTTTGCAACTTCGTACAAATAATTGGCTAAAAAAGCCGGACTGTATGCCTTTGCAGCATTACTCAATTCGTCTGGGTATTTGGCCAACAGCATAATCATATCGAGTTCTGTTGGCAATAAATTAACTGAAAACTGTAAACTATTAGTCCGATCGCTATCGGGTGAAAAATGATAATCCGCTTTGCTAAGTAACGATTTAATCCTAGCATGGGTATATTGTATAAAAGGACCCGTATGGCCTTGGAAATCGATAGATTCTGAGGGATCGAAAAGCAACCTCTTTTTAGGTTCTACTTTTAACAAAAAATATTTTAAAGCGCCCAAACCAATATTAGTGTACAATTCATTCTTTTCTTGTTCAGAAAAATTATTTATTTTACCTAAAGCTTCTGTTTTCTGCTTCGCTGTTTCGATCATTTCGGCCACTAAATCGTCTGCATCTACCACTGTTCCTTCTCTGCTCTTCATTTTTCCGCTAGGTAGGTCGACCATTCCGTACGATAAATGATGTAAACCTTTAGCCCAACTCTTGCCTAATTTCTTGAGAATTAAAAACAACACCTTAAAATGATAATCTTGTTCATTACCCACTACATAAATGGACTGATCCATATGAAAATCATCGTATTTCATCTGAGCAGTTCCTAAATCTTGTGTAATGTAAACCGAAGTACCATCGGCCCTCAAAACCAATTTCTCATCTAAACCATCGGCGGTTAAATCGATCCATACTGAACCATCCTCCTTTTTAAAAAATACACCTTTTGCTAATCCTTCTTCAACTGTATCTTTCCCTAGCAAATAGGTATTGCTTTCGTAATAATATTTATCAAAGTCGACCCCAAGATTCTTGTAGCTAACTGCAAAACCGTCATACACCCAACCGTTCATTTTTTTCCAAAGTGCAATTACAGCTTCGTCGCCTGCTTCCCATTTTAAAAGCATTTGCTGAGCTTCTTTAATTAATGATGCATTTTTTTTCGCTTCTTCTTCAGTTTGTCCATCTGATTTTAATGCATCGATCTCTTTTTTGTACTCCTTATCAAAAATCACGTAGTATTTACCAACCAAATGATCGCCTTTTAGGCCCGAACTTTCTGGTGTTTCACCCTTGCCCCATTTTTCCCAAGCCAGCATCGATTTGCAAATGTGAATGCCCCTATCGTTTACTAAATTTACTTTGTACACCTCATTTCCGTCTGCTTTAAGCAACTCGGCTACCGAATACCCCAATAAATTATTACGAACATGCCCCAGATGCAGGGGTTTATTGGTATTGGGTGATGAATACTCTACCATTACCTTTTGTCCCTTAGGTTTCACACTTAAAAAATCATCTTTTAACAACTCATTGTTAAATAGATTTAGCCAATAGCTATCGGCTATGCTAAGATTTAAAAAACCTTTTACAACATTGAAACTTACAATCTCTTTTACATTTTCGCGTAAGTACGCCCCTATCGCATTTGCGGTTTCTTCTGGAGATTTCTTCGAAAACCGAACAATCGGAAACACTACAATCGTTAATTGGCCCTCAAATTCTTTTCTGGTTTCTTGTATGCTGATCACACTTTCGGCTACCTCTTCGTTATAGAGTTGTTTAATGGCGTTAAGCGTTTCGGTAAGGATAAAATTCATGATGCGAAAATAGGGAAATAAGGTGAAAGATTAAAAAGAGCTTTTGTGTTTAGCATCAATCGATTTGACGACTAGTTAACCACTGAGAGAAGGAGAATGCACAGAGAACACCGAGGCTAAAGAGGCTAAATTAACTTAGTGAGCTCGTGTAAAAACTCAGTGTTCTCTGTGTTAAAAACTATAGACTTTTTTGAATAGCTTTGTATCGTCGCAAACCAAATATATGAGTACAAGCAAAGAGAATTTTAAAGTTCAAGTTAATACAGAAATTGGTCGTTTACGAAAATTGTTAATCCATAGTCCAGATAGTGGATTAGGTAAGGTTGTTCCCTCTAAAGCGCAAGATTGGCTTTTTGAAGACATTGTTCACTTAGACACCATCCGTAAAGACGAATACGATTACTACATTAAACTGTTAATGTACTTCTTAGATCCTGCAAAAATTAAAGGCAAACTCGAAGCCATTGATTCAGTTGAAGCGGATAGAGCGTTCTTTAAGCCGGATAGCAAGGATTTTCATGCTTCAGAAAACGTAGTTGAATTACAACAGCTATTAGGCGATATATTAGAGGATACAGCCATTAGAAAAAAATTAAGTGCCTCTGTGTGTGCTATAGAGGGATGTACTTATAAACTCCAACTTCAATTAATTGAAACGGATCCGAAAGAACTTGCCAAAACCTTAATATCCGGTTCATTGCCCGATGGAAGAATGATTTTCTCTCCCATTCCCAATCTTATTTTCACACGTGATGTGGGCACTACCATTAACGACTATATTTTATTAAACAAACCTGCCAAAAAAGCACGGGTACGCGAAAGCTTATTGATGCGTTATATTTTCTTTAATCATCCCCTATTCGAAGCCTACAATGATCATGTGCTAGAAATTCCTGATTCAGAACATCACTTTTTGCGTCCTGGTGAGGAATTAGAAAACCGCACTACGCTAGAAGGTGGCGATGTGATGATGATTAGTACAAATCACGTACTGATTGGTTGCAGTGAACGTACCTCGCCCTATGGCGCTAATGAAGCCATGAAATTATTGTTCGAGAACAATGTGGTTGATAAAATTACCGTGGTTAAAATCCCCAATAAAAGAGATTTTATGCACTTAGATACGGTATTTACGCAGGTAAAACGAAATGTTTGGGTGCTACTGCACTCTATTGCTAGTGTGGATGAGAATAAGTATAAGAATCCGATCGATTTCCTAGTTCAACCTGAACCGAAAGAGCAAACCGAAATTATCCAATTTTATAAGGATAAAAGTAAGCCGAAGCATTTTCTAAGTATGGAGCAGCTCTTCGAAGATATTAGTAAGCATGATCTTAAAAGTATTGAACCTGTTGAGTTTATTTATAGTGGTAACGGTGTTTTCCCATTCGATTCACGCGAGCAATGGACTGATTCGTGTAATCTTTTAGCGCTAAAAGAAGGTGTAGTGTTAGGCTACGATAGAAATGATAAAACTGTTGAGGCGTTTAAGAGTAAAGGATTTGCTATCGTTAAGGTTAAAGATTTAATAAACGATTTAGAAAGTGGAAAGGTTAATGTCGATACGATTACCGATACGCTAATTTTAATGCCATCGTCTGAATTGTCAAGAGCGCGTGGTGGATTTCATTGCATGAGTTTGCCTTTGCTGAGAGATGATTTAGATTGATAATATTAAATATTGATATTCGACACAAACTATTTGATGCTACCAAAATGCAAATAACCAACCATATTTTAATGATTAGGCCGATTGATTTTAAGTTTAATCCGCAAACGGCTGGCAATAATAAATTTCAACAAGAGAGCTCGGAAAGCGATGTACAACAGCAAGCCTTAAAAGAATTCGATGGCTTCGCAGACATGCTCCGTTCAAATGGAGTAGATGTAACTATTATCGATGATACCCTAGAACCTGCTACACCGGACTCGATTTTCCCGAATAATTGGATTTCGTTTCACGAAGATGGCTCGGTATACTTATACCCTATGTTTTCTGAAAACCGGCGTGCCGAGCGTAGAAAAGATATTATCGACCAATTGAGAAAGCGATTTGAATTGAGGCATGTGGGCGATTTGAGTTTTTTTGAGCAACAAGTTTTATTCTTGGAGGGCACGGGCAGTATGGTATTAGATCGTGATAATAAAATAGCCTATGCTTGTTTAAGTGTTCGCACGAGCGAAGAGGTATTGAACAACTTTTGCATGCTAGCGGGGTATTTTCCGCATACTTTCCATGCGATAGACCAAACCCGTTATCCTATTTATCACACCAATGTGATGATGTGTGTAGGCGATACCTTTGCGGTGGTGTGTTTTGAATCTATTCCAGATGCGATAGAACGGGATGAATTAAGGCATAGTTTTTTAAGTACCCATAAAGAAGTAATCGAGATTAGTTTCGATCAGATGAACCAATTTGCAGGGAATATGCTACAAATGAAAAGCAATGCAGGCGAAAGCTTATTGGTGATGTCGGAACAAGCCTATTTGTCGTTAAACGATAGCCAAATTGCTTCCTTAGAAAAGCATTGTAGATTGCTATATGCACCTTTGTACACCATCGAAAAAAATGGCGGGGGCAGTGCACGATGCATGTTGGCCGAAATCCATTTGCCCGCTTTATTGAACAGCCAACCCGTCGATAAATAAGCCCATTGCATCTATTGAAGTTAATCGCACTTTATACGTTCCTGCATTAATCATAGTACCTGTATTCGTAGCTAAATAATTCCATTTCCCTTCTTTTGTTGGTGAAAAGGTAATTTCTTCCGTTTTCATTAGCGTTCCATCTGCCATTAGAAACGCTAATTTACCTTTTAAATTCGTTTGGAGGGGATTATGATATTTTAGGGTAAGCGAATACGTATCGGCCACACCAACATTTATGGTAAATTCGAGAATATCTCCTGACTTAGCTTTATAGGTAACTCTTTGCTTACCCATTAATTCTGCTTTTACGATAGACAAACCTTTTAAAAGTGCATCAGTTGCGCTATAGGTGGTTACGGATTTCAAATCGTACGCTGGCTCTAAATTAGTTGGAGGTAAAACGGCAACTATTCCATATACTCCCAGTTCAACCTGTGCCCCTTTATTAAATCTTTTTCTAAATACCTTAAATTGTTGACCTGAATTATTGATAATGCTCGTTTTAGTATCTTCATAGTCTTTTAATACATCAGGCCGGGAATTGCCATAGATGGCCACAAAAACATCAGCTGTATCGTTTAATTTAAAACTTAAGTTGCTTTTTGCTAGTCTATCTTGAAACCAATCGGCACCATATAAATTTGAAGGTAACGAATTTAAGAGGATACCGTGTGCGGGAAATTGTTCGTTACCAATATCCATCCAGCTTAAGGGTTTCTGATTTGATTCTGCAACCATCGATTCGCTTTGTGGTGCAGATTTAACATTTTTATTTAAACTTGCAATGGCGATGGCAGAAATCACAGCTTGACCAGCTTTTATTTCGGGAAAAGAAATAATTAAGCGTCCGCCTTTTACAGTTGTTTTAATAGTTTTCTTGAGTAGAGAATCATGTCCGGTTAATTTCCATATATCTAGGTCGTCTAGTACCGTTTTATCATTAAAAGCAACATCAAATAAACGCATGCCTGTAGCATCCATTCCCCCACCCGTACCCATCCAAGGCTCGATAAAATACAACTCCACCAAATATTCGCCATCTGGTAAGGGAAAATGAAATTTTAACTGATCGCGCCCATACCTAAAGGTTTGAAAAAGTGGCCAATCTTTAGTACCATTAATGGGATCGAAAGTGCGGCGTTGACTTGCGAAAAATGATGGCACGCCTGGAAAATCGATTGTCCACGAGGTAGAACCGAAATTTTCTTTTCCCGAAAGTTGTCGATCGGCCCACCATTTAAAACCTTGTTTGTCGGTATAGTCTGGCCCCCCACAATTTATCCGATAGATATAGTTGTAATCCTTTTGTGGGGTATTGAGGTTAACATTGCTATATAGATCATCAAAATGAGGAGCTGGAATCGAGAAATTTTGCAAGATAATTACATCTTTTGCTACTGGTTTTCCATTTACATAACCTATCGCATAAAGCACATTGTATTTAACTAATGGCTTATTCCACTGAAAATGAGTACCAATGCTGTTTCGTTTTTGTTTACCTAGCGATTGATGATTTACATCATTAAAAAGTTCTACCTCATCGCAATTTGAGTACACCACAATGCTATCTTTTATTCCTATGTTCGTTTCAATTTTATCCTTTGCCGAAGCACTAGGCCATCTATTTGGCCAAGTATGCGATACGATATACACCATGGGTTCTTTTTCTTTCGGCGCATAATTTGCACGAAACATATAAAAAACATCAGTTGGTTCTTCCCATGGGGTAAACATTCCCTTATAATTCACTGGACCTACACGATCTAAATCGCGTAAGCCTTCACCTCCTTGTACACGACCAGGATTATCGTGAGAGCTATATAGCCAAAAGAAATGTCCCGCTACTTTATCTTTTACCGACTCGGCTAAACGAACTTTCGTTTCCATTAAACTGCTCATGAGGTTTTCGGTGTACCCTTTACCTAAAGAATCGACTTCATGTAAATCAAGCGTTCGCCATGCGCCATATTCGCCCACCAGAACCTGCTGCTGTAAATCTTCGGCATAGGTAAATGGATTTCCGCCATA
The DNA here is from genome assembly GCF_037482965.1 of Pedobacter anseongensis. Classification (NCBI taxonomy): domain Bacteria; kingdom Pseudomonadati; phylum Bacteroidota; class Sphingobacteriia; order Sphingobacteriales; family Sphingobacteriaceae; genus Pedobacter; species Pedobacter anseongensis. The sequence continues at coordinate 218,522 of NZ_JBBHKB010000004.1, read as the reverse complement.
GGTACCCGTCCAATTTTGGGGAACATCCCAATCAGTGCCCTTGCCCCCATTACATGTAGTTACTTTACGTTGTGCAGAAGCAGTAGGGTCGAGCTTTCTTATTAATTCGGTACATTCTCGCGCAAAATCTTCGGGCAAGGTACTTTCGTTTTCTAAGCCCCATAATACTACCGAAGGACTATTCCTACGTTCGATTACCCAATCGGTTAATAATGACTTAAAATTCTTTCTAAATTCGGGAGTATCGTACCAAATATGTGCAGCCATTTGCGTCCAACTTAAAATGCCCAGCTTATCCCAATAGGTTTGATAAAGTAAATTATGAGGTTGATGAGCATCACGAAAAGCGTTAAAACCGGCCGATTTAATCTGCATCACCCTCGACCTAATTTGTTCATTGCTAAAAGCGTGGCTTTGACCGATTAAATGTTCATATTCGGCAATTCCATTAATAAAAACAGGCTTTCCATTTAACAAAAACTGCTTGCTATTCTTTGCATCCCCAATAGGCCAGCTAATCCATCGAATGCCATAAGGCGTAGTAATTTCATCTGTAAGTACCCCATTTACCCTTAAAGAAGTGTTAATGGTGTATAAATATGGGTTTTCTAAAGACCAAAGCGTTATATTTTTTAATTCATCGGTAATTTGTTTGACTATCATTTGCTTTCTAGGCAAAACGGTTACGCTCTGTGATATTGTCTTAACCACCTTACCCTTAGCATCTACAACCTTATTGGTAAGCGTTATCTTCTTAGTGATGGATGAATAGTTCTTCAGCGTTGTAGCAAAATTTAAGTATGCTGATTTTTCAGAAACCTGATCGTTATTCCAAATATGCACCCCGAAAGGCTCAATTCGCACATCATTGGTAACAATAAGATGCACTGGCCTAAAAATCCCCATGGGTTGTGAGCCTTCAGAAAAACCTCGCTCCGTAGCGCAACCTCCATCAACCCAAGGTAAATCTTGAACGTTAGCGGGGTGATCAGCCCGGATGGCCAGTAGGTTTACCTGATTATTGAGCTTAATAAAAGCAGTAACGTCTACCGTAAATGTTGTTCTTCCTCCAGCATGATAACCCACTCTTTTCCCATTTAACCATACAGTAGCATACGAGCCCACACCTTCAAAAAATAAAAAAAACCGTTTTCCTAACTTTACCTCATCAATTTTAAAGGTTTTACGATACCAAGCATAACCATGCTTATTTCCGTGTAATTTACGTTGATAACCTTCGTATTGATCCCAATTATGCGGAACATTTACTTTTTTCCAAGTATTGGAAACATAATTGATGTTCTCGAAGCCATGATAAGCAGTTTTACTTTTCTCGTCGGCTATGGTTAACCAATTTGAGTTTAAAGAAATGTTTTTTCGAGTATTTTGAGCTACGGCTGGGGTTATAAGGAGCAGACTAATGGTAACCACATAGGCACATAGATAACATAGGGTATGCGTCTTAAAAAATATTTGTGCTAGGTGCCTATGTGGTAAAAAAATACTTTCAATCATAACAACTGTAGCTCCCCATTTAATTTATAAGTCTCACCAGCTTTAGTAAGGATAGAAACATGCTGCTTTTTATACATTAACTTACAATTCCCCCCAACTTTCGATTTTACTTCTAAAGCAATTAACTTTCCTTTATCCCATTTTATTGCCAGTTCAAATCCGCCTCTAGCACAAATTCCTTTCACTTCACCATAAGGTAGTGCGTTTGGCAGAGCGGGTAAAATTTCGATAAACGATTCGTGACTTTGAATAAGCATTTCACCAATGCCCGCAGCAGCACCAAAGTTTCCATCAATTTGAAATGGCGGATGCGCATCGAAAAGATTTACATACGAACCTGCCTTACCATCGGTTGCAGGCTTAAGCAGCATTTTTATCATCGTCATGGCATGGTCTCCGTCTTTAAATCGTGCCCAAAAGTTAATCTTCCAAGCCAAACTCCAACCAGTAGCTTCATCGCCCCTATATAACAACGATTGTTTAGCGGCATTCATTAGTTTAGGTTGCGTTTCCCACGTAATATCGTCGCCGGGATAAACGCCCCAGAGATGGGAAACATGCCTGTGTTTGTTTGTGGTATCGTCTATATCCGTTAACCATTCTTGCAGGTGACCATATTTACCGATTTGATTTGGTGCTAGCAGGGCCAATTTTTCTTGCCATATTTTTCGTAAAGCTTCATCTGTTCCTAAAATCTGGGATGCTGAGATACAATTTTTAAATAGTGTTCTAATGATTTGATGATCCATGGTTGGACCGGCAACTAGGCCTCCATTTTCTGGGGAATTGCTCGGGGTGCTAATTAGCCAACCTGTTTTTGGATCCTTCACCAAAAAATCGTTAAAAAATAGGGCTGCTTGCTTCATTAGTGGATAGCCTTCATTCGCTAAAAATAAGTGATCTTTTGTAAACTGATAATGCTCCCACAGGTGTTCGCATAACCAAGCTGCTCCGCTAACCCAAATGCCGTGATTCGAGGCGTTAATTGGCGCTGTACCGTTCCACAAGTCGGTGTTGTGATGCAGTACCCATCCGTTAGCATTGTAATAGTCTTTAGCCGTAACAGCACCTTTATCGGCAAGCGCTTTCATTTTAGCAAACAGTGGTTCGTTTAAAGCAGATAAATTAAGAATTTCTGTGGGCCAGTAATTCATCTCTAAGTTAATATTGGTAGTGTATTTGCTTCCCCAGGGTGGACTAAGCAAATCGTTCCATATGCCTTGTAAATTGGCGGGCTGGCCGCCTGGCCGAGAACTAGAAATGAGTAAATACCTTCCATACTGCAGATACAAAGCAATTAAGTTCGGGTCGTTAGCCCCATCGAATTTTTTTAAGCGTTCGTCGGTAGGCAGTATTTCATTTTCCGTTCTGCCGAAGCTTACATCAAAACTGTTAAAATAATGACCATATTCCCTGATATGTGCTAGCTTTAAATCTGTATACCTTTTGTTCTTTAAGCTCGTTAAAGCAGTTATATTTGCCCTTGCCGGATTTCCTGAAACATCAGTCGCATTGATAAAATTAGTACCCGCAGTAAGGTATAACGTAACTTCATCAGCATTTGCTATCGAAATCTTACCGTTTGCAGTTTTCACTGCTCCATTCTTTACGATCGCCGTTAATCTGCTTTCGCCCTTTAGGGCACCATCTTTAACGTGTATGGAAAGGGAGATCATTTGGTTAGATAACCCTTTAACCATCGAATGTTGATGTACGCTAGACAATACTGCATCAAAAGAAATCGATTTAGGTTTACTTGCTGTTAAATGAACAATAGTGGCTTGATTTACCGCACTAGAAAAGTATTCTCTTTTATAGTTAATACCATTTAACGTATAAGTTGTTGTCGCTATTGCAGTACTTAAATCAAGCATTCGCCCATAGTTTTTGACAATGCCGGTATGATTTTTAAAATACAAGTTTAAATCGCCAAATGGCTGATAACTTGCTTGATATTGCGCCACTGCGGGCGGTTCGCTATTTTGGATTTTGTATTTCCATTTTTTTACGAGCGAAATTCCTTGCTCAACAGTTAACCCAACAGGATAAATTCCGATTTTTCGTTTCGTGTCTTTATAGCCTGCCAACCCACCTTTATCGAAATAATTAAGCACCATTATGGCTATGGAGTTTAATCCGGGTTTAAGCAATTGCGCTGGAATACTATATTTTCGAGGTTCAGCATTATCGGTATTGCCAATCAACTTTCCATTGATGTAGGTAAAATCGTGGTCACGTATACGATTTAAGTCGAGCACTAGCGCTTTCCCTTTCCAATTGGGCGGAACAGTAAACGTAGTCCTAAACCAAACTGCTCCATCTAAATTTGGCAAACCAACCGTCTCCCAGCCTTCGTACGAAGGTACATTGATCGTTTTCCAAAGGCGATCATCGAAATGAGGCATAGAAGGTCTTTTGTCTGCCGTTACGGCTACCGTCCATTTTTCGCGATCGCCAGCTTCACTTTGCAGGCCCATAAACCTTTCTTGTGCTAAGGTTTCGGCTTCTTTTTGTTTCCCTTCAGCTAATAATTGTCGTATTTTCGGCAAATAAATGCTAGCATCTGGCCGATTATAATTTCGGGGCTTACCGCTCCATAACGTTTCTTCATTAAATTGGATATGATCGGTAGCCACACCCCCGTACAGCATTGCGCCAAGCCTACCATTGCCTATAGGAAGAGCATCTGTCCATTTTTCAGCAGGCTTTTTATACCATAATACATATTGGGAAAAAGCATCAGATGTACAAAGTACAAGTACTACAAAGAAAACTCTCTTAAACAAATTAGCCATCATTCGTCATTCGTCTATTTTAGTTACAGGTTCAGGAACATCATCTTCACGTTTTATGGGATTCTTAAGATTATTAAAATTATTTGCGCCTAAAGTAATATTTTTAGTTTCAGCACCACTTAATCGTAAATAAGGGGATTCGCTTTTAATGGGAAAAGCGTTGTAAATAAAAGCATCGGTAACATCTTTTAAATCTATAGTTGCTGAGTTTACTATTGGCGAAAAAGTTTTTACGCCATTTGCAATAAGGTAATTTACTTTCGCTGCCTTTATGGCTGAACCGATTTCTGTGTTTACGGTTACATTATGGAACTCAATTTTACTGGCGTTATTAATGATAAAGCCTGTTTTTGCGTCTAAATTAATATCGTTAAACGAAATATTATCAATAGGCATTTCTTCTATTCCGTTAATAAAACCTGCTTGATTAACTTTGCCGGTTATGTTACTAAAATGAATATTTCTAAATCGTGGTGTACGTTCAGAAACGGGCTCTGGAGTTGTTTTTGCATACTGCATATCGAGTACAATGGCCTGATCCCGTATTTCTTTCATGATGATATTACTTATGCGGATTTCCTCGACAATTCCGCCTCTTCCCCTTGCGGTTTTAATTCTGATCCCGCGGTCGGTACCATCAAACACACAATTGGATATGCTAATTTTACGTACATCACCACTCATTTCACTTCCGATTACGACGCCCCCGTGCCCCGAAAGCATGGTGCAATTGGTGATGGTATAATTTTCTGCAGGCATTGCCATTTTTCTACCTGGTTCATCTTTACCCGATTTAATGGTGATACAATCGTCGCCCACACTGATATGGCAGTCGGATATACGCACATTTCTACACGATTGTGGATTTATGCCATCCGTATTCGGCGCCTGCGATTTAGGATTAAGTATTGTGACAGCATGAACCGTTACATTTTCACAAAACTCAGGATTAACCGTCCAAAAAGGCGAATTAATAATGGTAATTCCTTGAATTAATAAATTTTTGCAATACATGGTCTGAATGAAAGGGGGTCGTAAAAATCCTCTCTTCATTTGTTTAGGGTCGTCTGGCAATAAAATATCTTTATTAAGTTCGTCGAATTTGATTTGCCATTTAGATCGGGGTCGACCTTCCTTATATCCCTCTACAAAATCCCACCACTTTTTACCGTGACCATTGATTATTCCTCTGCCCGTAATGGCAATATTTTCGGCTTTGTAAGCATAAAACAAGGGCGAGAAGCTGGTAACATCTACACCTTCGTATCTGCTTTTAACCATGGGTAAATAATCGTCGAAGTTATCGCTAAAATGGAGTTCGGCACCAGCATCGATAAAAATAGTTATGTTGCTTTTTAAATGAATCGGACCCGTTAGATATTTCCCAGCAGGAAAATAAATGGTGCCGCCCCCTTTTTTTGAAGCCGCATCGATAGCGTTTTTAATGGCTAAAGTGGCCAGCTTACTGTTATCATTTTTTGCACCATAACTAACTACATTATAGTATGATTGAGCCTTAATACTTAAACTAAAGATTAATAGTATGATTACTAATTTTATGGCGTGTTTCATGTGCATCTTTTTTACCATTACTTCTTAATGGTTTAAATATTTAATTTAATTGCTTTCAACGCTGTTCCTTTATAAATTTGTTTGCCGTTTACATAAACTTTAAAACCCTGCCCTTGGTTAAATTTTTTGCCCGTTTTATCCCATAATATACTAATGGTTTTGCCGTGGTAAGATACATTCGAAAGCTTAAACCATTCCCATTTTCCTTTCGGGATGAGTGGATTAATTTCTAAGATTGAATCTTTTCTTGGTTTGATACCAATTAAATCACTAATTATTAAATCGTTAAAGGTAGAATGATTGTAAAAGCTGCTTCGTGGATTATCGCCTTTTAACCATTCGCCAGTTTTTTCATCCTGGTATTCGCCAATATAAGGTTTTCCATTTTTAGTGTGCGAAAGTGCATATTGGTGCAGTTCGTTATAAAATACCGTAGCATTCATTTTACCATGATTTTTATAATTCGTTAACAAGTTAGAAAGACCTTTAAGGGTTTGCGAGGTAGCAAAAGGCCACAATGCACCATCCCATTCACAACTATGGCCCGAACCACGCGTTCTAAAGGTGGGTTCTCTACGCTCGGCAGTGGTTAGCCCCCAAGGCGCTTTAAACCCATCTGTGTCGAGTATTTGATCCCAGGCCTTGGCATATTCAGGTAAATCTGCTGGCAAGTTAAAATCCCAGGGAACAAACCCAATAGCTTCGCGAGCTGTGGCAAGCGGGCCTTTAGCCATTTTAGTTTTAAAGAAAGAGGCAGATGAATCCCATAAACTATCCATTACCAATTTTCTAAGTGCAGCTGCTTTTGCCTGATATTTAAGTAGAAGCGCTTGGTTGCTGGTTTGTGCAGCCATTTCGCTTAAAGCTTTAGCATTGGCATACATGTAGCTATTAATGGTAGGGCGTCTATTCTCATCCTTTCTCGAGCCGCTTACTGATTCTTCCATGCCGTCTTTTACATCATGCTGCCAAAATAATCCACTTTTTAATTGCCTTTCATTTTCCCATTTATCGTAATCAGCAGCTAAGTCCGGTAAAATTCTTTTTATGAAAGCCAGGTCGGGTTTAACCAGATTATTTTGATAAACCGCATCATCTACCCAACTGCTAAACTGGTGAAAACGAGGCTTAGATTCTCCTTTATCAGCACTATACAACCAAAAATTAATGTATTCCTTGAGGTAGATAGTGTTTTTAAGCCAACGGCCTTCGTAGAGGTGGTGACCTAATGCACAGCTAATGGAATTGTATTTTCCTGCATGTTTTACAGGTTCTATAAATTCGGTAAAGATGAAACCATCGGGCGATTTTACCAAGTGCTTACGGAAGGTCCACCACCGATAATAATAATTTTGTTCAATCACTTGATCGGGGCATTCTAACATCGGAATATTTTCATTTAGCCAAGCAAAAGCCTTATCGTTTGGGATATAATTTTTTACAGCTTCGGTGTCTAAACTGTTAAAAAAAGTTACATATTTCTTCAATTTTCGATTTGGGCCAATGTATTTATCCTGGGTATAGCCTATCAAATTTAAAAAGGCCAGCAGTAAGATTAAGAGTCCTATTCTTTTCATCATTATTCAAATAACCAATCTATATCTCTTCCTCGTCTGTCGAGACCAGCATTAAAAATCCGTATTTGTTCTTTATCATCTATAAATCCCAAAACAAGACACAATCCTTTGCCCAGGTTTAAGGTATGTGAACCTGTATTGAAGGTAAAAGTATGTACGTTTACAGGTGGGAAACCGTTCACAATAACTGCATTAGCGATTTTAATTTCCGATTGACCGTAGTTATTTGCACTTGCATCGGTCTCTAACTGTGGGGCAGCCAAGTAGGTCGGGTTTTTCTCATTAAAATACCCAATGAGCAGTTTTACACGATTTGTAGTGGTAAATTTAATTTCTGTACCCGTATTAATTTGCACTGCTTTCGAAAATTTTATGCCTTTTAAGCCCACTAACTTTTCAGTAATTTCTTTTATTTTAACGGAAGTATCAGAAAAAACTAAACCAGAGGTATCTAATTCGTAAGCAGCAAAATCTGAAAGCAATTGTACTTCAGCATTTTTAAAAGGTAGAACTTTTGTTAGGGTGCCAGTTTTATTATTTTTCAGGGAGTCGATACTTCTTTTAAAATGGTTTAACTCGGCCGTAAAAACTGGTAGCATTTCTTTCCAGGTGATAAAGGTTTTATCGACCCCTCTCATTGGTATTTTGCGCTGCTTGGTTTCCATACTGTTAGCGTAGAGATAATCTTTCTCTGTTAGCTTAACGAGTTCTGTATAATGAGTTAAACTTTTCTGTAAGAATGGTAAAGCTTGTTCGAGGTCGGAAACTTGATTGGAGTACTTGAACCGTAAAACTAATAATGCTGCCTTCACTTTTTCGGCATAAGCATTTGCCATGGCATTGTAGCAATACATATCGTTTTTTAAGCGTGCGAACTCCTCTTTGTTCTTGGTAACCGAACCAGAAGCCAGATTAATGGCCTCAATTGCTTTTTTTCCATGTTCTACAACTTCCTTAGCTATTTGAACAGGGGTTTCTCCAACATGCGGTTGTTTATTCCATTCCTTATCGGCGTATTCGATAATCATTTCACCTTCAGGAGCTTCAGATTCGTACATCAATGTAAACAATCCATAACGAAACGGATTAATTAGTTGTGTCATTAACATACCGAGTGTTAGGGTTTGTCGATTACCATCTGTTATTCCGTAGCGGCGCAGTAATTTGGGGGAGATTTCGCCCGATTCTTCATAGGCTTTTAAAATTGACTTTCCAGCAGTTAAATGAGTACCATAAGTGGTAGCCAATTGATTACTCCAATAGTTAACTTCACCTTCACGATTTCTATCTGCATTCCAAGCGTAGCGCCCCCATTCCTTATACCAAATCCAATCGCGCTCTACCTCTAGTTGACGGCCTTTTACATTATCGGCCGAATATGGCCAGTCCCAATAGGAGGCTTGAGGATACAAATGCAGGCCGTTAGCACCATAAATCTTATGCATAGCTTGAACAGATTTTTGAATGAAATCTGCAGAACCATAGCGAAAAGGTTCTAAATTAGCCAAAATATGCACATTTGAAATATGAACGGTGCCGATAGCACTTAAATTACGGTGTAGCTCCGCCCAGCTTCCTCTGGGTGCGTAGGTGGTTAATGCCTCACCATTAAATTTGGCTTCGGTATATAAATTTTTGTAGATTGGAAGTGCCGCTTTCATTACCCTTGCAGCATCTGTATCGTGTGCTCGGAGTACAATTGGGGGTTCTCCTTTAATTCCAGCTTCCTTTAATCCATCTTGCACACCAGGAATAATCGTTTTCGTGAACCAATCTACATCATCTTGGCCAACTCCCTCCATAGCTTCGCCTAAGGCCACCATCAAACCTACATTAGGATATTTTCTCACAAATTCGGCAATCGATTTACGAGTATAATCGGCAATAATTGGAATAATTGGTCGGTTTCTATCCTGCGTTTTCAGGTTATGTTTTTCTGCAAAAGGTTTTGGGATAAGGATGTTATAGAACATCTGGATTACCCAAATACCCCTCTTATCAGCCTCTTTAGTTAAAAATCTAAAGATTTCTTCATTTTTCTTAAACGTTTCCTCATCAACCTCTAAAGCGTAAGGATAATCTTTTAATTTAACGAGTGATGAAAAAGGATGTCCGTTCCATAGATAGAGTGAATTGTAGCGGTTATCGACCATCATATCCAGATATTTAATCCACAAAGCCTTATCGTAAAACCATGGAAAACTTTCTGGTGTATAGGGATATTCGTATACATCCCTACCGGGCAAATAGTCGGGTTTCTGTAAACCAATACACGTACCCCTTAACACCATTTGTGGATGATCGATAAGGTTTAGCTTCGCTGGAATCTTACCTTTAACTTTAATATCATCAATTAATGCTAAGCAACCATATAGAGTTCCAGAAGCATCTGCTCCAACAATATAAAGCGTGCCATCTGAAGTATAAGTTAAGGTAAAACCTTCTTTCCCTGCTGCTAAAGCTTTCTTTTTAACTACTTCCGGAAGGATTTTGTTTAAAACAGGATCGTTAACTACACTAATTACTATTGCTCCTTTAGCTTTTTTAAATGTTTCATTGTAATTAACTACTTTAAGGTTAATATCATATTTTAGGCGAACTAATTCTTTAACAATTTTCTCGGCACCAAAACCCACTCTTGGATGTGTACTAATTTGCGTAGAAAGAAATACAGTATAGGTTGGTTTAGGCCCTGTACCTTTTGCAAAAGTGGGCAGATACCAGAGAAACACCATAAAAGGTATAAAATTTCTTAGAAAAGGCATATTTGGTTAATTAGCTTTCAAATTTAGTGACCAGCAGTTAATTCTTACTGTAGCATTTCTACCAATTCATGTAGAATATTAGCAATATATAAAAATAAAATTAATTTACCTATAAATATATTATTCACCCATAAATTTTTTTAAACAATCACTTTGCACCAATTTGATCTACGATTTATTTTCTTTTTACTAAGTAATAATTACATCATCAGCCACTATTACTTTCTAAATTTTTCTAAATATTATTTTCCACTAATTACTAATTCCCACCAATTGAGTTATCCAATTTTTACTTAAATACTTGTTAATGTATAAGGATGTTTTGATGGCCATACCGCTTGACTATGCCAATATAACACAATCTTTAGGCAATAACATATAATGAATACCCTTTAATATCCACTTTATTTGTAATAAAATATTTATTCATTTAGCTAAAAAATATCACAAAAAATGCAAGCAAAATCCTATCTTTCGAATGATAATGCTTCTCCTATAAAATCGTATCATTTATATGTTTTCATTACAAAATAAAAAAGCAGTAGTAACAGGTGGTGGTAGTGGAATAGGCAAGGCCATTTCTATGCTATTGGCGAAGCAAGGCGCGGAAGTTCACATCTTAGAATTAACTACCGATCACGCTAAATCTACTTTAGAAGAAATTGAATTAGGTGGAAACAAAGCCTTTAGTTACGCTTGCGATGTATCTGAACAAGAATATGTTATAAATACATTTTGTCAAATTGGCAGGATCAATATTCTTGTAAATAATGCGGGTATTGCACATGTTGGTAAAGCAGATACCACGCTAGAAAGTGATTTTGATCGGGTAATGAACGTAAATGTAAAAGGAGTTTACAACTGTCTTTATGCTGCCATTCCACAACTTCGTTTATCAGGTGGTGGGGTAATCATTAACATGGCCTCAATAGCATCTTTAATTGGCTTGCCCGATCGTTTTGCCTACAGTGCTGCGAAAGGGGCGGTTAAAGCGATGACCATGAGTGTTGCCAAAGATTACATTAATGAAAATATTCGATGCAACTCTATCTCCCCTGCTCGTGTTCACACTCCTTTTGTAGACGGATTCATTTCAAAAAATTATCCAGACCAAATGGAAGAGATGTTCGATAAATTATCGAAAACACAGCCCATAGGCCGCATGGGAAAGCCCGAAGAAATTGGCGCTTTAGCCCTATTTCTTTGTAGTGATGAAGCATCTTTCATTACCGGATGCGATTATCCAATAGATGGGGGCTTTACCACGCTTAATAATTAATTTGTAAAAAGAATAAAGATTAAGGAGTAAGGATTAAACGAAAACAACCAACAAACTAAAAAACTAAAAGATGAAATTAATACGATTTGGTGAGGTAGGAAAAGAGAAACCAGGTTTAATTATAAACGAAGACTACTTCGATGTATCTACACTTGTTGCCGATTACAATGAAGATTTTTTTGCAGGCGATGGAATCGATCAGCTAAAAGAGGCAATTAAAACTTCTTCGTTGCCACCTGTGGATAAAAATGTTCGACTAGGTCCTGCTCTTGCCCGTCCTTCAAAGCTTATTTGCATCGGTCTAAACTATAAAGACCATGCCGCCGAAACCAATGCACCTATTCCGTCAGAACCCATCGTTTTTTTTAAGGCTACTTCGGCCATTGTTGGGCCAAATGATGATTTGGAAATCCCGAAAAATAGCATAAAAACAGATTGGGAAGTAGAATTAGCGATTGTAATAGGGAAAAAAGCCAAATATGTTTCAGAATCTGATGCTTATCAACACATTGCGGGATATGTTTTACATAATGATTATAGCGAACGCGAATTTCAGTTAGAACGCAATGGTCAGTGGGTAAAAGGAAAAAGCGCAGATACCTTCGCTCCTATCGGTCCTTTCATAGCCACTCCCGATGAAATTGAAGATGTTCATAATTTACGCTTATGGCTTACTGTAAATGGTAAACTATTACAAAATGGTAACACTTCAAATCTTATATTTAACGTACCGTATGTTGTTTCTTATTTAAGCCAGTTTATGACACTTTTGCCAGGGGATGTGATTACCACAGGAACCCCAGCAGGAGTAGGATTAGGACAAAAACCAGCGCCATGGTACCTAAAACCTGGCGATGTGGTAGAACTGGGTATTGATGGACTGGGTACAAGTAAACAATTAGTTAAAGCTTATAATGGATAGGTATTGTTTTGCACTTGATTTAAAAAATGATCAAAAATCGATTTCCACCTACAAATCCTACCATAGATCGGTATGGCCGGAGATTAAGGATAGTTTAAAAGAGGTTGGGATTCTAGGCCTAGAAATTTATTTAATTGGCAATCGCCTATTTATGATTATGGAGGTGGACGATGAATTTTCGTTTGAAGCAAAACACAAAGCTGATAAAGCAAATGCAAAGGTGCAAGAATGGGAAAAGTTGATGTGGAATTTCCAACAAGCGCTACCTTGGGCTAAACCTGGCGAAAAATGGGTAATGATGGATCAGATTTTTGAACTTTAGGTTCGGTTGTTAGTTAATATTAAAAAAGATGATTGATTCTCATGTGCATTTTTGGAATTTTGATCGAGTAAGAGATAGCTGGATTACACCAGAAATGGCTGCAATTCGACATGATTTTACTCCAGAAGATTTTGTTAATGCAACTTCAACAACCCCTGTTTCTGGATGCATCGCTGTTCAGGCCGATCAAACGGAAGAACAGAATCAGTTTTTACTTTCGTTAGCAGAAAACAATAGCGTAATTAAGGGAATTGTTGGCTGGGTTGATTTCCTAGACCCAAATTTGGAAGAACGTTTAATCTATTGGAAAAATTTCCCGCTGATTAAAGGTTGGCGCCATGTCCTTCAAGCCGAAAATGACGCGTTTATCTTAAATCCCAGCTTTGTAAACGGACTTCAACAACTAAAAAATTTTAATTACACCTACGATCTACTGTGCTTTCATCATCAACTAACTTCTATTATTAAACTGGTTGATCAATTACAAAATCAACCCTTCGTATTGGATCATTGCGGTAAGCCGGATGTAAAAAGACAAGATTTGAAAACATGGGAAAGTCACATTAAAGAATTAGCCCAAAACAAAAATGTTTTCTGCAAAGTTTCAGGTTTGTTAGCCGAAGCTGATTGGAAAAATTGGAAAGAGATAGAGCTTTTTAATTGCTTTGACGTGATTTTTAAACACTTCGGTACAGATAGAATTATATACGGTAGCGATTGGCCTGTAATGTTAATTAGCAGGCCTTATGAAGATTGGTTAAGCTTAGTTTCGAAATACGTTTCGAAGTTTGATAAAATTAAACAAGAATACTTTTTCTCTGGTAATGCGCATCGTTTTTATAATTTAACATCCTTAGCCAAATAGACCCTTTTAAACCGTAACAGCACATAACAGATAATTTTCCCAAAAGAGTTAAGTTCGAAACATCCAAACTAGATATGAGCAAAAAAATTACTTTCACTTACGACCCTAAATACCCTTCTGTAGCTGATTTAAGACGCAAAGCCAAAACTAGAATTCCAAAGTTCGCATTCGATTATTTAGAAGGGGGCTGTAACGAAGGACTCAATTTAATGCGTAATGAAAGCGACTTCGATACTATTTACCTTAAGCCCAATTATCTGCGTGTAGGTGGAGATATTGATCTTTCTGTAGAATTATTTGGGCATCGCTATAGTGCTCCATTTGGTATTTCTCCGATAGGATTGCAAGGTTTAATGTGGCCAAATGCTCCTGAAATTCTGGCAAAAGCTGCTGCAAAAAACGATATCCCCTACATCTTAAGTACGGTATCTACAAGTAGCATAGAACGCATTGCAGAAGTATCAGATGGCAAAGCGTGGTTCCAATTGTATCATCCCACAGAGAATAGATTAAGAGATGATATTTTAAACCGATTAAAAGCGGTAGAATGTCCGGTGTTAGTTGTTTTGGTAGATGTACCTTCTTTCGGCTTAAGATATAAGGAGATTAAAAGCGGATTATCCATCCCGCCAAAAATGTCGATTAATAATATTTTACAAGCTGTAGCACGCCCATTATGGGGCATGAAAACCCTACAGCATGGCATTCCATCATTCGCAACCTTAAAACCTTACATGGAAAAAGGCCTAGACATGACGCAACTGGGGCAATTTATGAACAGAACATTTACCGGCAAAGTGAATGTAGAAAAAGTGATGGCCATTAGGGATATATGGAAAGGCCCATTAGTATTAAAAGGCATTACAACAGATGAAGATATGCAGGCTGCAATTCAAATTGGCGTAGATGGGGTAATTGTTTCTAACCATGGCGGAAGGCAAATTGATGCGGGCGAATCGTCTATTCATTCGTTGATGAAGTTAGCGGGTAATCCAGATTACCGATCTAAATTAAAAATCATGTTAGATGGAGGCATTCGTTCAGGCGTAGATTTGGCAAGGGCACATGCAGTTGGCTCTGATTTTAACTTTATGGGGCGCCCTTTTATGTACGGTGTGGGCGCCTTAGGCAATAAAGGTGGAGAGCATACCATCAACATGTTTAAAGCCCATTTATACCAGGCGATGCAACAAGTTACTATTGAGCATGTTTCTCAGTTTCCGGAGCGATTGCTTAGTGAGTAGTGAGTATTCTCAATACCTTACTTCAAAAATTTATACGTTGTACTTGTAGCATACGTTTCTCCTGGTTTTAACACTGTTGATGCAAAATTAGCGTGATTTGGCGCATCTGGAAAATGTTGGGTTTCTAAGCAAAATGCAGAACGGTGTGGATACGATTTCCCACCTTTTCCGTCCTTATCAACACCAGTCATAAAATTCCCGCAATAAAATTGAAGGCCGGGTTCAGTGGTATACACTTCCATTATAATGCCAGTAACAGGGCTTTTTACACTGGCAACGGGTGTTTTTCCGTCATTTTTGTTCAATACCCAATTATGATCATAACCTTTACCAAACTTCAATTGTTCATCCGCATTTTCAATTTCTTTTCCGATTGTTTTCGCCACCGTAAAATCGAAAGCTGTACCTTTAACTGGGGTTAATTTTCCAGTCGGAATAAGTGTAGAATCTACTGGGGTATAGGAATCAGCCGCAATCATCAATTCGTGATCTAAAATAGTGGGACTACCCTCGCCACTTAGATTAAAATAAGTATGGTTAGTTAAATTTACGATTGTAGTTTTATCAGTAGTTGCAGTATAATTAATTTGAAGGGCATTATCATCCTTAAAAGTATATACAACTTTAACCGTTAAGTTTCCGGGGTACCCTGCTTCTCCATCGTTCGAGACATAGCTTAGCTCTAATTTTTGTCCGTCTTGTTTAGCCTCCCAAACTTTAGAGAAAAAACCATCGGTACCCCCATGCAAGCTATTTGGGCCATTATTTAACTGCAACTGGTACTCTTTCCCTTCTAAACTAAACTTGCCTTTTCCAATTCTATTGCCATAACGACCAATTAATGCACCAAAAAATGGTTCTCCTTCTTTTCGATATGAGTTTACGCTGTCGTAACCCAAAGCTACATCAACCAATTTATTATTCTTATCCGGAACATGAATTGAAACTACACGGCCCCCATAATTCGTAATGGTAACCGAGGCGCCACTTTTGTTGGTTAATGTATATAATTGCACCGCTTTACCTTCAATAGTTGTGGTATAGGATGAATCGACTTTTGCGTCGGTTTGATCGGTTTTTGTATTCGAATTACATGAAGTAAAAGCCGCAGTCAAACAGATGGCTGGAAATAGAATAGATTTGAAAAATGAATTTCTCATGAGATTTATTTTGGTTGAGGCTAATGTAAGAAAAATAAATTACCGTTATAATAACGATTATAATTTTTATTTTAGCTTTCTATATGCAAGATATCAATTTTAAACCTAAAGCTTTTTTGTTCGATTTAAATGGCACTATGATTAACGACATGAAGTATCATAACGATGCTTGGTTTGCTATTTTAACCGAAAAATTAGGCCTAGCTATTTCATATGCAGCTGTGAAAAAAGAAATGTACGGAAAGAATGAAGAACTCTTAACGCGCGTATTTGGGAAAAATCATTTTACATCGGATGAGATCGAAGCGATTTCTATGGAAAAAGAGGAACGCTATCAAAAAGCATTTTTACCCTTCTTAAAATTGATTGATGGTTTAGACGATTTCTTGGCCAAGGGCAAAGAAAAGGGTATAAAAATGGCTATCGGATCGGCTGCTATTCCTTTTAATATCGATTTTGTGGTTGATGGGTTACGAATAAGACCCTATATTGATGCCATTGTAAGTGCCAATGATGTAAAGTTCAGTAAACCCGATCCCGAAACCTTCATGAACGCAGCTATTGCATTGGGCGTTAAACCCGAAGAATGTTTGGTTTTTGAGGATGTACCAAAAGGCGTTGAATCGGCAAATAGAGCAGGAATGAAATGTTTTGTGATCACTACTACCCATGGTATCGAAGAATTTAATAATTTCGAAAATATTTTAGGATATATTGCAGATTATAACGACCCTATATTAACTCACTTGTTTTAAGTTTTAAGTTTTAAGTATGAACCCGACCTAATTAAAATACTCATTAAAAACGAAATGAATATTTTAATTATCAAAGGCTCCATATGGCAATAAAAAATATTATAAAATACATATGAAGTACGCAGATCAAAAACCACTCTTGGTGGCAGTAGATTGTATCATTTTTGGCTACGATGGCGAAAATTTAAAATTATTAATCATTAAAAGACCAATAGCGCCTGAGAAAGACAAATGGAGCTTAATGGGAGGTTTTATTGGTGAAGATGAAAATTTAGATGGTGCGGCAAAACGAATACTGCTCTCCTTAACTGGCTTGCACGATGTTTATCTCGAACAATTATATGCCTATGGAGATCCAAATCGTGATCCAGTAGAAAGAACACTTTCGATAGCTTATTTTGCCCTAATCGATATTAAAAAATATAGTAAACAAATAAACAACCTCTACCATGCCGAATGGTTTAAGTTAAAAGAAATTCCGGAACTAATTTTTGATCATACTAAAATGGTTACGGCTGCTTTAAATAAAATTCGTTATCAGGCTGCTTTACATCCTATTTTATTTGAATTATTACCGAAAAAGTTTACTATTCCACAGTTACAGGCTTTGTATGAGCAGGTTTATGATTCGCCAATAGACAATCGAAATTTTATCCGCAAAATTACATCGAGCGGGATGCTGATTAAGCAAAATGAAAAAGATAAATCGAATTCACGACGAGGTGCTTTTTACTTTAAGTTAGATAAATTAAAACATAGGTCTCAGTTTCAGTCGTTTTTAAATTTTATTCCTAAATAGTACTTAGTACTTCTACAAAGACTTCCTCAGTGTTAGATAAAACGGCACCTCAATTTTCTCGGTTCGGTTATCTAATATGAGTTCGGCTGCTTGTGAACCTAATGCTTTGAAATCGGTCGAAATAGTAGTTAAGCCATCTAAAATGATTCGTTTTAAGGGTGTTTCGTTGTAAGAAATTACTCCGACCTCTTTTCCAATTTTTAACTTTAAAGCTATTAATCGTTCAATTAGTGTAACTAAATCATCCTCCATTAGGTTAATATACACCTCACCTATGTTAATTTCTTCTAATTTAATTTCATGAATTACTTTATGATTAAAGGCATATTGTTGGCAGAAGCGATAAAAACCGGTTAAAATTTCTTTGGGGAAGTAACTTTCTTTAGGGAAAATTATTTTAAGTGTGTGGTAATTGGCTAGACGACTTAATGCTTGTTCTAGCGCAGCATAAATGTCTTGTGCAAAATTTTCATACACTGCACCATAATCGCCTGTAACCCCTGGCAATAATTTATCCAGTATAATAAGTTTTTCTTTTGGAATTGTATTAATTACATCATGAGCATTCTCTCCACCTTCAATAAAATGAGGGATGATTACATAATGCGTATAGTCATCCTTTTTACTGATTAATTGTTTTTTAAACAATGCAAAATCATTATTATAAATATAAAAGTCTATTATGGCCTGTTCGCCAATTGCTTTCTTAAAAGCATCGTAAATTATTTTTTTATGTGTGCTAAGCTTATTAAACAACAAACATATTTTTAGTTTTCTAGAAAAATCTGTATGAACAATGAAGTAGCCTTTCCCAGGTACGGATTCAACTACGCCTAGCTTTCTCAAATGTCGATAGCCTTTTTCTGCCGTATCGCGCGAAATTTCGAGTTTAAAACTCAATTCATTAATAGACGGTAAGAGACTATTTTTCTTGAGCTTCCCACTTTCTATGGCCGACAATATAGCATTAGTTAATTGCTTATATTTCGGAGTGGATGAATACTCGTCTACAACTAAAAAGGCTATAAGATCTTCTGGCTTCACGTTTAGAAAATTTGGTTCTCCAAGATAGTATTTTGTTTGTTAGTTTGGAAATGGGAAAACGCACCATACAAGCTAAAGCGTTCGCTGAATAAAGGAATAATACTTCAACTCGATAATATCATTCGGAATGGGATTGGTATTCCACACATCATTAATCGACAATGCTGTACCAATTGCTGTGGCCTGCGAAACAGATGAAGCATACACTTCAATATCTGGAATGGAAATAGCTAATAAATGCATATAAATGGCATTTTTACCAAAGCCTCCATCCACAAAAACACGTTTTACGCCTGAGTTTAATACCAATCGCAAAGAGTAAACTTGTTGTTTCACTAAATCCATAATCAGCTGGTGATAGGCTTCTTCGGCAGTTTTAAATAAAGCTAAATCGCGAGAACCGAAAGCAGAAACCGTTGTAAATTGGGTCTGTGGATAGGCATTTTCTGGAACTTTAGTTCCGAGTTTTAAGAACAAGCCCGGATTAAATTTTAAATGCTTAAAAAGGTAGGCCGCACGGTCGAAACGATCGGCAATGCGCTTTAATTGTTGTTCATGCTCATTTCCTGCAAAAATTCGGGAGGCTTTAACAGCTTTACCTTTAAAATGCATATAACATAGGCAATCTTGCTTTAATTCATCAGCCGTTAACGGATCTTGGTTAAAGGGATTTAAACTTATGCACCAAGTTCCTGTAGATAAGAGTACAAAAGGTGTAGAAAAATTAGCTAAATACGGTATTAAAGCCGCTGAACTATCGTGTAGCCCTACTCCAACTTGATAATTTTTACCTTCATATTCCGCTAATGAACTTGAATCAGCAGGGGTAAAAGTTCCAAATTTTTCATCAAGCCCCTCTTTAATTACCCATCTGTGGTATTCATTTTTAGTAAAATCCCATAAGTGGGTATGGCAACCTATGCTGGTAATATCGGCCATTGCCTTGCCTGTGATTAAATAGCTTAGGTATTGTGGTAGGTGCAATGCCCATTTAACCTTTGCGAAAAGTTCAGGTCTTTCCTTTTTAAGTCGATAAAGTTGCAATCCTGAATTTAAACTTCCCAAAATTGGCGAAGCCGTTTCACGGGAAAGTTGCTCTTCACCACCATACTTTGCATAAAATTCATTTTTAAGTTCTTCTGGATAAGCTTTTAAATAATTATAAAGCGGTGTTAAGGGTTCACCGTTTTCGTCAAGATAAACGAAACTTGCGCCGTAAGTAGAAAAATTGATCGCTTTAATATCATAATCTTCCATTTTTGATACTTGCTGCAACGAATCGTAAACCGAAGAACGTAAGCTGTCTAAGTTTTCACAAGGTTCGCCATCTTCATCAACAGTTTCTACAAAACGTGCTGAACGTTCGTATACAATTTGATAGTTTTCATCAATTAAAAACAACTTCTTATTCGTTTTTCCAACGTCGAATATGGCAATAACAGGAATGGGCATAGCTTATCTTATAAACCGGTGGCTACCGTATTTTGTCCACGCTCTCCTATTAATGATTTTCTGCAGCCCAAACCACGATATAAGGTTAACGGCGATAATGCAGCTCCTGCTCTTAACCTAGCTTCGGCAACCAATGCCCTTAAATCGCTACGGAAGGTGTGCTGTAAAATCTCTTGACAGAGCACCACATCGTTATTTTGTTGCGCTTCAGTTAAGGCTTTACGATCAACCAACAATGCCTGCGCATAAGCAATCATTATGGCTTCTATCGATTGCAACAAATCTTCTAAAGGATCCTTCACATTGTGCGATGCATCGATCATCCATCCTAAACTAGTTGCATGATCCATATTACGTGCGTCCATTCCCTCTACCAATTCATTAAAAATCAAGAAGAGCTGATAGGGTTTAATACTACCAGTGGTTAAATCATCATCGCCGTATTTAGAATCGTTAAAGTGGAAACCACCCAATTTTCCTTCCATTAACAACAACGAAACAATCTGTTCAATATTTGCATTTGGGAGATGGTGGCCCAAATCGACCAACGTATATGCCTTTTCGCCAAGTTTATTGGCGTATAGTAACGACTGGCCCCAATCTCCTACCGTTGTAGAGTAAAAATTAGGTTCATAGGCTTTATATTCGACAAACATTTTCCAGTTTGCAGGCAAAGCTGCGTAAATTTCTTTTAAGCTGCTTAACGTATTTTCGAATGCTTTTCTAAAGTTAAGCTGTCCAGGGAAACAAGAACCATCAGCCAACCAAACGGTTAGCGACTCTGATCCTAGGGAAACACCTTGTTTAATTACCTCGATGTTATGATCTATAGCTTGTTTACGAACCGCTTTATCTACATGTTGTAATGAGCCAAATTTGTAACTTACTGGCGATCCTGGTTGATCTTGAAATGTATTTGAATTTACAGCATCGAATTTAAGTCCGTAGCTAGCTGCTAAATTTTTAATTTGCTCAGGATTTTGTGGAATATCCCAGGGAATATGCAGTGATATCGCACCGCTAGAAGCATTTAATGCATGTAATAAGCCTACATCTTCAATTTTTTCTTCAATATTTCTAGGCTCGCCTCCGTTAATGGCAAAACGACCAAATCGAGTTCCTCCAGTACCTAATGCCCAGCTCGGAATAGCAATTTGGAAATCAACCAATTTTTGAATCACTTTTTCAAGATCTAGGTTTGTCCATTCGCCTTTTAAGTTGCTCAGTTTTTGCTGATGACTTGATAAAAGCGAATCGTTATGTTGTGCTATTTGATTTTTTTCGATGTTCATACTTTAGTTTTTACTTTTATTCTTCAATATTGTTGTAAAGTTGGATTGTTTTAATGTTGGAACGTTCAGAGCGATTAATCTAGACATCAAAAACCTTCCAACTTTTCAACCTTTCAACACACTCAACTTCCACTTACCTAACAAATGCCATTGCCACTCCACCATCTACATTTAATACGTTTCCGGTAGATTTATTTAATAACCCCCCTACAAAGGCGAAGCATGCGTTGGCAATATCATCAGGCAATATAATTTGATTTAGCAAGGTACGCTTCGCATAATAAGCAGGCAATTCAGCTACGGTTATGCCATAGGCCTTTGCTCTTCCCTCTGCCCATCCGCCAGCCCAAATGTTACTATCACTAATTACCGCATCTGGATTAACTACATTAACACGAATGTTATTTGCACCTAGTTCAGCTGCATTTAGTCTACTTAAATGTAATTGCGCTGCTTTCGCACTTCCATACCCTGCATTGTTAGGGCCACTAACCAATGCGTTCTTGCTTACAATATTCACAATATCTCCACCAATATCTTGCTTTTGCATCATAATTGTAGCAGCTTGTGTGATAAAAAATTGCCCTTTTACTAAAACATCATATAATAAGTCCCAGTCTTTATCGGTGTGGTCGGCAATGGATTTAGAAATGGATAAACCAGCATTGTTTACTACAATGTCTATTCCCCCAAACGCTAAAGCAGCAGTATCGAATGCCGCATTAATTTCTTCGGCACTGGTTACATTTAAAATTGCAGTGCTATAGGCATCTTTTCCATAGCTAGCTTCAAACTCTTGTCCTGCTTCAGCTAAACGTTCGGCATTCATATCATTTAAAATCACCACAGCACCTTCTGAAACAAACTTTTTAGCGATTGCTTTTCCAATACCTCCAGCGCTACCTGTAATTAAGGCAATTTTACCTGTAAGTGGTTTTGGTTTTGGCATACGCTGTAATTTGGCTTCTTCTAACAACCAATACTCGATGTTAAACGCTTCTTGATGTGGTAATGAAGTGTATTCAGAAATTGCTTCTGCTCCTTTCATTACATTAATGGCGTTGGTATAAAACTCGGCAGCAACTCTTGCGGTTTGTTTATCTTTAGCAAAAGTAAACATTCCGATACCGGGATATAAAATAACTACTGGGTTATTGTCTCGAATGGCAGGACTATTTTGGTGTTTACAGTTTTCGTAATAGTCGGTATACATTGCTCTGTATGCTTCGAATGCAGGCGTTAAAATGGCTTTTAAAGTGTTAGTATCGCTCAGATCGGCATCGCTGGCTAAGTCTAATACCAGTGGACTAATTTTCGTTCTCAAAAAGTGATCAGGGCAACTGGTACCCATTGGCGCAAGGCGTGATAAATCGTTCGAATTGATAAATTCTAACACGCGAACATCATCCGTAAAATGACCGATCATGTGTTGTTGAGAAGAGCACAGTCCACGTAAAACAGGCGCTAAAGCAGCAGCTTGCTTTTTACGTTGCGACGCTACGGCACTTTCTATTTTTTGGCCGCCAAAAACTGGACCTTTTTTACCATAGTTATTCTGTAGATACTCAGAGCAAATTTCGATAACGTCGAGGGTATTGATATAGCTTTCGTAAGCTGTATCGCCCCAGGTAAATAGGCCATGAGAACCTAACATTATTCCTCTGATACCTGGGTTTTCATCTAAGCATTGTTTTAATTGCAAACCAAGTTCAAAACCAGGCTTTTTCCATTCAACCCAACCTATGGTACCCTTAAACAATTCTTGTGTAATTTTCTTTCCGTCTTTAGCTGCGGCAATAGCAATAGCTGCATCGGGATGTAAATGGTCGATATGTTTAAACGGTAAAAACCCGTGTAAAGGGGTGTCAATTGAGGGCGCTTTTGAGCTTAAATCGAAAATACAATGGTTAAATAACTCAACCATTTCATCTTCGTAGGCAACACCTCTGTAAATATTTTTTAAACTTCTTAAACGATCAACATAAAGCGCTGCTAAGCCACTTTTCTTTAAGGTTCCTAAATCACCGCCAGAACCCTTCACCCACATTACTTCAGTTTCTAAGCCAGTAAGGGGATCTTTTTCCATCAATTTGCAGGAAGTGTTACCTCCACCATAATTTGTTAAGCGCAAATCGGCTCCTAATAAATTAGATCGGTAGATTAATAAGGCTACTTCATCTCCAGCCAATTTTTTGGCTTCTTCTTCATTCCAGAGGTAACTTACGTACTTATATTCTTTAACTGACATATATATTGTGTTGTTTTATTATTCATTAATTAATTAATTAGCTATTTTGCAAATTAGCTAATTAGCGTATTGAGTTTCCATACCCTACTATGAGCACAGAAGCAATGATGGTGATAATGCCCACAACTACCGTAATAAAGGTAGTTTTTGATACCCCTTTCCATTCTTTTAACACAATTCCCCACATGTTGGCAACTAAAATAATAAAGGCCATGTGCAAGATCCAAGAACTGGCGCCATTGCCCATTTTGCTTTCGCCCATACCATAGAAAAAGAATTGTAAGAACCATGTGGTTCCAGCTAAGGCAGAGAAAATATAGTTTTTTAATAATGGAACAGTGGGTTTTGTATAATCGCCAAAGGTTTTATTACGCGCATTTAAAATCATGCACCAAATAAAATTGGTAGTTAAACCGCCCCATAGCACTACAATGTAAGTCACGTTATTTTGAAATAAAAAATTTCCGGTCTCGCTAGGGTGAGCTGCTTTCCAAAGTTGATTGGCAGCATCGGCCATTGGTTTACCAGCCTCAATGCCAAAGTTAAAACATGCACTTAAAACACCTGATACGATACCTACAAATAAACCCAATCCAAATTTATATTCAGTTTTCACCTCTAAACCATGCGGATCGGTTACTGCACCTTTAAGCTCCTTTTCTTTCATCATTCCGGCCTTACCACAAATTACAATTCCCACCACACAAATCAGCAAGCCCAATAATACCATACGGCCCCATTCGCTATTCAAAAACATAGTAAATGTATCTTTACCCTCTTTTGGGAAAATATCGAAATAAATAGAAGGAAGTATCGACCCCAACACCATACAGAGGCCTAAAATAATGCTACTACCTAAAGAAACCCCTAAATAACGGACCCCTAAGCCGTAGGTTAATCCGCCAATGCCCCAAAGTACTCCAAAAAAATAGGTAAGCATTAAGATTTGTCCACCTGTACTTGCAATAATATCTCCAAAATTAGGAATGGTTAAATAGGCTGCCAATGGCGGAACGATTAACCAAGAAAATATACCACCTACTATCCAATAGCTCTCCCAGGCCCAGCCCTTTACTTTTTTATAGGGAATGTAAAAACTACCCGAGGCAAAACCACCGATAAAATGGAAGAAAACTCCTAAAATTGCTTGCATAAAATTTATGTTTGGTTAATCGAAAGTATAAATTGATTGAAATTTAACTGTTATGAACTGTCATGGACTTAACTTAATTGCACTATAGGAATTAAAATTATATATAAATATCTAATTTACCAGTAAATAATTAAAGTAACCACACCCGCTAAGTTCATTACTACTAAGTAACATTTCTATCCCAGTTTATAAAAGGCTAGTTAAAAATTTTAATTTAGGTCGAATTTAAAACGCTTTAGCTATTAATTAATATGATGAATAAGTATTTACTACTGGCAACGGGTTTTGCACTTAGTTTAAGTGCATCTGCCCAACAAGGCAAGACTTTTACCGATAAGGATTATGAGCATGCCGAAAAATTTATGTCCTACAACACCGAATCGTATATCGATAAGGGAAGTTTGCGACCCAACTGGCTTGGTGGCGATCGTTTTTGGTATCAAACTACTTCTGTTCAGGGAACTGAATTTATTTTGGTAGACCCCGCTAAAAAAGGCAAAACTGCAGCTTTTAACCATCAGAAAATGGCGAATGCACTATCAACAGCCACTGGAGCAAGCTATCAAGCTAATCAACTACCAATTACTGCACTCAACTTTTCAGCAGATGGAAAATCGGTTGGCGTTACTGTGGATGGAAAACGATGGAAAGTTGATTTATCGAGTTATAAAGTTACCGTCGACGAATCTACCCCACCTGCACCAAGTAGAAATGGGTTTCAAGGTAGAGGTGCAAGAGGTGGCGGCGGTGGAGGTACACCAGAAACCTTATCTCCTGACGGCAAAAAAGCAGTTTACATTAAAGACTATAATTTATGGGTACGTGATGTTGCAAGCAACGAAAAAAAGCAACTTACTAAAGATGGGATTAAAGATTATGGATACGCAACCGATAATGCAGGGTGGAAATCGAGCGAAAGGGCTATTGTAAGATGGTCGCCTGATTCGAAAAAAGTAGCCACTTTCCAGCAAGATCAACGGATGGCTAACGATATGTACTTGGTAACGACCAATGTAGGCGCTCCTGTATTAAAAACATGGAAATATGCCCTTCCGGGCGATAAAGCAGTTCCAACGATACGAAGAGTAATTATCGACATAGAAAGCAGCGCAGTAGTGAGTTTACAAGTTCCACCAGATCCGCACCGAGCAACATTAAGTGATGACATTGCCAGTAGCGGAACATTTGATGATATCGATTGGAAGGCAGACGGCTCTGAAATGGCCTTTCTATCAACCTCAAGAGATCACAAAATAGAGAAATTCCGTATTGCAAATGCATCTTCAGGTGCTGTTCGCGAGGTTTTTGAGGAAGTGGTAAACACACAATTCGAATCTGGTCGCGGCGCTATTAACTGGCGCTATTTACCTGCAACGAATGAAATTCTTTGGTATTCGGAGCGAGATAACTGGGGACATATGTATTTGTACGATGCAACAACTGGTAAGCTTAAAAACCAAATCACAAAAGGCGAATGGGTAGTTACACGGCTATTAAAAGTAGATGAAAAAAATCGCCAGCTTGTGTTTATGGCTTGTGGGCGCGAACCTGGCAACCCCTATTTTACTCATTTGTATAAAATTGGCTTTGATGGGAAAAACCTAGTGTCTTTAACTCCAGAGGAAGGGAATCACCAAATTTCGTTCTCTCCGTCGGAGAATTATTTTATCGATACGTATTCTCAACCAAATGTACCTCCAACGATGACGTATCGCAGCATGACGGGCAAATTGATTAGTGAATTAGAAAAAACGGATGTTTCACGTTTACAAGGTACAGGTTGGAGAGCGCCAGCACCGGTTTCGGTAAAAGCGAATGATGGTAAGACTGACATCTATGGATTAGTATTTACGCCAACTAACCTGGATCCGCAAAAAAAATATCCCGTAATTGATTATATTTATCCAGGTCCACAAGGTGGAAGTGTTGGCAGCTGGTCGTTCTCGGCTTCGAGAGGCGATCATCAGGCTTTAGCCGAACTAGGCTTTATTGTAGTGATGATTGAAGGAACAAGCAATCCTTTCCGTTCTAAGAGCTTCCACGATATGAGTTATGGCAACATGGCCGAAAATACATTGCCCGATCAAATTGCGGCGATCAGACAACTTTCGCGACAATTCCCTATCGACACCAACAAAGTGGGCATCTGGGGGCATTCAGGTGGTGGTTTTGCCACTGCAGCAGCCTTATTCCGTTATCCAGATTTCTTTAAGGTGGGTATAGCCGAGTCGGGTAACCACGATAATCGCAATTACGAGGACGATTGGGGCGAACGTTATAATGGTTTAGCAGAGAATTCGAATTACGAAGCACAAGCGAACCAAAACTATGCTAAAAACCTAAAAGGTAAATTGCTACTGGCGCATGGTATGATGGATAACAATGTGCCTCCATCGAACACCATGTTAGTGGTTGATGCATTAATTAAAGCAAATAAAAGTTTTGACTTGGTATTGTTCCCGAATAGTCCACATGGCTATGGTCCTTTTGCTCCGTATATGATGCGCCGCAGATGGGATTATTTTGTGACTAATTTATTAAACGGCACACCGCCAAAGGATTACCAGATGAAGGTTGGCTCTAGGAACTAAAATTTTAATTAGCTAATTAGCGAATGTGCTAATTAGCTAATTTTTTAGGTTCAAACCTTACAACCTGATTTTTTAAAGGCTTTACGGTTCTTAAATAAGCATAAATAGCTTCCAAGTCACTTTTTTTCATTCCTCCATACATGGTCCATGGCATGGGTGTATTCATCCCTTCCCCTACTTTTGGTGATTGATAACCGGGTGCTACATACAATTGAAAACGTTTTACAAATGCGTCTTTCGTCCAACTTCCAATTCCCGTTTCTACATCATTCGTAATGTTTACAGAACGAACAATTCCTTGAGGGAAATTAAACTCCATACCACCACCAAATTCAGTTCCGGCAACGATACTTCCTTTTTCCATTTTACTATGGCAATCTACACAGCCTGCTGCGTTAACAAGGTAACCACCATACTTAAGCGTATCGTTTTCTTTTGGGAGGGTGGTAAATGAAGCCTTTTTAGGCATAGTATTAATTAAAAAATTAACCGGAAAATCGGGTTCTGAAGCAGGAATAACTTTATCATCAGCAGGAAGCGAGCGCACATAAGCAATAATGGCATAAATATCTTCCTTATCCATTTGCCCAAAGCGATGAGCAGCCATTAACGGGAATAGGGCCTTTCCATCTTTGTTTACGCCAGTGGTAATGGCTCTAAAAAGTTCGCCATCTGTCCAATTTTTTAACGCTCCTGGAGTAATGTTTGGCGCATGAAACGAACCTGGGAAGCCCATTTTTTGATCGAATACTTCACCTCCAGCACCAATTCCGCTTTGTGCCATCGGACCAGCGTATAAACTCCAATCTCGAGTGCTATGACAATCCATACACACGGTTACATGATTGGCTAAATATTTTCCACGTTCTAAACGTTCTGCTGTAGGTTTAACCACCAATTCGGGAGCTTCACCCACATCAGGCAAAGCAAATTTCACATACGTACCTCCGGCAAGCACAAGAAGTATTACAAAGGCAATTAGCCCCATCAAAATTTTTAAGAGTCTCATTGTTAGGTTGTTTGTTTGGTTTAATGAAGATACAAATGTTTAATTATATTCCAAAAACAGCTTAGACAATGATAATTTAATTTTTGTTACATTTTTAAAATATAAGCTGATCTAGCATTTACTAAGCTTCAAATAACGATTTTAATGGCAACGCTATTCCTTATCAACCCTCCGCTTTATAGTTGCCCAGATTTTCAAAGAAAATTGTTTAACCAAAAGTTCTTCCATTCTCATATTGCAGGAGATACCGTTAACTAGCAGTCAACAGATTGCATCAAAAATGCTGTTTGGCAGTTAATTATTTTGTAGCTGTTATATCTTTCCAGTTGTCGGTTCTGAATGGACTCGCAGGTAATCCGCTCGCATTATATAGCGTGGCGTTTGGATTATTTGCCCAAGCGTACCTTACCGCCACCGGATGTGCTACTTCTTTACTTTTTACAATAATCGTATTTCCTTCAATTTCTGCGTTTGCCCAATAGAATTTCTGATCTGCGCCTGCAATTGAAAAGCCTTGTAATGGAGCTCCATTGGTGGTTAATCCGTCGGCATACTTAAAAGTTAAGCGAATAGCATCGCTTTCTTTTTTCATGGCCAAATAACTTGGGCCAGAAAAAGGGATCTTCATTCCGTATGTTTTTGCCAGTGCAATGAACGCTAAACGTTTGCCAACATCTTGTTTGTTTTTTGGATGAATGTCTTTATCGTTACCAATATCTATCGTTACTGCCATACCCGTATTTTGAAGGCTAAGCGTACCGAGTTGTGCATCTCTAAGCTCGGCCCAGTCAGATGGTATAGGCTCTTTTTCGACAGATTTAAAGTTGGCCAGTTGCACAAAATAAAATGGAAAATCGCCAATCTTCCACAAATTCCTCCAATCCCTAATTAACGAAGGAAAAAGGGTTCTATATTGATGAGCACGAGATGCATTCGATTCGCCCTGATACCAAATCACCCCTTTAATTGCAAATTGAATAAAAGGATGAATCATTCCGTTATACAAAAGCGTGGGTTTGTTTACGTTTTGGATAATTTGCGGTGAGGGACCAATTGTTTTAAGATTTAAACCTACATTATATTTCCAATCGCCAGCAATTGAAATTACCTCATCTTTACTCACAGCAATGTTCATGGCCTTGGCCTCACTTGGTGAACCTCCCCAACCTCCACTATCGAAAATTCGAACAGCAATGGTATGTTCTCCGGCGGTAACTTTGTTTGCCGGAATTTGATAGGTTCTATTTGTGTTAGCGGTTAGAGTTTCACCAATTTTTTCCCCATCAAAATAAGTAATATCTTGATCATCGAGTGCTCCTAAATTTAAAGTTAATGCTTTATTCGACCAATTTTCAGGGAGTATAATTTTTTTCCGTATATACACAACTCCATCAAAATTAGGTAAAACCGATTTTTCCCACTGACTTGGCATTGGTATCGTTTTCCATTTGTTATCATCTACCGAACGGTTGAGCCAGGTGTAACTACCGTTTTGATAACCCCTATCGTTCTGAAGCATTGATTGTTGCCAATTTACTATATTTTCGCCCTCTGATTTACCAAATTCCGATAAACCCGATTTTGCTATCGATAGTGTTTCTTCAGAAAAATCGCTATTGGTTTTAAGCGTTTTTGCACTGATCCAGGCTTCTGCAACGGTACCTCCCCACGATGTATGGATTAATCCGATAGGAATTTTTGTTTTTTGATAAATTTCTCTTGCAAAGAAATAAGCGGTTGATGAAAATTCAGCAACGGTTTCTGAGCTACACGGTGTCCAACCGCCATTTGTTACTTTAACATCATCTAGTGGCAATTTGCTCGGTACATGAATTACCTGCAACAACCTTATATTTGGATATGTTGCATCCTTAATTTCTTGTTGGTAATTATTTATTTTTCCCCATCCAGCTAATGGCATTTCCATGTTCGACTGACCAGAACATAACCAAACTTCTCCAATAAGCACATTTTCGAGTACCAGTGTTTCTCCATCTGAAATGGTGATACGAAAAGGGCCTCCATATTTTGGAGTGCTTACGCTAATTTTCCATTCACCTTTACCTGTTGTGGTAGCAGTATACGTTCTATTGTCCCAACTAGTATGTAGTGTAACTGATTTTCCTGCACTAGCAGCACCCCAAATGGCAGCATTAGTTTGCTGTTGCAACACCATATTATTCGTAAAAAATGAAGGGAGTTTAACTTTTGCAAACGCTGTGGATGCATATAAAACAAAAAGCAGCAGAATTAGGTTTTTTTTCATTGGCTTAATTTACGAATTTAAAAGTAGTTAGCTTAAACGAGCCCTAAAAATTCTATTTTAGAAAAATTAATCGACACCCAACCCTAACTAATATGAACATCGAAATCCATGAGCGAGGTGAAATAAGAATAGCAGAACTAACTGCCGACCATTTGTTAGTAACAACAGCAGAGAGTGGTCTACAACTACTTGTAGATTGCTATTATCAAAATTTTGATGGCATAATTTTGCATGAAGAACATATTAGTGACGACTTTTTTGACTTAAAAACCGGTTTAGCAGGCGAAATTCTACAAAAATTCTCAAATTTTCGGGTCAGGCTTGTAATTGTTGGCAGTTTTGATAAATATCCAGGAAAAAGTATCCGTGACTTCATAATTGAAAGTAACCAAGGAAGACTGATTAATTTTTTATCGAGTATTACTGAAGCAAAAGAACGATTATTTACATAATCAAGCTGCCAGGCAGATCTAGCGTATAATTAAATCTTATTTCTTTTCAAAAATGTCATTTGGGTTCCAATTTGGTTTTACCTCATTTGCTGGATTAATTAATGTAGGATGTTAAGCACCCAATGCGGCAATCGAAAAGTAAAGGTGCGATAATGGTTGATTTAATTGCACAATAACTGGAGATGCCAGAGGCATTATCATCTGCTCGGTTGTAAATCGAATGGCCTGCTATGGCTCTACCCACAACTAAGTGGTCTAAATGCCCGGTATGAACTACATATTATATCGTATGTGAAGTATAGCTTTTGGTTGTAACTTTTCAGATACAGTGGCATAGTTTTTGAAATCTTCAACTCATTAACTAATTAATCTACTACATCATGAAAAAAAATTTCAAACACGCCATTAAAGCAAGCGCTCTTCTACTCGCACTCTCATTCACGTTTGTTTCGTGCAAAGACGATAAAGATGATGAACCTACAGCCGCAATGGCTTCACTTACAGTTGTGAATAGCGTTGAAGGCTCTGGTGCACAAGACTTTTACGTGAACGACTCAAAAAAAATAAGTAGCCTTACTTATGGAAGTAATGCGAATATAAGCATTACATCAGGTACCAATGTAGGGGTATTTCGGAATTCATCTGCAACTACTGTAAACGCTAGTGCTACTTTTACGGTTGGTGCAAACACCAAGCAAACCATGTTCCTCATTAAAAATGCTGATGGAAGTTATGGGGTAAACGCGTATTCTGACGATAATACCAGCACTAGCGGTAAAGCAAGGGTACGTTTTATTAACCTTAGTCCCACTTTAGGTGCCGCTATTAATGTTACTACTTCTACCGGTACTTCTCTGGCCTCGGCACTTGCATATAGAGGTGCATCTACTTATCAAACTATTGATGCAAATACCGCCCTTAATGTAAACGTGATTGGTTCTTTACAAACCACAACCATTGCTGGCAGCGAATTTCAAGCTGGGAAAGTTTATACCATTTGGTTCGATTCGTCTACTACCACTGAAGCAAAATATCATGTGATTGCGCAAAATTAAAATTAAAGCATTTCGTCAGGTGCTCTTCCATGGGCAACTGACGAAATTTTTATAAATTACTTTTTAATTTCTCTTTTTAAAGCCCGCTGTTTATTTTCTTGTTGTTTTTCTGCTGCATCAATAGAGTGTGATTGATGAATGTCTATATCTTTTTCCGACTCATTAGATAGCCTAGCATAATAACGGTGCAGCACATCAAGTTCTTCCTCATTAAGTGCTTCTATATCAACCATCCGATTACTGGCGTGCCTACTGGCAGCAATTAATTCGTTTAATTTTAGCTGAATGGCTTTACCATCTTTATTTTGCGACTTTTGAATTAAAAAAACCATCAAAAAAGTGATAATTGTTGTTCCAGTATTAATTACCAGCTGCCAAGTATCAGAAAAGTGAAACAATGGACCAGAAATTGCCCAGAATAATATAATTGCAAATGCAGTTAAAAACGCTGCCGAACTCCCCGTCCAACATGTTATAGCATTGGCTATTCGCTCAAAAAGATTGTCTTTTTTCTTTTTCATCTAAACTTTCTATCAACGAAACTCTACATATTCCTCAACAACGGTAACTGATGGGTTGGAAAGGATCCCAACATCGTTTGCAAAGGTTTTGGCATCATTTACAAATTCGGGGGCTTTTTCTAAAAAATCGTCTAGAAGAGATCTTCCAGTTACTATATCTTTTTTTGTAATGTGTTGAACCGCAGCATAAACAGCTACACCGAACAACGCTCCTTTTATAAATCCCATAGGTCTATTGTTTTAAAATGTAATAATTCAACACCTTAAGATATAAAAAGTTTTATTGGATCGAATATTTGTTCAGGCAGTGATATTTTTGCTGTAATTTCTAAAAATAACAACCATCACTAACAAAGATAATGCGATCAGCACTGCATAGCTATAGGCTAGATTAAGTTCATCTTTGGCTGGAATAATGGCAATAATACCGTAGCTAAGAAAAGAAACAATTACATAATTTATCCCTCCGGTTAAACCACTTGCTATGCCTGCATTCTTTGGAAAGCGACTTAAACAAAATGTAAAAAACGTATTGAAGGTATAACCAGAAGTAGCATGGATACAAAAGGCAAAGAAGATCAGCGAATAGAGGTTAGCCACAAAGAAAAGGCTTCCGAACATTGCTAAACAGAACCCCAATTGTAATGCACTATTAACGATAAGTTTTTTTACGAATGGCTTATTAATAGTTGCTTTACCCAATACCCCCCCTACCATTACTGCAGCGCCTAAGATCAGTGAGCTATAACCTGCTACAATCGGACTAAGGCCGAGCTGATGCTCGATGATAAAAGGACCGGTCATATTATACACCATTACCATACAATACGATAGGCCCAACATAACAATTCCTAGCGTAAAACTCGCTGTACCAATCATATCGATATAGACATTTGCAATCTTTTTAAGGCTAAATACCATTCGTTGCTTAATGGTTTCGCCACTAAAGATGAGCTCTAATAGTAAAATAATGAACGCAAAGAGGGCCAAAAAATAAAAGTTAGCCTGCCATCCAAAAAAGCTTTGCAAATACCCACCAACAAAGGGAGCAATAATAGGTGCCGTTGCCCAAATAATCGAAAACATGCTGAGGTAATTTTTCAATTTTTCACCCGTGTAAACATCTACAAAATAAGCACGTTTCGATACTACAATGGCACCAACGGTAACACCATGAATAATTCGCATGGCATAGATGAGATAAATATTTGCCGTATTCGCAATGATTATACTTGCTACGGCAAAAATAGCCAAGCTAATTAAATTAATACGATACCTTCCGAAGCTGTCGAGCAAACTGCCTACAAATAACTGAGAAACCCCATAGCTAATTAAAAACATGCCCAAGGTTAATTGTACTGCTAACTGGCTAACGCCTAGCGTTTGCGCCATAGTAGGGAGCGACGGAATATATACATCGGTAGCAAAGCCCGACATGGGGATAAGCGCAAAGGCTAATATAGTAGCTATTTGTTGATTTTTTTCTTTTAACATAGTGATTTAGGTCGTAAATTGACCTATGAAGTCTTTTCTAGGTATCATGTGCAAATACGCATAGTCGCCATTTTGCTGTTTACGTTGCTTTAACTGGTATAAAAAATAACCACCCAGATCAATAATAATTGGGCATTTTGCTTCGTACCACACGCGATGTGGATTTAACCATCGAAAAGAGTAATAGTGCGAAGTTAGCGGGATGATTCGTAATTCGGGATGATGAAAGGTCATTTTCTTAGATTCTCCTTTTCTAACCATAGTTAGGTTAGCCGTGTGCGAAAACTCGAAATCTAATAGCCTTATATCATCCACATCGGGTAAATGTTTTAATACTTTAAAGCCTTTAAACTTTGCACCATTTACTACCCAAATTAAGTTAGGATAAAACGCTTCCCTACTTTGTAGTTCCTCTAAACAAATTGGTGAATTCTGGAATTCAATAGCCGTACCACATGCTGTAAACACATCAGCACGATGATAATAACCCATGTTACGGTTTAAAAAAGTTTTCTCACGATAAGCTTCTGGAAATGATTTTTTCCAATCGCTGTGCCATACCGTTTCTCCCGAAAAATAGCGTAATGTTTTTTCGCTTGCTTCGCTAAGCTGATCCATTAAGCAAAGCTAGGAAATATCAGTTAAAAAAATTAACCTAAAAATCTAAATCCGATATTCCCAATTCAATAAAACTAGTATTTAGCCATTTAATCATCAATGGAGTTCCTGCATCTTTTTGCGTTTCGAAGCTAACATCTTTTCCTGTTCCGTAGTTAATTTGTGCAAAGGGATTTTTATCAATATTTAGTACCAAAAGCAATCTACTTCCCTCTTTAATTTGTTTACTAAAATAACGCGAGCGATAAAAAGGGATAGTTTCGACTTTGCCAGGAACCAATAATTGTCGTTTAGTTCTATCTTTGGCATAACTCGCTCTTCCTAAGTAGTACGACAGTTGAAAATATTCACCTTGCGGTGTTACTTCATACAGAACTAGGCCAACATCTATATCTTTTTTATTGATAATTGCCTTGAGTTCACCTGCTAAAGCACCACTTACTGACACGGATTTTTTAAAGGGCTTTGTCCAATAAAACACTCCGTTTTCTTTTCCAATTTCCTTTTTGATAATCGGATCGGGGTAGTATTCGTTATAGTAAGTATTTCTGCTTTGTAAATCTACAACTTGTGTAGCAAATTCTACTTTTGTGGGTTTTCTCGGAGATAAGCCTATTGTGCTATCTAGATAAAACCGAATCTTGTTTTTTTCCATTTTATCAAGAGAGGCTATATGCTTCCATTTACTTGCCCCCATTACTTCGAAATTTATCTTATCTTTTAGTAACGCGGGTTTCTTTCCTCCTTTAAAAACAAAATCGAACCATTGGAACGTAATTTCTTTAGTATCAATTAACGCATTTGAGTCTACTTTATATCCCCTTAATTCAGGCACCCCACCTAATTGGGCTCCAAAATGATCATAAGGTCCAATTATCAAATAATGTTCTGCGTTAGGGTTGTATTTATAGTGCTCCCTTACGTATTCGATTGCAGAAACCTGCCCATCGTCGTAATACCCCGTTATGCTTAAAACTGGGATGTTTATTTTCTTGAAATCGTTACCAACAGGCACCATATTTTGCCAATAACTATCGTAGCTTGGATGAGAAAGCCACTTTTGTAACCATGGATTTGGCGTTCCATCTACGCTGTCGATCTTATTATATGCAGCTCCACTATCCCACCAAGCACCTCGCATTTTACGCCAACGCGCATTATCATTATTTACTACATTGTCGGTGTATTTGTTGTTAGTTACATAAAAAGGCCATTGATAGTTAGCGGTGATGAAAACATTATTTTCCATTGGCAAACCTTGTCCGGGTATAGCAGCCACGTACGGCACAATGGTTTTAAGTGCAGGATGCAAATATTTTGTTGCCGCCCATTGTGCAAAGCCCGAATAGCTTCCGCCATACATTCCTACTCTACCATCGCTCCAAGGTTGGGCAATTATCCAATCGATAACTGCATTTACGTCTTTAACTTCGTGTTCATAAGGTGCAGGGGTATCTTTGCTTAGCCGCTTACCTCTAGCATCGGCCACAATACCTATATAACCATGGTCGGCCGCTACTTTTGCATCCATCAAACTTCTATATGTATTCGAATAAATGAAGTAAAATAATGCTGTAGGTAGTTTCTCCTGAGCTCCCTTTTTTCTTACCACTACTGCCGAAAGCGTTATGCCATAAGTCGTTTTAATCATCACGCTATCGTTAATGATGTAATTTTCTGCATTAGGAATTTTTTGTTGACAAAAGCCACTCATCCCAATGAATAGGCATAGCAATGCCATGCTCGATTTTATCAAGTTATTTTTCATCTGTTTATAATTTTGTTTTTAGTTGTCAGATGTTCCTTACCATGATTAAATAATCATACCTTGTGTGTTTAATGATTCTTTAATCATGGTCGGTTCATTTTAAAAAATTTTATTTATTGATGTTTCTAAATTTGGATGCCTGTCGCTCCGACAGCCGTATGAGTTCATCTGTTGTTAATTTTACCCACATTCCCTCTTTATCTGTACCGATTTCTTTCACATAGTTCAGGTTAAACAGTTGTGCACGTCCGGCTCTAAAAAAATGTGCACAATCAGGATTTTTTACAAGTTTATTCAATGAAGTTTTTAATAAAACATGTTCATTACCAAAATGAATTCGAGCATAATTTTCGACCGACTCGATTAAGTGCACATCTTTCCATTTTATGAGGTGATGCCTACCACGGTCTTTTATAAAAACAGATGGCTCATATCCATAGTTAATCTTTTCTATGACTTGATGAATGGCTTTGGCAAATCGCTCCTCACGAACAGGTTTCATGAGGTAATCTAATGCGCTCACTTCAAAAGCCTGCAAGGCATAACGATCAAATGCGGTTACAAAAATAACCTGTGGCAGCTGTTCTAATCTTTCTAGCAGCTCAAAACCAGATGCATCGGGCATTTGAATATCTAAAAATAGTAGATCAGGTTTTAGCAATTTTATAAGTGATTCGGCTTGATCTACATCACCTGCCTCTGCCAAAAGGGTTACTTGTGGATAGTTTTTTAACATCCGAACAAGCTCCATTCTTGCAGCGGGCTCATCGTCGATAATTAACGCACGTATCTTTTTCATCGGACAGGAATTTTAATTTCAGCGCAAACCTTTTCTTCGTATTCATATAGGCTAAAACTAGCTTGCTCATGATAAACCATTTTTAGTCGTGATTTTAAATTTTTTAACCCCACCCCAAATTGGTTAACATTTTTTCCCAACTTTCCGGTATTCACCACCCTTAAGCAATTAAAATCTTTCTCTTTTATTCCGTAAATTATAAGTTCACCCCCATGCTTTTGATTAGCTATCCCGTATTTTACTGCATTTTCGACTAAGGTTTGCACGCTCATTCTAGGCACTAGAATGGGGGCTAACGAAGGATCAATTTCAAAACGATAGCTTAATCTTTCCTGCAGTCGTAACTTTTCGAGTTCTAAATAATCTTTCACTAAATCGATTTCATCGGCTAGAGGTATTTCTACTACATCACCACTATACAATCCACTTCTTAATAGCTCACTCATTAAATCAATTGCACGTGCCGCTGAATTAGGGTTAGTAAAAATTAACGATTTTATGGTATTAAGTGCATTAAAAAGAAAATGTGGATTTAACTGTGAAGAAAGATTATCCAATTGTGCTTGTTTAACGCTAAGCGCTAATTTTGCATTTTCTGATGCCAAATTAATCTCTCGTTTTGCATAATGATAAAGGTGATAAGCCAATAGCCAAATGGCCATCAGGCGGAGGCCGGCCACGTAAATCCCCAGTGCATTATCCTCAAAAAAACCAGAAAAACTCTGCTGTTGGTGCGTTTGGAATAACCACCTTACCGCATAAAGCTTTATTAATGTTACGAGCAAATACAAAATTGCCATAAGTGGAACAGCTATAACTATACGCCAAATAAGCCTGTTCAGCGATAATTGTTGCCAGTTATTTAGCCGTGCAAAAGCCCGATAAAGATGAGTTATCGCAATGTAAACCACCAAATCGCTAAGTAACTGGATTACAGCCATACCCCATAAAAATCGGCCTGTAGTGTAGCCTTGAAACATCCAATAGAGTGATGCGGTAGTCCACCCCATAAGTTGGCACTTCCAATAAAGCGATATAGGTTTGTTTTTTGGCATTTTCGTTTAGTGAAAACAAAGCAACACAAAAAAAAGTAAAAAGAAAGATAAAGTACAGGAGTGCGGTATTTTGGGTGATGAAGAGGTATTAATTGAGAATATTATTGGTAAATACGCAAACGTTTACGTGGATTTAAATAAAGCGTTCGCAAATTTAATGGCATTTTAAATAATTGTGAATTCGATTCCGCAATTGAACAGTATAGTACAGGATGGCAGATTACCTAAAAAACAATAGTTTCACTTCACCAAATTATAAATCAAATCTCATGAAACGAAACCTGTTTTTTTTTGTTTTCGCACTAATAACCCAGCTTACGTTTGCCCAAAACCAGCGAAGTACCTATAATTTTAATCCAGATTGGAAGGTGTATGTTGGTGATGCAGTTGGTGCCGAAGCTACCGATTTCGACGATAAAACATGGAAAGGCATTACCCTACCTTATGCTTGGAACGAAGATGAAGCCTTTAAAAAATCTATCGAAAATTTATCAACAGGCATTGCTTGGTATCGGAAACGTTTTAGCATACCAATTGGCAGCGCAGATAAAAAAGTATTTCTTGAGTTTGAAGGCGTACGCCAAGCAGGCGAATTTTACTTGAATGGAAAATTTATTGGCCGACACGAAAATGGCATCACTGCTTTCGGGTTCGATATTAGCAATTTAATTGTAGAAGGCAAGGAAAATGTTATAGCTGTAAAAACTGATAACTCGTGGACCTACAGAGAAAAAGCTACTAACTCTACCTATCAATGGAACGATAAAAACTTTAATGCCAACTACGGAGGCATCTCAAAAAATGTGAAATTACACATTACTGGTAAAATTTTTCAAACTTTAGGATTGTATTCTACCTTAAAAACAACGGGTAATTACATCTATGCAAAGGATTTTGATATCACAGGTAAAAGCGCGGTAATAGTTTCTGAATCTGAAATTAGAAATGAAACTAACGAAGCAAAAAATATAACTTACGAGGTAGAAATTAAAGATGCTTATGGAAAAATTATCAAAATCTTTAGCGCAGCGCCACAAAGTTTAGCAGCAGGGGAAACAGCCATTTTAAAAGCCGAATCGTTAGTAGGCAACTTAAATTTTTGGAGTTGGGGGTATGGTTATTTGTATACCATTAATTCAAAATTAAAAGTAAACGGCGACAGTGTTGATGAGTTAATCACCAAAACAGGTTTCAGAAAAACTGGGTTCAAAAATGGAATGGTTTACTTGAACGACCGTGTTTTGATGATGAAAGGCTATGCACAACGCTCCAGTAACGAATGGCCTGCAATTGGTTTATCGGTTCCTGCATGGTTAAGTGATTACAGCAATCAGCTGATGGTAGAAAGTAATGCCAATTTGGTGCGGTGGATGCACATCACTCCGTGGAAACAAGATATCGAATCGTGCGATAGAGTGGGTTTACTACAAGCGATGCCCGCAGGCGACTCAGAAAAAGATGTAACTGGAACTAGATGGGATCAGCGTAAAGCGGTAATGACCGATGCTATTATCTATAACCGAAACAACCCGAGCATCGTTTTCTACGAGTGTGGAAATGAATCGATTAGTGCTGAGCACATGATAGAGATGAAAGACATTCGTAACCGCTACGACCCGAACGGTGGACGTGCCATTGGATCTAGAGAAATGCTCGATATTGATGCTGCTGAATACGGAGGAGAAATGTTATACATTAACAAAAGTGCTGGCAAGCCATTATGGGCAACCGAATATTCGAGAGATGAGGGTTTACGTAAGTATTGGGACGAATTTTCGCCTCCTTATCATATAAATGGGGCTGGACCGAAATACAAAGATGCCGATGCAAGCGATTACAATAGAAACCAAGATTCGCATGCCATTGAAGATGTAATTCGTTGGAACGAATATTATCAAGAACGACCAGGTACGGGCACAAGAGTAAGTTCGGGTGGCGTAAACATCATCTTTTCTGATTCAAATACACACCATCGCGGTGAAGAAAATTACCGCCGAAGTGGTGAAGTAGATGCCATGCGCATTCCGAAAGATGGGTATT
The DNA here is from genome assembly GCF_037482965.1 of Pedobacter anseongensis. Taxonomy (NCBI): domain Bacteria; kingdom Pseudomonadati; phylum Bacteroidota; class Sphingobacteriia; order Sphingobacteriales; family Sphingobacteriaceae; genus Pedobacter; species Pedobacter anseongensis. Next base: position 178,095 of record NZ_JBBHKB010000004.1, on the reverse strand, counting down.
TTGCACATAAAGTAATGTGGGATGGCTGGGTTGATGCAAGAAAAACCGGTATCCATATAATGGGACATTGGAATTACAAAGCAGGAACGAAAAAGAATGTGTATGTGGTGGCTAGTGGCGATAAGGTAGCGTTGTTCTTAAATGGAAAACCCTTAGGGTTTGGCGAAAAAAGCAATGGATTTTTATACACCTTTAAAAATGTAAATTATAAGCCAGGCTCGCTAAAAGCAATTTCTTATGATGTAAAAGGATTAAAATTAGCAGAAACAAACTTAAAAACAGTGGGCAAGCCAGTTGGTCTAAAATTAACTAAAATGCAAAATCCTACAGGGTTTAAAGCAGATGGTGCTGATTTAGCCTTGCTGCAAATAGAAGTGGTTGATGCAGCAGGCAACCGCTGCCCAATTGCACTAAACATGATTAATTTTTCAGTTATTGGTGAGGCCGAGTGGCGCGGGGGCATTGCGCAAGGCCCAGATAATTATATTTTAGCAAAGTCGTTACCCGTTGAAGGAGGTGTAAATCGAGTGTTAATACGCTCTACAACTACCGCTGGCAAAATTAAGGTTACTGCAACGGCAGATGGATTAAAACCTGCAACAATTACCTTAGAAACCCTACCTGTTATGGTTAAGACTGGTTTATCGTCGGAGTTCCCTGCGGAGGGTTTAAAATCGAATTTAAGTAAAGGCCCAACACCCATTGGTGCATCGTATCAAATTAGTCGCAAAACAGTTAAAATTAGTAGCGCTAGCGCTGGCGCAAATAACGATAAAGCAAAATTAAGTTACGACGATAATGAGCTCAGCGACTGGGTAAATGATGGCACATTAGGTACAGGATGGATAACTTACACGCTCGAAAAAGAAAGTACCATTACTCAGGTAGAATTAAAATTGAATGGGTTTAGGACAAAAATTTATCCGTTACGCATCTTAGTAGATGGAAAAGAGGTGTTTAAAGGAAACAGCAAAAATAGTTTAGGTTATTTTACTGCTATCTGTACGCCTACAAAAGGTAAAACCGTAACCATACAGTTAATGGGTTCGGGCAAGGATAATAATGCGAATATTGGTGTAGAAGTGAATGGTAAAAAATTGGACGACGGTGTGGAACGAGCAGAAACCAAGTTAAAAGGAGGTTTGAGTATTATTGAAGCAGAGATTTATACGAATCCATAATTGTTTGTGAACAAGAATCGTCATAAAGTAAATTTAAAAATGAAAACAAGCTATAAATCATATCTCCCCCTCTTCCTGTTTTTTGTTACAGTTTTATTGTCCTTTACCTTAATTGTAACCCGAACAATAGCACAAAACATTAAAAACGATGTGTTTTGGAACACCAAAGATGGGCAACCTATAAATAGTCAGGGTGGTGGTATATTTAAGTTTAACAACATCTATTATTGGTATGGTGTACACTATGCAGAAGCTGATATTTATCGCAAAGATCCATCAATCACACAACCAAAAGCTACTTTCGAAGCGGTTACTTGTTACAGTTCAACAGATTTAACAAATTGGACCTTTGAAGGCAATGTATTGACTAAAAATGAGACCAATAAAACGGGTAAAACTTGGGTTGGGCGTTTAGGGGTAAGCTATATCAAAGCGTTAAAAAAGTACGCAATGTTTATTCAACATGGCAATCAAGTGCTGATTACTGTTTCTGATTCTCCAAACGGGCAATTTATCTGGCATCAGAAGATTAATATGGAACGTATGATTGGTACGACCAATACGGGCGACCAAACCGTATTTACCGACGAAGATACAGGTAAATCGTATCTCATTTATTCGTATGGAAAAGGTCGAAATAAAATCTATGTTTCGGAAATTGGTGTTAAAGATGGAAAAGTAAATTTGATCGATTGTACGGAGATTTTTAAAGGCGAAAGTAGAGAAGGTAATTGTATGTTTAAATACAGAGGTAAATATTACATGTACGCATCGAATATTTATGGGTGGGATTCTTCACATGCATATTACCTAATGGCCGATAATATTAGGGGACCTTACCTACCCTCGAATAAGATGCTCGAAACCGAAGGTGCTAAAAATGATTATGCTCACGTATCGCAAACCGGCTTTTTCGTAAATGTAAAAGGTAGTGAGCAAGAAACCGTGATTTATTGTGGCGACAGATGGGCTAATTTTGCAGGAAATGGCTTAGGTTATAACCAGTGGTGCCCAATGTCTTTTGATGGAAAAATACCATATTTTAATTCGCTAAACTCTTGGAATTTAAATACTAAAACAGGAAAATGGTCGGTAGCACTAGATAACAATTACACCATCAATGGGAGTTTTGAGGCCGATCGCAAACGCATCCCTAGCGCAATAAAGCCTGTGCAAACCGAATTAACAGGTTGGCAAACTACCATTATCGCAGGTAATAAAATTAGCCTAGATAGTGCTTCTTCCCCAGATCTGAATCATTTTAATACGGAGACGGATAGAAAATCGGTGATTTGCGAAAAAAGTTTAAGAATTAGTGATAAAATTAATTTTAAAAGAAAAGTTTCGCAACAGATTGCATCATCACCTGATGTGAAATTAAAAGATGGGTTGTATACGTTAACTGCCAAAGTGAAAAACAACAAAGGGTTTAACTTGCTAGAAATGTATGCAATTAGCAATGGAAAAACCTTCCATTGCCCTATAATGAAAGAAAACATCACATGGCAAATCATCGCCATAAAAAATATTTCAGTGAAGGCAGGGAAAGTAGAAATTGGTTTTTTTGCAGATGGAAAGTCGAGTGCGGTTTGTGATGTTGATGATGTGGTATTGACTAGGAATTGAGCAAGGCTTATTTCCCCAACTTAACCGGTTTTACAACCTCAAAAACATCAACAGGTAAAATATTACCTTCCTTATCAAATCTCATCGGCGAAATACAGGTTTCACGATTATAGCCGTTACCTCCAGGTATTTTAAACCGGTGATAAACAATATACCACTCATCCTTACCCGGAACTTGAACTACCGAATGATGTCCCGCCCCCTTTACCACGCCTTTTCCTTTTAGAACCGGTCTGTTTTCGGCTTTTTTAAACGGACCTAAGGGAGAAGTTGAAGTGGCATAGGCCACCGAATACCTTGGATCTCGGGTATCAAATTCAGACCACATTAAATAATATTTTCCATTTCGTTTAAACACGAATGAGCCTTCATTGTAGCCTTTTGGCTTAATTGAGATTACTTTAGTGCTGTCGTATGAAATCATATCATCAGCTAATTTCACCATATTGCAATTGCCCTGTCCCCAATATAAATATGCCGAACCATCATCATCTACAAGAACCATGGGATCGATCATTTGCCCACGCAACATTGCTTTTCGCACCAATGGTTTTCCTAGTGGATCTTCAAAAGCACCCGTAGGTTTGTTCGAAACGGCTACTCCTATATTTACATCTGCTGAAAAATAATAGTAATATTTTCCATTTTTAGAAGCGATGGCCGGTGCCCAAGCGCGTTCTTTTGCCCAAGTTAAATCTTTTGGTAAATCGAGAATTACGCCCTCTGCTTTCCACTTTACTAAATCTTTTGATGACCATGCGGTAAAACTAGATGATTTCCATCCTTCAGATCCATCGGTAGTGGGATAGATATAAAATGTTTTTCCAAAAACAGCTATATGAGGATCGGCATAAACTCCCGGCAGTACGGCCCTAGGAGCATTTAAGGTATCTGTTTGAGCAGATGCAAAGGTTTTGAAAAGAAGTAAACAAAATAGGGCTAGGATTCTAGGTTTCATAACTACTAAAGCGACTGTCTTTTAATAAAACTAAACTCATTTTTAACTTTTAAGATATTTTTAGTTAAAATCATTTCTGCTGCTGTTCTGCCCATGGCCGAAAAATTGGTACTCACGACAGTAATGCCCAAAAGTTCTTTTAATACAGTTTCATTAAACGAAAGAATACCAATGTCTACTCCTAATTGCAAATCTGTATTTCTAATCTTTTTCACTAAAGTTGCCAACTCATTTTCGGTTAAGGTTACGTAGGCAATTCCTTTTGTAGGAATAATTTTGGTAACATCGGCTACCAACTTAAATTGCTTTTTCTTTGCAAGGGAAAAAGCTTCAATACCATTAATAATTTCTTTTGGGTGGTGACTTTCTTTAGGGAAAACTAAGGTAATGCCTTTGTATTTTTCAAATAATTCGCTTTTAAGCAATAATGCGTCTAAAATATCCTTTTCGAAGTCTTGAAAAACATTAATGAACTTTTTATCCAAGATAACCTCTTTATCTAATACCACTAATGCAGCATTCGGGATCTCGTTTAAAACTTTAACATATTCTTCTTGTGGGGTTTGATGAAAAAAATGTGGCATCACTACATAATAATGATATTTCCCTTTACTTTCTTCTACAATTTCTCTAAAAAGGTTAATATTATAATGATGAATCTGTAAGTCGACCTTCGCAGTTTCGCCTAAGGTTTCGATAAATGATTCATATACTTCCTTTTTATAGGAACTCATTTTATTCAAAATCATCAAGATTTTTAGGCTTTTTTCGTGGCCACCTGCTACATAGTTTCCTTTGCCTGGTACACCTAGAATGTAACCTTGTTTTTTTAGGATATTATATGCTTTTTCGATGGTATCTCTTGCTACCTTATGGTTTTTACTAAATTCGTTTATGGAAGGCAATTGCATGCCCACTTGCAGTCGACCCGCTTCTATATCTCCACGCATACTTTCGGCAATCTGAGCATGCTTTGCTATACTAGAATTTGATTTAATGGTAATTTGATAATTCATACTGCTATCAGAAGGTGGTAAAAATAAATATTTGATTCGAAGTACGCTGTATCAAACGTTATAAAAATAGGATAAATTTGTATCCTGTGGTACCCTGAAAATAAAGAAACCCAGGATGCAACAGGATTCTATTCACATGAGCAAACATTATTTTTGACAACCAAGTAGTGTAGATACAGTGAACGAAAAAATGTATATTCATGCAAACATCATAAAGTTTAGCTCAACGAATTAATAGCGATCGGTACTTTTCTAGATGTTAATTAATTAGCATTCTAATTCCCGTCGGGTTTTACCATACTCGTGCGTAAGCTCTCAGGCCAGCGCCACGTCGAAAATTCATCAGGCTTGCTAGGCTCAAATTTTTGTTTAGGGTCGATTAGAAAGTTGGCTAAAGGCAATTTCGCTGCTTTTATCCCTTCTATCACGCAGCGTGCAACCTCATACGCTCCGAATGTATTGAAATGCGTATTATCTGCTAACGCCAGCGGCTGATCTGGGTAGGTATTTGCAGGATAATGAACAAATGCTTTTAGAGATGCCTCTTCGCCCATCGCATTAAATAAGGTTGTAGTTAATTTATTTAAGTCTATTAAAGGAACATTTTCTGCTGTCGCAAGTTTTCTGGCGGCGTCTGGAAAATCGCCTAAAGTATTTTCCATTTTTCCGTCTTTACCAAATCGTCTTCTGGCTGTTGATGTAACAATAACGGGAATTCCACCTTTTTCTCTAGTTCTGGTTACATATAATCTTAAACGTTCTGTATACGATTTGAAGGCACCATCGTTTGGCCCTTTATCTTTTTGATCGTTATGCCCAAATTCGATGAAAAGGTAATCTCCTCTTTTCATTACGCTCATTACTTTATCGAGTCGTTTACTTCCTAAGAATGAGCCAAGTGTTAAACCCGATTCGGCGTGATTAGCAAAAGCAACGCCTGGCTTAAAAAAATGGGGAATCATTTGTCCCCATGAACCCCAAGGCTCATTTTCTTGATTAACAACGGTTGAGTTACCTGCTAAAAATACAGTAATCTGATCTTCAACCTTCTTTATTTCTAGGGCTTTAAGCGTTACATAACGATCGAATTCTAAACTCAGCTTATTATCCCAATCGAGCTTGGTTAATTCTCTATCTTTTAGCTTTACAATTTCGTTAGCATTAATTTTTCGATCTTTAATGTTAACGATGAATGTCTTTTTTACAAACTGTCCTAGTTTCGTTTTAACATCTTCTAACATTAATCTTCTCGACTCGGCTTTTACGAAAGTTCCATGGGTACTACTTAAAGTAACGGTAACCTGATAATTTCCCTCTGGCACATCTACCGAGAAATAAAAAGGTTGGTCTTTTTGCATGGTGGTTCCAAAATCGAAGCCAGCTCCATTCTTAGGGGTGTAGATTAATAAATTTTCGGCTTTGGTAAAATCGAAATGGAATGTTGTTTTTATTTGGGCTGATAGTTGCGTACCGAAAAGAACAATGATGATAACACTAATGGTTGATTTGAATTGCATACGTTTAACTAAATGTGATATAAGAAATTAAACATCTATACGAGACTTGCGAAATTTAAAAATCTCGCAAGTCTTCAGCTCTCTTTATTTCCAATCAAAAGGCAAATACCAATTTGCTGGTGTCATTAATTTTGCTCTTGCTGCTGCTGCATTTGGATCTCCATCTTTAAGTAACTTCTGATATACACGATCGGCTAAAAATGCAGGATTATCTTCTCTCGTGGCTACACGCACTAAGTCTGGCCAACGATTACCTTCGAAGGCCATTTCTAAAGCGGCTTCATCAATTAATTTTCCTTCCAAGCCTAACATATCAGTTTGGTAGCTTACATCAATAGGCGTTATCCCTGCTCTACCTCTAATACCGGTATTTCTATACCATGGCCCTCTAAAATCGGTATTGCTCGATGCGTCCATAAAATAGGGTGCATTATAAGGTGTTCTCATGGTGGCAATATCATCAAATGAAACGGGTGCCGGTGAGCCTGCAGAATTCCTTGTGCCACTATAAAACGTATTTAAAACCCCTGTATTCAATAAAGCCCAGCCCAATTTCCCTTTACCATCGCGGTTTGCAGCTTCTGCATAACGTAAATGCAATAATGTAGCACGGTATAAACCCCATTTCCCACCCTTATTAAAAGCAGATGGCAATGCTATATTGTCTGTTAACTTCGTGATTTCAGGGCCTGCGGTGCCTGTTGTATATGATAATTTCCCTCTTGCATCGTAAGGTATGCCACTATTTTGGCGTTGTGCATTCCAGCTGTCGATAATGGTTTGTGAGGGTTTAACCAGATATTTACCAAATTGTTGCGAACAAAGATCTACCATTGGGTTACCCGGCTTATAATCTGAACTATACGGGATACCCCATAAAAATTCGCCAAGCCACACTCTATTGGTTGTTGGTAGCGTAAATATCGTTCTCCAACCCACATCGTACAACAAGGTGCTTTCATCTTGATAGCGACCATAACGTACGGTCGCATCGGCCCATTGATCTGCTGTATATACAACTTTATACCAACTAAATGACTTATTGAACTCAGGATTGGTGTTTTCAAAATCAAAGATTTTAATATAGTTTTCTGCAGCTTTGGTATAATTATTTTTCCAAAGGTATAAATCGCCCAAAATAGAAGGTTTACTAATAAACATTCTTTCTGTGGTGTTCCCGTCAATGGTAACCATTAAAGGGTGTCCAGTCGGATAAGCGTACACTTCTTTATAAGGCAGTTTCTCTACAAAATCAATCAGTTTATCTACAATTTCATTTACGTTATAACGCGGATATTGACTTAGATTTTTAATGCCATCTACATTTTCGAGTGGCTCAGTAATGTAGGGAATAGAGCCATATTGTACGGCAACTTGTAAATAGATGTAACTACGTAAGGCGCCAATGTCTGAGTAATGCTTATTGTAGTCATCAACACTCATTCTATGGTCATCAACCATGAGTTTGAAATTTTTCAATGCATCGTTACAATTTAAGATAACTTCATAATAAGGACGTGGATCTACGTACGGATTATCTTTTGTAGCAGTATGGTTAGAAAGCTGACGCATATAAGGATCGGCATTTGCTGTTGCACTCATTAAATCGGCCCGCAATTCATTTTGCAAAATAAAAGTTTTATGCAGGTTTAAAAACTGCCCATAGATACCAATTACGGCAGCATCAGCATCTGACGAGTTGCGATAAGCATTACTTATATCTACTTTATCTTGTGGTGCTTCATTATTCTTTTTGCAAGACCATGAACCTGTTGCAACAAGGGCTATTCCCACTATTGCAATAACTTTTTTATTAAAATCCATCATTATCTTTTTATACCTTATCATTATAAACCAATTCTTAAACCCAATTGAAACGACCTAAATTGAGGCTCCATTGTAACATCAACACCTTGTGTGAAAATACTTCCCGAAGCGCTAAATTCTGGATCATAGCCCAAATAATTGGTTAGTGTAACTATATTATTTGCTGTTGCATATACTTTTGCATATTTAAACGCAGTAGATTTAATCGGGATGTTGTAGCTCAAGTTTATGGTCCGTAACCTAAGATACGACCCATCTTCTATCCAACGGTCAGAAAACGTAGCATTACCCATTGGGTCGCCATAAGCTGCCTTAGGTACGTTGGTTACTTGTCCCTCACCTCTCCATCTATTTCTTATTAAATCAGTTTGATTATAGTAGCTACTTCCAGATTCCAAAACTGAGCGCGTATAATTATAAATATCGTTCCCTAAAGAAAAAGAAAATAACACCGCTAAGTCCCAATTTTTATAGGCGAATGAATTCGTAAAACCTCCGAAAAGATCAGGGTTTGGATTGCCAATGATTACTCTATCCTTAGAATCAATTACTTTATCGCCATTGGTATCTACGAAACGCATATCGCCACCTTTAAAAGGCATTTTTGCACCTGCAGTATTTACGATAGATAGACCAGCGGAACTGGCTTCTGCATCTGTAGCATAAACACCATTTGTTCTTTGTCCGAAAAATGAATTGGTTGTTTCGCCTTCACGAGTTAAATACGTACCATTAGCGTAGGTAGTTAATACATCTGTATGGTTAACAAGTTTAGTGGTTTTGTTACTGTAGGTACCTAGATTCATACTAATATCCCATTTAAACGCTTTATTTAAAAGTCGCCCATCTAAATTAAAGTCGACTCCCGTAGTGCGCATACCGCCACGATTATCAATAAAAGAGGTAATCCCTCCAACTGAAGCTACAGGAACATAATTAAGCATATTGTATGTTGTGTTTACATAATAATCGACACTCATGCTTAAACGTTCATTAAGAAATGATCCATCAAGGCCTACATTAAATTTCCCAACTTTCTCCCATTCAATATAGGGGTTAGCAATATTGCCTCTCACTAATCCTTGTAAACCCAAAAGGTTCTGAGACACATAATATTGGCGATTATTATAGTTGCCAATATCATCATTACCTACAAAACCATAACTCGCTCTAAGCTTTAGGAGATTTATATGTCTGTAATCGCGCATAAAATCTTCTGACGAAATTAGCCATGCACCACTAACCGCAGGTAAGATGGCCGTTTTACCAAGAATAAAATTATCGTTAGCATTTTCACGTCCAAAACGAGACGACTGATCGGCAGCTACAGCAGCACTTAAGTAGTATTTTTCTTTATAATTATAATCTCCAGTTAAATAGGTATTTAAATTGCTCCATCTACCAATATTTCCACCAAAAGAACGTAACGAAGAGTTGGTATTTCCAATACTGATTAACACGTCTGTTGCCGAATTATAACCCAAAGCAAGATCTTGCTCACTCTGACTAGAATTAAAGCGTGAACCTAAGGTTGCATGAAAGCGATGATAGTCACCAATTTTCTTATCAAAAGTTAGACGTAAATCATCAAACACACTAAAATATCGAATAACTTGGGTACCCGACTTGCTATCACCAATTGTGGTAGCTAACACTTCATTTACCACCCCTTTACGAGGAATAAAAAGAGTTTCCTGAGATTTATCGTAGTTTACCCCTGTTAAATTCGATAATTTGAATGATTTGTTAAAGGTAAAATCGAAGTTAATGTTACCAAAGAAGCGATATGCTTTTTTGAGATTAAGTCCTTTTTCTATCAATGCACGTGGATTACTTACGCCTAAGGTATCTGCATCAGCCAAATTGGGTGACACTGCACCTGTAGCACTAATTTCGTTAATAGCCATAAACGGCGATTTTACAAGCGACAAGAAAATTGGATTAGTATTCGGTGCGATGCCCTGATCTTTTAAACTTTGTTCGGTATAGGTAAATGATAAATTAGTGTTTCCTTGTAGTTTTTTAGTAAGATTTAAATCACTATTAAAACGCATGCTGTACTTGTTGTTTGCTGTTGAATCGATAATTCCCTTTTCTGAAGAATACGCAGCAGATAAGGCATATTTAGCAATGTTGTCTCCACCAGTAACCTTTAAATAATAGTTCTGATCTAGCGTATTTTTAAACACCTGGTCTTGCCAATCTGTATTTTGATGATAGATTGGATAAGTAGGATTAGCTGTCGGATTGGTATCGTCATTCATATAAGGCTTAGCTGCAATTTGAGCGGGTGTTAAGCCTTGACTTTTTAAAATATCGGAGAGGTAACTTCTAAAGTCGCTGCTCCCCATCACAGGTAGTTTCTTAGGTGATAAATTATACCCTGTAAACGCAGAAAAATCGATTTTTGTAGCCAAATCTCTTGCCCTATTCGTGGTAATTACAACAATGCCATTGGCGGCTTTGGTGCCATAACTCGCCGTAGCGGTAGCATCTTTAATTAAATTAATACTTTCAATATCACGAACATCGATATATTGCAACGGATTGTTGATATGCCCTGCAGTTAAGGATGTTCCGTAAGAATTTGCATCATAAACCATCCCATCGACGATATATAGGGGCTGATTTGAAGCATACATTGAAGTAAATCCTCTCACAAAAAGATCGGCACCAATGCCAGGGGTTCCAGATCTTCTAATCACATTTACGCCGGCAATCTGTCCCTGTAAAAAACCAGTAGGGGTTTCAGAGTTCATATTCCAACCACCTTGTGGTTTAGTGACGTTTAGTGCGGCCAATGACCTCGAAAAGTTTTCTGTTCCCAAGGGCAGTGTAACTTCTGTAAACATGGAATTAAATGTTTCTGGCCAAATTTTAATGGTCTCTAATTTTCCTTTATGTACCGGTAATAACTTGGCATGATAACCATCGAAGCGGACAATGATTGTTGCATTAAAGTTGGGAACATTTATAGAAAACCTTCCTTTATCATCCGTTATCGCTGCCGAAAAATCGACAACGGTTAGCTTTACGCCTACTATGGGTTTGTTGGTGCTTCCATCAACAACCATTCCTATTACCTTTTCTCCGACTAATTTGGTATTCTTTACATTTACTGTAGTCGTATCGGTACTATAATTCTTACTGGTATCTGTTTGCGCATACGTAGCGGCAGAAAGTAGTACGCCGAAGAGCAGCAATGAAAGTCCTTTTTTTATGATGGTAAAATTATACATAGTCTTTTGTTTGAGTCAGATTGATTTGATTTAAGGAAGAATAGGTTCAAATCTTAAATAATCTAAGATTAGGGTATTTACATTTACAGCGGTACTGTTCGCAGCTGTAAGTCTGAGTTGTAATGGACCAAATTGCTCTGGTGTATATTCTCCAAGATAAACTTCTGCATAGTTTAGGGGTGTTACAACTTGGGTAGCAAATAAACTATAAACTAAAGTAATTGGGTTATAAAAAAAATAGCGCTGAGTAAAATTTGCTACCTGCGAGTCGCCAGGCCCGGCAGAAATAGCTCGTGCATATACCCTATATTTTGTTTGGGGTAATTGGTTATATCGGTATTCTATATAGTATTCTGCAACTGCATGATTGTATACTTCTATATCTTTGTACAGTACACCATTATCATCTAACTTTGTTCTGTAAAATGTATTTCCGGTTCTATCTGCTCTAAAGGCAAACGGATTTTCTCCTTCTATTTTAAACACAGGTACTTTATCTTTTAATGCAAAGGGTAATGCACTTACCACATAAACTATCCCATTGCTTGCTTTATACGATTTAACAATGGCTGATTTGTTGATCGGAATTTTAACACCCCGGGTAGATAATAAAGTATCTGGTAATTTATCTAAAGTATATATCCCCCTTACTGCTAAATCACGAACAACAGTATATTCACTAGCGGTAGAGAAATAAGGAGTAACCTTGTCCACTTCGGCAGTATAAGCGTTATCTTGTAACATAAAGAAAGTAAATTGCTGATTTTCTGCTCGTAAATCGGCAACGGCACTCCAATAGATATTTCTTGATACCATTGGTGGGTTGGGTGCAAAAATGGGATTACCCAGTGTATTATAACCAATTATTGTGGCATTAGCGGTATCAATAACTTGCGCAGATAAATTACTTACAAACGAGCTTTGAAGCGGTGCATCGGTACTTGATGTCATATAACTCCACACATTAAGTTTGGTTGGAACGGGCTTGTCGATTACATATAATGCACCATTTTTAACGAATTTTCCACTACCAACAATTCCGGCTTCTTCATAAGTTGGCCCAACAACTGTTGCAATTTTGCCATTTAAAAGATTAACCTTAATGGTATCTGTTATGCCTTTTGAGGCCACGTATGAGGTAAGTGCAATATGGTTAGCTACAAAATCTTTCAACTTCACAGGGTCTGATGTAATTGATGCATCAAGTGAAGCTAAAGCGGTGTTTGTAGGCGCCCATACCGTATACGATTGAGAAGATGCTAAGATTTGATCAAAACCTGTACGTTTAATAAAATCATTAAACAAGCTTATATTCGTCTCTGCGCCAATCTTTTCTGTAAGATTAATACTATTATCTGCATTGGTGATCTGTACGTGTTCGTTTAACACATTTTTACAGCTTCCTAAACCAATCAGGACACCAAGTATCAGCAATGTATTTTTTATATTGTGTTTCATTCGAGTATAATTTATTTATGGTGAAGAGTTTTATTAAGGTCTTGGAAACGCAACACCTTGAATCGAAAATCTTGGATAATTTTGATCGGCATCAATCGGGATAAAGTGGATCATATCTAACCATGTGGCATTACTACTGCCCCCGTTGGTAAGATTAGTTAACCTGATCCAGTGTCTATCGGTAGTTTTAATATCTACTGTACCCGCTAAACGACCTACCTGGTTATCCCAACCCGAACCATTTACGGTATTCGTTCCAACAAGTGTTCCAAATGTATCAGTAGTTAACGCCATGTACCTTTTAAAGCCATTGGTAAGCATTAGCGGATCTGCTGATGGAAGAGAAGCTGTGGATGCACTCACCCCCGAAGAACTTAAATACTGCCTAAAATCTACAATATTTGGCAAGGTTTGTTCGCCTGGTCTACCGACATCTACGCCTACTTGGAAAGCTACAGAACTACCATTTTGATTATAGCAAATCCAAACTTTATATTTTCCTTTTACCAAAATTGGTGTTCTTAATTCCATCCATTGAGCCCTTAACGTATTTGCCCCCATAGATAGATTAAAGAAATCGTTCCCATTATATTTACGCACTGCATTCGGTACAACTACGCACTCGTAGTTAAGGGGTTGATTGTATTTCGAAGGATTGTTCCATATTAAACCACTTAAGGTACTTTCCCCGTTTGCATATAATGGAATAGTAGCAGCAGAAGCTCCCCGCCATTTAGGGTTTGCTCTTAATTCAGGTTGGTCGGCTACATCCCAATACACAGCTGTTTGAACTCGCACTTTAATGGTAAAAGCTTTCTTAACTTCATGATAAACCCCATTTGCTGCTGTTACATCACTATATGTTCTATTAATAGCTACTCCCGGTTCAACAACCCCATTAAATTCATCCTCATTTAAAAGCACATTTTGCCCTGAAAATTTGGTAGTGATTACTTCATTTGGAGCTAGGGTATAGATGGCTGGTGTGGTAATGATATCAGGCACATAGGTTGGGCCAGTAGAGATATGATAAGCCATATAGAGCCATAAACTGTCTGCATGACTTTGCGGATTTCCCGATTTCGAATACCGCTCTTTAAAACTTGCATAGGTACTAAATCCAGCTGCTTTTAGTGCTGAATCTGATTCTAATATTACGGTTTGGAATCTTCGAGTGGTGTCTTGAACAGTTGCCCCATTCACATTTAACGAATCGTAAAAACCGGTTTCCTTTAAAGCTTGTGTAAAATAGGTATATCGAGCATTACCTTCAATACTTTTTGCTAAACTTAGGGTAGCGGGTAGAAGCACATGATCTACTACATGAATAATACCGTTACCTACCCGAACATTAGATTTAGTAATGAAGGCTGATTTATTTACCACATAGCTAGTAATTCCACTTTGAATTTTTGCACCAGTTTGTAAATATTGTCCATATAAAGTAATTTGAGATAATTTTCCATCAGTAAACTTATTCGTTGCTATAGTATCTGGAAGCAAATGATATTTAATCATATCTTTAAGCTCTTCAACACTCATTTCATCAACTTTAGTTTTACCTTTGCTTTTAAGCCACTCGTTTACCGCTGCATTAGAGGGTGTAAACAACGTATACTTACCATAGGCTGCCAAAAATCCAGCCGTTCCTGATCGTTTAATAATTTCAGTCATTAACGAAAACTGTTCAGGATTTTTTTCTAAGTAGCCGGTAATATTTACATCTTCAGTTGTAGTTTGCTTGTAATTTACTTGTTTACAAGAATTGATAAATACAAAAGCAAAGGCGCAGATTACTGCCATTACGGCAAAATTGCGAATATTGTAATTACGTTTCATAACAATCATTTATTTGGTGTAAAATGGATTTTGAATTAATTTTGGATCAACAAACAACTGCTCCTCACTTATAGGCAAATAATGGCTGTTTTTATCTTGAAATTTGGTAATAGCCGATTGTTGTACAGCTGGCGATACCGTTGATGCAATCATCTCCGTTAGCACACCAAGTCTCCTGTAATTATCTCTTTTAGCCACGCGTAATAAATCATACCACCGTTTGCCTTCGAACGCAAACTCTCTTGCTCTTTCATGTAAAATATAGTCTATAATAGCATCCGAATCGCTAGGATCTGGGGTTTCAGCTGTGGTTTTGACCGCACCACGTTTTAATCGGATGTCGTCTATAATAGCAATAGCTTCTGCTCCAGCATTGGTCAAGGCCAGTGCCTCGGCTTTTAGCAACAACACGTCGGTAATACGGTACGCTTGCCAATTTACATACGAAGGATTTTCGGTACCCCATTTTACAATAGTTAAGTCGTTAGATCTAAAAGAGTTATCAGCTCTTATATCGAAAATACGATCCGGATCCACATCGTCGGCCACAAATGAACTTGTGATCAGATAATCAGATGCGATATAACGTTTTGTACTTGAAATCAATAGGTTGTAAAAAACATTTGGTACCGAACCTGTCGACAATTGATTGTTAAATTCAAATATCGTTTCTGTTGAACTGCCGTTAAAGAAAACGTTGGTATACCACGATCCATTGGCAGCTTGCATACTGAATAACTGTGAGTTAATTACTTTATTGCATTCAGTTATACAGCCGGTATAATTATCCATCCAAAGGTACACATCTGCCAAAAGCGTATTTACCGTATATTTAGTAACCCTACCCTTATTCACGAGCGAACTACCATAGCTTATTACCGCAGCTGCTTCAGCCTCTTTTAAATCTGAAACAATTTGTGTGAGCACTTGAGCTGATGTGCTCTTAACGAGTTCTTCTAAGTCGGTATCTTTTGCCGATGAGGTTAGTTTTAACGGTACATCTCTAAAGGTTCTAACCAAATAAAAATACATCATTGCCCTAATGGTTAACGCCTCAGCTCTATAGGCATTCAATTGTGAATCGGTTAAGGTTGGATCATTTTGTTTAACTCCTGGTGCATAGTCTAACACCGTATTACAGTAGTTAATTGTACGATAATAAGCTGACCAACTGGTTAAGGTCGATCCTGCTACAATATTATTATCGAACATATCACGTTCCTCTATCGTGCTTCTAAGGCCTGGATCAACCATATCTGCTCTGAGTTCCCCATGTATAAAAATCCACTCTGTCAATGCCTTATCACCCACTCTAGGTGGTGGTGCTAATAATGAAGTATAAATTCCTGCAACTGCAGCTTGAATATCTTCTTTTGTCTTCCAAAAACCTTGTCGGGTAATCCCATCACGAGGCTTAACGTCTAACCACTTGTTACATGAACTTACGGTTATCAATACTAACAGCAAGCTTACTTTATATATTAATTTCTTCATGAGTTAAAAATTAGCAGTTAAACCAAAAGTTAAAGTCTTTATAGGCGGAGTAGTCGAGTTATCAACCAGGGTTGAAAAGGCCGTCTGTCTTATCGCTACCTCTGGGTCTTGGCCTGTATAACGGGTAAACGTTAGGATATTTTCCATCATTAAGTTCATACTCAAATTTTTCATACCTAATCTTTTCATAAAGGCCTTGTTAAAGTCATATTTAACGGTCACGCTCCTTAAACGTAAAAAACTAGCATCTTCCACGTAACGGTCTGAGCCTAAAAAGTTATACCCACCACCATATACAGCTCTTGGCATATCGGTTACATCCCCTTCCGATCTCCATCTACGCAATACCGCAGTACTTTGATTCGAGAAGCCATTCATGCTTGTCGTCGAAATTTTTGTACCGTTAATCATATCATAGCCATAACGATAACTAAAGTTGGCGCCAAACCTGATGTTACCAAAAAGTGTAATTCCAGTACCAAACCCTCCTGTTAACTTAGGATTTGAATTCCCCAAATACACAATATCTTTATAATCTATATTCCCATCGGAGTTAATATCTTCATACATTGAATCGCCTGGTTGGAAAACATAATCGATTGATGGATAAGCGAAACGCATATATACTTTTTGTCCATTTGGACCAATGATCTGATTGCCATTCTCATCGAGTGCGATGGTTGAGTTCAGATCTTTATATACCCCTTTAAATCTAAATCCGTAAAAAGATCCGAATGGGTTATCTTCTTGTACAAAAACTTTAAACCTATTATTTTCGGTAATTTTTACATTGTTTTCTCTAGGGAAATAAGGTGAAACTTGACGAATAATATTCTCGTTATGCGAAATATTAAAGCTATAATCTATTCTTAAATTTTTCTTTTTTACTGCAAGGCCGCTTACACTAAACTCCCAACCTTGATTATCCAATGTTCCAACATTCATATCTACAGCTGTATAGCCATTGTAATTAGGAATCGATAATCCTGGGTAAAATAGATCCGTAGTACGTTTGCGATAGATATCAAAATCCATATTCAATGCATTTTTAAACATCGATAGTGTAATCCCGGCATTCAGCTGCGCTACCTTTTCCCATCTCAAATCGGCAAGTTCTAGATTGCTAGAATATACACCTGCCTGCCCTAAGTAGCTAAAGCCATAGTTTTGATAAGTATTTAAGAATGTATAATCATACCTCGGTGCATTTCCAACTACGCCATAACTAGATTTTAAGCTAAGATTGTCGATAAATTTGGCCGTATTTTTCATGAAGGGCTCACCCGAAATTCGCCAAAGCCCCGAAATAGAAGGAAACAATCCATAACGGTTATTTGGCCCAAATCTAGAATTTCCATCTCCACGAATACCAGCATTAAAGATATAGCGATCTAAAAATTTATATTGGCCACTGATCAACAAACCAACAGATCTACTTTGTGCGAAACTAGAATAAGCAGACCCTGTAGCATTATTTCTACTTTCTATGGATGGATCGGCCAAATAAGATGAAGCAGTATTGGTTGTAAACATCCCTTGTCCAGTTCTTCTACTATCGTTACTGTCGAACCTACTAAACAAAGTTAGATCATGTTTTTTTCCAAGTTGAGGGGTATAAGCTAGGGTAATATTTGATGCCATTGTAAAGGCATCTCCATCGCTATCTCCTGCAGCATTTACACTGGCATCCGTGAATGGTCGTCCAGTTGCAATTTGAGGTAAAAACGATTTAACTTTGGTATTGTTAATGTCGACTTGGAAATTCCCAGTTAACAATAGTTTATCTGGAATAATTTGATACCTCAAACCAAATTTCGGCAATAAACGTTCACCTAGCTGATGATTTTCAGCAGCCAAAGCCATAGCCAAGGCATTATAAGTTGCAGCGGAATTATTTACAATAAATGTTCCTTGTGCAGTTGCCACAGGGCTAAAAAAGTTTGAGGTGATATTTCCGTATTCATCATATTCAAAAACAGCTTGATTTGGCATTTTTTGATAAGCAACATCTCTTATTCTGCTCGTATTTCCTCTATCATTATATAAGTTTCGGCTATCAATATGTGTATACACAATATCTGCACTGAATCTAATTTTCGTCGATACCGTATAATCTAAATTTACCCTTGCACTCATACGGCCAAGACCTGTTCCCTTGGTTGTACCCTGATTGTTAAAATAATTAACTGAAGCACGGTATTTAGCTTTCTCGCCACCACCCGAAATCGAAAAATTATGATCTTGTAAATAGCCAACACGAGTAATGGCATCTAACCAATTTGTATTGTTGCTAAAGTTATAATAGTTATAAGGGTCGTTTCTATCATATTGAAATTCTTTCGCAAATTCTGAGGTAGAAAATTGACGGCCTGCATTGTAAAATTCTTCTAAAATTAAGGAAGAATACTGGTTACCATTTAGCATTGGTACAGGGCCAGGTTGTTTAGCATACGAACCTTTAAAGTTGTAAGAAATTGCTGGTGGACCAATAGACCCTCTTTTTGTTTCGATCACCAATACTCCATTTGCCGCTCTTGAGCCCCAAATAGCCGTAGCAGCAGCATCTTTAAGTACACTAATCGTTAAAATATCAGAAGGTGAAATATTTAACAATTGTCCGAAAGCATTTTCATCAGAGCTTCCCAGGTTAAAATCTGAAGGAATAGAAATATCGTAAGGCATTCCATCAACCACAATTAAAGGATCTACTGCACCATTAATTGAAGAAATACCACGAATTCTGATTTGCATGGGTGCACCAGGATCGCCACTGGTTGATGTAATATCCAGACCAGATAAGCGACCTTGAAGGGCCTGATCTATAGATGCAGCTTGCATATCTTCCAATTCTTTTGCATTGATCGTTGCTATTGATCCCGTTAGATCTCTTTTATCAATACTCATTCCACTACCATTATTCGATTTTACGCGGCCAACAATGGTTACCTCATTCATCTGATTATCTGCACTCTCTAATTGAAAATTGATGATAGCCTTATCTATAGCAAGTGGTGTGGTAGATTTATAACCCAAATAAGAAACTCTTATTCGGTAAGTTTTATCGGTTACAGGCAATGAATAATTTCCGTCTATATCAGAAGAAACACCCCTTACCACACGACCATCTTTATCAAGCAACACTACTGATGCTCCAATAATTGCTTCTTTATCTTTTTTATCAATAATCTTTCCTTTTACGTTGGTGATTTGTACCTGTGCATTAGCCACAATAGATACTAGCAAACAGCAAATGATTATACAAAAACTGTATATATATTTTTTTGTCATCTTCATGGATCGTTAAAATTGATATCTTAAATAATTGTTGATTTGGTGTATTACTGCTCGATTAGAAAGTACATTACTTGCGTCTGTTGGACCTAATAGTACATTAGTTGTTCTATTGGCAACGTCTCTTAATGTTAACGTAGTGGTAGTATTTACCGTAACGGTAATTTTTGCGGCATCACCTCCATCGTTTTTAAGTAACGATTCGAATTCCCCACTCTTCTGTCCATCACTGGCTACTGTAGCTTTATTGATAATATGGTATTGAAGAAACCTCGCCACTTTATTTTGGTCCAGTGCATTAGTAGAATTATACGTGGGCACCCCTGTGGTAACATTACCTGGTAATATTCCATCTTTAACGGCTTGTATAATCGCTGCTTTGTTAGGAATAAATACGGTATAAAACACACCATCAGTGAGGCCAGTAAATGCACCTGTTGATGCAGTATATAAAGGGCTATTTTTTAAATATTGAAAAAAATCATAATAGGGGTCGGTAGCCAATGTTCCATATTTTTCGATGCGCTTACCAATTGGCACTACGGTATAGGTTAATGCCTCTTTACCGTAAACTGCTGCCCCATTTACTGCCGTAGCTATCGAATCGACTGGGATAGTTTGTTTATTTACGAGAACGCTATCTTCAGTTCCAGCTGAGATCAATTTACCTGCATTATATTTAACATATTCACCATTAGACGCTTCTAATATTCCTGATCCAGTAGCAATATTTGGAACTGCACGCTCGCCTAAAGGGATGATGGAGGTTTGTAAAATTCTTTTAAAAGCTTGGTTGTCGCCTCGGATTGGGGCGTTAGGGTAAAATGGATCATAATAAAAACCCATTTTTATCAAGGTCTCATTTGGGATCATTACAATCAAGTAACGAAGTGTGGGGGTTTTGAGGGGAATAGTTAAGCCGAAGAAATTTATGGCTTGTTTCATGATACTGTAATCGGGGTCGAGATTTACATTCCCATATACTGTAGAAAATACATTTGCATCTTGTGCTTTATTTATTCCATACAAATAACCATTACTTAGCGCTTGCTTATCAACAACATCGGCTAAAGTACGCTTGCTTTCATCGCCAAGTGCATTTAAACTCGAGGCGAACTTACTTGGCCAAACTGGATTTAAAAAAAGGTGAGAATTTACAAAGTCTTTAATTACGTCGGCAGCAACCACATACAATTCATTTAGGTTTTTAACCCCTCTTTTTCCCCAATACTTTAATAAAACATTTTTTGCATACGTATTTACTGCTTCATTTGTTGGCGCAAAAATACTGTAACTACCTTGCTGGGCATCGTTCGCATCTAATTTTAGAAAGTTCTCGTTATTTGGCGCAAATGCTAATAAAGTACTGTAGTTTTTAACATATACATTTGCTGCCTTACCCGATAAAACTTCATAGCGATGAGAAATATCTGTATTTAAGTTATAAGACACGAACTTGTCTAATAATCCTTTGAACGAACTATACTCAGGTTTGGCGCTAACGTATTGATCGATACTTAATGGCGGCACGAGCACTCTATCTATTACATGAATGAATCCATTTTCTGCGCTGATATTATATTGACCCTCTACAATATTTGCTGGACCAACATTTTTCCCTGTATAGGTAGAACTTGGGTAGAAATAGGTATAATCAGTTGGAGACAATCCTGCAAACCCCATAAAAGGTGCAAAATAATAAGGTAGGTTCTTATTATTAAAATCGGTGGTAACGAAACCACCATTTCGGTTTGAGGCTACAGCCTTAATCGCATTTCCGTTGTTATCGACAGCATCATATACAAAGTCGTAATAAACAGTACGACGTCTAAATGCATTATTCTTAATAAAACCTTTATTTGAGAAATAATCCGTTAACTTTTCTACCTTCTCTCCATCGTAGGTCATCGAATATCTTACAATTGAAGAAGCCAATTCTGGAGTTATCGTAGAAATGTTATTGTCTGTTAGGTATTTTGCAAATGCTGCATCAGTTGGTGCGAAAACCGTCCACGATCCAGATGCACTTAGCGCTTCTTTATATCCAGATTTATCAATACACTCTAAAAACTTAGTAAAATTTCCCTTTTCTTCTAGTTGCTGGTAAATCGGATCACCCAAATTTTCGGGCCTACCATAAAATTCATCAAATTCCTTTTTTCTGCAGCCAGTTAGCAAAATGATAAGCGTCAGTAAGACGATTAAAGGTTTTGGTAAGAGTTTAATCATAGCAATTTTATTGAATAAAACGGCTATTACTTCAAGCATAAAAAGCACATTCAGTCCCTATCAAATAGACCTGTAAAACAAAAATAGTAAGATAAGGAGTAGCGTTTATTTCATACTTAGCAATAACAACGTTAGTTTATATTTGGTTAATGGGTTATTATATTTTTTTACTTATTCTCAACTTTAATAAACGTCTAAACGACGATTAATTAATTTTAAAAAAAACAACCAAAGCAACTATTTGATCATTAAAAAATAGGCCGTGATGTACATGAAATAAAGGACTAGAAATGTCTAGTAGAATATTTCATACAGTTAGTTAAATTATACTTGGTTAAAGGTTATTGTTTTAACTTTTTAAATGTAAAATTTATTTCTTAAACCCCCATCCTGTACCATCCTGTCATTTTATTATAAAATATTATCACAAATAAGATATTATTGAGTGTTCCAATACTAAATCGATTTACTTTAGTGTTAAGGGGGCATTATGTTAAGTTTAAGGGATAAAATATTTTTTAAAAAATTAATTAAATGGAGTTATAGATACTGGCCCGATTAGGCCTGAAGGCATAATATCCCATTTTGAGGCATCGAAATCTTTATAATTTATATCCACGAAATTAATTTCATGATAATTTCTCCATTTAATTTTGTTGATGTCCATGTTGCGTATGCGATTGGCCATTAAGTTTACCACTTCAACTTTTATGGTATTTGCACCTGCTTTTAAGTACTTGCCAATTCTAGCTTCGAATGGTATACTCCACAAAATACCAACAGCTTGTCCGTTAACATATACCTTTGCGCTTTCATCAACCTGGTTTAAATTTAAAACATATTCTTTAGCGTTTTTAACTGGAAGGGTGAAGGTGGTAGTATATACGCCAGTTCCAGAAAATGACTGCAGCTTTCTATCATCTACGTTTGTCCACGAAGTTAACTTAGTTAATTGCTGATCTGCAGGTAATTCAGGTCCGCCTTGCGTAAAGTGTAGATTCCAAGGATTAGTGAAAGGAATAGTAGCCGATGGTTTTTCTAAATAAGACCATTTATTACCTACTATTTGATTTTCCTTTGTAATTTTTAAAATAATACTTTCTCCTGATTTTAATTGAACTCTGGTTTTAAACTGGTTATTTTCTACTTTTGTTGCAGCCAAACCAAATGTCCCATTTAAAGGATCCATCATCACTACTTTTCCATTTTCGTTTATGGGCAGATAGGTGTCTACGGCTTTATCGGTATGGTTTACAATATAGTAATACTTCCCTTCAGCAATGGTACGGCGGATAAATTGCAATCCTGTATCGGTTAATCCTTCCCTTTTTAAGGATTTAAACTGTAAAGCTTGTTGAACATCATTGGCTAATAGTACTTGCCCCTTTCCTACTTTAACTTGTTTAATCCCCTTAATTACTTCCACAAATTCTAGCTGTGCTAACGCTTTTTTTAATTGGTTTTGTCTTGCCGATAAATCATTTAAACCTGGTACATCTTTAGGTAATTCTTGGAATATAATCGTTGCACCTGCAGTTGCCAATGCCATTATTTCCGTAAAAGTGGTTAAACTCATCATTTCACATTGCGGAATAATAAGTGTTTTATAGGGCGATGAATTTGCGGCGGTTTTTAATAATCCCTTTTCTACAGCAGTTTGCGCAATTAAATTATCGGATGCAAAATCAAATGCATAACCCACTTTAGAAAGATTAATTGCTAGTTTATAAAATGGTGTTGGATGCAACCACTCGTCTACATCATGCACTTTCAACGCCATATCTAATCCTTTAGCATTATTCCAAACGTCATAAACTGGCCAGTAAAGCAACAACTCATTATCGGGTTTGCCCGATTGAAGTACAGATTGGCAACGTGCGATATACTTGTTAAGTCCATCGATTTGTGGCCACAAACTATTTGTTGGGTTCATTTGAACCGATGCATAGAATAACCAACCTGGCCAAGGGGCATCGGCCGGCGAATTCGTTGTACCATGGTAAAAAATATGATTTACGCCGGACAAAAAAAGTTGTTCAGCTTCTGGTTTACATTGTGAAAACGAAGTTTTAAAATGTTCAGTTAACCATGTAAAAGTTTCTGAAGATACCAGCTGTTTACCTGTGGTGTGAGCAGCTGATGATGCAAACTTACTCATCATAGGGTCTGGATTTACATTTCGAACATCCGCTGCATTTCTGCGAAGCCCCGGGATGGCAAAATGACTTGAGCCAAAGGTTTCGGTTTCTGGAATATCAACGGCGCTATATAAATCTAATAAATTGCCCGGCGAACCATGAGATTGGTTTTTAGTTAATGATTTATATTTATGCGCCCAAGTTGTCCACGGTCTAGTAAAATTATTTAACAATAGTTCGTTCATTGTTTCCCGGTAATCGGATTTAACCCTAGCAATAGTTTCGCTATTACCTTCATCGCCCACCAATTCTTTTAAATAATTTCTTAAATCGTATCCTCTATTTTTTTTAAATTCTTCGAAAAAAGTGGGTGTCCAATTGGCGCCATACACTTCATAGCTATCGTTAAAAAATGAGCGTATGCCTTGTGGTTTATGGGTGAAAGCATTATCGAATCGCGTTAAATATACTGCTACCGAACCTTTATCTAAATGATCGAGCGTAAAACCGGCCCCACCTGGGGCTGCACGCTTTACAAGTTGACGGGTTTTACCTGTAAAAAGGGCGTAAATTTCCCAGTTTCCTTTGGTGGGCGACCAATCTAGATTCCCATTTTCATCAACTTTGTTTAACAGATTTAGTATTTCACCTTTATTGTTGTATGCCGTTAGTGCCTGTAGTTTAGCTATTTCCTGCTTCGCTTCTTTTACTTTAATGGCTTCATTTAATTTTTCGCCTTCCTTAAGCCTATATTTTTGGGTAATGAGTTTAGTAGCTGCATTTTCGGGTTTAATTTGGGGGCCACCAAAAGGCCAGCCTGTACCTGTATTCATATCAACACCCAAACCCAGGCTTCTTGATTTGTTAATGGTAAATTGAAGCATACTCATCCATTTTGGCGATAGGAAATCGATATACTTATTTTCGTATCCAACAGCGCCATAAATTGGCGTAATTTCTACACCCCCTATTCCGGCTTTTTGGTACGTTGATAAGTTGGTGGTTAAGTTCTTTTCATCCACAGCACTACCCATCCACCACCAGCGTACCCATGGTTTCATTTGTTTCTCTAGGGTTGGCCAAACTGTTTTTTGGGTTTGTGCTGATGAGAAATTTGCTAGCGATAATGTTATCAGGATTACTGCGAAAAATCTTTTCATTTTATTAAAATTTATAATCGGTTTATTGCCGCCGAATGGCTACTTCTTTTATTCAGTTTTAATTTATGTTTTTAGCGGTCTTCATGCTTGCTGCGCAGGTTTTTTCGGGTATCTTATATTTTTAAAGTTCAATACTTCCAATAAAGACAAAAACAAACAAGTATTAAACTCCCGGCTGCTTGTTTTTCTATTTATGTTGGTGCGATGGCTAATTAGTGCATCCCGAAAAACAAAAGGCCGGTTTAAGAGCAGAACGGAGGTTCGGTGGTTTTGCATAATGTCTAACCCTATCCTTAACTTTAACTCGTCTTAATCCAGATGAAAAACCTCAATTAAGTTGGTGTTTACTGGCGAGTTATCTGGGTTCGTTTCCATAATATCGGCCATATAAGCCCACCATCGTTGAACAATTTCGGTATCGCCTAAGTTTTGCGATGATTTTCCATTTTGCTGCTGAACGGCAAATAAAATATTGGTTTCCTCGTCCAAAAAAATGGTATAATCACTAACCCCATTCTCTTTTAACAGAGCCGATAATTCTGGCCAAATGCTATGGTGCCTTTTTTTATATTCAGTAGCATAGCCTGGTAAAAGCTTCATTTTAAAAGCAATTTTCATCTGTTTATAATTTTGTTTTTAGTTGGCAGATGTTCCTTACCATTAAATAATCATACCCCTGTGTATTTAATGATTCTTTAATCATGGTCGGTTCATTAATTGATATTTAGTTTAATATCCTTATTATTTTTCCCAGCCGTTTTAATCCACAGTATTTTACTTTTTGCATCATAAAACCACCCTGTTTGAGTGGCTAAAGTTTCAACAGCACTAACGGCAGTGATCTTTTGATCATTTTCGGTTATCGATTTAGGTTGGTTCATATTGGTCCAGTGTATTTCTGCCAGATACCCATGCTCGCTTGGTTTAAATTTACCTAGCGGTGCATCGATGGTAAGGTTTAAATTTGCACCAAATACAGTAGAGGTAATTTTAGTAAGCGAAAAATTACCATTCTGATAATTTAAGCTCAATTTATCGTCTTCATAAAAGTTATACGAAGACTTTCCGTAAGGGAAAACTGCCAAGGTAATTACATCAACGGGGTTTTCGTCGCTATAGCGCATTTCGGGTTGCATTGGAATAATGCTTCCTCCTTTTACAAAAATAGGAAGTGTATCTAAAGGGGCTACAACGTGATGATAAGCATGGCCATCGTATTTCTGACCTGTCCAATAGTTAAACCATGTGCCTTTTGGCAAATATACCGAACGTGTGATGGCACCTTTTGTAGTTACTGGCGCAATCAGTAAGTGATCACCAAACATATATTGGTCGGCTATTTCATATACATTTTCATCATCTTGATGATCTAAAACCAGCGCTCGCATCATGGGCACCCCGGTTTCGTATTGTTGATGCATGGTGGTATAAAGGTACGGAAACAAGCGATACCGTAATAAATCGTATTTTTTAAAATTACGAAGGGCTTCATCGCCATATTTCCAAGGTTCTTTATAGCCAGGGTGATCCATTCCAAAAACCAAGGCAATGGGACTGAACATGCCAAATTGCACCCAACGTATATATAATTCAGGATCGGCTTGATGCTCGAAGCCACCCATGCAATGCGCCCAAGAGCCTACACCCGATAGGCCAATATTTAGGCCTGCCTTTATTACAGGTGCAAAATACTGCCATTCGCTAGGCCAATCTCCTGCAAAAATATAAGGATAACGTTGTATGCCCGAATAGCCTTCACGGGTTTGATTTAATCCTCTAAAGCCATTAAATTTCTCAAAGGCTTGGAATGGGGCTTTTGCATAAGCGATGGGGAACACATTATGCAATTTTTCGGCTTGCTTTCCAGTTGGCCCCACCTTTTCGCTTTCGTTGGCTAAGGCACCAAAGGCACTTCCTTCGTCGGTTTTTAAGAATTTAGCACCCAGATTAGCAACTTTCATTACCCCATTTTGCCACCACCATTTTACGGCAGCTGAGTCGAAGAAATTTACAAATTCTCCTGGTTTACCATTTTCTGGATAGGTAAAGCCTTTAGCACGTGCTTGATCTAACAAATTTAGCTTTTTAGCATTATCAAAACGTGGGCGAATGTGCAAACCTACCATTTTATAATTCATAGCGTAAAGGGTATCGAACATCGATTTTGGGTTTTTAAAGGTTTCACGCCACTCGAAGGTAGTTGCTCCTTTACCTCCATTTTCGCCAAACAATCGCCATGTAGAATCGAGCCAGAATAAATCGACAGGAATACCTAGCTCTCTATATTTTTTAGCCAATTCTACTACATACCGATCCGAACTTTCTGCTTCATGCCCCCAAGTACCCCCACTATACGTACCTGCATGTAAGCCCAAAGCAAATTGGGGCAACATTGGCGATTTTCCAGTTATTGAAGTATAATTAGTTAAGATATTCGAAAATTTTGGTCCGTATATAAAATAATAATCCAATTCACCATCTGCCGCTTTAAAGCTATATTGGTCATTTTTACTGGCCCCCATATCCCAATCGGTGGCAAAAGAATTATGCATAAAGATGCCATAGCCTTTTGTACTCATAAAAAATGGCACTGGGCAATAGTTGGCTTCTAGAATATTATAAGCACCGATTGCATGAGGCAAGCCTTTACCTCTGCCTACATTTAAACTCACTCGTTTACTTCGACGATCCATAAAATCCATACGTTCTCCGAAGCCAAAGAAGTGTTCATCAGCCGCTAGTTTTTTATGTACGCTCACTGCATTTCCGTCTTTTTGCATGCCATTTTGATCGGCACTCAGCAATTTACCTTTGGAATCGAATACGTAAATTTTAAACGGACTTTTATAAAGTTTTACGATTAATTTCGTGGTCGTTAATAGAAAATATTCTTTATTATCTTCTAACTTAGCATTTACCAAAGGCCAATTATAATTGCTAACCATAAGATTTTCATCAGGCTCAAATTTGCCGTTCCAACTTGCGCGTACTCTAAAAATTTCTGGAGAACAAATTTCAAGTTTAACTGCACCGTTTGTGGTTAAAAAAGATAAGGTATTTCCTTGTTTTTTATAACCAGCGGTGATGCTGCCAATGGTTTGTGCATTACTAAAGAATGAACCTAAAACTAAAATAAATGTAATGGATAAAAATTTCAACATACCTATTGTATTTCCAATTGATTAATTACGGTTCCGGGATCGAGTAAATAAATTTTGATAGTTGTAGTACCTGGAGTGGTAATTTGATGTTTAGTTACGCCAGAGGCAAAGCCTTGCAGTACATTTTGCTTCCAAATATTGTTTTCAGACGTAGGTGCAACATTTATAACTTGAGGTTTATCGTTATTAACAGAAATAGCATACCTTACCTTACTACCTGCACTAACACCTTGGGTAGGTAAACACTTCACTTCGATTAGATGCTCGCCTGCTTTCTTAATATCTACCTTATACGTAACATAAGCTGCATTTTCTAATTCACTGTCTTTTACCGCCAGAAGATTTAAGGGAAAAACAGAAATACCCTTTCCGCCTCGACCTAAACCGGTAATTATTTTTAAAGAGGCACCCCTTGGTGTTGATTTACCGACAAATGTGGTCGCCCCAATAATTTGCTTGTTTACAATCTTCTTTTGAGTTAATATATTTTCAGATGCTGACGTAGCCACTGTTGGCATATCAAAAACAGGAAGATTACGTGGACGGTAATCCATTATCCCGTCCCATTTACCACCTGCAATTTCTTTATTATACTTTAAGGTTATTTTTTTAATCTTCTCGAAAGCATCTTTTGACTTTTGTGCATACATTAGTGCTTCACCACCGCCAGCTAGGCTTTTTTTTGCGTACAATATTTTCTGATTCATTAAATATGCCCCCTCTACTGGGTAAAGAATTAACTCGAAATAAGCATCTTTTAATCGCGCAGGAATTTTTTCATTCAAGGCAACGGCGCTTTTATAAATCGATGCATAATCTGCCAGTCTTTGATCGGCTTCTCTGTCGGAAAAATTAACGGAACTCATGTGTTCAGGCTTTGCAGCTTGCGCTAAACGATAATAGGTCTCCTTTATAGCAGCTATTGGTTTTGCGAATGTTGCGCCGAAAGTTTCACTAGCCCAACTCTCGGCATAATTATGTGCATTTTCAGGATTCCACTTTGTTACATCCCAAGCTAAATCCATCGCAAATTGAGTTTCCATTTCTGCGGGTTTGATATCGCCTACATTAATTACCCATAAACGATTGGCTTTATACTGATAGGCCTTTGTTAACTCGTAAGAAATTAACGAAGGCGAAATAGACGACAACCACAAATAATCGTGCGGAGCACCCCAATATGAAATATGATAATATACACCGCTCGCCCCCGAGCGTTTTTGCTCTTCTTCATTAGAGAGTTGGCGAATATAGCCATGATTATCATCCGACCACACAATGGTAACGTCGTCTGGCAATTCTAATCCTGCTTGATAAAGCGACAGCACTTCTTTATAAGGGCAAAATATTTGTGGAACCGTATTTACGTTCTGCGACAAATTTGCGGCAAGGATGCCTCTTTGGTCTTTGATCACTTCGTTTAAAAGCTTCACCTTTTCATTTTTATCTTTAGGTCCCGGCATGCTTCCATCATGGATTCCTCGCATTCCAACCGTATAAACCGATTCGTAATTCTTAGCTTGTTTTACCCGATCGGTCCAATAGGTAGAAATTTCATTTTTATTTAAATCGTATCGCCATTCACCTGGTTTTTTTCCGTATTCGTGCTCAAAATTTTCGGCCCATTCAAAAACATTGTTTCTAAGCATGGGTTCGCAATGGCTAGCTCCCAAAACAATTCCATATTTATCGGCAATAATAGGATTGTTTGTATAATAATAAAAAGCTTTAGTTGAGGGATGCATACCCGGCCAAATGTAGTTAGCTTTTAACCTTAACAACAATTCGAAAACTTTCGAGTACGCTTTGGGACCAAGATCTTTTACATCGGTATCCATTTTTTTTGCTGCCCAAGGTTGTATGCCCCAATCTTCATCGTTAATAAAAATGCCTCGATATTTTACTGAAGGTGGGCCGACAATGTTTTCGCCTGAGCTTACAAAAAGTGAATTTTTATGAGCTGGTTTAACATCAGCCCACCAGTATAATGGCGAAACGCCCAACCTCCGCGAGAGTTCGAATACTCCAAATGCGGTACCTCTTCTATCACTACCTGCAATAACCAATGCTCTTTTCACACCCTTTAGTGGATTTTCGATTACAGAAATCGAAAAAGTTTCCCATTTTCCGAGCAAGGTAGCTTTGTTAATTTTATCGTCCTTAACCAGTTGATCGATATAAAAAGACTTACCCACTGTACCAATAATGATTGGATAGGTACTTAAAGAATGATTGTTTTTAAAAACCGTAGGTGTTACACTCGTTAATAAATTAACGTCATTTTTAAACGCCTCGGCTGCAATGCCTACTACTTCAGCATCCTTTTGGTCGATATAAATCGAAGCAGAATTACCCTTATTAACGATGGGGAAAGAAAGAGGCAAGTTTATTTCAGAAATAGAAATTTCGTTCCTTTTATTTTGCGCTAAAAGCAAGCAAGACCAGCCTATTAGCAGAAAAATTAAGGTTAGACAAAAAATATTTCTGATCTTCATCATCTTACTTCTTCATTTTATATACTTCAGTTCCGGCCAATAAAAAACAACCTAAGCCATAATCTTCAAAATCGGGCATACTGGTATAGGTTACGGGCTGACCATCTTTTGGTTCTTTTCCAGTTCCCTGCATGTAACCCAAAAAACCTGTCTTTTGAACCGCTTCTTTCGTCATCCCTTTCCAAGCCTTCGTAATAATTGGTTTGTATATTTTTTTAGCTAAAATCCCTTTATTTACGCCCCAAGCCATTCCATAAGCAAATAAAGCAGTTCCAGAGGTTTCTTTGCCACCAAAATGTGTTGGATCTACCAAGCTTACATTCCAAAAACCGTCTGCACGTTGCAAAGGAGCTAAAGCCTTAATCATTTCGCGATAGGTTTTTAAGTATTCGGCCCGATGAGGGGCATTTTCAGGCATAATGTCTAACACCCTAACTAAAGCAGCAACTACCCAACCGTTGCCTCTAGACCAGTAGCAATCTTTACCATTTGGTTCTTTGTAAGGCGGCACAAAATCTTTATCTCTCCACCATAATCCATCTTTTGCGTTATATAAACCGCCACCCTCAACGGTTTTAGTATGCATATACATTTTATACATGTATTCGTAATAAGCATCATCTTTATACAGTACGGCTAATTTAGCAAAAACAGGCATTGCCATTTGCAAGGCATCAATCCATGTCCAGTCGTTTATTTTTCCCGATTTCATCATTAAATCTATCGATGCCTTAATGTCTTTTATGCGTTCGGGTTTAGGGTCGATGTTATATAAATCGATAAAGGTCTGTCCACATGCCTGATCATCACCATTACGGGTTTGAATTCCATTTCTTAATCCCCATTTATGTTTTTCGCCCCATTGCACTGCATAATCGTAATAAACTTTATCTGGTTTTAATTGATATAGCGCCATTAAGCCTTCGTAGTATACGGCTCTAGTCCAAATGTTACTTGGTCTTTCTCTATTGGTGAAAATTGACTTCCCGGCATCTGGCCATTTATTCATGAAATAGGCATTGGTTACTTTCATCACCTTCATTACATCTTTTTTTGAAGGGAGTTTTTGAGCAGAAACTGACGCTGTGATCACAAAAATGAGTGTTAAGAGTAGTATGGGCTTTTTCATATTTCTGGTGTTAAGTTTGTCAATCTTTAAAAGATTTACAAACTATTTATTCGTTTTAGGTTTCGGTTTTAGCTCATCGGGCGAGTCTTTCGTAAACGTTTCGAATTGCTGTTTAGATGGGGTTTCGAATAAATCTTTAATCGTGTTAAACGCTACTTCGAATTTCGGGTTAAATTGCGCTGAAACCATGTATTTTTGCAGACTATAATAAAGTTGTTGTGCACTGGGCACCCCTTTTAAGTAGGCTGATAAATTAGTGCTCGAAACAATCAGCTTTCCATTCCCTACTTTAGCTTCGAAAACCATAGCTAATCGGCGATTTAAAAACCAAGTGTCTATGGGTTGAATAATAGGCTTAAATTCTTTCGGGAAATCTTCCAAATTCATTACTTGCGTTTTGTTTACAATTTCCCACCATTGCATATCGCTATGATAAGAAGTTGGGAATTCAGCCAGCGCAGGGTTTTTCGGGTCGACCACAATTCCCAAAGTATGAGGCGGGCGCATTTTAAACCATGAGGTATTCCAAAATACCGGTAAAAAAGTTTGTGTAACTTCTTTTCCTTTCACCACCTTACCCGCTGCATTTAAAAATACTTTACCTCCATTTTCTAATACTTCTTTGGCTTTATCATCAAAACTTGTGGTGTAATATACCTCTGTGTTAATTGGAGGAAGTGTAGAAGGAAACACCCAGAAATCCCAATCATTAGCATATTCCGTTCCGTTAATCACCACCTCTAATTTTAATTTTGATGCTTTTTTAAGTTGATTTAAAGCGAATCTAATCTCCCCAATTTGAATGCAATTGGCTATGGGTAATGTTTTCGGAGCAAAATTTCCTTTAGATAGAACGAGGCCAGTTTCATCCTTTATAGTCCACGATAGCTTTGCATCTTGCATAACTTGTTTTCCAAAATGTGCAACTTCTACCTCAGCCGCTAACAATTCATCAGTGGTAAATACAAATTTTGGCATTTTTGCCAATGGCACAGTGCTATTCGAAAAGCGTTTAAATTCTTTAGCGGTGATGTATCCTTTTTCGTCCCAAAAGGCATCCAATACACCAATAAGTGCGGTGCCTTGGCCAGGATAATCATTTAACGATAACAATTGATACCCGTTATAATTTGGTGTACGCAATGCTTTCTCGATTTCATTTTTATAGCATAGCGCTTGAAGTTTCCCAGAAGCCATCAAGAACGATTCGGCTTGATCGGCCATGTTGTGATCTTTTAAATCTTCTTCAAACAGTTCGAAGTTTTTAGCGCGGTAAACGCCAGTGTATTTTTTAATCTCCTTAAAATTTGGAAAAACGCAGTATTGCCCCATTTCGTGTGCTACAAATGGAACACTAAATTGCTCAATTTGCTTGGCATAGGTCGACATACTTTCAGGCCTACGGCCCCAGTCTAATCCTCTCGCACCCGCACGTACCATAAATTCGTTATTTGGAATTATTGGCCAGCTCCCTCCCACGGATGCACCCGTATAAATTCTTCTCGAATCTTTTGCTTTCCAATACTCGTTAAATTTGGTAAGGTATTCTACTTGCTTTCCACTTGGCTCATTCCCATAAGCCATCATACAAAAAGACGCATAATTCCCATAATTCTTGCTCATGCGGTTCGTTTCGTCGTATATAAATTGATCAATTGGCCTACCATTACCGATAGATGTACCATGATTTGCCCAACTCGGACCTTCGGGTTGTAAATAAAATCCAATTAAATCTGCAGCGATAAACGCAGCTTCTGGTGGGCACCACGAGTGAAAACGCATGTGGTTTAATCCATGATCTTTACAGATTTTAAAAATCCGAACCCAAGCGGCAACATCCATGGCAGGGTACCCGGTTAATGGAAATTCGCAATTATTTACCGTTCCCCTAAGAAAAACTGGCCGGCCGTTAATTTCAAAACTTCGGCCCACGGCTTTAAATTCTCGCATACCGAATTGAACCTGCTTTTCGTCCTTTTTTCCATCTTTACTAAGCAATACCACGTTTAGGCGATAGAGTGCGGGATCAAACTCATCCCATGTTGCAATTTTATCGCCCATTGGCAATTCAATTTCTAGTGTTCCTGTTCCGTTGGTGATGGAATAGGCTTTCGTTAAAGGTTTTACATTTAAAAGTTGTTTCGTATTAAAACTCGATGCCGAGAGTGTTATATTGCCAGAAGAAGAGCTGTTACCGTTTGCTTTTAGCTGAAGCTTAACTTTAGCCATTTTACGCTTTAAATCGGGATACACTTGTACATCTTCTATGTAAATTGGTGAACCGGCTTGTAATTC
Organism: Pedobacter anseongensis; assembly: GCF_037482965.1. Lineage (NCBI taxonomy): Bacteria > Pseudomonadati > Bacteroidota > Sphingobacteriia > Sphingobacteriales > Sphingobacteriaceae > Pedobacter > Pedobacter anseongensis. The sequence goes on along the minus strand of NZ_JBBHKB010000004.1, from coordinate 144,042 downwards.
CATCTTTCCAACTACTCCATTCCAGTTTCCTTGGGTATGGTCGGTTAAGCTATGCGAATCTTTCCCTACATTAATTGCTTTAATGGTGTTGTCGATTTGAAGTGTGATGGTGTGCTTACCAGGTTTTATATTCGACGGAATTTCGAAATTCTGTGCTACAACAAAGGTATATTGCATTCCAATTTCGACATCATCTATCCACACCCTAGTTTCGGAATGGGGGTATTCGAGTGATAAGACCATTCTTTTGCCGTTCCAATTGGCTGGGATTTGAATATCTTTTTGATACCAAGCTACACCAACATAATGTTTTGCAGGTGTTAACCAAAATGGGATTTTGATATTGTTCGCAACACGATATTTTGCTAAGCCGGGGTTGTAGAAGTATGAGCTATCATAAATACTTCCTGTCCACTGAGTTTTTAAAGTTATCTCATCACCTTTTAAATTTTCGGCCATGGAGCCAGGCAAATTGACTGATTCTGGTAAAATAGTTGAAAACCACTTCGCTTTTAGCCCTTCATTTTTAGCGTCTATTTTAAAGCGCCATTTTCCTTTTAGCGATAAGGTTTGGGCTTGAGTGGCAGTAGAAAATAGGGCAAGTAAAAAAACGGCAAAAAATATCCATTTATTTAGCTTAAATTGATTTATCAACATGTAAGTACACAACTATTTGGTTCAAGCTACTATATTACGGCAAAATGAAGATATGGGCAACCTGTAGTGTCCTGTATCAATTATAAATAGACCACAAAGAGCACAGCGTGATTTTCGCAGAGAACGCAGAGGTGTGCTATAACCGGAAAAGGCACGAAAGACACAAAGATTTGAATCCAACTTTGCATTCTTTGCAACCTCTGCGGTAAAAAACTATTTTAGGTAACCTTTAAGCTTCGAATCCTTCAACATTTTCAATCCCTCCACTACTAAAGCAGCATTTAATTTTGCACCAGCCTCATTGGTATGCGTATGATCCTTTTCAGTAAAATAAGTTTTAACAACTGCAGCAGTTGAAGCAGCATACCTATCTTTAATTAATTGGTTTAAAGGAATAAAATCTACTTTTTCTGCTTTAGCAACCTCTTCACTCCATTTAGCATAGCTATCGTTTGCTAAAACCACTTGATCATCTTTAACGGGATTTCGAGGAATTGGAGAACATACAATCGGGGTTGCACCTTTGGCTTTTATATCGTTAATGAATTTGCGCAGGTACCATCCATAAGTATAAACTACTTCATGTTTTTTCTTAATTGGATTGTAAATTTCTTTACTTTCCGAACCCACTCCCTTTATCGTTCCACGAGCGCGGGCAGTATCGTCTAGCGGACTGCTATCATTGTGACCAAACTGCATCATCACAAAATCGCCCTTTTTAATTTTGGCTAAAACAGGTTCCCACAGTCCATTAGTTTGAAAAGTGCGGCTGCTGGTACCACCTAATGCATTATTCTCTATTGTTAATTTATTACTGTCGAAAAGTTCAGCAATAAAACTTCCCCATCCCCACAAAGAACCATCGCCTTTGCCTTTTCCATTTTTAACGGTCGAATCGCCAATGAGGAAAAGTGTTGGCTTCTCATTTTGTTTGATGACGATGCAAGAAGAGAGTATAACTAAACTTGCAAGTAAGGTGAGAGTTAAATGTTTTCTAATCGATTTCATCTATATGCGTATAAATTTTATCTATATGTTATTTAATAAATGTATTAAGCGGACAATCCTTTAGCATTTTCAACTCCTCTATCACCGATTCGGCATTTACGGTTGCGCCAGCGAGGTTGGTATGGGTATGATCGCCCGGGAAAAATAATTTAACCTTTTCGGCTCCCAAACTATCATATTTGTCGGCCGTAATTTTATTTAAATCTATAAAAAAAGTGTTTTCTTCTTTTGCCACTTCTGCTGCCCATTTCCCAAAATCCTTATCGGCACGTAACACTTTACCGTTCCTAAATTCATTTCTCGGAATCATCGAAATTACGATTGGGGTAGCGCCTTTTGCTCTTGTTTCATTAATAAATTTTCTAAGATACCATCCATAGGTATGAACAATTTCCTTTTTCCCATCAGGCCAAGTTAATTCTTTCGTTTCTTCGCCAATTCCTCTTAGTACTCCTCTGCGACCTGCTTTAGAGGTATCAGGAACGCTCCCTTCATTGTGTCCAAATTGCATGGTTACAAAATCGCCAGGCTTTAAGGTTTCCAGCACTTTAGCCCATCTTCCCTCCGAAATAAATGTTCGGGTACTTCGTCCCGCCATTGCATTGTTTTCTACATGCAACTTCGTGGTATCAAATAAAGATGCGATTGGTGTGCCCCAACCCCAGGTTTCTTTGTTCGAATTGCGAACGGTAGAATCGCCGATGGTGTGTAAGGCAGGTTTACGTTGGGGGATAAAGGCGAAGGAGATCAGTGAGATGCCTATTGCTATAAAAATTGATTTTGTTTTCATCTGTTTATAATTTTGATTTTAGAGGTCAGATGTTCCTTAGCATGATTAAATAATCATACCCCTGTGTGCTTAATGATTCTTTAATCATGGTCGGTTCATGTTGATTACTATTTCTATGTATTTAAATTATTTTACCTCCAAACTTACCGAGCTCCCCAGCAATCCATCGGCTGTTGCTTTGACTGTTATTTTACCCAAAGGTTGATTTGCTTTTACCAAAGCGATACAAACTCCACGATAGGCATGACGTTGTAAGGCTTTGTAGGGTTCGTGACTGGCAATATTTCCATTATCAACGGCGGTAATAAAACCCGCACCCGTAATATCAAATTTTATTAATTCGTCGGCATTCGGACATACATTTCCATCAGCATCATATATCATTGCGGTAACAAACGCGACATCATCCCAGGTATTGTTAATCTGGTTTTTATTTACACTCAAAACCACTTTTTCAGGTTTACCAGCCGTTTTAAATTCCTCACTGGTTACTACTTTTCCCTTATTTTTCCCAACTGCTTTTAATGTGCCTTTTTCGAAAGTTACGTCCCATAGACGAGGTGAATCATCAGCAGGCTTTAATTTAGAACCTAAGGATTTATCGTTTAAAAACAATTCAACTTCTTCGCAATTACTATAAATGGCAACTTTAGCATCATCATACGTATCGAAATCGGTAGGGGTCCAGTTATTGATCCATGCGCCCGCACCTGCATTTTCTTCCTTTCGCACCATATGAACTACCGGTTGTTCTGCACACCAGCTTTGTCGCTGTAAACTCTGCTGTTTCCAATTTCCTGCACGATCGAATAACCCTTGTCCGTTCGTTATTTGAGGCCAATCGGCTTCCCCTAAATAATCGAAGCCCGTCCACAAGAACTGCCCCGCCATAAAAGGGTTATCTCTTAAAGCAAGATATTGAACTGGAACGTGTGTATTTTCGGTACCGATTACTTTCAAGTTTGGCTTTGCTTGATGCAAGGCGACCAATTCATTTTCGCGATAATTTTGCCCAACCACATCCATTATTTCTGCAAAGCCGTTGGTGTACACTTTAGAGTTTGCAGGGCGAAACAACGCCATGGTTACCGGGCGGGTGGGATCTAGTAAATGTATCAGGTCTTGCTGATCTTTATATTTTTTAAATCCCGCAGGGCTATTTAAATCATCATGAATCTCATTTCCTACGCTATAAATTACGATGGATGGATGATTTCGATCGCGCATAATCATGGCACGGGTATCACGCTCCCACCATTCGGTAAAAAACCGATTGTATCCCTTTTCGCCATTATTTTTCGCCGAGTTCCAGGTGTCGAAGGTTTCGTCCATTACCAAAAACCCCATTTGATCACATAAATCTAAAAATTCTTTAGCTACCGGATTATGAGCTGTTCGAATGGCATTTACGCCTACCTCTTTTAACAATTTTAGCCTGTTTTCCCAAATGGCTAAGGGAACTGCTGCTCCCACTGCACCACCATCGTGATGTAAACATGCTCCTTTTAATTTAAAGTTTTTACCATTTAACCAAAAACCAGTTGCCGCATCGAACTTGAATGCCCGAATGCCAAAAGTATTTAATTGATCGTCGACCACCTTTCCCCCAACGCTAATTTTGGTAAGCGTTTTATACAAATTAGGGCTTTCTAAATTCCAAAGTTTCGGATTTGCAATGAGCATTTCTTGCTTAAAATTGAAGGACTCACCCTCAGCTACGCTTTGTTTGCTTTGCACTGTTTTAACCACTTTACCTGATGGGTCTAAAACCGCGGTTTCGATAATAATTTGAGCAGGTCTTAAGGATTCGTTTACTACATTGGTTTGCACTTTAACCGTTGCTTTAGCGGAGGCAGCATCTTCGGTAGCGATAAAAACGCCATAATCGGCGATATGCACTAGATCAGTAGCAATTAACCGTACATGCCTGTAAATTCCGGCTCCCGTATAATAGCGCGAGGCTGGCTGTATCGAATTATCGGCCCTAACGGCAATTACATTTGTTTTTCCTTTGCCAAAATTTAAATGTTTAGTTAACTCATAAGAAAAATTAATATAGCCATAAGGACGTTTTCCAAGATGAAAACCGTTAATGTATACCTCGCTATTTGCCATTACACCATCAAATTCGATGGTAATTTTCTTTTTCGCCAGTTCTTCGTTAACTGTAAAATTTTTACGGTACCATCCAATTCCAGAAGGCAGATAGCCACCGCCTCGAGCCGTTAAATTTGCTTTATCGTATGCCCCTTCGATACTCCAATCGTGCGGTACATCTAATTTACGCCATTTCGAATCGTTAAATGCTAGCTTACTCGCATCCTTTACGTCTTCTTGAATAAAAGTCCAATTTTTATCAAAATTATCGACAATCCTAACTTGGGCGGGCGACAAAAACTGGACAAATAGTAGACCGGTAAACAATAATATTCTTTTCATTACTTCTTTGGTTCTACGAGTACAATATTGGGTTTTGGTGCTTTTTTCATTCCATTACCGAAATAAAAGCCAGTATGTGGGGGTTGATTATATCCAATGTTTTGCCAAGCTATGCTTAAACGGTATTGGGGATCGTGCATTAAGGTATAGGTTCTATGCTGTGTTGGAATGGTTGTGGTATAAATACGCAGGCTTTTTCCATCATACGAACGAAAAATTACTTCTTCGCGCCAATCGCCAAAAAGGTCGGCGCTCAATGCTGGTGTAGATTTGGTACCATTATTTGATAAATAACCATTAGCCGTAAATAACCTTCCCCCATTGTACTTGTCGATATGATTTCCATCTAATAATTCTCGCGACAAATCGCCATCCCAATAAATTAAAAAATTTGTAGAGCGGGGTTGATCTCCGATCCGGTTCCCTTTTATATCATATAATCCATTTGAGCCCGACCACCACATTTGTGCACCCACCCGGGTGTTATCAATGTTATCGGCAACACCCCTACCCACATCTTCATCCTCAGAGCCCTCGAATAAGATTTTACCTGTTTTTGCATCATAAACCGCTACGCCTGGTCCCTTTGTTCCCTCTTCGATCTCGTGAACACCGAATACTTCCATACCTGGACGTTCCGGATCAAGATCGCTAACATGCAAAGCATCGCCATGGCGTAAACCCGTAGTGTATAAACCTTTACCATTATCATCAACAACCATAGCGCCATAAACAATTTCATCTTTACCATCTCCATCTACATCTGCAACAGTTAATCCATGATTGCCCATGCCAGAATATGGATTTTTACCATCTTTCGTATCGAATACCCAGCGTGACGTCAATTTTTCATCTCTCCAATCCCATGCTGCCAAAACTGTCCTTCCATAATAGCCACGGCACATAATTATACTGGGATGAATTCCGTCTAAATACGCTATGCAAGCATTAAATCGATCTACCCTATTCCCAGTAAAATCATTTTTTCCATTACCACCAATGCCTCCCCATGCTCCAATATCGCCCCTGGCAGGAACATAAGGGGTAGTAGCTAATGCTTCTCCCGTTTTACCATTAAAAATGGTAAAAAACTCGGGCCCATCCAAAATTCTTCCATTCCGATTTACCCAATTTTTTGTCGAATCGCCTATAACCTTGCCCTTTCCATCTACCGTGCCATCGGCAGTTTTACAGGCAAATTCGGCAATCCCATCACCATCTAAATCGTACACCATAAACTGTGTATAATGTGCACCCTCACGGATGTTTTTACCTAAATCGATTTGCCATAAAAAAGTGCCGTCTATTTTATATGCCTGAAATATAGGTGGATCTGTAAAACCATTTGATGAATTATCGCGACCTCTGCCCGCTTGATGTAAAATGAGTTCATATTCTCCATCTCCATCCAAATCGCCCACCGACATATCATTAGGGGTATAACCCAAAGGTGTATTTAAAGGAATTTCTAAATATTGTTTCGAAACAACGTTAGCGGCTAAAACATAGACTTTGCTTGCCATTTCTTCTATTCCTTTATGTACTGCTTTAACAAAATACGCTTGCGAAAAGTTAAAATCCACCTTGGTGTCTACAAAATTTGTGCTTTCCGTGATCGGCTGTTTATTGAGTTTAACTGGATTTTGCGTGCCCGTTTTGCGGTAAAGATTAAATGCAATATCATCGGTTTCTGTACCTAACAAACGCCAACCCACATAAACTGTATCTGTTCCTTGGCGCATGGCAATCAAACCTCGATCTAATTTTTCCATCTGTCGCTGGGCGAAACTGGTAGTGTACATCATGACTAACAAGACCAGTACAGCCGAAAATTTATAAGAATTGCGATCGATTTTCAATTTGGTTAGTATTATGGTGCACTAAATTGCATATAAATTTGGTTTTAACTCTCCTGTACAATCCTGTTTAAAGCTAAAATCCTTCCCCTTTTTTAGTAGTTAATTTATCGAACGAAATTACATCCGCCTTTTGCGCCCAATTCTCATATAAAATGATCATTTCTTGAACTTTTCTAGGTTGCGCCTTGCTTAAATCGTGCAGTTCGGTTCTGTCGTTTGCCATGTTAAACAAATGCCATTCATTATCGGGGTAATTTGATACCAATTTCCAATTGCCCTGCCGTACCGCCCTATTGCCTTCGTGTTCGAAAAATAAAGCCTCGTGTCCACTCCAATTTTGTCCTTTAAACAAAGGAACCAGGCTCACACCGACTGTCTGTTTAATCTTTTGCTCCTTATAGGTTGATGGATACTTAGCTCCCGCAAGGTTTAAACAGGTTGACATGATATCTATAATATGTGCAGGTTTGCTCGACGTAGTTCCAGGCTTTATAAATTCGGGACCATAAGCAATAAATGGTGTAGAAGTACCTCCCTCGTACTCCCAATGTTTAAACAAGCGAAAAGGAGTATTACTCACGTTTGCCCCTTCAAATCCGTATGCTGTGAAGGAGCTAGGATCACTCGCTAATTTCTTGCTGCTCCGGAAAATTTCGGGTAAAAATCCATTTGGATTAATGGTTTCACTACTGGCACCATTATCGGACAAGAACATTAATACCGTATTTTTATCTTGACCCAATTCTTTAAGCTTTTTCCTTATTTTACCAATATTTTGATCCATACAATCGATCATTGCGGCGTAGACGGCCATCTTATCGTCCCAGTTAATTTTTTCTTCCTGTGTTAGGGAATTCCATTCGGGCAAATTGCTATCTCTTGGCGATAATTTTATGCTTTTAGGGATAATGCCAGTTTCTTGCATCTTTTTAAAACGAGCTAATCGTAATTTATCCCAACCTTGCATATATCGTCCTTTATATTTAGCAATGTCTTTTGGTAGCGCTTGTAAAGGCCAATGTGGGGTTTGATAAGCAAGGTATAAGAAGAATGGTTTTTTAGTTTTATCATTCTCTTCGATAAACTGTAATGCATAATCGGTGTATGCGTTTGTTGAATAATAATTTTCATTAAGATTTAACGAAGTAAACTCTTTATCGTCTAAAGCAATAGTGAGTTTTTGTTTCGGACGATAGGGATAAGGTCCGAAATAGCTTCCCGCGCCATCTATCAAACCAAAATAACGGTCGAAACCTCTTTTTGTTGGCCAATGCTCCGGAGCTTGTCCAACATGCCACTTTCCAGCCATAAAGGTCTGGTATCCAAAAGGTTTTAGAGCTTCTGCAATGGTTACACAGTTCTGATTGAGATAACCTTGATAGGCAGGTTCCTTTCTGGTGTTGACCATATCGCCTACACCGGTTTGATGTTGGTACAAGCCAGTTAACAGCGAAGCACGGGTTGGGCAACACCTCGATGCGTTGTAAAATTGAGTCATTTTTAATCCCTTTGCCGCCATTTCATCCAAGTTGGGGGTCTGTATTTCTGAACCAAAACAACCAATATCAGAATAGCCCATATCATCGGCCAATATTAAAATGATATTAGGTTTTTTTTGACCTTGTGCAACGAGCATAAAAGGTGTTAAAAAAAACAAGAATAATAAGTGTTTCTTCATGTTATTGAACTTTATAGGTCGATTTTGCTACAACTGCCACGCCATTCGATGTAATTCCATTGGTTTTGATCGTCATTTCTCCCGTATTATCTCCATTAAAGAAAGAAACACTCAATTCACCATTATCATTTGTTTTGAGTAAGGGCGCCCAAAATATGGTGGTTCTTAAATCTTTTATCGGAGGAGAAATAGAAGTATAATTGGGTGAATAAAATGATCTCGCTGAATAATAACCTTTTAAGTTGAGGTTTAAAAGATTAAGGTTCTGACCAAGTAATGCAGTTTCTTTTAAATTCAGGTAAATCACATAGGCATCGGCAGGTGCTGAAGGTCCAGCAGTAACCAAATGTTTTACTACCACCTGGTTGATTTGATCCATAGTTAAACTATAATAATCTAAACGATTCTGAATGTCTTGTTTATTGTTGATGATTAAGGCAGGTCTCACTTTTTTACCCGACGAGAGAAAAGCTATTCCCTCGTTACCTGTACTATCTCCGTCGTCGAGTGGAAATGCGCCTTGTATCTTGGTTAATAACCAATGTTCTAATCCTTTATAACTGTAATCAGCAGAAGTGATATTGAATACTTGGTCTTTATAGCCAAAAGTCATTAAAGATTGATCAAATAATTCTACTCTTTTGGCTGCTCCTGTTATCGTAACCTCCTCTAATAGAATAGAATCTCCCTTTTTATACGATTTATTATATGCTGATCGTTTTGTCATTTCGGCTTCTAAACTAGGTGAAATGGAGAAGGCATTCGGTACTTTAAGATGGATAGGCATAGGTTTAAATGAGGTATCGATTTGTAACCAACCTCCTTTTTTTCCGTAACCATCTCTTGAAGAAATTTTTATGGCTTCATTTCCATACCAATTTAAACCATCAATAAAATATTTTCCTGATGCATCTGTCTTCGTAGCATAAATTTTGTCTCCAATAAAGCCAGAACTAAACAAGGTGATGTTCATGTTAGGTAAGGGTTTATTTCCCACTTTTTCTTTAACCGAACCCTTAATGGTAATTCCAGGCTCGGGCATATAAACTATCTTAATTGTAGAATCGGCTAATCTACGCCATAAGTATTCCCTCCAACCTTGGGTTAAGAGCAACAAATCTAATTGTTTAAAACGAGCAGAGTTTTGGAGATCAAAGTAATGTTCGGCATTTTTAATTTCGCCCTTTAGTTCTGATTGCAAGGTGAGATAGCCCACCATCGTAGTCGGATCATTTGTAATTAAACCGTCGACAACGGCGAGCGAGAGGGAAGCTTTTGCAGGAGAACCCTTGTAATCCGTTGACTTAATGCTTAAAGTAACTTTCTCTCTAGCAGCATAGCTTTTTTTATCTGAATTAACCGTAAAATTCACTCCATCACTAGATTGAACAAAAAATAATCGTTCGCAATTGGGTCTTCCTAAATCATCAAATAAAGTTAAAATGGATAAACCGGCAGGTAAATTTTTAGTAGAAACACGAAATGACAAATCAGGTTTAGTTAATGAAAGTGATCCCGTATATACATTGTCGCCTGCATGCTTAATCACTATCGAAATAGGTTTACCTTTTAACTCTTGAAATGCCAATTCATTGGTATTAATGGAAACTTTAATAGCAGAAGAATCTGAAGTTAAATGCATAACCAAGCCCTTTTTTAAGGCTAAAGGTAGATCTGTTCTAAATTTTTCGGCACCAAAATTGCCAACTACACTATATTTTTCGTTTGCCAAAGGCGTAAAACTAAAAATCCCCATTCCAAAATCAGTACTTTGAAAGCTGGTAACCGTGTCGCCTTTAGAAGAGATTAAACTTGCGTTTGATGCTAATCCATTCCCAAACTCATCATTTGTTTTAAAAGCAACAATAGATGTTAACCCCTCCACCAAATTTCCACCTTCAGGAAAAAAAGAAATTGTTTTTTTAGCTTTCACTTGACTTTCTGTTCGTTTTAAAACAGTTTTCGGTGCATTGGTAATGTATATTTTCTTTTGAAAAACAAATTCATCGCCGAAATTCCGCATCCAATTTGTGTAGGCTCGAATATGGTACCAACCCGCTTGCAGTGTATCATTTAGTTTGAAATCTCCTTTACCCAGTCCACCCTCCAAACGAATAACCTGATTATCAATGATTTTTGAATTTGGATTAATCAATTCTACATAAAGAGTACGACTAGTACTGGTTAAACTTGCGCTTTTACCATTTACCAAAAATGCGCTAAACCAAACATTTTCCCCACTACTATAATAGGCTCTATCAGTTTGCAGGTATGTTTTTTCGAAAAACAGTTGAATAGCATTTTTATCAGCAATTGCCGCATTTTGTTGCGCCAATGCTGGCAGGCAAAAAGCACCTATTATCAGAAAAACTATGGGATTAAAAATCTTAATCATAAAGCAAATACCTCATAAACCGCCCCTGCTTTAGTAGAAAGTCTCGTTTGGTAAGCTTTACCCAAACTGCTTTCTATTACTTTGGAAGTCGATTGCTGACCTATAATTTTAACAGGTATATTGGTTAATAAACTCAATACCCCTCCGGTTCTCGACTTAATCGTTGCTTTACTTAATTTTCCACCTTCCCAAATTAAGTCGACCACAAAATTACCCCGTGCCACCAGGCCTTTAATCGAGCCACTTTTCCAAGCATCTGGTAAGGCGGGCAACAGTTGAACTTGGTTGAGGTGACTTTGCAAAAGCATTTCTGCAACTCCTGCTGTAGCACCAAAATTACCATCGATCTGAAAAGGCGGGTGGGTATCGAACAAATTATTGAGGGTAGAATTCTTTAAAAGTTCTTGATACATTTTATACGCATGATTCCCATCGAGCATTCTGGCCCAAAAATTAATTTTCCAAGCTTTACTCCATCCCGTACCTTCGTCGCCCCGCACCAATAAGGTTTGCTTTGCTGCATTTGAATAGAGCGTGTCGATTAAGGGAGAAATTTCTCTGCCGGGATGTAAGCCAAACAAATGCGAAATATGTCGGTGTTGAGGATCATCGTCCTCGAAATCGCCGTACCATTCTTGCAAATTTCCTTTTTTGCCAATATGAAGTGGATAAAGTTTGTTGTATTTTTCCTTTATAAGCAAAGCGAATTCTTTATCAATACCTAACGTAGCCGAAGCTTCTATTACATTCTTAAACAGGTCTCTAATAATAGACATATCCATAGTAGATGCAATGGTTACCACTTCTTTAGTGCCATCTGGAAGTTTATAACTATTTTCAGGCGAAGTGGATGGTGCCGTGACTAAATACCCATCTTTTTCCACTAACCAATCGATACAAAACAAGGCTGCCCCTTTCATTAAAGGATATGCGGTATCTTTTAGGAATAGTTTATTTTGAGTATACAAATAATGTTCGTAGAGATGTTGAGATAACCAAGGACTTCCCAAGGCCCAATTGGCCCATTTCGGATCGCCACTACCCTCTCCGACCGGATTTGTTTGTGCCCAAATATCTGAATTATGGTGTACCGCCCAACCCGAAGCTTTATAATAGTTAGCAGCCGTAGCTTTCCCATTTACGGCCATGTGTTTAATTTGAGTGATCAAGGGCTCAGTTAATTCCGATAAATTGCAAACTTCTGCCGGCCAATAATTCATCTGCAAATTAATATTTGTGGTAAAATTACTACGCCAAGAGGGCCTGATAAGCGGGTTCCAGATACCCTGCAGATTTGCTGCAATGCCGTTTGGACGAGAACAAGAAATTAATAGATACCTTCCAAAATCGAAATATAATTTTTCAAGACCATAATCTAATTTACCTGCTTTGTAATTTGCTAACCTCTCATTTGTAGGAATATTGGCAAAAGTTTCACTAACATCGTTAAGCGTTAACACCACGCGATTAAAGAACAGATGGTAGTCGGCCATATGGGCAGTTTTTAATGAAGAATAGGGCTTTAAAGCCGCAGCTTTTAAAAAATTGACTGCTATTGCATTTTCGTCTTTTCCGTTTAAATCGGGATATTGATTATAGCCATTAAAGCTAGTTGAGCCCGAGATTAATAAGACAATTTCTGAAGCATCTTTAACATTTAGTAAACTATCAGTGCTTAGTTTTCCATCGGTTTTAACCACTTTAAGACGGGCTTGATAACGCATCCCATTATGATGCAAACTATCTGAATATACTATCGGCTTAGGGTTTCTACGTTCGTCTGATCCGATTCTAGCTTTTCCATTAAGTACTAATTCATTTGTTCCCTCAGCTTTCACTTTAACTTCTAATTCATGGCTTAAACCAAAACTTACATTTAGAGATTTAGGCGTATTCGAAGTGAGGCGCAATACGATTACCTGATTAGGCGCTGAAGCAAAAATCTCTCTTGTATATTCAACTCCATTAACTTTAAAGTTCGTAGTTGCTATAGCATCGGCGATATTTAAGCTACGCGTATAATTGCTCACCTCACCGATTAATTTTTGTTTTATCACTACGTTTCCCAAAGGCTGATACATATTGGTGTTGGGACCTTGCATTCTACGCATCAGTTTTACAGCATCTCCATTTTTGCCTTCAAAAAGTGATTTTCTAATTTGAGGGAGATATTGCGGAGCAGCCGGGTTGGGGTTAGGATTTACCGGTCCACCTGTCCAAAGTGTTTCCTCGTTCAGCTGGATGAGTTCTTGATCTATTCTACCAAATATCATGGCCCCTAATCTTCCGTTTCCAATAGGCAGGGCTTCATCCCAGTTTTTTGCAGGCTTTTTATACCACAATGTTTCTGCGGCTCCAGAATTTGGCGTAGCTGATGGAGGTGTACCTTGGGACAAAACACACTGAAAACAGAACAGTAATCCGAAAAATATTAAAGTGGAAACTCGCATAGCATCATATTTGGTTATAGGATAACAATTGCCAATTTAGGGAGTTAACGGCTAAAATGCATCCTGCCCCATCCTGCATACCCGTTCACAGGATCCTGGGTTTTTAAAGTTAAAGATCCACTTTAATTGATTCAGTGATTTTAACTTTTCCTCCGTTTGCAGCTTTGATCATTACATTATCGAAGGTCCAATTTTCTGCAAAATCTATTACGCCAGCATCAAGCGTCTCGATATTAATGTCTTTAAACGAAAAGTATTTTAATGTACTAGCATTTAATCCATTGGCAACAATTGCCTTTTTAGCACCAGTTGCTTTTACGTTAAACAAATTAACATTTTGAATTTTTGGAATTCCTTTTTCCTTCGGTTCTACGTGGGTTAACATTTTCTTCCAATGTAATGGAATTAAATCTGGGTTAAAACCAGCTGGTAAGGTAGAATAGCTATAAGAAGGGTTCCAATTTGGGTTAACTTGGAGAACATTTCCCACACCATGCATAGTAATATTGTTGAAGTAAATATCTTCTACTGTACCCCCTCTTGTGGTTGCCGATTTGATATTTAAGGCGTTTGATGTATTGTATCCTGTTAAATCGGTTGCCCAAACGTGACGGATGCCACCCGATGTTTCGCTTCCCAAGGTAACAAGACCTGCGCCTTTTCTTGCAATAGAATTTCGAATAACCACATATGCTGTAGGTCGGTTTACACGCAAACCATCCCAATCTCTACCTGCTTTTAAGCAAAAATTATCATCGTTGCAGTCGATGTCACAGTTTTGCACTAATATCCATGACGACGAATCGATGTCGATGCCATCTGTACTCGGACCGCTACCATCTACATTATTTCGAATAGTAATTTTATCGACCGTTATATAAGTTGAATATAAAACCTGAACTGTCCAAAAACCTGCTTGTTGTAGATTTACTTCTTTTAAATAAATATCTGCCGATTCGGCTATCAAGATGGTGCGTGGTCTTTTCGCATCATAATCTACTATCCATCTTAAGCCTTTCGGTTCATATTCCTTCCTCAAATTCCAATAATAATCCCAGAAGGGTTTACCTTGCGCATTAATTAAGCCTTCGCCCGATATTATGGCATTGTTTTGTTTGATAATATTAATTAACGCCGCTGGCCATTTCATTTCGATACCTGCAACTCGGGTATCAATTTCAGGGTAATCTTGTATATTTTGGCTTCCTAAAATTTCTACTCCTTTACCAATAGTTAAATTCACATTCTTTTTCACAAATAAAGAACCTGTTAAATATTTTCCTGGCAAGAAAGAAATACTACCTCCTCCTTTAGCAGCGCATTCATCAATGGCTTTTTGAATGGATGCGGTGTTTAAAGTTTTACCGTCATTTTTAGCGCCAAAATTATTTACAAGATAATTTTTATTTGGAATGACTACTTTTCGTGCACCAACCTTAGCAACCCAACTAGGCGTTTTTGGTTGAGCATTTGCTTTAAAACTTGCGAGCATAAACAACGTTAGTATACTAGTAGTTAAAAATTTCATGTTGTATATATTTGGTCGGTGAGCTTTAATTATCATCAAAGTTAGCGACTATTCGCATTAACTCATCCTGTTCCATCCTGTAGATCAATCTTGTTTAATAACCTTACAGTAAATATTCTATCAATAGAACCTATCTAAATGTATTTTAAAAGTGGTTAGGTAAATAAATTTTCAAAAATAATAATCGTCAAATTAACGTTTATTATTTTAAATTTTTACATTTACAATTTAGAGTTTTCCAAATATAGAACGTTATGAAATTAAATCCCCCAACTAAGCGTGCATTGGGCGTAGTGCTTGCTTATTCGTTTATCGGATTAGGGTTTTCAAATCTAGCTATTGCTCAAATGGCAAAAATAGTAACCGTTAAAACCGATCAATCCATTGCTAAAATAGAACCCAATATGTGGGGCGTGTTCTTTGAGGATATTAATTTTGGCGCAGACGGAGGTATTTACGCGGAACTCTTAAAAAATAGATCGTTCGAATTTTCAAAACCGTTGATGGGTTGGAATGTTCAGAAACAAAAAGAAGGTGAAATTTTGGTGGTTAATCGAAAAGAATTAAATGAAGCAAATCCAAGGTATCTCCAAGTAAAAAAAGAAGCTGGTAACATTGAAATCACAAACGAAGGATTTAAGGGCATTGGAGTAAAAAAAGGTCTTCGTTACGACTTTTCAATGCTATATCGGATGCCGATTGGTGGAATGAAACTGGTTTTACTGTTAAAAGATTCAAAAAATAATACTATTGGTCGAACTGAATTAATTCCCAACCAAACAGATGTCTGGCAAAAACAAACTACCAGTTTAATTGCAACAGAAACCGACCTCAAAGGAAAATTTATGGTCATTTTGCAAGGTAAAGGGGCAATCGATTTAGATATGATTTCTTTGTTTCCGAGCGACACGTGGAAAAACCAGCCTCAAGGCTTACGAGCAGATATGGTTCAAATGCTAGCCGACATGAAGCCGGGCTTTATTCGATTTCCGGGTGGATGCATTGTTGAAGGAACCGACTTAGCCAATCGCTATCAATGGAAAAACACCATCGGACCGATTGAAGATCGAAAAATGATCATGAACCGATGGAATGTTGAGTTTGCTCATCGCCCTGCGCCCGACTATTACCAAAGCTTTGGATTAGGTTTTTTTGAATATTTTCAACTGGCAGAAGACATTGGCTCCGATGCTCTCCCGATCTTAAACTGTGGCATGGCTTGCCAATTTAATACGGGCGAAGTTGCGGCTTTAGATGAATTGGATCCCTATGTACAGGATGCTTTAGATTTAATTGAATTTGCCAATGGCGATACTACCACTAAATGGGGAAAAAAAAGAGCAGAATTAGGTCACCCAAAACCATTTAATTTAAAAATGATGGGTATAGGCAACGAAAATTGGGGCCCACAATATTTAGAACGTTTAGCCATTTTCACTAAAGCCATAAAAACAAAATATCCAAACTTTAAGCTTATCAACAGCTCTGGAACAGGTCCTGATGGCGATCGTTTCGAATTATTAAATACCTCACTAAGAACGGCAAAGGCCGATTTTATTGATGAACATTACTATCGTCCGGCAGATTGGTTCCTAAAAAATGCTGGTCGTTACGACAACTATCCTCGAAACGAATCAAAGGTTTTTGTTGGGGAATATGCTGTTCATGCTGATTCAAAAATTATAGGACCTAACCGCAACAACTGGCAAAGTGCACTGGCTTCGGCTGCTTTAATGACGGGTTTAGAGCGAAACGCAGATGTGGTGCAAATGGCCTCCTATGCCCCACTTTTTGCACATGTTGATGCTTGGCAATGGGCTCCCGACCTGATTTGGGTAGATAACTTAAATGTTTATGGTACGCCAGATTATTATGTCCAAAAATTATTTTCAACCAATAAGGGTACCGATGTGGTATCGATTACGGCCGAACAAAAGAACTTAATAGGACAAGATGGCTTATATGCATCGGCGGTAGTTGATAAAATCAGTAACGAATTAATCATTAAAATCGCAAATACCGAAAACAGGCCGCAAAACATAAATTTAGGGCTTGATGGGAAGAAAAAATTTAAATCTGAAGGGTTTATCGATGAGCTAGAGAATAGCAATTTAAATGAACTTAACTCGATGGAAAAGCCTAAAGCTGTTGCCCCAAAAAGAACTAATATTTCCATAAAAGGAAAAAAATTAAACTTGATACTAAAACCTTATTCGTTTAACGTAATAAGAATACCATTTAATTCATAGATCATGAAGAAATTAATTCTTTCACTTTTTATAAGTTGTAGTTCATTGCCTTCTATTGCGCAGAATGAAACAATTTTAACCATTAAGCCAGCCTCGAATCAAATTATTAGCAAACACATTTATGGTCATTTTTCGGAACATTTAGGTCGCTGTATTTACGATGGTTTTTGGGTAGATGAAAATTCGACCATCCCAAATAAAGGGAGAATACGATTAGACATTGTTGAAGCTTTAAAAAAGATTAAAATTCCCAACTTACGTTGGCCAGGCGGATGCTTTGCCGATGAATATCATTGGCGAGACGGTATAGGGCCACGAAATCACCGCCCTAAAATGGTAAATACCAACTGGGGCGGTGTTACTGAAGATAACAGTTTCGGTACGCACGAATTTTTAGAACTCTGCAATTTGCTAAACACAGCGCCATACATTGCCGGGAATGTGGGTAGCGGCACAGTAGAAGAAATGGCGAAATGGGTAGAATATTTAAATTTTGATGGCGTTAGTCCGATGACGGCCATTCGCACCCAAAACGGAAGAAGCACCCCTTGGAAAGTATCGTTTTGGGGTGTAGGAAACGAAAGTTGGGGTTGCGGGGGTAATATGACTGCACAATTTTATAGCGATCAGTATCGTAGATATGCTACTTATGCACGCGATTATGCTGGAGCCCCGCTAAAAAGAATAGCTGCCGGTGCAAACGCAGGCGATTATGGGTGGACAGAAACCTGCATGAAAAACATCGGTACTCGCATGTGGGGATTAACCTTGCATTATTACACCCTCCCAACCGGCAAATGGAATGCAAAAGGTTCAGCAACCAATTTCGATGAAGTTCAATACTTCAGTACCATGCAAAACTGCTTAAAAATGGAAGAATTGGTAACCAAACATTCGGCCATCATGGATAAATACGACCCTGGCAAAAAAGTAGCTTTAGTGGTTGATGAATGGGGCATTTGGACCGACGTTGAACCTGGCACAAATCCAGGCTTCTTATACCAACAAAATAGCTTGCGTGATGCTTTAATTGCAGGAACTACATTAAACATCTTTAATAATCATTCAGACCGAGTTAGAATGGCAAATTTAGCGCAAACGGTAAATGTTTTGCAGGCCCTGGTATTAACAGAAAAAGACAAGATGATTTTAACTCCTACCTATCATGTTTTCGATTTATTTAAAGTACATCAAGATGCTAAATATTTGCCAATCGATTTTGTGAGCCCTGATTATGTTTCTGGTGATAAAAAAATACCTGCTTTGAATGTTTCTGCTTCTCAGGATGAAAACGGCGCCATCCATATTTCGCTGGTGAATTTAGATCCGAATAAAAAAATTAACTTAAACACGGTTTTAGAGGGAATAAATTGGAAAACCGTAAGTGGACAAATCCTTACCTCCGCAAAGATTAATGATGTAAATTCCTTTACCGAGCCGAATAAAATTCATATCGTTAACTTTAATGGTGCTAAAAAAAGTGGCAAGGCGCTCATGGTAGAACTACCTGCACAATCGGTAGTGGTGTTAGAGTTAAAAAATTAACTATGAAGAAACTTTATTTAATAATAATCTTAGGTATTTTCACCTTCTTTAGTACAAGCGCACAACGCAAAGTTTATTTATTTTCTTATTTCAATAATAACGGACAAGACGGTCTTCATTTAGCCTATAGCAAAGATGGGTATCAGTGGAAAGCTTTAAAAAATGATAAATCGTTTTTAGCACCAATGGTAAGCAAGGATAAATTAATGCGCGATCCCTGCATTATTAAAGGCGCAGATGGCTTATTCCACATGGTGTGGACGGTTAGCTGGAAAGATAAGGGTATTGGCTACGCAAGCTCTAAAGACTTAATTACGTGGAGCGAACAACAATTTATCCCAGTGATGGCAAAGGAAGAAGGCGCAAGAAATACTTGGGCTCCAGAGATTACGTACGATAGCGCTACTAAAACCTATATGATTTATTGGGCAACTACCATTATCGGTCGCTTCCCTGAAACGGCATCGAAGGCTGATGATGGCTATAATCATCGTATATATTATGTAATCACTAAAGATTTTAAGAGTTTTTCTGAAACGAAACTTCTGTACGATCCAGGTTTTAATGTAATCGATGCTACAATTGTAAAAGATAAAGATCGATTTATCATGTTTTTGAAAGACGAAACCAGAAATCCTGATCAAAAGAACTTGAAAATTGCTTTTAGCGACAAACTAAATGGCCCTTATTCAAAAGCGAGTGAAAAAATTACCGGAAATTATTGGGCTGAAGGACCAACAATCCTAAAAATTGGCCGTGAATGGTTAGTTTATTTTGATAAATATCGAGAGCACAATTATGGCGCCATAAAATCGTCTGATTTGCAGAACTGGACCGATGTGTCGACGAAAATTTCTTTACCAAAAGGAATTCGTCACGGCAGCATTTTAACCATCAAGAAAAGTGAATTGAAAAAATTATTAACGGTTAATTAAAATGAAGCAAAGTACAAAAGTTCTCAGCGTAGGCATGATGATCATTGCAGGCCACTGCTCAGCCGTAGCACAAGAAAAAATTATCGTCTCAAAAGGTAATCCAATCATTACCGATAAGTATACTGCGGACCCAGCTGCCTATGTTTTTGGCGATTCAGTCTATTTATACACAGGTCACGATGTACCCAAACCCCCAAAAAATTCGTACGAAATGAACGAATGGTTAGTGTATTCATCAGCCGATATGGTAACCTGGAAAGCGCATAAATCGCCATTAAATACGAAATCTTTTGCTTGGGCCAGTGGCGACGCTTGGGCTTCGCAGGTGATAGAAAGAGACGGTAAATTCTATTGGTATGTGGCGATAAGCCATGGTACGATACACGGTAAATCAATAGGTATAGCAGTTTCTGATAGCCCAACAGGTCCCTTTAAAGATGCACTAGGCAAAGCGCTAATTACCAATGATATGACGACCGATGTAAAGATTAGCTGGGATGACATCGATCCAACGGTAATTATCGATACCGACGGACAAGCGTATCTCTTCTGGGGCAACCAGAAATGCAGGTATGTAAAGTTGAAGAAAAACATGATCGAAATGGATGGGCCTATAGTAACCTTAGATTTAAAAGAATTTACCGAAGCCCCTTGGATTCATAAAAGAAAAGATTGGTACTACCTTTCGTATGCCTCTCAATTTCCAGAGAAAATTGTTTACGCTATGAGCAAAAAAATTACAGGCCCATGGGAATATAAAGGGATATTAAATGAAATAGCAGGAAATTCGAACACGAATCACCAAGCCAT
The DNA here is from genome assembly GCF_037482965.1 of Pedobacter anseongensis. Taxonomy (NCBI): domain Bacteria; kingdom Pseudomonadati; phylum Bacteroidota; class Sphingobacteriia; order Sphingobacteriales; family Sphingobacteriaceae; genus Pedobacter; species Pedobacter anseongensis. Next base: position 123,699 of record NZ_JBBHKB010000004.1, on the reverse strand, counting down.
CATCGATTTTAAAGGCAAATCTTACTTTATTTACCACAACGGTGGAATAAATACTGATGGAGGCAGTTTTAGACGTTCGGTGTGTATTGATTATTTATATTATAACAAAGATGGAACAATGAAACGGGTGGTGATGACAAGTGAAGGTATAGTGGGAGTAAAAAATTAAATATTGTTAAATGAAATTGAAACTCTGTTTTACGCTATTATTTTTAACTGCAACGATAACATTTGCACAAGATAAATTACATGCGTTTAACTTAAACGAAATTTATTTACTCGATGGACCATTTAAAGCTGCTCAACAAACCGATTTGGCTTATATGCTTTCGCTGGATGCCGATCGCCTTTTAGCCCCCTATTTAAAAGAAGCAGGTTTACCAAAAAAAGCTGAACAATATGGAAATTGGGAAAACACGGGGTTAGACGGACATATGGCGGGTCATTATTTATCAGCACTATCACTCATGTATGGTACCACAGGCGATTTAAAAGTGAAAGAGAGGATTACCTATGTGCTCAATGAACTCGAAAAATGCCAAATTAAAAATAGAAATGGGTATGTAGGTGGAGTTCCAGGAGGCAAAGCCATGTGGGCGCAAATTAAAAATGGGAATATTAAAGCTTCAAGTTTTTCGCTAAATGACAAATGGGTGCCTTTGTATAATATTCATAAGCTATATAGTGGCCTGTACGATGCCTATGCAATTACGGGAAATGTAAAGGCAAAAAATATACTTCTTAAACTTACCGATTGGTGTGTAGATTTAGTAGCTAATTTAACCGATGCACAGGTGCAAACCATGCTAAAGAGTGAGCATGGTGGTTTAAATGAAATTTTTGCAAATGTAGCTATGATAACGGGCGATAAAAAATATCTCAAACTGGCGCGTCAGTTTTCAGACTTATCTATTCTTAATCCTTTGCTAAACCAAAAAGATGCATTGAATGGCTTACATGCCAATACCCAAATCCCAAAAGTAATTGGCTTCGAACAAATTGCAAAAGTAGATCAGGACACAAGTTTGGCAAATGCAGCAGATTTCTTTTGGAAAAGCGTAGTAAACAACAGATCAATCTCAATTGGTGGAAATAGTGTACGAGAGCATTTTAACGCAACAAACAACTTTTCAGACATGATCGATTCGAGAGAAGGTCCAGAAACATGCAACTCTTATAATATGCTCAAGCTAACAAAGCAATTATTTCTAGCTCACGCAACGACGGATTATATTGATTATTATGAAAGAACGCTATACAATCACATACTTAGTTCGCAAAATGCAGCTGGAGGTTTTGTGTACTTTACCCCCATCCGTCCGGGTCATTATCGAGTTTATTCTAAACCACAAGAAAGCTTTTGGTGCTGTGTTGGGTCTGGACTAGAAAACCATGCAAAATATAGCGAAATGATTTATGCGCACAACGATAAAGATATATTTGTGAATCTATATATCCCCTCTAACCTTCACTGGAAAGAAAAAGGTTTGAGAATCACCCAACAAACCAGCTTTCCCCTTACAGAAAATTCGAAATTTACGGTAACACTAGCCAAGCCTAGCCTTTTTTCCATTAATTTCCGTCATCCATCCTGGATTCTTGAAAATACATTAACGGTTATGGTAAATGGAAAAAAACAAGCAATCACAAAAAATAAGAATGGCTATGCAACTATCAATCGCCTTTGGAAAACAGGTGATGTGGTGAATATTAATTTACCAATGCACACCACGACCGAATTTCTGCCCGACCAGTCGAATTGGGTTTCTTTTTTGCATGGACCAATAGTGCTTGCCGCTGTTCTAGATACCTTAAAACCTAAAAATGTAATTGCCGACGGAAGCAGAATGGGGCACATTGCCTCAGAAACATTATTTCCGATAGATCAAGCACCATTAATTTTAGGTCCAAAAAATAATTTAGCGAGCAAAATTACGCCCGATGCAACACATAAAATGCAATTTACCGCCAATAACCTCATCTACCAACCACGATATAAGAATTTAAAACTAGTTCCTTTTTATACCATCCAAAATAGTAGATATATGCTGTATTGGCCGTTCAGTAACGAAACAGATTTGTCTCATCGTTTGTCCACGATTAAGAATATCGAAGATGAAAAGAATGCACTCGATTTACGTACGGTCGATTTAATTAATACAGGAGAGCAGCAACCAGAAACCGATCATAATTTTAAAGGCGAGCAAACCGAAAATGGCACCTTTCAAGAACGTCATTACAGAAATAGTAAAGCTTGGTTTAGTTACGAATTAAAAAATAAAGAACTGAAAGGAGTTAGCCTTCGCTTAACGCTTCACGAAAAAGATAAAAATAAGAAATTCAATATATTAATTAACAATACCTTAATAAACACTTTATCAATTGACAGTTCAAATGGAGGAACCTTTTACAGCATTGATTATCCTATTCCTACCACCCTTTTAACCGAAATTATTGAACTTAAATTTGTAGCGCAAGAGAAATCTATGGTTGCGAATATTTACGAAATTAGGCTGTTGAGGTAGAGCTATTTAAATGTGAGCGTCATTGTCTCAAACTAGGACTATAAACATTCGACTATATTTTTAGTTTATGTATCTTTTTTGTACTTTAGAATTGTCGCCCATTAATTACCGCTCAAATACCTTACCATGAAAAAGGCAATATTTGTTTTCTTTACACTATTAACCCTTTACTCATACCACCTTTTCGGCCAACAAGCTACTCCAAAAGATTTAGCTAAGGTTGTCTCAGAATTGCACGAATTTACAAGTGTTCGTCCCCAAGAAAAAATCCATATCCATTTCGATAAACCCTTTTACAGCGTTGGCGATACGGTATGGTTCAAGGTGTATTTGGTTAATGGACTTGGCCATAAACTATCTTCTATCAGTAAAATAGTATATATAGACATAGTACCTCCTACCGGAAAATCAAAGCATTTGGTAGTTCCCATTAATGCGGGTATGGCCTCGGCACAGCTAGTGCTTGTAGACAGTTTGTATCAAGCTGGGGATTATCCTTTGAGGGCCTATACCCAGTGGATGCGAAATGCCGGTGAGGATTATTTCTTTAATCATACACTGCGTGTGGGCGATGTACTACATTATAAAGCTAACGTTTCGGCTATTTTTGGCGAAAATGAGCAGGGATTAACTGCCGAATTAACCTATTCTAGTGCAAAGGGCAATGCGCTGTCTGCTCAGGAAGTTAACTATAAGCTAAAGCAGGGAGAGAAGGTCCTATCAGCTGGAAAGATAACAACTGATCTGTCGGGGAAGGCTGGCGTGATATTCCCTGCCGATAAAATACCAAAAGAAGGCAAGTTGGTACTTGAAACCATAAGTACGCTAAAGTCAGGGTCCGTATTAACCAACCGTTTCACCGTAAATACTGGTAAGAATATCCTAGCTGTCGATTTCTTTCCCGAGGGAGGGTCTTTGGTTGCGGGCATCCGATCGAAGGTAGCATTTAAGGCCGTGGGCAAGGATGGGTTGGGAATGGCGATAAGAGGCCATATCGAGAACGAAAAAAACGAAAAGGTCTCCGTATTCGAAACTTCACATGCGGGCATGGGCGTATTTGCACTTTTGCCACAAACTGGGGGCAGCTATACTGCAGTTCTATCAGATGAACTGTACAAAGGCCAGCGTTTTGTACTGCCAAAGCCATTGCCCGAAGGATTTGTACTATCAACTAATCCTACAGCAACAGACGATATATTGGTGAGGATTAGCCGCTCGGCTGGGATAGAAGCTGAAAAAGAGGTACGCTTAGTGATACAGGCAAATGGAGAAGTACAACAGGCAGTTAAGCTGCCGATGAACAGTAATTCGATTACTTTTACCATTCAAAAATCTAAACTTGCTGATGGGATTAACCAGCTAACTTTGTTCTCTGCAGATAACAGGCCACTGGCCGAGCGATTGGTATTTGTTCAGCAGAAACAGGTAAATTCCATTCTTGAAAGCGACAAGCCGGAATATGCAACTCGCGATCTAGTAAAGCTGAAGTTCGATAATGCAGATGGTGTTGTAGGCGGTTATTCCGTTGCTGTGGTAAAATCAGATAAAATAACCCTGCCCGAAGAAAAACAATTAACTATATATTCCAATTTATTGCTAAGCTCGGACCTGAAAGGCAATATCGAAGTCCCGAATTATTACTTCACCAATCCCGATGCGCGAAAAATGGCCGAGCTCGATGCCCTATTGCTTACCCAAGGATGGCGCAGGTTCAGCTGGACGGAGGTACTTTCAGAAAAAGCAGCATTGCCAAAATACACCGCCGAAGAAGGATTGGAAATTAATGGCAATATTACTACGCTTATTGGTGGAAAGCCGGTACCAAATGCAAAAATAAAGCTGCTGGCGACAAAAGAAATGCTATTCCTCGATACGGTTAGCAATGCAACTGGTAGGTTCAGCTTTAAGGATTTGCAATTAAGCGATAGCGTAGAGGTAGTGCTCAGGGCAAGCGGAGCAAAAGAAAGTAATAATGTAAAAGTAGTGTTAGACGAGGTTGATGAAATTGGACCGTTAACGATTAGAGAAGAAATAGTACCTTTAAGTATTGCGGCAGATACGGCGATGAAAGCCTATCTTTCGCAGACCTCGAGTCTATTCGACGAGATGGAGCGTACGGGAAGGATCATCCAGGGAACCACGCTAAAAACAGTCGAGATTATCACCAAGAAAAAAGTGCCCGAGATAAAGGGCTCGGTTTATCCGTTTGCGGCCTCGCCGCCGGATTATACTTTCGAGCCGGATAAATTACAGGAAATGGTGAACCTCGAAACGCACCTAAAAGGCTTAATGGGGGTACAAGTGAAGCAACAACAAATTTGGGGGTACTGTGCAAGCTGCAAAATTAAAGAGGGTCGAATGACAATTTTATTAAATGGGATGGCTATAGAGGATTTATCTGGTATTAACCCAAGATCACTTACGGGAGTACAGATTATTAAAGGAAGTATTATCGCAGCTAACATGCGTGAGACAGGCAATAATCCCTATGGCGCTGTCTTCCTCACCATGAATGGCATCCCCAATAAATTCATTAAACCTAACCGTCCGCCGGGTTTTTTACAACTCCCGATAGCAGGCTATACCTATGCTCGAGAATTCTATGTACCCAACTATGAAGTCCAAAAAAACGGTCCCAAAAACGATTTCCGCTCCACCCTATTCTGGAAACCAAATATCATCACTGGCGAAGATGGAAAGGCAGAGTTTTCATTTTATACGTCAGACGAGCCAGGGCAATATCGGGTTACACTAGAAGGAATCGATGTTAATGGACAACTTTGCAGAAAGATTAGTTATTTAACGGTAAAGTGATTTTACCAGCTTACGCTTTAACCCCCGTCACTGCGAGGAACGAAGCTGTATAGCACAGAATGGTATGAATTGGTCATTATACAGTACTTCAAGTTAGGGCTCAAACCCCGTCATTGCGAGGAACGAAGCAATCTCCTCGCTAAATTTCTCTAGTAGATTGCTTCGTCGTGCCTCCTCGCAATGACGATGGGCCTAGTAATAAAGTTAGCAGAATTCTACAGAACTTCAAGCTAGGGCTCAAACCCCGTCATTGCGAGGAACGAAGCTGTTTAGCACAGAATGGTATGAATTGGTCATTATGTAGTACTTCAAGTTAGGGCTCAAACCCTGTCATTGCGAGGAACGAAGCAATCTCCTAGCTAAATTCCCTAGTAGATTGCTTCGTCGTGCCTCCTCGCAATGACGATGGGCCTAGTAATAAAGTTAGCAGAATTCTACAGAACTTCAAGCTAGGGCTCAAACCCCGTCATTGCGAGGAACGAAGCTGTATAGCACAGAATGGTATGAATTGGTCATTATGTAGTACTTCAAGTTAGGGCTCAAAACCCGTCATTGCGAGGAACGAAGCAATCTCCTCGCTAAATTTCTCTAGTAGATTGCTTCGTCGTGCCTCCTCGCAATGACGATGGGCCTAGCAATAAAGTTAGCAGAATTCTAAAGTACTTCAAGTTAGGGCTCAAAACCCGTCATTGCGAGGAACGAAGCTGTTTAGCACAGAATGGTATGAATTGGTCATTATACAGTACTTCAAGTTAGGGCTCAAACCCTGTCATTGCGAGGAACGAAGCAATCTCCTAGCTAAATTCCCCTAGTAGATTGCTTCGTTCCTCGCAATGACGCATGCACGTCGCAATTAACTTTAAAACAAATCTTCATACAAATCTCGCCATTGAGGATTTAGACTATTAATCAATTCATTTTTTGCTTGACGACTTCCTCCTTTTATTCTTTTCTCTTCATCAATTGCTTCTTCTATATGTGGGAAAAAAGCAAAATATACCAATTTGTAGCATTTATATTTTGAAGTGAAACTGTTTGGATAATAATTATTTTTATGTTCCCAAACCCTACCTTCTAATTCCGAACTTACTCCTGTGTATAGCACAGAATGGTATGAATTGGTCATTATGTATACGCAGCCACCTTTTCCTATTTTCATTTTTTATCGCTTTAAGATTGCTTCGTCGTGCCTCCTCGCAATGACGATGGGGCTAGCAATAAAGTTAGCAGAATTCTACAGTACTTCAAGCTATGGCTCAAAACCCTCATTGCGAGGAACGAAGCAATCTCCTCGCTAAATTTCTCTAGTAGATTGCTTCGTCGTGCCTCCTCGCAATGACGCATGCTAATCCCTACTTCGCATTCAACGTAATCAGCCCAACCGGCAAACCTTTTGCCATTACCTTTAAGTTAATAAGCCCCTTTGCTTTTGTTGTTTCCACAATTACCACTGCCATGCCGCTAAAAGCCTTCATTTCGGGCTCATGAAATAATTGTAAGGAGGTGGCGTCGCCATTGCATGCCGCACGGTATTTTCCTGCGCCAGAAACGCTAAAGCTTAAATTATCGGTAGCATTCGGACAAAGATTCCCCTCCTTATCAACCACACTAATGGTTACAAAAGAAAGATCTTTTCCATCGGCTTTTAATTGCGTACGATCGGCACTCAGCTTTAAATGATGAGGTGCTCCAGCAGTTTTAACTTCTTCAGTTGCCACGGCCTTTCCAGCCTTATTATAAGCCACTACTTTAATACTACCTTTTTCATACACTACATCTTTCCACATCAGTCGGTAACGATTTAAGTTACTGAGATTACTCTTTTTCTGCACACCCATACTTTTTCCATTCACAAATAACTCTGCCGATGGATAATTCGTATAACAGAATACAGGAATCACCATTCCTTCTTTGCCTTCCCAATTCCAATGTGGTAAAAGGTGTAAAGTAGGTTCTTCGGGTTTCCACCTGCTTTTATATAAGTAAAAGCGATCTTTTGGCAAGCCCGCCAAATCGTAAATTCCAAAGTACGAACTGCGCGATGGCCAATAATCATCATAAGGCGTTGGCTCTCCAAGGTAATCGAAGCCTGTCCACACAAATTCGCCAGCCGAATAAGCCGTTGTATCTTGCACTGCCCATTCATCGTCGGGAACTTGCGACCAGTTGCAGTATTCTAGATCGTACGACGAGCTTTGAAGATCTGGATAATGCTTGTCCTTGCCCAATACAACCGGAAATTGGTAAATTCCTCTAGAACTTACTGTAGAAGCTGTTTCTGACCCATACAAGAAACCTTGAGGCAATTTTTTATAGGCTTCGAAATATTGTTTTGGCTTATAGTTAAACCCCGGAACATCTAAGGTGGCAGCAAAATTATTCTTTAGGGCAGAATTAATTCGATCCATTCCAGCAGTCACCAAACGGGTCGGGTCTACTTTGTGGCAAATGTCTTGAAGAAATTGTACCAACTTATATCCCTCTTTATTGTCTTGATCTGGCACTTCATTGCCAATGCTCCACATGATAATGCTGGGGTGGTTTCGATCGCGCTCGATCATATTCGTCACATCTTTCTCAGCCCATTGATCGAAATAGTTATGATAGCCATTCTTCATTTTCCACCTTTTCCACTCATCGAATGTTTCTTCAATCACCAAAAAACCCATTTCATCGCAAAGATCTAAAAATTCTGGTGCTACTGGATTATGAGAAGTACGAATGGCATTACAGCCCAAATCTTTCAACAAAACGAGCTGTCGACGAATAGCCGCGGTGTTAACTGCAGCACCTAGCGGACCTAAATCGTGATGCAAACACACCCCTTTAAACTTAACATTTTTTTCGTTTAGCCAAAAACCTGTTTCACGCTTAAATTCTGCTTTTCGAACGCCAAACCTAGTTTGCTGCTGATCTGTTAATACATTATTTAGGTATAATTTGGTAACCAAGGTATAAAGTGTGGGTTGCTCGGGCGACCATAATTTCGGATTTTTAAGGCTAAGATCAATTTCATTTTTCCCTAAAACCGAACGGCTAGCAAGTGTAATCCCTTTAGAATCTATAATGGAATAGGTTAATTTAAAACCTTTGGCCAAACTATCCGACAACTTGGTCTTTACATTCACTTTTGCCAGACCTGCCTCTATTTCTGGGGTGGTGATAAATGTTCCCCAGGTTTTAAGATTTGTTTTCGGCTGGATTAATAAATGTACATTTCTGTAAATTCCTGCTCCCGGATACCACCTCGATGATTCAGGTTTATTATCCACCCGCACACTTAGCGTATTTGCCTTCCCTTTTAGAAGTAATGAAGAAATATCAAAGTGAAATGAACTATAACCATAAGGCCAACGACCTACTTCTTTGCCATTCACAAAAATGGTCGAATTACTCATTACCCCGTCGAAAAGCAAACTCACTTGCTCATCCGATAAGCTAGCAGGAATAGTAAATTTGGTACGGTACCATCCTATGCCCATGTAGGGCAAAGCACCTGTTCTACCGGTTTTACGTGTTTCCTTCGTTTCATTGTTCTGGGTAATTTTAACAATCTGAATATCGTTATTCTCATCAAATGGGCCGTAAATTGCCCAATCGTGCGGCACGCTCACCATTTTCCAAGCTTTATCATCAAAAGCCATTTGTGAGGCAGCGGGGAAATCTCCTTTCGAGAACTTCCAACCATTTTCTAAAAGTATATCTTTTCGGATTTGAGCTTGTACAAAACTCAAACTCGCTAAAAAGATGATAAATATTGTCTTCAACTTATTCATAATTGTGTTTTTTATCTTTATAAAGTTACCGTTGGCCAAGCGTTGTGTTATTTTTCAGATTAATAATTTCGAAATCCCCTTGTTTGCATCATCATAGCCATGAAATACCACTTTTTATACATAAAAGGCGCTTCTATTGGATTAGCACCTGTATTTTTCCGAATGGCTATAATAGGTAAGTCGTTTATGGCTTGATCGTTTGCATGGAATAAAATAAATAATAAGTACCCTTATAAAATGAAATATCGGTTGCCCAACTAGGATCTTTAAATCCTCAGCTATCATTTACAGCCCACGTTAAAATTCTAAATTTCATTGGTATCATTTGTTAGTTATAGCGTCGTTCCTCCTCGCAATGACGGCTTTATTTCGTAATACTGAACACCATACTTGCGTGGGGGGCGATTTGCTGTGAAAAATTACTGTCTGAACCTTTAAAACTTTCGCCTGTCCACAACTCTTTTGCTTTATATTTTCCACTAAACCCAAATTCCTTAAGATTTACAGAAAGTGTTGCCACTTCTTTATCGCCCATATTGAATAAAGCTAGATAACGCTCCCCAGTTTTGCTATTTCTTGAAGTTATGGCAACTTTTCCGTTTTCCATAAACAGTTGGCGCACTTCACTACCATACTTATGCATGTTAAGAATGTCTGTATTGTTAAGTAAAGATAGCGTAAATGAATCATTAGAAGGCAGATCGCCACCGAACATTAAGGGTGATCGAAAAATCGTAAAGAAAGTCATTAACGAAACCTGTTCTTCTTTCTTTAACCTCGTCATTCGGTCTTTTCCGCGTTCGCCGCGGATGGCAATTCTGCCTAGGGGAATCATATCACAATCGGGCCAAGTACCGGGAGCCGAATAGGCGTACCAGCCTTTCGCTACACTCATTAGATGAATTAAATCTTTCCAAATATCCCAGGGTCGCGTTGCCTTGTTTGCGTTATCATAATACAAGTGTAAAACCTATTGCTAATGGTTATTCAAGAAATCCACAGACTATTGGTGAGCATATCAAAAAGAAACGGATGGAATTGGTGCTAATGCAAAAAGATGTGGCGAAGTTGATTAAGGTAACCGTTAACTGTATCACCTTTTGGGAGACCAACAGGAGCAAGCCCCAAATGCAGCACTATCCGTTGATTATTTCTTTTTTGGGATATAACCCATTCGTCAAAAAAGATAATTATATTGAACAACAAATTTTTGCGTTTCGTTGTGAACATGGGTTGAGTTATAAACGCTTAGGAAAGTTACTTAATGTTGATGCCTCTACTGTAAGAGCATGAGAAAATGCCAAACGACTGCCATCAAGTAAAATGTTGATGTTAATGAATAAGTATTAAAAAACAAAGCCACTCCATGAGTGGCTTTACTTAATTATCACTTTTATCATCTATAATTTTAGTAACGTTCCGAAAGAACCGTTGTAACAGTGAACTATTTTCCGTTATAATTTCTGCATCAGCATGCATTCCATTTTTCAGTACTATTTTTCTTTGGGGGTCTTTGTTCTCAAACAGGTCAAACCGTACCTTAGCGATAAAAACACTGTCTTTATAAGCGACATCGGATAAATGGCTTAAAGTCCCTCGTATAAGTCCGTATTGTTCAAAAGGATAACTCTTCATTTTAACCAATGTCTTTTCTCCAACACGAATTTTACCCATGTTATATTGTGGTATTTGAACTTCTCCAAAAAAATCAATATTGCCAGGATTTACTACGAAGATTTCTTGATTCGAGACAACATTTTGATTTTCTTGAATTATACCTGCATAGCTTAACCTTCCGTCGGAAGGTGAGCGCAGTATATATTTCATTATCCATTCATCAGTCTCTGTTATAAACTTATTTAATGCCTGAACGAATTTAGACTGTTGCTCAGCGATTGTATTTTCAAGTTCAAGTACTTCCTTTTCTTTGGCATTATAGTTAGTAATATTAGTCAATATGGCTGTTTCAGATTGTTGTAAGGGGTATTTTGCCGAGAGATATTTGTTTTCCTGCTGTGCAAACTCACTTCTTGAGACGAGGCTTTGTGTTAGAAATGGCAAAATCAGTTGTAGAAGGCTTCCGACGCCTAATCCGACAAACAACTGAAGAATTAATGACCTATAGTTTCTAAGATAGCCCAAAAGATAAACAAAGCCTAATTTCTGGTCTTTATCCCCATCTTGCAAGTAAAAATCTGGAGTTGGGGTAAGAGTGAGGACGATACCTTCCGTTTCACCATTGTCTAATTTTTTCGGCTGCCTCGCTAATGCCCAACAACGAAACTCCTTCCTTATTAATCCCGCAGATATCCCGTAATCTTTGAAGGCTAAAGTTCTTCCCAAAATGCTTAGCGACCATGCGTAAGCAAGTAGGGCCACAATCCATTTGATCGGGCTGTTTATAATGGTGAAAAGGCTTCAATGTTTAATTAATTTTTAAAGAGCTTTTTTAATATAGTCTTCCAATAATTTCAGGGAGGCATCCATTTGATCTGAGTTGTAAATTATCTGTCCTTGCTTATCAAATATAAAATAGGTTGGAATATAGTGAACACCCAAGCGCATACTTACTGAGTTGAGGCTTCTCTTCTCTGATACACTTATCCATTTGAGGTTATTTTTTTTCACATCGTCAACCCATTCGTTATAATTTTCATCTTGATTATAATACACTACTTGAAGTCCCTGATCTTTATACTTTTCATATAATGCCATTAACTTTGGTAACTGTTCATGACATGGCACGCACCACGTAGCGCTGAATGCCAAAATATAAGGTTTGTTCACCAAATCTTTATTGGTCAGCACCTTACCGTCTGGAACATTTTTGATTTCAAAATCAAACATTTTTTGGCCAACTCGAGACGCACGGTTTGCCTCAGTATACCTAATATAGTCTTCTGTCATTTTCACTCCCAATTCACTTTCTTGAAGATTCTTACTGAATGTATTTAATGCATTTATAATCAGGTCGCCGTAGTTAAGCATCGAAATATTTTTACTTAATTGGACCAGACGTGTTAAGGCGTAATAATTTTCGGGATATCGCTCTATTGTGTGCAACATGTCTAAATCTAATTGGTGCGTTTCTTGAAACGGCAGCGCAACTGCTCCCTGACCTATTTTATTCTTTTCTCGGTATGCTCGAGATGCTGAAGTTCGCAAACTATCAAGTTTTCCCTTGATAATATTTGATAGCGACATTTTTCCATTAAGAGACAATAAACGATAAGTTGGGTTTCTCTCTATTATTGATAGTTCATTTATTCCTGTATCCAGTGCAAATTGAAGGCTATATTTTTTCTCATTACCCTTGTGTACCTCTAGAACAGCATTTTTTGTTGGATGATCTAAATTTCCTTCAAATGAAAATTTTCCATTTGAAATATTTTTAGTTAAAGTCTGTTCAGTGTAACGTCCAATGTCATCCTTTATCAGTAGTGAGATGGTATAATTATTGAAAAGGGGCGGAAGATTCCCTTTAATGCTGAAATTGCCTTGCGCTAAGCAGCTCCCTACCAATAGGCATATTATTGCTGTCGTAATTGTCTTTTTCATAATATATGTAAGTTAAGGAAAAATGTCTGAATCTAACGATTCAGACATTTGTACACTTAAAGAGGTTTTATGCAAGTGGCCATAGGAACGCTTGATTCGCCATCCCATGCTACACAACGGCATTGCTTACCATTGTCTGAATAGTCGCATTCTCCATTTACTTCAACTCCTGGCGATACATCATACCAGCAAATTTTGTCATCCATTGAAGAATAGCAACTCTTAACCTCCTCAGTTCCACCAAGAATGTTTTTCATCTCGGCATTGGTTAATAGATTTACTTTTTTCATAATTAAAAGTTTAACTTTGTTTTTTAAATTTTTGTATTCCAGTCACGCCTGGACGACTTAAGCGACATGTATTTTATCACTGCATGCTCGTATTAGGGGCAGTTCGTTTGTGGCGACTGCCCTTTTTCTTATCCCTCGAGAATCTCGTATGCTATGAAAGAAAATATTTTATGTCTTCTAATTGATAAGGGTTTGGCAATTTGTACCCATTCACTAATACTGTTGGAGTAAATGTAATTTCTGCCATTTCACACCAATCCGCCTGACGTTGAATGCTAGTATCTGCTTGTGTAGTGAGTTCAATGGGAAATTTCTTTGCCCAATTCTCATAATCATTGGTTTCCATGTTATACCATTCATTAACGGCCTTTTCTAATAGATTTCTATCTCCAAGATCGTTGATTGCACTAAGATGCTTTGCGGCTCTCGTAGGTCTGTCACCTTCCTTGTTTTTTACTGCAAAGATTATTTTCAGTTGAATGGTATCGTCATTCTTTAACCAATCTTCAACTAGCTTATGAGCCTCAGAACAAGGACCACAAAAAGGATTACTTACCAGTGTGACCACATTCACTGCTTCAGGATTTCCCAAAATAATTGGATCTATAGTTTCATTAACGGCATAACGGGGCTGATTTTTTAGGGCTTGGTCAAATAGAGCGCTATTACATTTATATTTTTTTAGTTGTTTCTTTATATGCGGAAGTTCGGCATCTGCTTTACAAAGTGGTTTTAAATATGACCAGACAAGTATAGGAAGAAGAAAACAGAAGAATAGCATACTGATATTTTGTAATTTAAAATCCATAGAAAATGGCGTTCGACCTAAGAAAAACGTTAATGCTTCCAATACCAGTAAGACCTGAACGGAGCAACACAGCACGCACCAATTCTTAGTTTTGTACTGATATGAGATTGAATAAATGGTATAGGGTATCGCCAATAAATTTATCCATCTCAGTATAGATAATGAAGTTGGGATAAGTAGTAAGGCAAGTAAAGACCCAGCAAAATAAAAAAACCCGACTTCACTCCAGTTCAACCAAGGAGTTATCTTTGAAGCGTTTGATTTTAGAATTTCATTACATCCATTATTTGCCCCTAGTTTACAAAGGTTGTTGATAAACTCGTTGTTTGCGTTGATACTGTGCATTAACAATAGGACTGTTACGGCAATTCCAGCCATTTTCAACGTGAGGAGTAATAGAGAAATCCAATTAAATGGAATGCTAAAGAAACTTACATACAGAATAATCGTCAACAAAACTCCTGCTAAAGGCAATTTTAAATCTTGCAAGAAAAATTTTATGCGATTCTTCCAATAATTCATCTCTCCACTTGATTCCAATACTGTAGAATGCAAGGAAATTCCCTTCCATCGCTTTAATAATTGAGGAATTGGATATTTGGATTTTTTTAGAATTTCATCTGAATAGGTTACTATTCCATTTCTTATTTCCTCTATCAAAATAAACTTACCCATTGAATGTGCAATAAAAGGTGTGGGTATCTCGTCAAGATTTGCTTCGCTAGTGTCGACTCTATGCCCATAATTTTCCACACCCCATTCATTCAGGCATCCACTTACTGACATTAGGCTGGGATATTCTGGATGGTCTTGCAAACATTTTTCTACACTTCTACGATTGACTTTGACACCTATACTCTTCGTTAGATTGTATAGGACGGATTCTGAATTTCCTTTTTTCATAATAGCTAATAATTATGTGAATTAGGAACAGAGTTTGGCCTCACTCTTTTCCCAGTGGCTTGAAAACTAAATTAGGCATCTTTTTTGTCGCAAAAATCTTTTGCATGAATAGCCATATTCTTACCATGAATGCTATGTTGATTGTCATCAGCAAGAAATTTATGCAAAAATAATGTTGTATTAGCCTTATTACTTTTTATCGTTTTTAAGGATTTGCGATTTAATAGCATTCATGAAATGCTCTTTGTAAGATTCACCAAGTGATATTATAGTGTCATTTGATAAGGTAATTTTTGAACGTTCAACCGCTTTAATGTAATTAATGTTTACTATAAAGGCACGGTGTACTCGTACAAACGTATGTGCAGGCAACATTTCCAATACTTTTGTAATGCTCACATGGGTTAAATGTGCGTTGTCTATTGTAGAGATACTTATATGGTGTTCCATCGCTTCGATGTAAGTTATATCAGAAATCTTAATTCGAATTATTTTACCTTTAATACCCGAATTTATAAAAATACCATCTTCCAGCGGCCGATGGGAAACTGCCACTATATGGCAAATACCGCCCGTACTCATCCATCACGTAACGTGGATCGGTTTGATTGTATCCTCCTGCCTTATCGTTTTCTACAAACCACCGAATATCGACCACAATATATTCCCAACCTTGCTTTTTAAGATTAGCTGCCATATAATCGGCATTTGCTTTAACTTCGGCCTCAGTAACGGTAGAACCATAGCAGTCCCAGCTATTCCACCCCATTGGAGGCACTTTTGCCCAATCTTTAAACGAAGTTTGTGCCTGTGCGGTCAACGCACTCATGTACAGCAGTACCATCACCAATGAGCTGTTCAGAATGCTCTTCATTTCTATTTCCTATTTGGTCAACTCAAAAATAAAAAAATAAACGTTAAATAAACGTTTATTTAAAAAAAATATCGATGCTGTCATTTATCGATTATTATTATATTGGGCTTTCAAATTTTTAACTGATGAGCTCGAATAGATATCAAAATATGCAATACCATAGATGTGGAAATAGTGGTCTTAAATTACCAGCAATTTCTTTAGGTTTATGGCATAACTTCGGTGATGTAGATGAACCAGCAAACTTTCGCGACATTCTTTTGCACGCATTTGATAGCGGCATCACGCATTTCGACTTGGCTAACAATTATGGGCCTCCTCCTGGCTCGGCCGAAACAAATTTTGGAAAGCTATTGGCTACCGATTTAAAATCGCACCGTGATGAATTAGTTATTTCTACTAAGGCAGGTTATTACATGTGGGAAGGTCCGTATGGCGACTGGGGTTCGAAAAAATATTTGGTATCTAGTTTGGATCAAAGTTTGAAGCGTATGGGCATTCCCTATGTGGATATATTTTATCACCACCGTCACGACCCCGATACCCCATTAGAAGAAACTATGGGCGCATTAGATCTTATTGTGCGACAAGGAAAGGCACTTTATGTTGGGCTTTCTAATTATAAACCAAAAGAAGCAAAAGAGGCAATTAGCATTTTAAAGCAGCTGGGAACACCTTGCATTATTCATCAGCCAAAATATTCGATGTTTGAACGTAGTGCAGAAGATGGATTATTTTCGGTGTTGGAAGAGGAAAAAGTGGGTTGCATTCCATTTTCGCCTTTGGCGCAAGGCATGTTAACGAATAAATATTTAAAAGGTATTCCAGCAACCTCGAGAGCTGCTAAAGCTACAGGTTTTCTTCAAACCGCAGCAATTACGCCAGAAAAATTAAACCAGATTAGTCAATTAAATGAAATTGCGCTAACGCGAAACCAATCTTTAGCGCAAATGGCGTTAGCTTGGGTATTGCGCCAAAAAAGTGTAACCTCGGTTCTGGTTGGTGCCAGTAGCGCTGGCCAGCTAACCGATTCGCTTAAAACGTTAGATAATTTGGCATTTTCTGCAGAGGAGCTTGGAAAAATTGAGGGGGTTTTAAAGGCATAATTACCATTTGTTATCCAACCTTAACTTAATATCCTGATTTCTATGATAAAACCAAAATCTTGCTGGGCTTAACATAGAAATCCAGCAAGAAATAACCTAACAGCCAAATTCGCTACAACACCAACGTTGTTCCATCCCCTATTTCGACACAGTAGGCATCTAATTTTATCAAAAATTCTGCCGCATACGCTTTCTGCAGATTTTCAATAAATTCGTTCACTTTCCCCGCTTCAACAAGGTTTAGCGTGCAACTACCAAAGCCGCCACCCATCATCCTGGCACCTAAAACATAAGGCAGGTTTTTTACCAGCTCAACTAAAAAATCGAGCTCTTCACAACTCACCCTAAAGGCCCTGCTTAAACCATCATGAGTTTCGAACATGGCTTGTCCGAGCCCCCTTAAATTCCCATTCTCTATATGGGTTATTGCAGCGAGTACACGTTCATTCTCTTCTACCACAAACCTGCATTTCTGATATACATCAACATCCTTGGTTTTAACATACTTATCGAGCATTTTCACATTTACATCGCGTAAGGTATTTACTTTGCTAACATTTGCTTTTATCCAAGCAACACCTTGTTCACACTGCTGTCTCCTTCGGTTGTAAGCCGAATTAGCTAAAGAATGTTTAACGTTGGTATTCAATAAAACCAGCTTGTAACCTTCTAATTTCAATGGAATATATTGACATTTTAGGCTTTTACAATCGAGCAATATTGCATTTCCCTTTTTGCCAAATACCGAGGCAAATTGATCCATAACACCAAAATTAACACCTGCAAATGTTTGCTCTGCCTTTTGCGCAATCCTGGCAATGTCTAATTTTGGCACCGATAACGAAAAAAGCTCAACCAAGGCGTACGTTGTGGCACATGCTCCGGCAGCAGACGGTGAAAGGCCCGCTCCTAAGGGCACATCACCAGTTATATATAAGTTAAATCCTCCAATTTTATAATCCCATTTCTGCAACTGATCGGCTACGCCAAGTATATAATTCGCCCAGTTTTTATCAGACTTCGTTAACGCAAAGATGGAGCTTTTAACCATTTCGGCATAACTTTCGGAAAACAAATGGATTTCATGATCGCTACGTCTAGAAACTGCCACATAAATTGCTTTATCAATTGCTGCAGGCAGCATATAGCCACTATTGTAATCGGTATGCTCGCCGATTATGTTTATTCTACCGGGCGACTTTACAATAATGGGTGCGTGCTTAAAATGCTTTACAAATGCACGTTTTACGGAATCGGTATTCATCTTATTTTTTCTGATAAACCCTTACGTAATCTACTTCCATGCGATTCGGAAACTTTGTTTTTGCTAAATTGCCACCATTTAATCCCCCCATCGCCAAATCTAAAAGAAGATAGTGCTTTTGCTTAAATGGATGTACGCCTTGGCTGCCTTCATTTTGTAATTCTGTTAATGGTACGTTTAGATAAAGTGTATCATCCACAAAAAGGCTAATGTTTTCGTTATCCCAATCCATCCGCCACGTATGAAATTGCTTTGCCCATGCTTTGTTAACTTCTTTTGTAGTACTAAACCATTTTGGCTTACTGTTAGTACCCATACGGGCGATGTTTGAAAGGATTTTACCTTTATAATACTCCATGATGTCTATTTCTCCATTCGCCGGCCATCTGCCATGCTCGCCCAAAGTCCAAAATGCTGGCCATAGGCCTTCGCTAATATCTATTTTGCCTCGCATTTCGAAACGGCCATATTGCCAGCTTTGCAAACCTCTGGAAATTAAACAAGAACTGGTGTACTCGATATTTTCTCTCTGCTTACGCCAATCTTTACTGCCTACCACAAATAATGGATTTGCACGTTGTTCTTTTCTTGCTTCGATTATCAGTAGCCCATCTTTACAGAATGCATTTTCGGGCTGATACCATTGCAGTTCTTCATTGCGGACGAATCCTTTCTCATAGGTCCAATTTTTAGCATCCGGAATGCCATCTTTAGTGAATTCATCGGCCCACACTAAATCATATCCTTCGGCACTATAATCGGCCACTTTTTTGTTGTTTCCCTTATAGATGCCACAAGATTGCAGGCAGAGTAAGCCTAGTAAAAAGACTATCCTATTTCGTTTCAACATTCTCCCTGTCTACTAATTTAATGAAATAGCTGTAACTGTATTTTTTATCCATTAGTCGGTAAGGCCGATGAGGATAAGCGCCCCAACTATCGTCGCCTCCCAAACCACGTTGCTTAAGATCAATATTTAAAAAAACATTTCTTCTTAGCGGTAAATTGGTAGGATGCTGTTGTTTCTTAGTTAATCCAGGATCTAAATCTTCTGTAGAATGGTTAATTGCTGTAAACGATAAGGGCTGCACACCTTCAATCCGAATACCCTTTCCTTGCTCGTCGGTTAAACTAAGCCACCTTACATCGGTTTTATTTCCACTTTCTTGGGGTCTTACATATCCTTTGTAATATTGATTTTCTACTTTGTCGGTATATGCACCAATTAATGAACCAAAATTTCTATCACTATAGTTCTCATAAGGTCCACGACCATAATAGGCCAGGTTGCCATATTGCTGTGGCAATTCAGTACGCATGCCGAATCGTGGCAATTCTGGCAAATCTCTCCCTGTCATGTCTATACTGGCAGTAACTTTTATGGCTCCAGAAGGGGTAATTAAATAATCTAGTGTATAAGGTACCATCACATTACTTAATTCGTACTTAACTCGAATGAATTGACCGCTATCTGCTTGTTTTGACACCTCAACACTTATAACTTTCCTATTTTCGTGAGCTGCTCGCCATATACCCAAACGCGCTGGCATACTATTCCCAAAGTCGTTATCCGTTGGTGCTCTCCAGAAATACGGTTCCGGAAAATTGATTAATCTGCTACCATTTTCTAGGCTATACCGCGTAAATTTTCCATTTTTAGTATCAAATTCGCCATGTACATTACCCGCATCAAATCTTAATTTATCGCCCGTTGTAGTTACTTTAAGCGTTCCACCAGTCGATACAGCCTTTGCAAAATAATCGCCAGCATATTTAAATTGATCTTTTGCTACTTCAAATCCAGCTGGGAGCATTGCTGTAGCCGTTTTAGTATAAGCATATACATTTAAATAAAATTCTGTGCCTTCTTGGGCTTTAATCATCGGTAAGGTTAATTTTATTTCCTTTTTTAAATGTGGTGCTAAACTCACGTCGAATATGCCTTCTTTAAAAATCTTTCCGTTACTGAGCATTTGCCATCGAAAATCGTATTGATCTAAATTTGTAAAATCGAACAAATTTTCGATAACAAGGCTTCCATTAGCTATATCTTTTGCGCTAAACAAAATATACTGATAGGTTTTTTTAACTTCATACGCTCCGGGATGTGGAGTTCTATTGGGAGCTATAAGTCCATTGGAATTAAAATTCTCGTCATTTTGCAAATTAAAACCCCCTAAATCGCCCCCATAGGCCCAAAATGTTTTGCCATTTGCATCTTTCGTTTTTATGCCTTGATCTACCCAATCCCAGATAAAACCACCTTGCATGTGTTTGCTGCTGCGAATAACATCAAAATACTCTTGAAAATTGCCGCTGCTATTGCCCATGGCATGCGAATATTCGCACATAATATACGGGCGTTTTTTGCTCGTATCGGCCGCATACTTTTTCATATTACCAATACTAGGATACATTGGGCATACAATATCCGTATTCCAATCTTCGCCAGCTTGCTCAAATTGTACAAGACGGGTGTGATCTCTTTGTTTAATCCATTTATAGTTATCGTGAAAAACTGGTCCGTTACCCGATTCGTTACCGAGCGACCAAATGATAATAGAAGCATGATTTTTATCGCGTTCTACCATCCTAACCGTTCGGTCTACATGTGCGGCCGCCCAATCTGGCAAATACGCAGGATGTTTAGTTTTATCAAAGCCACCTTGAAATTCGGCTCCCATGGCATGCGTTTCAATATTAGCCTCATCAACCAAATACAAACCATACTCATCACATAATTTATACCAGAGCGGATCATTGGGGTAGTGTGATAAGCGTACGGCGTTAACGTTAAATTCTTTCATTAACCGTATATCTTTTAACATCAGTGCTTTGGTAGTGGTATGCCCCGTTACCTCATCATGTTCATGCCTGTTTACCCCATGTACAGAAACTGCTACTCCATTTACGAGCAATTGTGCATTTTTAACCTCAACTTTTCTGAAGCCAATTTTTGCACCCGTAAGTGCTAATTGTTTCCCTTTGCTATCTTTTAGGGTGATGATGCAATCGTACAAGTTTGGATGCTCTGCACTCCATTTTAATGGGTTTTTAATTGTGCCATTTATGTTTACCGTTTGCAAAGTATCGGCAACTGCCTGAAATGTTTGTGTTTTTTGGAAGATTATCTTTCTATTTTTATCGAGTAACGATACCGCAACTGAACCACCAGAAGGTTCTGCTTTTGCAAATTTACGGATATCGATAGCTGCACTAAATACACCATTGGCATAATTTTGATCTAGATCGCCTTTTAGGAAAAAGTCCCAGATGCTTTGTTTTGGTAAAGAAAAAAGAAAAACGTTACGTTCGATACCACTTAAACGCCAAAAATCTTGATCTTCTAAATAACTTCCATCGTGCCAACGAAACACTTGAACGGCTAACTGATTGGTTCCCTTGTTAAGAAAGGGGCTGATGTTAAATTCTGATGGTAATTTTGATGCTTTCGTCATCCCTACTTTTTTACCATTTACATAAATAAACGCACAACCTGTGATCGAACCAAAATGAAGTAGTGTTTCTCTGCTTTCCCAGCTTTCGGGAACAGTAAAGGTGGTTCTGTAGGTACCCACTGGATTATTTTCACCAATAAAGGGTGGTGTTTTAGGATGTGGGTAAGTAATATTAGTATAAATGGGTATACCAAAACCATTGAGTTCCCAGTTTGAAGGCACATTTAAGTTTGCCCAAGCTCTATCATTTAAATCGGTACGATAAAAATCTTTAATTCTATCGGCATGCTTATCTACATAGTTAAATTTCCATTGGCCATTTAGCGATTGGTGATAGGGTGATTTAGCATAATCGTCTGCAATTACCTCTTTTTCCGAATCGTAGAGCATAAACGTAACATGCGCCTTTTCTTTACCTTGGTCTACTAATTTTGGGTTTTCCCAATCGTTATTTTGTGCTTCAGCTAGCGAAAAGCATAATAAACCGATAATGCTAAATATCGTTTTCTTCATGTGTGTTCAAATTATTTGGTTATCCAAAGTAAAGATTAAAATACCTTTAGGTTAAGGGTAAAACGGTATTTAAGAGGGGATAAATTCTTATTTTGGAAGTTTCCACTCGTCTATCCAAGTAATTTTTAGCCTACCGGCCTCGAATTGAATAGGTAACCATAGATAGCGACCATCGATTGCATTTTTAGGTTTCCAGATATCGGCCATAAAAATAAATTCATCTTTTTTATTTGGCATTGGAAGTACAAAAGTACTTTGTCCGCCAAACGTCTTATCCGCACCTTCACCTACACAAGGATTCCCCATAAATGTCCAAGGCCCCCAAATCGATTTCGATTTAAACCAACGAGCAGGATTTGGTGCCCATCCTGTACATCCCGAACCAATCATGTAATACAAACCATTCTTTTTAAAAAGTGCAGGCGCTTCGGTTTGCTGACCTATATATATTCGCGTAAATTTACCAGTGTGAGCTAAATAATCGGGGGTTAGCTCTGCCAAATGTAAGGTGTAATTTTCTTCTGATGAAAAAATATGATAGGCCTTTCCATCATCATCAACATAAACCGTCATATCGCGTGCCATTTGTCCACCTGCAAAATCGCGACAAAAAAAGCCATCACTTTGGTTTTTAGGGTTATCACAATCTAATTTTTCACTTTCGGTTGTGTTGGCCATATAGATAGGCATTATACCTGCATTGGGTCGATAGCTTTTTATAAAAGTATAAGGTCCCGTAACCTTATCGGCAACAGCTACACCTGTTCGTGCCGCCGCATATCCTTTGCCTTTAAGTTCGAGATGAAACCACATCACAAATTTTTTCGTTTTTTTATTATAAACAACTTTTGGGCGTTCGATTACACTTCCTTTTACAATATCGCTTGTGGGATCGTCGCTTACTGGCATCGCAATACCTTCATCCTTCCAATTATATAAATCTTTTGAAGCATACACATGCACCCCCACTTGAGCTGTATTTCCAAGGTCTCCTGCTACTTTATGCTCTCCAAACCAATAATAAACTCCATTGTACATTAATATGCCCCCACCATGTGCATTAATATGAACGCCTTTATCGTCGTTCCAAATTTTGCCGGGCGTAAAAGAGGTAAGTATTTTTTGTGCGCTGATCTTGGCGATAAAGCCAAAAAATAGAATCGTTACTATAAAAATCTGTTTCATAAATCTTAATTTTTCCAAGTAAGTACGCTTATTGAAGTTGGTGTTACATTAGCTTTCCCTTCGCCATCTACTTGATCTACCTTCTGCACAAAGAGATCTAACCGTCTTTTTTTGGCCCAAAGTTCGGTATCAAATGTGGGTTCCCATTCGCCAACACTGGTTAAAGTAAGATCTTTGCATAGCCAAGTTGATGTACTTATATCGCTGGTAAGCGCTATAGAAACTTTATTTCCTCGTTCTATATCTCTAAAAATGAGTGCACCAGCGATGGTGTTTTTTGTAGGCCAGCAGACTAATTGTGGCCTTGAGATAGGGATTTTCTTGGTACCTCCCCCACTTAAACTAAAGGCTGTTTTTCGGAATGCTAAATTATTTACTACCCAACTTGCGTTGGTTTTATACACAATGTGATATTGTGGAATACGCTCACCCTTGTTACGCCAATAGGTAGCAATGTAGGCTCGACCTTGTTCGTCGGCATACATCGAAGTTTGATTAATCAACTCGCTATTTTGGGGGATTTTTAACGCATATTCAGCATTTGATGCGGTAATTGGTAGTGAATAGCTTGTGCCATCCGATTTCTCCCAGGTTACGCCCCCATCAGTAGATTTAGCATAACACAGGTCGTGGTTACTGGCTACATCAGGCGTTTCGCGCCATACCCACGATAAATGAATGGTTCCCTTAACATCAATGGCAGTTTGCACATAGGCATTTCGCTGGCCTTCACCATTAATCAAATTATCCTGTAGGCGTTTCCAGCTCCGGGTTTTTAGCTCGTAACTGTTTATCACAAGGTTACCATTTCCCGATCCACCATCACGATAAAAGAACAATAGATTTCCATTTGCCAATTTATAGAACTCGGGGTAGCTAACTTTATTTTCTTTAAGACCAAGCATGGGTTCCTTAGCTCCTAGGGCTAAGCTTTCGGAAGTTAATGATCTTGCATAATTCAACGTATTGTTGTGCTGACCCCATGCAATGTGCAGATAGCCCTCCCCATCTACCATCAAACTAATCGATTTATGTGCATCTGTGGCATCGCCTTTATATTGTGTTTTTAGCACCTCCCAATACTGCGAATTGATGTTCCTTTTTGCCAAAACTACATTTTGCGCTGCATCGTAATAAGCTGTGTATTGATTGTTTTTAAACGTTGTTAACGAATTTTTTCTAAAAATAACGGTATTTACAGAATTGTTTGCCCATCCATTTTCTGCAATGGTACTTTGTGTGCTTTCTTGGCTATTTGCTTTTAAAAACAGGCTTAGCGCCAATACCAAAATAACAGAGATTTTAAACATATTTATCTTAAATCAACACTATGGTCGTTGGGAAAATTTTCACCGCTCCAAATCCGTTGTGCACTCCATTTTACGGCTGGCTTAGCCCAAAATGGATCCGAATCAGGCAAGCCTAAAGGTAAAAAGATATTGGTACATAAATACGGACTTCCTTGATTATTATATACATCGGCCAAATCAGGCTGATTGCCATATAAGCCGATGGTTAACCAGCCATTTTTATAAGTAGTTGCACTTTCTAAGGTTCTCTTAATTACGGCTGTTAAGGCACAACGTACCTGCTCGGGGAGTAATTGTTTTGGCAACAATTTTTTATAAGCCATATCAGCTAAATGATGAAATGCACCACCACGATAGATAATTGACCTTCCCGTAGCTGGATAGGTACCGTCTACATTAATCAACCGTTCTTGAATTATGGCATAGCGCTCATTTCGTTTCCGTATTTTATCGAACATAGTAGTATAGGCAGTTGTTTTTTTACCAATTACATCAACAAGTGTTCCCAAATAAGGGTGAATAACGTAGCTATTGTAATAATCGAAAGCGTAGCTGCTGCCATCTTTATACATGCCATCGCCAACATACCATTGTTCCATTTGTTGTAAAGCATAATCCACACGCATTACATCCCATTCAAATCCAAATTTAGCCATGAATGCTTCATTCACTGCTGAAAAAAGCAACCAATTAGAAAACACCGGTTTAAATCTACGTGTAGTAGCAATCGACTTCATCAATAATGTTTGGTTCTTTTTATCTAAATTTTCCCACAGCCAGGGCGCACGGATAAAAGCGAGCGCTACGTACGAAGCATCAACCAATTGTTGCCCACCGATATCGTAGTTCATAAAATCTTTAGCATTCGAATCGAGCGAGTTTTTAACACCTTGAAGCACCCATTCACGATATTGTTTACGCAAAGCCACTTCTTGAGCGGATCCGCCTTCTAACTGCAACCAGGGAGCTATTCCACTTAAAACCCGACCTAAAACTTCAACATATTGCACTTTCAATCGGTGCTCCTTATTGTCTGATCGGATAGAAACTTCTTTCGGCATCGCAATACGCAGACTATCTTTTGCCAAATTGTAGAGCACAGGGCGTACCATTTTATCCATTTCCTGTAACCAAACCTCTCTATCAGTTAATGGAATTGCTTTTATAGCCCTACTTTTCTTTTGTGCGAATATAGGTGTAGTACCCAGGATGATTATTAAAAACGTAAATGCTGTTTTCTTTAATGAAATCATGTTTTTATTTTTTGTTCGTTAAAAATCTATACATTTCGCAATTTGCCAATAAAAAGGCACCGACTCCAAAATTGGAAGTAGAATTAGCATCTACCACCTGCCCTGGTATGGCCTTTTCGCCAATAGGCTGTACAAAACCTACTTTTCCAGTTGGCTGAAGGGCGGTTCTGGCAAGGTATACGTATCCTTTTTTTGCCGCGGGCAAGTATTTTTTTTCATTCAGCAATCCATTATTTATTCCCCAAAACAAACCATAGGTAAAAAAGGCCGTGCCACTGGTCTCGGGACCTGGCGCATGAGCGGGATCGAGTATGCTTCTAGTCCAATACCCATCTAGTTGTTGATTTTTAATCAACACTTTAGCCATATCTTGATATTTGGTTAAATACTCCTTACGATGTGGATCATTTGTCGGTAAATCTTTTAACACTTTAGCCAATCCTGCAAACACCCAGCCATCGCCCCTGGCCCAAAAATCTTTTTTACCATTTGCGCTTTTATGGTTTGGATAAACATACTTAGCATCTCGGTAATAGAGTTTTGCTTTCGAATCGTACATAATACTATTTGCATACATAAAATATTCATAAAGTTTATCCAAATACTGTGTATTACCTGTAAGTTTATACATCTTGGTCATAACAGGCATTACCATATATAAACCATCAGACCACCACCAATAATCGTTTCGTGGTGTGCTCATTTCGTATTCCATTACTTCTTTTGCACGTGCTACTTTTTGTGGGTCGGGGGTTAAATTATATAAATCGATATACGTTTGAAAGCAAATCTGCCAATCGCCAAACAGCACATGTTCGTCGGTTTCTCCATATTTATATTTCCACTTGCTTTTATCGTCGCTTTTAGCGCCCATCCATTTATTGTAAGTAGCCCATGTCTCAGAATATTGTTTATAAGCTTCTTTTTTAGTGATTTCGTATGCCTCCATATTTCCAGTATGATAAGCAGCATGATCCCAAAAAGAGCGCACTTCAGGCTTGTTATTCGCTTGCCAATAGTCGTTTGCCTTATTTATGTTGGCCAGTACTTCATCTTTCGAAGGTAAAACTTGTAAATTGCCCCATTTTTTTAATAAGCGTACTTCTTCTTTAGCAGTAATTGGCATTACGGTACCGTGGCGAGGATGAAAATCCATTTTAACCTCATCGTCTATAACTTTGTAGGTTTTAAAATCCGTAGTTTTTGTGAACTGATATTTACCTTTCGTGTACAGGTCGTACATTAAAATATACCCTTCTCCATTGTTAAGCTTAAATACTCCAGCCCCTTCAACTGCATCTTTGGTTTGCTGCATGGCTCCATTTTGTAGTACATAGTTTTTGGTAAGCTCATCAGAAATGGCTAAGCGAATACCTAAACCCGAACCTTCCGTTTTATAGAACAGGTAGTACTTCTTATTGTAATAAATAATCTCTCCATCAATAGCAGCTCCATTATTGGGACTAAAAAATAATTGCTTAGGTTCTGTTTCTAAATCCGTAAAATCGGCATTGGCGTAAGCATAATAGATTTTATCGGGATCTTTTCCGTGTTTCATCGACCAATACACCATATACTTGCCTAGGCTTTTATCGTAAATGGTTTGCGGTGCCCATACACGCATTAAATTTTCGTTACCTGCAAAACGCTTTTGGATGTTTATCCTATTCGATGTCCAGTTAATTAAATCTTTAGATTTTAACAACACCATTCCTCTATTACTATCCCAACCTTTAGCAGATACCATATCGGTTACCACCATGTAAAACGTCTTTCCATCGGCACCTCTTAGAATATGTGGATCTCTAACCCCTCCTGTCTCACTAATGGTGCTCGAAGCGATAATCGGCTGGTTATTATTGAGCGCTTTAAAGGCATATCCATCTTTACTAATGGCAAAACGAATCGATTCTTCGGTTCCCTTATTTCCTGTAAAGTAGGTAAATAAATAGGCCGTATACTGTGCATGTACAAAGACGCTCAAGCAAGTGATAAATAATAGTGTAACTATTACCTTTTTAAAAAAATTAGTCTGAATGTTCAATTTTAAGTATTTAGTAAACGAAGTACATAAATTTTATTCATTTGTTTAGGGGGCTTAATCACACTTTATAGGGTGTATTTCTCTAGTTCAAATTGGTATGAATGCTATAGTTTTTATGAAAGGTTTTACGGTGTTTCTTAATAAAAGCAGATGGTGTTAGTTTAAACTGATTTTGAAATTGTACCCTAAAATATTTAATATCATTTATTCCAACCCTAAATGCTACCTCATTAACGTTTAAATTGGTATTAATTAATAATTCGGCCGCCTTTCTTAACCGGGTAAAACGTACAAAACTGTTGATGGATAAACCCGAGGTCGATTTTATTCTTTTGTACAAATTAGAATGACTCATACTTAATTCTGAGGCTAGTATTTTAACGTTAAAGGTAGGCACCATTAAATTATCCTCAATAATCATTATTGCCCTCTGTAGAAAGCTCTTATCTTCTTGCGAGATTTTATTGCTCTCAGATTTTAAGGTTACTTCATTAAAGAAATACGACTGCAGATTACTTCTGTTTTTTATTATTCCGTTAATTTTTGCAGTAAATAATTCCTTATCAAACGGCTTGCTAATAAAATCGTACGCACCCACTTCAATTCCTTTTAGCTTAAGTTCTGCACTTGGATCGGCTGTTAACAAGATAACTGGAATATGGCTAAGCGTTTGGTCGGCTTTTATTTCTCTACACAATTCGATACCATTTAAACCTTCCATATTTACATCAGAGATAATAATATCAGGCATATTTTCTCGGGCTTGGGCTAGTCCTTCCAATCCGTTAAGGGCTTTGTAGATTTTAAAATGTTGATGAAAAATCTGATGAATATAATCGATAATCTGCTCGTTATCGTCAATTACCAAAATAGAATGCAAGTCTGAAATTAGCAACTCGAGATTAGGAATGGCCTCATTTTCAGTACTTTCGTCGTGGTCGCTAATCAGTTCGTTCACATAATTTAGCTGTTCCTGTTCTTCACTAATGAACATTTGTTCTTCAATAACGTCATTTTTTGGGAGTGTAATTAAAAACGTTGTGCCTTCTTTAGATTTGGAGGTATAAGAGATCTCACCCTTATGCAGTTCAACAAAATTCTTCACCAAATAAAGTCCAATGCCGAAACCAATTTTCATTGAACTTTTATTCATCACCTTGTAAAACTTATCAAATAACTTATCGCCCACTTCTTCAGGTATGCCGGCACCGCTATCGGCCACTTGAATTTGAACGGTATCGTTTGCCAAAAATATACTTAAGGTTACTCTACCGCCCTTTGGGGTAAATTTTAAAGCATTTGAGAGCAGATTAAACAATATGATTTCTAATTTATCACGATCGGCGTGAATAATCATTTCCTCATCATCACATTCGAAGCGATAAGTAACGTTATTATTGTTTGCAAGGTAATTAAAGCATAAAAATATTTCTTTGGCAAATTTAACAAGATTAATTCTAACGAGCTTTAACGGTTCATTCTCGTTTTCTGTTTTCCTAAAGAGCAATAGTTGGTCTACCAAACTTAATAAGCGTCTCGAATTTCGATATACTACATTTAAATCGTTCTTTTCTTGTCCTGATTCTTTGGTGCTTAAAATGTCTTTAATCGGATTTACAATTAGCGTTAGCGGAGTTCTTAACTCGTGAGAAATATTAGTAAAGAAATTTAATTTCTTCTCATTTAATTCCTTTTCACGTTCGATTTTGAGGTTTGCCGTCTCAATTTCTTGTTTTAAACGATCTTGTCTTCTTCTATATTTTAAAAAGGTGATGTAGGCAGTAAATATGATTAAAATATACAAGGCATAGGCCCACCATGTGCGGTACCATGGCGGCAAAATCTCTATTAAGATAATCTTCTCATTTTTTGACCATACGCCTTCCGTATCTGTGCTTTTTAAGTGGAGTTTATATTTACCCTCGTTTAAGCGAGAATAATTGGCTATATTTAGTTTATCGATGTAATTCCAGTCCCGATCCCATCCTTCTAAGTAATAAGCATATTTAATTTGGTCTTGAAAAGAAAATTCTATTGCCGAAAAATTAACTGAAATTACCGCAGAGTTAAATGGTATCGATATTTTTTCTAATCCAACTACAGATAGTTTATGCTGATAGGCGGGGTCTTCATCTACAGGAATGTTATTTATCCTAAAATCGGTAATAACAATTTTTGGCACTCGTTTATTAATTCGGATGCTATCTGGAAAGAACTTGTTGAAGCCATTTATACCACCAAACAACAATTCTCCGTTGCTTAATCGTAAAGCTGCATTGTAATTAAACTGGTTACTTTGCAAACCATCGGTGGCAAAGTAGTTTTTAAATTTAAGGGTTTTGCTATTAAATTTCGAAAGTCCATTATAGGTACTGCACCAAAGATTGCCCTTATTATCTTCTAAAATATTTAGGATAGAATTACTTGGCAAACCATCTGCTTGGATAAACCGTATTAATTTATTGTTCTTTCGATCTATTTTTAACAATCCACCTCCTTCGGTTCCTATCCAAAGTTGATGATACCGATCTTCAATTATTGCTCTTATGGCAATATTAACAGGAATGTATTGGTGCTTTTTATGAATGGGGTCTATTTTGATAAGATGGGTATAATTACCTCCCCAAAGATTTCCTTGATCATCTTGATATAAGGTATGAACATCTTTTAATCCTGCATCGAAAAGTTCGAATTTATCTAAATCAGGGTTATACAGATAAACGGCACCTCCTTTGGTGGTACCTATCCAGAGGCGATTACTACGGTCTTGAAAAATCTTCCACACATTGGGTTCTTCTACTCCCTTTACTATATTAAAACACACATAGTGCTTGAATTTTTTAGACCGTTTATCAAAACGGTCTATCCCTCCGTTAAAGGTGGTTACCCAAATGTTATTTTGATTATCGTTTAAAATACTGGTCACGAAATTGCTCGATAAGCTGCTGGGGTCGGCATACCGATGTACGTAATTTGTATACTTGTTCGAACGAGGATCCCAGATGCTTAACCCCCCTCCATCTGTTCCAATCCAAATGTTTTTATGTTCATCTTCGCAAAAGGATAGAATAAAATTATTAACTAGGGTATTGCTGCGAAAAGGATCACTTTTGATGGTTCTAAATTGCGCTTGCTCTTTGTCGATGATGTTTACGCCACCCCTCAATGTGGCAATCCACTTTCTGGCCTCGCGATCGATATAGATTGCTCCGATAGAATTACTACTTAGCATTCCTTTTTCTCTTGATGACTTTAGAAAACTCGATTTTTTTATAGCTAAATCAACGATGGTGATACCACCTCCATCAGTAGCCACCCAAAGTTTTTTTTGCTGATCGATCGTTAGGCCCATGATGTTGTCGTTACTCAAGGGCACTTCAATTCGATTTGCTTTTCGAGACGACTTATGATAAGAAAACAATCCTTTTTCTGTACCTATTAGCAATTCATCTTTTAATGTATTTAGGATACAGGTTACCGAATTAATTGTTGAATTAGAAAGGGTAAGTATTTTTGTAGTTTCGCTATACCTGCAAAGACCAACATCTTTTACGTAGACCCAAAGATTAGCTTTTTCATCGATGGCTAACCCACGAGCTGTAAAATCTACACTTTTTCCAAATGAAATTCTTTGGGCTACATCCGATCCATAATTAACTACAAATAGTCCTTTTTCGTCTGTTGTAAAATAGACGGTCCCTTTTTCATCCACCGCAATTGAAGTAATTGGTGCGGTAACTTTTGTTTTATTGCCCTTTTCGGTATAAAAAACAGGGTGCATAGTTGAATTCGAATAATCGAAAAAGGAAACCCCTTTCTGTGTTCCAATCCATATTCGATCTTTGTTATCGCCGCTTAAGGCGGTAATGTGATTGTTGATAAGCGAATTTTCATCGTTCCATTTGTTCCTGAAAATCTTAAAGCTGTAACCATCGTAACGGTTAAGCCCGTCGTAGGTACCCATCCAAATAAAACCAAATCGATCCTGATAAAGTGAATTTACGATGTTATTCGACAACCCTGCTTCAACCCCTAAGTATTTAATAGACTTCCCATTTAGTTGCCCAAAACAGGTAGTTAACGAAAGAAAAAAATAAGCAATCGCCAGAAGCGGTTTAAGAAAATAATTCTTTGGCATTGGTTGTATCGACTTGGCAATTTGGTTAACCTAAGATACAAAATAAATAAACGTTACAAAGACATTTTTAAAAAAGGCCTAACACTTTAGCAAACTTTAAAAGTTCGAGAAAGCGTTAGGCCTTTACGCGCTAGTTTAGTTTTTTTTCTTAATTATTATCTTCATCGGCAACGGCTTCTTGCCAGGTTTCCCATCTTTTTATGGAGGCATTATAGCCTGTATACCCTTGGTTTTGCCAAAGTGCCGCTCCACCGTTAGATTGAATTGATCCATTTGGAATAGGCCAATTAATATTATGCGGCGCCATTGTGTACGAACGACCTTTTACCTGAACTTTGTTTTTGTTGTAATAATCGCTGTAGTGTTCTATACGTTGAAACCAATAGCTGTTGGCGGCCAAATTATCAACTGTATAGGTATTACCCCATTCATCAGCTTTACCACTCATGGCGAGGCAGTACGAAACACGGCTTAATTCTGTAAAACGCCATTCTTCCATTAGCAATTCACGAGCACGCTCGTTCATTATATCGCCTATATTTATAGTGGTATACATTTGTGTACATTTTGCACGTTCTCTTATTTTATTTACATCGGCCGTTGCCCCAGCTATATCACCTTTGTAGAATTTCGCTTCGGCACGCAATAAATACGTTTCAGCTAAACGGTAAAGGTATAAATCGCCCGCACCCCCACGGTGGTTAACCTCATTCGGATTTAAGGTTTCTATTGGGTCTTCTATATAATATTTATAGTGCGGCCAAGCAAAATATTGACGGATGGTATCGGCGCATAATAGTGCCCCTGTTGCACTTCTTAAACGAACATTTTGGCCAAAAAATGCACTGGTTGGATCATTGTATTTAAGATCTTCCATCTCCATCCAGTTCCCAACCGTATTATTATGGCGTAAATCGCCTGCATCGGTAATGCCGTTTACGTTCCATAACCCGCGTTGTGCAAAAGAAGTTGGACGAATATGGGCAATACCACGACCAATGGCATGTACATAATCTAAGTTATTACGATAGCTTGAATTTGAAGCTGCCAAGAAACGAACGGCTTGCTTCGCATCTGGTGTAGCCAAACCAACATTATCTAAAAATGGAAGCCAATTACGCATCGAATTCATTTTAATCGCCATATCAGTGCCGTTACGGTTTGGCATAATCATAATGGCTTCAGTATTTGCAGCGATTGATTTATTCTCTGGACGGTGTAGATCCCAAATTACATTACGTGTTATGGGCAAAGTATTTGGATAGGGATTAATAAAATTACCAAAATTGTTCAAGGCCAGTGAATAGCCAGAACTGTTAATCAGAATATCGGCTTGCGCAATTGCTTTGTCATATTGCCCAGTTGCTAAATAACATTTTATTAACAGCTGGCGGCATGCCCCTTTGTTAACTAAACCTTTTAAGGTCATGTCTTTTTGATCAGGAACCCACTGAACTGCCTGTTCCATGTCTTCGGTAATCTTTTTAAGGATAGCTTCGCGTTTAGTACTACGATAATTTACCTTTGGTACCTTTACAATTTTGGTGATTAATGGCACATCTTTAAATTCGAAGCAAAGTGCCAAATAACGCCATGAACGATGAAAAAGCGCCCTGCCTTTGTATTGATTTTTTGTGTTTTCATCGAGCCCTGCTACCCCATCAATAAATGTAAGAATCGTATTCGCGTATTTGATTCCGTTATACGTTTCGCCCCAGAAATAGGTTAAACGATCTGGCATATCGGTAGGTGTTAAACGTGTGGCCATATCGGTAAAAATATTTCCGTCATCTGTTTTCGAAGCTACATTAACCTCCGAAAACATATACTCCGTACTTATCGGCAGACTTAAATCTGTATAAGAAGAGAAAGTCCAATACGACCGTAAGTGTCTATCGGCAATTGCCACAGCCGCATCTAAACCACTTTTAGTAGTAAAGGTTTCTCCAGGTTCGAAAAAAGATAAAGGCTCAGGTTGTAAAAACGACTCCTTACATCCGGTAAAAGTGAGTGAGATACCTGTCCATATTAAGAGAACAGTACCTGCTTTTTTAAATGTTTTGCTATAATTTTGTTTCATCGCTATCTTGATTTAAAAATTTACGTTTAATCCAAAAGTGAATATTTTAGGTGCTAAGCCTCCAGTTTCAATATCCCAATACGTCCACGTCTTATCTTTCTGCCATACAGCAAGATTACGGGCCGTAGCATACACCTTTAGCTTATCTACACCTATTTTACTTGTTAGTTTATTAGGTAAACTGTAGCCTACCGTCACATTTTCTAGGCGGATAAATGAGCGATCGTACAATCTGCCTGGTGCCGATACCCCTGTAACGCCTCTTGCATCTAAACGCGCCACTGTGTTACTAGGATTTTCAAGTGTCCAATATTCTTTTGCGTACACGTTTGCTAGATTTGTAATTAATGATGTGCCATTATCTTGATTTAAATAGGCACCATTTAAACTTTTATGCCCCATATACGAATACATGTTAAATGAGAAATTCAAGTTTTTATAATTAAAATCGTTACGTAGCGACCACATTATTGGCGGATTGGTCTGCCCTAAAAACTCTTTATCATTATTGTCATAAACAGGAGTAATGGTACCATTGGCGTTCACTTTATCGTTAGCGGTATAGTTATTAGCTACTTTTGGATCTCCGGGACGTTGGCCATACTTAAGGGCCTCTGCCGCTTCGTTAGCTTGCCAAATTCCAGTTACACGATAGTTCCAAATGGCTCCGATGGGTTGACCAATGAACCATCCGTTTCCAATATCATCTCTTTCCTTAGTGGAGGTGATATTTCCTTGTGCATCAATTATATTATCGTATACATAATACAAGTGTTTAATGGTATTTTTGTATTTCGAAATATTAAAATTACTGCTCCAAGAGAAATTAGAAGTTTTTATATTCTGCGAATTTATATTTAACTCAATCCCCCTATTCTCTACTTTACCAAGGTTGGTATTAATTGAAGGGAAACCAGTAAAATCGGGCAATGATCTGGTCATAATCATATCTACCGTTGGGGTTATATAATAATCAACATCGGCAGTAATTCTATCGTTAAGAAAACCTAGGTTTAACCCAACGTTAAATGCTTCTGTCTTTTCCCAGCTTAACCCAGGATTGGCCAAACGATCCATCAATAAATATCGGTATTGAATTAAATTACCACTATTATCGATGTATCCCATCGTTGCTCCAGCACCTAGACCAAGGTTTGCAAGTGCAAGATAGGGATCGCCTAATTGCCTGTTTCCATTTTGCCCATATGATACTCTAAATTTACCCGTGCTTAATGGCTTCCATTGTAAAAAACTTTCGTTGGCAAAAGTCCAAGCAAATGCTGCAGAATAAAATGTTGCACGTGGATTAGAAGCTCCGAATGCCGAATATCCATCGCGACGAACGGAAGTGGTAATCATATACTTATCGTTATAAGAATAGAATAAACGAGCTAGCAAACCATCAGCGGTTTCTTTTGTATCGTCTGAATTGTAACTAGTAAAGTTTTTATCGCCAAAAAGCGTTTCGTGATAGCCCAAAGCATCACTTGGCAAAATGTTACGGGCTTGAATTCTATCTTGCCAGTATTGTCTTTTCTCTGCTTCTTGAACCAATGTAATGTTTACACGATGCTTTTGAGCAAAGGTTTTTTCCCAATTCAAGGTGTTATTTAGCGACCAATCGAAACGTTTTGCCTGTTCGCGGTTTACCAAACCATTGGTTCCCTTCCAGTCGGGGTGACTGGCCGATTCCCAATACCGATCGTGGAAGTATTGAAAACGTGGAGAGGCATTAAATGAATAATTAATATCGAAAGGCAATTTAACTTTCGCATTAAAAATAGTATTCAATACCGTATAACCTTTGTCTAAGTCTTTGTAAGGGCGATCAAAATCATAATTCCATCCATAGTTATTTACCATATTATCACCCTGTGGGTGAACCACTAGGTTTCCATTTGAATCTTTATAACTAGCAAAAGGCGAGTTATTTAAGATTTGACGGCCCCAATCTACAGCTAAATCGCCATCGGTACGGTTCTGAAAGTTCACATTAGCACCCAATTCTAACCATTTATTGATTTTTGAATCCAATTTTAAGTTGCCTCGAACAGCTTTGTAATTGTTACCTACCGCAACACCTTGATTATTGAGGTAACCTACCGACATATAGTAATTCATCTGGTCGGTTGCACCAGATGCACTAATGTTATAATCTTGATTAGAACCTGTACGGAAACTATGTTCGTACCAATCAAAGGTTTGACCTGCAAGGTAATTTGTTAGTACTGTACTTTGTAATAGTAAACGTTTAGCCCAAATTTCATTGTCTGTTGTTACTGCTGGATTATTGGTATAGGCTTTCCATTGGGCTAAGGTAATGCCCCATTTTGCTAAATTAGCGTCTGTTGGCTCTTCGTAATACCCAGGTTGCGCTTTAAAGGTCGACTGATATTTTTCGTAATTACCCGTCACCGTGTTTATGCCATATGTGGGTGCAGTATACCAATCTTTGCGGTATTGCATATAACCGGCTGCATCAAAAACTTCTCGTTCGGCTGCACTGTTAACAATACCCAGGTTAGAGGTAAAATTAATTTTTGGTTTACCTCTTTTTCCTTTTTTGGTGGTGATGATAATTACCCCATTTGCAGATTTTGCGCCATATACCGCAGCAGCTGATGCATCTTTCAAAATGTCCATTTGATCAATATCATCAGGGTTGATTTCTGATAACTCTCCATAGAAAATGGTTCCATCTAATATTAATAAAGGATCATTATGTCCCCCTGCACTGTATACAGAACGTATACCACGGATTTGGATAGAACCTCCCCCTTTTGCCGAAGCATCGAAGCCGACACTCACACCCGCAGTACCGCGAAGGATATCTTGTACGGTATTTGGATTTTGATCGGCTAACTTATCTGGACGAATTTGTGTAATGGCACCAGTAAGGTCTTTCTTACGCATGGTACCGTAGCCTATGCCTACGACTTCTACTTGAGAAAGAGCGGTTGAATTAGCTACAAGTTGGATGTTTAAATTGGTTGAACTCCCCACAGCTATGGTTTGTGCATCATAGCCTACATACGATACAACAAGACTTGCGTTGGCCGTTACAGTTATGGAGAACTTTCCATTTGCATCGGTAGTAACACCTCCTTGGGCATTGGCCACTTTTACAGCAGCACCGACGAGTTTTTCTCCCGTTTTCGAATCGGTAACTAGACCAGTAACGGCTTTAGTTTGTGCATATAACCTACTTGTGGATGCAAGAAGCAATGCGATGCCTAAAATAAGGCAACTACTTATGGCTTTTGCCTTTTGATTTTTAAAGATTAAGTAATAGTTGAGCATAGTTAAAATATATTATGTCTGGTTGTGACTAATTAATTTTTTCTGGATGACCCTTTTAAAGCAGGTGATGATTTATCCTAGCTTTATTGTTGGGAACAATCGAATAGTGGCTATAAAATAGCCCTAATGCTAGGGATCGTTAGTGGTAAATTTATACCTCATGGTGTTCGAATTATATTTGGTAGTATAAAGAAAGGGTAAATTTGCCTACCAATAGAGGGGTATTTCGTTATAATGTAGGGGAGAAATTCTTAAAAAAAGGGATAATAGGAATTTTATCAACCTATTGCTTTTAAAATAGGCATGCCTATAACGAAGCTATTCATAACCAAAGCAGCGCAAAGGCTCTTGCCTTTGCGCTGCTTAAGGAATGAAGTAAAGAAGAGACCTTGGTCTTATTTTCAGACGAGGGTAAGATTGTCTTATTTCCCTTGGCCTAGCCAAATTTTGCGAATCGCCAATTGTTTTGGTGTAGGGTTTGAGATTAATTCTAATCGGTTATAATCTATCTTTTTAACAAATTGAACAGGCTGGGTTAAGGTAACTGCTTCTTTAACCCCATCTACATTTTTACGGTTTACAACCATCACAAGTGTATCGCCTGGTTTGGCATTTGCATTAAAATTACCCATTAATTTGGCATAGGTTTCTGTTGTTATTTTATCGCCATTTATACTCACCAGCTCATCACCTACTTTATAACCCATCAATTTCCCAAAATCGTTTAAACGGTTGGTATTGGCTATAAAAATAAAGCCGTCTTGGTTAAGTCCAGGTGAAAACGCACCAACGGTGGCAGCACTAATTTCTGTTTCTGGAGTATGTTTTACACCTGCATAGCCAAAAAACTGATCGTAAGGAATCGGCGTTCCACCTTCCACATATTTGGTAAAGAAAGTGCGAATTTCGGGAAAGGTCATTTTTGCAATCACATCAAAAAGCTCATCGTCGTTAAAGTACTTATCCTTACCATATTTAGCACCCAAATCGTGCTTTAAATTTGCCAAACCATATTTACCGGCAGATAATTCTAAAAGATATAAATCGAGCGAAGCAGAAATAAGTGCGCCTTTCTCGTAAACATTTCCGTACTGTTCTTTCCATTTACCTGCACTTTCCTTACTTAATTCGGTAAAACTTAAGGTATCGATCATACCCATTCTCGAATTGGTTATTTTATCGCTTAGTTTTTTCAGGAACTGCGCAGTGGTATTAATGCCGTACTGTACCTGAACATGATGTGCATCGTACTCCGTACTGCCTTCATACAGCCATAAGTGTTTAGAAAGTACAGGATTATTAAAATCAAATTTCTTTACTTCTTTCGAACTAATGGTTAAAGGCGTTACAATGTGAAAAAATTCGTGTGCCGACATATCTACCCAACTTCCGATGGCCTGTTCTTGTGGAGCTTCGTTTAAGCTATAGAACGATGAATACGAGTGTTCCCATGCTCCAGAAATTCCGAAAGGCTTTTGCTCTCCGTTAAAATAATAGATAAAGGCATATTTGTTAACCGGTAATGAACCACCTAAATATTGGTTGGTAGCCAACAAAATCTCCTTTAAATGTTGAGCTATAAAAGCCGATTTAGCCAATTTATTTGGTGAATAAACCGACACTAATACTTGAGTATTCCCTACTTTTACAGAGGTAGTATCGGGCAAACTGAACATAATCGGCGAATCGTACAAATGATCGGCATTAGCGCAAAGATAAGTATCGGCAGTGGCCGATGTTTTAATCGGAACTAAACCTGTTGAGCCATAAAAACCTGTGGGTTTAGTGATATTTAACTGAAAAGGTAAGTCTTTTAATTTATCGAGGTAGCCAAAAATGCCACACGTATTAAATACAAAGTTCTTTCCCGCTTCGAAATTGGTACCAGCCATGGGGTAAACCATACCTTTAATTTCAGTGTCCCAAGTATCTTCTACTTCGTACACAATTTTAGTTAAGGTTTTTGCATTGGTAATATCCCAACTGTTATCGCTCGTTCTTTTTACAGCTAGTTCTTTACCTGTTTTGTTTAAGGCTTTAAAATTATGCACAAACCGTCCATAATCGCTATACATGTAGGTACCAGGAACAATTTTAGGTAAATAGAACGTAGTGGTAGCGGTATTTATCTTGGGTGTTTGCAAGGTAATGGTTAAGCGGTCGTCTTTAACAGCAGTGAGGTTTACGCTATACTTATAACTGGTTTGAGCAATTGTACTGAATGCGCTTGCAACAAGGATTACAGAACAGATAATTATTTTTTTTAGAGCTGAGGCCATGGTTTTGAATTTATGAGCTAAAATTAGGAGATTTTTCGAGAAATTTCAGCGTATATTTAGTTATGAAATTAAAAAACGTAATTTTTGCGCTCTTATTTTGTATAAGTATCCAACAAACCTCGTTTGCACAAAAAACCATTCTTTCAAAACCTGCCACATTAAATCATATTGCTTATTATGTGGCCGATTTAAAAATAGCATCTGATTTTTACCATCATTTTTTTGATCTCAAAGAAATAGCTAACCCATTTAATGATGGAAAGCATACTTGGTTTCGTTTAAGTAAGCGTTCTGCACTGCATATTATCGCTGGAGCGAAAACCAAAGGTAATTATTTTATTGAAGAGCATGTATGCTTCAGCGTACCGGATATTGAAGAATTTATTAAAAAATTGAAGAATAAAAATATTTCTTACATGAGCTTTAACAAAGTTAAAAATGAAGTTACACAAAGGGCAGATGGGGTTCACCAAATTTATCTTCAAGATCCAGACGGGCATTGGCTAGAAGTAAATGATGCGAAGCGGTAGATCATATTCATAAAATCTTTGCATTTACAATGTTGATAACATCATTTCCATTGCCACCACAATAGCGCTAATTTTGTGCTAATGAAGTTAGACTCCCTGCACCATCTGATTATCGATTGTATTGAAAAAACCAACAAACCAATCTTCTTAACAGGCAAAGCAGGAACCGGAAAAACTACCTTTCTGCATTATATCCGTTCTACTACAAAAAAAAACTTAGCGGTTGTAGCACCCACAGCTGTAGCGGCAATTAATGCGGGTGGATTAACCATTCATTCATTTTTTCAGGTACCTTTTGGGCCCATACTGCCAGTCTCGCCTACACATGCCTTCATCGAATTTTCTGGCAAAAGTTTCGGAACAGAGAAAGCCAAACTTATTAAATGCCTCGATTTATTAATTATCGACGAAATTAGTATGGTAAGAGCAGATGTAATCGACTACATCGACAGGGTGCTTCGATTTGTAAAAGGAAGTTCAAGACCGTTTGGAGGAGTACAATTATTAATGATTGGCGACCTATACCAACTACCACCAGTTTTTCAGAACGACTGGCACCTACTTGCCAAATTTTATAAAGGGCCGTATTTCTTCGATAGCTTAATTTTTAGGGAATATCCCTTACTTACATTCGAACTTACAACCGTGCACAGGCAAAGCGACCCTATCTTTATTGAATTATTAAATGAAATAAGGAACGGAGCCATTAGCGAGCCTTTGCTAAGCAAATTAAATGAACAGTATAAAAACGCCCAAGATCTTGCCGACTATGTAACCTTAACTACCCATAATCCACTAGTTAAAAAGATCAACGAAGAAAGGTTAGCGCAGTTGGGAGGAGAAAGCCATACCTTTAAAGCTAAGGTAACCGACGATTTTCCAAAAGAAGCCTATCCTACTGATGAAGAATTGATTTTAAAAGTCGGTGCCATGGTGATGTTTATCAAGAACGATAGTTCGGGAAAGCAACAGTTCTATAATGGTAGAACGGCTAAAGTAGTTAGCATTAGTGGCAATAGCATTAAGGTTACTTTTAACGATGATGGTACCGCATTCGAAGCCCTTTTAGAAACTTGGGATAACACCAAATACACCTTATCAGAAACTGACCAAAAAATTATTCAGACATCTGCCGGATCATTTACCCAATT
Organism: Pedobacter anseongensis; assembly: GCF_037482965.1. Classification (NCBI taxonomy): domain Bacteria; kingdom Pseudomonadati; phylum Bacteroidota; class Sphingobacteriia; order Sphingobacteriales; family Sphingobacteriaceae; genus Pedobacter; species Pedobacter anseongensis. The sequence continues at coordinate 82,540 of NZ_JBBHKB010000004.1, read as the reverse complement.
CCCTTTAAGGCTAGCATGGGCAATTACCATTCATAAAAGCCAAGGCCTTACCTTCGATAAGGCAGTAATTGATGTGGGTGCTGCTTTTGCCCATGGGCAAACCTATGTAGCCCTGAGCCGATGCCGGAACTTGGAAGGAATGATTTTAAAGGAAAAGGTAGATGTGAAAAATATCATCACCGACCCATCGGTTACCAACTTTATGAAAAAGGCTCAGCAACAGGTACCGAGCCAAAAAACCATAGCCCATTCATTAGCAAATAAAGAGATCGAATCGCTGATCGAATGTTTCGAATTTACATCTATTAGGGCTGCTTGGGCACATCTACAGGTAATCATTATACAACTCTTTCCAAATGAAAAGCTAATAATAGAAATAGTTGCTGCCACCCAAGATCTTCTGAACATAAAAATCGATGCTATTGCCCAGCAATTTATTCGTAAAGAGCTAAAACCAATTAACGAAACAACGTTACTGAAAAGTATGAACAATAGGCTCGGAAAAGCATCTGGATACTTCGTGCCTCAACTTATCACATTGAAAGAAAACATTCTCAACCTGCATCAACTTTGCATTAATTCTCCTTTCGAACCTGATTATTTTCCAACCTTGAATTTTTTACTCGAACAGGTGGAGGCAAAAATAGCCGTCTTTAACCGATTGCCAACACTTGAAAACACGAACCAGATTCAAGCTATCCTTAAAAACATTGCTACAAGCTACAAACAAGTAGACAGCTGGAAAGTAAAGCCCATTAAAGAAGAAATGGTAATCGAAAATCCTATACTTTATGCAAAACTTATCAAATGGCGACAGCAAACGGCCGAAAATAAAAAGGTATTAAGCTATCATATTCTTTCAGATATGGCAATTGCCGATATTTCTGCAAGGTTACCACGATCACTTAGCCAACTGGCGAAGATTAAAAATATTGGAGATGGGAAGACCATGCAACATGGTGACGAAATTCTTAAATTGATAAGAGCCTATTTAGGCGAGGGGGATTTATTCGGGTAGGTTTTTAAAGAACTCAAGCAGACAAGCCAAGTTCGAAATAAAAAGTAGACCCACTACCTAACTGACTTTCTACCCAAATTCTTCCGTTGTGGCGCCGAATAATCTCTGCGCTGAGGTATAATCCAATCCCAAATCCAGATATATTAATATTTTCTTGCACTCGATAATAGCGTTCGAAAATATTTTCTAGATCGGCAGCCTTAATTCCCATGCCTTTGTCGCTTATGCTAACTTTTGCAATCTCGCCAGCACCTATAACTTCGCAGGTTACATGAATTGCAGAACCAGATGGAGAGTATTTAACTGCATTGCTAAGTAAATTAGATAAAACACTCCCGATTTTATCCTTATCTGCAATCAACTTTACCTCACAATGGCCGTCATAGGTAATAGGATGCGAAGATTCTAAATTCCTCATTTCTTCTACCGTTTCAGAAATCAATTCGTGTAAATCGAAACTGGTTTTGTCTAGCACAATCTTACCCGATTCTAATCGAGAGATGGTAAGGAAACCATTTATCATGCTCCCCATTTTTTTCACTTGTTTTAATGCTTTATCTATTGAATTTAAAAAGAACTCATCATCGGCCTTTAATGCCTTGCGTTCCATAAGTTGCAAATAACCATTCAGAGAAGTTAATGGCGTTTTAAGTTCGTGGCTTACCATTCCAATAAAATCGTTCTTGCGCATCTCATCTACCTTACGTTCGGTAATCTCGTGTAACACACCAGTAAAATAGCTTTCACCGTTGTTTTGCTGCTGAACCGTACCAATGCCTCTCAACCAGCGAATCTTTCCATCTCGAAAGCCTACAACTGGGTATTCCATATCAAACCGAACGCCTTTCGTAATCGAAGCTTCTATTGCATCGCCTACCGTTTGCCGGTAATCTTTATGAATTTGGCCAATAGCTACTTCATGCGGCACTTCATCGTCTGGCAAAAAGCCAAAAAATTCTTTTAATTTAGGCGATGCCATAAAAATCCTATCCTTTACACTAATAGAATACGAACCCAATTCGGCCGCATCGATTGCCATTCGCAACGATTCTTCTGCTCGTTCTACTTTTTTGGTGGCTATGTACGATTCGGTAATCTCCATCACCACGCCAGTAAAAGCCGAAAACTCTCCAAAAGGATCTTGTTTTAGATTTCCTACTGCCCTTACCCAGCGCAACACCTGATCATGAAATCCTATAATCGAATAGGTTAAATCGTAGTTTCCGCCAGCAGTGATTGCATTCTCTAGCTTCTGGGTTACATGGTCTCTAAAATCAGGTGTAATTTGTGCAATTGCATCACCAATAGTAATATCATCTGAAGGATAAAAACCAAAAATCTCTTTTAGGCGGTTGGAGGTAATAAATTCTCTAGTTTCTGAGTGAATTCGCCATGTTCCAAAATTGGCCGCCTCAATGGCAAGTCTTAACGCAATTTCTGCTTCCTCAATTTTATGGCGCGAAATAACAACTTCGGTAACATCGGTAGCGGTTACGAGTATACTATCTACCTCTCCTTCTTCGTTAAGCATTGGCTGGTAAACAAAGTTGATGTAAAGTTGCCTACCTTCCAAAGTAGTGGTAGCTTCATTTCCTATATAGGGCACACCCGTGGTAAATACTTCATCGAGCAATTGCAGGAAAGGTTGTCCTATTAATTCGGGCAATGCTTCAATTAAGGGTTTACCAATTACATTTGCTTTCTTTCCCCAGATCTCCAAAATTTTCTGATTAGCGGTATCGATAATCATTCCTCTCCCAGTTAACAAAGCGATAGCTACAGGCGCATTAGAAATCAGATAGCGCAACTTCGTTTCGCTCAGAATTAATTTTTCGAGCGCATTGTCTAGTAAGCCCTTCGCTGCCAGCATTTCTTCGTTTGTGGCTGTAAGTTCTTCATTTGTAGCAGCAGCTTCCTCATTTAGTGCAGCAAGCTCGTCAGAAAGTCGTAGCTTTTCGAGTTCTTCCGATTTTCGATCCGTTACGTCGCGCGTTATGCCTGCAATGGCTACCACATCACCATTTGAGTTTATTACTGGATTTAGAATATAATCGTATACCCTTTTACCAAGTATAGCATGGGGAAAGCCAACCTCTCCCCGTACAGATTTTTTTGTGATTACGATTTGGTCTATTTCCCGTTCGTGCATTTCTGCATGCCATGGTTCATATCCATTTTCGAGCAAGTTATTTCCTATGGCACTATCCCAATCTTTGCCCCACATATCGAGTAAAGCTTGATTAGCGTAAGTAAACCGATAATCGAGTCCGAATACATAAACCAAGTCGGGAGTGCTCGATGTAATGGCTTCGTACATCCGTTTTTGATGCTCAGCTTCTTCCTTGGCTACTTTTAAATCCTGTTCGGTCTGTTTACGAAGACTTATATCGCTTGCTGTGCCAAACCATTCTACAATTTCTCCCTTTTCGTTAAGGATTGGAACGGCTCTAGAAAACGTCCAACCCGTGCTACCATCCTCCCGAACCACTCTATGCTCGAGCTCGAAAATACGCTTGGTAGCAATAGCTCGCTCAATGGTTTGGTTAACCATTTCCATGTCTAAAGGATGGACATTTTTTTCTCTCCAGCCAGTAGTTGGCTCAAATGTACTTGATAGAAAACCTCTACCATCTAATTCATGCATAATTTCCCAATCGGGACTCATGCTGTAAATCACATCAGATGTGGCATTTACAAGTGCACTGAAACGTTCTTGACTAGCTGATAGTTCACTCATCGGTTAAAATATAATGCGCTATTTTTCAATTAGAAATAACAACAAGAGTGGCCAGGAAAAGTTCAAAAAAAATTTAGTTTTTAAAACATCTTTTCTTTAATTTAGTACGTTTATATATAATAAATACATAAATTAATACATAAACATACTAATTTACATGCTTGCAGACGAAATAACGACCATTCAAAACAAATCATTTACCTATGAATCTCCGTTAAAAGCTGGTGCTTTTGAAATGGATGATGAGACCAAGATTTCATTAATTGAAAGTCATTTTAGCAGTATACTCGATATACTTGGGCTAGACCTAAAAGATGGCAGTATAAAAGACACTCCAAAAAGGATTGCCAAAATGTACGTAAGCGAGATTTTCAGTGGCCTAAACCCTGCCAACAAACCTAAGCCTACTCTCTTCGAAAACCCCTACCAATATGATGAAATGTTGATCGAAAAGAACATCAGCGTATTTAGTAATTGTGAACATCATTTTGTTCCAATTGTTGGAAAGGCTCATGTGGCCTATATTAGCAACGGAAAGGTAATTGGTCTTTCAAAGCTCAATAGAATTGTTCGATATTATGCGCAAAGGCCTCAGGTGCAGGAGAGGCTAACCATGCAGATTGCAGAAGAAATAAAATCGGTTATGGGAACTGAAGATGTAGCGGTAGTAATTGATGCCAGCCATCATTGCGTATCGTCTAGAGGAATTCGAGATGCAGGAAGCACCACCATCACCAGTGCGTTTAGTGGTCGATTTAAAGAGATCGATACCAAAAATCAGTTTTTAAAACAAATTGGCTCATGAGATTCGAAGGTAAAAATATACTTGTCGTAGGTGGAAGCTCTGGAATTGGTCTCAACCTGATTACTACACTTCACCATGGGGGTGCAAAAATCTATTCTGCTTCTCGAAAACCCGCAACAGATTGGCCCATTGATGTAAACTACCTGGAAATGGATGTGCTTCAAAATGTAAACCACTTGGCTAATTTCTTACCCGAGAAGTTGCATGGACTTGTATATTCAGTGGGCAGCATTACGCTAAAACCTTTTAGCAGAGTGAGTGAAGCCGACTTAATTAGCGATTTTCAGCTTAATGTTGTTGGTGCTGCTATGGCAATACAACAGGCGTTAAAGTCGCTTAAAGCTGCTGAAGGTGCTAGTGTGGTGTTAATAAGCTCGGTGGCCTCAAAAACAGGAATGGGCTTTCATACGAGTATTGCAGCCGCAAAAGCTGGGCTCGAAGGCTTTGCGTTTGCACTAGCTGCTGAACTTGCGCAGCAGCATATCCGAGTTAATGTGGTGGCCCCATCATTAACAGATACCCCGCTAACCGGAAGTCTCTTGTCGACCCCCGAAAAAAGAGAATCATCAGCCAAAAGACATCCATTAGGTCGCATAGGTACTGCCAGCGACATAAGTTCGGCAATTTCCTTTCTTCTTAGTGAACAGAGCAGTTGGATTACGGGTCAAATAGTAGGTATTGATGGCGGTTTAAGCAGTTTAAGAACACAATTTTAGGCCATGGTAATTTCAGCTACAACACTTGAACATATGGAAGACCGTTTTAGGGCTACCCTTGTAAATTCGTTGCCCGGTTTTAAATGCCTTCAATTGGTGGGTACTATGGGCAGCAGTGGACATAGTAACCTTGGGCTCTTTAATTCCATATTTCACCTGGGCGCATCACCTGCACTTTTAGGCATGGTATTCAGGCCTGGGTCTCACGATCATGATACCTTGGCGAATATTAAAAGAACTGGTGCATATACGTTTAATAATGTGCTCAAGCCCTTCTTTGAACAAGCGCACCAAACTAGTGCAAGGTATACAAGTGGTCGGTCTGAATTTGTAGAATGCAAACTGGAAGAATTTTTTATCCCAGATTTCGATGCACCCTTTGTAGCTGAGTCGACTATCAAAATCGCAATGGAACTTAAAGAACTAATTCCCATTAAGCTAAACGGCACCACCATTGCTATAGGCGAAATACAGCAAATAATTTTAAGTGAAAAACTAGTGGGAAACGATGGCTATATCGACCATGAAAGCGCAGGTACTGTTACGGTTGCAGGCCTCGACAGTTATTTTAGCACACATCCTATTGCACGGCTAGCCTATGCTAAACCCGACGAAGTTACTCAATTAATCGAACGCCCTAATAGCCTAATGAATGAAACATAAGGAGAAATCGGTGCTTATTATTGGAGCTGGCATAGCCGGTTTAACTGCCGCTAAACTGGCAAAAGCAGCAGGTCTTAACATAGTAGTGATTGAGGCATCAGATGGTGTAGGTGGACGAGTGCGTACCGATTATAAAGAGGGTTTCTTGTTAGATCGTGGTTTTCAAGTATTGTTAACTGCCTATCCAGAAGCGAAAAAACTATTAAACTACGATGCTCTCGACTTAAAATCGTTTAAACCAGGCGCATGCATTCTAGAAAAGCAAGCCATTTTTAAGATTGGCGATCCTTTTAGAGAACCCTCTCTACTACTTAACACGCTCTTAGCCCCTGTCGGAACCTTACGAGATAAGTTTAAATTGCTTAAATTGAAACTGAGCTTAGCATTTACCTCTTTAGAAACAGTATTTGAACGACCAGAAACTACAACACTTGCCTACTTACGAAACCATGGCTTTAGTGAAAGATGTATTGAAACTTTTTTTAGGCCTTTCTACGCAGGTATATTTCTCGAAAAAGAACTCGCTACATCTAGTCGAATGTTCGAATTTACATTTAAAATGTTTGGCGAGGGTGCTGCCGCTATTCCGGCCGGTGGGATGGGGATGATCAGTTCTCAATTAGCAAGCGGTTTAGGAACCGACGAGCTTATCTTAAACGAAGAGGTTATAAATATTTCTGGTACTACGGTTACAACAAAATCTGGCAAGTGCTACAGCGCCACTGCAGTAATTATTGCAACCGATGCGCCACATATACCACTAGCTAAGCTAGAAAATAAAATAGATAAAAGTAAGGGTGCGTTAACGCTTTATTTCGGCGCCGACAAAAAAACACAAATTAGCCATCGCATTACGCTTAACGCCATTAAAAATCAACTTGTAAATAACATTGCTTTTTTAGATCACATTTCACCTTTGTATGCACCACCCGATAAATCCCTTATTTCGGTTTCTGTTAGTACATCCGAAAGTTTTGAAACATTAAAGCTAGAAACAATGGTGCGCCAAGAGTTGTTACAATGGTATCCAGAATCGATTGCTTGGAAACTTCTCGCGATTTACGACATCCCATACGCACTCCCAAGAAATGAAACTGTAAACTATAGTGTAGATAAACATCAGGCCCAACTTACTGAAAATTGTTTTATTTGTGGCGACCATCTCCTTAATGGCTCCATCAACGCAGCTATGAAAAGTGCCCAAATTGCAGTATCGGCTATGCTAGACTCTGCGCTTTTTAACCCCGAAAAACCATGAACACGTATCAACTCATTAACCAACTCATTCAGTATGTGGAAGAATTCGACAACAGTAGAACAAACAACGCTATGGTAAGTGTTGAAAACTTTACTGGATTTCTGAATACCAAGTTAGCCAACGATAAAAATAGCGCTGCCCAACACGAGGTAAGGTTTGGAAATGAGGAATCTACGGCGATCTTGAATGCCTATCAACTCGATAATAATATTGCTAGATTGTTTGTGTTCATGAGTCGTTATGCAAAATCTTACATCAAAAAAGTATTGCATAACACCAACTTAGCTTCTGCCGAAGAATTTACGTGTTTGGCAATACTACTTACCCATTTAAGCCTTACTAAAACTGAACTTATGCAACTCAATCTATTAGAAAAAACATCAGGCACTGAGATTATCAATAGGTTATTAGCTAACGAACTTGCACACCAGTGGGATGATATAAACGATAAACGTAGCAAGAGAATAGCCATTACCGAAAAAGGAAAAGAATTGCTCTACCAGGTTTTTACTGACATGAACCATGTTGGCAAATTGATCACGGGTAAGCTGAGCCTAGCAGAAAAATTTACTTTACAGTATCTTTTACAACAGTTAGAAAATTTTCATTACGAAATTCATTGTAAGAAATCAATTTCAAACAAAGAAGATATCATTAACTGGTGCGGTTAAGGAAAGCTCATTTCATTTTCATTTTTTCTTGGCATTACATTTGAGCATTTTTTATTACACAAAAACGCAGAAGCCATGAAAAAAATCTTAATCCTATGCCTATTGGCACTTACACTCGAACAAGCATCAGCTCAGGCCACTAAAGTAAACACTGCTCAATTTATGGATAAAAAAACATATGTTTTTATTCCAACTCGTGTTAGTGCGTATAGTAACGAGCCTACTAATTTAACGGGTTATTTGTATTTTTTATCCGTAAAACCAGATACCATTACCACTTACCTGCCTAGCTTCGGGGTAAACGGCACAGATGGCCCCGGTAAAATAATCGATAGAAACAGAGGCGAATACGAATCTGTAAAATTTGACTACAAGATGGAGAAAGCCAAAAATGGTTCTTGGAATATCAGTATAAACTTTAAAGATACTCCAGGGGCTATAGATGTAAGGATGCGATTATGGGTTAATAAAAATGGTTATGGTACACTAACCGTAAATAAAACATCGCAGCCTACACGAACATATTATGGGTATTTAAAGGCTCCAGAACAGAAATCGTTGGCGAGATAGTTGAAGAATTCAGTAGTTAAAAGTACGGCGGAAACGTTATCTTTAGGGTAATGAAAAAAATGCTACTCTTTTTTATTCTAGCGTTTTCGTCGGCTGTGTTTGCGCAAAAAAAGCCCTCTTATAACATTGTCGCTTATTACACGGGTAGCAGTGAGCGTTTACAACACTATCCGTTGGAAAAATTAACTCATCTTATTTATAGTTTTGTTAAACTTAGGCATGATACCCTGTTGTTAAGGGATTCGAAACAAGAGCAAAATGTACGTCAAATAGTTGCTTTAAAGAAAAAATACCCACAGCTAAAGATTATGGTTTCTATTGGCGGGTGGGGTGGTTGTGCATCATGTAGCGATTTATTTGCAGATGCTAACCACCGAAAAACATTTGCAAAAACGACTGTCGCGCTACTCAAAAAATATAATTTGGATGGGCTAGATTTAGATTGGGAATATCCAGCAATTGAAGGCTTTCCTGGTCATACTTATACAAAGGCAGACCGAGACAATTTCACGGCCTTAGTTAGCGTTTTAAGAAACGAGATGGGAAATAGTTACCTTCTAACTTTTGCTGCTGGTGGCTTTTTGACCTATTTAGAAGAATCGGTAGATTGGGCTAATGTACATCCGTTTGTAGATTTCATCAACTTAATGACCTACGATTTAGTGGGTGGTTATGCAATAGTTACCGGTCACCATACTCCCTTGTACAGTTATCGAAAAAACCAAGAATCTACAGATAAATGTGTAAGTTGGTTAGTAAAACACAAAGTTCCGGCTCATAAATTAATTACGGGTGCAGCTATTTACGGGAGGGTTTGGGAAAAGGTGTCGGCAATAAACAACGGTTTATACCAGTCGGGGATATTTAAACAAGGTGTAAGTTTTGCAAACTTCGACACCTATTTCAGCGACAGTTCAGGCTTCCACTATTTTTGGGATAAAAAAGCAAAGGCAGCTTATCAGTATAATCCTAGTAAGCAATTGTTTGCCACGTTCGACAACGAGAAATCTATAACAGCCAAAGCCCAATACGTTAAGCGAAGAAAATTAGGAGGCATTATGTTTTGGGAATTGAGCGATGATAAACCAAAGAATGGTTTGCTTGAACAAATGTGGAAGGTTTTGGGCAGCAAATGATAGCTTTAGCTTCATGGGGGTTCCAATCGCTTCTTCAACAGGCGGCCATTTTCCACAACTCCTTTATCCATCCATCTACCCAACTAGGCTTTGTTTTGCCAAATTCCCCAGAATCTTTAAATAGGTTTCCAATCTATAATCCCATCTTAGACCAAAATTTAATCGCAGACAATTATTATATTGATTTTGTAGCGTAAATATCCTTCCAGGCGCAAAACTGATTTTCTGTTTCATTGCCTTGTTATAAAGTTCCATTGTATTGAGCTTTTTATGAAGTTCTACCCACAGTACGAAGCCACCTTGAGGCCTACTTGCCATCGTTCCTTCCGGAAAATAATCTGCAATTGCTCTAGCGAAATTGAGTTGGTTTACATGAAGGATCTGCCTCAACCTGCGAAGATGGTTCTCATATCTTCCGGTTTCTAAAAAGCCAGCGATAACTTCCTGGGTGATAGAGGCAGATGAAATAGAATGATAAAGTTTCATCTTTACCACCTTTTCCTTGAACTTGCCTGGAACAACCCATCCTACCCTATACCCTGGTGCAAGTGTTTTGGAAACCGAACCACACCACAAAACAATTCCTGTTGTATCATATGTTTTACATGATTTTGGGCGATGCTGCCCAAAGTAGACATCACCATTAAGATCATTCTCGATCATGGGGATATTATATTTTTCAGACAAGAGCACGGCTGCTTTCTTATTTTCATTTGGCATGCAACTACCTATAGGATTACTAAAATTACTGATTAAAAGCGTGGCGTTAACACGCTTACTCTTGAGTGCATCTTCAAATGCATCGAGGTCGATGCCCGTTTGGGGATGAGTGGGTAATTCGAGTACCTTAACGCCCATGGCCTGAGCAAGCTGAAGCATCCCAAAAGACACAGGGCTTTCCATTGCAATGGTATCCCCTTTTTCTGTTATAGCCATCATGCACGATGAAAGTGCGTTTAAACACCCACTGGTAACAACTACATCCTCAGCTTTAAAATTACAGCCCATTGTAATTCCCCATCTTGCAATCTGACGGCGAAGCCTCTCATTACCTTCTACTTTTTCATACGCAACGCCACTCCCTTTTAAATCTCTTGTAGCCTGCATTAAACCCTTATTAAGTTTAGCAATCGGCAACAGTTCGTTAGCGGGTGTACCCAATGCTAATTGCAAGTAATCGCCCTCACCAATATTGTCATATACCTTGCCAACCAAGAGTTCGCTATCGCTGTAATTTGCTACCAATGATGGGTTTGTTAGCGCTGGCATCGCCGGTTCTTGCCCTTTTGAATACCTTACATAGTACCCAGATTTTGGACGGGTCTCTATCAGCATCTTGCTTTCTAAATGGAAATAGGCATTTAGCGCCGTATTTTGGCTCACCCCATACTCCCTGCAGATCGTACGCAGGGAAGGTAGCCTGTTACCTATACGTAAAGTGCTATTTAATATCTGTTGTTCTAAAATTCCTGCTATTTGCAGGTATACAAAATCATTTTTACTCATGCCTATCTTTTTAATGATAATCTGCTACCATCAAAATTAATAAAACTGCATCTGCTATCATGCTTTTATTTTATACAATTTTGTGATGTAACCAAAATAAGATCGAATGAAGTATCCAAAAGTTTTAGAAAGCAAGGTAAAAATATGTTTTCATGCCTGCCACCCCTTCAACCACACGAGCACGTTTAAAACAACACTAACAATTTTTTCGTTTTTCTTTACCATCTGCTGCAGTGCCCAAACTTTCACACTAAAATCTAAGGAACTGGGGGGCCAGGCCACCAGTAGGCAACTACTCAATGGATTTGGCTGCACAGGAGAAAATATTTCACCCCAAATGCTGTGGGAAAATGCCCCAAAAAATACCAAGAGCTATGCCATAACCATGTTCGATGAAAATGCTCGCACAGGAAGCGGATGGTGGCACTGGGTAATATTCGATATCCCAAGCCAATGCTCAGAAATATTGTCTGACGCAGGTAACGTAAAAAGAGGTATTGCCCCACCAGGATGTATACAAAGCAAAACTGATTTTGGCACACTAGGTTATAGCGGACCGTGTCCGCCGCCAAAAAGCGGTTTTCATAAATACATCCTTACCATTTATGCGTTAGACACGGAAAAACTTGGGCTCGATGCCAATGCCAATCCCGCAATGGTAGGATTTTATCTGAGCAACCATACCCTTGGCAAAGCTTCTATTATTACCTATTACAAAAATTAACACGCCTAAAACAGTAGCAATGAAAAGAATTGGATTAGTAGGCGGCATAAGCTGGGCCTCTACCTTAGACTATTACCGTTTAATAAACGAAGAAACGAATAAACATTTAGGAAGTTTAAATTTTGCAGAATGTATAATCTACTCTGTCAATTTCGAACATTTCAGAAAGAGTAATGCAGCACACGACTGGGACAGTACCTTCAGATTATTGTTAGCGGCAGCACTCCATCTAAAGGATGCTGGGGCAGATCTTATTTTACTCGGGGCCAATACTGCACACATTGTTGCAGAAAGAATAGCAGAAGCTATTCCTCTTCCTTTGATCGATATTAGAACTGCTACCGCAAACGCAATTAAAAGTTATGGCATTAAAAAAGTGGGTTTATTAGGTACAGTGTTTACGATGGAACTCGATTTTTATAAAGATAGGATTTCTGGCTATGGCATCGAAACCAGTATACCAGCCAGCAAGCAAGAGATCGATTTCATAGAAGATACGCTATTGCATGAACTGGGCAAGGGCCTCATTAAAGCAGATACTAAGCACGAATACATCAGGATAGCCAACAAATTGATAGCTGAAGGCGCTGAAGGAATTATCTTGGGCTGTACCGAAATACCACTGCTCATCTCTCAAGAAGATTTTACGGTACCCATTTTTAATACCACACAAATTCACGCGCATGCTGCAGTCGAATTCGCATTATCAAATTAATAAATCAAAACAAATGAACTTAAACAAATTTTTACGAAAAAAGCCAATTGGAGCTTATGCCGACGATATCAAATCTAGCGAATTGAAAAGAACGCTAGGCAAATGGGAATTAACAGCAATTGGTGTTGGCGCCGTAATTGGGGGTGGCATTTTCGTGTTAACAGGCGTGGCCGCCAATCAATATGCAGGACCGGCACTGGCTTTTTCTTTTGTGCTTGCAGGTATAGGTTGTTTATTTGCGGCTTTGTGTTATGCGGAATTTGCTAGCATTCTGCCTGTATCTGGATCAGCCTACGCCTATTCTTACGGAACTATGGGAGAATTTTTCGCATGGTTTATAGGATGGAATTTGATACTCGAATACATGATGGGTGCTACAACGGTAGCAGTAAGCTGGTCTAAATACTTCATAAAACTGCTGCATCTTTCGGGAGTACACACTATACCTACATGGCTAATAAACGATCCTATAACCGCAAAAGAACAAGCGATTAAACTGGGGATAGCTCCTCCATCTTTTTCGATCAATTTACCAGCAGCGTTGATTGTATGGGTAGTAACTTATGTACTGGTAAAAGGCATCAAGGAATCTGTTAAGACTAATAATCTTATTGTATCACTCAAAGTAGCTGCAGTACTATTTATTGTGGTGGTAGGTTTTTTTTATATCAATCCATCAAATTGGCATCCCTTCATACCTGAGAAAGTAATCGACGAAGCTGGGATCGCCCATTTTGGATTCTCTGGCGTGCTTACGGCGGCCGGCATTGTCTTTTTTGCTTTCATTGGATTTGATGCAGTGTCTACGCAATCACAGGAAGCTTTAAATCCTGTTAAGGATATTCCCTTTGCGATCATCACTTCACTCATTATATGCACAACATTATATATCCTTGTTTCACTTACCTTAACAGGAATGTCATCCTACACAACGATAGATTTGGGTGCACCGGTAGCATCGGCATTCGACGCAGTGGGATTGAAATGGGCATCGCTAATTATTACAATAGCAGCAGTAGTTGGCCTGATCTCTGTAATGCTGGTAATGTTGCTGTCGCAAACACGGATCTTCCTTAACATGGCCAATGATGGACTCCTGCCAAAAAAAATGTTTGCTGCTATCCATCCCCAATTTAAGACTCCATGGCGGAGCACCATTTTATTGGGGGCCATTGCCTCTTTGGTAGCAGCAGTAACACCAATAGAAAAGGCAACACAAATGACTAGTATAGGTACATTATTTGCCTTTGCAATGATCTGCGTAGGTGTGCTTGTACTACGAAAAAAACAACCAGCACTAAAACGACCTTTCAAAGTAAAATACCTTCCCTTAGTTGCGGGATTGGGAATATGCTTCAATCTACTATTGATGTTCAGTCTTGACAAGGCTACTTGGATCAGACTATTGATCTGGAGCATTATCGGGATTGTTATCTATGTTCTCTACAGCGCAAAACACAGTAACCTTAACAAACAAAAAACCAATTGAAAATAGTACAGTCAACGAAAAATAATCTTCAAGAATGGAATACGAAATCAAAAAAGCTACGGTCGATGACCTTCCTGTAATCTGTCAACTGTTTGATGAGGCTATACTTTTTCAGCGTAGCCTTAACTACACAGGATGGAACAGTTATGACAAGGGCTTTATTACGACCGAAATTTTAAACGGACTGTTGTACAAGTTGGTCTCAAGCGACCACGTCAACTGTATTTTTAGTATCTGCTACAGTGATCCGCTAATTTGGCGGGAAAAGGAAAAAGGAGACGCACTCTATCTTCACCGGGTAATCGTTGCCCGAAAACTAAAAGGAGCAAGAATATTCCAAAAAGTACTCAACTGGGCGGTAAACCTCGCCACCGCAAAACAGCTGAAATTTCTAAGAATTGATACCTGGGCAAGCAATGAAAAACTGATCGGTTATTACAAAACCTATGGCTTTGTTTTTATAGAAAACTTTACCACCTCAAATTCTACCCATTTGCCCATCCAGCATAGAAATCTTAATGTAGCCTTATTGGAATTGGATATACGGGTATCAAAAACCGAGAAACCAGCACAAAATCTGGAAAAAATTAATATCATGGAACAGTTTGCCATGATTAACAGGTATTGGGATCAAAGGATAATTGGTGAAGCAAATGGACAATTGATCAAACTTGCGAAGGGGAGTGGAGCCATCAACTGGCATAAGCACGACGACCAAGACGAACTCTTCATTTTATACAGTGGACAGTTAACAATCCAGTTAAGGGATAAAAACATAGAAATATTTCCTAATGAACTATTTATCGTACCCAAAGGAGTAGAGCACTGCCCCATTGCGCATGGCGATTCAGAATTTCTGATTATGGGAGTTAATGTTACTTCAAATGCGGCCGGAGGAAGGCCAGATAAGTATGACAAAAAATAAAATCTATATTATTGGTACTGGTGCTATCGGAATGGCATTGGCAGTTTTTCTCAAATTAGCTGGCAAGGAAGTTACTTTGATCCGCGGAAGTGTTGATAATGAAAGTCCAAAAACACAGAAGCTTAAAGTTGAAACAGAAAAGAAAGTATACAAAGCCAATATCACAGTAGCCACATTGAGCAATTTTGAAAATCTTGACGGAATTGTAGTACTGGCAAATAAATCTTATGGGAATGAGCAGCTTGCTATTGCGCTTCAAAATAAGATCGGCTACTCGCCGATTGTTCTACTACAAAACGGTCTTGGAATTGAAAAACCTTTCCTAATTGAACAATATAAGGAAATTTATCGCTGTGTACTTTTCCTATCTTGTCAGTTGACCGCTGCAGATACCGTGAGGTTCAAACCCATGATCACTTGTCCGATAGGAATCGAGAAAGGCGATAGCCATGCGTTGGATTCTATAGTAGACGCACTGAACACTGAAAAGTTCATATTCAGAAGTGAAGTCAATATTCAAGAGATTATATGGAAAAAAGCAATTGCAAATGTCGTATTCAATTCCATCTGTCCACTGCTAAATGTAGATAATGGCATATTCAAGCGAGACCAGTTGGCCCTAGAACTAGCCAGACGAGTAATTTCAGAATGTATTGTGGTTGCCAAAAAAAAGAGCATCACAATTAGTGAAAAAGAAGTTGAAGAAAGTGTGCTTATGATCAGTAGCTCGTCGGATGGGCAATTGATCTCAACGCTACAGGATCTCATTCAAAACAGGCCAACGGAGATAGAAACCTTAAACTTCGAAATCGTGCGAACTGCAGAACAATTGGGTATTGGAGATGAACTGCAAGCTACACGATTATTGGGAGAACTGATCAAAATAAAAAGCAGTCAAAATCTCCACACTTTCCAAAGTTGAACGTTCATTTCATCAATTTTGTGAATCGAACTTACAAAATACTACTTTTTATACACAACAATCCCTTCAGATGGGCCTTCTACACCACCTTCACCAACAATTACTAACTTTCCATCGGCTAATACTACGGCATCCATAGCTCCAAACGGGGCAGCATAGCCAAAATAGGCAATTTTTGTAAAAAGCGGCCCCAAATTAGTATAATTTACACCATTATCACTGGTTTTAAAAACAACGGGTACAGTAGGATAACTTGGACTATTTTTAACTTCAGTATCGGTTTCCCTTCCTGTTGAATTGACTAAGAAAATTTCACCACTCGGCACTTTTAAAAGACTTCCAGTAAACAGATGTCCATAATCGCCCGTATTGATATCAGTTTTCACGTTCGCTGCCACAGTCCAGTTTAATCCCCCATCGCTGCTGTAGGATACGAATTTATTTTTCGGACTCGCATTGGTATGTCCGACAATCATCATCAGTCTTCCATCTGCCAATTCCACTACCGAAGCATTTTTCAAATTAGACCCTCCTACCGCTTTACTTAGTTTCCACGATGCACCATTATCATCAGATATAGCTACCTTAACTATTTTTTTACCATAGTTGAGCGGCATGATTAAACGCTTATTATAGGTTCCGAGTTTTAGTTCAATGCCATGGCCAGGCCCATTTTGTACATATCCTGAGGCTACATCTTTAAGCGCACTCGTAATTTCTGTTGGAACACTCCAAGTGGCTCCATTGTCTGTTGATTCTATTTGAAATATTTTCTGTGATGCATCATTATAGGTGTACGAATTGTTTGTAAAACTTGCGCTTATGCTACTATAGTGTAAGATAATTTTACCGTTTTCTTGAGTTACGATCTGTGGGAAACAAAAAGTAGAATTGCTACCCTCCCCCGCGATTACCTTAATCTGATTTTCCCAAGTATTGCCACCATCGGTTGAGCGTTTCATAATAATGTCTGTGTTGCCCACAGGCATTGTATTTTGAGCTACTCTTTCGTTAGCGTTGTCGGGTGTACCACGACCTTCGGCAAACAACAACAGATTACCGTTAGCTGCTTTGGCCAGCGCTGGCGCTTGTATTTTGTTATATCCTTGTTCATACTCATGCATGGCGTAATTCATTGAATACATTTCACTACTTTCTATGTACATTTCATGGACATTGATGAAATTTCTCCATGGACGAATTTGAGGCGTGAAAAACTGCAACCGATCATTCCCCATTCTAAAGGTAAACACTAATATCTTATTGATCTTTACGTAAAATATCCCATTTGTGATTACGACTTCCAAATCTGCGGGTACGCCTGGCACCATCACCTGATTCACAGTTGGCCATCCCTGTGCGGGATCTACAGACGCCGTCACCCCATAATAATCCAGAAAAAATTTAGGTTCACCCGTTGTCGAATTGCCATCCATACCAAAATTAAACACTGCCTGTGTATCCCAGTTTTTGCCCAGTACTAACGCGGCTGCTGTTCCGTTAAATGTTCCAAATGTTACTTTAGCATACATGTAGAAACTTGTACCTGCGCCAATTGGGACAAAATATTTCGAATATACCCAGTTGTACTTATAGCTATTCGCATCTCCAGCAAAGTGATCTGCGGCAGACAGGGGATAAAAATTGTAGTGAGGAAGCTCGTGCAGGCCGTCTGGTTTTTGTGTCCAAGAAAGCAAGTCTCCTTGTGCAGCATAGTCGGTATATCCTTTAATAAGGATATTCTCATAGTTTGGCACCCCATCTTTCATCAACCATTTCCCTGCAGTTTTTGTTTTATCAAACGGAAAAGGAAGAGAATCAGGATTTATTGGTTTGCCTGCATCAAAAGGTCCAGGAAATTCATAATGTTCTTCCTTATAACAACCTGAAAGTATTAGACCAGCAAATCCTATAAAAATGAGATACACTTTAAGAAGGTTCATTTTTGTCTTTGTATATTTTAATGTTCTTTTCATTTTATTTCTCGTTCTATTGCCACTTTACCGGATCAATTGGAATATACCAGTTGCTTTCGTTTTGTAATCTTGTTCTTATTGCTTCGCGCTTATCGGCTGGGTACTTGACCGCCACAGCATCAGCCAGCATATTTTTTCCATTTAACTTTGAACGAAGCATAAGATCGTACCACCGTCTTCCCTCAAATGCAAATTCCCTTGCCCTTTCATCAAATATTAATTGATCCATCACTTCCTTGTCTGTATATGGAAAGGTTAGTTTATCGAGAATTTCCAATCCTCTGGCCGTTCTTACCATATTGATAAAATTAAACGCAGACGAATAATTGTTAAGCTGTAGATCTGCTAAGGCCTTGAGCAGGTAAGCATCTGCACTGCGCATTACCTGCCAGCTAGCACTGCTCTCGTATGGCGCACGCATCGACGATACGTTGTCGAGACCAATGTACTTCCAGATTACGGTATCGCCGGCAACTACCTTAAAGCTGGCCTGCGCTCTAACATCAGCGTCTGCTAGCGAGACATCGTCTTTAAATAAAGGAGTTACTACAGCGGCAACTGGTTTCAAGTAATAGCGTCCACCATCTGCTCGAACCGATGAAGTGAACTCCTGAAGCCTATTGGTTTCAAAACTTTTAGTATACTGAAAGCCCAAGGCAAACATGGAATGACCTGAAGCATTGGAAGCAGAAAATTGATTAAACCAAGTTCCCGATGTTCCCAAATTATGGCTGGTGTTTTGGATCACTAAATCGCAAAACGAAGAGGCCACTTGATACTGACCTAACCACAAGGCAATTTCGGCAGCATAGGTAGCAGCCAATGGTTGAGACACTCTTCCATACCTTTCATTGGCAGATAGGGTTTGCCCGTTCCACTGATAATTTACCGGAATCATTCCTAGAGAGGTAAGTACATCGTTATATACCAATGTCCAAACCTCTTGTTGGTTGGCAGGCATTTTATAAATTCCTCGGATCTGTTCTGAACTTAAACTTAGCATGGGCTCTTTAACCGTTTCACCATTATTATTTACATACGTAATTTGCTCAGCAAAATCAGTAGTAATGATTGGAAAAGTTGCATACGTACGAAGCAATTGATAATAACAAATAGCACGTAGCAATAATGCTTCTCCGTAATAAGCATTGGCATCTCGGTCGGCAATTTTACTGTCCAATTCCTTCACTTTATAAACTTTTTCCATCTGACGATTGCAGCGCGCTATTGTTCTGTAAATGCCCGCATAGTTGGTGTAAGGATTATCCGTGCTTACGTTGTTAACTACAAATTCGTTGATATATGGATCCGGATCAGACTGTCCGGCGGTAACCATATCAGCCCTTGCATCGCCCCATAAAAGAAATTTGTGAGCTTCTTGCGCCAACGACTGATACATGCCAATTGCTGAGGCGTTGAGGTCTTCTCTATTTTTATAGAACTCTTTCTCTATCACATTGTTGCTTGGAGTAACTTCAAAAAATTTAGAGCATGAAGACACACATATGCTGCTTAAAACGGTCGCTGACACAAAGACTACCTTTTGTATATTTTTAATTTTCTTCATCTTCATTTATTTACAATGACATCTTTAGACCGATAATATATGATTTTGGTAATGGAGAAGCACCAAAGTCGATGCCCTTTAGCATCGGATCGGCAGAGCTTACCACCTCTACATCAAAGCCGCTGTACTTTGTAAAAGTGGCAAGATTTTCTGCCGCGACAAATAGATTAAGCTTACGAATAAATTTTAGTTGAGGTGGCACACCAATTTCGATATTAGCGGATATATTTTTTAAGCGTAAATAACTTCCATCTTCAACCCATAAATTAGATGCCGCACCATTCATTGAAGGGTCATCGAAAGCAGCTCTACTTAATCCTGTCCCCTTCTCGGAAGGCGATATCCATCTGTTTTGCACATTTGGAGATTGGTTTGAATAGTCTTTCATCACATTCATCTGTTGATTAAAACTGTTATATATATCGTTACCGACGGCGTAGGTAAATAAGGCATTAAAAGACAGTTTTTTATAGGTAACTACTGTTCCAAAATTACCGAAAGCCGAAGGAAGAGGAGATCCTATTATCTGACGATCCAAATTGTTAATTTTTGAATCCTTATTTATATCGTCGATGATGTAATCGCCTGCTTTAAAGTTAGTACCATCGGCCTTTTGCAAATTAACATCAGCTTG
This sequence comes from Pedobacter anseongensis, assembly GCF_037482965.1. NCBI lineage: Bacteria > Pseudomonadati > Bacteroidota > Sphingobacteriia > Sphingobacteriales > Sphingobacteriaceae > Pedobacter > Pedobacter anseongensis. The sequence goes on along the minus strand of NZ_JBBHKB010000004.1, from coordinate 62,508 downwards.
GCTACCGAAAACGCCAAGTACTTTATAGCCATAGAAAGAGCCTATTGGTTCATTAACTTTGGATACAGTGTAAATGCCGCCAATAGATTTAATTATACTCCCATTATTAAGCTCCCTTACGTTGTTCCTAAGTGTAGATATACTCCCAAATAGCGACCATGAAAATTCATTTTTTGAAACCATTGCCGCATTAAAATTCAATTCAAATCCCTGTGAAGCCATATTTCCGTTGTTTTCGAATTGCGGATCAAGTCCAAGTTCTATGGGTACTGCGCGTTGAGTAATTAGCCTCGAGGTTATTTTGTAAAAATACCCACCATCTATGTTCAATTTCTGATTAAATAAATCCAGTTTAAGTCCCACATCATAAGTATTGGTAATTTCAGGCTTAATTTCACTGTTGGCAACATTACCAAGGTATACGCCCCCATATCCGAAATAATTTGCTGGATAATATAAGCTATAGTGGTAAAATCCGCGTAGATCGTTATTGCCGGTTCTGCCCCAAGCAACTCTTAAACCGAGGGATGTTTTGCTTCCTTTACCAAGAAGATCGACAACCGCTTTTACACCGGGATAAATTCCCCAACGACCCTTAGTACCAAAATTACTAGAACCTTCGATATTAAAATTTGCAAATACATGCATGCGATCAAATACATCAACATTTCCTCGAGCATAAAGCGTAAGCAATCTTGATTTATAATTAATGTTAGATACGGAATCTACCAAACCTTGCTCAAGTGTTTCATAGTCATCTGTACCAGCATTAATCTTTCTAACAAATACTGACTTTTCATCATACGATTCTACAGTTACACCAGCTTGTCCGTTATAGGTAAGCTTGTTGCTTAATTTCCCTTGCGTGTTTAACCAACTAGACCAAAGGACGAAGGCTTCACTAGAACCTCTTTTTAGATTTTGTCGTTCTTTGTTTAAATCTGCAACGATGCCAAGTGCTGGTCTATATTGTTTCTCTGTAAGGTTCATGTAGTTGAATACAAATGAAGAATTTAGAGAAGTACGTGGGGAAATTAGCCATTTGGCGCCAATTTTTCCGTCTACACGATTATCTTCATTGCTGTTATACATATTGTTCACCAAAGCCAACGGATTGCTTTTCCCTAATACATCTACATCATCGTATTGTTTGGAGAGCTCCCCAGCTTGCGAAAATGTGTAAGGACTTAAAAAGGGAGCCTTTGTTGCCGCTACGAACAACGGATGAACAGCGTAGTTAAAACCCTGTTCAAAATAATGTCCGTTTGCATGAGTGTATGCCAGGCTGTTGGATATCTCAATCTTAGGCGATAATTTATAGTCAAGGTTAAATCTAAGGTTAATCTGGTTCATATCCGAGCCAACCAATGTTCCTTCTTTATCTACGTATCCTACGCTAAACATATATTTTGCATCCCCATCGCCACCTTTAAGTCTTAAGTGATAATCATTATAAAGCGCATTTCTAGTGATTAGATTAACCCAATTTGTGTTATTATTAAATTTTGGATTAGATGAATCGAATATCGGGTTCACATCTACTTGTGTTGCTGAACTTCCATTTTCAAAATAGTAGTTTCGGAGGTAATTTTTAAATTGACCTGCATTCATTCGATCTACATCGAAATCTGATCTCAAAAGCCCAAATTTCGCAGAGAAATCGATTTTTGTCCCACCCAATTCACCTCTGTTGGTCTCAATATATATGGCTCCATTCGTTCCTCTTCCTCCAATTTCAGATAATTCTGATCCTTTGCTCACAATTCTCATATTGCTAATGTCGTTTGGATTAATAAACCCGAAGCGATTGGGTTGGTGAATGGAGAGAAAAGAGGGTAATACACGTGAATATCTTACCGGAATACCATCAACATAGATATATGGGGAGGCATTAAGATTGATAGAGCCTACACCCCTGATCATTAGTTGAGACGCAAAACCAATCGACCCTGACTGCGTAAGCTGAACTCCGGCTTTATTAACCAATAGCTCACTAAAAGTTGATGCGCTAGTATTGGTATTTATACTACGTTGAAGGGAGTCGGATACGCGCTCCTGCCCGAATGCTGTCATACTTACCAAACTCAGTGCAAAAAGCAATCCTTTCTTTATCATATGTTTAAATTTCTTTTCCATTAAAATGTTTTCCTATTGAGGTATCAATTCAATTGCATCCATCAGCACGTCGCAGCAATAACTTCCATTTTTACCTGTTGCAAAAGCGGTCAAGGCAAACGTCAGTTTGACATCTGATTGGCTATCTACGTTGATGACACCACAGTTATTAAAGATATAATAGCTGTAATCTGGCCAGGTGCCATCTGTTTTTGCAAGGTCGATGTTGTCTTTTACAATAGCTCCTTTATAAATCGAGATAAATTTCCCCCGCGTACTACCACCACGATGCACTATCCGTACGTTATAACTGCCAGCTGGTACGTCTGGGATGGTGAGGTAAAAAAAGTCGCCCACTTGTTGAGCATCAAACGCAACAATTTTAAGTTCCTTATTTTGATGGTAACTCTGTGTTCCATTATTTAATACAATTTTTGCAGGCGCATCTGCAAACACGTTTTGTTCGCCATAGGGGCTACCAGGAGGGAAAAGGTTGTATCGAATAGTAGCTGGTAATGCTTCTACAATTTGTACAACCGTATCAATAGAATGGTAAACACCATTATAGCAAACTCTATCGATGCCAAACTCAAGTGATTGGTCAAATTTAAAGTCTGAATTCATAAAATATTTCCCCTGATTATTCACCGTAAAACTTAACGCATTCTTCTTGTAAACAGGGTATATCCGTTGTTTAATTAACTGGTTTAAAAAATAGCCAGAGTCGGGGATGATATGATATGCAGCCCAGTTAGTTAGATTTGAAATGTTATTTTTATTAAAGTTGTTCTTCAATAAAACCTCATCACGTTCAACTATTAAGGTAATTATACTGTCTTTTAGATAATTGGTTAATCCTGTTTCTTCAAAGATGCCTAGCATAATATTGTATTTTCCTGTTTTAGAAAGTGCTTCATAAATAGTTTCTACTGGTGGATTAAGCACTTCATCAATGATATTGACATATCCATTACTCATTTGGATGTTCGGTTCCAAGATTGTTGAAAAATTATTCAATTTGATAGCATTATAAGATTCCCTAATATCAGCAATCAGGTATTTATTTGTTAATATCGTTGGTGAAGGCAGGGGGCCTGGCTCAAGTGAATTTGTATTCACCATTTTATCAAGCAAATGATAACTGAAATAATTAATCCAGAATTCTGGCGATTTATCTTTAATAGCGCTTACTTTCGCTCCGTTTGCGGATAAGCGAGCGAAAAGTTTTGTAAATGCCTCATTTGTTGGAATAAAAACAGTGTATGTTCCGGCTGTCTTTAACAGGTTTCTCTTTTTAACATAATCGACCATTTCTTTATACGTACTCAAATCAGGGCGATTATCTACATAATCCATAATTTGAAGTTCATCATTGTCATCAAATCTGGCATCAGAAAACTCTGGCTTACAGCCATGGCCAAGCAATACTAGTAAAGCTGCGAAAATTAGATAATTATAGCCTTTCCATTTCAAAAAAGGAATATTTGTGTACTGTTTCATGTCGTTGAGGTTAATTGACATTAATTATTTGTTTTTGTAATAGCTTTTTTGGCTTAAAAATGGATTGTTGTCTACTTCAGTTTTGTAATAAGGTAAAAACCAACTCTCTGCATTTAGCAATCTCGCTCGTATAACTTGATATGGAAGTTGTAGCGAATTATTTATGGCAGCCTTTTCTATTAAAACACTATTATAATCTGCTCTTCTAGATACCCGCACCGCTGCGAACCACTCTTTTCCTTCAAATCCAAGCTCAAATTCTCGTTCCATCAACAATCTGTTAAAGAACGTCACGCCTTCGCCACCTTCGCCTGGCGCAAGAGCAGGCAGATCGCAGTGCTGGCGTATGATATTTATTACTTTTTCTGCTTCGTCATATTGATGGAGCATGCCGTAGGCTTCAGCTTTCATAAATAGGATTTCGCGATAGCGATAAAAAATATAATTTGCCGTACGATCGTTCTGTCTCCTATAAGCTCGCTGATAGGGTGCTTGTCCTAAAAACTTATATATTTCAGTTGAGGAACCGGCTGTAGGCAAAGAAAAAGCACTATAATTTTTTAATCTGATGGTGTCTGCAGAGAAGTTTAAATTTGGTGTCGAACTTGGGTAGAGCAAATCGCCTGCATTGACTTTGATATTTGTAGCATTTGCTGAGTAGATTGCTGTTGCACCGTCCTCTTTAGAAAACCAATTATACAAGGGTGAAGAAGGACCTTGGAGGCCATATTGAAGTTCAAAAATAGATTCAGTAGAATTCCCTGGGTAAAATATAGTGTACCAGTCTTTCGGATTCACCATATTATTGGCGTAGGTGGCATCAAGTGTTTTACATAAATTGATACAGGCGGTATAGTCATTTCTCCATAATTTTACGTCTGCTAAAAGCGCAGTTACTGCATTCTTTGTTATACGACCATACTTTTCCTTCACATCAGAAAACGTTTTCGGAGCGTTTTTTAATGCTAATGCTAAATCGTCTTCAATAAAATTAAGTACTTCTTCTTCAGACGACGGGGCAGTAGTCAAATTCTGCGCATCAGACTCATACGGTTCCTTCACAATGGGCACTTCTTTAAAGGATCTTACTAAATAGAAATAGATCAATGCCCGCAATGCATGGGCTTCGCTCATCATGCTATTTAATTCCTCTTCCTTAAACGTTGGATCGTTTTTTAATGCTGAAGGCGCATTTTTTATAAAGGCATTGATCCAACCTATTGCCTTATATTGATTTTCCCAAGACAACAATGGATTATCCGTATAAATATCTTGCGATAAGAATTGGGAATAAGAGCTTGTAAAATTAGCAGCTAAACCTGGGGCATATAAACTAGACCTGCTATCTCCCCATACTTGGAAATTTCTTACGCAACTATTTAGCGATGTATACAACCCAATTAACGAAGAATGTACCTGTTCCCTATTCTGCCAAAATTGATCCTTGACTAAATTATCTGGTGCTTGCACATCCAAAAACTTACTACAGCCCGATGCAATCAGCAACAGACCTATAGATGCATACTTTATTTTATTAAATATCTTCATCATCAATCAAATTAAAGTGCTACTCGTAATCCGAGTGTGTATTGTCTTGTTGGTGCTGTAGTATTGTTATCGATACCAAACATATTTACCGTGCCTGTAATTGGCACCTCAGGGTCAACGCCGAGGTACTTTGTCCACGTATATAGATTGTATCCAGTAATGAAAGCACTCATATTTCTTACATGTATTCTGCTGGTCAATTTTTTACCGAAATTATAGGAAAGCGATACGGTTTTTAGGCGAACGTAAGACGCATCTTCAACCCATCTTGTTGAGGCATCGTAGTTCCATTCTGCAAGACGTTGTGCTCTTGGAATTTCACTAATATCACCCTGTTTGCGCCAACGGCTAGTTATGGATTGTGCTTGATTTCTAGAATCCGACATTTTTTCAACATTCTTGCGACTGAGATTAATCACATCATTTCCAAATTGATATTGTAAATTAACCTGAAGTTCAAAATTTCTAAAACCGAAACTATTGTTCAATCCGCCGAAGGCTACGGGATTGGCGTCACCAATCTGAGCTTTATCCAGCTCATTGATAATACCATCACCGTTTAAATCTGCGTAAATCATATCACCTCCACGAAATTGATGCCCAGTGTTCGATCCATAACGCATGTATTTAGGTGTCAGTCCATCAGCCTCATAAATGATACTGCCTTTTTCATCTTTCAATATGGCATCACCATCAGTTGGATATACTCCTAATGCTTTAAATCCGTAAAATCCGCCAATAACATCTCCAGCCTGAAGTTTTGACGAAAAACCTTCCCTTGTAGATACAAATGAATTTTCATCTAAATTGTCGGGTAGCGATAATAATTTATTTTTATTAGTTGCAATATTAAAAAATGACTTCCAACGCAACGCTCTTTCACTGCCTTTTAAAATAGTACCAGTTATACCGAACTCAAATCCGCTATTACGCACAGCACCAAAATTGAGGTATTGTGTTTGGAAACCCGAAGTAGACGATAGTGCTTCTTTTAACAAAAGATCGGTAGTTGTTCTTGTATAATAATCAACCTGTCCCGATAACCTAAAATCAAACAAGCTCCAGTCCATTCCGAAATTATATTCAGCTGTGCTTTCCTGCTTGATGTTATCGTAGGCAAATTTAGAAGGATAGGTGTAAGTATCCCCTAAATAACCTGTACCAGTAGAGTAGGCAACATCGTAAAGATTTGTAATGTTTGGTAAGTTTCCAGTTACCCCGTATGCAAAACGTGGTTTAACGCTATTAATCCATTTCACGTTGGTAAGGAAACTTTCTTTCGACATTTCCCATGCAGCACCTATTGCCGGAAATACCTTATAGAGATTATCTCTTCCGTATCTTGAATCTCCCTCCATTTTCCCGGTTACCGTTAGAAAATACCTGTCTTTTATGGCATAATGCGCTTGCAGGAAAGTTCCGAAATTTCTGCGGTCACCAAACCCTCCTGACGCGCTCGCTATTACTGCCGAAGCATCTGAAGAACGAAGCTTTGGAGAAGCGCCGTTGTTGTAGCTCATTATAGTCGAATTATCCGAATCGCTAGTAATATTTAAAACACCAGTTAACGTTAACCTATGGTTAGTTTTATTTAAGGCAGACCATATTAGCCTATTGTTATTATTAATCATCAGCTGGTAACCTTCAGCCTGCAAGCCAGCGTTGTATAAAACTTCACCAGGCAGAGCTGCAGTAGCATATCCTGGTAGAAAATATTCATCGCTCGATTCCCTGAAATCTACCCCTATCTGCGAACGGAAGTCAAGATTTTTTAGAATATTATAACTCAAAACTGTTGATGCCATAAAACGGTTTGACTTGGTGAGATAAGTAGAATAATCGATTACAGCAAGCGGATTATACCTGGCTGTATAAGACACAGGGTCGCTACGATCTACAAAATAATTTAGTCCATTTTGTGAGTAGACAGGATAGTAAGAACTAATTTCCCTAGCGTATAAAATTGGTGAAATTTCATTATCGTTGAAATCTATGGCGCCACTTTGATTAATTGGATGTTCTTGCCCTCTTTTATCGGTAACCGAATTGATATAAGATAAATCTGCAGATACTTTCAATTTATCTGAAACCTTATAATCCAAATTAAATCTATTGTTGAACCTATCATAGCCCGTACCTTTGGTGGTTCCATATTGGGTGGTATAACCTACTCCCCAATAATAAACAATACGTTCCCCACCGCCGCTAAGGGCAGTATTATATTGTTGATAATACCCGTCTCTGGTAATTACATCCATCCAATTAGTATTATTGTTATATTGCCAAGCATCGTTACGGGTAAGATCGCCGCGCAACTGAGGTAAATAGCTTCCATCGTCTGAACCAGCGCCATAACTTTCTATAGAAAATATGCGATTTTCATTGCCCGACATCATGGGAATAGTTTTAGGAACCTCAGTCACAGTAAGCTTAGAGGTAAAAGAAAATTCTGGTTTTCCTCGTTTCCCTCTTTTCGTGCGCACAACAATAACCCCATTCGCCCCTTTCGATCCATAAAGGGCAGTTGCTGATGCATCTTTTAAAATATCAATCGATTCGATATCTGATGGATCAATGTCACCAATAGGACTAAAACCAAAATCTGTTATACTTGATACTTTATAATCATTTCCGATCACTTCAGTACCATCTACAACCCAAAGCGGATCATTGATACCAGAGATACTTGATATACCTCGAATACGTACAGATGCTGCGGCGCCTGGGTTCCCGCTAGCAGCAACAATTTGCAATCCAGGAGCAGCACCCTGGATTAACTGTTCAACTGAGGTAACGGGCATATTTTTTAATTCAGCAAGATTTACTGATGTGATTGCACTGCTGCTTTCCTTTTTGTCAATGGTAATAAATCCCATATCGGCCTTCGCAACACGTTGACCAACAATTTTCACTTCTTCCATCTCCGCATATCCACTTTCGAGTACAACCTCAAAGGTAGTCTTTGTTCCAAGCTCAAACTCTTGCTTTTTATAGCCTACGTAAGAGAAAACAATTTTTTGTGCATCTGGCGTTTTCTTCAAACGAAATTTACCGGCTCCATCGGTAGTAACACCATTGAGTACTAAATTATTACGGTTAACGAGCATAACCGTTACGCCTTGAAAAACGGTCTTTTTAGATTCATCGTAAACCACCCCGCTTATAATACCGGTTTCTTGTGAATAGGCATGAAGGCCCAAACCACAGAACAAACCGGCGAGAAAAAAAATATTTCGTAGCATTTTATGCATAAGTAAATTGGTATAACTCTAAAAAACTTGATTAATTTTGTGCACTACTCCGTTTGATCCTTGTAGATTAGCGGCCGTTGGTCTTACCGATTTTCCTGCAGTATTGGTAATGGTAAAGTTTTCCCACGAACCTGTTATCTTAAGAAAATTTCCTGCTTTGTCTGGCACATCCCCCTGAAAAACACCATCTGTAAACACATACCGATTTGGAATAATATATTTACTCACAAAAGTCTTGGCCTCATCAGCAGTCATACCAGGCACAGAAATATTCGCAGCCTGAATGGCTGTATTGGTTGGCGCAAAAAGCGTATACGTGAAAAAGCCAGTTAAATTCAGCTCTCCAGTAAGTCCTGATTTAACCAGTGCATCTTTAAATAGCGAGAACTGTGAATCTTTTGTTACTAAGGCATAAACAGTTCTATCCAAATCAAGTTTATTCATTGGAGTGAGGAAACCATCAATTTCAAATATTGCTCCGTTGGCACGCTCCCAAGTGGGTTGTGTTTTTAACAGCGATACGGATTTGCCTGTATAATCCGTAAACTTTCCATTTTCGAAGAGTATATATCCGAACTCAGTCGGATAATACCTTCTTCTAAGACCACCGTCTTTTCTAACATCTATATTAAGGATTCCAGTGCGGCATTGTTGCATTCTCAACAAAAGAGCATCTGCGTCCATATCTTCTACTAAAGGAAATCCCCAAGATGCATCTGGTTGCAATAATATAGTTTTATCACTATGCTGATAGAGCAATCCATCACTCAATCCATCTTCCAATGCCGTTTTTTCAAACATTACATTCCACTGTCCATAGTACCGCTTTTTCATGTAAACGCCTCCCTCTACACTGTTAAGCTTAGGCGGTTCAATAAACTTGTTCACCTTATAAATTATCCCATTACTTGCTGGCACTGAGCCGACTATAATTGGTCCAATCTTCGTAATTATCTGCGGATAGGTTGTAGTGCGCAGTTCAGGATTATTTCGAACGATGTCGCTTTTATACCAGGTGTCTGCAAGGAGGGTGGCCCTAAGAATTTCTGTTTTTATATTTTTAGGCAGCGAGTCAATTGTATTATACAAATCCGGCAAATAAGGTTCGAAGTACTTCATAACCGCTTCATTTGTGGGCGCAAAAAAAGTAGACAAAACACCTTCATTGGCAACATTTCGGCTTAATGAATAGGATTTATAGAGTGTAGTATCTACCCTGCCAAATTCATCTTTCGGCCCCAGCACATAGGTTTCGAGAGACTTCAGCCAAGAATTAAAAATAGAAATTTCGGGATCGGCGGCAATAGCCAAATCCATTCGTGGCCGGATCGGTAGTTGGGATTCAAGTACGTGAATTACGCCGTTACTAGCATCAATATCATATTTCGTGTCAGAAATTTTAGCGGTTTCAACCATAAAACCTCCACCGGTTTGATTAAAAAGAGTCTTAAAGTCGTCTTGTTGCGAGGCAAAAAAAGATGGGGTAAATATTCGTATAGATTTAGCGGGTATCGAATTCTCAGCTCGAGTGGTATAATAGGTTGCCTTTGTTGGATTAAGACCACTTATTGCATCTTTATACCTTTTTTCTATATCGTATTTATAATACATCCCATTTATGAAATGACTATTTAAATACTCGCGAAGTACGGGTTCCGGAACTACATCAATCGAAGCATATCCCTTATTTTTGAAAAACTCAATTACCTGATCGTTCTTTTGCACTAAACACGTGTAGATTGCACCTTCGCCCAACGTCTTCCGCAGCCCAAGCTTATCAATGAGTTTTACAAACTCTTTAAATTCTGGATCTTCATCTAAGACTTGGACGATGTTCTTATCAATACGATTTGATGGATTATAATGTTCGTCAAAATCCTTTGAACACGACATACTTAATAAAGTCATCAAGACATATAGTGCTACGACATAGCGATTGCTTTTTTTCATCCCGTTTATAACTTTGCTGGAACAATCACAGAACTTTCTAAATTGAAAGAAAACAAGACGTTCATGCAGCATTAATTAAATAATGTTTACAGTTTATTTTGGTTTTGTAATATCATCCTTATGTAGAACATATTCACATAATCAAATATATAGGATGTTATATAATAATCCAAATTATATTTAAATTAAATATCGATTATCTAATGTTAATCAAAAATGAATTTTATAAAAAGCTGGCTAGATAGGTATAGAAAATGCTAAAACTTCTTTTATCTGTATGTTAGAAGTTTTCGCTCCCTGCAACTTAAATACAATTGGCTGTGAGAATAATTAGTAGAAATGTCTATTTAAATTCTAGTAAGTTTAACAGGATAGCTATGGTTTGAATTCCATTGGGGAACATACATATTATCGTCTTCATCTAAACATATATCATGAGGATGAACAAAAACATTGGGCAATTGTTGCTGTTTTTTAAGTGAACCATTTATATAGGTAGGATGAGTGGCACCTGGCGAAGACACCACGCAGTTATTTTCATCCAAAATTGTGATAAATCCCGATGCGTTGTTTTGATTATCCCCAGATCTGAAAACTGCGGCATAAATATTTTGCTTATGAACAACCGGTCTGCACACAAATGAGCCAGGTATGTTTATGGTTTCCAAATAGTTTCCGTCTAATGAAAATCGTTTAAAAGCGCATTCATTTCTCGAAGTAACCAGTAGTGTATTCTGAGTTACTTTTCTGTTATCTAAAGCTATTCCATGGGCACAATCAAGATTAGCGAGCGCAGTGCCGCGCCCTCCAAAATGCCGAATATACTCTCCTTTTGAGTTATATTGGATAACAAATTGATGTCCATAACCGTCAGTAACATAAATATCGCCATTTGGCATAACCAAAGTTTCTGTCGGTTTAAATTCGGCAGCATTTGAATAGTTTTCTATGTTGGTTGGATAGCCAATCTCCATAACCACAACACCATTGAGTGTAGTTTTAAAAACCGAATTCCTAACGGTATCTGTAATGTAAAGAAATTCTTCTCCATTCTCATCGTGTAGAGTGAGTCCGTGCCCTCCTGGGTATTCATTTCCCCAACACCCTGTAATATGGCCATCCTTATTAAAAATAATTATATTATTTTCGGTTTCATTGCCCAACATGTAGATAAGACCAGCTGAACTTAGTACCATTTCATGACAATCCTTCAGCCTAAGTTTTCGATCTCCTGCTTTAACCCAATTTTTGTCGAGCTGATAGCGATATTCGCCACATCCAATAACCATGTCTTCTGCACGGTTAGGCATCTTTTTTGATTTTTATAGCGAATAACGATAAAGTTGCAATCAGCATTAACAATGCAGAAACTTGATATACGATAGAGAGATCAACTTTTGCATCTTTGAGGGCCCCGCCAACATAAACCATTGCTCCACCAATAATTGTACTGATAAAATTAAGGAAACCATAACCCGTTGCGATGTACCTATTATCTGCAATCTGACGTAAAACCGGCATCAAATTGGCATCGTTTATTCCCCTTGCTATTCCGAAAATGAACATTGCTAAAATTGCCAATGCAAATACGGTTGTTGACGACATTAGAAAGAGGAATGGGGCGCCTACGCTAAAGCCAATTATGATCATATAAATTCTGCTTTTTTTGTTTTTTGCAAACCAGCGATCGGCGAATATTCCTCCGATAATTACCCCTACAAACGAGCCAATTTGGATATATCCTGTGGCAGAAATACCAGCTTCGCCAAGATCGAGATGGAAGTGTTCTTTTAGGAAAGTGGGCAACCATCCGTAAATAAGCCAGTTGGCCATTCCCAACACACTGAAATAAAACAGGAGCACTAAGAAAGATCGTTCTTTGAAAAGCATTTTCATAGATCCTAAAAGTGATAAAGATGGTGTTTGATCAACATTTATTTCATCTTCTCCAATCTCTCTTTTCACATCTTTTAAGTAGTAGACCAGTAAAAACGAATAAATGATACCAAATATCCCGAATACGTGGAAACCAGATCTCCAACCATAAAATTCGGCGATGTATCCGCCTAAGCCACCCATTGCCAAACCGGCGTAGAGACCACTCATATGTAAACCAGTAGCTAAGGATCTCGTTTTCCCCTTATGGTAATCGGTAATTAAGGCCAATGCCGCTGGAATATAACAGGCCTCACTAATTCCCATAAAAAAACGAGAATAAAGCATTTCTTCAAATGAAGTGGTAAAACCTGTCCATAACGTAACTGCCGACCACACCATTACGCTAAACACAATTACTTTTTTTCGACTAATTTTATCTGCTAGATAGCCTCCAAACGGACTTAACAATCCATAAGACCATAAAAAAACCGAGGTTAGAAGTCCAAACTGAGCATCGGTAAGACTAAATTCTGACACAATAGGATCACGCATAGAGGTGATCATAATGCGATCAAAATAATTAAGAAAGGCCACCACCCAAAGTAGTGCTACAAGACCCCAAGCATAATATGATTTAGAAGACGTTGTTTTAATCATAACTATAAGTTATTTAATAAGATTAGTTTTTAATTGGTGTAGCAACAGTTACCCTAGGTGTTCTAATTGCAGGCCTTACTTCTCCTGAGGGAAAAATAAGACTGCCATTCCAAATCACCAGTGTGGAGGTAACTGCTGGCCAAGTACTCGCATTTGGATTTGCCCCGGCATCAGCTTTAATATTAATATGAATCTTCCCAGCCACAGACCATTCGTTCTTTAATACATCAAAAGCTAAAATCTGATCTGAGAAACCAGGATGTTTTTCTTTTAAATCTGCTGCCACTTTAGCTAACTTACCATCGTCACCTCCAAAAATATAAAGCTTATTTTTTGAGGTGTATGCAGGACCAGGTGCGGCTACGACCGGGGTTGGGAGATCTTTTAATTTTTTCCATCCTTTGTCAGGATCATACATAAAAGCATCTTTAAGATAAATTCGCTCTAGTGCTCCATCTTTATTTTTAATTAAGTTGGTTCCGCTAAACAGATAAAAAGATTCGGCATTGTTTCCTGCAACCGCCAACATTCTCGGAGGTCCCGGCCAAGTGTTTAGCGCTTTCCATTCGGCTTGGTTTCCACCCTTTAGATCTAAGGTCCAAAAACAGTTGGATGTTTCTTGAGAATCTGCCTTGGCTAATCCGCCTGCAATATAAATTTTATCCTTAATCAATGTTCCAGAAGCGTTTGCTAAAGAATGGGGCAGTGATTTCATTTCTTCCATTTCAATTTTTCCATTTTTATATTCGATAGCAAATACCTTGGCAACATGGCCCAGCTCGTTGCTTCCACCGATACAAATCAGCTTTCCGTTATAAGTAATCGAAACGCCATAACCCAGTGGTTCAGGTAATGTCCCGGCGAGTTTCCATGCGCCAACTGCTTTATCAAATACAAAGATTTTGTCGCTCCAAACTTTTTTTGACCCTGTCCAAGGAGCCCCGCCATCTGGGAAATTTGCTCCGCCACCAACAATTAAGGCATCACCAGAAACGCCACCAAATGAGCCTGCAAATCCAAACTTATCTGGAAGAGAGGGAAGTTCGCTCCATTTAAAAAGTTTATTTTGTGTTGACGTTTGTGCATTAGTAAGCGAAGTTATAGACGTAAGCATAATCAGAAGTAAAATTTTTAAATATTGCATTTGTTTTATTTTCATTGCGTTAAATGGACTAAAATACCAAACTGTCCCAGCGAATATCGCATTCTTTTTTTGGTATCGAATTATTGCATAAAAAAGCTAGGTATAAGTTCTTTCGCTCTTTTTCTAGCCTCTAAAACTTCTGCTTCCGGAATCCATTTATAGGGCCATCTTAATCTAGTGGGAAGTTCACACCACCCACCAACAGCAGCTAAAAATTTATCTAAAGCAGGATTTGAATAGCCTAATCGTTGATATGGAGCTATGCATTGCTTAAAAAATTCAAGTATATTATTTTCTATTCTTATGGCCTCCTCTATGTCGGTGTGCATCATATTCCATAAACGCTGAGCCTCACCTGGGTTGATACAAGCTATGTTAGAATACGCTCCGGCCGCAATGCCAGCCTTTACACCTTTAGCCAAAAAATGTCCTGGTACAAATACAGATAAATGCGCTGCAAATTCTTTCATTTTTTCCACCCACAGGTCATTTTTGCTTAACACTTTTATGCCAATAAGACTAGGCACTTCTGTTTTAAATTTTTGGTAATCTTCGGGCTCGAGTTCCAATTTTGCATGTGGCGGATTATACAATACCAATGGAATTCCCTTGGCATTAGCTTCAATTCGCTGTAAAAAAGAGAGTTGTTCTTCCTCCTGTGGTACCACCCAGTCTGGCAAAATAACCTGAAACGCATCTGGATTTAAATGTACAGCACGTTGTATCCTTTCCAGCGAAATAATGGGAGAAGGATGGCTACATCCAATTTGGAAACGCATGGATACTTTCGAACATTTTTCGGCTAATAATTCATTAATCTGGTCGAATTCCGCTTCAGTTTGGTTATGGAATTCTCCAGCCGTTCCATTAGAATAAATTCCATCTACTTCAAAAGCAATCAGTTTATCAATTTCATCTCCCAATAAATCAAAATCAATCGATTCGTCCTTTTTTATTGGCAATAATAAAGTTGCCCAGTTTCCTTTTAAATTTTTGGCGGTAAGTTTTTCCATAAATTACTAGAGGTCAGATTCAAATGCTTCTACTTCAGAAAATTTAGTTTTACCTTTTACTAGCTTTCCTAGCCGTGGTTTACGACCATTGTAAACTTCAACAGCATCGGCATCGGCATACCTTAAGAACAGAATTCTTCGATCTCTATTGGTAGAATAATTACCATCAGATTTATGTAACATCCAACAATTGAATATTAACACATCTCCTGCATTCATTTCCATAGGTACAGCTAAACTATCATCAGCTTCAACTATAATTTCAGCGCCACTTCCTTTTTGGACCTCATTTTGCTCCACACGAATTTGTCCGTTTTTTTGACTTTCGGGAATCAACCACAAACAACCATTACCCTTATCTGTATCATCTAAGGCAGTTAAGGTAGTTAACGCATTATAAGGTTCCAGTTCGCCGTATCCATTATCTTGATGCCAGCCAAATGGCTTTGTATTACCGCTCATCTTAAAAGTAAGCTGTGATGTTGCACCTTTAATATTTGGGCCAATAAGTTGTGAAGCAATATCTACCAATGGACCATTGAAATAATAGCTTTTAATTGTCGGCGCCTTGTGATGAATATTAACCAACAATGAATTTTGAAGCCAGCTTTTATTGGGATCGAAAGTTTCTTTCTCCTTTCTCCATGCTTCCATCGACTCTGATTGCAAGTGCGCCAAGCCATTTGGGCTTAGAATGGCTCTTATTACTAGATAGCCATTCTCTTGAAAAAAAAGAATTTCGCTATCGGTTAGCCTCTTGTAATTAAAAAGGGTTTCCAAGTTCATATCATTTATATTTGTGTTGCCTATCTTAAATGTGCCTTAACTATTTAGGCAATTATTAAAACCATCCTTATCGGCTGCTAACAAATATAAATAAATAGTTATGTACTACATAAAAAAAATTAACTTTTTTTAAAGAATTACCTGTAATATGGCTTAAATATTATTTTTAATATGCTCAAGACGTTCGAAATGCGGCTTCAGGTGCTCGTACATTCCTTTTTTAAACTCTTCCTTATTACCAGATTTTAATATATTAACCAAATCCTGGTGTGTAACGCTTCCTGAGATAAATTCGTTTTCCTTTTCGTTCTGCAGTACATAGCCAAAAACTGGAAGTAGTATATTTTGGAAACGCTTCAAGGTATCGTTACCTGCCATTTCATACAATTTTCCGTGAAAAGCAACCTCGTTCACGATCCTGAATATTTCCTTGTTGTTCTTTTTTTCGTGTGCTACGATTTTTTCTAATTCAAGAATGCTTTTTTCGTTCAGGTTCAAGAAAAGCACCTCTGCAAGGCCCATCTCTAAAATAAGCCTAAGTTCAAAAAGATCTTGTAGCGCATCTGGACTAATGATTAACGGATCCATAACACGTTCAAAACCGCCAAGCACATCAGGACTAGATAAGATCATTCCCCGTTTCTTTTTGGTTTCGATAATACCGAGCATGCGCAATCTGCTTAATGCTTCTCGTAATACGTTTCGGCTTACCCCTAATGCCTCGGCCAACTCCTGTTCTTTTGGTAAGGCGTCTCCAGGAACAAATGATTTTCTTTTGAAATAATCCCTAAGCTTCATTTCAACAATGTCAGCCATTGTGTCGGACGGGATTTTTGAGATATGCAGACTTAAATCATCGGTTATTGCCATATTACGTATTTTTGTATATCAAATATAGTAGTTTATGTACTACAAGTTTATTTTAAAAAAACCTTTTTTAAAAAAAATGAAATAAGATGAATCAATTGACTATTGTTTATATTCTATAAGGGTTGAATTATTCTCTATATTTTTTTATTTGTTCACTTAAAATGGAAATTTGTTTTTGGTAAACGGGATTCTCCACAACATTCTTATTCTCTGAAAGATCTTGCCGATAATCATAGAATTCTCGAGCTACAACTTCATTTGTAGTCAAGCGAATCCATTCCGTATATCCAAATTCCCTTGTATGAACTGCATACCCCATGATGGCTGGGCGATCTTTAAATTTCATATCATCTGGGAATTGGCTAAAGGCAAAACCATCGTTAGTGAAGGGTAGGCCTTTGATCACATTGGCAAAACTTTGTCCATCGGTCTCAGGTTTTGCAAGATTACACAGTTCACTTAAGGTTGCATAAAGATCTACCAGTTGCACCACCACATCAGACCTTTTCGCTACGCGCGAATTTTTAGGAGTGTGAACAATGAGTGGCACTCTAGTGTCTAATCTTGAATTGGTGGTCTTACCCCAAAGGCCATGTTCTCCTAGATGGAAGCCGTGGTCGCTCAACAGTACGATAATGGTATTTTTATCGAGACCAGATTTTTTCAGTTCTGCCAACACCTTTCCCACTTGATCATCCATAAAGGCGATTGAAGTATAATATCCTTTAATAAGTTTTGTGGCCTTTTCTTTGTCAATTGGACCAAAATCAGGAATATCTGTGTATCCCCTTAGCTCAACCGAATTATGTTTAGAAAAACCTGGCACGTTAGCTACGGCTGCTGTATCTGGTGATAGTCGAAATACCTTATCCGCATTCCTATCCCAATACCCAATTGGGGCAGTAAATGGCAAATGAGGCCTGCGGAAACCTATTGCAAGAAAAAATGGTTTATTGCCCATATTTCTTATTTCTCTAACCGCTGCATCAGCGACCATCCCATCTATGTAAGCACTATCGGGAACCGCTGCAGATTCGGTAGCGGCCGACTTAGGTGCTTTTGCTAAATTGGATGCTAATGCATATTTGCCTTTGTTAGTTGTTACCCCAAACAATTCATCGGCACTCCAAGATATTGAATCTTGTGCTGCACTCGGATCATGATAAATCTTACCTATTTGCCTCGCGTAATAGCCATTATTCTTGAAATACTGAGGCAATGTGACCACATTCGGCAATGCTTTACGGAAATGGGTAGCCAAGTTCCAAACTTTAGTATGATCGGGTTTTCTCCCTGTCATAAAAGATGCCCTTGAAGGTGCACATACTGCTTGTTGAGCGAAAGCATTTGTAAACAAAGTTCCACTCGCTGCCAATTTATCTATGTTGGGTGATGAAGCTAAAGGATCATCATAACAACCTAATGCCGGACGAAGGTCGTCTATTACGATAAATAACACATTAGTTTTTTGCTGCGAAAACGCAGAGGTTACCCATAATGAAAGCAGCCATAGCAGCCTAAAGCCCCTATACAGAAACCTCAATTTAAAAATGGATTTAAAACTAGTAGACATTCTATATAAAAGTCAATTGTCTATTCTTGATTTTAGGTCTCTATGGATTTGCAATTGATTTGAGTTTAATCAATTGGAATGCAATCCCTTCATATGGCTTTGCTATTCCCGATTCATATACTATGCCCAAATCCTTATTTTTATAAACGGCAATATCTGAATAAGCCGATGGCCCTCCATAAATTACCTTTGAGTTAGCCCAAGAAGCGCCATCGTCAAAACTCGCTCTTAAGGTTAAATTCATCCTCTTGGTTTTATGTGCAGGATTGATAAAAAATAGTACAGGTCTTTTGCCAACAAAACCATTTAGCAAACTTCCCTGACAAATTGGTTCGATTAATGTGCTGTCATTTTTAACATCCGCCCAAGTTTGTCCGCCGTCGGCACTAATGCTTGTATGGCGAGTTTTCACCGAACGATCTCCATTCCTCATATTGAGCATCAATCTACCACCACTAATTTCAGCAACAGTAGTTTCATTCATTTTAGCTTGCGGAGTATTTTCACCCAGGTTCCACGTAGCACCATGATCATCAGAATAAATGATGTTTGCAAAATTCTGCTTCGAAGGAGATTCGATATGGTTTACCGGCACCACTAAGCGACCTTTAAAGTTCCCTTCCTGTATTTGCAATCCGTGGCATGGCCCTGTTGCATACCAAGTCCAGTTTTCTTTTTTTACAGAAGGCGTTATCTCTTTGGCCCCAGTCCAGGTTTTTCCATCATCATCAGAGGAAAGCATATATACATGTCTGCCTTTTTTACTGCTTAAGTTAGTAATTTCTTTTTCATGATCTGTGCCGAAATTCCAGGTGCTGAGCAGGATGATACGACCATTGCTCTGATCAAGAATTGGCACTGGATTTCCGCAGGTATTCGTAGAATCGCTCCAAACCAATTGCATTTCACTCCAGGTTTTACCTCCATCTTTAGACCGTCGAACCACTAAGTCGATATCACCAGAATCACCACAATTTACTTTCCGAGCTTCGGCAAAGGCCAAGAGCACATTTTTGGAGGTAGTTAGCAACGCAGGAATTCGGAAACAGGCATATCCACCATCTCCTGCCTTATAAATATGATTAAGTTCGGTATCTTTTGCTACTTGCGCTAAAACAGTTCTACCATTCAAGAAAGCGAGAGCTGATAAAAAAATTAATGCTTTGTAAGCAGCAAAGTGCCCGAAGATTGATTTCATACTAATTTAAATTTGGTTTTACCTGCCCTTTCTATAGCAAGCAGTACAAATATAAAAATAATAAATTATTATGTACTACATATATTAAAATATTTTTCACTTCAATCAGGCTGCTATTTTAATTACGAATAAGATCTTTAAGCGGGATAATTTTTAAGACTATTCTATAATTTCTACTTATGGTTTCATTCGATTCGTAAAGACAATAGACTACATTTTTACCAATAGCCAGGTCTGAATAGCCCACAAAACCAGAATCAAGTGTTTTACTTATGGTCCAATTTTGTCCATCATCCAAACTTATTTTCCCGGTTAAGTTCTTACGCGGAATTTTGGGATTATCTTGCGTATCTGGATTAACAAACAACAATGGGGTTTTCCCTTCCTTACCCTCAATTGGTAATTTAACCAAACTTGCCATGCAAATAGGCTCATAAAGCGCTTCATCAAAATTTGGCTTACTCCAATTTGTGGCTCCATCTGTACTGTAACTTACCGCTCTTCTATGCTTGGCCGTTTCATTTCTAATGTTAAGCATCACCCTACCATCAGTTAACTGTACGGCAACAGTTTCACTTGGATTTTTAAAGTCCGGATTATTAGTCGCCACAATATCTCCACGTTTCCACGTTCTACCATAGTCATCACTATAAATAGTTGCAATACACGATGGGCGGTGGCTTTTATGCGGCAAGAGTTTATCGGAATCGGCCAACCAAATGGGTACAACTAATCTCCCATTTTCTAGTTGTATGGCGTGGCCCGGACCAGGAGCTAGTACTTTCCAATTATAAACTGATTTAAATTCATTAAAGACATACGTAACATCAACAGGTTCGGTCCATGTTTTCCCGTCGTCCTCAGATTTAATATAAAAAGCCTGGGCATAACCACGTTGGTACAAAAGATGGATGGTGCCGTTTTTGTCAACTATCGGAGTAGCATTACTGGTGGGCTCTGCTCCTCTTCTTGGCGCAATAATCTGCTCAGCATCCCAAGTTTTGCCACCATCGAAACTTCTTTTTAACAACATATCCATTTCTGCCCAATCGCTGGCACTACTTATGCGCCCTTCGCAAAAAGCCAATAATGTTCCTTTTTTTGATACCACCAAAGCTGGGATTCTCATAGAGGCATAAGCGCTTCCTTTGGGTTCAAAAACGGTTACCGTTGGCGATTGATCAATAGGTAAACGTACTTTGCACGCTTCAAAATAAATAAGGACTACTATTAAAATTGCTAAATAGCGAATACTGATTTGATTTTTTCCGCTATGCGATAAAATGGGAGTATACTTCATGTTAAAACTAAATTAATTGTAACTATTCGAAAGCAATTTACAAAAATTTTATGTACTACATAACTATTTATTACATTTGTCATGAATCAACTCCAGCATTTGCTATGAAATTCAATACCGTTTGGCAAAAAAAACTTTGGACTGTTTATCTTTTGCAGCTTTCGGCAATAAGCTGCTCTTTGTGTTTGAGCTGTAGCTCGTCTAAAAAAATAGACCATGAAAACAAACCATTTATTACACAGGTGCGGGTTTTTCCTTTTTCAGCAGAAAATAAACCAAACTATCGAATTCCTGCTATGGTTAGTACACCAAATGGCGATTTGCTCATTTTTGCTGAAAAGAGAAGAAAAAGCGTTGCTGATGTAGGATATACGGATATTATTATGACCCGTAGTAGCGATAAAGGAAAAACTTGGGCCTCCGAGCGCATTTTATTTGGAGGCAACAACGAATCTAATGCAGACCCAACAACCTTGGTCGACACCGTAGATAAAAAAATATACTTGTTTTTTCTTAGGGATAAGAAACAATTCTATATGATGTTTACAACCGACAATGGTAAAAGTTGGAGCACTCCAAAATCAATACATCATGAAATTATAAAACCAGAATGGGATGGGTATAAAGGCTCTATCAATACCGTTAATTCGCCCGCAGATTCAATTAACAAATCAACCGATTGGAAAAAGAATTGGCAACAAAGTTATGGCATCGGCCCAGGCAACGCTGGAATTCGTTTATCGAAGGTTAAACCGGGCAGACTCTTAATTCCAATTAGGCGTAAAGACGCAACCCATGTGGTGTATAGTGACGACGATGGACATTCCTGGCATACAGGGCCTGTTGTTGCAGAAAGAGCATCAGAAGCCCAATTAATCGAGCTAGAAAATGGGAATGTAATGGTAAATTGCCGAAATGGAGATCATTCCGACAGTACAAACATCAAGCGGATTGTCAATATTAGTGCAGATGGAGGTGAAACTTGGGGCAAAAGTTACATCGACCCTAATTTAGAAGAAACCAGTTGTAATGCCTCAATTATCAGGTTATCATCAGTACAAGGCGCAGTAAAAAATCGCATACTTTTTTCCAACCCTAAAAACAAGGTAAGAACTGTCAAACATCCTTACGGCCGTATAAATATGTCGGTACGACTAAGCTATGACGAAGGAAAAAGCTGGCCGATTAGCAAAACCATTTATCCATACGCTTCCTCATATTCTTCCCTGGCTGTATTAAATGACCAAACCATTGGAATTGTTTACGAACGTGGAAAGGATGCTACTACTCCTTATTATTGGGATGAATTATGGTTTGCCCGATTTAATTTGGAGTGGTTAACCGAAGGCAAGGACTCTATCAAGAAAAATAAATAACCTTAGTGAGAATTATATTGCAAATTTGAATATTTAATTATGGACAAAATAAAATTAATCTTCGTTACTATTTTTTTACAGCTTCTCGTAGCTCCCTCTTTTGCGCAGCGAAAAATTACACAGCAAAAATATCAACTTCCTTTATTGATAGGTAAAGAACATAATCCGGTTTTAAAGCTTACCATAATAGGTACTGACGAAGAACTATTAGATAAATTGTCGATTGGTATTCCATCGAATGGAGAAGACATTTCGCACTTAAACATATTCAGTACAGGAACAGATTCTACACAGCTTACCGATGCCAAATTGCAAAAAGCCACGGGTATAGCTACGGCGAAAGAAATAAAATCAGGAGAATTACAACTCAAAACAAATTATAAACTCAAATCTGGCAAGAATTATTTTTGGCTTACGCTGGCATTAAAACCTAACGCTAATCTTAATCATAAGTTAAACATTACAGTCAACTCCATTACCCTAAACGCAAAAACCGTAAAGGTTGATCAATCAACCACTCGAATTAATCAAGCCGTAGCCGTTGCGTTACGCCAGCATTTACAAGAAAACGTTAACACCCATCGAATTCCTGGCATTGCTACGGCGAAAGACGGAAGTCTGCTTGCCATTTACGATGCCAGACGAAATAGTGCTCGCGATTTGCAAGGAGATATCGATATTGGTTTATCGAGAAGTACAGACAAAGGAAAAACCTGGTTACCCATGCAAGTTATACTGGATATGGGCGAATGGGGCGGATTACCACAAAAATTTAATGGAGTATCAGATCCTTGTATTTTGGTAGACAGACGAACTGGAACCATTTATGTGGCAGGCCTATGGATGCATGGAGTATTAGATGAAAATGGAAAATGGATTGAAGGGTTGAATGAACAAAGCGAAGATTGGAATCACCAGTGGAAAGCCAAAGGTTCGCAGCCTGGGTTTGACCCTAAACAAACCGCTCAATTTTTAATTACTAAAAGTATTGATAACGGAAAAACATGGAGTAAGCCAGTTAATATTACCAAGATGTGCAAAAAAGAAGAATGGTGGCTATTTGCACCGGCACCTGGAGCAGGCATAACCCTAAAAGACGGCACATTGGTTTTCCCTACGCAGGGCAGAACAGCAAAAGGTGCTTTTTCTAACATTACCTACAGTAAAGACAATGGCAAAACATGGGAAACCAGCAAACCAGCTGCCTCAGAATCTACTACCGAAAATATGGCGGTTGAGCTTTCTGATGGGCGCATCATGCTTAACATGAGAACTGGAAAAAATAATGGTGATACCTCAGCAACAAATGGGAGGGTTATCGCTACCACAAATAATTTGGGCAAAACTTGGACAACTCATCCTACTTCTCACGGTGCGTTACCAGAGCCTGGTTGCATGGCTAGCATTATTCGTTATGATTATACAAAAAATGGCATTACAAAATCTATGCTCATCTTTTGCAACCCAGATTCAAAAACTGCTAGAAATAAAATAACATTGAAAATTAGCCATGATGATGGCAACACCTGGCAAAAGAAATTAGTATTAGATGAATGGAAGGGACGAGGATATTCTTGCCTAACTAACATAGACAAAAATACTATCGGGGTAATCTACGAAAGTAGCCAAGCAAATTTGGTGTTCCAATCCGTAAAAATAGAAGAATTGTTAAAGTAAAGGGCAAGATTTAGGTGTCGATCTTGCCCTTTTATTTATTTTAAGACGGGTTAGGCATTAAGCTTCTCTTTTTTCAAGCTCTGCAAAGGATGAATTTGCAATGCCAAGTAAATTAAAAAACCCGATTGACTCTAATTCATGTTGAAGTGAGTGGTAATCGTGTTCAGATAGCGGAACCAATGGTAAACGTGCATCACCCAGATCAAATCCAAGCATTTTCATAATTGCTCGTTGTGCTGCAATTGATGGATATTTGGCAAAACATCTGATAAAATCAACGGCCTTAAGCTGTAATTCACGGGCTTTAGTAAGTTCATTTGCTTTAAATAACCTGATAATTTCTAAGTAAACTGGAGCTGCAAATGTATAGGTGCTCCCAATCGCTCCCACGGCTCCGATAGCAAGGGCACTTAATAAAAGCTCATCAAACCCAGACAATACTTCAAATTTCCCTTCATTAAAATTAAGGCAAGCCTGAAGTTCATGAAGCGAAGATGCTGTATATTTAATTCCAGCAAGATTAGGAATAAGTTCTTCACCTAATCTCAAAAAATCAACCATATCCATACCAACACCTGTTAATGTAGGCATATGGTAATAGTAAAATGGCAGGCTTGGTGCAGCAGAAGCAATTTCTGCCATGCAGTGTACCAAGTTTGAAACCGAAGATGGCTTAAAATAAAACGCAGCTACAGAAGAAAATGCATCTGCACCAATTTCTTCTGCGTGAATTGCCAATTTTTTGCATTCAGCTATTGAGGTATGCCCTACATGCACAAGTATTAGAATTCGTTTATTTGCTGCTTTAACATAGGCTTCAGCAACAGCCATTCGCTCCTCAACTGTCATATTCGGACCCTCCCCATTTGTACCACATATATAGATTCCAGAAATTCCGTCTGAAATTAATTTTTCTACCAACGATGGAATAATGGAAAGATTTATTGATCCGTCTCTTTGATATGCAGCGAATGTTGCAGCTACTACACCTGTAATTTTCATGTTTTATCTTTTTATAATTTCTGATTGTTAAAAAAGTTCTCTCTCTTACTAAATTATTGCTTAAGTAGTTAAGCCCAATAGTGATTATTCGTTATTGAGCAATAAAAAGCATTCTTACACATTGATTTATAATCACTTGCCCAAAATATTAACGAGACCGGGTATTAAAAAAATGTAGAAAAATTTAAGCCTCTCCTAATAAATTGTAAAATTCGTTATTCAAACATATAACTTTTATGTGGTACATAAAAACATTTTAATCATTTTTTTTAATAATTTTAAAATCTAATTTAGCGCAAAATTATTTGCAAAAACAGTTTAGAATAATTCATTTATATGTTGGACATAATTACAAATTAATTACTTTAGTAAAAAAAGAACTATGAGAAATCTAAGATTTACAACTTTGGCCCTATTAATGTGCTTTACATCTGGCTCAGTCTGTGCTCAAACTATCCTGAACCTATATCAGAAAATTCCCAATTCCATTAAAAATGATGTAAAAGAAAAGTTGGATACCGTAAAAAAAGTAAGGATTAGCGGGGTAACCATTCCAACACTTAGTGTTTACTTACCTGATCCTAAAATTGCAAATGGAACTGCAGTGTTAATTTGCCCAGGCGGAGGCTACAGTTACCTTGTAGTTAATCTTGAAGGACGAGACATTGCTTTAGAACTAAATAAAAAAGGCATTGCCGCATTTGTATTGAAATACAGATTACCAGACACAAAAACAATGATTAATACAGAAATAGGACCATTGCAGGATGCACAACAGGGTCTTAAACTGATTAGGGAAAATGCAAAAAAATGGAAGCTAGACACCAATAGAGTTGGAATTATGGGATTCTCTGCAGGTGGACATTTAGCAGCTACCACCTCTGTTATGTTCGATCGCAAGTTGATTGAAAACAAGTTAAACACTAATCTGCGTCCAGATTTTTCAATTCTGGTTTACCCAGTGATCAGTTTCACCGACAGTTTAGCGCATGTGGGCTCTAGAACCAAACTAATTGGCGAATATCCTTCAACAGAAAAAATCAAAGCTTATTCAGCAGAACTTCAGATAAAAGCAAACTGCCCTCCCGCTTTTTTAGTGCACAGTAGTAACGATAAGGTCGTTCCAGTTGCTAACAGCATCGAATACTATCAGGCACTTCAAAAAAATGGGGTAAAAGCAGAATTGCACATTTACCAAGCAGGTGGCCACGGATATGGATTAAATAACAACACCACAAAAGATAAGTGGATAGAAAGCTGCTATAACTGGATGTTAACTAACAAATGGTTATAAAATTTCAGCATGCGTTCTATAAGTTCTATAAGGTGTGAGCTGCCAATATCGACTCCCAATACTGCTTTAGTTAATTAATTGTTTTTAATTGAAAACTACCAGGTGTCAGTTCTAAAAGGTGCTAGGGGCAACCCCTCAACATTATAAAGATTACCTGCGCTACTGTCTTTGAAAGCATACCTTACAGCTAATGGCTCTTTAACCTTTGTGCTTGTTACCGCAATGGTCCGACCCACCACAACGGCATCAGCTGGATAAAAAACCTTGTCTTCTCCAGCAATTTCAAACGAGATAATCTTTTGATCATAGCTGGTCAGTCCCAAAGCCACGTAATCAAAACTAACCACTGCCTTATCGCCAGTGATTTTGAGTGTTTTGTAAATTGGACCCCTATAGGCAATCCCCTCCTTTGCATATTGCTTTGCTAATGCCCAATACAGCAATCTTTTGCTAATAATGGTTTTATTTGGCGGGTGGATCGTGGTGTTGCTGCCCGCATCAACACTTACTACCATCCCCGAGTTAGGAATAAGCTTTGATGCCTTTGCTTGTGCTTCGTATAAAAGTGGGATGTTCTCTTTAACGTCTTTATAAATGTTTGGTGCAATTTGAACATAGTAAAATGGCCAATCTCCAATGTTCCATAGTTTGCGCCATTCGGCTACCATTGCAGCCATTTTCCTATCGTAGGTTAAGGGATTAAATCGATTATTTTCGCCTTGATACCACAATACACCTTTAAGTTGAAAACCTATGATAGGATTAATCATGGCGTTGAACAACACCGCAGGATCATTTTTTATAATTTTTGCTGTATCAGGAGGGTTTTTAAAATCTGAGAATCCATCTAGGCTTTTTTTCGTCATCCAGGCTTCAATGTCTGTTCCCCCATAGGCCGATTGGATAATGCCAACAGGTACATTTAGTTTTTGCTGCAATAGCCGAGCAAATTGATAACCGATCGCACTGAATTCTTTCACACTTGCAGCATTAGCATGTTGCCACTTCACAGCTAATTCTGTTAAAGGGGTTCTGCTCGTATTCTTTTCAATTCTGAACAATCTTACTCCCGGTTCATCAGCATCCATTAAGATATCATTCGAGTTTAATACGGGTTGATTCCCATATCCTTTAATGGGCATTTCCATATTAGATTGCCCAGAACAAAGCCAAACCTCTCCTATCAAAATGTCTTTGACGACTAATTTTGCTCCATCATTTAAAGATATTTCATAAGGTCCTCCAGCTTTTGGTGTTTGTATTTTTGTGTTCCAGTTTCCAGTGGCATCAGCTCTAGTGTGATAACTTACCTTATCCCATGAGGTGATTATACTGACCATCGAATTGGGGGTGGCCTTTCCCCAGACTTTAACTTTTTCCTTTTGCTGTAGTACCATTCCATTACCGAATATGGCAGGGAGTACAACATTTGCCTTTAACACCTGTATGCCGCTAAGCAACAGTAATACGAATGCGAATGTTTTTTTCATTGAATTCTTCTTTTATGTGATTGATAATGATAAGTTACGCTGTTTTTACCTTCAATTTTTGTAGATTTTTAATAATGGTATTCTATTTGGGTACTGCTTTAAGTGTGTGGCCTTTTGTACTTTGAGCTTATTTCGAACTTTGCAACAACCATTTTAAATTAAACCTCGCTAATGATACCAGTTGAGGCATATGCCCATCCCCTCCGTGGCCATATAAACAAACTATGGTTTTATCTGGAAGCACGGTCAGATCAGAATAAGTAGCTTCACCCTGTTCCAGCAACCGACTTATTGGCCATGTTTTTCCTTCGTCATTACTCATTCTAATGGTCAAATCCTTTCTGTAGTTAGGATTTGTTGGTTGAGAGATTAAATAAATCTTTGATGAATAGTTAGTTAAACCTATGTCGCACACTCTTCCTGTTAATGCAGCATCATATTTCAAATCTTGGCTCCAAGTTTCTCCTGAGTCTTTGCTATAAACCTTTGCTTGATAAGAACCTTCACTTGGAGTTAAGGCTCTACCAATTAACATCAAATCTCCATTTTGTTGTTCTACAAGTTGCGACTCATTCAATTCGCCGATTGGCGTATCAGCGCCAACCTTCCATGTTTGCCCATGATCATCGCTATAGATACAGTTAACTCCATAATTGCGTTGTTTTGGAGGAAAAGTTATCGATTTCCTATGCCAAACAGGGATGATCAACCTATTATTTTTTAGTTGAATGCCATGTCCTGGTCCAGGCAAATGGAATGTCCAGCCATTTTTGTTTCCGTAGAATAAAGAAGAAACCGATCTCGCAGCCGACCAACTTAATCCATCATCTTTACTAGTTTTGTAAAAAACTACAGTACTTTGGTTTTGGTGATTTAAAGCATAAAAAAGAAATATTTCATTGGTTTTTTGATCTTGTAATACTGTCGGATTTGCCCACGAATTCCCATCATTACTTTTTACGACCACTATAGATTTTGAAAAGCTCCTTCCTTGGTCAATACTTCTTTTCATGACAATGTGGTGTGCACCATCATCACTACCTGTGTTTATTCGTGCTTCAGCAAAGGCAAGAATAGCTCCTTTGGTAGTTACCGTAAGTCCGTATACAAAGTGAGCAAACATCCCGTCTTCTTTCTCTTTCCATAAGGTTGTTTTCTGTAAGAACGGTTTTTTATCAGCAATGTCCAACTTAAACGATGTTAAGAACAGAAGAATTACTACCAGCGATAAAACGTTAAACTTTGTTATACTAGAGAGAGTCCTTCTTGAATCCGCCGTTTTCATGCATCAAAAGATTTGATATTTAGCCAACCTACATAGAAAATAAGTAATTATGTAGGTCATATATAGCAAATAAAAAAAATATTCTTAACTAATCCTAATTTTCAGCTGTTTAAATTATGTTTCATTTGCGATGAAGCTGCCATGAACTTATCATTCCACTGTGTGATTTTGAAAATCATGGCGGTTTCATACTTTTTTTTGCAAAAAATCAAGCATATTTTTTTGAATGTATCCGAAAAGCGCTATATGATACATAAAAGTAAGATAACTCAATGAGTCAGTCCGAATAAAAAACCCCCAAACTAAGGGCAAACAAAATTATACATAGAATTAATAAATCAGATAGTTATACTTAATTTTTTAAGCTACTTGTTTAAGATGGCAAGAACAGGAGATCAGATTTTTGAAGTAACCAAATTGCTTTTTCTCCCGACTTTATGCTGCTATAACATGGCAAAGGAATGCCTTCAGGATTTTTAAAAAACTATTTCCTTTTGCCTGCAATATAACTCTCGATAACTGCACGGTCGTTCGATCCAGTTGCCCGCTTTGCCCCAACCACCTGCTGGATACTAACTTTCATCTTCGTTGCTACATGAGACAATTCATAGTCTTGCGATGAATTTACCTTTTTTCTGTCCTTTGGTCCTGACTTTGCCATGATATGTTTTTTATAGGTAGATGTAAATATTGTTTTTCGTTCCTTTAACAAGACAAAAACGCTATTGTTTTGCTAAATATATAATTTCTGTTCACCAGTGTAATAGGCAGTACGTCCGCCGATCTTTTCGGATTTCACCTCGGCGCCCGTCGGAGATTTTTTGATCTTCGCCCCGTGCACCTTCATAAAGTCTCGCAATTCTCCTCGCAACTCATCGCCATTTTCTTTCTCGATTGCCGAAATCGCTTCGTTCAGAACCGAAACCATCGAACCATAGAGTTTTTTCACTGCGGCTGGCGGGATGGCAGAAGCAACAGACATGGGCGAAACCCTTGCATCCCACAAGATCTCATCGGCATAGGAATTACCTATGCCACGTAATGCCTTTTGGTCCATCAGTACCTCCTTGACCCTCTTTTTCCGCTTGGATAACAGCAGCGCAAAGTCTTTCTCTGAAATATCCAGTGCATCTGGCGCCTTCACGGCTGGCGGATCAAGGGTTGGCGTTGCTTGCTTTAAGATATCAACGACAGCAAATCCCACACCTCCGGTAAAATGGAAAGCAAACACGGTATGCCTGGGCAGTTCTCCTCCCTTTTCCAACGCATCAAGTTCACCTCTAAGCATTAGATGAAGGCTCAAAACATGGTTTCCTGAAAAATGAAGCTGCAGAGTCTTTCCCGACCGTTCCGCACAGACCAGTTTCTTTCCCTCGATCGCAGCTTTTACTTCTTTTGAAGACGGTTTGAATTTCTTGGCTACGTTGACGTCAACTTCTTTTAGCGTTTTTCCAGAAAACCTTCTAGAAAGTGTGCCTGCAAATACAGTAAGATCTGGTAGTTCAGCCATAACATTATTAAATTTAAAATTAAACAGAAAGGTATTTCTTGATCGAACGGACGGAGGTACCGTTCAGCACTATGGCCGCCTTCAGGTCGTCCTCGCTCACCTGGAACTCGTTTGCCCAATGGGTTAAGTCGAAGGGATCGTCGGCATTGATCACCCTGTCTTCTGAGGCATCATCAAAAGGTTCGAGCGTATCAGAATCGTCGTTAATCGGAAACCGCTGCTTAATCTGCTGGGAATCTGGTATATGTTCCGAAAATCCAAAATTATCCTTATTCTCTTCCATAAAAGCAAAACAGCCAAGGAAAAAAAATGTTCTGCCAAGGGCAAAAAAAGAAAGCGGAAAATATCCGAAGATAATCCCGCTCATCTAAATTAACGCTCTCCGATATATTAAAGCAAGATAGTGCTCAATGTTTCTCGGCGAAGCAAAAAATTAAAAGGACTATACGTCTTTGTATTTTTGCTCCAAAATTTCAATTTCCTTCAGCGCTTCGGCAATCCCGTTACGCTGGGAGGTCAGAATATTCAAATGATCAGCGTGCAGCTCATTGTCCTTGATCGCCATATCATATTTTTCCAGTGCGGCCTTTTCGCCAGTCACCACGGCACCAAGCAGAGCGGTCTCGCTTTTATCGGTCAGCGCTTCCTTGATATCGATCCAAGTGCGATGTATCGCCCCAAGGATACCACCCTCATCGTTTTCTGAGATGGTGCCATGCTTGGCCAGGTGCGCCTTCAGTTCTGTCTCATAAAGCTTACGCTCAGCTACATACTTCAAGAATACCGCCTTGAGCTCCACATTGTCCGTCGAGTCCGCAGCCGACAGATACCCTTCTTTTCCATCATTGATGATGGAGATCAGACCTTTAAGGTCTGAAACTATTTCTTGATTATTTTCCATTTTTTTTATGTTTTTCTCTACGGCAAAACCCCAAAACAAACCAAAGGTTTGCCAATTAGCGGAATATGATACAACGACCTTATTCCGATAGGTTGTGGAGGTAGAAAAAATCGCTATACAAAAAACGGCTGAACCTGGCGACCATACCTGAAAGCTTATAAAGCATTACCCAAAACCTTTCATTAATCCAGATTGTTAAATACCGTATGTCTAAACGAAAATCTGCACAGGCCACCGCTAAGCTTAAAGCAGCATTACTGCTCGAAAAGCAGCACGATTACAAGGGCGCCATTGCACTTTATGAGAAAGCAGTCGCGGCCGATCCTGCAAACCCACAGGGCTGGAACCGCCTAATGATTGCTTACCGCAGGATTAAATCACAGGCACAGGAAGCAAAGATCATTAAGACAGCGATAGCGAACTACCAAAAAGCCATCGAAGATTCCCAAGTAGATTGGATCGAAAAAAATAGGGAAAAAGTTGAGGGAAGTCGTGAACTGGCTAAGGCTCTTGGCATGCTTGACGAAAAGGGACTTCCCCAGCGCCAAGACCAGACCCTGAGTAAATGGCAGGCCAGGTTATATCTGGTCGAATACCGGATACGTGCAAAAAAGAAAAAGGCGGGCAAAGCAAAGACCAAAGTAAGATCCGTCTGAACGACCACCTCACAAACATCATCCTATTGGGGATGGAGCTTCCCGCATGGATCGCCCACCAGCACATATCGGCATACCAGAACATCTATAAAAGTTTGGCGAAAAAATATGATCTCCTGTTCCTTCCTTTCCTGCTGGAGGGCGTGATCGGTAACCGCAAGCTTAATCTCCCAGACCTTGTGCATCCCAATACAGCCGGCTACAGAATCATTGCTGACAGCATTTGGCCTTTGCTCAGGCCCCTGATCTGAGCAGTCCAAAAGGGGAATACCTGATTGGATAGTTGTTTGGAACCAATGTGGAAATGGCCAATGCGATTATCAGAGTTTTTGCTCCTTTAGCAACCTGAGCTTGGCAAGCGTATCCAAACAAAGTTGCCATGAACTATTATCCAAGATCGATACGTCGATGAGCTCAAGATTCTGGATTGCCAGGTTAATCGCATCTGTGCTACTAGAGGTGAATTCTAGCAATCTACGAGCTGAATCGATAGCAATTAACGCAGAATCAAATTCGCTCTCAGCGATAAATATATCCATTGCGCTGCGCCGTTGCACCTCTGGAAGGTTCGACATTTCCAAGACTGGGATGAACGGGAAGACAGCATTAGATCTTGTACGGCCACTGTGGTCGAAATAATGCACAGTTATTGTCCAGCCGTCGTTTTCTTCCCCGATATCAACACCAGTTACGGTAATCCTTGGCTCATGGTATTCGATACACTTTACCAAAAGATCCTTTGTCAGTTTGGTATTCGAGCCATCAAAGTACTGGAGGAAAAACCAAATTGGACTTAGGGACACCTGTGGGCGCTGTGCAGTGAAGAGTCGTAACAGGTTTTCATTGACCGACAGCTCCCGCGCACTATCAGCTTTCCAAGCCCTGCCTGCAATCGAAACTGAAATTTCCGCTCCGAAGACTTTTAGCATCTGCTCAATCTTAAAGGGCGCATTTAGCTCGGCCAAAAGTTGGCCGAGATCCTCAGCTCTAAGACCAGACTTTTTAGCAAGTTCAACGGTCGTCATCCCGCATGCCTCCATACGGGATTCAATAAATTCTTTTATCATACAGCGAAGAAACAAAAAAACGCAATCATGAACAACTGGGTGGTTCCTATTATACACTTCGCCGCTAAAGAAATCAGCAATACCCTCGAGAACCCTTCCAAATAAAGTCAGATATAACTATTGTTGCCAATTTTGTCGGAACCGAAAGCAACCCAGCTCAATTTCAGGCTGATTTCAACACCCTCAGACCAGATCAAGGGAGATTACTTTAAGTTCAGCGAACAGGGGCATCAATGATAAAAAATCCCTGCCAGTGGCAACTAATGGAAGTATCCTATCTAATGTTATGATCGAAGACCCTACTTCAATTTTGCCATCAGCCGATCGATCAGCTCTGCTTGGCGGGAATTGATCTTGCTCTTTGCCATTTCAAGATCGAACCATTCGCCCCGGTCCGCTTCGGGAAAACTAGCTATCCTGCCAGAACCTCTGGGCCACTCGATCTCAAAGGTATTGCTCTTTACCAAGTCAGAGTCTAGATCAAATTCCACCGCAAAACCGTGCACCCGCTTTCCGCCCTTTTGTACAATAAAGCCAAGGGAAATGAAATCGCCCGAAACCTCCAGCCCCGTCTCCTCCAAAAACTCACGACGCGCAGCATTAAGTAGGTCTTCACCATCATCTACCAGCCCTTTGGGAATGGTCCAATAACCCCGGTCCTTGCGCAAAAAGAACGGTCCGCCCGGATGGAGCAGAAAAACTTCCAAATTTCCCGAAACAAATCGGTAGGCTAACACGCCCGAACTTTCCAGCATCTGATGTTTACATTTATCTTAATGATCAAACAGCACAACCCCAGAATAGTTTACTCGGGATACCCTTATATGTTTTACTGTGGCGCACCTGTCGTCAAACTTTCGAAATTACAGAAACAGAATTAGGTGAGTGTGATCGAAATCACAAAATAAAACAGCGTAGCCGAGGATTTTGTACTAATTTCTTCATCAAGCAAGGTTACAAATTTACTTCTTATCTTCCCTATATCCGGTCCAGATGCTTACCATGCCTTGGGGCTCTTGGCCAAATAAAGGGTCTTTCTGGGGAACCGGAACCTTGTCTACTTTATCACGTACCCCATCGGGCCGCTGGTCCCCCAGTTTGATCAGATCTGGTTCTATCCCTCTAGGATACGCACCTACAACTGCAAAATCATCACTATGGCTTAATGAAATGTGTCCCGTTCCCGCTGGAATCATGATCACGTCCCCGGGCCTTACCTGCATCTTTTCTCCTTCAGGACCGCCAAGCTGTAGGAGAGCATTACCCGCGTACACGCCTAAGACTTCATGTGTATTGGTATGGTAATGGTGATAATCATATACCCTCCAGCGAAAAGAATTGCTCCAGCCGTTTTGCGCGAACCTTTTCTCCAGGAAATTAGCGGCAAAATCACCTTCCGTCGCAAAGACCGTATGGTAAATAATCACAGGGTACTTGCTATTGGGAATAGTTCCATCATCGAAAAGGTTAACAATTTCAAACGTACCTTCCATTTTGTTCCTTAATAATTATTACTATTCCTTTTTTCCTTTTACGCCCTTCTTTTCCTCCGGGTGGTTTTCAAAATATTCCCTTGCCTTTTTCAATCCAGTGGCAATAGCAATCCCTTCATCGCCACCCTCCTTTAGAATTTCATTGGCAATCTCGGTTGCCTTTTCCCGAAGGTATTTGGGCTGGTTTTTATAAGATGGTGGGTAGTCTCCGTTGTACCATGGCATGGTCCCTCCTTTTTTTATTGAACAAACTCAGTTAAATTACGGCTTACACTTGCGGTTCCGTCAGCGATTCGAGCACCTCGATCAGCGCTTTCGCAGTCGGCCCAGCCGACAGGGGATTTTGGCCCGTCACCAAGATACTGTCCCTTTCCACATGGGAGGCGAAAGGGATTAAGGCAGTTTTTACTTCAGCACCCAGTTCTTCCAGTTTGCTTTGTAACTGATAGGGCACGTTACCGCTACGGCCGGTCAATACCTCCTCAGCATTGCTAAAGGCCGACACCACTTTACCTCGCAAAAATCCCGTACGAAGTTCAGCTGCTGCAATCAGCGCCGCTGGGCCATGGCAAACTGCGCCTACAGGTTTTCCCTTATCCAAGAAATCCAAGATTAGCTGCCCGCTAACTTTGCTCCTGGCCAAATCCCAGATCGGACCATGGCCGCCAGGATAAAACAAGGCATCAAATTCCCCGGCATTCACATCGTTTAAGCTTTGCGTATGGTTAAAGGCATGTTGCGCCGCTTGGTCATCCTTAAAACGGCGGTTCGAGCCCGTAATGTTCTCGGTCAGTTCGCTCATCGGATCTATTGGCGGCCTCCCTCCCATAGGGCTTGCTAGTGTTACCTGGTAGCCTGTGTCGATAAATTCATAATAGGGATCCGTAAATTCCCCCAGCCAGACGCCCGTCTTGCTGTCGGTATCCTCCATCGCACTGTGCGAGGTAAGAATCATCAATATTTTTTTCATAGGTAGATAAATTTATTTAATGTCTTCTGGATCTAGTTCATTGCCTTCCTCATCGATACGATGGTTTTCTTCCCAGTTGGTCCCATCTCCCCGTGTCGGTTCTTTAATCTTTTTTTCTTCGTCCTGCTGCTGTTGAGGTTTCTCTTTAGGATCTGTCATTGCTCATATATTTGTTGATATCATAAACAACACTACCGTAATAAAGTTCATTTAAATTTAAAGCATTCCGAGATGATCATCGGTAATTCATCCACCTGCATATCCGGGCGTCTAATCCTCGCCAGGTTGGAAATTACTCCTTAGATGACCTTTGACAACAAGTAATTCTACGACGAGACAGTTTTCATTCAGCCATTTTCGCTTGCCGCTTTTTTCTTCAGCAGGTAACGGGCCATCTTGTCCTTGGTACCGCATTCCACTGCACTGCACCACTTGCGGCCCCTGTTCTTGGTCTGGTCCAGAAAAACCCAACCGCAGGCCGGGCATTCCTTGATGCGCCTAGCATCCACGTCCAACAGCATAGCCTTGAGGGATTGGAGTACCGGCCAGAGTGGCGCCTGAAGGTCCGATGGATCTTTTACCAACACTTCGCGAAATTCTCCTTCGTCATACACGATAGAAAACTTCGACGCCGCCCGAACTAGCAGTGGCTTTCCCTTGGACAGTAAGCGAGCGATCTCCACATCATTGTGGGCCGCAATCGCAGAAACAAGATGATAAAGCATCTCGCGTACTTTTTTGATATTTTTCAGGGCCGCTTCGGCAGTGTCAGGATGTTCTTCGGCATATCGGCCGAGCGCTGAGCACATTTCCGAACTTAAGACCTTCAATCTCTCGCACCACTGTATCAAGTCGTCATAGGATTTCAGGTATTCGTTCAAGTTCTTTCCCCGCCATGCGTACACCGTATTGATAAAGTTATGGCAGAGCAGGCTGCTTTCGATGGTCAACGTTGCGATCGTCCTAGTTTGTTGCATGAACAAATATATTCATTTACCACCAAACAATATTTAACTGGTAGCGTTATTGAATTAATTACTACCAAAACAACTTTAGCTAGTATAATGAAAAAAGCACCACAATCCAAGGTAATCTTGGGCTTCGCCGCGGTCTACGTGATCTGGGGAACCACTTACCTTGCCATCAAGTTCGGTATTTCGGAAATCCCACCCTTCCTGATGGCCTCGCTCAGGTATTCCATCGCGGCCACTGTGCTGACCGCCATTTCTGTGATCTTAAAAAAGGAACTAACAAAAGTTCCCATCCTAAGGAACATGCTGCTCGGGGGATTTATGCTCAGTCTTGGCCAGGGCATTCTGTTCTGGGCCGAGCTGCACCTTTCTTCGGGGCTAACAGCGGTGCTTGTCTCTACGCTGCCCATTTGCTACATCATCGTGGACCGCACCAATTGGAAAAATTATTTTCATAGCAAGGTCACCCTGCTGGGCATCGTGTTAGGTCTAGCAGGAGTGGCTTTACTCTTCAGCGAACAGCTCGGTTCTAACAGCGAAGGCGAAAAAATGACCCTGATCGCTTCTTTGGCAGTGATCGGATCGTGCCTCTGCTGGGCATGGGGGTCGATCTACTATAAAAATCACACCTGCGGACCACTGATGCCGGAAGTGAGCTGGCAGCTAGTTGGAGGCGCCATAGCGTGTCTAGTGGTTAGTGCCTCTACCGAACCGCTGACCTCAGTAGACATTTTCTCATTCTCCCTGCGCGCCTGGGGATCGGTAGTCTATCTAGCCATAGCCGGCTCGGTGATTGCATTCACGGCCTCGTACTATCTGCTCTCGGTCAGGCCTCCGGCTGTAGTTGGGACCTATGCTTATGTCAATCCGATCATTGCGGTGTTGCTGGGGGTGCTCATTGCGGGCGAACACGTATCAACCATCCAAGGCATTGGTATAGCGGTCATCCTCATTGCCGCCTATCTCTCCAACCGAGCAAAGTTCAAGGCAAAATGACCTGAAATCGATAAGATGGGATCAGAAAATCTTAACAGTCTGAATGTCCCTTCGTTCAATGGTGATGTTCACTGACCTGCCCCCTTCGGGCCTAGTACAATGATGTTGTCCAGCCAGAACGGTAAAGAGCTGGCCTGGCTGAAGGCGAACCATCTTGTTGGGCATATCGATCAGCAGTACGCCCTCCAGGCAAATGAACGTTTCATCGGAACCTGGATGATAATGCCAAAAGTACGCTTCGGTCATCACAGACACTCTTACCACATGGTCGTTGACTTCGGAAGCCATCACATTGCGATAGCCATCGGCGCCTAAAGAAAAATCTATTGTATCAAATACTTCCATACGATTATATATTGCAGTTTTGCAGCGGCGTCAGTCCATAGACAAGATATTCCTCGATCGATGGAAAATCTAAAATGATACACATAAAATAGCTTTTTCTTACAAACACTAGCATACCTCAGAAGGTTTTACCAAATCCCACAACCCATCAAAATAGCCAAAAGGCAAAACACCCGGCCAACATTCCATTTCAAGTTGCCCCTGAACCAAATTCATAGGTTAGAATGAGCTTTCTAGCAAAGCAGATTGAGCTTCAAAACAAAGCTTAACACCAATCGCCTGCCTTATCTTTGTGTATTATTAAAATACAAAAACATGGAAAAAGTATGGTTCATTACCGGCAGCTCGAGAGGACTTGGGCGCAGCTTAACAGAGGCAGTTCTGGCAACTGGCGACAAGGTCGCAGCAACTGCAAGGGATATTACTTCGCTCAACGACCTCAAAGAAAAATATCCAGCTCAACTCTATCCCATTCGGCTTAACGTAGACCATTCGGGAGAGATTTCCTCAGCGGTAAGCACGACCATTTCGCACTTTGGAAGGATAGACATATTGGTTAACAATGCTGGCTTCGGCATTACCGGAGCCATTGAAGGCTATACCGAGCATCAGGTGCAAAGTCAGCTGCAGACCAATCTCTATGCACCCATCGCACTTACCCGGGCAGTGCTTCCCCATATGCGAGCAGCGAAATCTGGTCATATCCTGCAGGTCAGTTCGATCGGCGGCAGGGTCGGAAGTGGAGGCGTGAGCATCTACCAGGCTGCAAAATTTGGCCTCAGCGGTTTCAGCGAAGGCCTTGCCATCGAAGTCGCACCACTTGGGATCAAGGTAACCTGCGTAGAACCCGGCGGTTTTAGAACCGACTGGGCGAGCGGGTCGATGAGCTATGCCCCGCACGTTGAAGGGTATGAGACAACGGTCGATACCCGTGTAAATGCCTTCCAGAGCGGAAACATCAAACCCATGGGCGATCCGGACAAGGCGGCTCAGGTAATGATCGCGATCACCAACCACCCCCAGCCCCCGCTCCACCTGCTACTGGGAAGCGAATCTGTTGCCATCGTCAAATACTCAGAGGCAGCCAAGCTCAAGGAACTTGAAAACTGGGAACACCTGAGCATCTCCACTGACGCCGATGACGCGGAAAATTTTCTGGAGACTGAACACGGCAAAAAATATCTAGATTTGAAAAAGTAACACAAATTGATATGCCATCCCTGTCCGAAAAACCAAAGATCTCCCATTCCTGCTATTATGAAAAGAGCAGAGAGGGCGAGCAGTTTGTCAGCGACCACGTGTTCAGCTACCAGGTCTCCGGCTCGCTCACCCTTATCGACGGCGCTGGCAAACAGGTGTTCACCCCCGGGGATTTCAGGCTGATTAGGCGCAACCAGCTGGTGAAGTTCTTAAAGGAGCCGCCAGCTGGCGGAGCGTTCCGCTCTTTTTCGGTTTACCTTGACCAGCAGACCCTGCGCACATTGAGCATTGAGCATACCCTATCAGCAGCCCTGCCCTCCGCACTGGGCAACCTCATCAAGCTCGCCCCAAAGCCCCTACTGAAAAGCTATATCGATTCGCTTGCCCCGTATAGCCAACAAGGCATTGAAATCGACCCGAAGCTCATCGAAGTTAAGCTCCGCGAGGGAATCTTGATCCTGCTGCAGAGCGACCCCAGGCTAAAGGATATTCTGTTCGATTTCAGCGACCCGGTCAAAACCGACTTGCAGGGATTTATGGAAAAGAACTTCCACTTCAATGTGCCCATGGAACGTTTCGCCTATCTGACAGGGCGGAGCCTGGCCACCTTTAAAAGGGATTTTGACAAGTTCTTTCAAAGCAGTCCCGGTAGATGGCTCCAGCAGCGCAGGTTACAGGAAGCCCATTACCAAATCAGCGAAAAGGGGCGGTCGGCATCTGAGGTCTATCTTGAAGTGGGATTTGAGGATCTATCCCATTTTTCCTTCGCCTTCAAGAAAAGATATGGGGTATCGCCGTCAAGGGTCTGATGGGTGGCTGCCAGGGTTAGAGCACAATCTCCCTTTCACAGCCGATGTCTTTTAAAAACAGTTCATCGTGGGAAACGACCAGCAGTGTCCCGGTATATGCCCTTATTGCCACGGTAAGTACCGCTAGGCTCTGTAGATCTAGGTTATTGGTCGGCTCATCAAGTACAATCAGTTCTGGAGCGTTCCTTTGATTGCTCAAGCAGCAGAGCATCAGCCTCATCTTTTCCCCTCCGCTCAACATCCCGCAGTGCCTGTCCCAACTGTCCCTCCCAAAAAGGAACCAGTCGAGACGGCTCTTGAGCTCATGCTCGCTCAGCAGGGAATGAAAGCTGCTCAGCTGCTGGAAAACAGTGATGCTGTTATCGATCAGTGAATACTCTTGATCGATATAGACTGAATTTGCAAAATTGCGGTATATCTTTCCGGCATCAGCGGCCTGCCTTCCAAGAACGATCCGCAGGAGCGTGGTTTTCCCCGACCCGTTGGCGCCTTTTAGCGCAATACGCTCCCCGCTCAACAGCTGCAGATCGAGCCTGTCCTTGAAAAGGGGAAAGCCATTAAAACTATGTGCCAATCCCTCGACCCTGAAAAGCACCTTTCCATGATGGAGCACATTTTGCGAAAACCCGAACCTAAGTTCAACGTTTCCAGCCAGTGCATACCGCAGGGCCTGTAGCTCCCCTACGATACCTGCGATCTTATCCGTGTGCACGCTACCGGATTTAGCGGTGCTGTTCTCGGCCTTATTGCGCAAGGTGTTCATCATGATCCTGGCCGTCCCTGACTTTTGTTGCTTTTTCTTTCCCCTGGCATCGAGTTTTTGCTGGCGCTTGCTGGTCTCCCGCTCTTCCAACCTTGCCTTGAGTAGCGCGTTCTCGTAATGTGCTACGCTATCGGTTAAGGCCTGTTCCTCGATCTGTTTCTGGGTGACATAAAAATCGTAATTTCCGCCATAGGTTCTGACCCCTTTCCTGCTGAGCTCATGGGTCTGATCGAGCAGGTTCAACAGGCTACGGTCATGGCTGGCGACGAGCAAAGCCGACCTTGTATTTTCGATCATGGCATACAACTGCTTGCGCCCCTGGATATCCAAATGGTTGGTCGGTTCATCGAGCAAGATAAGACCGGGCAGGTGGATAGCCATTCCCGCCAAAAACACCTTAGTCTTCTCTCCGCCGCTCAGCTGGGAAAACGGACTGGCAAGATCAATTCCTTCCAGCCCCCATTCCGAGAGGGCCACTTGGCACCGCTCCTCGATAGACCAGTCGTCCCCAAGGGCTGTAAAGTTTTCCTCGCTGGCCTGGCCTTCGAGTATTGAAAATAATGCGCTGAGCTTGCCCTCCAACCTGAGCGCCTGTGCAATACTCTGGTGGTTATACTGCCCAAAATGTTGGGGGACAAGGTAGGGTTTTGCGCTCACTGCGAGCGTTCCAGAGGCAGGTTTTAATTCGCCGGCAATGATTTTCATCAACGTAGATTTGCCGCTGCCGTTAGTTCCCACAAGAGCGCTCTTTTGGTTTGATTGCACAGTGAAGTTGAGCTGGTCGAACAGCACATCTCCGTCCAGATGTGAATATGAAATATGGTGTAAAGTAAACATGAAATCCTTTCGCTAAAGATGAATGATTCGGCCGGAATGGCCATGGGTTCTTTATGGAATATGAAAGGAAATCCTACATGTGTATCGTTTTTGTTGAGCGGCAAAGATAAAGATTATACCACAAACTCCAAAACCTGCGTTAAAATACTGTCTTCGGTAAACCCTTGGGAAAAAAATGAGCTTTAGAATTTTGGCACTGGTACTTTCGGCCGCACTGTTGCATCCGTTTTGGAACCTGCTTTCCAAAAAGGCTCACGGCGGAACATCCTTTATCGGATAAGGCAAATCGCAAGTACCCTCCCGTACCTGCCCCTTTGGATCTATACCATGTGTTAGGGCCACCCAAAGCAAAGACCGACTGCAAATGTATTTGTCTTGGGCGGCATCATTGCCCTAATCCTGAATTGAACCGAACTACCAGCAAATACCCATGGTATAGTCGTATTAAGAATACATTCGGGTAAACAAATGAATTCCCAACATTGTTATTCCAAAAAAATAATAACAACAATGGGACTATTGAAAACAGCCTTGATCGGTGCCGCAGTATACGGCGCAGTCAAATACCTCACGAAAAAAGATGCTTTGGGACAAACCAAGCTCGATGAAATCAAACAGCAACTGCCGCAATGGATAGAAAAAGCGAAAGCTGACCTCAACGGACTTGGGACCAGTAACCTCCCACAGGCGCAATGACGAACAAATGGCTGTTCAAAAGAATGGCCATTTTCAAAATGAACCAAGCTAATCGATAACCATGAAAAGTATTCCAGGCATTGAAAAACTAAACGACCTATTGACCCAGGTAGAACTCGAAAAACTGCTCAAAGCAGCGGGTCGCCAAGCTCAGACTTCCAACATGAGCTTTACGATCCTTTCGGTAACCGGAAACGAAATCCAGATCGAGGTTGCCCAAGGAGAAACCAAGTCTGGTAAATACGCCACAGAAGCGACCTTGACTAGTCGAACGAAAGAACTCTTTAACAAATTCATACCAAAACTACCGTTGAACATTAGCCCCGTACCTTTCGCCCCTTCACCAGCAAGTACGGTCAATCCTGAATGGCTGGAAAGTAAAATGCAGCAAAAAGGCCTGCGCATCAAGCAGATCGCCTTTGACACGGGGGTAAATCGGGAAAGCATATCGGACTGGGTCACCGGCAAACGCACCATGAGCCAGATCGTCAAAGCCATGTTCTACTTTTACTTCAAATAACCCGTAAAAAATGAATACCACTCCAGCGAACCTCGACCGATTCCTATCCGCGCAGCAGCACACTTATCAGACCGTTCATCTTTCCACAGCTTCAGGGGCTCGGCAGTAGTGAAATGGCCGTCCGTTACGGCATCGCTAACCTGCAAGAAGCACAAAGCTATTACGACCATCCCATTCTCGGACAGCGGCTGATCAAAATCTCAAGTGCCATCTTAAAAGCGAACACAGCGAACCCCACCAAGCTCATGGGTAGTCCCGATGATCTCAAGCTACACTCGTGCATGACCTTATTCAACGAGCTCGACCTCGCCCATTCTATCTT
This sequence comes from Pedobacter anseongensis, assembly GCF_037482965.1. Classification (NCBI taxonomy): domain Bacteria; kingdom Pseudomonadati; phylum Bacteroidota; class Sphingobacteriia; order Sphingobacteriales; family Sphingobacteriaceae; genus Pedobacter; species Pedobacter anseongensis. Next base: position 19,545 of record NZ_JBBHKB010000004.1, on the reverse strand, counting down.
TCAAAACGCACAGGACAAATTTTCAAGGGAGAAAAAGACCAGAAGACCTTAACGCTACTGGGCAAATCAAATTAAGCCAGCGAATCAACCGCTTCAGCAGTTCGGCTTGGGCAGGATTGATGATTAGATTAAAAAGAGAGAAAAGCAAACTGTTGGTAATTTTACTAAAAATGTTAGTAATTACTAACATTTTTAGTATTAGATTTGTTGTTACTAAAATCATGTGTAAATCATTCGCACATGAAAACAACAATGATAAAGGAAAAACAGGAAATATTAACTCGATTAAGGCAACAGATTTCAGCAGCGCAGGGATTTAAATCTGCCCCTACAGCTAATGGCGAGGGCTTTGGACTTGGAGCAATCGAAGCCTGTTTCCCTAACCAGATTTTTCCCACTGGTACCATCCACGAATTCTTGGCCGAGCACCCAGAAGACACCGCAGCAAGCGAAGGTTTTATCGCAGGCCTGCTCGCCAAGCTCATGGAAAACGGAAACTCCTGCCTATGGATCAGCAGAAATAGAAAACTTTTCCCGCCCTCACTGGAAACTTTCGGTGTCAACCCCCAGCAGATCATATTCCTGGACCTCTATTATACAAAGGAAATCTTATGGGTGATGGAAGAAGCCCTGAAATGTAAAGGTCTTGCCTGCGTGATTGCCGAACTATCGGATATTGACTTTGCCCAGAGCCGCAGGCTGCAACTGGCAACCGAAAAAAGCCATGTGACTGGAATCCTGTTAAGAAAAGATCCCAAGCGAAGCCTTTCTGCAACAGCTTGCTCTGCAAGATGGCAAATCAAGCCACAGCCCACAGCAATCAATCACAACATCCCAGGCGTAGGCAATCCGCGGTGGGAAGTTAACCTCATCAAAGTCAAAAACGGAGAAGGCGGCAAATTCCTGATCGAATGGGCAGAGGACCGGTTTGCGCCGCTGGAAAGCAAAGCCAATGCCCAGCCCCAAACTATTGATTTTCCAGAAAGGGGACAGATCGCATGAGCAGGTTCCTAAGTATCTATTTCACCAACCTATTGACCGATTACCTGGCCATCAAAAAACCAGAACTAAAAGACACCGTCTATGTGTTCACCATGTCCCAGAAAAATAGGATCATGGTCACTGCCGCCTCCTGTGAAGCTGAAAAACAGGGCATATTTGCCAGCATGGCCCTAGCTGATGCCAAGGCCATTGTCCCGGACATCCTAGCCTTTGATGACAAGATCGATTTCAACAAAAAACTGCTCATCCGCATTGCTAAATGGGCGATCCGATATTCACCGGTAGTTGCCATCGATCTGCACGACGGGATCATTCTCGACTCCAGCGGCTGCTCGCACCTGCTCGGCGGAGAGGAAAATTACCTGGAAACCATCATCGGCAAGCTCAAGGAATCCGGCTATAATTGCCGCGGAGCCATCTCGGACACCATCGGCACTTCCTGGGCAATAGCAAGACTGGGCAAAAAATCTCCGATCATTGCATCAGGACAGCAGTACAACGCATTGCTAAATTTACCTCCAATGGCGCTTCGCCTTGAACAGCCCATTATTGAACGGCTGCACAAGCTCGGCTTTGACAAGATCGGAAAGTTCATCCAGCTGCCAGCTTCCATGTTAAGGCGCAGGTTTGGTAATGAAATGCTACTCCGCTTGGGCCAGGCCCTTGGAACTGAAGAAGAGCACATCAAACCCATTATCGTAACCCCTCCCTATGAGGAACGCCTATATTGCCTAGAGCCAATAAGAACCAAACCCGCCATCGAAATTGCCATCGAAAAACTATTGCACGAACTGTGCGCCCGACTTCAAAAAGAAGGGCTTGGCATAAGATCGGCGGAGCTGAAGGGCTACCGTTTAGATGGAAGGATCACCGAAACCAAGATCGGCACCAACCAACCTACCCACAAGGTTCCGCACCTGGCCAAACTGTTCGAGATGAAGATCAATAAGATCGAGCCTGCCCTAGGCATTGAGCTTTTCATATTGACCGCCACCAAGACCGAACCCGTCCTTATGCATCAGGAAAAGCTCTGGAGCGGAAAATCTGGCCTTGCAGACCAGAACCTTGCGCAGCTGCTTGACAGGCTCGCCGGAAAGATCGGACCACAGGCCATCCGAAGATATATCCCCCAGGCACACTACTGGCCCGAGCGTTCACTCCGCCCTGCCATATCATTGGACGAAAAGACTGATATTAAATGGCAGAAGAGTAATCCGCGTCCGATGGAAATGCTCCATAAGCCAGCTGCCATACAGGTCACTGCGCCCATCCCCGACTACCCGCCGATGAACTTCCGCTACAAGGACGAACTTCATCAGGTTGCAAAAGCCGATGGCCCAGAGCGCATCGAGCAGGAATGGTGGATGGCAAACGGCGAGCACCGCGATTATTATATCTTGGAGGATGACAAGGGACGAAGATACTGGGTCTTCCGCTCGGGCCACTATAACGAGGAAGGGTCCGCATGGTTCCTGCATGGATTTTTTGCATAAAATGAAAACGATAGGAGAAACAATTATGGGCTACTGCGAACTACAGGTCACTTCGAACTTCAGCTTTCTAAGGGGCGCCTCGCATCCGGAGGAACTCATCGAGCAGGCTGCCGCTTTTGGTTATCCCAAAATCGCCATTACCGACGTGAACACGATGGCAGGGATCGTCCGAGCGCATTCAGCCGCAAGAAAACATAACATTGAAATCATTCCTGCTTGTAGGCTGGATCTTTTGGACGGACCGAGCCTTCTCGCCTATCCCACTAACCGAGAAGCCTATGGCAGATTATCAGCCATGCTCAGTGAGGGCAACTTCCGCGCCGAAAAGGGCAAATGTTTCCTTTATAAAAATGATGTTTACCAAAACCAAAAGGATATCCTTTTTATCGCCGTTCCGCCAGATACACTTTCAAAGGGCTTTGATTTTGAACTCAGCTTCCCCCAAGCTCTAAAAGAGTACAAGGAAAATTTAGGAAGCTCGCTTTTCCTTGCCGCCAACCGGAACTATCAGGGACAGGACCAGAAAAGGATGTTCAGGTTGGATGAGCTCAGCAAAAAGCTTGGCGTACCAATGGTAGCTACCAATGACGTCTATTACCATTGCCTTTCACGAAGGGAACTTCAGGACATCCTCACCTGCGTGCGGGAGAAATGTACCATCCATAATGCGGGATTTCGCCTGATGATGAATGCCGAGCGGCATTTAAAACCCGTGGAGGAAATGCAGCGTTTGTTCCGTCAATATCCAGATGCAATCGATAGGACTTTGGAGATCGCCGAAAAATGCAAGTTCAGTTTGGAATCATTGGAATACGTTTATCCCGAAGAGATTTTATCGGGCAAACGGGCACCGCAGGAAGAGTTGGAATACCTGACCTGGAAAGGAGCGGAGGAAATGTTCGGCCTGCCCCTCCCCCAAAAAGTATTGGACAACATCAACCACGAGATGAAGTTCGTCAAGGAAATGAACTATGCTTCTTATTTCCTCACCGTTTATGATATCGTAAGGTTTGCAAGGGAACAAAAGATTCTATGCCAGGGGCGTGGCTCTGCTGCAAACTCTACCATCTGCTATTGTTTGGGCATTACCTCGGTCGATCCGACCAAGTTCGACCTGCTTTTTGAGCGCTTTATTTCATCCGCTAGGAACGAACCGCCGGATATCGACGTGGATTTTGAACACGAGCGTCGTGAAGAAGTTATCCAGTACATCTACAACAAATATGGCCGTGACCGGGCTGCAATAGTTGCGACGGTAACGCAGCTACACCAAAAGGGGGCACTCAGGGATGTGGCCAAGGCCATGGGACTATCCACCGATACCATCGATAGGCTATCGGCCTCGATCTGGGAATTTACAGATGAGTGGTTTGAAAGCAATAGGGTTTCCGAGCAGGGCCTTAATCCACGGGATCCGCTATTGGTAAAAGTTTTAGACCTCACCCGTCAGATGATGGGCTTTCCACGTCAGCTAGGCCAGCATACCGGCGGCTTTGTGATCACCCGTGGCAAACTGACCGACCTCTGCCCCATTTTCCACGCCCGAATGGAAGACCGTACCAATATCGAGTGGAACAAGGATGATATCGATGCGCTTGGGTTTCTGAAGATCGACGTACTGGCGCTCGGCATGCTCACCTGTATCCGAAAGGGATTTGACCTGGCCAAAAAGCATTACGACCTTGACCTTACTTTGGCCTCGATCAATAAGGAAGATGACCCGAAGGTGTATGAAATGATCAGTGCTGCCGATACCATCGGAGTGTTCCAGATTGAAAGCCGGGCCCAGCAGCAGATGCTACCTCGCCTTCGTCCAAACTGTTTCTACGATCTGGTTATCGAAGTAGCGATCGTTCGTCCAGGTCCAATTCAGGGCGATATGGTGCATCCCTATTTGAGGCGAAGAAACGGCGAAGAGCCAGTTGAATATCCGTCCAAAGAGCTCGAAGAAATTTTGGGCAAAACTTTGGGCGTACCTTTATTCCAGGAACAGGCGATGAAGATTGCTATCGTAGCCGCCGGCTTTACCCCTGCCGAAGCCGATGAACTGCGCCGGAGCATGGCCACCTTTAAGATGCACGGCATGGTGACCAAGTTCGAAAAACAGCTCGTGGATGGAATGACCGCAAGAGGCTATAGTGAAGAATTTGCAAGACGGGTCTTTAAGCAGCTCGAAGGATTTGGAAGCTATGGGTTTCCAGAAAGCCATGCGGTCAGCTTTGCCTTGCTCGTTTACGTCTCATGCTGGCTGAAATGCTATTACCCCGATGTCTTTGCCTGCGCCATTTTGAACTCCCTTCCGATGGGCTTTTACCAGCCTGCGCAACTGGTAATCGATGCAAGGAACCATGGCGTAGAGGTTCGGCAGATCGATGTGAACATTTCGGGATGGAACAATAAGCTGGAAGAAAAATCGGGAAAATATTGTGCACTGAGATTGGGCTTTAGGCAGATATCGGGAATTCGTGAAGATGATATGGAGGCCTTGGTGCTGGGCAGGGGCTCCGGCTATAAAAATCTCCACTCACTGTTGGATGTTGGGGTTTCCGTGGGCGCCATGGAACGCCTCGCCGATGCGGATGCCTTTCGCTCCCTGGGTCTTGACCGCAGGCAGGCTCTTTGGGAAGTTTCCGCACTAAAGGATAGACCTGTAGCGTTATTTGAAGGACAGCCATCCGAGTCGGACAAAGAGCAGCAGATTGCTTTGCCGCTGATGAGCAAGGGCGAACATGTGGTACAGGACTATGCCTCTACCGCACTTTCATTAAAGGCCCACCCGGTTAGTTTGGTGCGAGAAAAGCTGAAGCTGTTCAACGTAAAATCCTCACAGGAAATCCGCGATACCGAAAACGGCCGTATCGCAAAGGTGGCGGGACTGGTCATCGTACGCCAGCGCCCGGGAACAGCCGGCGGGGTCTGTTTTATCTCCATAGAAGATGAGACCGGGTTTTCAAATCTAGTAGTTTTCGAAAAGCTCTTTGAGACCTATAGAAAGGAGATATTGCATTCAAGGCTATTGATGGTGGAAGGCAAAGTGCAAAAGGAAAGCGGCGTAGTGAATGTAATCGTATCCAAATGTTTTGATTTCACCAAGCTGCTCAAGGGCCTGACGGCAAAGGACGATGACCAGCTGCCGATATTAACGCTCTCCAGAGCGGATGAAAAATCACCGCCCTACCCAGCTGAAAACAAACGCTCACAGGTCCGTCAGGCTACGCCCCAAGAAATATTCGATGGGGGCAGGAATTTTAAATAGGAAAGAAAAGATTGTGTTATTTTGCCTGTTTACTTTCCAATACAGAAAGTAAAGAGACATTGATTAACAGTTAGTTATGTTTGTTAAGATACAAATTCGGTACAAATATTATTTAAATAGCCAATTCTGACATATCAAGCTTTATCAATTCCCAGTGCTTTCCTCTCAAACATTCCGGATCGATTTCCCTATCAGCCTTTGTAAAATTAGTCAGATTTTTACGTATTAATTGTTTATCATGTCCATAAGGATATCTCTCTTGATGTAGCACTATCATTTTCTCAACTGGACAATAGTCTAGTACTTCATGAATATCCCAAAAATCTTTCTTCCTACCTTCATGTTGAACAATCTCCATTTTCATAGCCATTATTTCTTCAACTGAGGCTAACCTCACCCCATCTACGAATAAAGGTTCTCTTATAAATGGATCTGTATAGTTGATATCGAGCTTAACATTATCTAAATTACTTTTACCTACAGCATAGGACCTTCCATTTGCTACCAGCATACCAAATGAACCATCAACGTAAGTAAAATTTTCTTTCAAAAATTCTTCAATTTTTTCGAAATCAATAGACCTATATGGTGCGTCAGTAAATAGATCAATATCAATAGACATTCTATGACCCAACTGTAAGCTAAGGGATGTTCCTCCAACTAGCCTAAACTGATCAAAAATTGGAGATTGCATTAGTAGCAATAATGCATCTTTTAAGGTATCATTTACGGTATTCCAATAAAGCATACCTAATTGTTTTTAACCTTTTTTGTCTTAATGTAATTATCAACAGGTAGTTTTGAAAGGATAGCTAAGATGGTTTCCTTACCGTAAAATCTTTGTATTTCTTTTTGCTCATTTTCATTTCCCCTTTCAAAAACTCTTGAAATAATAAATTCTTTATGTTGATCCCAATTAATTTTTTCAAGCTTAACATCCCAAAATAATATTGGACGAATTAAATCAAGGTTCGGGATATTATTATTGTTGTTTTTTTCCTTCTCTATTTTAATATCATAAAACATTTGAAGCATCATTAAAAAACCTTCTTCTAGTCCAAGAGCTTTTTCTGCCTTTAAAGACAAAGAAGTATTCATATCCCTTTTGCCTTTGGTAATTGTACCAATAGTTTGTGGATGTTCGGCCAAAGAAATAGCGAATTGTCGCTTAGACAACTTTTTTTTCTTGAGTTCATGTTCCAAGAAAAATCCTGGGTGAATACCTTTTAATATGGATAGTTTTTCAAACATATACAAATGTAAACAATTTTGTTTACATTATGTTTTATGAACTTATTAAGCATACCAAATTATTCTCCGCAAATTTTGGGCAGAATAGGAAACTAATCTCCGCATTTCTTCGAATAAACCTTTAGAACTACTAATTTTAAAGATTTATTTCATTTATCACACACATCCAACACTCATGGTAAGGTCAATAAGAAAAAATAAAATTTTTCCTCTTACCGTAAAAAGAAATACTATGAAAAACTTATTGAACCCTTACTTTCCGATACATAAAGTGAAGCTAACTCACTGACAGTCAGTCCTAAAAGAAAAGGACCAATCTAGAGACATAACAAAACATACCTAAAACGCTGATAATCAGATAATTATACTTTATTTTTCCGACAAAGTGTTTTATAATGTTAAAGAACTGATAATGAGCTATTTACTAGAATTAATTTCTATCTAAACCCCCATATCGCCTTAACAAATATAAGAATTCGCGGATGAAACGCACAAATAAAAATGATTTTTTCTTTCCAAAATCAAAGTTCTTCTCCGTGCTGTTTCTATTAAACCTTGTTGTGCTAATTCTATTAAACCTTGTTAAGTGAAATCTAATCCCCAAAATAAATTTTAAGATCTTCTTTGTAGTTATCTTTTCGTTATCGTGCTTTGCATACCAACCAACAAGATGTCACAGTTAAGGGAGATAAAAAAACACCTGAAAAAGGGAAAGCTATACCGGAGAGCAGACTTCAAAAAATGGACTGGATCGGTAGACCGTATACTTGCTGCCCTTGTCCAAGAGGGAACGCTACAGAAACTTTCTACAGGGATCTATCACTATCCTAGACATTCGGTATTTGGAAAAGTTCCGCCTGACGAAAAGGAACTGATACGTACCTTCCTCAGGGACGACAGGTTCTGGTCAGCTCGCTAAACAACTATAACTCCCTTGGCGTGGGCACTACACAGCTCTACAATAGAAAGATCGTATATAACCACAAACGTCATGGGGTTTACAGGCTGGCCAACATACAGTTTGACTTCCGCATTCGCCAGCACTTCCCTATCAAACCTACCCTGGAATTCTTGGTGGTGGATCTTGTAAACAACCTTAACAGGCTTGCCGAGGACATTCCCGATATCTTGGAAAGACTGCAACACAAGATAGGAAGAATGGATCAGAACTCATTAATCAAGTCATTTCAAGCCTTCGGTAATCCTAAGACTAAACGAATTCTAATGCAGTTGCTGGACAAAAAAAAATAATCACCGCAAATTTGCGGCGATTAAAAAAGTATTCACCGCAAATGATCTGCTGATCAAGATATCATCCTTTGAACAGGTTTTCCCTGTGCCAACCGATATATTCCTGGGCAGGATGCTGAGAAACCTCATGGGGCAACGTGATCGGTTTGCCGTGCAGCCTTCGAATCCCATAACTATGCTCAATGTCCTCAAGGACATGCCCAGATATAATAATGCGATAATTTTCATCAATACTGACCAGTCCCCTGTCAAAAGCTCGGTGCAGGTTTGGGCAGAGCGCAATTCCGTTGGTCACGCTATCATTGTGGGTGAGCGAAAATGGTACAATATGGCACGCATCTACAAACAAATGTCCAAAAGTACTTGAAAGCTGCATACCGGTAAAACTGCAGCGGTTGCCATAAATCTTGGGCACCATCTTTTTGAACAGTCCATTACGTACAAATACATCCTCCTCGGTATGGATACTTACGTGGCGCTTTTTTGCTTCTGGCTCATTCAGAATATCTGAGATCTGGTCATGAAGATAGCCATCGCCCGTTCCCTTGGCATTATAAAAAATCTGTTTTTGAAGTTTGAAATAGGTATCCAGGAGCGCATCCTTAAGCACTGAGCTACTTGATGGATCAGTTAGCAGCAAGAAAAGTTCGGGAGCAAAATATCCGTAGGCGCAGACTTCACTGAGCCTTGATACGGATTTGATATGGGAGTTTATCTGGCAACCGGGATTTGGTTTCAACGTCCAGAGAGGTTCGCCCGTCACCCTCTCGCTCTGCAGATAAAAATAGGGCTGGGTAAAATCAGGCTGGTGTAAGGTTGGTACGAGCAGTTGCCAGTTTTCCTTGAAGGTTCCCACAAGGTCCGCCGAAACTGCAAATTCATTGAGCCGAACAATCCCTCTTTCCACCAGTTCGATCAGGGAAATCAATAATACCGGTTTATGGGGAGCCAGTCCATACCGTGTTCCACCACGTTTTAAACGTGAAAAAGCATTGACGTATTTTAGGAGCGTTTGTTCCAAGATAAGCGGACAGATTTACCAGTTACAATCTTAGCCATAAAAACCGAATGTTTCAAATAGGCAGCAATTGATCTAAACGTGGACGCTCGATGGAGGCAGCTTTTCGGCTGCCTTTATTCAGAGGTTGTTAGCTTCACAAAATTGCTTCACCACCCTTTCAAGGCCATCATTGATCTCCTTGATCTTTCTTTTAAAAAAGCTTACGGTATGTTTCATGTGGATCTTATTTAGTTTCAACTGGAATGCTCGGCTAAACGTGGAGTCGCCCCGATTTCTCGGGGCAACTCCCTAGCAGGTGGCATCCATGATTTCGTTCAGGCAACGTTGGTACAGATCGCTTCGATAGTCCACTATGGAATCCAGCACACATTTCCTCACTCCCTTGTGGTTTTTCCAGACCAGACCGTTGAAGTCCATTTCATCTCCTTCAGGGTAGCCTGTCAGCTTGCCGCCCCGCCATCTCCTGCTGCCCATTTCCCAAAAGGCAGAATAGGTAACCGCATAATGCTGCAACTCTTCAATCGAGTCCGAGACAACTGTAATTCTTGGCGCACCGAGCCCAGCCAGTACGACCGCAATTTTTCCCTTGGCAAGTTCCTCGCCCATTCTTAAAATCTCCATAATACAATATTTAGTTATAGATTAGATCGAATAGTTCCTTATTTGATAACTTGAGTTCTTCCTCGGTTGCGTAGTATGCAATGAGTTCATCTTTCAGGGTAGCCTCGGGCGTTCCGTTACCATTAGCGTCAAGGTTCATCGCCTCTGAAAGGCTGATGGGCGCAACGGTCAGCGAAAAATCTTTGTCGTTCAGATCTGGGATCTCCCTACCCAGATATTCCTTTCCCTGAAACATGATCGGCACCCACACGATCCCGTCATCCTCTAGCGAATCGGGAACGATATAACTCAAATAATTGTCGATCACGTCCCAAGTTATCCCGATATTGCAATCGTGCTTATCCTTGAGCATATCCAGCACCTTCTGCGCTTCGCCCTCTTTAAGCAGATACCCATTATCTTTTGCCCTTTCTTCCACATCCTGCAATCCCCACACAATCGAGATTGTCCCCTGCTGGCTGCGCTGGTAGCCTACGATCGCGCGCTCGTACACATATTTGGTAGACTGGTCGAAGGCAGCCGTTGCCAGCTCAATATTTCCTTCAAATTCTCTATCAAACATGATTTCGGCATCTCCGTTAAGTTCACCGTTTACGATCTTGCAAAGGTCATCGTTGCGCATGATCTCGTTGCAGGAATAATATTTCGGATAGTATTTTTCTACGAAGTCCCAAACCCCTTCGCCCCGCTCTGGATTTGGAGCGTAGATTTCTGCCTCTTCCTGTATCTTGTTGATCTTGTATCCGTTCAGTGAAAAAGCCTTGGTGTTGATGACATTGATCATCAGATCATTTACAAAGTTTTCCATATCGGTCTTCGATTGTTGTATATCTCCCTCGAGTGTCAAAGTGAGATTAACCTTTATTTCCTGTGTCATTTTCTTGAATTTTAATTTATCATCCTATTTACCTGTCCAATCTGGCGCCTTCAGGAGCCTGATCCCAAATAGCCAATGGTATTTTGCCCTGTAGCCACTGTACTCAATGATCCCCATGAGCAGCCCCTTGGCGAGCTGCACCTCGAAGGCATCATTTTTGGAAAGTTCCATTTCTTCAAGGCTCTGCAAGAGCCTGAGCGCTTGGGCGATCTTTTTCAGTTTGCGGCGCTCATTCCTGTTTTTGCTTTTCATCATCTTGCTGGGTTTAAAGTGGGGCGGTTTCCCGCCCCTGTTTTGATTAACTGAATGGAAGCGATCCCTTACTGGCAAAATCTGCGCAGAGTTCAAAGGCAACCTGTGCCCTTTGCTTTGCTGTCCCCTCCGTGATGGACTTAAATTTTGCCTCGCCATCCCTGAATTTGCGCACGTTTTGGAAGTAGCCCGTTACCGCATTGTAGGCACCAAAGACAGTTCCCGCCGTGGTCTCCATCTGCTGGGTCTGGTTGCCCATTGCATAGCTGTAAACCTCATCGACAATGTTTCTGTAAACCACAGAATTTTCATCGTCGGCTCGCTGCTGCAGTTTCTGCAATACTTCTTTATTGGGCGCCATAGCAACCTGCACCAGTTTTTTAACTTCTGCGTCAGTAATGCGCACCTTTGCCCAGTGGTTGAAAATCTCTTCCAACTCCCCTGCAAGGCTGCCAGAAATACCCATTAAGATGTGCGCCTGTTTTAATCTGTCGCCAGCTCCCGAGCTGTGACGGATTCGGATTGCGTTTTTATGGTTGCGCATTGCAGCATTCAATGTATTGTTGCATACAATCCTAACCGGAGTAAATGCAGCGGTGATGCTACCGCCCCCATCGTGCGAGGTAGTAAGAAAAAGATACTGCTCTATCAAGTCATCATTGCCCACACGGATATAAGACGGAAGTTTTGCGGTGATAAAAATTCGCTCCCCCTTACCCAGAGCGCCAGCGGTCTCGTACTGGATCCCCTCGCCACCGCCTACGATGCTATCGAAAAAAGAAAATGCGTCTATATTTTGTACAACGCTATAATCCTTGCCCACTACCCCGAGCACCTGCTCGGTATCGGTGCGCATGGTCGCAAAGAAATTAGGGACTGCAATCTCCGCAGATGATGGGACGATCTTGTCATCTTTGAACTCGTTGTTAAAATTGTCCATCGTAAAAAGCGGACGTTTTACAACCGTGTAATCCAGCCCCGCGAACTTCAGCGCCTCGGCTGAAGTGGGGTAACTGTCCACGATCGTGCCCAGCCCGTGCCAAGCTTTTTCCTTCACCGAAAAGAAAGCGTGTTTTTGTGTGTCGTTATTGAAATTTAGGTTATGTGCCATGACTATACTATTAAATGCTTGAATAAATTGATTGCTTAAAATGGTAGGTCGCCCGTTTCCTTTACAGGTTCGTTAGTATTAACCGACTTCGCGCCAGCACTAAAAAGCTTGATCTCCGAAACCCTGAAGGTCAGCGCCGCCGCTGCTTCGGCGTCCTTCGTCACATAAGCCCTACAGCCCACATGTCCGAAGACCTGCACAACATCCCCCTTTTTCAGAAATTCGGCTATTCCCGCATTCCTCCAATAACTACATTCAAAAAATCTCGCAATCTCTCTTCGCTGCTCCCCGCTCATATAGCTGTAGTTTACCGCTATGGTAAAGCCTACTACTTTGGTACTCTCTGATAACTCCCTGACTTCCGCGTCTGCGGTCAGCCTTCCTGTGATAATTTCCATCTTCGTGGTTTTTTAAATAAAAAATTGAACCGTTGTTTTTGTCCTTTCAGCCCAATCCCCCATATATTTTTTGGAGTTAGGGGACAAAAACTTGCGAGGAAAAGCAGGAGCTCGTTAGCGCAGCAGAGAACTAGAAATTACGGGACGGAACCGCAACGCGGTAATTTCGCCGTTCGTCGCCAGCGGAGCTCCATAGCTTTGCCGAGTTTTTGTCCCCACGATCAAAAAATTACCAGAAAACGGCATATTAACGACCATGGAGACATTAATCTAGGCTGACATGGAAATCAGTAAGGCGGTATTTATTTACACCATGCAGGGTAGCACACAATGCAGGCTAGGAAGTCCCAACAGCATTGAGGCGCTTAGCTATCTCAACTACAGCAAGGATAGCGCTGGAACGAATATTTCCGATTTCGGGAACACTTTTTAGCTTCTTAGCCCTAGCCTTCCCCACTCCCTTTAATCCTCCGCACTCCTTCAAGATACTTCGCGCAAGTGATATTGATTGCTCATCGGTAAGGCCTGCGCTAAAAAGCAAAGAGACAAGTTCCTCATCTGCAAGCGAGCCTGCTCCAGTTTTTTTCATGCGTTCTATTGGACTTATGTTCGGATCGGGCAATGGAGTGGGATATAGCTTTAAGGTCTGCCCCTCAGGATGATCTCCTGTTCCACCTTTAGGACTTGCCAATTTCAGGTAACTGGCATGGTGGCATATGGAAGTGAGCGCTTCTATTACGTCGGGCATATGTTCCAGGAAAATGACGATCCTGTTCCTTATATGAGAACCGTCCGACTGCCTTTCACTACAGCTTATCTGAAGAAAACTGTTTCCACTATGACCTTGTTTGAGGTCGAAAAAATAATGTCTCATGGGACTTGAGGCAAAAGCCTCGCTATACATCATCGTTACCATAACTAATTGATCTTGGTGAACTGCAAAGTTTGCTACACCCAAAAAAAATAGTCGGTTGCAAAACCAGTTAACCGTTTCAAACGTTTAGCTACCGGATATCTAACTGAAAATCAGATAAAAGCTATGCCTACGCTGAAATACGAGACCGAACACCGTTGCGGCTACTGCGAAAAAGAACTCTTTGGACGTAGCGATAAAAAGTACTGCAACGATACCTGTCGCAATAAGGCCAATTCCAACAAGCGCAAACATGCGAAATGGGACGAGCCCAAGCACGTCTACCAGATATCGCGTGACCTGCTCAGAAACCGAAGGATCATGGCCGATACCGGCGCTTGGGAAGGCGAGCCGAAATTCCTTACACGTGGGGAAATGCTGGACAAGGGGTTCAATTTCAATTTCTACACCAATATACTGGAGACCAAAAAAGGGAGATACTATTACTGCTATGAATATGGCTATAAGGAAGTTGAAAACGGACGGATCATGATCGTGATGACCGAGAAATATTTCGAGTTCACCATCAAGGTGAAAGACTATGATAGGGATTAAAACAAGAAAGCGGGAAAAACCAAAGGCTCTTCCCGCTCATCTAAATTAACGCTCTCGGAATATTAAACGCATACGCTGCCAATATGTTTTGTCCGACTTAAAGAAATTCAAAATATTATCTCCAGCCAAGTCCTGGAGCCACATGTTCCAAAATAGAAGAAAGAACATGGACATTGTAATCCACGCCCAGAGTATTGGGAATAGTTAGTAAGACTGTATCGGCTTCCTGAATCGCCTCGTCTGCTGCCAGTTCCCTGATCAGTTGATCTGGTTCTGCGGCATAACCCCTGCCGACACCGCCCTTTGGGTAGGCTCGATATAGCCAAAGCTATCTGATCCTTTGCCATGTCCGCCAAAATACATCCTGTCCTGGTCGTTCATCAGCGCAAAGATTGACCTGCTTACCGAAACCCTTGGCTCACGGGAATGCCCCGCTTTCTTCCAGGCATCTTTATACAGCCTGATCTGCTCGGCCTGTTGGATATGGAAAGGTTTTCCGTTTTCATCAAATTTCAATGTTGAACTCTGCAAATGCATCCCATTTTCTGCCGCCCAGACTGCTGTCGCGTTGGAAGCAGCTCCCCACCAGATCCGCTCGCGCAGTCCATCGGAATGTGGTTCTAGACGAAGCAGCCCAGGGGGATTGGGAAACATCGGATTTGGATTAGGCTGGGCAAACCCTTTGCCTTTCAAACGCTCCAAAAATTCCAAAGCCTTTTCCCTACCCATATCGGCATCATTACGGCCTTCCTCAGGTGCATAACCAAAATGGCGCCAGCCTTCGATCACCTGCTCGGGCGAACCACGGCTAATGCCCAATTGCAAACGTCCACCTGAAATCAGATCTGCCGCACCAGCGTCTTCGACCATATATAAGGGGTTTTCATAACGCATATCTATCACGCCCGTCCCAATCTCGATCTTCGAGGTCTTAGCACCAATGGCTGAAAGCAATGGAAAGGGCGAGGCGAGCTGCCTTGCAAAATGGTGAACGCGAAAGTAGGCACCATCAACGCCAATCTCTTCGGCTGCAACAGCCAAATCGATAGACTGCAATAAGGTATCGCTAGCGGTACGCGCCTGGTATGAGGGATGATCGGCCCAATGGCCGAAGGAAAGGAATCCTATTTTTTTCATATAATGAAGATAAAATCCAAATGTAAGCATATCGCATCCTAGCTTAGGTCACTTATCGGTCAAAACCATAATATGCTCTCATTTCTTGTTACCTCTTATAGCTAGAACTTCAGAAGCACATTTCCAAGAGTGATATGAACAATTAAACGTATGTGGCTATCAATCCAGGACCAGACATACTCTACAATTCCAATCCTTAATCCAACCCCGGAAGCAACCTTTCAAGCTGAGAATGTCCACCTTGGAGCGGAACATATGGCCCAATTTGGGATCATCCCAGCCGCCCCACGACCAACAGTTTAATATCCTATTTTCTTTCCATTACGTTATTAGACCCTTTCAGGCACCGGTTATGGCACTTTATCATTTCCAGCCTTAATTATCTGAATTTTTTGGAAGTTAAAAGCAAATCGTGGCACCATTCGTGAGGCATTAATGGTGGCGGTAATTTTTACCGTCGACAATCCCACTTAAATATAAACAAAATGGAAAATTTAGCATTACTGGCCCGCCTTGAGGCCAAACCCGGTAAAGAGCAGCAAGTTGCCGACTTTCTTAAAAGTGCCCTGCCATTGGCCCAGGCCGAGCCAGGAACCATCCGCTGGTACGCGCTGCAGCTCGGACCTTCAACCTTCGGCATCTTCGATACGTTCGAAGATGAAGCTGGGCGAGATGCACATTTGGGCGGAGAGATCCCCAAGGCATTAATGGCCCATGCAGATGAACTGCTCGCTGCGCCGCCGGTAATCGAAAAGGTAACCTTGCTTGCGGTCAAATAAGTCCGACATACACAAAGTCAGATCCCCGGCAGATTAGGCCGGGGAACTTGACACCATTAGAACGCCGTCTTCGCCTAGCTAATTCAAAAAAACTAGGATGCCATTTGGTTTGTTCGATAACTATGCCATCATACAGAAATTCACCGCACATCATTATCAAGGGCGCCAGGGAACACAACCTGAAGAACATTGACCTGGAGATCCCAAGGGACCAGTTGGTAGTCTTTACCGGAGTGTCAGGATCCGGAAAATCATCGCTCGCCTTCGGCACGTTGTACGCAGAAGCGCAGCGCAGGTACCTGGAATCCGTATCTCCCTATGCAAGGCGGCTCTTCAACCAGATGTCCATCCCCGAGGTGGACAGCATTTCCGGACTTCCGCCAGCGGTAGCCCTGCAACAGCAGCGCGGCGGGGCATCAACGCGCTCTACCGTGGGCAGCGTCACGACCCTTTCCAACCTGCTGCGCATGCTGTACTCTAGGGCCGGCGATTACCCAAAGGGACAAGACATCATCTACGCGGAAGGCTTTTCGCCAAATACGCCCGAGGGCGCCTGCGAAAACTGCCATGGACTTGGAAAGGTTTATGAGGTGACCGAAAAGAGCATGGTACCCGATGACACCAAGACCATCCGCGAGCGCGCGGTCGCCAGCTGGCCAACGGCCTGGCAGGGACAGAACCAGCGGGACATTTTGACCACCATGGGCATCGACGTCGACATCCCATGGAAGCAGCTTTCCAAAAAGGACCGAGATTTCATCCTGTATACCGAAGAATCGCCCTCGGTGCCCGTTTATCCCGGTTATAGCAGAGAGGAGGTGCAACGGGCCATCAGGACAAATAAACAGTTCGATTACATGGGCACCTTTATCGGAGCCAGAAAATATGTGCTGCAGACCTTTGCCAACAGCCAGAGCCAGCTGATGAAAAAGCGGGCACTTTCGTTCATGACCGGTAGCCAGTGCCCGGTCTGCGGGGGCAAACGGCTAAAAAAACAGGCACTTTCGGTAAAATTCGAAGGGATGGACATTGCCCAGATGAACAGGCAGCCCCTACTGGCCCTGCAACAGATGTTCACCCCCTATGCCAAACAGATCGCAAAGAAGGATAGCCCGAACAGCGACCACCTGGAAAAACAGATCGTTGCCCAGCGCATCGCAGCTGACCTATATGCAAGGATCGAAGTGATGCTCGAACTCGGACTGGGCTACCTCACCCTGGAACGCAGCACCCCGACACTGTCCCCGGGAGAACTGCAGCGGCTCAGGCTGGCCACCCAGGTCCACTCCAACCTGTTCGGCGTGGTCTATGTGCTGGACGAGCCATCGGCGGGACTGCATCCTGCGGATACCAGGGCGCTATTGAACATCCTCGACCGGTTGAAACAGGACGGCAACTCGATCTTTGTGGTCGAGCACGAGATCGAGGTCATCCGCCATGCCGACTGGATCGTGGACATCGGACCCGGCGCTGGGGAAAATGGCGGCCGGGTCATCCATAATGGTCCTGCGGCAGAGATCAAAAATTGCAGGCAGTCCATCACCGCCAAATATCTATATCCCGAAACACAATCTGGTAAAACGAACAGCAAACCCAAAAGGAAGCCAGAGCAATGGCTGGAACTGCAGGGCGTCTACAAGAACAACCTTAATGACCTCAGCGTTTCCATCCCGATCGGGCTGATGACCAGTGTAACCGGCATTTCAGGCTCCGGCAAGAGCAGCCTGATTTCCCAGGTACTGGTGGAGCTGGTTGGCGCAGCGCTTGGACAAAGGCGAGAAGCGGAAGAAGTGGAAAGCGGAACGGACCTGTTGGAACAGCAGACTCCCGAAACCGCAAGGGGCCAGCTGATCGGAGGACTAAAGGGGATCCGGCGCCTGGTCGTGGTCGACCAGAAGCCCATCGGCCGCACGCCACGGAGCAACCTTGCCACCTATACCGGGCTTTTCGATCCGGTGAGAAAACTATTTGCCGGTACGCCCGCAGCCAGGAAAAAGCGCTATGATGCAGGGCGGTTCTCCTTCAACGTGGCCAAGGGAAGGTGCGCCAACTGCCAGGGCGAAGGCCAGGTGATGGTAGAGCTCCTTTTCCTGCCCAGCGTGTACACCCCCTGCCCGGTCTGCTCGGGAACAAGGTACAATGCGGACACCCTTCAGGTCACCTATAAGGACAAGAACATTGCCGATGTGCTCAGGCTCACAGTGGACGAGGCCTGCGATTTCTTTGACGAAGAGCCCGCCATTTCAAGGGCCCTAGAAACGGTAAGGGAAGTAGGCCTTGGCTACCTCAGGCTAGGCCAATCGGCCACCGAACTTTCTGGAGGAGAGGCGCAGCGGATCAAACTGGCTACCGAGCTCCAGCGCGCGCAGAACGGAAGCACGCTGTACATCCTCGATGAGCCGACGACCGGACTTCACCCGAGCGACGTCGAGCGGCTGATGGCTCAGCTCGACCGTCTGGTCGACGCCGGCAATACGGTCGTACTGGTCGAGCACGATATGCACGTGGTTTCAGGGAGCGATCACATCATCGATATCGGACCTGGCGCGGGGTCCCAGGGAGGAAAAGTGGTGGCAAAGGGCACTCCTGCCGAAGTGAGCAGCCATGCCAAAAGTAGAACCGCTCCCTACCTGAAAGCCTTTCTGTCCGGGAAAATATAGCCGAAGAAAAGCCAGCCTTCTGAAGCTAGAACACAGCTAAGTTTGCACGCAGCTAATCGTTGAGCTCGATCCATACCGGGCAATGGTCGCTGGACTTTTCCCAGCCGCGCACGTGTCTGTCCACCCTACCATCGCTCAGGCGACCAGCCACAATATCGTTCAAAAGAAAATGGTCCAGCCGCAGCCCTGCATCGCGGCCATAGGCACCCCTCAGGTAATCATAAAAGGTATAGACCCGCTCATCCGGGTACAGGGTGCGGATCGCATCGGTCCACCCCTGCTTCAAGAGTTTCCTATAGGCCGACCTGCTCTCTGGAAAGAACAGCGCATTGGTCACATATTTCTCGGGCCTATAGGTATCAAGGTCGGTCGGGATCACGTTATAGTCCCCGACCAAAAGCACCGGAAGATCGAAGGAGAGCAGTTTCTTTGCATGCAGGTGAAGCCGCTTGAACCAGGCCAGCTTATAATCGAACTTCGGTCCTGGTGCCGGATTCCCGTTGGGAAGGTACAGGCAACCGATCACCATCCCATAGACAAAACCCTCGATGTACCGGGAATGTTCATCAGAGGGATCCCCGTCAAGTCCGCGCCTGGTTTCCCTGATCTCTTCCCTTGCCAATATCGCCACCCCGTTCCAGCTCTTCTGTCCGTGGAAGATCGAATGGTAACCAGCCTTCAATAGCTCCCTGGCCGGAAAATCTTTGTCTTGGCATTTCAGCTCCTGTAGGCATACCACATCTGGTCTGGCCTCCTTCAGCCATTTCAAAAGCACAGTAAGCCTGCCATTGATCCCGTTGATGTTATAGGTTGCGATCTTCATCAAACAGATAACCATTAAAACCCAGCATTGTTTAGCCAGCAGAGATTTCCACATTCCCATGTTGAAAAGTCGGATAACAAAATGCCTGCACCGTACGTTATCTTAGCATTCCCAAAAAACATAAACAGCCATGCAAGCCTTTGAC